>CAYNSR010000006.1:0-129194 GCA_964400125.1 uncultured Micavibrio sp. | reverse complement strand
TCCGTTCGGGGCAGCGGCGTGAGGGGCGAAACCATGCATGTCGTTTCCGGCTATCACACGGTCGGCATGGTATCGGTCGATGCGGCGGCGGAAACAGCGGAACTGCTGCAAAGCATCGCGCCCAAGGGGAAGACTGAGGCGGCCTGAACCGCAGAGGTTTTCAAAGCACTCTTAATGAACGGAAGGATAGGCATTCAATGACAAAAAAGCGTTCGGATATTGTTATGAAAAATATTTAGCAACAAGATGTGAATTTGACGAAATGTTCCTAGGGTGCTAACACGCCCTAAACAAGGAGGTATGTCATGTCATTTATAACGAATATAACCAGTCTATGGGCGAAAACGGCCCCACCAAAAGCCCCGGAGCCTACCGCCGAGCAAAAGCACAATCGGTTCATCGACGATGTTACATCTTTTTTTGATTTGCCGTGGGATGCGGCCAAGAAAATGCAGGGTGCATCTGTCGATGTGATGCAGGATATTGCCCGGATCTATGATTATTCACATAGGGAGGATGCCCGTCACCGCGCTCCAGCCGGATACATAGTCGCCCCTCCGTTGTACTGGCAATGGAGGCGAGACCATGCAAAAATGGTGATGGAGAAACTGGATTACACTCCTGAGGAAACTGCCCGATATGCGCATGTTTTGGTGACTAAGCATGCCGCGCATTTCTCCCCCCTTACGCGATCTGTCGCTTTCAAGGCTTTGAGCTAGGCGATTTTCTATTGTACACTCGCCCTTCGAAAGAAGGTAGTGTAGATCATGAGTGGAAACCGTTTCGGCACATTGTTTCAATATCAAAGCTGGGGCGAAAGCCACGGACCGGCGATTGGTTGTGTGGTGGATGGTGTGCCGCCGCGCATAAGCTTGAGCGAGGGAGATATCCAACCCTTTCTGGACAGGCGCAAACCCGGTCAGTCGCGGTTCACGACCCAGCGGCAGGAACCCGATCAGGTTAAAATTTTATCCGGTGTTTTTGACGGGCAGACCACCGGCGCGCCGATTTCCCTGCTGATTGAAAATACCGATCAAAAATCGAAAGATTATTCCGACATCAAGGATAAATTTCGTCCCGGCCATGCTGATTATACCTACCAGCAAAAATACGGCATCCGCGATTATCGCGGCGGCGGGCGGTCGAGCGCACGGGAAACGGCCATGCGCGTGGCTGCGGGGGCGATCGCGCGTAAAATCGTGCCGGACGTTACCATCCGCGCGGCCGTCGTGCAGATCGGGCCGCATAAAATCAATCGGGACAATTGGGACTGGTCGATTTTGGACGATAATCCGTTCTTTACCGTGGACCGCGCTATTGTGCCGGTGTGGGAAGAATTTCTCGACGCGCAGCGCAAGGCCGGGTCAAGCGCGGGGGCTGTCATCGAGGTCGTCGCCAGCGGTGTCCCGGCGGGGCTGGGTG
This sequence comes from uncultured Micavibrio sp., assembly GCA_964400125.1. Lineage (GTDB taxonomy): Bacteria > Pseudomonadota > Alphaproteobacteria > Micavibrionales > Micavibrionaceae > Micavibrio. The sequence goes on along the minus strand of CAYNSR010000006.1, from coordinate 127,772 downwards.
CGCCGGTATACGACAAGCTCGATTCCGATCTGGCCAAGGCGTTGATGTCGATCAATGCGGTGAAGGGCGTTGAAATCGGCGCGGGGTTTGATTCCGTTATGCTGGGCGGCGAAGAAAATTCTGATGATATCCGCATGGGGCCGGACGGCCGTCCTGTTTTCCTGAGCAATCACGCCGGGGGCATCCTCGGCGGTATTTCCACAGGGCAGGATATTGTCGCGCGGCTGGCCTTCAAACCGACCAGCTCCATTCTGACCCCGAAGCAGACGATTGATCTTCAGGGTAATGAGACCGATATCGTTACCAAGGGCCGCCACGATCCGTGCGTCGGGATTCGCGGTGCGCCGATTGTCGAAGCGATGGTGGCGTGCGTCCTTGCCGATCATTGGCTACGTCACAAGGCGCAATGTTTGTAGTGTTTTAGGGGTTCTGACATGAAAAAGCGCTGGGGCCGTCCGGGGTCGCTGTTTGTGACGCCGAAATCGGGTGTCCGGAAAATGCCGCTGTGGCGGCGGTTTTTGCATCGGTTCAGGTTTTTATCTTTCCTGCGCGGTCTGGCCACTTTCATCGGCGCGATTTTTCTGGTGTCTATGGTTGCAAGCTTCGTTGCCGGTCTTGCCGCAGGGGTGAAGCAGCCTTTGCCGGAGAAGATGATTTTGACGTTACGGCTGGATTCCGGTCTGGATGAGATTGCCGTCAGTGACAATTTTCTGGATATTCCCGCTTTCGGTCCGTCTTTGCTTTCCGTTCACGACATGGTTCGTGTTCTCGATCATGCGGCGACCGACCCGCGCGTCATGGCATTGGTGGTTTTGATAGAAGGTGGCGATATTGGTGTGGCACAGGTACAGGAATTGCGTGCGGCGATCGCGCGCTTCCGCGCCAGCGGCAAGCCGTCTTATGCTTTCAGCCCGTCTTATGCCGAAGTCGGGGGCGGGATGGGGCCATATTATCTGGCAGCGGCTTTCGACCAGATATGGCTCCAGCCTGTGGGGTTTGTCGATCTGCCCGGCATCGATGCAAAAATGCCGTTTGTTAAGGAAACACTCAAAAAAATAGGGATCAGCGCCGCATTCTACCAACGCAAGGAATATAAAAGCGTGATGGAATCCGTCTCGCGCGACGGCATGTCGCCGGAAAACCGTGAAATGATGCAATCATTGATGCACGACATTCTGGATGGCATTCTTGCCGATGTGGCTGCGGACCGGAAAATCGATGTTGCGCAACTGCGCCTTGCCGTCGATCAGGCGATTTTTACGGACGATGAAGCGCTTGCGGCGGGGCTGGTTGATCGCGTCGACTATGGCGATGTACTTTTCTCCGAAATTCGTAAGATGCTCACGGGCGATCCCGAAGATAAAGCAGTCAAAAATTACGATATGGCCCGGTATTTCGACAACGTCCTGCCCGGGGCGGCGGAAAACGCACCGATGGTGGGGTTTGTTCATGCTGTCGGCACGATCGTTCCCAACAAGCATGGCGGCGGCATGAGCGAGCAGATCATGGCCGCAGACAAGGTTTACGGAGCCATTATGAAAGGCGTCCGGGATGAACGCATTGCGGCGATTGTCCTGCGGATCGACAGTCCCGGCGGGTCGCCGACGGCATCGGAGACCATACGCCGGGCGGTGGAACGGGCGCGGGCGGCAGGCAAGCCTGTGGTTGTTTCCATGGGGCCGATGGCCGGGTCCGGTGGATACTGGATTGCCGTCGACGCCAGCCGTATTTTTGCCCTGCCATCGACCTTGACCGGATCGATCGGTGTGGCGTCGGGGAAATTCGAAGCCAGCGCATTGATGAAAAAAATCGGCGTGACATGGGAAGGCGTGCAGATTGGGAAAAACGCCGATCTGAATTCCTTCACCGCGCCGTTTTCGGAGTCCGCCGATGAACGGATGAACGCAATGCTTGATTCCATTTATGCCGCCTTTACCGGGCGCGTCGCAAACGGGCGGCATTTGACTGCGGAGCAGGTTGAAAAAATCGCCCGGGGCCGTGTCTGGACCGGGAAACAGGCGGTAGGAATCGGGTTAGTCGATGAAATCGGCGGGCTGGACATGGCGCTCGACCATGCGGCGACGCTGGCCGGGGCGCAGGACAGGCACCAGATTCAACTGGTAGAATTGCCGCGCCCGAGGACATCGTTTGACCGGGTTCTGGAGCTTTTGAAGATTGATGTGCTCATGGACCGGTTCGTTGTGGCCCTTGTTGCGATGATCGGGCAAAAAATAAGTGCGATCACGCCACTCAGCCTGTCTGTTTATGATCCTGTGCTGATGCGCGTTGCGGATTAGCCGGGAATATTTGTTTCAGTCGTGTTTCCAGATCGGCATAGGCCATAACGATATGGTCTACCCCGACATTATGTTCCAGCACCGCAATCGACGCATTCAGGCCGTAGGCCAGAGGGTGGATCGGGCAGGGCAGGTATTCTTGCGCCGCCAGCGCGGCCATGACGTCCTTGTGGCGATCCCCAATATACCAGATGACATCGTTTTCCGCAGGCGGCACGGCTAATTTCCGTACGGCCTGCAGGAGGGGGTCGGGGAAAGGCTTCGACCGGGTGATGTCTTCGCGAAAGATAGTCACGCCGAAATATTGTTCGAGATCGAATTTTTGTAAAATCTCGTGGCCGTATCCCTTGCCCAGACCGTTGCTGACGATGCCCATGGGGATATTATTTGCCTTGAGCAGGTCGAGAACGGCATAGATTCCGGGGCAGGGCTCGACAATCTCCTCGACATCCTTGCGGCGGATTTTATGCAGGGCGCGGTGCACCAGCAGCTTTGGACGTTTGCCGTTGCGAAATTCCACCAGCGGCATAACGTCGATACGGCGGCGAAAAACGCCGGAGAAATATTTCGCGGCCTTGTGCGAGGCATCATCCAGCCGTTCCAGAACATGCAGCAGGCGGGGATTGATATGCCGAACGGTCGTGCCGTCCATATCGAACAGGACGATTGTTGGTTTTGTTAAAATCATGGGTCCGAATTTAGAGCGGGAGGGCATGAAACCCAAGCATTTTCTTCGATTTATGCCCTGTAATCACCCCTTGCTGCGGATTTTCCTGACGATATTTACAATATCGCCCGCAAGAAGGCCCGCTTCGGCGTATTGCCGTTCCGGCGTGTGGTGATCCTGAAATCTGTCGGGCAGGGTCATGGTGCGCATGCGGCATTCGCTGCGGTCGAGCATGCCCGTATTCGTCAGGGTCTGAAGAACAAGTGCGCCGAACCCGCCAATGGAGCCTTCCTCTATGGTAACCAGTACAGGGTGATTTTTGACCAGTTGCGCGATCAGGTCCATATCCAGCGGCTTGGCAAAGCGTGCATCGGCAACGGTGACAGATATTCCCTTTTCGGCCAGCATATCCGCCGCCAGCAGGCATTCACGCAGGCGCGTGCCGTAAGACAGCAGGGCTGCATCGTTTCCTTCGCGCAGGACGCGACCCTTCCCGATCGGCAACGGCGTGCCGCGCGCGGGCAGATCGTGTCCGATTCCGTCGCCGCGTGGATAGCGCAGCGCAATCGGGCCGCAATCATGCGCGGCGGCGGTCGCAATCATGTGCATCAGTTCCAGTTCATCGGCCGCCGCCATCAGGGTCATATTCGGCAGGCAGCCAAGATAGGCGATATCGAAGGCCCCTGCATGGGTGGCACCGTCGGCCCCGACCAGTCCCGCCCTGTCCATGGCAAAACGCACGGGGAGATTTTGCAGGGCAACGTCATGCACCACCTGGTCATAGGCGCGTTGCAGGAAAGTGGAATAAATTGCGCAAAAAGGTTTGTACCCTTCCGCCGCCAGTCCGGCGGCAAAGGTGACGGCGTGTTGTTCCGCGATGCCGACATCGAACATGCGATCCGGGAATTCGTATCCGAACAGGTCCATCCCCGTGCCCGAAGGCATGGCAGCGGTGATGCCAACGATTTTCGGGTCGGCATGGGCTTCGGCGATCAGACTTTGTGCAAAAACTTTTGTATAGCTGGGGGCGGCGGTCTTTGCCTTGCTTTGTTCGCCGGTGATGACGTTGAATTTCGTTACACCATGCATTTTGTCGGCGGAGCTTTCCGCCGGGGCATAGCCTTTGCCCTTTTTGGTGATGGCGTGAATCAGGATAGGGCCGGGATGTAGGCCGTCGCGCACATTGCGTAAAATAGGCAGCAGATGGTCGATGTTGTGGCCGTCCACGGGGCCGATGTAATAAAATCCCATCTCTTCGAACAGCGTCCCGGTGCCCATCGCCATGCGGGCGGATTCTTCGGCGCGTTTGACCGCGTGGCGCAAGGGCGGTGGGAACATATCGACGACTTTTTTCCCCGTTTCCCGGGCACCGATATAGGCGCGGGAAGACACCAGTCGCGTCAGGTATTTACTGAGCGCGCCGACGGGCCGCGCAATCGACATTTCGTTATCGTTCAAGATGACGACAAGGCGCGACTTCATCGCCCCGGCATTGTTCATGGCCTCATAGGCCATGCCTGCACTCATTGCGCCGTCGCCGATAACGCAAACGACATGGTTGTCGCCGCCTGAAAGGTCGCGTGCGACGGCCATGCCGAGGCCGGCGGAGATTGAGGTGGAAGAGTGCGCCGCCCCGAACGGGTCATATTCAGACTCACTGCGTTTGGTGAAACCGGACAGCCCTTCGCCCTGACGCAGGGTGCGGATGCGGTCGCGCCGCCCGGTCAGGATTTTATGCGGATAACATTGATGTCCGACATCCCAGATCAGGCGGTCGTCAGGGGTGTTGAAAACCGCGTGGATCGCAACCGTCAGTTCGACCACGCCCAGCCCCGCGCCCAGATGCCCGCCAGTGGCAGAGACCGCATTGATGGTTTCCATCCGGAGTTCGTCGGCGAGTTGTTTCAGTAGGTCGTCGGAAAATCCGCGTATGTCGGCGGGGATGTGAACGGAATCCAGCAGGGAACCTCCACCTTTCCCGTGAGGGTGGAAATTTGCAATGTTCTGATTTTGGCGCACATTTTCTTTTTTCATACCCATCCGGCCGCCTGTAACGTATCAGGCCCTTCTTTGTAAAACGTATTGCGCCATTTCCTTCAGGATTTCGCCGCGGTCTTCAAAAATATTCAAATGGCGTTTGGCCTGTTGCACCAGCATCTCGGCGCGGGCCTGGGCCTGTTCTTTCCCCATCGTCGAAACGAAAGTGGATTTTCCGGACTGCGCGTCCTTGCCGCTGTCCTTGCCGGTGACATTGGATGTCTGTTCGACATCGAGAATGTCATCCGTGACCTGAAAGGCGAGGCCGAGATCGTTGGCGTAGTTGAGCAAGGCCTTGCGGTGCGGCTCATTGGCCTTGCCGAGGATGGCCCCGGCTTCGCAGGCGAAGGAAATCAGCTTGCCGGTTTTCATCCGTTGCAGGCGGCTGATCGTCCCGAGATCGAAGTCGTTTTTTTCACCGATGATATCCAGCATCTGACCGCCGCATAGCCCATGGCCTCCGGCAGCCTTGGCCAGCAGACTAACCAGTTCGCAGCGTACACGCGGGTCTTCATGGGTGTCGGGTTCTGTCAAAATCTCGAAGGCCAGAGTCAGCAGTGCATCACCGGCAAGAATGGCGGTGGCTTCGTCAAAGGCGATATGCGCGGCGGGTTTGCCACGGCGCAGTTGCGCGTTATCCATCGCCGGAAGGTCGTCATGGATCAGCGAATAGCAATGGACGAATTCCACCGCAGCGGCCACGCGGCGGGCGCGCAGGGCGTCAACGCCGAAAAGGGCGGCGGATTCCATCACCAGAAACGGACGCAGGCGTTTCCCGCCATTCAGAACGCCGTAGCGCATCGCTTCGTAAAGGAGTGCTTCCGGCAGGTCTGTTTCCGGCAGCAGGCGGGCAATCGTTTTATTGACGCCTTCGACAACGTCATTCATGCGTTCTTGCAGACTTGGGCTGGCGTCGCGTGGTGAAGGGGCCATTTGAAAGCAAACTCCTGTGGGTGATTATTCCGGATCGAACGGCGCGGTCGAGACTTTCCCGTCCGGGCCGATCGTGATTTTTTCAATCTTGGCATGCGCTTCCCGCAGCTTGCCTTCGCAATGCTTCTTCAGGGCTATACCCCGTTCATAGGCGGAAATGGAGTCCTCGAGCGCGGCCTTGCCGGTCTCGAGATCCCGCACGATTGTCTCCAGTTCCGTGAGCGCGGATTCGAAGGACAGGGATTCAACGGCGGTGGCGTTTTTGCTGCTCATGACAACCAACTGATTTTAATAATGAAAGTGCGCGGGGAGTGTAGGACAGTACGGCGGATTCCTCAAGTCTTTCCCATGCGTGAGGCGGAGTTCTGCTCTCAATTCTTTGCAGGGCGCGAACAGGGCAATATGCAGTACCATTATAGGAGAGTTATGAAATATGTATCGGGAGGTAGAAATGAACGCACAGACTGGCAACAATCAGGACAATGCATTGAAAAAAATGGACTTTCTGACTTGGCAGGTCAAGCAGGTCAAGCGCCGTATCCATAAGGACGAGGTGAACCGCCTTTTTAACGGTCGCGCCCGTCTGCGTAGCGACCTTCACGTTAATTAGGCCAGCAATCAGGCTGAATCAGATAATGCGGCGATGTGTGCCGCAACGCACCCCTTGAGGGTGGTCAGGTTATAGCCTCCCTCCAGTACGGAGACCACCCGACCGCCGCAATGCCGATCCGCGATGCGGCAGAGTTCTCGTGTCACCCAGCCGAAATCCTCTTCACACAGATTCATCTGCGCCAGCGGATCGTCGCGATGCGCGTCGAACCCGGCAGAAAGCATCAGCAGGTCCGGCACGTTGTTTTCCAGTGCCGGGAAAACTTGCTCCTCATAAACTTTTCGGAAATCGGCAGACCCGCTTCCGGCGGGCAGGGGGATATTCAGCACCCGCCCGGGAACCTGATCTTGCGGACCGCCGCTTCCGGGGTAGAGCGGCCATTGGTGGCTGGAGATATAAAATACATTGTCGTGCAGCCGCGCCATTGCATCGCTGCCGTTGCCGTGATGAACGTCAAAATCGACAATGGCAATTTTTTCAAGACCTCTTGCCTGTGCGTGCAGCGCGCCGATAAAAATATTGTTGAACAGGCAAAATCCCATCGCGCGGGCAGGTTCGGCATGGTGGCCCGGCGGGCGCACGGCGCAAAAGGCGCGTTTCGGCGCACCGCCAATCACATCCGTCACGGCCTGACACACCGTTCCGGCAGCATGCAGGACAGCCAGCCATGTGCCGGGCGATGCAATGGTGTCGGCGTCGATCTGTACAAGACCGCTATCGGGCATCGCATCCATCAGCGCGTCGATATGGCGCACCGGATGCGCGCGCGCGATCCATTCGAGTTCGGCTTCTGGTGCGCAGATGACGGGCATGTTTTGATCTTCAAACAAATCCAGCAAAACCTGTAGCCGGGCCGCGCATTCCGGGTGGCTGGGTCCGGTATCGTGTTTCAGGCCCGAGCGGTGAGTGTATATGGCAACCATCATGAAAAGATTTTGCGCAAAGTGCTTGTCTGTGTCAATCTTTGCCCGTGGATGCGGGAATGCTGACGATTGTGGAATATTTAGCTGCACAGCTTCAGTTTCGCTGGCTGCCGAAGTGGCATGGTGCTTTTATCGATCCGGAAACCGGAGGGTTTTATGAACGGTTGGGGCCGGATTTCAAACCGAGGCTGATGGGCGCAAGACGGCTTTTATCACAGTGCCGACAACTTTCCATTTATTGTCATGCGGCACATGAACATCCGGGAATCGTTCCTCGAAAAATCCTGTCGCGGGCGTTTGATTTTATTGTGAGCGCCTACCATATGCCGGACACCGGCGGCTGGCGGTATAGTCTTGATGATGAGGGACGCCCGCTTGATGAAACATCAGATCTTTACACGCTGGCTTTTGTTATCTTTGGCTGCTCCCATTATTTTAGTGTTACCCAAGACCCGCGCGCCCGTGACATCGCCATAAAAACACTGTCCTTTATTAATTTGTATTTTCGCATTAAAGGCCTGCCGGGTCTAGTTGAGGCGTTGGATCGGAATTTGGATGTCGTTCCAAGAATGCGCCGCCAGAATCCGCATATGCATTTACTTGAAGCATGCTTGTTTGCCTATGACACTTGGGGAAATTCTGACTTTCGTGCGATGGCTGATGAAATGGTGACTTTATTTTATGTCCATTTTTATCTGCGCGATCAAAATGCATTGGTTGAATTCTTTGCATCCGATCTGACGCCGGACCCGGAAACCGGGCATCGGGTTGAACCGGGGCATTATTTCGAATGGGTCTGGTTGCTGAAAAAACATGCACAGGTCCATAATGATCCATCACGCCATGACATGGCGTGCAGAGCCTTGCTTGAATGGGCTAATCGCTACGGGTGGGATGAAGAGAAAGGTGGAATTTATGATGTTCTTGATCCATCCGGGCGCATTCTGGTGGATACAAAACGTATCTGGCCGTTTACCGAATCCCTGAAAGCCAATGTTTTGATGCTGAGCACGATGCAAGACAAAAAGGCTTTTTTGAAGGCCCGGGCCGTGCGCATGATCCATGTGTTCCGCGCGAGGTATATGCAAGAGCGGGGATTTTGGGTGGAATGGCTGCATTGTGATTTGTCTCCGGCCACGGATTACATGCCAGCAACGACCCCCTATCACGTTTATTTTGGAATCATGGAAACACGCGATATCTTGCGCAAACGTGGAAAAAGCGCATCCTTGCGTGGAGGAATGATCGTTTGGGCATATACGGTCAGACGTATGGTTTCTCTGGCACTTAAGGCGTTGCGTATGTCCGTGCGGCGGGTCTGATAGCATTCAAATTTATTGCATCGGAACGGATGGTACGGTTATACGCCAGTTCTTCGTCATTTAACTGGAAACCGACAAGAATTTTGTAATTCTTCATGTCGGTGGGAGCTATTGGGATAACCTGCCGCACTTTTTCGATTTTTGTATCTTCTGTTTTTCCATCGTCATAGGTCAGGGTAACGGCAAAGACTTCCTTGGCGACGATGTTTCCTTGCGCGTTGGTGATGGCGACGAAATAAGGGTAGGCAAAACTGGGCTTGTCCGTTTCGCGGGCCTTCCCCTTTGGCCCCAGCACGCCTTCAAAAGCGAGTGTTATTTCAACGGAGATGTTTTTTGCGCCAATCCAGCAATCCTCCGCAATGTCTTGCAGCCGGATCGAGGAGACGGATTCCAGCGGGTCGGCCTTCCCGCCGTTGAACTGGTGCACCTGATTAAGGTCGCTGACGATCCGGACATCGGGGCAGGACGGGGATGCGGCTTGTGCAATCACCTCTGTTGTGCGGTCGGGGCGGTGTCCGGGGACGGGAATTATTTTGTTGTCGCCAGTCAGTATATGTTCCTCAACCTGCATTTCCGTGCGAACGGCATTGAAGCCGCCGGATTCTGCAATCAGGGCGCGCGTATCCTGCGGCCTGACCGGGGCGGCGGCCAGAAGTTTTTCCATCCTGAAATCGGTGAAAATTGTTCTGGTGTCAGTTACGCTGGCCTGAATATCGCGTTGAACCGTTTCGCAGGCACCGAGCGTCAGTCCCGTGGCCGCCATCGCCGCCAGAAATACAAAGCGCGTGTTCATCATCTTTTCCCCCTGAAGCCAGAGGATCACAGTAGCGGGGGTCCGGGCAGGCTTCAAGGGTGTGGATTAAATTCTTTGCATGACTTATACCAAAGCAATGGAAAATGCTGTTGAAAAGCGATCGTTAACCATTTTGCTGGCCGCCCCGAACGGGTTTTGCGCCGGGGTGGACCGGGCGATCCAGATTGTCGAACTGGCCCTGAAAAAATTCGGAGCGCCAGTTTATGTCCGGCACGAAATCGTGCATAACCGTTTCGTTGTTGACGGCCTGCGCGCCAAGGGCGCTGTTTTTGTCGAAGAACTGGACGAGATTCCCGATGACGGGCAGCCCGTGGTCTTTTCTGCCCATGGCGTGCCGAAGGCGGTGCCGGAAGCCGCGCAAAAAAGACAGATGTTTTTTATCGACGCTACATGCCCGCTGGTCAGCAAGGTCCACCGTGAAGCGGAGCGCCACCACCGGAACGGCAAGCGGATCGTCCTGATCGGCCACAGGGGACACCCGGAGGTGATCGGCACGATGGGGCAACTGCCGGAAGGCGCGGTCGTTCTGGTGGAAACGGTTGCCGATGTTGCCGCGCTGGATGTTGCCGATCCCGCCAATCTGGCATGGTGCAGCCAGACGACCCTGTCGGTTGACGATACGGCGGCAGTCGTGGCGGCGCTGATCGAACGCTTTCCCCATATCGAAGGGCCGCACAAGGAAGATATCTGCTACGCCACGACCAACCGGCAGGCGGCGGTCAAGGCGATTGCGGTGCGGTCGGACATGTTGCTGGTGATCGGCGCGCCGAATTCGTCGAATTCAAACCGTCTGGCCGAAGTTGCGCAGACGGCCGGGTGCCCCCGCGCTGCGTTGATCCAGCGCGCGGCAGATATTGACTGGTCCGGTTTTGGCGATGTTGCCACGCTCGGTCTGACGGCGGGCGCATCGGCACCGGATGTTCTGGTGGAGGAGGTGATTGCCGCCTGCCGCGAGAGATTCGATGTGCATGTCGAGGAAGTGCGCATTACCGACGAGAACGTCGTGTTCAAGGTGCCGCATATCCTGACGGCGCAGGATTCGTTTTTTGATAAAAAAGATACCGGTTGATCGGGCGGGTTGTCCGGTTATACTTTGCCATGGCCGTTTATACCCCCGTCCCCGAAACTGAACTCCGGAATTTCCTGTCAGGATACGACCTGCCGGAATTGAAGTCGTTTCACGGTATTCTTCAAGGGGTGCAGAATACGAATTATCGGCTGGAGATGGCAACGGGGGATGTTTTTATTCTGACTCTGTTTGAAAAAGAGATCGACCCGCAAGACATCCCGTTTTTTTTCGCATTTTCCGGCCATCTGGCGGCGCATTCCATTTCCAGCCCCTGTGCGGTCGGGAATCGTGCGGGGGAAATGATCGGGCGGTTATGCGACCGCCCGGCGGCGATTGTGACGTTTCTCGCAGGGCGGGACATCACCGCGGATGAAATCACAGCCATGCATTGCGCTGAGCTGGGTGTGATACTGGGGCGGATGCACCGGGTGGCGATGGGTTTTTCCGGCTATCGTAAAAATGCGCTTTCACTTTCAGGCTGGAAAGAACTGGCGGAAAAGACGGCGTCTCATGCGGACGGGGTTGTCTCCGGGCTGGCGAAAACGATTGCTGATGAAATCACGGTACTGGAACGAAGATGGCCCGGAGAAGACGATTTGCCGCGGGCGGCGGTTCATGCAGACCTGTTTCCTGATAACGTCTTTTTTCAGGATGGCCGCATCAGCGGCGTGATCGATTTTTATTTTTCCTGTACCGATTTTCTGGCCTATGATCTGGCCATTGTCATCAATGCGTGGTGTTTTGACCAAGAACACAATATGGTCGCGCCGCGCTTGCGGGCTATCCTGACGGCGTATACGGCGGAAAGAGATTTGAACGCGGCGGAAAAAGAATTGTTCAATGTGTTGTGCCGGGGGGCGGCGATGCGGTTTTTGCTGACGCGCCTGCATGACGGCGTATTTTTCCCGCCGGGGGCTATGGTCACACCAAAAGACCCGGTGGAATATCTGAAAAAACTGCAATGGCACCAAAATCATGACATCGCGTGTTGAATTGTTTACGGACGGGGCCTGTAGCGGCAACCCCGGACCCGGCGGGTGGGGCGCGATATTGCGTTATAACGGCGTCGAAAAGGAGATGTCCGGGGCTGAGGCGGCAACGACGAATAACCGCATGGAAATGACGGCGGCAATTCGTGGGCTGGAAAGCCTCAAAAGGCCGTGCCGCGTCGATTTGTATACAGACAGCCAGTATTTGCAGCTTGGCGTCACCCAGTGGATGGCCGGATGGAAAGCCAAGGGCTGGCCGTCGCGGATCAAAAATCAGGATTTGTGGAAAGAGCTTGATTCCTTGATCCAGAAACACGATGTGCGTTTCCACTGGGTCAGGGGGCATGCCGGTCATCCCGAAAACGAACGCGCCGACGTTTTGGCCACATCGGCAATCAAAACATTGCGGCAGGGGTGAGGGCAGCCGATTCGCCGGGCGTTCCCGGCCCGGTTTTCGCTCAAGTGTTGATCCCCGTATCCAGAATCTTCCCGCCTGTATGCTTATCCACAACTGAATCGCGTGATTCTGGTGAATCAGTCGCATTTTAAGATTCGTTTAACGTTTGAACGACATTCTGAAATCAAGCCCGCACAGCATACAGACAAGCAGCAAAAAGTTGCGGGATATATAAACGGAGGATCGCATGACAACGACAATGGGCATCACCAAACGGGCTGACGATATCGCAAACAGTTTTTCACACAGTGTCCCTCACAAGACTCACATCAAGGAACGGGTTATTCTGCCCATGCCGCCAGCGCTCGCGGATTTGGGGGCGGGGCAGGATACCCGTTTCGAGATGGAGATCTATGCACGGTTCATGCGCCATTTGCGCGATGTCCCGAACAGCAGGATGGAAATAAAGATCCTGTCTGCCATACAGTTTACCGCCGATATGCTGGATATTGCGGATGCGCTGGTTGCCAAGACTCTCGTCGATCTGGGGCTGCGCGCTCCCCGCAAGGCGTTTCCGGGGGCTTTCCTCGAATTTTGCGACAGGTGCATCATGCGAAAAACATGGGATGGAAACGGTGTTGCCGGGGCCTTGCCGCAAACGGTCATGATGCTGAAAGATCACTGGAAGGCAACCGACGAAGAACGTTTTGGTCCCCTCCCGGTGCATTACGCAATGTTTAACGAGAGTGTGTTTGTGAACTGACGATTCCAGCGTCGGTCATGTCCGGATCATTTCCCAAGGATGAAACGGCAAAACGCGAAAGGGGGGAGGCCGCTGCGCTTCCTCCCTTTTCTTTTGCGCTTAATCGTTCAGTTTCCAGTCTTTCGACTGGTCGCGGATATGTTGCGACACCGGGATACGGATCGGATCAATCGTCGGGGTGGCAATAATATTTTCTGCTATTGGGGCCGTTTGCGGGCCGGAATCCAGCAAGCGGCGGAGGAGACCCCCGAATTCGCCGCTCTGGCCCTGCTGCGGTGGCCGATATGCCGCATCCGGATCCTCCCCCCACGATGTTGTAACGGGCGGCGACATCCAGCTTCTGCCCTTGGTATCATGCGCGACTGTCACGACTTCACGCCAGATACGCGCCGGGATCGATCCTCCGGTCACACGTTTCATGGAGGTGTTGTCGTCATTGCCAACCCAGACGCTGGCGATAAACTGGTCGGTGAAACCGGTAAACCATGCATCGCGAAAATCCTGCGAGGTTCCGGTTTTTCCCATGACAGAACGTCCCATCCTTGCCCCTTGACCTGTGCCGAATTCCGTGACCCCGCGCATCATGCCCTGAAGCTGGGCGATGGTGTGCGGGTCGAACATCGACCGGCCCGATTGCAACGACCTGTCGGTACGCTGATAAATCAGCCTCCCGTCCTTGTCGGTGATACGGCGGATGGCATAAGGCTTCACGGCATAACCGTCATTGGCGATGGTGCCGTAGGCGGTCACCATCTGGATCATCGGAATGCCGCTGCTGCCCAGAGAGAGGCTGAGGTCGCGCTGTAACTCCGCCTCGATCCCCAGGCGTCGCGCCGTGCCGATGACGTAACCGATCCCGATATCGCGTGCCAGAGAGTAGGAAATGGTGTTGAGGGAATACGCCAGCGCTGCGTAGAGCGGAATTTCACCGTAATATTCGTTTTTAAAATTGGTCGGACGGTAGCGCCCTGTGGTAATCGGCTGGTCGATGACGATGGAGCCCGGCGTATACCCGCGTTCCAGCGCGGTCAGGTAGACCACCGGCTTGAACGACGACCCTGGCTGACGGTAGGCCTGAACGGCACGGTTGAACTGGCTTTTGGCATAGTCGCGCCCGCCCACCATGGCGAGGATTGCACCGTCACGCGCCATGACGACAATCGCGCCCTGTGTCACGTTTTTTTCGGCACCTTCCGCTTCGAGGATGCGGTTGAGGGATTCTTCTGCGGCTTGCTGGATCTCCGGGACCAGTGTTGTGTCGATGATGATATCTTCTCCGGGCGTTCCAATCAGCTTGTCGAGATCGCCCGTAACCCAGTCGGTGTAATAGCGAACGGAATCGCCGTCCGCGCCGCCGGGTTTTTCCGCAGGCAGGGGCGGGGCGTCTGTCTTGCCCGCAGAATCCGCATCGCTGAGGTATCCGGCATCCTTCATCGCGGCAATCACCGTATTCGCACGTTGTTGCGACAGGCGCGGATTGCTGGTCGGAGAATAGCGCGAGGGGGCTTTTAACAGGCCCGCCAGTGTTGCAGATTCGCGCAGGTTGATATCGCGGGCGGATTTGTTGAAATAGGTTTGCGCCGCCGCCTCGACCCCGTAAGTGCCGGACCCGAGATAGACGCGGTTCAGATAGGCTGCCAGAATTTCATCCTTGGTCAGTTTATGTTCCAGCCAGAGCGCCAGCAGGGCTTCCTGAATCTTCCGCTTCAGGGTGCGTTCACGGCTGAGAAACAGGTTTTTCGCCAGTTGCTGGGTGATGGTGGAGCCGCCCTGAACCACGCGGCCTTCCATGGTGTTGCGGGCCACAGCGCGAAGCAATCCTGCCGGATCAAGTCCGAAATGCTGGTAGAAACGGCGATCCTCAATCGCAAGGACGGCGTAGATCAGGTGCGGAGGCAATTCAGCTACCGTCAGGCTGACGCCTTTCAGTTCGCCGTAGCGGGCGATGGTGGCACCGTCTTCATCCTTGAGCGTGATGGCGGGTTTTCGTTCGAAACCGGGTTTTTCAATAATCGACGGGAGCTCCAGCGCATACCACGCAACCAAAGACCCCAGCGCGATACTTGCCCACAGCCCGAGGACGAAGGTCCAGCGCAGGCCGTGAAGCAGAAAGGGCTTCAGGCCTGATTTTTTCTTCTTTCGCGAAGATGTTTTTCGTTTCGTCCGGGGTTTCCGTGCCATGATGTCGTTTTCGTTAGGCCATTTTCCTTAAAATATCAAGGAAACTCCCGCAGTTTTGCAGAGAAATCAGGCGTAATCATGACCGGAATCCCCCGGTCAGGTGCAATCCAGCCAGTAACGCCGCCGCGCCGGGAACTGGTCGGTCTCATGCAGCTCATTGGCAAATTCACCGCCGCAAAATTCGACCACCGCAAGGGCCGGGGCATTGTCGGGTGCAACGGTAATCAGCGCCCTTTCTAGGCCGAGATAATTGGCAAAAGGCTTGGTCTTGGTCAGGATTTTTTTGCCGAAACCCCGGTTGCGCATACTGGGCCGGATGGCGAAGTGGATATTGCCGCCCCATTTTTCAAGATGCCAGTTCAGCCGATGTCGTATATCAGCCGTGCCGATATATTCATCATCCTTGACCAACCATAAAACCGTTTCCGGCACGGGTTCGACCCAGTCCTGAAAGGGCTGGTGCGGATAGCCGCGTTCCGCCCGCAGGGCTTCGACAAAGGCAGGAAAATCGTGGCTGACCCGGTTGATGTCGTTATAGAGCTGGCGGCCCTCTGCATGATATTCACGCAAGGCATCCAGAAAGCTATTTTTGTATTCAATATCCGGGCGGATCAGTTTCGATGCAGACATGTGGCGTACTCGGTTTCAGTCGGGTGCAAAGCAATAATCCAAACCGCTGCATTTGTAAAATTTTTGCTGTTTTATACTGTCACCATATTATTTACTTCATCCTGTCTTTCAGTTTTAGAAAAGGCCTTTCAACAATGAAATAAAGGATGGTTGCCATTCCGCAACTGATGGTTAGGAAGATGACCATGAATGTTCCGATAAAGGCAAGGGGGCCTTCAGGTCCCGTTATCTGGCCCGCAATATAATAACTGAGCGGGAAGAGTGGTAGGTGAACCAAATAAAGTCCGTAGGAAATGCGGGCGATGAACCGTAAAGGCCGAATGCTCATCACCTGCGGTGCACCCCCCATCGTTCCGGACCAGACCAGCCCGCCCATAATGCAGGCAATCAACAGCGGCTGGAAAGACGCGTCATAGAGACCAATCTCTCCCAGAAGATGGCTTGTACCCATAAGAAGTATAAGCACGATGGCGGACAGGGCAAAAACGATCCGGGCCGTACGCTGTAAATCAAGGCCATGACGGCGCTGATAGTTTTCGAAAAAAGCAATTGCCACACCGACGAGCAGCGGATCAAGGCAGCAATGAAAGGGAGAACGGGCAGCATAAAAAAATGCCGTATATGTTTCCGGCATGCCGTGCGCCATGTATGTTGTAACGCGCAGAACCATGCCTAGCAGAAGATACACTATGATTGCCGCGCCACATAGAGCCGGATGTTTCCGGTAGAATATTACAAGTCCACCAACAAGGATCGGGGCGAGAATATAAAATTTCTCTTCGACGCCCAGTGACCAGAAAACAACATTGATGTTGGCGGGCAAATAATCTTGCAGAAAAACGATGTGATACAGGATCGATAAGGGCAGACCATGCGCCGGAACACCCATGGCATAGCCCGGGAAAAATCCTGCGATGCAAAGAAACAGAACGGCGTAATAGGCGGGAATGATCCGCAGTGCGCGTTTCATCGTGTAACTTTTCAGGCTTGGCTTTTCTCCGCCGATGAAGGGTCGCGCAATCAAAAATCCGGAGAGGACGAAAAATAGATCGACGCCAATCCAGCCATTCAGGAAAAAAGACGCATTTTGGGCGATCCATTCCTGAGAAGGAGATCTCGGCGCATACACACTGAACATATAAAAGCCATGCCTTAACATGACCAGCAGGATCGCGAGGGCGCGCAATCCGTCCAGCGCGGCAATCTTTGGTAACATTGTCCCGCTCATGTGCGTGCCATCATGTATTGATCAGGCCCATGACGTCCTGATTCTTTTTCTTGCGCGCTTTCCAGATCAGGGAGTCTACGATGTAATGGTGAAAGTTCACGGTCTGAAAAGTCACGATGTACAGCAGAGCTAACAGTGCGGCGTTATGACCTATAAAAGTTTTATATCCCACCGTCAGCGAACCGTAAAAGAGTGTTGTTATGATCAGGCATCCGGCAAAATACATCATCACTTGCACCGGACCAGATTGCGAAGCCCAGGATATTAAATTGGTGCCCGGCACCGCGTCCTTGCGGAAGCGGTTGGTGTTGTACAGCCAGACAAACAGGATGTATTGCGTATTATGCCAAATATTTGCAACCAGCCAGCCGCTATTGATATCCCGGATGGCGATATACCCCACAAAGAACGCTGTAAAATGGGACATGATATAAAGCGTCTGGCCCAGAGGCAGACTGCCGCGCAGCCAGGCCAAAACGCGGATGCCGATCCAGACTGTTACAAGAATGCAGGAAACGAATGCCGCAATGAAGACGACTTCAGAAGGGACTGGCGGCAGCCAGACGGGCACACCAAGAAACTTGTCCCACCCTTGATTGCAGCGGTTGAGTATGCCCCAGACGGGTATAGACCACAGGACTGCCTGCGCAAAGCGGGGATCTTCTATGACCGGACGGATCGCCTTGCGGCGATAAAAGCTGGCGATTCCGTATGACTGTCGTGTGTAATGATACCATTGCCAGAACAGATATATCGTCACGACCAGCCATATCCCTGCGGTCACGCTGATTAGGGCGGTGACGGCCAGCACGATCGGCGGCAGATAATAAATTAAGAAGCGATTGTCTTTGCGGTCTTCCGGGGTGCCCGCCAGCTTGGTAAAGGTCGCGATGACGTGGTGATAGCCTAAAAACCAAAGATCAAGAAATAAAACAATGCCGAACAGGTTGGGGTTAAACAGAACGATCAGACCGCTGCCAATCGCCAGTGCAAGGACGCCAAAGATCAGGAGAAGGTCAAAAGACGGCATTTTCAGCCATCCACCTTCCCATTGTCTTTTCAAAATTGCATCGTTGGTCATAGGCCTAATTCTAAGGGGGATCAGTTTAATATAATATAAACACTTTCAGAATCTCTTACCACCCATTTAGTGGAATGCAATCACACCAGAAACAGGCTGGCCAGACCCAAAAAGGCAAAAAATCCGACAACATCGGTCACGGTGGTCAGCAAAATGGCCGAAGAAACCGCCGGATCGCTGCCCACCTTACTTAAGATAATTGGGATTCCTGCGCCGAACAGCCCCGCACAGAATAAATTGATAACCATGGCCGCAGCAATGACCACTCCCAGAACGGGATTTGCGAACCAGAATCCGGCAATGGCCCCCATAATCACGGCAAAGGCCGCGCCGTTCAGTGTGCCGACAAGGGTTTCCTTGATAACAATCCGCATGGCGTTGGTATCCGACATTTCGCGGGTGGCGAGAGCGCGTACCGCCACGGTCATTGCCTGTGTTCCGGCGTTGCCTCCCATGGAGGCGACGATAGGCATCAAAACGGCCAAGGCCACCAGTTGTTCGATCGTGGCGTCGAAAAGGGAGATGATCGCGGAGGCCAGAATGGCCGTCCATAAATTGATGAATAGCCAGCGAAACCGAGACCATGTCGTCGAGCGTATGTTTTTGTAAAGATCCCCGTCATCCTTGACGCCGCCAAGTTTGAGCAGATCTTCGGTAGCTTCTTCGTCGATAACATCGATGATGTCATCGACCGTAATGACCCCGATCAGGCGGTTTTCCTCATCGACGACGGGTGCAGACATCAGGTTTTCACGCCGGAACCATTGCGCCACTTCTTCCTGATCCATGGTCGCGGGAACGGGGTGTGTGTCTTTGAGTTTCAGGTTCTCGATTTTTTCCGAGCGTTTTGCGCGGATCAGGCGGTTGAGCGGAATTTCGCCCACGATGTGATAGCCGGGGTCGATGACGAACAGGTCGAAGAACTCATCCGGCAATTCTCCGGCGGCGGCGCGCAGGAAATCGATGGTTTTACCCACCGTCCAGAATTGCGGCACGGCCACGAATTCCCGTTGCATCAGGCGTCCGGCGCTGTCTTCGGGGAAGCTCAATCCTTCCTCGAGGGCCAGACGGGTTTTTGCGGAGAGGTGGTGGATGATGTCGTGCTGGAAATCTTCATCCAAATTCTGGATCATGTAGAGTGCGTCATCGCTGTCGAGTTCTGAAATGATCGCGGCGACCTGACGTGGCGGCAACTCCGTCAGGACCTTGCGTTGCATATCCGAAGACAGGTCGGAAAAAACGTAAGGATCCATTTTTTCGCTGAAATTCTTCAGCAGCAAACGCCGGTCGTCGTCGTGGATTTTTGTAATCAGTTCTGCCGTGTCGGCAACGCCGAGATCGCGCAGTTCATCCAGGACGATGTCCCGATTTCCCTGATTCAGGGCGTCAACGACGTCGCTGATGAATTTGTCGCTCAGGCCGAAGACGATATCGTCGTCTCCCACCGCGTCTTCATTTTCATTCCGGTGTTCCGTTTCCGTCATTCAGATCAACTCCGGTCAGAAGCCAAGGGCGCGCTGGTGAAGATGTGCCGATTCCGGGTCCGTGGTGAACGATTGCGCGTGCGCGCAGGCAAAGGCCGACATATTCAGGATACCGCGCGCGGTCGCAGACGGAGTCAGAATGTGCGCCGGCATGGCAACGCCGAGCAGAATCGGCCCAATGGCAATGCCGTCGCCGAGAACTTTGAGCATATTGAAAGCGATATTTGCGGCATCCACATTCGGCATGACCAGAAGGTTCGCCGCCCCGCGCAGGGTGGAGTTGGGCATGCTGATCTGGCGAATCTGTTCCGACAGGGCGTCATCGGCATGCATTTCGCCGTCGATCTCGAGATTGGGCGCACGGAAACGGATTTCCTCGAGCGCGGCCCGCATCCGTGTCGAGCTTTCATCATCGTGTGTCCCGAAATTGGAATGGGACAGCAGGGCGATTTTCGGCGTAATGCCGAAGCGGGAGACTTCGTGCGCGGCGAGCAGGGTCACTTCCGCGATCTGCGCGATGCTGGGGGTCGGGTTGATCTGGGTGTCGCACATGAACAGCGATCCCTTGGACATGATAACCGCATTCATCGCCGCCGGGGTATCGACGCCCGGTTTCAGTCCGATGACGTCGGAAACATGTTTCAGGTGTTCCTTGTATTGCCCGACCGTGCCGCAGAGCATGGCGTCGGCATCGCCTTTCCGGACCATAAGGGCGCCGATGACGGTGAAATCCGTGCGCAAAACGGTGCGGGCGACAGCCGGGTTCACGCCACGCCGTTCCATGATCTCGTGGTAGGCCGTCCAGTATTCGCGGTAGCGGTGATCGTATTCCGGGTCGATCAACTCGACATCCTTGCCGATTTTCATGCGCAGGCCGAGGCGTTTGATGCGGGTTTCGACCACCTCGTTCCGTCCGATCAGGATCGGTTTGGCGATGCCGTCATCAAGGACAGTTTGCACCGCCTGAAGCACCCGTTCTTCTTCCCCTTCGCAATAGACGATGCGCTTGGGGTCTTGCTTGGCGCGCGAAAAAATCGGGCGCATGACCATGCTGGTGCGGTAGGTGTAGCTTTGCAGTTTCTGGCGATAGGCTTCCCAGTCGGCAATCGGGCGGGTGGCGACGCCGGTTTCCATGGCGACGCGGGCGACAGCCATCGGCAATTCGACAATCAGGCGCGGGTCAAAGGGTTTCGGGATCAGGTAATCGGGGCCGAATTCAAGTTGTTCGCCGTTGTAGACGGCGGCGACTTCGGGGCTGACTTCGCGTCGCGCCAATCCGGCAATGGCGTTGGAGCAGGCGACTTTCATCTCTTCGTTAATGGCGGTTGCACCGACATCCAGCGCGCCGCGAAACAGGAATGGAAAGCACAGGACGTTGTTGACCTGATTGGTGTAGTCGGAGCGCCCGGTGCAGATGATGGCGTCGGGTTTGGCGGCCTTGGCTTCCTCCGGCATGATTTCCGGCGTCGGGTTGGCCAGCGCCATGATAAGGGGCGCCTTGCCCATTTTTTTGACCATATCGCCGGTCAGGGATTTTGCGGCGGACAGGCCAAGGAAAATATCGGCCCCCTCCAGCGCTTCGGCCAGTGTGCGGGCGTTTGTTTCGACGGCGTAGGCCTCCTTGTAGGGGTCCATCTGTTCGCTGCGCCCTTTGTAGATGACGCCCTTGCGGTCGCACACGATAATGTTTTTGCGCGGTAACCCGGCATGGACCAGAAGATTCAGGCAGGCAATGGCCGCCGCTCCGGCACCGTTGGCGACCAGTTTGACGTCTTCGAATTTGCGGCCCTTCAGATGCAGCCAGTTGGTAATCGCCGCCGTGGCGATAATGGCGGTGCCGTGCTGGTCATCATGGAACACGGGGATTTTCATGCGCTTGCGTAATTCTGTTTCGACCTCGAAACATTCCGGCGCCTTGATGTCTTCGAGATTGATGCCGCCAAAACTCGGTTCCAGCGCGGCGATAATCTCGATCAGTTTCTTCGGATCTTTTTCGTTGATCTCAATATCGATGGAATCGATATTGGCGAATTTTTTAAACAGGACGGCCTTGCCCTCCATCACTGGTTTGGAAGCCAGCGCGCCGATATCCCCGAGTCCCAGCACCGCCGTGCCGTTGGAAATGACCGCGACCAGATTGCCGCGCGATGTGTAATCAAGCGCCTTCAGCGGGTCGGCGGCGATTTCCTCGCACGCGGCGGCCACACCGGGGGAATAGGCCAGTGAAAGGTCGCGTTGCGTCGCCATGGCCTTGGTCGGGACGATGGCGATTTTTCCCGGCATCGGCAGGCGGTGATATTCAAGGGCGGCATCGCGCAGCGTATCTTTCATGGAATGTTCTCGTGACAAATGTTATGGCATGTGTTATGGCATGACGCCTGAAAACAGGCCCCTAACTGACCAGAAAATCAGGGCTTTTTCAAGGCTGCGGTGTTGTGCAGGGCGGTGGAATATCTACAGGCGTTTTTTAGCAAACGCCCTGCCGGAGGCTGTTTTTAAATAGGCTTCAAACTGGATCGCCTGTTTTTCATCTGAGAAAGCCACATAGGTTTTGAGAGCCCAGGGCAAAAATTTGGATGTGTGTGACACTTTACCGGAATTATGGTCCTTAAGGCGCTGTTTCAGATCGTCCGTACAGCCTGTATAAAAACGGTCCGGGCTTGATTGGCTTTGGAGAATGTAGGCGTATTTCATGATTAACTCTTCGAGGCCCGCCTACGCTACGCTTCGGCGCAGCAGCCTTCGCCCAAATAAGACAAATCCACTGAGATTTCTATCACTTTTACGCCTAAGCTGGCACGCCGAGCCGAAGCCCGCTAGGGCGAAGGCTGGTGCGGTCGAAAAGACTCGAACTTTCACGGGGGTTAGCCCACAGCGACCTCAACGCTGCGCGTCTACCAATTCCGCCACGACCGCATTCCAGAAAAGGCTGAGGATTTTAGCCGCCCTGTCAGTAGCAAATTGCCCCGGGGACTGCAAGGTAAAAAGGGGGGCGTGCGTGGCGGGGGGTTGCGTTCCCGGCAAAGGGGGAATAGTTTATGGCTATGGAAATTGTTGTAACGCCATCTCCCGTTCTTTATCCTGATGCCCTCCAGACCATGGAAGCCCGTGTTGCCGCCATCCATGCGGGGGCGGCGGACGACCTGATCTGGCTGCTGGAACATCCGCCGCTTTATACCGGGGGGACGAGTGCCCGGGAAACCGATCTGCGCAATCCGCAATTTCCGGTTTTTGAAACCGGGCGGGGCGGGGAATATACCTATCACGGGCCGGGTCAGCGCGTGGCGTATGTGATGCTTGATTTGAAAAAGCGCCAGCAAATACCTGATATTAAAAAATATATATGGCAGCTCGAAGAATGGGTCATCCGGTCTTTGGCGCATTTTGGCATCACGGGGGAGCGTCGTCAGGGGCGTGTCGGAATCTGGGTCGTTACGCCGGAGGGGGAAAAGAAAATCGCCGCCATCGGTGTGCGCATCCGCCACTGGATTACGTTTCACGGAATATCGATTAACGTCAATCCCGACCTGTCGCATTTCAACGGCATTGTGCCGTGCGGGATTTCGGAATACGGGGTGACATCGTTACGGGCGCTTGGCGTTGCGGCGGATATGGAGGA
This sequence comes from uncultured Micavibrio sp., assembly GCA_964400125.1. Lineage (GTDB taxonomy): Bacteria > Pseudomonadota > Alphaproteobacteria > Micavibrionales > Micavibrionaceae > Micavibrio. The sequence continues at coordinate 104,728 of CAYNSR010000006.1, read as the reverse complement.
TTTAGACCGGACGATGCGGTCCTGTTGGGCGGATGTGTTTGGCGATATGCGCGGCTAGCCCGGTCAGGGCGTCGCGCACCCGGGCGGCGCTTGAGGGGAGATAGGCCAGCGTGTCCTGATCCATATAAAGATCCCGGCCGATTTCGATTTGCAGACTTTGGACTCCCACTTCCGGCTTTGCCGTGGCCTGAACGATGGCACCGCCTGAGAAGTAGTCTCCGTTAAAGCCGACGCGAAACCCGTGTGCGACAAAAAACGCGGCTGCGAGATCACGCAATGCGGGGGTGCAGAGTTTGCCGTTGAGGTCGCCGAGGATGATCTCGTCGCCGTTTTGGTATTCCGGGCTGCGGTTAAAGGAATGGACGTCGATATGGATGGCGTGGCCGTGCCGCTTGAGGGCTTGCGCAACCAGATCATGAAGGGCCGCGTAATAGGGGCGGTGATAGGCATTGATACGATATTCCGCCTCGTCCGCGCTCAGGCGGGCATGTTCATTATAAATCGGCGCAATACGGTTCTGGCGCGGTCCGGCGAAAACCGGGAACAGGCCGAGTTGGCGTTTTGTGTAAAATGTTTCCTGCACAGGGTGGGGCCATCCGCCTTCGATCATGCGGGTGTCGATTTCATTGTCATAGCGGTTGAGGTCGATACAGGTACGGTGGATCAGGGCTTCAAGCACCGGCGCCCCCGTGGTGGGAACATCCGCCAGCAATTTTTCCACATGCGGGTCATGCAGATGCATCAGGTCCTGCCGCGTGCAGGCATAGCGGAAATGATCCGGCAGGACGATTCCACTATGCGGGGAATCGAACACAACGGCGGAGATCGCCTTTTGCGGCGCATGAAGAACAAAGGGCTGCATCAGTTTGATATAGCGGAGATTTTCGAAAGGTTCAAGAAACCCGTCCGCATCTGTCATCCTGAGCGAAGCCGAGGGATCTGACGTGCAATCAACGTCTTGAAGCCCTCGACTTTGTCCGGGATGACAATTCTTCTCTAATCAGCCGCCAGATTGATAAGGTGGTCGCTGACATAGTGGGCAGTAAATTCGGCTAATAAATGAATATCACTCTTTAACGCATTGAAATTTTTGTTCTTTTCATTTTTTCCTTCATCCCAGTACAGGGCCTTGCTGATCTCGAGCTGGATGGCGTGGCGGTTTGCGCCGGGGCGGGCGGCACGGCGGACGATTTCGACCCCCTTGTAAGGGTTGTTGATGGCCACGCGGTAACCCATGCCCTTCAGGCAATCACGCAAGGCGTAGGTAAAATCGAGATCGCAGCTTGTCCCGTCCCGGTCGCCCAGCACGAAATCGGGATGAAGATGGTGCAGGCCATGCGGGCCGGTCGAAAGCGCCGCTGCCGAAGGCATGGAATGGACATTGATGTGCCACATCCCCCCGAAGCGGTAATGCAGGTCGTCCTGAAGGGTTTTCAGCATCGCATGGTAGGGGTGGTAATAACGCCGAATCCGGTTTTGCACCTCGGCCACGCTCAGGCGGCGGTCATAGACCGGAACGCCGGGTTTTATCAGGCGGCGGATCAGGCCGATCCCGGCATGTGACCGGGAGGAGGGAATGAGTGGCCCCGGCCAGCGTTCGGCCAGCAAATCGGGATCAATGTCATATTCCGCCCGGTTTGCATCAATATAGGTGCGCGGGAACAACGCGCAAAGCAGCGTCGCGCCGGTTGCCGTTACGCTGTCGAGGAGTGTGTCCACATGGTTGTCTTCCGCCCCGGTCAGGGCGTCAACCGGGCAGGCATAACCAAAATCCGCCGGATAATCGCGCCCGCTATGGGGGGAATCAAAGATAAGCGGCAACTCCGCCAGCCCGTCCATAGGCCGCCGGATATTGAAAACGCCGGGAAGATGGTCCTTGCGGTTTTCTTTTTCCGTCATTATCAATATGTTATCATCTTCAGGCTTCGGCCTGGTTAATAAAAAATCAAATACCGCCATTCCGGTTCGGAGAAACGAAACATGCATGACATTACCGCAATTCGTAAAGACCCCGCCGCCTTTGATAAGAACTGGGCCCGGCGCGGGTTGGAGCCGCAAACCCCGGCGATCCTGAAACTGGATGAAGAACGCCGTGCGTTGCAGACTGAAATCCAGTCCTTGTTGCAGCGCCGTAACGAGGCGTCAAAGGAGATCGGCCAGATCAAGGCCAAGGGTGGCGATGCCGCCGCTCTGATGGCGGAAGTGGCAGGGCTGAAGGACAAGACCGCAACGCTGGAGGAAAAAGAATCTGCGCTGGCGGAATTGTTCACTACAATTTTGTCGGCCCTGCCGAACATGCTGGAAGATGCCGTTCCCGATGGCAAGGATGAACACGATAACAAAGAGGTACGCAAGAACGGCGAGCCGCAAAAGCTGAACAGTGAAGCCCCCGATCATGTCGCCATCGGCGAAAAACTCGGGATGATGGATTTCGACACGGCGGCAAAAATGTCGGGCAGCCGCTTTGTCCTGATGCACTCTGGCCTTGCACGGATGGAACGTGCGCTGGCGCAATTCATGCTGGATACGCATACGACGGAGCATGGCTATACGGAAGTGTCGCCCCCGCTGATGGTCCGCGACCAGACCATGTACGGGACGGGGCAGCTTCCCAAATTTGCCGATGACCAGTTCAGGACGACACGCGGCGACTGGCTGATTCCAACCGCGGAAGTGCCGCTGACCAATATCGTTGCAGACGACATTATCGAAGCGGAAAGTTTTCCCCGCCGTTATACGGCCTTCACCCCGTGTTTCCGTCAGGAAGCCGGGGCCGCAGGCAAGGATACCAAGGGGATGATCCGTCAGCACCAGTTTTACAAGGTTGAAATGGTCAGCATCGTCGCGCCGGACAAAAGCGCGGAGGAACATGAACGCATGACGGCTTGCGCCGAAAACATCCTGAAAAAACTGGGCCTTTCTTTCCGCACCATGGTCTTGTGCAGCGGCGATATCGGCTTTGGCGCGCGCAAAACCTATGACCTCGAAGTCTGGCTGCCGGGGCAGCAAAAATACCGCGAGATTTCAAGCTGTTCCAATTGCGGCGACTTTCAGGCGCGGCGCATGAAGGCGCGGTTCCGCCCGAAGGGTGAAAAAGAAACGCAATTCGTCCATACACTCAACGGTTCCGGCGTGGCCGTGGGCCGGGCATTGATCGCGGTGATGGAAAATTATTATGACCCCACCGATGGCGGCGTCTTCGTGCCTGACGCGCTACTCCCTTATATGGGTGGGGTGAAGAAGATTATGCCGCTGGATTATGTGGCTGGGAAGTCAGCCGCGACGACAACCTGACTCTTCTTCCCCTTCTCCCTGAGGGAGAAGGCCGGGATGAGGGTGTCCAATATCGCCGTTGACCCCCAACCATCCAAACCCCTCACCCAACCCTCTCCCTGTGGGAGAGGGCTTTTGGATAGTTTTCTATGACATATTTGCGCCATTCGCCTTTGCTATGCCCGCCTTTACTAAAAAGCATCTGCTCAACGATATGCCCTTTCACAATATGCCCTTCGTCCCTTACATGTTCCTTTGCTAGGAGATCAATATATTCGCAGAAATTTTCATACGCATCCGCATCGTTGGCTGGCACAACCCAATTTCCGCTGAGTTTTATCGGTCGCGCCAGTGATGGATCTACAAGAAGGTTGATAGATTTTGCGGTCCATTGATCCAAAATATATGCATTGCTTTCGGGGCGTAAAAAGAAAAGGAATTTAGTAAAAAAGGCTACGCCTATATGTTTCATTTCCAAATCGTAAATTTTTTTATAATCCTCCTTTCTGCTGTTTTTGCTTAACCTAAGTTGATCCAGAGTTGGTTCATATTTTTTAAAATTTTCTTTTTTAAAAAAATTACGTCCATGTAATGGGCGCATTCCACCCCAATCACTAATCGACAGGCAACATTGAAGCGTCGTATTTTTGGAATTGGCGCAATAAGTCTTTAATGCACTACGATGTAACTTTTTTTCTCCTAGCTTTGGCGTATCCAAATCGCTAAGGACTAGGGTTGCAAATTTTTTAGGATTGCCAAAGGGCTTCTGCTCTTGAAAAGGTATTTTCTTGAATTCATCCAAGTGATTTTCTACGAACATTTTCTTGCTCTTCTCCAATATTGTTAATAAATTAAAAGTTGTTGTATAAGAATATCGCCAAAACACTTCCATTGAAACTGTAGTTTACGGTCAAACGCGTGAATCACGATAAAATTAAACCCGCCCGGACGCTGGAACAAAAAGAAGCGGAACTGAAGGCGAATGCGATTGCGGAGCTGATCATGAAGCTTCGCGGCATGGGCATTACCGATATCAATACGCTATCTGCCATTGAGCGCGTTCCGCGTGAATTGTTTGTTCCTTATAAATCGGCGAAAGAAGCCTACGAAGACATCGCCCTTCCCATCGGGCGCGGACAGACGATTTCACAACCCTATATCGTTGCCTTCATGACGCAGGCGCTGGAGTTGAACGAACGCCACCGCGTGCTTGAGATCGGGACCGGGTCGGGGTATCAGGCATGCGTTCTGGCGTGGATATGCAAGCGGGTTTACACCATTGAACGGCACAAGCCGTTGCTGGATCAGGCGGAAAAGATTTTTCAAAAACTCAATATCCGCGACCGCCACAATATCACGACGAAGCTTGGTGACGGCATGCGCGGCTGGCCGGAACAAGCCCCGTTCGATCGCATCATCGTGACCGCCGCTGCCGGGGAGAAACCGCCGCAGGCGCTGCTGGACCAGCTCGCGGTCGGGGGAATCATGATTATCCCCGTGGGGCGCGCCGGGGATCAGGTTTTGCGCCGCTACAAAAAAGAATCCGACGATACCTTCGCGGTGAAGGATATGCTCGGTGTGCGCTTTGTGCCGCTGCTGCCCGAAATCGCCCGCGCCAACGAATTTGCCGATGACCCGACCGATGCCGAACGCCATGCGAAATGACTCTCGACATAACCCTCTCCCTGAGGGAGAGGGTAGGGTGAGGGTGTCCGATGGTGACGATAGCCTTCGATATCCAACACCCTCACCCCGACCCTCTCCCTCAGGGAGAGGGAGGCAGTTGGTTGCGGTGCTTCTTGCGCTGACTCTCTCCGCTTGCTGGACCAGTGATAAACCGGCTCCGTCGATCAAATATAACCAGATGGAAGGCGCGCGCAGCACGGGGGCGCATACGGTCGTGCCGGGGGATACGGTCGGGACGCTGGCAGAACGTTACAAGCTGGAGGTTCGCGATATCATGGTCGCCAACCGTTTACAGGCACCTTATATATTGCAACCGGGGCAACGGTTGATGTTGCCGCCGCCGCGTACCTACCGGGTGCGCAGCGGGGATACGCTTTACGGCGTATCGCGCTTGTTTAATGTCAGCACAACGCAGATTGCACGGTTGAATACGCTGCATTCGCCCTATGTCTTACAGCGCGGGCAGGTGCTCCGGCTTCCTGCTGTGGCGGGGGAGCCGTCCGCGCCGGTCAGGAAGGTGGCCGCGTTGTCTGCGCCGGATGTCATGCGTGACGGCGTGACATCGCCGCCCCGCGCCAGCGGCAGGATCGAACGCGAAGAACTGGCCCCGCCCACCGTTGCCGGGGATTCCATTCCGGAACCCGCGCCGCAAATGGCCAATGCGTCGTTATCCGCAAAACTTCCCGGCACGACGCCACCGCGTTCGGGTGCGAAGTTCAGCATGCCGGTGCAAGGCGCGATCCTGTCATCCTATGGCCCCAAGCCGGGCGGCCTGCATAATGACGGCATCAATATCAAGGCCCCGAAAGGTGCGCCGGTGCGGGCGGCGGAAAACGGCGTGATTGTCTATGCCGGGGATATGAAGGGCTATGGTCGAATGGTTTTGATCCGTCACGCCGATCGCTGGATGACCGCCTATGCCCATCTCGACAATATTCAGGTGCCACGCGGGGCGACCGTCAAACGCGGCGAAACCATCGGCACGGTCGGCAGTTCCGGCACGGTCAGCGAACCCCAACTCCATTTTGAAATACGCCGGGGTACAGAAGCGCTGAATCCTGAAAAATACATGTAACCTCCCGTGCCGGGCCGTTATCACCCGGTTTATCCGGGTGACCCACCCTTAAAATTTCGCAATTGTCTTTGTCATTCTCCGGATTTGCGAAGCAAATCCCAGGGGAATTCATGGATCACCTTAGAATTTTCTTCGAAAATTCAGGTGATGGTGGTGGTTGAACTTGATCCAACCTCATCAAGAAATGCTCTAATAAAACGGGCATAACCCGGGTCATCCGCTTGATTTCACGCCTTTTCCCTTTATAGTCCTTCGGGAATTCCACTTATTTTCCGAAAAGGGGTTGAACCATGCTGATTTCTGTTGCTCATGCTGCGGGCGAGGCCGCCAAGATTGCGCCTGCGGGTGCTGGTGAGGCGTTTATGATGAACATGTTGCTGATCGTGGTGCTGGTCTTGCTGTTCTATGTCATGCTCATCATGCCGCAGCAGCGCCGGTTCAAGGAACACCGTGCCATGATCGACGCCATGAAAAAAGGCGACAAGGTTCTGACCGCTGCCGGATTCCTAGGTACGGTGGATAGCGTCAACACAGAAAAAGGCGAAGTGGTGGTTGATCTGGGGCATGGCGTCAAGGTCACGGCCCTGCGCGCGACCATCCAGATGAAGCTCGACGACAAGGATAAAAAATAACCGCCACGCTACCCGGTTTCAGATAGGGAAAAAAGATGTCCGCCCAAACCATGATCCATATCGCACGCTGGAAGAAATACGCCATTCTGGCGTTATGCGTGTTGTCCCTGATTTACAGCGCACCGAACCTGCTGGACCGGCAGACGCGCGAAAGCCTTCAGGCGTCGATGCCGGGCTGGGTTCCACTCGATGTCATCAATCTCGGGCTGGATCTTCAGGGTGGGTCGCATCTGTTGCTGCAGGTGGAGGTGGACAAGGTGATCGATGAACGGCAGGGCGCTTTAGTCAATGCCGTTCGCCCGGAATTACGGACGCAAAAAATCGGTTACACACGCATTGTGGCCATTCCCCGGGGGGTGCGCGTGACCCTGCGCGAAGCCGAGGATGTCAACAAGATCAGGACTATCCTGCGGCAGATGGACGACCAGCTTGATATTTCCGTGGCGGAAGACGGATTGAGTGTCGAAGGGAAGCTGACCGAAGCGGCGATCCGTAAAATCAGAGATCAGACCATCGGCCAGTCCATCGAAATCGTGCGCCGCCGCGTCGATGAAACCGGGACCCGCGAACCCGTGATTGCCCGTCAGGGGGATGACCGGATCGTCGTCCAACTCCCCGGTCTCGACAACCCGCAGCGGATCAAGGAATTGCTGGGTAAAACCGCGAAGCTGTCCTTTCACATGGTGGTGGGTGGCGGCGGCGATCTGCGCGAGGGCGGCGGAACGCAAACCCTGCCGATGCTGGAATCTCCGGGGGCGACGTTGACCATTGCCCGCGCGCCGATTTTAACCGGGGACATGCTGACCAACGCCCAGCCGAGTTTCCAGCAGGGGATGGCGGTCGTCAGTTTTGCCCTGAACGGTGTTGGCGCGAAGCGTTTTTGTGAAACCACCAGCAAACCGGATAATATAGGGCAGCCCTTTGCCATCGTTCTGGACGGGCAGATTATCTCGGCCCCCGCGATCCGCGAACCGATTTGCGGCGGAGCTGCGATTATCTCCGGCAGCTTCACCGTGCAGGAAACCAACGATCTTTCGCTTCTTCTGCGGGCGGGTGCGTTGCCCGCACCGCTTTATGTGCTGGAAGAACGCACCGTCGGGCCGTCGCTCGGGGCGGATTCCGTTGAGTCCGGGCAATTTGCCTGTTTGATGGCCATTCTTTTTGTCGTTTGCGCCATGTGCATGGTTTACGGGTTGTTCGGGGTTTTTGCATCACTGGCCCTGATTATGAACATGTTCATGATTGTCGGAATCATGTCCTTCCTGCAGGCGACGTTGACTCTCCCGGGGATTGCGGGGATCGTCCTGACGATCGGGCTGGCGGTGGATGCCAATGTGCTGATTTTCGAGCGGATGAAGGAGGAATTGCGCTCGGGCCGCAGTATCGCCTCGGCGCTGGACACGGCCTATACGCGCGCGCTGACCACGATTACCGATTCCAACCTGACCTCGTTGATTGCTGCGCTGATCCTGTTTTCCTTCGGGACCGGGCCGATCAAGGGTTTTGCCGTCACCATGTCGATTGGGATTGTCACATCCTATTTCTGTGCCGTGATGCTGACGCGACTGATGATTACGACATGGCTGCAAGTCAAGAAACCGAAAACCATCCCTGTTTAAGTTTAAGGCGATATCATGATATTGAAACTGATCCAGCTTGTGCCTGATAACCTGAAGATTGATTTCTTCGGTCACCGTTTCTACGCCTTTCTCGCCAGTCTGATTATCATCGGCGGATCGACATTGTGCCTGGCGACGAAGGGGCTGAATTTCGGGATCGATTTTACCGGGGGCACGGTGATTGAAATCCGTGTGCAGGAAACGCCGGATCTGGCAGGGATGCGCGGGGTTTTGAATAATCTCGGGCTGGGCGAAGTTTCGCTTCAGGAATTCGGCAGTCCGCAGGATTTAATGATCCGTCTGCGCCAGCAGGAAGGCGGGCCGGAGCAGCAGCAGGTTGCCATCCAGAAAGTGCAGGATGCGCTGGCATCATCCATCGGCGCGGAAAAAGTCGATTTCCGCCGCACGGAATTTGTCGGGCCGCAGGTTGGCAAGGAACTCAAGCGTGACGGGCTTATGGCCGTCATTATCGCCATTCTCGGGATCATGGCCTATATCTGGTTCCGGTTCGAATGGCAGTACGGGGTAGGGTCTTTAGCGGCGCTGATCCACGATGTCATGGGTATTCTGGGTCTTTTTTCCCTGACGCAGATGCATTTCGACCTGTCCACGCTCGCGGCGATCCTGTTGGTATCGGGGTATTCAATCAATGAAACGGTGATTATTTTCGATCGCATCCGTGAAAATTTGCGCAAATACAAAAAAATGCCATTGCCCGATATCATCAACCTGTCGATCAACAGCACCCTGCCGCGTACGGTGATGACATCGGGTTCGACCATTCTGGCGATTCTGGCGTTGTGGTTGTATGGCGGGGAAGTGATCCGCAGTTTTACGTCGGCCCTGTTTTTCGGCATCCTGATTGGCACGCATTCATCCTATTTCGTCTCCTCGCAGGCGCTTTATTACCTGAACCTGCGGCAAAAGCCCGATGACAAAACGTCCGGCAAGGGGAGCGAGGCTGCGGCCTAGGACATGGACATTACGCCTCTGATCGGTCAGGGATCGTCGATTATCCAAAGCTATGCGGGAGGAAAATTCCGCATCAGTGGCCGTATTTATGAAGGCGCCGTTCTGGTTTATACCGATCATGTCTCCCCATGGCCTGCGGTGGAACCGCTGACGCCGGAAATGTTCCGGCCCTTGCTTGAAAACGCCGAATATTTTGATGTGATCCTTCTGGGCTGCGGCAAGCTGGCCACGCCGGAGATGCTGGTCTTGCGCCGCGATTTGAAGGCAGCGCACGGGCTGAATGTAGAATTCATGGATACGGGCGCGGCCTGCCGGACGTTCAATGTTTTGCTGACAGAAGGTCGCCGGGTGGCGGCGGCCTTGCTGCCGATGGTAAATGTATGACAGCTTTTTATCAGGAAGATAACAATGGTTGATGCAGGTATAGCCGCCGGGTTTGCAACGGACATGAGCCTTGTCGACATGCTGCTCAGCCCCCAGATATGGCTCAGTTTCGCGACCTTGGCCTTGCTCGAGGTTGTTCTCGGCATCGACAACATCATTTTCCTGTCGATCATCACCCAGAGTCTGCCTGAATCGCAGCAACCGCTGGCGCGGCGCATCGGCCTTGCTCTGGCGCTGGGGATGCGGATTGTCCTTCTTTCCATGGTCGTGTGGATTGCAACGCTGACCACTCCGGTTTTCAGTTTTGGCGATCATGATGTGTCATGGCGTGACATGATTATGCTGGGGGGCGGCCTGTTCCTGCTTTACAAGGGGACCGGGGAAATCCACCACACGATGGAAGGGCGTGATGAAGATATCGGAAACGTCAAATCATCGGCGTTTTTCTGGATTATCCTGCAAATCGGCATTCTCGATCTGGTCTTTTCCCTCGATTCCGTGATTACGGCTGTAGGAATGTCGGACCATTTGCCAGTGATGATTGCGGCGGTGGTGTTTGCCATTGCCGTGATGCTGTTTGCTGCGGAACCGGTGAGCAAATTCGTGCACAACCACCCGACCATCAAGATTCTGGCTCTCAGCTTCATTTTGCTGGTGGGCATGGTTCTGATTGCTGACGGGCTGCATCTGCATATTCCAAAAGGGTATCTGTATTTCGCGATTGCCTTCTCGCTCGGCGTCGAAAGCCTTAACCTGATCGCGGCAAAGCGCCGGGAAGCAAAAAGGGCGGGCGGGTAAGGACTCCCGCCTGTAGTCCGCGAGCAGCCTGTTACAGATCAAGCTTTGTATAGGGCGGCGGGCTTTGTCCGTACCAGCGCAGGTCGATTTGCCTGTCATTGATATTCATCAGGGAAAAACGGCCAATGGGGGTTCGATCCGGCCCGGCCTGAGCCATTGATTGCTGCATGATGTAGTGTATGCCGTCGATGACCTTGTGTTCGTCGCGATGCCCGTGACCGGCCAGACAGAGTTTTACCCGGCCTGATTTCACCATGATTTCGCGCGCTTCTTCGGCTTCGGGGTAATGGTACCAGATTTGGAGTTCGTTTCCATTTGTCAGCTTGAAATGCGCGGCAATCTTGTCCTGCGACTGGTTGCTGAGGGCAATGTGCGAAACGACGATGGTATCCTTGTTCGTTGCGGCAAGGTCGTCCTTCAGCCATTCAAGGGTGTTTCTTTCTTTAAGGGAAGGGCCGCGTTCGCCGTATGTTGAAACATCGGGATTCAATATGACGATGTGATGGTCGTTGATGTCGATGCTATAGGATTCCCCGGGGCTGCCCGTTATCCGGCTGAATTCTTCACGGGTCAGGTTTTTTATGTCGTTATTTCCGGCGGCAAAATAAAACGGCAGACTTGCTTTTTTGAAGGTCGCGCAAAGCGCCGACATGAATTGAGAATCTCTGTCCGCACTCCGGGCGGAAACAAGATCCCCCATGACGATTGCCGCATGGGCACCAGAAGATTCTGCCTGCTGCATGAACTGGTCGTTATGCGGGCCGATTTTTGAACCCAGACGGTCAAAATCATCAAAGCCGGAGTGGATGTCTGTCGCCACCGCCAGAAGAAGGTCCCGTGTCATAGAAGTGCCCTGTTTTTTTTATTCCCACTGGCAATCTAGAGGAAACAGGCGCTTTTCGTCAAATCTCTCCGGCAAAAGCCACTTTGCCCAAGGAAAAAGGACCCTTGCGGGTCCTTTTTGGGTCAGGCCGCGATTTTGACCGGGCCTTTTTCAAAGAGCTGGCCGACATAGTCCCAGTTAATCAGGTTGTCGACAAAGGATTCAAGGTATTTTTGCCGGGCGTTGCGGTAATCGATGTAATAGGAATGCTCCCAGACATCGCAGCCCAGAATCGGGGTTTTCCCCATAACCAGCGGGTTTTCGCCGTTCGGGGTTTTCACGATTTCCAGTTTCCCCGAGGCGTTATCAACCGCGAGCCAGCACCAACCGGACCCGAACTGGGTCAGTCCGGCTTGAATGAAATTGCCGCGAAACGTGTCATAGCCGCCGAGGTCGAGGGTGATCTTGGATTCCAGTGCCCCCGGCAGTTTCTTGCCGCCGCCATTGGCGGTCATCCAGTTCCAGAAATGCATGTGGTTGTAGTGTTGGCCCAACTGGTTGAACAGCCCGGCTTTGGTCTTGTCCTTGTGGGCGGCGATCATGGCCTCTTCGAGGGAGAGATTTTCCAGACCGGTTCCGACGATCAATTCGTTCCCCTTGTCGACATAGGCCTTGTGATGTTTGTCGTGGTGGTATTCCAGCGTTTCCTTCGACATGAAGGGTTGTAGCGCATCATAGGCATAGGGGAGTTCGGGCAGGGTGAAGGTCATGAATATCTCCTTGGTCAAAATTGCTCGACAATCATTTACATCATTCAAACGCTTTGGCAACTCTGTTATAGAAATCGTCATGAGTGAATCGTATTGCGCACAACTTGTCAGAACCATGGACCCGGATCGTTATCTGATCAGCGTGTATTTCCCGCCGGAAATACGCGATCACTTGTGGGCGCTGTATGCGTTCAACTATGAAATTGCCAGAACGCGCGAAGTGGTCAGCGACACCACCATCGGCCTGATCCGCCTGCAATGGTGGCGGGATGTTTTGGCGCAGTTTTACGAAAAGAATGAAGTGGTCAAAAACGATATCGTCGATTCTCTGGCCAAGGCCATCTGGCGCTTCGATCTGAAGCGCGAGCTGTTCGATCACCTGATTTATGCGCGAGAATTTGATCTGGAAGACCGGGCACCGGGGGCGATTGACGGATTATGCAATTATGCGGATTTTACCCATACGCCGCTCCTGCGTCTTGGCGTTCTGGTAACGGGGGGCGACCCCGAACATGCGGCTTTGCAGCCTGTGGCGATGGCCTATGCCCTGACCGGGCTGATCCGGGTGCAACCCCTCCACCAGAGCCAGGGCCGCTCCCTGATCCCCGCAGGGGTTGAAATACGCGATATTCGGGAACGGGCAGAGGAACTCTTGCGGCAGTCGCCCGCCACGGGGGAAGGCCCCCTGATCCGCCTGCATCGTATGGTGGCCCAGCAATATCTGCACAAAATCAAGGTGTTGGGGGATAATCCTGCACACAGGCGTATGCAGATTCCGCCCCTTTTCCGCGCTTTGGGCCTTGCGGCGGCGCTGCGAAAAAAGTAATCATCTGGAAAAGATCCTGCGTTATACTATATGAGGTGGGGCAAACGCAAAGGGGCTGAAAATGGCATTACCGCCAATTATTACCAATTCGCCGTTATTCAAAGTTCTGGACGGCGCGTCGGCCAAATCGTCGCGTGAACAGCAGCAACCCGCCGAAAACGAATCCTCTCCACCACAGGACAAGGTGACCTTGTCCGACGATGCGCTCAGGAAACTGGATGAACTGAAATCAGCCGACCTGAATGCCGCCGGAGCCCGGCAGACGGCGGCGGATGTGCGCACAACGCTCGAGGAAACCCCCGGCCTGACGCTCGGGTCCGATGACGGGGTGTAGCTCCCCGGTCTTTTTGCACCTGTCTGTCGTTTACTGAAACGGATCGCGCTGTTTTTGTCGGGCGGGCGCAGGGGCGCGTTTTTGCAACATCTGGCGCTCAATCGCTTCCTGCCGCCGGGCCGGGTCTGCGGGCAGGGTGTCCTGTTTCAACGGTGCAGAGGGCATCGCGGCAGGCGGGACTTGCGGTGCAGAACCATCGCCCCTGATCTCCCTTTTTTCTTGAATCTTTTCCTCGATCCTGTTTTTCAGTTTCGGTGCCACAGGCTCTGACGGTTTCTGGTGGAAGGGGCGCATTTCTCTGGTGCTGCCGTCACGCGATACGGGGGGTGTTCCCTGCCGCTGGGCGCGCATTGCGGCGCGGTGCTGCGCCACCATGGCGGCATGGTTTTTCTGCTGGAGGGCAACGCGCTCTTTCACCTGCGCTACATTTTTCAGGCCGATTGTATTCCGGGCGCGGGTCGCTTTCTGCTCACCCCAGACTTTGGCGCGTTCAGGAATGGCATTGGCATTGCGGATGGCGGTGCCTTCGCCCTTGGCGACGCGAACGCGCCCGCGATTTGTTTCGACGGTCACTTCGCCGTCATCGACAAAGACGCTGTATTCTTCATCAAGGAGTCCACCCCAGACGGTCGTGCCGCGAATGCCGATGCTGCCGTAAGGGATGGAGATTTTGATATCCGGGTTTTCCTTCTTGGCAATCATGCCGCTGGCATAGAGAAAAACCCCTTGCAAGACGTTATAGCGCGCCTTGTTGCCGCTATCATTCTCATCGTCATAAACGTATTCATCAATTTTGAAACGTGCATTTTCCCCCAGTGTAAAACGGCTGTCGTCGAGCAGTAAAACCAGCATGCGCCCGTCGGCACCGGTTTGCAGGACGTCATTCATATAGACTGCGTCATCGGGCTTTACCGGATAGGCCTTGCCTTGTTCGGCGGCCCGCATCACCAGTGCCTGTGCGCCTTCCACTTCGATGACCGTGCCGATGGGGGCGGGTTGCGCCATGGCGGCAACGGGGAAGAACAAGACGATAGCGATGACAAAAAACGGCGCAAGCATACGAATCATTTGGATCTCCGGGGGTTGAAGGCAAGTGATTTTGGCTGAAAACCGGCTCAGGGTAAATGGCGATGGAGGAGAAAACCGGAAAATGAATTCTCCATAATAAAATGTCAGGCGCTCATCGCTTCTTTTATGGCATTTTGCACCTGCAACCACATTTCCAGATCATGCAGCGCCCGCGCCGTGACAGCCTTTTTCTTGTCGGTACCGCGCAGGGGTCTGCCCCGGGCATCCTTCAGGGCGATATCCGGAAACAGGCCAAAATTGATATTCATCGGCTGGAAGGTTTCGGCATTGGCTCCGCCGGTGATGTGATTGAGCAAGGCCCCCATCGCGGTGGTTGGCGGCGGGGCGGTAAAATCCAGCCCCAGTTTTTCCGCCGCCGCAAATCGTCCCGCCATCAGGCCGACGGCGGCACTTTCGACATAGCCTTCGCACCCCGTGATTTGTCCGGCGAAGCGCAAACGCGGCATGGCCTTCATGCGCAGGAACGGATCGAGAAGTTTTGGCGAATTGATAAAAGTATTACGGTGTAATCCGCCGAGACGGGCGAATACGGCGTCTTCCAGACCCGGGATCATTTTCAGGACGTCCGTTTGCGCCGCGTATTTCATTTTGGTCTGGAAGCCGACCATGTTGTAAAGAGTCCCCAGCGCATTGTCCTGTCGCAATTGTACAACGGCATAGGGCTTTTCGGGTGAATGCGGGTTGGTCAGGCCGACAGGTTTCATCGGGCCATAGCGCAATGTTTCCGGTCCGCGTTCGGCCATCACCTCGATCGGCATGCAGCCTTCGAAATAGGGCGTATTTTTTTCCCATTCCTTGAATTCTGTTTTTTCGGCATGGATGAGCGCATCGATAAACGCAAAATACTGCTCCCGCGTCATCGGGCAGTTAATGTAATCCTTGCCTGTCCCGGCCGGACCTTCCTTGTCGTAGCGCGACTGAAACCACGCCTTGTCCATGTTGATGGAATCTTTGTACACAATCGGCGCGATGGCGTCGAAAAAAGCCAGTTCGTTTTCGCCGCCGAGGTGTTTCACCGCTTCGGCCAGCGCCGGGGATGTCAGGGGGCCGGTGGCGATAATCACGCTGTCCCAATCCGCAGGCGGTAATCCGGCGACTTCGCCGCGTTCAATCGTAATCAGGGGATGGTCGTGCAAGGCTCTGGTCACGTTTTCAGAAAACGCATCGCGGTCAACCGCCAGCGCCCCCCCGGCAGGGACCGCCGTCCTGTCGCCTTCGCGCAAAATCAGGGAGCCGCAGCGGCGCATTTCCTCGTGCAGCAGGCCAACGGCGTTTTGTTCCTTGTCGTCGGAGCGGAAGGAATTGGAACAGACCAGTTCGGCAAGGCCGTCGGTCTTGTGCGCATCGGTCGGACGCACGGGGCGCATTTCATGCAAAATGACGGGAATGCCCGCGCTGGCGGTCTGCCACGCAGCTTCCGACCCGGCAAGGCCGCCGCCGATGATATGGACAGGGATTGTCTTCATAGGGTTTGTTTTAAAGGAAAAAGCGGGGCCATGGCAATGGCAATATGCCTGTATCAGGCGATATCCCGCTTCATCCGCGCGGCAAGGTCCTGCCACAGGGCCAGCCGTCCCGGTTCGTGGGGTTTCAACTCATCCATCAATGTTTTGATATGGGCCATACCCGGGCCGGATCGTATATTTTGCCAGCCGTTTTCAGGGTGCATGCTCGACAGGTATAGCGCACCCGCACCGATACGCTGGCGGATCAGGGCGGCGGGCTGGCCGTTGGCGGTAGAGTCGTAGATGGCCAGTATCTCGGTGTCGGGGTCGTCGGGCGCATCGGGATAAAGCCCGGGGCCGTTTCCGTAGCAGATTCCTGTTTTATGCCATTGCCCGTCCAGCCCCCTGAAGCGGATTGGGGCGACGCTGATATTGCCGAATTGCGATGACGGCAGCGGCTTGCGTCCATAGGGGGGAACGGGCCCGTGTGCCAGCGCATTGAAAAGGGGTCTGATGGATTGTTTGGTTTTACGGTTGCACCATGGCGGGTCGTAAATGGTTTCGCGGCAGACAAAATACGTCCCGGCGCAAATCGTGAGTATGACGTTCTTCTGCGTACTGACGAAGTGATGGATATCGTCGAGTGCTGCCCTGTCCAGTTGCGCGGTATAAAGGCTGTCTTCGCCGGTGATTCCGGGCAGAACGAGGATACGCGCATCAGGCTGGCGCAGGATTCCGTTCCTGATATCCGCCTGATAAATCTGGTGCAAGGGATAGGCCGCCCCGGGGAAAACGGCGCGCAGGGACGGGATCAGCGATCCGGTCGATGCCGGATATTCCGAATAAACCAGAATGTCATGCGGCATGCCGCGTATCCTTCGTCTGCTGAGGTCATCTATGCGACCGGATGCGCCATTATTGTGGAGGCTACCCGGTTTGTACAGGGGGCGTGGATGCGGTGCAGCAAAAGCGCAAGAGGGGGGCTTGGAATCGGGTTGTATTTTCAATACTTATATCCGGGCACGAAACTGTTCTTATGAAGATCGAAGACGATGTTGCTTTTTACCCTGATAGATTTATGGAGAAAATACGCTGCGGTACCGCTGTCCCGGACGCAAGCGCAGGGGAAAATTCATTTTGTACGTTTCGAAATTTGCGATCCGCATCTTGGCCTGCAGATACGGCAGTGGATGGTCAGGGATCAGAAGGCGCGCGAGGCGATTGAATGCCATCTCAATGCCCTGATCCCGGAATACAGGCGCATCGATCAATTACTGTACGCCCGCGATATTGATGGATATCTGGACAGGATAACCTTTTGCGGTGAAACCCCGGAAGGATGGGGGCAGGTCGAAAAGGGGTCTTCGTTGCTGAAGCCGGTCAGCCGGGAGGCGATGCGCGCCGTGCGTGCGCTTCCATGCGCATCGCGCGAGGATTTGCACCGGCTTGTCGCGTGGCCGACCATAGATCCGAAATACCTTCCATCGCAACAAAAGGGCCAGGCAAGGCTGGCAAACCGCCTTTTGCGACCGCAGGAAGAGAACGGACGGATATATATTTCTGCCCCGCATCCGGATAATTTCAAGGAAAGCAGCCCGGTGATCTGCACATTGCTGCACGATTGGCGGCCACCGGAAGCAGTTCGGAAGGCGGAGATGAGTCCGCAACCGTAAGTATCTTTCCCGGATTTCCGCCTGCCAGGCAACCCCGCACCGGAAGGGGTTAAGGTTTTGTTAACGGTCTGCCTGCGTTGGCCAGTCTTTGGTTTCAAGGGTGAACGTGTTACGGTAAGTTACGGTTTCGTAAGGATTTTCCCTCTAGACTTAAGCTTGGAGGAGTGTTCCTCTCCTTCAGGTTCGGGACCATATGGATAAAGCAGCGATTATAGATCATTCCCTTTTGTTTCAGGCCATGCCTGTTCCGCGCTTCGTGCTTGAAGTGGCGGAGGGGCAGGCTGCGTATATGGTGGCTGCCGCCAATCTCCGGGCGCTTGAATATCTGAATCGTCCTGCTGCCGATGTTATTGGCCGCGATCTGAAGGATGTCCTGTCGGCGGATGCTTATCGTCATTTCGAACAATCCTTCGAAGTCGCCATCGGGCAGATGAAGCCGGTAACGATCCAGACGGTTCCGGATTTCCCCGGTGGGCTGCGCGTTCATGCGTTCTGGATCAATCCGGTCAAGGCAGACGGAAAAATCGTCATCGACATTATCGCCCAGCCGACGGCGGTGGCGACATCAAGTCTGCAACGCGAACGGGATGACGCGATTTCCCTGCTGACGTCCGTTTTCGATGTCAGCGAGGTGGGTATTCTCGTCACGGACCATCATCAGCGCATTGTGCGGGTCAATGACAGTTTCCTGCGGATTTACGGGTGGAACCGTACGGAGCTGATTGGCCGCAACTTTGCCGATCTTGTGACCGCCGACGAACGGGAACTGGCGCGGGCGGCCCATGATGAATTATTGAAGAACGGTTTGCGCAATACGGGGGAAATGAAGATCATCCGCCGCGACCAAAGCCTTGCCAATGTGCTGTTTACCACGGCGGCGCTTGAACTGAGCAATGGCCGCCGTTTTCAGGTCACGACCGTGATGGACATCACGCTGCGGAAGCAGATGGAGCTTTCCCTGCGCCTTGCCAAGGAACAGGCGGATTCCGCCAATCAGGCCAAATCGACTTTCCTTGCCAATATGAGCCATGAATTGCGCACACCGCTCAACGCCATTCTCGGTTTCTCCGAGATGATGATGAAAGAAACCTTCGGGCCGCTCGGGAACAATAAATATGCGGAATATTTGGGCGACATCCATCTGAGCGCACGGCATTTGCTGGAAATCATCAATGAGGTGCTCGATATGTCGAAGATCGAAGCCGGGCGTCTCGAACTGGATGAAGATATTTTTGACGTCGTGCAATTGATGCAGGCCGTGGTGCGGATGATGGATTCCCGCGCCTTCAGCGGGGGATTGAAAATACGCCATTTCGCCCCGCCTGATTTACCACCCCTTTATGCAGATCCCCGTCTGGTGCGGCAGATTTTGATCAATCTGGTCGGAAATGCGGTGAAATACTCCAATCCCGGCGGTACCATCGAAATCCGCGCCGTGATTGCTGAGGATGGCGGGATGCAGTTGATCGTAACGGATCAGGGAATCGGCATTCCGAAGGACCGGATCAACGATGCGCTGGAGCCCTTCGGGCAGGTCAGCAAACCGGTTGAAACCCGTGGGGTCCAGGGCACAGGCCTTGGTCTTCCGCTGGCCAAGGCCATGGCTGAACTGCATGGCGCGACCCTTTCTCTCGAATCCGAGGTCGGTTTCGGCACGGTCGTAACGGTTGATTTTCCGCCCCTGCGGGTGGTTGGCAGTCCTGCCTATCTCAAACGTCATGCCGAAAAGGTTGAACTTACGGGCTCGCGCGAATAGGATGGCGGGAACGCAAATTTACGAGGTTTCACCATGGCTGGTCTGGAAGAACGCTGCACCCGTGCCGGACTGAAAATGACAGGTCAGCGCAGGATTATTCTGCGCGTTCTGGATGAAGCCGAAGATCATCCGTCGGTAGATACGGTTTATGAACGGTCGAAAATCGTTGATCCGTCGATCAGTATGGCAACGGTCTATCGTACCTTGAATCTCCTGAGCGAGATGGATCTGGTCGTGCGGCACGATTTCAACGAAAAATTTTCCCGTTATGAAGTCAATATGGAGCATCACCACCATTTGATTGATGTGGAAACGGGGGACGTTATCGAATTTCAAAATGCTGAAATCGAAACGATGAAGCAGGAAATTGCCAAAACGCTCGGCTATGACCTGATTGAGTGCCGTTTAGAACTCTACGGCAGGAAAATATCCAAAGGCGCCGCACATTGACATGGCCGATGACCGCCTGCCGACAGCCCTGTTGCTGGATATCCATTTCCGCCGCCTGATGACCGAAGGCACACCCTATTATATCCTGAACCGGGGCGCCTATGCGGGGGGAACCATTCTCCTGAAACTGAACGGTCGCAAAAACGGATGCGTGGTATTGCAACAGCAACGCGATCTGGACGGCCAGATGGGCTGGATGAAACCGTTCAAGGGCGCAACGGTGGAGGAGGGCGAGGCCGATTCCTATATCAGCCGGGCCGTAAACCGCGATCCTGACCTCTGGGCGATTGAAATCGAAGACCGCAGCCTGACCAATCCGTTCGAGGGAAAGGTCTTTTAGCGTGCTGCCGAAAAACCCTTTCCGGCGTCATCCCGAGGCCACGCAGGGGTCGTGGCGATCCATAAAGTGTTGCAAATCCGCGATTTCTGGATTGCCACCCCCGTTCAAGCCGGGGGCAGGCTTCCTCGCAATGACGAATACGACTTTTTTAGCAGTCTGTTAGGGCCTATCGCGCGTAAGGTTTATCGTTGACGCGGGGGGCCGCGAATGTCACTCTTTTGAGCAAAAGAAAATAGCAAGAACAAACAGGAGCGGCAACCATGGGACAGGGAATACTTTTTGAGCTGGCCAGAGTAGACGCGGGTATGCAGGGGCTTTTCGGCCGCGTGGCCCGTAGACAGGCCGCCGAAACCCCCGGTACGGCAGATCACATGTTGAACCAGCGTCTGTATGACGGGTTGGGGCGGATGGTTCGCGTGACCCGCCATTTTCTGGATGCGCAGGCGGGATATTCAACAGTACGTCCTTATCTTGTAGAAAAATTGTCCGCTGCGTTGCCCGTGTTGACGGGGATCCTGGAAGAAATGGACCAATCCCTGTCAGAACCGCGCAGAACATCTCCGCTTTCACCTCTTTTCTCGCGGATCGCGCGTAAGGAGTATTGGGAACTGGCAAATCTGACCGTCAGTATGCAGGACGTTGTTTCCGAAGAGATGGAAAAACTCCGGAAACAGGAGGCAGAAAACAGGACTCAAAAGGTGATGCCGGGATTGTATGTCATGCCTTTTGCCATGGCTGCCGGGGTGACGGTCGGTTGTCTGGCCCTGCAGGAACAGTTTTTTTCGGGCTGGAATTTTTGGCTTGGACATGCTGTAAAGGAGACGCCGCCGGAGCGCCCTGCGCCTTTGAGGCTTGTCGTCAACAAACCCTAGAAATTTTCGTATAAAAATGTTTCTGTCCAAAATCTCCATCGGCCCTAATCCGCCGGATGAAATTCATGTCATCATCGAAAACCCGCTGGGCGGGACCCCGGTGAAATACGAAATCGACAAGGATAGCGGGGCGATGTTCGTCGATCGTTTTCTGCATACGGCAATGTATTATCCGGGGAATTACGGCTTCATTCCACATACCTTGTCCGGTGACGGTGATCCGGTGGATGTTCTGGTCGTCGGGCGGACCCCGGTGATGCCGGGGGCGGTGATGCGGTGCAAGCCGGTTGGCGTCTTGATGATGGAAGACAATGCCGGGCAGGATGAAAAGATTATTGCCGTGCCGGTGGCGCAGCTCCATCCGTATCATGATAATGTCGAAAACTATACCGACCTGCGCCCGATTTTACGCGACCAGATCGAGCATTTCTTCGCCCACTACAAAGACCTCGAGCCGGGAAAATGGGTCAAAACCGATGGCTGGCGCGATGCGGCGGAAGCCAGACGCCTGATCGCTGAGGGGATCGAGCGGGCAAAAATAATAGGAAAATAGGGCGTTTTTATACGATTTTACCTGTTTGCCTGCATCCCTTTTCGTATCCTGTTCGTAATGCTATAAGCCTTCCCATGACAACGCTTGCCAAAAATATCGAAACCCGCCGGACCTTCGCCATCATCGCCCACCCCGATGCGGGGAAGACGACGCTGACGGAAAAGCTCCTGTTGTTCGGGGGAGCCATCCAGCTTGCCGGAATGGTCAAGGCCAAGGGCGACCGTCGCCGGGCGCGTTCCGACTGGATGAAGGTGGAGCAGGAGCGTGGCATTTCCGTTGCGTCTTCGGTCATGACCTTCGACCATGACGGCGTAACCTTCAATCTGGTTGACACCCCGGGGCATGAAGATTTTTCGGAGGATACATACCGGACCCTGACGGCGGTGGATTCCGCCATCATGGTTCTGGATGCCGCCAAGGGGATCGAGCCGCAAACGTTGAAACTGTTCGAAGTTTGCCGCCTGCGCAACATTCCGATTATCACCTTCATCAACAAGATGGACCGCGATGGCCGGGACCCGTTCGATCTGATGGATGAGGTGCAAAACAAGTTGCAGCTCGAAGTGACCCCGGCAAGCTGGCCGATCGGCATGGGACGCGATTTCAAGGGCTGCTACGATCTGATGAATGATCAACTGATCCTGTTCGAACGCAGCAAGGGCTCGGAAATGCAGGGCAGCATCCAGTGCAGCGGTCTGGATGACCGAAAGCTTGAAGATTTGCTGCCTGAAGACCAGTTGGAAAAGCTGCGTGAAGATGTGGATATGATTCGCGGGCTGTGCGAACCCTTCGACCGCGATTTGTATCTTGAGGGCCATATGACCCCGGTATTTTTCGGCTCTGCGGTAAATAATTTCGGTATCCGTGAATTGCTGAAGGGGATCGGACGTTACGCGCCGCCGCCGCGCCCGCAAAGGGCCGTCGAACGGGAAGTAAAGCCGGACGAGCCGAAGGTCACGGCTTTTGTTTTCAAAATTCAGGCCAATATGGACCCCAAGCATCGTGACCGGATCGCCTTTGCCCGGCTATGTTCGGGGAAGTTTAAAAAGGGCATGAAGCTGACCCATAGCCGCAGCAACAAGCAGATCGTAATTCACAATCCGCTGATGTTCTTTGCCCAGGACAGGGAAAGCGTCGAGGAAGCGTATGCGGGGGATATTATCGGCATTCCCAATCACGGAAATTTGCGGATCGGCGATACGTTAAGCGAAGGGGAAAGCCTGCATTTCACCGGTATCCCCAGCTTCGCGCCGGAACTGATGCAGCGGGCGCGGGCGAATGATCCGCTCAAGGCAAAACATCTGAGCAACGCGCTGGAACAACTGGCGGAAGAGGGTGCAGCCCGGATTTTCAAGCCGTTAACGGACCCCAACTGGGTCGTTGGCGTTGTCGGCGCGCTTCAGTTTGATGTGCTGGTCGACCGTATTCGCACCGAATATGATGTGCCTGTAAAATTTGAAGAAACGGCCCTGCATACCGCACGCTGGATCAGTGCAGATGACCCAAAGGTTCTGAAAACGTTCATGGATACGAACCGGAGCGCCATCGCAAACGATCACGATGGAGACCCTGTGTTTCTGGCGCGGAATGCGTGGCATTTGGATGACGCTCAAAGCAAAAATCCGGGAATACGATTTACGGCGACAAAATAGTCAGGGTTTCGACCACGACACGCTCAGCCCGTTCCATGTATCGTCGTCATGAATATCGAACAGGGCAAGGCGGGCAATATCCTCGATATGGGCAAGGGTATCGAAGTCGGTCTGGGGCTTCTGGGCGTTCATGGGCGGGGTCCACTTCCGTGTCCGGTTGTTGTTTCATGGTGACAACATAGAACCCGATCATGTCTTCCCCATGGTTCAAATGAGGTGTTTCACGATAGATTTTACGGCAGAATTATGACGGCTAGAATTTCTTCTGCGCACTTGCCGGGGTAACGTGTTCCTGAAAGCGGCTTGGTATCGTGCTGAAAATATTCAGCGCGGCGGCAATATTGGCGTAATCGTCCGTCCACGGGCGGTAGCCCGCCGGGGCGATAAGGTCTGCCCATCCGCCTTCTTTCAATGTCGCAATCAATGCCGCGTCTTTTGTTAAAATAGCCGCGACCGAGCTTGCGTAATGCAGGTCCGGATTGAAGGGAGTCGTTCGGGAAAGGGAGAATTTAATGACGGCGTGATATCCGGCACTGTCTGCAATTGCCTTGATAACGGGTTCGAGATTTAGATGGCGATTAGAAATATGGTAGAAAAGAAAACCTTCCGGTTTCAGTTTTGATCCATAAATATCAAGCGCATCCGTCGTTATGATATGGACGGGGACGTTATCGGAGCTGAAGGCGTCGACAACGATCATGTCATAGGATTGATCCGGGGCCTCAGCGATTTTCAGGCGTCCATCCCCGATAATGATTCGATAGGGGCTGCCGCAATCGGAGAGATAGGTGAAATAATCGCGGTTTTCGGCAACGGCGGCGACATCGGGGTCGATTTCATAGAAATCGAAAGACCGTCCCGGATGGGTGAAGCAGGCCACGCTTCCTATCCCGAGACCAATCACACCGATTTTTTGCTGATCTCCGGTCACAAGGCCAAACGCATTGCCGTAGCTGCCTTCGGGGTCATAATAGGTAATGGAATTGAGGCGGTCTTCCGGCTTTGTCGGCTGCGCCCCGTGCAATGTGGTCCCGTGCATGAACTGGCGTGTATGGGAGGTGTCGACAACCCGGATAATGCCAAAGAAATTGCGTTCTATTTTCAGGGTTTTTGGATCGAACAATTGTAGTGCCGGGGACATGGCGAGTAACATAACGCTGACAAAAACAGCGTAGCTAAATGGTTTTTTTTGCATGGTGTTCATGGTCAGAACAATGACGATCCCGGCGAGCAGGCGTAAGGAATTCGCATCGTTGACGATCGAAAAATAGAGAACCGCTCCGGCGGCAATCGCCATCAGGGTTGTTACAGATTTCAATTCTGAAAAAATATTTTCAGCAGTAAAAGAAAACTTACCATTCGAGACGATAACGCAGCGTACTATGACCACCGCGCAGAGCGCCGCCGTGTATTCCAGAGGAACAAGAAATAAAATCGGGGCGACAAAGGCATTAAATGCGCCGCCAAGGACGCCGCCGAGTGACATATACATGTAAAATGACGTCAGGTGATCTGCCGAAGGGCGTATGTCGGCCAGTTTTTTGTGGCAGATCAGGCAGGAAAAGAAAAAAACAACCTGCGACACCAGAAAAAATATTGGATTGCTGATAAATAATGTAGACGACATCATAAAGACCAAAATCATGAAAAATGCCGTGAAAACCGTTACGGCATAATCCATGCTGATGATTTCACGGCGGGCGAATACGATGATGAACGTTGACAGGTAAAGCGTAAGCGGCAAAATCCACAGGAGCGGTGCCGAAGCAACGTCTGTCGTGATGTAGGTCGTCAGTCCCAGCATCAGGCTCGACGGGATAAAGGCAAGTGCGACCCATGCAAGCTTTGTGACGGATTTAGGCGCTGGTGAAACGGCTCTTTCGGACTGGATTTTCGGTGCAGGGTTTTTCCATACCAGAAAAGCGCAGAATGCCGTCAGCAAAATTAAAAGAACATAACCGCAGGCCCAGATGACATTTTGTCCGTGCAATGACAGCAGGGGTTCAATAACGACAGGATAGGACAGCAGTGCCGCCATACTGCCGATATTGCTGGCGGCATAGAGAAAATACGGATTCGCGGCATCGGGGTGACCCGTGCCTGTAAACCAGCGTTGAATCATGGGCGCGGAGGCCGAAATAATGAAAAACGGCGCGCCGACCGTGATGGTCATGATCCCCAGTTGCCACAATGCAGGGCTACCGCTTGCGGCCAGTCCTGCACTCTCCGGCAGGCTGAACGGAAGGAATATGGCGGCAAACAGAAGGATCGCCAGATGCAGAATGGCTTGCGTACGAATATCCAGTTTTTGACTGGTGGCGTGGGCGTAGGCGTATCCGGCCAGCAACAGGGCCTGAAAAAACACCATCGCCGTATTCCACATGGAAGGCGACCCGCCCAGTAGCGGCAGGAGCATTTTGCCGAACAACAATTGCATCGAAAACAATAAAAAAGCGCTCAGGATAAGAGTCGCGGCGTAAACGGGAACGGCAATTTTCGTTGTCATGGTCTGCCTATTTTTTCAAATGCAACATATTTTATTTACGAGGCGTTTCGGTGGACTCCCCAGCCCGGTGAAATATCTTTAGCGCGGCGGCAATATTGGCGTAATCATCCGTCCACGGGCGGTAGCCGGGGGAGGATTCGAGCGCGCGCCATCCGCGCCGCTCCAGTGACCCAATTGTCGATTCGTCCTTGCTAACCGTAACCAGAAGGGATGTCGCATACATCAGTTCCGGGTTGAACGGCGCAGGTATCGTCGGGGAAAGGCGGATCAGGGCGTGGTATCCGGCGGTTTCTGCAATCGCCTTGAGCACGGGTTCAAGGTTCAGGTGGCGGTTCGAAATATGGTAGAGCAAGAATCCGCCCGGCTTCAGCTTCCGGGTATAAATTTCCATGGCTTCTAGTGTCATGACATGAACGGGGATGTTATCGGAGCTGAAGGCATCGATAACAATCATGTCGTAGAATTGATCGGGGGCGTCAGCGATTTTCAGGCGTCCGTCTCCGATAATAATTCGATAGGGGCTACCGCAATCGGAGAGATAGGTGAAGTAATCGCGGTTTTCGGCAACGGCGGCAACATCGGGGTCGATTTCATAAAAATCGAAAGACCGTCCCGGATGGATGAAGCAGGCAAGGCTACCGACCCCGAGGCCGATCACGCCGATTGTCTGATTTTCTGCGCTCAGAAGATTGAAGGCATCGCCATAGCCGCCATAGGGATGATAATAGGTAATGGAATTGAGGCGGTCTTCCGGCTTTATAGGCTGCGCCCCGTGCAATGTGGTTCCGTGCATGAACTGGCGCGTATGGGCGGTGTCGATCACGCGGATAATGCCAAAAAAATTGCGCTCGACAGCAAGGATGTCCGGGTGGAGAAGTTGCCGTACCGGGGAAAAAACAAGCAGCAGGCTACAGGCGTAAACGGCATAGGTAAAAAGCCGCATCCTTAACGCCATCAGGGCAACCGCAATGGCGATTCCTGAAGCCAGATTGAGGAAAACAGAATCCCCCCGCATCGCCATATAAATCAGGACCAGTGACACGATGACGGGAATAATCGCGATGGAACGCAATTCCGTCCTGATATTTTTGAAGCTCAGAATCTCCCGCCCTTCGGACAGAACGATGCAGCGGATGATAACGACCGCGCACAGGGCCAGCGTATATTCCAGCGCCACCGGAAACAGCAGCGGCGCAGCAAAGGCATTAAACATCCCGCCCAGAACCCCGCCAAGGGACATATACATGTAAAAAGATGTCAGGTGCTCCGCCGGGGGACGCAGGGAGGCGAGTTGTTTATGGCACAGCAAGCAGGCAAAAAAGAAGATGATCGGAGGAATAAGAAGAAATCCGGATTTTCCGACAAACAGGGACGACCCCAGAAAAAACATCATCAGCGCAAAAAAAGCAGTAAAGAGAGAGGCCGCCATATCTGTCGAAACAATCTCGCGCCGCGCAAAGACGATAATGAAGGTCAGCAGATAAAGCGCCAGCGGTAAAATCCACAATAACGGCGCGGAGGCAAGGTCCATCGTCAGGTGCGTCGTCAGCCCCAGCATCAGGCTGGACGGAACAAAAGAAAGAAAAATCCACTTCAGTTTTTTATCGACCCCGGGCGCAGATTCCCGTGATGCACGCGGCTGGCGCAAACCCTGTTTCGGGCTTTTCCACACGAAAAGGGCGCAGAGAAACGTCATCAGGATCAGCAAAATATAGCCGAATGCCCAGAATATATTCTGATCGTGAAGCGGGAGCAGGGGTTCAATCACGACAGGATAGGACAGCAACGCCGCCATGCTGCCGAAATTGCTGGCGGCGTAGAGAAAATACGGGTTCGCGGCATCGGGATGGTTTGTCCCGGAAAACCAGCGCTGGATCATCGGCGCGGAGGCCGAGATAACAAAAAACGGCGCACCGACGGCAAGGCCCATAATCCCGATCTGCCACAAGGCCGGATGAACCCCGGCGGGAAGTGCCGTATCATCGGGCAGGGCAAGGGGAAGAATCATGGCCGCCAGTAACAGGAGGCCAAGATGCAGGATGGATTGCGTGCGGATACTGAAACGATAACTGGTCGCGTGGGCATAGGCATACCCGCCCAGCAACAGGGCCTGAAAAAACACCATCGCCGTATTCCAGACAGAAGGCGACCCGCCCAGCAGGGGCAAGATCATCTTGGTGAATAATAGCTGTACAGAAAACAGCAGGAATGCGCTCAGAATTAATGTCGTCGTATAAACGGCTGTCGTTGGTTTCAACGCGATCATGGTTTGTACCCGGAGTAAAAAAGGCTGAGAATATTGGCGTAATCGTCTGTCCATATGCGCGTATCCCGGCCCTGGTAAGTCTGCCAGCGCCCGTTGCGGCTGTCCAGTTCGGCAATCAGGTCGGGGTTTCGTGTGATAAACGCATAGCGGGAATCAAATGAACGGATGGAAGGGTAATCGTTATGCACACTTTCCCCCTTATAGGTGGATATCCGCATTTCGGCATTAAAATTCCGGCTCAGGGCGATCAGGAGGGGGTTGAGGTCGAGATGCCGGTTGGATGTGTTGATAAGGATAAATCCGTCATCCTTCAGTTTCGAAAAATACAGGAAGAAGGCTTCGCGCGTGAGGACATGCGCCGGGATACTGTCGGAACTGAACGCATCAAGAAAAATCATGTCATAGGAACGGTCGGCGGCCCCTTCCATTTTCAAACGCCCGTCTCCGGCGATAACGGTATAGGAACTCCCGCATCCCGATAGATAGGTAAAGTAATCCGGATTTTCAGCGATACGAATGACGGCAGGGTCGATTTCATAGAAATCGAAATGCCGCCCTGCCCTGACGTAACAGGCGACTGATCCTGTCCCAAGACCGATAGCACCGATTTTTTGCGGCCCATCGCGCATCTCCAGCAGAGAAAAAGCATCCCCCGCAGGCCCGCCGGGATAGTAATAGGTCAGGGGAATTTTTTTGAACTGGACATTGATCGCCTGTGTACCATGAATGGTTGTGCCGTGCGTGAAAACCCGGGTATGGCCATCGGCGGCGATGTTGACTCTGGAGACGCCGAAGAAATTCCGCTCGATCAGCAAGGTGCGCTGCAAGTCGGCCCAGTCATAGGCCGGATGGGCAAGAAAAATAAGCGTTACCGCAACCAGATAGGAAAAAGGCGCTTCGCGATCAATCAGATACATCAACCCGCCCAGAATCAGGACGCAGGCAATCATCGTCATCGAGAGTGAATCACCAACAAAAATCGCCCCGATCGCCACCGCAACAATGGCTGCAACCATGGCGATATGGCGTTTAAGCTCCCCCATGTCCGGCCAGCGCGCATCGGCGAGGAAGGGAATTGTCAGCGCCAAGGCCAGCCCCAGCGGAAATTCAAACGGGACGGGAAAAATATACGGTGCGGAAAATGTGTTAAAGGCTCCGCCCAAAACGCCGCCAAGGGACAGGTAAAGATAAAATCCTGTCAAATGGGATGCATCCGGTTTTCGTTTTGCCAAAGCCAGATGGGCGCTGAGTGCCGCGCAAAAGAAAATGACCAGATAAATGATGATCGCGTAGTTATTGGCGCCGTAGACGCCCTTCACAAACAAAATTGCCGCCATGGTCATTGTGACGCAGAGAAAGAGATAAGCGGATTTCAGGCTGATGAGCTGCTTCCGGGCAAAGGCAATGATGAAGGTTGCCAGATAAAGCGTCAGCGGAATAACCCATAGCAGCGGAATAGCGGCAATGTCGGTCGTAATATAGGTGGTAAGGCTCAACATCAGGCTGGAAGGGATAAAGGCGAGCGCCATCCAGATCAGCTTGTCCCGCATGGTTGGCGCTGGTCCCGTTGGTAGGGCGCTTTCCGGTTGCCGGATGATTTTACCGCGTGTCATCAGGGCCGAGGCAAAGATCATGCCGATCAACAGGGCATAGCCGCCGCTCCAGATGACGGTTTGTTGCCGTGTCCCAAGAAAAACCTCGATGAGCAGCGGATAGGCGATCAGGGCGGCGAGACTGCCGAAATTGCTGGCGGCATAGAGAAAATACGGGTTGGCGGAGTCCTTGTGGCCGACGGTGGAAAACCAGCGTTGCACCATCGGCGCGGTGCCGGAGACCACCGTAAACGGCAGGCCGATGGCGATCAGCATAACGCCGAGTTGCCACGCAATAGGGTTGCCATGCGCATCGGCAGTGCCCGCCGCCGCCGGGATGGAAAAGGGCAGACAGATCATCCCCGCCAGCAACAGGCCGATATGCACCATCGCCTGTGTCCGTACGGGCAGATAACGGGAAGATAAATGCGCATAGGCATAGCCGCCCAGCAGGGTTGCCTGAAAAAACACCATCGCCGTATTCCAGACAGAAGGCGACCCGCCCAGCAGCGGCAAGATCATCTTGGCGAACATCGGCTGTACGGAAAACAGCAAAAATGCGCTTAGAATCAATGTAGTAGCGTAAACCTGTACGGTTATGTCACGCATAACGAATCCCCCAGCCCGGAATGTATGCTAAACCACCTGAAATAAAAGTAAAAACCGATAAAACAGGACTATATCAATCCTGTATTATTTTCTTGAAAAAGGACCGATTCAGTGCCATTTAAAAGGCGCCCCGAAAGGAGGGGCCGTCGCCCATGATCCGGTTGTCGCGTTTTGCCGATTATGCTGTCGTTATCCTGTCCGAACTGGCACAGGCGGGGGGTGTGCGTCTGGCGGCATCGGACCTTGCCGGGAAAACCAGCCTGCCCGAGCCGACAGTGGCAAAAATCCTGAAATCGCTGACCCGGGGGCGGGTGCTGAGCTCGACGCGCGGCGTCAATGGCGGTTACGGTCTGGCGCGGGCGGCGGAAAAAATTACGGTCGCAGACATTATCACCGCCATGGACGGACCGATCTCCCTGACCGATTGCGCCGATAACAGCCCCTGTGCGCTGGAGGGGCATTGTTCGATGCATGGTCGCTGGGGGCAGGTGAACATGGCCATCCGGGCGGCGCTGGAGTCTGTGACTCTGGTGGACCTGATGCGGACGGGAACACGCGCCCTGAACAAAAACCCTCTCCCTTCAGGGAGAGGGCAGGATGAGGGGCGTTCGGCATTGCAGGCCCTCATGGAAGATTAGATTATGAGCAACATTAAACAGGACACGATCGACACGGTGAAATCACTCGGCAAATATGATGCCGGGTTTGTGACCGATATCGAATCCGACAAGGCCCCGAAGGGTCTGTCCGAAGACATCGTGCGTTTCATCAGCGCCAAAAAGGGCGAGCCGAAATGGTTGCTCGACTGGCGTTTAAAGGCCTTCATGCACTGGCAGGCCATGCCCGAACCGGCATGGGGGAAACTGAAAATCGCCCCCATCGATTATCAGGATGCGTATTATTACGCCGCGCCGAAGCAAAAACTGGGCTCGCTGGACGAGGCCGACCCGAAGCTGCTGGAAACGTTTGAAAAACTGGGCGTGCCGATGGCGGAGCGGGCGCGTCTGGCCGGGGTTGCGGTCGATGTTGTGTTTGATTCCGTATCCGTTGCGACATCTTTCCGTGAACAACTGGCCGAAGTTGGAATTATTTTTTGTTCGATTTCCGATGCGGTCAAAAATCATCCGGAACTGGTCAAAAAATACATGGGGTCGGTCGTGCCGTATCACGACAACAAACATGCCTGCCTGAACAGCGCGGTGTTTACCGACGGTTCGTTTTGCTACATCCCGCCCGGTGTGCGCTGCCCGATGGAGCTGTCGACCTATTTCCGCATCAATGAAATGAATACCGGGCAGTTCGAGCGCACCCTGATTATCGCGGACAAGGGCGCGTATGTATCATATCTGGAAGGATGCACCGCGCCGATGCGCGATGAAAACCAGTTGCACGCGGCGGTGGTCGAATTGATCGCGCATGACGATGCGGAGATTAAATATTCCACCGTCCAAAACTGGTATCCCGGCGATGAAGAAGGCAAGGGCGGAATTTATAATTTCGTCACAAAGCGCGGGCTGTGCGAAGGGCGCAATGCCAAGATTTCATGGACGCAAGTCGAAACCGGCTCCGCCATCACATGGAAATACCCATCCTGCATATTAAAGGGGGATAACAGTCAGGGGGAATTTTACTCCGTCGCCATCACCAATCATTTCCAGCAAGCCGATACTGGCACAAAGATGATTCATATCGGCAAAAACACAAAAAGCCGCATCATCGCCAAGACGATCAGCGCGGGGAGATCGGATTCAACCTATCGCGGTCTGGTCAAAATCATGCCCAATGCAACCGGGGCCCGTAATTTCACCCAATGCGACAGTTTATTGGTCGG
Source organism: uncultured Micavibrio sp. (assembly GCA_964400125.1). Lineage (GTDB taxonomy): Bacteria > Pseudomonadota > Alphaproteobacteria > Micavibrionales > Micavibrionaceae > Micavibrio. The sequence continues at coordinate 72,902 of CAYNSR010000006.1, read as the reverse complement.
CGACCGCTGCGGCGCACATACGGTCCCGTATATCGAAAGCCGCAACCCGCTGGCGTCACTGGAACACGAAGCCACCACCAGCAAGATCGGCGACGACCAGTTATTCTACTGCCAGCAGCGGGGGTTGAGCGCGGAGGAAGCGGTGGCATTGATTGTGAATGGTTTTTGTCGGGATGTGTTGCAGAATTTACCGATGGAATTTGCAGTTGAGGCGCAGAAATTGGTGGGGATTAGCTTGGAGGGGAGTGTTGGGTGATGGCATTTGATTTTCTTTTTAACCTGTTGGGACTGCATGATCACTTTAAGGAGCACAGAGATTATTCGCTGAAATACCCCAGAAGAAGAAAATCAGGATGGTTTTTTAAACTTATCTTTGTGGCAGTAGGTGGTTATCTCATCTATCTGTATCTGAGAACGCAACAACTTCTGCCGTGAGCTGAAAAAGAGAGTACAAATTGCTAAAAATCAATAACCTCCACGCCATCCGCTTTCGTCATGGCCTGAATTGCGAAGCAATTCTAAGGCCATCCATGGGGAAGAATGGATCACCCTAGAATTTGCTGTGCAAATTCTAGGGTGATGACGGTGGGGTGGCGGGTGATGGTGATGGAGTAAAATGAAATGGAAAAACAGTTTTTTGTTTACATGATGGCCAGTCAGAAAAAGGGAACGGTTTATATCGGGGTGACATCCGATCTTAAGAAGCGGATTTGGGAACACAAGAACAACGTGGTGAAAAGTTTTACGGAGAAATATAACGTTCACAATCTGGTCTGGTTTGAGGAACATGCGACGGCGGAGAATGCAATTCATCGTGAAAGAAGGCTGAAAAAATACAAACGTGAAGCAAAGATCAGGCTTATTGAGGGTAATAACCTAGAATGGAAGGATTTGTATGATGAAATCTGCAAATAATATCCCGTGTTCGTCATGGCCTGAATTGCGAAGCAATTCTAAGGCCATCCATGGGGGGGAATGGATCACCCTAGAATTTGCTGTACAAATTCGGGTGATGACGATGGGGGGTGGGTGCTATGCTGAAAATCAATAACCTCCACGCCACCGTCGACGGCAAGGAAATTCTCAAAGGGCTTTCGCTTGAAATCCCGGATGGGGAAGTCCATGCCATTATGGGGCCGAACGGGTCCGGAAAATCGACCTTGTCTTATGTCGTCGCCGGGCGTGACGGGTATGAAGTCACGCAAGGGGAAATTCTTCTGGACGGTAAAAATATTCTCGACATGGCACCGGAGGAACGGGCGGCTGCCGGGTTGTTTCTGGCGTTTCAGTACCCCGTGGAAATTCCCGGCGTCGCCATGACGATGTTTTTGAAAACCGCGCTCAATTCCATCCGCAGGCAACGCGGGGAAGGGGAACTGGATGCGCTTGATTTTCTGAAGCTGATGAAGAAAAAACAAAAGGAATTGAGCATTTCGGATGAGATGCTCAAACGCGCGGTGAATGTCGGTTTTTCCGGCGGTGAAAAAAAACGCAATGAAGTCTTGCAAATGGCGATGCTGGAACCGCGCATGGCAATTCTGGATGAAACGGATTCCGGGCTCGATATCGACGCCTTGAAAATTGTGGCGGACGGTGTCAATGCCTTGCGCGCGCCGCACCGCAGCTTTTTAGTGATTACCCATTACCAGCGCCTGCTTGATTACATCGTCCCCGATCGGGTTCATGTTCTGGCGGGGGGGCGCATCGTCAAGGAAGGCGGGGCGGAGCTGGCTAGACAACTGGAAGAAACAGGATATGCAGGACTGGATGGAGAAGCAGCATGACGACAGAACAAAAAATTCGTGTTTTGCCGCATAAATCACCCTATCACCCGGAAACGGCAGAAAAAATCCTCGGGGATTTCTCAGCGTTTCAGGCAACGCTGAACGATCCGGCGTGGCTGGCGGCATTGCGGCGCAAGGCGTTTGACTATTTGTCCCTGCGCGGATTGCCGACGGCGAAACTGGAGGGGTGGAAATACACCAACCTTATCCCGCATGTAAAACATTTCAGCGGCGCATTGGGGCGTACGCGGGTGACGTATGAGCCGCCCTTCGGCGTGCATGTTGAACCCTTCGCAACGGCGCAGAATATGGATTGGGTGCGTGATATGCTCTGCCGCGTCGCGCCGGAACACGACCCGAATGTCGATCCGGCCCTGTGGCATCTGTGCAAACTCTATTACCGTGACGGCGTGGCAATCGATGTGCCGAAGGGGCTGACGGTAGACGGGTCGCTTGATATCCTGATGGAATGCGATGATGATGCGCTTTATATCGTCCATACCGCCATCCGCCTGCAACCGAATTCCCGCCTGACTATCATCGAAGATCACAGGGGCAAGGACGCGTTTTGGAAGAACCGCCTGAGTCATATCCGGGTCGAAGAGGGTGCCCATCTGGTGCATATCCGCATTCAGGAAGATTCGGAAAATGCGGTTTATACGCAAAACACCGATGTCGAGGTGCTGAAGGGTGGCACTTATGAGGCGATTGCGCTTTATACGGGCGCGAAGCTGAGCCGCAATCAGGTGCATGTGCGCCTGAGGGAGCCGGGGGCGATCTGTCATATCAACGGCGTGGCGCTGATGCGCGGGATGCAGCATGCGGATACGACCGTTTTGGTTGAACATCTGGCCCCGCACTGTGAAAGCAACCAGAATATGCGCACCATTCTCGACGATCAGGCGCATGGCGTGTTTCAGGGAAAAATACATGTCCATCAACCGGCGCAAAAGACCGACGGTTACCAGCTCTCCCGAGCCTTGCTGCTCTCCGAAGGCGCGGAAATGGACACGAAGCCGGAGCTGGAGATTTACGCCGATGATGTCAAATGCTCACATGGCGCGACAACCGGGAAACTGGATGAAGAGCCGATGTTTTACATGCGTTCACGCGGAATTCAGGAAGATGACGCACGCGCCTTGCTGATTGAATCTTTCGCTGCGGAAGTCCTCGATCTGGTCGGGGATGACCCGATCAGGGAGGATTTAATGTTGAGGGTGCGGGATTGGTTGCAACATAAAAAATGTTAAGTCTGTCCAAAAAATCAGGAAATGACTGGCGCGATGATTTCCCCATCTTGCAAAAAAAGATGAACGGAAAAGCCGTGGCTTATCTTGATACCGGGGCGAGTGCGCAGAAGCCGAAGGTTGTCATTGACGCCATGCGCGATTTGCTGGAAACGGATTACGCCAATATCCATCGCGGCCTTTATGAATTTTCGCAGGAGACCACGCGGAAATTTGAATCCGTACGGCAAAAAATGGCCGATTTTATCGGCGCAGAATCGGAAAAAGAAATCATCTTCACCCGCAACGCCACGGAAGGGGTTAATCTCGTGGCGCAAAGCTGGGGCCGGAATTTCTTTCAGGCCGGGGACGAAATTATTCTTTCAGCGATGGAGCATCACGCCAATATCGTGCCGTGGCAATTGCTGCGCGACCAGATCGGCATTGTCCTGAAAATCATTCCTGTGCGGGATGATTTCACGCTTGATCTCGGGGCATTCGAGCAATTGCTGGGGCCGAAGACGAAATTCATCTCTTTGGTGCATATTTCCAATGCGCTGGGGACGATCAACCCGGTGGCGGAGATGATTGCCACGGCGCGGCGTTATAACCCTGAGATCAAAATCATGATCGACGGGGCGCAGGGCGTTGTACATGGCGCGGTCAATGTCACGGCGCTGGGGGCTGATTTTTATACCTTTACCGGGCACAAACTCTATGGCCCGACCGGGATCGGGGTGCTGTATGGCCGCCACGACCTGTTGCAGGCCATGCCACCCTATCAGGGTGGCGGCGATATGATCGAACGGGTGCATTTCGACCAAACCACCTACAAGGACGCCCCCGCAAAGTTCGAAGCCGGAACCCCGGCGATTGTCGAGGTGATCGGGCTGGGGGCCGCGATTGATTATGTGGCGCTGATCGGCATGGATAAAATCGCCGCCCGGGAATCTGATCTGCGTGATTACGCCCTCGACCGTCTGGCGGAAATCCCGGGCCTGACCTATTACGGCCCTGACCGGAACTGCGCCGGGATTATCAGTTTTACCGCTGACTGGGGGCATATCAGTGATATCGCCATGATTCTGGATCAATGTGGCGTGGCGGTACGGTCTGGACACCATTGCTGCATGCCGCTGATGCAGCGTTTCGGGATTGAAGGCACATTAAGAGCGTCATTGGGATTGTATTCGAATGCCGATGATATAAATGCTTTGGTGGACGGTTTGCAAAAGGCAAGGGCGTTACTGGTATGACGATGCAACACACAGCCGACGAAGATATGGTGCGCAATGCGTTTGGCGATGACTATGACGAACTCGCCGAGCCGCCCCATGTCGAGGCAACGCGCGACCATCCGCTCTGGCCATCGGTGCTGAAGGGAATTCGCAGCGTGTATGATCCGGAGATTCCGGTCAATGTTTACGAACTGGGGTTGATCTACAAGGTCGATATCCGGGATGCGCTGGATGGCAAGGCCGACGTGTATGTTGAAATGACCCTGACATCGCCAGCCTGTCCGGTGGCGCAGGAAATGCCCGCAATGGTGCAGGGCGCGATCTTTCCGGTGGAAGGCATCGGGAATGTCGATGTTGATATCATCTGGGACCCGCCCTGGGACCCGTCAAAGATGGCCGAGACGGCAAAATTGCAGTTGAATATGTTTACCTGATCCGATGAAAGGGAGCGTGAAAATGATTACCATCACACAAGGCGGTGCCGCCGCCATAAAGGAAAAAACCGCCGCGAAGCCGGGCGCTATCGGCCTGCGGCTGAATATCAAGACAACGGGCTGTTCAGGCAATAGTTACAAAATGGAATATGTGACGGAAGAAAGCCCGGGTATGGACGACAAATTCGAACAGGACGGGGCCGTGTTGTATGTGCCGAAAACACTGTCCTGGATGCTGGCCGGAATGAACATCGATTTCAAACGCGACAAGATGGGCGAAGGCTTCGTCTTCAACAACCCGAATGAAGCCAGCCGTTGCGGGTGCGGAGAATCTTTCCAGATCGATCCGAACCTGAAGGATACGCACTGAAGACCGGGCCTTCCTCCATCGCTCATTTATGGGAGGTGGAGCCACGGTGTTTATATAGTCACTTGAATTTAGAATCCGATACATCGTCATTCCGGCGCAGGCCGGAATCCATGGACCCCGGCCTGCGCCGGGGTGACGAGAGTGGGCGATAGATGTCGGATTTTTAATGCAAGTGACTATAATGCAAGTGACTATATAGAAACGCAAAAGGCCTCCCGCAGGAGGCCTTTTTTGAATTCCGTTGTTTCGCCGTTACTACTGTTTCGGTGATGGGGCCGCTACAGATACTGATGGCGCATGAAGGGAAGCGGGGGCAAAGGCAATGACGTTGCGTGTTGTTGCTGCCTGCGCTGCTTCGGTACGCTCCAAAGCCCGTTCTTCACGTTTTACTGCGTTCGCATTTAATGCCATTTTTCAGTCCCTCTCTTTTTTTGTTACCGTTTCTTGTACGATATTATAGTAACTCTGGACCAGCTCCGCGCCTTGCCCGTATTTTCTATATGTCTCGTATAATTCACCATGACCCATCCGAACCAGAGCGTCAAGAAAATTGGTGTGCCCTTTTTCGTAAAGCTCTGATGTTATTTTACACATTACGGCTAAAGAGTCAATAATTTTTGAATCAAAGGCCACAGTGTAATCATGTGAACTCATTGATTCTGTTGGATTTTTGTACCCTAACAGCTGCAATTCCGCCTGCCGTAAATATCCGCCAAGCTCCAAAACAGACTCTTCCGGAACTGTGGATAAGTTTGGCGGCAGGGAGATATAAACCGCCCGGTTTTCAGGAATATAGCCGGAAGCGCCCTTTGCCGTAAGAATCACAATGCCTATTTTTTGCTGCGTCGCAACACGAAGCAGGTGGTAACCGGTCGGGCTTTCCGCAAGGGCGCTTTCCAGATCCTGCCGGAATTTTTCCGGGGTCATTCCTGCCGGGACGTCATTATGGCCAAACATGCCCTTTAGTTTATCGAGAGGGGTTCCGGTCATGGTTTATACATTCGCCTCCTGTGCCGAAGGAAGGTTGGCTGTGACATTCATCAGCATCTGGAAATCCGTCACCTCGATGCGGCCCTTTTCGCTGATCGCCACGACAGCGCGCACCAGCGAGCCGAGATAAAACAGCGTCGTGGTGACGATGTACCCGCCATCATCCTGCGGCGTGATCTGCGCGGGCTGGAAATGGGTTTCGAGATTGGCGGCCTCGTCGGCCCCCAGAGTTTCCAGCACCGGGTGGTCTTCCAGTTCGTCGATGATATAGATATCGCCATCCGGCCCGGAGACATGGTTAAAGAAGAAAGACACATAATCGACAACGGTTTCAGGGCTCAGGGCGAGATTGCCGGTATCGTTAGCGGCATAGATCGGCGTTGGGCTGCCGTCGAGATGAACATAGCTTTTGCCGTCGCCGATGTAATCAAAGGAAAAGGACGGCAGGGACGCATAATTGGTCAGCCGATAGAGCAGCAGGTTACGGTAGAAGGGCAGCTTGGCGCATTTCGCTTCGCTGGTGGCAAGCGAAAAAAGGATATGATCCTCCGCGCGCCTGACGCTTTCGATCATAGCGACGGTGCGTTCGCGGTCGAGTTTATGCCACTGCGTGGACGAAAGTATAGCCATCCGGTAAGAGTCCTTTGATTCCCCGATAATATAGCGTCAAAGCCGCGAAGGCTATAATGAAATCAGGCTGCACAGGGCAGGTTTTGATTTGAATCCACAGCTTTTAATGCCTTGTCGATAAGGGATGCGGCCTCAACGTCGTCCCGGAAGGCCTCCGTGGACAGAATGCGCCGCCACGCCTTGCCGCTGCGCTGTCCGGCATAAAGGCCCAGCATATGCCGGGTAACGGATTTGACCGGGGTGCCATAATCGCGCTGTTGCTGTGCGATATAGGGGACCATCTGCCGCGCGACATCATGGCGGTCGGGCAGGGGAATGCCGTGCAGGGCATGGTCTATTTCCGCCATGAAATAGGGATTTTGATAGGCTTCCCGCCCGATCATGACGCCGTCGAAGGCCGGGGAAAGCGGTGTAATCTGCTCCAGCGTCGCGATCCCGCCATTCAGGATCACGGCAAGGTCCGGGTGGGCCTGCTTTACCGCTGCGGCGATATCATAGCGTAGCGGTGGTTTTTCCCGGTTTTCCTTCGGGCTGAGTCCGTTGAGCCAGGCTTTGCGGGCATGAATGACAAATGTGCTGCAACCGGTTGCCTTTACCGTTTCGACAAAACGCATCAGAAAGGGCAGGTCGTCGCAATCATCGACGCCGATACGGCATTTGACCGTTACGGGAATATCGACCGCCGCCATCATTGCCGCAACACAATCGGCAACGCGGCGCGGGTCTTTCATCAGGCAGACGCCAAAGGCCCCGTTTTGCACACGGTCGCTGGGGCAGCCGCAATTGAGGTTGATTTCGTCATAGCCGTAATCCGCGCCGATGCGGGCGGATTGCGCCAGCGCTGCCGGATCGGACCCACCGAGTTGCAAGACGATCGGGTGTTCGGCGGGGTGAAAGGCCAGATGGCGGTGGTGGTCGCCAAACAAAATTGCCCCGGTCGTCACCATTTCGGTGTAAAGCCGGGCACGGGGCGAGAGCAGGCGCAGGAAAAACCGGAAATGCCGGTCGGTCCAGTCCATCATCGGGGCGACTGAAATGTCGAAAGGGGCTTGATCCATTTTATACATAGCCTTACAAAAGTGGTCGCATCATGAATCAAAGCGATAGCGAATGTCCAGCTTTTCCCGTTTAAAGATATTTATTTTAACGTTTTTAATCGCATGCGGATTGTTTTTCATGCAATCCGTGAGCGCGGAAACCGTGCCGCCGGAGCTGCGCGGTTCCGGCCTGCCGATTCCGCGTTTCGTTTCAATTGGCGCGGACAAGGCCTTTGTCCGGAGCGGCCCGGCGCCACGTTATCCGATAAGGTGGGTTTATAAGAAATCGGGGCTTCCGGTTGAAATTATTCAGGAATTCGATGTCTGGCGCAAGGTGCGCGATAGCGACGGCGATGAAGGCTGGATTAACAAGGCGCTCCTGTCGGACAAGCGCTTCGTCATCATACGCGGCGACGGGCCGGTGGAAATGCGCGAAGGCTTCACGGCATCCGCGCGCGTCATGGCCCGAATGGAGCCGGGTGTGGTCGCCCGCCTGCAAAAATGCGACAGCGCGTGGTGCAGCATCTCCGCAGGCGGTTTTCAGGGCTGGGTCGAACGGAAATCCCTGTGGGGGGTTTATCCGCAGGAAAGCATCCAGTAACAGGCTGCTGAAAAACCCATTTTTCGTCATTGCGAGGAGGCCTGCTCCCGGCTTGAACGGGGGCGCAATCCAGAAATCACAAATTTTCAGCGTTTTTCTGGATCGCCACGGACATTTTGTTGCCTCGCGGTGACGCCGGAGAAGCAGCCTGCTAAATCGACATTTTCGCAGCAGCAACCGGACGGGCGGCAGGCAGGGTAACGGCGGTTACGCTGTTACTGTGGTCCATTGGCTCAACAACATGAAAGACCTGCGCCAATGTTCCTTCCGGCCGGGCCGGGGTAGAAACAGGCTCGGGGGTGGCGGCAGGTTCGGCGGGCGGCGTGTTTGCCTGATGCGCGGCGGAAGCAAACGCCAGCCCCACACTCAGCGCCAATCCGGTAAGCGCGCCGCGGACAGATTGTTTTACATTCCAGCCCCCCTCATGGGCCAAGTCATCCGCACCAGCAGCAGCAATAGCAGCAGCAACAACAACAGTACCAGCACCACCAGCAGCAGCACCAGCACCAGCAGCAGCAATAGCAGCAGCAACAGCAGCAGCAGCAGCACCAGCAACAACAACAACAGCACCAGCAGCAGCACCAACACCAGCAACAGCACTAGCAACAGCACCAGCACCAGCAACAGCAACAACAGCACCAGCAGCAGCAACACCAATCGCTGGCGCGCCCAGCGCCAGGGCACCAGCCGCCAGTACTCCCGGCCAGACTGTCAGGCCAAGGCTGGGCCAGAAGCCCTTGCGGCTATGGCCCGTTGCATCGCTTTGCGGGACATCCCGTGTATGATATTCTGTCATCTTTGTGTCTCCTTAGACTGAATAGTCATAATCCATGCGCAGACTCTGCGCCACGCCCGGGTTTCCTGTCAAGAAAAATGAGACCGAAACATCCTTACCGGATTGCCGTTGGTCCTCCCCCTCTGGCCCCAAATGGGTGGAGGAGGAATGTCCGTATACAGAAAGAAATTTTCTCCCTTCACGTCACCGGGCAAATCATCTAACCTCTTATCCACAGGGTTTCCCACACCCTTATCCCAAGACTTCTCTCTCTTCTTTTTTCTCGGAAATACCAGAAATGACGATGACTTTGTCGGACAAAGCCGATTTTACGCGGCATATGGTGCGGTGTCTTTTGGCGCGTTGCCAGCACCCTTCACGCGGGGTGGATGGCATGAAGCTGGTGCATCTGCTGGCCGGGGTGATGGTTGAAACCGTGTTGCTGTTCGATGAATCGGACCGGGGGCTGGAAAGTCTTTATGCCCGGCTGGCGGAACAACTCTCCTGCGAACCGATGGAAGGGCCTCTGGGCGAACGGGTGCTTCCGGCACCGTATTTGATTGATCGCGATACCGAACACGGGCGCGCCATGGCTCGCCGCCTGTTTGAAGACTGGCATGATTGCACCCATGAATTTATGGATTTGGCCCTGTTTATTATCCACCAAATGGTTGTCGCCATGGAAGAAGACGGCCAGCCTCGTGCGGAGGTATTCCGGTTGCTGATTGAATGCACCAACCGTTCTTTAGCCTATGAAATTGCGGCGCAGGAATTGTGCGATATCGTCATCGACCGGAAAATCGGGGCGGAGGGGTGGTCCCTGTGCGAAAGCATCAGCGGCCTGTCCGCCGTTGCCGGACGTTCGCTGGCCCTGTCGCGGCACGGGCATAACATCCCCGATGATCTCGACAAGGTTGCCTATGTCATGACGCAGGAAGCCATTCGTCTGGGGATACCGGCGGGGACGGACTGGCGCTTTGGCCTTGCCGCCAACGACATGCCCACTTCGGCGCCGTATGAACTGATTGCCGCGCTGGAGCCGTTATGCCGTGATCTCTTTTTCCTGATCGGCCTGCACGGACAGGTGGATCAGGCCGTAGCCTGCGCCAAGGCCGCCGGACGGATGCTGGCGCTGGTTTCCGGCGGGGAACGCCCCGAAGTCGAACCCGTCATCGCCAAACCGCTGGCCATGGCGGCCATGAGCGACACCTACAAGACGGTTTGCCGTGAGTATGCGATTGCCTGACGGGTTGTCAGAGTGTGGGGTATGAAATTCTCATACTTTCGCTGCCATCCCGACTCTCCGCCCTGTGCTGTCATCCCGAGCGTAGTCGAGGGATCCGCCCCGCTTTATATATCACAGATCCCTCGGCTACGCTCGGGATGACGGAGAAATATTATGGACAATTTAGGAGGGCGCTACTCACAGGCATAGTATTTATGAAAACAATTTTTATTTTGACATAATTTATGAATTTTCATAGAGTTTCACCCCTGAGCATAAAAAAGCAAAAAAGGGTGTTTTTCCTATGTCCATATATGTTGTCGATGTTACGGAGCCCTCAGGGCAGAAGCATTCAAAGCTGAATGAGCTGGCGCAGATCTTTCGCGGGGATATTTATCACCGTGACGGCAGGCACGGCAGTTTTATGGTTCATGCGGCCCGCGATATGGTGCCGGAGGCGCAACTGGCCGCCGTTCGCACCCATTTTGCCAAGGCAGGGTATAGGGTCGAGGAAAAAATCAGCCCCGAAGGCCATGTGCTGTTTCGTGTCGATGTCACCGGGGCGGAGCCTGTGACTCAGGACAGAGGGTTTACGAAAAAACTGTCCGTATCCTGAACCCCCGGACAATCCGCTCTTGCCACATCCTGCCGGAAATTCGTATAACCATTGCGTATCAACAATGGTTTTGAAAACATGAGCAATCTGGCAGAAAAGACAGCAATGACGTTTGTTCCAAAATCCAGTTATTCCTATGACGACCTGATTTCCTGCGGGCACGGGCAGTTATTCGGACCCGGCAATGCGAAATTGCCGTTGCCGCCGATGCTGATGTTCGACCGCATCACGGAAATTTCCCTGACGGGCGGGGCGAATGACAAGGGCTTTTTAAAAGCCGAATTCGATATCAAACCCGATTTATGGTTCTTTCAGTGCCATTTCGAAGGCGATCCGGTGATGCCGGGATGTCTGGGGCTGGATTCCCTGTGGCAGTTGCTGGGGTTTTACCTTGGCTGGACCGGTGCGCCGGGGTCGGGCCGGGCGCTGGGGCTGGGTGAGTTGAAATTCACCGGACAGGTTTTGCCGGAAACCAAGCTGGTCCAGTACAACATCGATATCAAGCGCGTCATCAACCGCAAGCTGGTGCTTGGGGTGGCCGACGGGCAGGTGATTGCGGACGGCAAGGTCATTTATGAGGCCACCGATCTGAAAGTCGGGTTGTTTGATAACCCGCGGTCGTTGTAATTCAACAGATTTTGTCATTCCGGCGCAGGCCGGAATCCATGGACCCCGGCCTGCGCCGGGGTGGCGTCTTAGGTGGAGAAAGAAAACATGACAGACACCATTCAGAAACGCCGCGTCGTCGTGACCGGGATCGGGATTGTATCGTGCATCGGCAACAACGCTGCCGAGGTGCTGGAATCGCTGAAAGCCGGGAAGTCGGGGATTACGTTTTCCGAGGAATATGCCGCCAAGGGATTCCGGTCCCAGGTTTACGGCAAGCCGAATATCAATCTGGCCGAATTGATTGATCGCCGCCTTTTCCGTTTCATGGGCGATGCTGCGGCCTATACGCACCTGTCGATGCAGCAGGCCGTTGCCGATGCAGGCCTTGCGGAAACCGATATCAGCAATGAACGCACAGGGGCGATTGTCGGGTCGGGCGGGCCGTCCACCCGTTTTCAGGTCGATGCCGCACGCATCGTCAACGAAAGCGGCAGCCCGAAGAAAATCGGCCCCTTCGCCGTGCCGAAATGCATGTCTTCGACTGTGTCGGCGAATTTGTGCACCAATTTTAAAATCAAGGGCGTGAATTATTCCATTTCATCGGCGTGTTCGACTTCCGCGCATTGCATTGGCAATGCCGCCGAGATGATCCAGTGGGGCAAGCAGGATATTATGTTTGCGGGCGGCGGCGAGGACCTCGACTGGACGCTCTCGGCGCTGTTTGATGCGATGGGGGCGATGTCGTCGAAATATAACGATACGCCGGACAAGGCATCCCGCGCCTATGACGCCAACCGCGACGGTTTTGTTATTGCGGGCGGCGGGGGGATTTTGGTTCTGGAGGAACTGGAACACGCCAAAGCGCGTGGCGCGAAAATTTATGCGGAACTGACTGGCTATGGCGCAACGTCGGACGGCGAGGATATGGTCGCCCCGAACGGCGAGGGCGCGGTGCGTTGCATGAAACAGGCTTTGTCCACGGTGCAGGGGCCGGTGACCTATATCAATACCCACGGCACATCGACCCCGGTTGGCGACATTCAGGAAATCAAGGCAATCCGTGAGGTTTTCACGGGCATGGACATCCCGCATATCAGCTCGACCAAATCCATGACCGGTCATTCTCTGGGCGGGACAGGGGTGCAGGAAGCGATTTATTCCATCCTGATGATGCAGAACAACTTTGTCGCTCCCAGTATCAACATTGAAACCCTTGATCCAGAAATGGAAGACATGCCCATTGCCCGGCAACGCATCGACGGGGTGAAGCATGAAACAATCCTGTCCAACAGCTTCGGCTTTGGCGGGACGAATTGTACTTTGGCTTTTTCGCGGATGGAGAGGTAAGGGATTCCCTCACCCCAACCCTCTCCCTGAAGGGAGAGGGAGCAGTAAAGGAAGTGTCTGATGACTGACCTGATGAAAAACAAACGCGGACTGATTATGGGCGTGGCCAACGATCATTCCATCGCCTGGGGCATGGCGCGGGTTTTGCGCGCGCATGGCGCGGAACTGGCCTTTACCTATCAGGGCGAGTCGATGAAAAAACGGGTCGAGCCGTTGGCGAAGGAAGCCGGGTCCGATTTCATCATGGATTGCGATGTTGAAAATGAAAACCAGATCCAGTCCGTATTCGATGCCATTGAAAAAAGATGGGGCGAGATGGATTTTCTGGTCCATGCCGTGGCCTATTCCAACAAGGAAGAATTAAAAGGGCGTTACGTCGATACCAGCCTCGAAAACTTCCTGCATACAATGCATATTTCCTGCTATTCCTTTACATCCGTTATGCGCCGCGCCGCGCCGTTGATGAAAAACGGCGGGTCGGCCCTGACCCTGTCTTATTACGGGGCAGAAAAGGTCATGCCCAATTACAATGTCATGGGTATTGCCAAGGCTGCGCTTGAGGCCTCCACGCGCTATCTGGCCGCCGATCTCGGCCCAGATGGCATTCGCGTCAACGCCGTCTCTGCCGGGCCGATGCGCACCATTGCCGGGTCTGCCATCGGCAGCGCCCGCGTGACATACAAATACAATACCCTGACATCGCCCCTGCGTCGGGCGGTGGAACTGGACGAACTGGGCGGGACCGCGCTTTACCTCCTGTCCGACCTCGGCGGGGCGGTCACGGGGGAAACGCATTATGTTGATTGTGGATTTAATGCGCTAGGGATGCCCCAGAATTTGAATGAGGTTCTGGCGGAATTGGGAAGTTAGCGCTTGTTCAAATTGGCTGGATTCAATCCATCTTCTGCTGTCATCCCGGCGTAGACCAGGATGATGATGCTTATGGGAGTCTATGGTTCTTGCGGCTTGGTATAATAAGCGTCGTCAAAACCTTTACCAATTTGGGCGCTTAGTTTTCCAGCGTTATAGGCTGCATCAGCAAAAAGGTTTCCTCTTTTTGTGCCCTCCGCCGATTCTGCGAAAGCTTCGCCGCATTTGGGCGCGTCCTTCAGGCCTGCGTCATAATTGCATTTTAGATACCCTGCGGCGTGGCCAATCTCATACGCCACGTTGTCAACAGATTCTGTGGTGTCTTCCGGATGAGTGAGCATGGTGGCCGCAGCAGCGCCGCCGATGGCTGCGATCATCAGATTTTTGGGCCGAAAAATGTTGTGGATGCCGTGGTGGACGCTACTGCGGAAATATTCTCCGAAGGAAATCAGTTTTCCGCGCGCGAGTTCACCAATTGAATCACCCTGTTTGGTGGCAGGCTCGTCGGTTGTGATAAATCTCATTTTCAGCACCCTCATCTCGAGAACGGGGTTTTCCCTCACATCCTTGAAATAGTACTTTAATATTATAGAAAATACAAGGTTTTTGTTGTCAATCAGGGTGGTGCCGGGGCAGTCAGTCTTTTTTCTTCAGCAAATCCCGAATTTCTTCCAGCAAGACTTCCTGACGCGGCGGCGCTTGGGGGGCCGGTGGGGCGGCGTCTTCCTTGCGTTTCAAGGTATTCATCAGTTTTATAATAACAAACATCGCCCAGGCGACGATTGCAAAATTGACAATGGTCTGGATAAACAGTCCGTAATTCATGGTCACGGCCTGTGCGCCATCGGCAGCCTTGATGATTTCCCATTTTAACTCGCTGAAATCGACCTTGCCGAGGATGACGCCGAGCGGCGGCATAATCACATCCTTGACCAAAGAATTGGTGATGCCGCCAAAGGCGGTCCCGATGACGACCCCGACAGCCAGATCGATGACATTGCCGCGCATGGCGAAGTCGCGGAATTCCTGAACGAATTTAAGCATTTTGATTCCTGTTATTTAGTGTTTGCAGCATTTTTTTACCACTAAGAACACTAAGGTCACTAAGTTTTTTTATAGCTAAATCAAAAATTACCCACCATCTTTTGTCTTCTTAGTGATCTTAGTGTTCTTCGTGGTAAAACATTTTTCATCATCTTGAATGCTGACTAATGAACTTTTAACAGGTTCTGCTCAATCACATCCGGTGTATCGCTGAAGACACTGTCTACGCCCCAGCCCAGAAGCTGGCGGGCGAGTTGCGGGTCGTTGACGGTATAGACAAGCACGGCCTTTTCAAAATCGATAATGTTTTCCACCAATTCGCGGCTGGCGATTTTGCGACCGATATTCACCGTGGCGGCATCGACATATTCGACCAGATCGCGCCAGTTTTCAGGCATGTCTTCGTCGTCATCGAACAAAGCACCGCGATACCAGTCCGGGGCCATATCGAGCGCGACTTCGAGGCATGAAAGTTGAAAGCTGGAGATCAGCAGGCGGTCATGATCGTCCCAGTAGCGGGAGAGGACATCAAGCGCAGCTTCCGCCGTTTCGCGCTCCCGCCCCGGGGTGGGTTTGATTTCGAGATTGAGGCCGAGGTTTTTTTCAATGATGATTTCGAGCGCGTCTTCGAGTGTCGGGATTTTAATCCCGGAAAAACTGTCGGCATACCAGCTTCCGGCTTCGAGTTCGCGGATGGTGGAATAGGGGGTGTCGGCGACATTGCCCGCGCCGTTAGTGGTGCGGTCGAGCGTGTCGTCATGGAAGATGATCGGCACATTGTCCTGCGTCAGCATCACATCCAGTTCGACCCATTCCGCGCCGATATCGGCGGCGGTAATAATGGATTCCAGCGTATTTTCCGGCGCATAGCCGCACGCACCGCGATGGCCGATGACTTTGGGGAGTTTGAGGGGCATTTCTTCTTTCTTTCTTCCTTCCTTCCATCCTTTCTCTCCTACCCCCTCCCTGAGGGAGGGGGTAGGGGGAGGGTTTAGAATGCTGGAATATTCACTTCAACATTTTAAACCCCCACCCCAACCCTCCCCCTCAGGGGGAGGCTGAGGGTGTTTTCGATTTCTTGCAAGACACCATCAATGTTGTTCAGCACATCATTATTCCAAAAGCGAAGGACAATAAAGCCCTTTGATTTGAGGATTTCAGTGCGTTGCTGGTCGTGTTCTGCATTTTGATTATGCTGGCCGCCGTCAAGCTCGATAATCAGGCGTTTTTCAAAGCAGACAAAATCGGCAATAAAACGATCTATTTCCTGTTGACGGCGGAATTTGAGACCATGAAATTGGCGTTGTCTGAGATGGTGCCAGAGCTTTTTTTCTGCATCGGTCGGATTGCTGCGGAGGGTTCTGGCCAAGTGCAATAAATTTGACATTGTGCAACCCCGCCCTGATCTCCCCTTTCAGGATGAGAGAGTAGAAGGAAAGAAAAGGGGGTGATTTGGATCACCCCTTTTTCTTTATTTGTTAACCAGCCATCCGGCCTTCTTCATCGTCGTTTTCACGGCGCGGTTTTTCCTTCGGAGCCATTACTTCGCCAGTTTCCTGATTGACGCGTTTCATCGACAGTTTGATTTTGCCGCGTTCGTCGAAACCGATCAGCAGGACCTTGACCATATCGCCTTCCTTGACGACATCGGTGGTTTTACCCACCCGTTGGTCGGCCAGTTCGGAGATGTGAACCAGACCGTCCTTGCCCGGCATGAAGTTGACGAAGGCACCGAAATCGGCGGTCTTGACCACTTTTCCATCATAGACGGTGCCGACTTCCGGGTCATCGGTGATGCCGCGAATGATCTTGATCGCGGCTTCGATGGCCTTCATATCGGTCGCGGAAACCTTGACCGTGCCGTCATCGTCGATGTCGATTTTTGCGCCGGTGGTCTCAACGATTTCACGAATGACCTTGCCACCCGTACCGATAACCTCACGGATTTTTTCCTTCGGGATCACCAGTGTCGCGATTTGCGGGGCAAATTCGCTCAGCTCCGTCCGGGCGGAGGTCATGGCTTTTGCCATTTCACCCAGAATGTGCAGACGGCCTTCGCGGGCCTGTTTGACGGCAATGGTCATGATTTCCTCGGTGATCGAGGTGATCTTGATGTCCATTTGCAAGGCGGTAATGCCCTTGTCGGTCCCGGCGACTTTGAAGTCCATATCGCCAAGGTGATCTTCATCGCCGAGAATGTCGGAAATGACGGCAAAATCCTTGCCTTCCTTAATCAGGCCCATGGCGATCCCGGCAATCGGGCGCGCCAGCGGAACCCCGGCATCCATCATCGCGAGCGATGTGCCGCACACGGTGGCCATCGACGATGAACCGTTGGATTCCGTGATTTCCGAAACCGCGCGGATGGTGTAGGGGAATTCCTCCGCCTTCGGCAGCAGCGGATTAATCGCCCGCCATGCCAGTTTTCCGTGGCCGATTTCACGGCGTCCCGGGGGCGACATGCGGCCCACTTCGCCAACGGAATAAGACGGGAAGTTATAGTGCAGCATAAAACGCTGTCTGTATTCGCCCACCAGCGTATCCATGATCTGTTCATCCTGCCCGGTGCCGAGCGTCGTGACGACCAGAGCCTGCGTTTCACCACGGGTGAAAAGGGCAGAACCGTGGGTACGGGGCAGAACGCCGACCTCGGCCACGATCGGGCGAACGGTTTTGGTGTCGCGTCCGTCGATCCGGGCACCTTCCTTGATGATCCGCCCACGAACGACGTCGGATTCCAGCTTGAAGAAGGCATTGCCGACCGCTTCCTTGCTGATGTCTTCGCTAACGAAGGATTCAATCGCCTTGGCGCGGATGGCGGCGACTTTTTCCTGACGGACCAGCTTGACTTTTTCCAGATAGGCCTGGGCCAGTTCGGATTCAAATTTGGCTTTCAGGATTTTGGTCATTTCTGCGATGGGCGCAGGAATTTCCGGCACAGGCCACGGTTCTTTCGCCGCCATTTCGGCCAGAGCGATGATGCCGTCAATGGCAGACTGGAATGCATTCCAGCCGAACATGACCGCGCCGAGCATGGTTTCTTCGGTCAGTTCCTGCGCTTCGGATTCAACCATCAGAACGCCTTCCTTGGTTCCGGCGACAACCAGATCAAGGACGGAATGTTCGGATTCCTGAATCGTCGGGTTCAGCACATACTGGCCATCGATATAGGCGACACGCGCCCCGGCGATGGGGCCCATGAACGGAATACCGGAAATGGTCAGCGCCGCCGAACAGCCCAGCATGGCAACGATATCAGCCGGGTTTTCAAGATCGTGCGAAACCACGGTTGCAATGATCTGGACTTCGTTCAGGAATGTTTCCGGGAAAAGCGGGCGGATCGGACGGTCGATCAGGCGGGAGGTCAGTGTTTCAAATTCGCTCGGGCGGGCTTCGCGCTTGAAGAACCCGCCGGGGATTTTACCGGCGGCATAGGCCTTTTCCTGATAGTGGACGGAAAGCGGGAAAAAATCCTGACCGTCCTTGATGCTGCGTGCGGCGACAACGGTACAAAGGACGGATGTGCCGCCAATCGTGGCGAGGACAGCACCGTCGGCCTGACGGGCAATTTTGCCCGTTTCAAGCGTCACTTTTTTGCCGCCAAAGTCGAATTCTTTGCGATAGACGTTAAACATTGTTTGTAGTTCCTTTTGGTTTCAACCGTCATGGCGGCGAAGGCCGACATCCATGGACCCCGGTTTCGCCGGGGTAACGGTTGTGGTTAAAATAGACGCCGATGCGCGGGGGGAGGGATTCGGTGGACAATTAAACGCAGGCAGGGAACCTGATCTTAACAGTCAACCGTAACGCCCCCTCCGGAGCCTGACGCCGACACAGGTTTATTGCATCCTTTTTGCTGATAAGTCAAAGGCTTTTAGCCGATTTTGTATTTTTTTAGGGGGAAAACAAGGGCCGTTTTTTGTTGACATAACAAAAAAGAGGGGTTACCTTCCGCTTCTTTGACACAAGAGGGAAAACAAAAAATGGTACAGCGTTTGTCCAAAACTTTTGGTGCTGCGGGAATGGTTGCCGCGACGGTCGGGACGGTGGTGGTTGCGCAAAAACTGGGCGTTGGCGACGGGGCTGTGGCGGGGGCGTTCCTGCTTGCTTCGGCGTTCGGGTTGTTTGCCCGGGATACCCTGGCCCATTGTGTGCAGGGCAAGGCGAAAGATATTGCGGCCTTTGCTTTCGTCGGGGCGGCGCTGGGCGCGGGTCTGGGCGGGATGTCCGGATGCCTCGGAGAGGGCCAGCAATGCACCGGATTGTTTCCGTCGGTAACAATCCCGGTTTTGACCAAGCCGTAATTTTTTTCGGTGTTGAAACAACGGCCTTCTGCTGTCTTGCGGCAGAAGGCTTTTTGGTGTGAGATTGGCACTCTGCAGATCAAGGAGCGGCGGATGCGGATTGTATTACTGGCGGTTTTGGCAATGTTGTTAGGGGCGGGGGTGTATGCCCGTGCCGAAAGCGGCGGCAGCCCGGTTATCACGATCAATCCCGATGGCAGCATTACGGTGGTTGGTGACATGCCTGCTCGTCCTCCGGTGGTGGAACCTGTTGCCCCGCCGACGCCACCTTCTTCATCGCCGTTGCCGCCCCCCGCACTGATGATTGCGCCTGAACCGTCGGTCGCAGAACATGCCCCGCCCGTTCCAAAGGTAAAACCGGTGCCCCCACCGATGCGACAGGCACAGAAGAAAAAAGCCCCGGAACCACGCATGGTGCAGCAGGCAAAAGAACCCCGGGACGGTGTTCCGCCAGCCGGGGGTGTCGTTTCGCGCGAAGATGCGCGCCGCATCGCGCTATCGGTGGCCCCGCCATCGCGCGGCGTGAACGTCTATCCGGCAGATTACAATGGGTTGAAAGTGTTTCAGGTCGTCTTTAAAACGGAAGATGGCGAACAATATGTTCTGGTCGATCGTCAAAGCGGCGAGATCGTCCGGAATCCCAAAAACAGAAAGTAAGAAATCCCGATGAACTATCTCGTCCTCATGCGTCATGGTCAGTCCCAGTGGAATCTCGAGAACCGTTTTACCGGTTTTTACGATATTGATTTAAGCGAACTGGGCCGGGAGGAGGCCAGAGCAGCCGGAGAAAAACTGAAATCCGCAGGGATTGGTTTCGATCAGGTTTTTACCAGCACGTTGCAGCGCGCGTCGCATACGGCTGATATTGCATTGCAAGCTGCCGGACAGGCCGCGTTGCTGGAAACCATGGTGCGTCACGATGATTTGCGCGAGCGCGACTATGGCGACCTGACCGGACTGAACAAGGATGAAACCCGTGCAAAATTCGGCGAGGAGCAGGTCCATATCTGGCGGCGCTCCTATGATGTCCAGCCGCCCGGCGGCGAAAGCCTGAAAGACGTGGTTGAAAACCGTGTGCGGCCCTATTTCGACGCCGAAATCCGGCCTTTGCTGGAGCAGGGGAAGAATGTACTGGTAGCGGCCCATGGCAATAGCTTGCGCGGGATTTTGATTGTTCTGGGCGTGGAAACTCCGGAAACCATCAACGCGGCGGAGATCCCGACCGGGTCGCCGCTGGTGTTTGAAATGGAAAATGGCGCGGTTTTGAAGCGGTATTATCTCAAATAAACGCCCCCATCATGTTGTCATTGCCACACATGCGCATGAGTGGCATAATTTTATCAGTCTGTTTTCGCGTCCCTCCATCTTTTTCTTCATTTCAACCTTTGACCTCATGCCAAGGAGCGTTCCATATGCTGCTGAATCAACTCAACGCTGTTTTGATTGCCCCTGTTTTTTTCTTTCTCGGATGTGTTTTGTTCCTGCTGACGTTTTTGTGTCTGTTGGGATTTTTGATGCTTGACCCTTCCTTCCTGATGATTGCCTGCATCATGTTCGTGCTTGGCTATAACAGCTTCCGCTTCGCCAGCATGATCCGAAAATAATCATTCCTGCCGATGGCCTTCGGCCAGTAAAAAAGCAGCCCCCTTGGTGGGCTGCTTTTTCTTAAGCTGTTTCCGGAAAAAATCAGCGGCGAATGCCGAGCTTTTCAATGAGGGCTTTGTAAGCATCCTCATTCTTGGATTTCAGGTAATCCAGCAATTTGCGGCGTTTGGCGACCATGGCCAGCAGGCCGTGGCGGCTGGAAAGGTCCTTGTGGTGTTGCTGCATGTGGGCAGACAACTCGTTGATACGGGTGGTCAGCAGGGCAATTTGCACGGGCGCGGAGCCGGTGTCGTTGGCGCTGATTTTGTTGCTGTCGATAATTTCTTTTCTTTGGGCGGTCGTGGCGGTCATCACATAGTCTCCAATCAGGTTAAAGGTTCAGTACGCGCACGGGCTGAATGTCGATACCGCTGATCGTGACCAGAGCCACGGGTTTGCCGTCATAAACGGCGAGGGCGGTATCACCGGATCGGAGATCGAGAGTCCTTAAACGCTCGACATCCGGTCGGCTGACAAAGGACAGTTTTTGTCCATTTTTCAGACGCACGACTTCCTGCTGCGTTAATTTCAAGGCCGGGATGCCGTCCAGCACCAGATCCACAGGAAGCAGCGCACTATCGTGAATTTCTTCAAGTTTTTCAAGAGAAATCGCATTTTCCGGCCCCATCGGCCCGACCCGGTCGCGGCGCAGGGCAGAAATATAGCCCACCGTGCCGAGGGAAAGCGCCAGATCGCGGCCTAAAGACCTGATATAGGTGCCTTTTCCGCAGGTGCAGCGGAAGGTTGATTGGTTTTCCAGTTTTTCCTTGTCATCCCGGTGCCGGGGTGACGTTTGAGAGGAAATATATTCAAGGAACTCTATATAAACCGGGCGCGGCTTCATTTCCACTTCCCCGCCATCGCGCGCGATGTCATAGGCGCGTTCACCGTCGATTTTAATCGCAGAAAATTGCGGCGGCGTTTGCCAGATATCACCAGTGAAGGCGGAAAGTGCGGCAAGGATGGCCTGTTCCGTCGGTATGACGGGCGAGGTGGCAATGACGTCGCCTTCCGCATCGTCTGTGCTGCGCTGTTCGCCCCATGTAATCGTGAACGTATAGGTTTTGATATGATCCTGAATATAGGCGATGGTCTTCGTCGCCTCACCCAGCGCGATAGGCAGGATACCGGTGGCCAGTGGATCGAGCGTGCCGCCATGGCCGATTTTTTGGGCATTGAGAATGCGCCGGACCTTGCCGACGGCCTGTGTCGAGGTTATGCCCGGCGGTTTGTCCAGAGCAATCCATCCGTTGATGATGTTTCCCTTGCGTTTCATCCGGAATGATTGATGTCGCGCAGGATTTTTTCGATGCGTCCGGCGGTTTCAAAGCTGGTGTCGACGACAAATTTTATCTTCGGGGTCGAACGCATTTTGACGCCCTTGCCGATTTCATGCTGGAACATCCATGCGGATTCGTTCAATGCCTGTAATACCTCATCAAGCTGTAAGCCGCCGAGGGTCATGATATAGGCCGTGGCGTATTTCAGGTCGGGGCTGACGGTGACTTGCGTGACGGTCACATTGCATGCGTGTTCGAACAGTAGCGGGTCATCGAACCCGCCACGGCGCAAGGTCTCGGAGATGATATGACGCAGTTCCTCCCCGACGCGGAGCATGCGCTGTGATGGTTCAGAAGATTTCTGGCGGGTCATGTGCGCTAACCGACCGTTCTGGCTTCGGCAATCACATCGAAGCATTCGATGATATCGCCTTCCTTGATGTCTTCGTAGTTTTCAAAGGCCATACCGCATTCCATGCCTTCACGCACTTCCTTGACTTCGTCTTTCATGCGTTTGAGCGTTTTCAGCGTACCTTCGTGGATGACGATGGAATCGCGCAGCAGGCGGACACTGGAGCCGCGCTTGACGATCCCCGCAGTCACCATGCACCCGCCGACTTTGCCGACTTTGGTGATATTGAAGACCTGGCGGATTTCGGCCTGACCCAGATATTCTTCACGCAAGGACGGCGGCAGCATGCCGGAGAGCAGGGCTTTTGCATCGTCGATGATGTTGTAAATGATATTGTAGTAACGGATTTCCACGCCATCGCGTTCGGCCAGTTGCCGGGCCTGTGTGTTGGCGCGAACGTTGAACCCGATCAGCAAAACATTGGACGCCTTGGCCAGAATGACATCAGATTCGGTAATGCCGCCGACACCGGAATGCAGGATACGGATATCCACATCCGGATTGTCTTCGGTGATTTTTTTCAGCGAGCTGGCAATGGCTTCGACCGACCCTGCCACATCGCCCTTGATTAAAACGGACAGGGTGGTTTTCTGGCCCTCTTTCGCCACGGCCATCAATTGTTCCAAAGACGATGTGCGGCGGGCAATGCCGGCGGCGGCGGATTCGCGTTTTTTACGCTGGCGATAGGCCGCAATTTCACGCGCCTTGGCGTCGTCTTCGACCACGGTCAGGTTATCACCGGCCTCCGGAGACCCTTGCAGGCCGAGGACTTCGACCGGGCGGCCCGGTTCGGCTTCCTTGATGTTGTTGCCCTTGTCATCGATAATGGCGCGAACGCGGCCGGATTCAGCCCCGGCAACAAAAATATCGCCAATGCGTAGCGTGCCTTTTTCAATCAGAACGGTGGCGACATTCCCCCGGCCCTGTTCAAGCTTGGCTTCGACGACCGTGCCGCTGGCTGCGCGGTTCGGGTTGGCTTTCAGGTCGAGAACCTCGGCCTGAAGCAGAATCGCCTCTTCCAGCTTGTCGAGGTTGATTCTTTTCTTGGCGGAAACTTCGACGGTTTGCGTGTCGCCACCCATTTCTTCGACCACGATATCGTGTTGCAGGAGGTCTTGACGCACCTTGGCGACATTGGCATCGGGCAGGTCAATTTTGTTGATGGCGACAATGATCGGAACGCCTGCGGCCTTGGCATGGGCAATGGCCTCGATCGTTTGCGGCATGATGGAATCGTTTGCCGCAACCACCAGCACGACGATATCCGTGACATTGGCGCCGCGGGCCCGCATTTCCGTGAAGGCCGCATGGCCGGGCGTATCGAGAAAGGTGATCTTCGCGCCGCTCGGCATCGTCACCTGATAGGCCCCGATATGCTGGGTGATCCCGCCAGCTTCGCCGGATACGACATCCGTCGAACGTAGCGCGTCGAGCAGGGATGTTTTCCCGTGGTCGACATGGCCCATGATGGTCACAACCGGCGGGCGGCGGATCAGTTGGGTGTCCGTATCTTCCTCACCACCGATGCCGATTTCCACATCGCCTTCGGTAACACGTTTGAAGTTGTGGCCGAATTCGTGAATAACCAGTTCCGCCGTATCGGCATCTATGGTTTGTGTCACGGTCGCCATAACGCCCATTTTCATCAGGGTTTTCACGACATCGGCGCTGCGCTCGGTCATCCGGTTGGCGAGTTCCTGCACGGTGATATATTCCGGCAGGACGACTTCGCGGATGACTTTGACCTGCTGTTCCTTCCCGGCAAGGCGGGCCTTTTCACGGGCGCGGCGGGCGGAGGCGAGGGACCGGCCTTTTTCACGCGCAAACAGCTTGTCTTCGTTCAGGGCCGTCTGGATAGTAATTTTTCCGGGACTATTTCTCTGTTCCGTTTCGCGGCGCGATGGGGCCGCGCGCACACCGGCACCGGCTTTTTTCATGCGGGCGCGATAGCTTTCTTCTTCTTCCTCGTCCTCGGCGGAAAGGCGGGAATGCGGCGCGGGGCGTCCGGCAGGACCGATCGGTCCGCCACGGCGATCGTCGTCCAGATCGTTCGGGCTGGCGATTCGGGATGCATCGGCGGCAGCAAAACGGTCTTCAGCCTGTTTGCGGATGCGTTGTTCTTCTTCCTCGATCTGCTGCAATTCCGCCAGTTCGCGTGCGCGGGCTTCGTCGGCGGAAAGGGGTGTTTTGGTCGCGGCGGATTTCGGTTGTTCCGTCGCGGCGGCAAAGCCGTATTCCGGACTGGCTTCGGATTTTGGTTCCGTTGGACGGTTTTTGGATTCTTCCTCCGCCAGTTGCAGGGCGCGGATGCGCGCTTCACGTTCTTCGGAGGTCAGTTTGCGCAGTTCGCTTCCTGCCGGAACCGGGCTGGCAATGACGGGGGCGGCTTCTTCCTCGACATGGTTTTCCGTCTGGGGACGGCCCATGGGCACGGTGCTCGATCCGCTGCGTTTGCGCCGGACTTCGACGGCGACGGTTTTGCCCGAACGCGACGGTTGCGACATGGTGGGTTTCGCGCCGCCTGCTGCGGCTGCTCCACCCGCCTTCAGCGTGAGCGTACCTTTTCCGCCCAGGCTCAGTGTCGGTTTCGTTTCGTTTTTCTTTTCCGTATCAGTCATGGCTGCTTTCTTGCTTTGTTTACGCGTTGTCTTGTTTTGTTGGTTGGTTATCGGCTTGGCCCTGTTGGCGGAACAAATTCATCCGTCGCACAGTGGCAAAAAAACGTTCGGCCAGTGTTCCGCGCAGCAATGCCGCATGGAAAACCTTGTTCATGCCGCTGGCCTGAGAGATTTCTTCGGATGAAAACAGGTCAATCACCCGCACCTTGTCCCCGGCCAGAAAGGTCAGCTTCATCCGCGTATCGGCATCCTTCCCGGATCCGGTGAGGTAGATGGCCGCCTTGCCCGATTTGATTAACTGCTCGGTTTTTTCCGCGCCGGTATAAAGATGTCCGGCCTTGCGGGCCATTGAGACCATCGTAAGGGCCTGATAGCGCAGGCCTTTTTCGATGGTATCCTCCATACCGTCCGGGATTATGATATCGGTCCCGAAGGGATTGGTTTCAAGGGCTTGCCGCAGGGTGGGGCCGTAAAGATTGCACCAAAAAACCCTGTCCCCGGGCAGGTTTTCGGCAAAATCGGCATAAAGGGTGTTTTCGGGGCCGACGACGAAGCGCAACATGCGTTCCGTCTCCATGGCCATGCCGGACATGATGCAGGATGGTGCAGGTTTTTTGTTTTTAGATGTTTTGGCCGGGGGGGGCAGGTCGGGTGTGATTGACGCAATTGTCCCGTCATCGTGCCGGATGTCATCCGGCGCGATGGTGTTCAGGTCAGCGGGTGTTTTTTCCCCAGCGTAAATCAATCAGCCTCCTCATGATGCCGTGGCAGCAGAAGGTACCGTATCGTCGTCACCCTCCTGCCCGTTATCATTTTCAAACCAGTGGGCGCGGGCGCGCATAATCATGTCATTCGCTTCGCGTTCGCTCATTGCTTCTGCTCCCAGAATTTCAACGAGTTCGTCGCCGGCGAGATCGGCAAGATCTTCTTTCGATTTCACGCCGTTCTCCGCGAGCTTGATAATCATCTCCGGTTTCAGTCCTTCGAACTCCATCAGATCGTCTTGAATGCCCAGCTCGGCACGCTTGCGTTCCAGCTCTTCCTGCTTCGCGTTGAGCCATGTGCTGGCGCGGGATTTCAGTTCTGTGGCGACATCGGCGTCAAATCCGTCGATGCGGGCCAGTTCGGAATCCGGTGTTTCAATGATTTCTTCAATCGTGATGAACCCTTCGGCCACCAGCAGATGGGCAATAACCTCGTCAACGTCCAGCGCTTCCATGAACAGGCCGGAGCGTTTTTTGAATTCTTCGGCGCGGCGGGCCTGTTCCTCGGCTTCAGTCAGGATATCGATATCCCAGCCCGTGAGTTGCGAGGCCAGACGCACATTCTGACCGCGGCGGCCAATTGCCAGAGACAATTGATCTTCCGGCACGACAACATCAAGACGGTGTTTTTCTTCATCCAGAACAACTTTGGTGACATCCGCCGGTTGCAGCGCATTGACGACAAAGGTTGCAAAATCTTCGGACCACGGCACGATATCGATTTTCTCGCCGCCTAGTTCGCCGACAACGGCCTGAACGCGGGAGCCGCGCATACCAACGCACGCACCGACCGGATCGACACTGCCGTCGCGGGAGGCCACGGCAATTTTCGCGCGGGAGCCGGGATCGCGGGCAACGGCCTTGATCTCGATATTGCCGTCATAAATCTCCGGCACTTCCTGCACGAACAATTTGGCCATAAATTCCGGCTTGGCGCGGGACAGAAAAATCTGCGGGCCGCGCGGTTCTTCGCGCACATCGTAAATCAGCGCCTTGACGCGATCACCGACTTTGAGGTTTTCACGCGGAAGGGATTCGTCACGGCGCAGCAGCGCTTCGGCCTTGCCGCCGAGATCGACGGTGGTGTTGCCGTACTCGATGCGTTTGATAATCCCGACGGTTACTTCGCCGATCTTGTCCTTGAATTCCGCAAATTGTTTGGCGCGTTCGGCGTCGCGTACCTTTTGTACGATGACCTGTTTGGCCGTTTGTGCGGCGATACGCCCGAAATCCAGCGGCGGCAGGGTATCAATCAGGAACTCGCCGATTTCGGCGTCGGGTTTGATGCGGCGGGCTTCGGCCAGAGTCAATTGCTTGGCTTCGTCTTCCAGCGTTTCGACCACTTCGCGGTAGCGTTTCAACTCAATCGCGCCGTTTTTGCGGTCGATGAAGGCACGGATGTCGTGATCGAAACCGTATTTTGAACGCCCGGCCTTCTGGATGGCTTCTTCCATCGCGGACAGGACGATTTCACGGTCGATATTCTTTTCGCGTGCGACGGCGTCAGAGACTTGCAGCAGTTCCATGGTCTTCACCTTCTTTATCTGCAGTGTTTAAAGCGTTCAGGGCCTCGACCCTTTTTTGTGTTTCCTTGATAAGTTCGGCACTCATCACCAGTTTGGCTTTCTGAATGCTGGCAAAGGGCAGGGCAATCTGACCGTTATCCGTTTTCAACAAAACCGTATTTTCCTCGAACCCCGCGATGCGCCCGCGAAAACGTTTCTGGGCTTCGACCGGGGGGTCGATTTCAATCTTCACTTCAAAGCCGACATAATCGGCAAAATCATGTTCGCGCACCAGCAGACGATCAATCCCCGGAGAGCTGATCTCCAGCCTGTAGGCCCCGGCAATCGGATCTTCCACTTCCAGAATCGGACTGATCGCGCGGTTGATCTTGGAGCAATCTTCCATCCCGAGACGTTTCGTCTGCGGATTTTCGACCATGACCTGAATTATTAATCCACCGCCTTCGCCGCTTTCCTGAACGGTGACGAGATCATAGCCCAGACCAGTGATGGTCGGTTCAATGATTCTGGCGATTTTTTCTTCCAGTGGCGTCAGTCGCATTCAGACAGGTCCGGATTTGGTAACAAAAAAGGCGGGCCGTTGAGCCCACCCTATCAAACATGATCAGGTTGTATTGGGGCCTTTATACAGGGGATTCTCGCCGCGATGCAAGCATTTTTCAGGTAAAAGGCGGTAAATTATTGTCATAATCTATAAAAATTACAAAAGGCGGGGGCCTAACGGGATGGCGCAGGGGGTGCGGCGGAAGGTTTGCAGAGCTGGCGCACGAAAGTGTCGGCCACCCCGGCGATTCTTTGCGCAAAAATATGCACCCCCCAGATCGGGTCAACGGCGGCACCGACAAGGCCGATGCCGTTTTCAAGAGCATGGCCGAAATCATAGGGTCTGACGACACCTTCCGGTTTTTTCCTGACAAGGCCGTCTTGTTCCATTTGCGCGAGTAATCCGGTTTGCGTCCTTTGCCAGTCATGGGCGAAAGGCATGCAGTTCATGATACCGTCGCTGCGCAGGATGATGTTCATTCCATCGTCGTTCAACCGGACAGGAACACGGAACATCTTGCCGGGATTGTTGATGTTTTTGCAATCCGCCCGCCCGTTGAAAATTTTGATGCGGCCTTCGTTTTTCACCTGATTGTAGAGGTCAATCAGGGACGGATCTGTAACATCCTGTAGCGTTTTGGCTGTTTTCTTTTGCAAATCCTGAAATGCAAGGAGGGATTGCGCCCGTGCCAGCGGATCGGGTTTGTGTTTCTTTTCCCACATTTTGAAATACTCCATCGCAAAGGCCGCAATGTAGTAAAGCGGATGTTCCACGCCAAACCGCTCGGGATTTTTCTCCGGCGATTTCAGGGCCTCAATATCCTGTTCCAGTGCCCCGGAGAGATAGGACAGCGTCACCGGGCAGGGGAAGTCCAGCGGTTTGAAATGCTGGAACTTATATACAACATCATTGGCGATTTCCCGTTCCCGTGTGAGCGGCCACGGTTTCCTTTCTTCCGGGGCGATAATGGTATACTGGCCCATATAGCCGAATTCCCGCTCCAGCAGGGCCAGCCCGTCGAAAAAGGAATTTCCCGGACCAAAGCATACGATTTGCGCGTAGGGATCGGTAAAATCGAGATTTGAATCCCTGAAGGATTCCATGCGGGCTGGATTTTTGATGTAGCCGTGCAAGCCGTCCAGATGGGAAAATACATCATTCGCGGGCGGGCCGGGCGCGACGATCAGGCGGTCGGCTTTACCCCAGCAGCCGGTGTTTCCTTCCTGCAGAAAAAGGCTTTTGTCCGGGGCATGTTTTTGTACGGACACAACCGCTTTCGGAATTTTCTGCAACCTGACCCCCAGATCCACCGCTTTCCGGTCAAGTTTATGCACGAGGTCGTTGAGGAATTCACCATACATCCGGCGGGGAATATGCCCCTCCAGATCCGTTATCCCGTGCGCGGCATTGAGGAAGTCATGAAAAATCCTCCGGTTGAATGCCGAAGGGCGCACGACATAGGTCGGTCCGTTGAGCGACAGCGCCGGGGAAAGATCCGTGGCGAAGGCATCGCTGGCCCCGAATTGTCCTTTCGCGTCGTACCAGAGGATTTCGAGGGGGCAGGGTTGCCCGGATTCTTTCTTTTCCTCGAGCAGGGCAAGAATATCGTGCAAGGCGATGATCCCCGATGGTCCCCCTCCGATGATGGCAATTGTGTTGCCCATGCTTTTTGCCTCGTAGCCCTGAAAATTCTCCAGATTATTAACATATTGCAACGGAAATTGTCATTAAAAAATTTCAGGATCGGGCGCGCTCAAACACCAGATAGGTTTGTTTCAGGCCCTTGGCGGGGTTAGCAGGCTGCTGAAAAACTCTTTCCGGCGTCATCCCGAGGCCACGCAGTGGCCGTGGTGATCCATAAAAATTAAGGGGCGACTTCTAAAATCGGCAGAAGGGGGGCGTGCGTCTTTAATTTTGATTCATATCTTTCCGCCGCTATTGTGATGCGCAGATGGGGGGAGTTTTTCCATGATGGAATCAGTATCCCCTGTTTGCGGGCGTCATGACAGCCACGCCAGAAATCGATCATGGATGCGTTACCCTGAACAGCCTTTTTGAAAAGCTCGCGGAGCGGTTTATATGTACCGTCCTGTTGCCCTGTGAGTGTTTGCTTATACGGAGGGCTTATTAATTTTTTTACGGCGGCGGTGGCCGCATTGAAATGTATTACGGCATCCATATCAAGAACGACATAATCATCAAGGCGAATATTGCCTTGTGAATCGGGTAAATATCCGACGTTTCTTTCGGCAGCATCAAAAAAATTGATGCCTTCGGTTTTTAATCGTTTTTTGAGTTTTTCCAGACTCATGCAGTCTGCTGTTCCGGAAGGTTCAGCGGGGACGATCTCCGGGCCAAATGCGTCGGCGCAAAGAATCCCCGGAAAAATTTCAAGCGTGAAAAAAGGATTTCGGATTGCACCAATCGGTTTCAGAATATGCGTACTGTCAGGGCGCAACAGCGTTTGCCAAGTACGCGATAACCGCAATACACACCCGAAAGGGGTAGCAAAAGCCAGACCGCTATTGTCGTATGTCCTTAAAACATGCCTTTGTTCAGGCAAGGGAAGTCCCAGACGCCGGAACGCCGCTCTTGTAAAAAACAGCGTTGCGGGGCTAGGCGGTTCCCGGTTGTTATTTCCAATAAACATGCAGACTGCGTACCATAGTTATGACAAAATGGACAGAGGTTTTTTACCGGGAAGTTTAAAATCAGGGGATGGGGCCTTCTTTGATGACAAAAATGTATGTCAACTTTGAAAGGTGCGAGAATAAATTACCCTTTTTCAAACACCAGATAGGTTTGTTTCCGGCCCTTGGCGGCCCCTTTTTGTTCATACTTCGTTGGAATCCAGCCCTGTGGCGGGGTGAGGCGGTCTGTGGGGATTTCGTGCAGTGCGTGGTGTGCGGCGGCATGGGACGCCATCCATTCCGCCAGTTCGTCGATATCGGTGGTCATAACCAGTTTGCCGCCGGGCTTTAAAACGCGCACGAATTTGGTGATATGCCCGGGCTGGACGATGCGGCGTTTATGGTGGCGTTTTTTCGGCCACGGATCGGGGTTTAAAACATAAATCCCGTCGAGAACCTGATCGGCCAGCGCGTCGATGACGGTCATGGCGTCATCCATGTAGACGCGGATATTGCGATCATCCTGCCCATGGATTGATTTGAGGAAATTGGCCATCCCGTTGATAAACGGTTCCGCGCCGAAGAAGGCTGTGTTGGGATGGGCAAGGGCTTCGTCTTTCAGGTGCTGGCCGTTGCCGAAGCCGATTTCAAACCAGAAGGAAGAAAAGTCGTGACCGAAAATATCACCAACGCCGAGATTGCCGCGTTCCAGCAGGTCTTTGGAAATTTGCAACCGCTCCAGCGCGGCATCAAAAACACCCTGTTGCGACGCGCTCAAGGGGCGTGTCACACGGCGGCCATAGACACGGCGGATGTTGCGGGGGTCGAGAGTCTGGAGCATGGACATTTTTTTTAACCACTAGGCTTAGGACCCATTCATTATAAAAACTTAAAGATTGAACATCAGAAGAAACATTGTCTTTTAACGCCCGTCATCCCGAGCGTAGTCGAGGGATCTGCGATGGGTCAACTGGGTTAGATCCCTCGGCTTCGCTCGGGATGACGGGGCGGAGAGAACTCTGCGTTCTCTGCGCCTCTGCGGTGGATCCTTCCTCGTTTTTTCAGATGAAATGAGTCCTTAGTGGTAAATTTGCTCTTTTGCTAGCCCAAAATTTGCCGCAAGCCTTCCACCAGATCGGTTTTTTCCCAACTGAATCCACCACCCGCTTCCGGATCGCGGCCAAAATGGCCGTAGGCGGCGGTGCGGGCGTAAATGGGGCGGTTCAGTTGCAGGTGTTCCCGGATTCCGCGCGGGCTGAGGTCCATAACCTCGGTGATGGCATTGGCCAGATGAGCCTCATCGACTTCGCCGGTGCCGTGGGTGTTGACGTAGAGCGATAGCGGCTTGGATACGCCGATCGCGTAGGATAGTTGCAGGGTGCAGCGTTCGGCATATCCGGCGGCGACGATGTTTTTTGCCAGATAGCGTGCGGCGTAGGCGGCGGAACGGTCCACCTTGGTGGGGTCCTTGCCGGAGAAGGCACCGCCCCCGTGCGGGCACGACCCGCCATAGGTATCGACAATGATTTTCCGCCCGGTAAGACCTGAATCGCCAACGGGGCCGCCGATGACAAAACGTCCGGTCGGGTTGACGTAGAATTCGGATTCGTCGCACATCCACCCCTCAGGCAAGGTTTTTTGTACATAGGGGCGCACCAGTTCCCGGATATCCGCCTGTGACAGGCCATCCTTGTGCTGGGTGGATACCACGACGGATGTGGCACGCACGGGCATGCCGTCGCGGTATTCCAGCGTGACTTGAGATTTTGCGTCCGGTTCCAGTTGCGGCAGAACCCCGGCATGGCGGGCCATAGCGAGGCCGCGCAGGATATGGTGCGAATAATGAATGGCGGCAGGCATCAGCGCCGGCGTTTCGCGGCAGGCATAGCCGAACATGATGCCCTGATCTCCGGCACCCTCATCCTTGCCGCTGGCGGCATCGACCCCTACGGCAATATCGGCGGACTGGCTGTGCAGTTTTACATCGACATTGACCGTCTTCCAGCTAAACCCTTCCTGATCGTAACCGATTTCCCTGATTTTGTTTTTGACGATGTCGCGCACCACGTCATGGGTGATGTTACCGGTGGAACGGGTTTCGCCAACGATAATGACGGTATCTGTTGTGACCACGGTTTCTGCGGCAACCCGGGAATAGGGGTCGGCGGAAAGATAGGCGTCGACGATGGCGTCGGAAATCTGGTCGCAAACCTTGTCCGGGTGCCCTTCGGAAACTGACTCGCTGGTGAAAAGAAAATTCTTCAACTGGGGCTGGGATGTGGGCATGGTTCTCATGGCTGGTCCGGTGGCTGTGCGCATTCAAGGATCTCCGCATAAAATAATTGCAATAAAGACAGGATAAATACAAAAGGCGCAATATCAACCCTGATATTGCGCCTTTTGGCAAATTGTGTGGGTAAATCGGGCGGGTTACTCGTTGAAGCCCTGACTCGCCACCAGTGTTTTGAGCATTTTGACGAAGTTGCGGCGCGTCGGCTCATCCTGAACCTGATAGTATGTACGCACCAGATCGATTGTTTCCTTGCGTTCCATCAGGTCGCCTTCACCGGATTCCAGCCAGCTGAAATCTTCCTGTCTGGTGTCGGAAAAGCCGTAGGCGCGATGAGGTTTCTTTTCATTGAATCCATCAAAGAAGAAATTGACCGTGACATCCAGAAGTTGCGCAAGCTGGTAAAGCCTGCTGGCGCTGATGCGGTTGGAACCGCGTTCATATTTCTGGACCTGCTGGAACGTCAGGCCGAGCGCTTCGGCGAGATTTTCCTGACTGAGCCCTAAAACGGAGCGGCGCAGACGAACGCGCGATCCGACATGGATATCAATGCCGTCCGGGTTGTCTGAACTACCCTTGCCGTAATAGCGAGGCTTTAATGCTGCTTTCGCACCTGTTGTCCGGGTTGATCCGGCTCGTGCCGATGCTGCTTTCGATGCCATGTTATTTTACCTTACGCAGATTGATTTTGTTTCGTGAAACGCCCTCGGTTTTGGCGAGGCTTCGTAGCTCTTAGCAGATTCATACAACGATATGCAACAAATGGCGGAAACCCTAGCCTAAGGGATAGATGGCCTGTCCCGTCCGGCACGGCGCAAAAAAACATAGGCGATCAGGGCGATAGTGACAAAAATGACGGGGCCGTCCTTGTGCAATGCATAAAATGTTTTTCCGCGCACAGGCTCCGGCAAGGGGTGATCGATAAATGATGCAGTGCCATAGGGGATGCGCCCCAGAACGCGCCCGTAGGGGTCGATGATTGCGGATATCCCCGTATTCGCGGATCGTGCCAGCGGCAGGCCTTCTTCGGCGGCGCGGAAAATCGCCTTGGTGAGGTGCTGGTAGGGTCCGGCGCTGTCGCCGTACCATCCGTCATTGGTCACGTTGACAAGCCAGACGGCGTCCATGTCCGGGGATGTGACCGCGCCGGGGAAAATCACCTCATAACAGACCAGACCGGAGAAGGGCGGCGTTCCATCGACACTCTGGGTGGCCAGCCCCGGGCCGGGTGTAAAACCGGCAAAATCCACAAACGGCCTCATCGGTAAAATATTGTTCAGCGGGATATATTCGCCAAAGGGAACGAGATGCGATTTGTCGTATGTTGCAAGCGCCGTCATCTCCGGGCCGTAGAGGATCAGGCTGTTGAAATATAACGGGTCGCCCGCATCGTCGGTGCCATGGCGCAAAACCCCCGCAATCAGCCGGTCATTCAGGCGGTCGCCAAATACGCCCTGACGGATCGCGTGCGCGGCGTTTTCATTTTCTGCAATATGGTCGCTGATGGCGGTTTCCGGCCAGACGGTGATGGTTGTCGTGTCGGGGCGTTTGGGGGCGGCGGAATGCCGGATGGTCGTTTCCAGATTTTCGCCGATTTTGTCACGGTCCCACTTGTCTTCCTGTGCGATGTTGGGCTGAACGATGCGAATGACGACATCGTCGCGGAATTGCCCCGGGTTCTTTTCCAGACGGTGAGATCCCCAGATCCAGCAAAAATTCACGGTTGTGACAAGTGCAAGCGCGGCCAGTGAAACCGTGCGGCGTCCGGGGCGCGAGAGCATCAAAAATCCCGGCAGTACCGCCCAGGCAAGCGTCAGCAGACTCAACCCATATGTGCCGATCACCGAAACCGTCTGGATCATCGGCAAGTGTTTGGCCCAGGCATAGCCGTAGAGATTCCATGGGAACCCGGTGAAAATATGCCCGCGCAGCCATTCGCCCAGCGCCAGGAAGCCGACGAAAGCGATATATCCCGTCCATGAATGAAGCCGCGCAAAGCGCGTGACGAGCCAGCAGGACGTGCCGGTAAAAATGGCCAGCAACACCGGCAGCCCGGCAATGGTTAGCGGCCAGACCCATTTAAAGGGATTCCCCGGGACGAGCAACGCATTGCCGATCCAGTAAAGCCCCAACAGAAAATACCCGAACCCGAACAGCCAGCCCAGCGTATAGCTGCGCCAGCCCTGTTGTCCCGACAGCAGGAGGTAAAAGAGGCTGAAACACAAAAACATCAGCGGCCAAAGGGCAACAGGCGGCATCGCAAACGCCATCACGGCCCCTGCCGCGAAAGCCACAAGCGCACGGAAACGAAAAGACAGATGGTTGAGCCAATCAATCATCTGGCTGGTGTAGCACTAATGTCGGGGCATGTCATCCCGGCTGGCCGGAGCGCACGGCATTCCTATTCCGTAGTATTATCCTTCGGAATGTTCCTGATCCGCAGGCGTGAGACGCGGCGGGGGTCGGCGTCGAGGATTTCAAAAACCAGTCCGGATTCATGGCTTAAAACCTCGCCCCGCGACGGAACGCGCCCGGCGATGGAAAAGACCAGCCCGCCCAGCGTATCGATGTCCTCGTGTTCCTCATCGCTGAGGAAGCGGCCAAAGCGGTCCTCGAAGGATTCAATATCGACGCGGCCATCAGCAAGGATCGATCCATCGGTGCCAATGGCCATTTGCGGCTCATCGTCGATTTCGTGCTCGTCTTCGATTTCCCCGACAATGGCTTCGATAATGTCGCCGATGGTGACGAGCCCGTCGATCCCGCCATATTCGTCAACCACCAAGGCCATATGGCGGCGTGTCTGTTTCATTTCCAGCAGCAGGTCGAGGACATGCATCGACGGCGAAATA
Source organism: uncultured Micavibrio sp. (assembly GCA_964400125.1). Taxonomy (GTDB): domain Bacteria; phylum Pseudomonadota; class Alphaproteobacteria; order Micavibrionales; family Micavibrionaceae; genus Micavibrio. The sequence continues at coordinate 37,242 of CAYNSR010000006.1, read as the reverse complement.
ATCGGGATATCGCGGGTCAGGTCTTCGATCACGACCGCCTGATTGCGCGCAAGGCAGGCAAGGATGTCCTTGATATGGATGGTTCCGATAACATCGTCGAGCGTTTCGCGGTAAACCGGGAAGCGGCTGTACTGTTTTTCCGCCAGCAGGCTGAAAAGTTCCTGCGTTGAAACGGAGCTGTCGATGGCGACGATATCGGCGCGCGGGATCATGACATCTACGGCGCGCATATCGCGCAGCGCCAGAATATTGGCGATCATCAACCGTTCGTCGGGGGCGCCGCCGGAACCCGTGCTTTCCGCATCCGCGACGAATTCGCGCAGCGCCGAATGCAGGTCATTGTCGGATTTGTTTCCAAGGAGGGTGCGGATAAAACCGAAAAGGGATTTGTCCTGCGCCTGATTTTCGTCCTCGCTGACCACATGCAGATGGGGTCGTGAGGACACCGGACTTGATGGGTCTTCGGTCGTTTCGCTGGTCATGTTCATCATTCTCGCATCATAGCGTTATTTCAGGCCGGAATGTAAGGGTTTGTTATGCCAAACTCATTAAGTATCTGAATCTCAAGAGTTTCCATGATCTCGGCTTCGTCGTCTTTCTGGTGGTCATAGCCCAGAAGGTGCAGCGTACCGTGAATCACAAGGTGAAGGAAATGCGATTCGAAGCTTTTGTTTTCTTCTGTGGCTTCACGTTGCACGGTTTCAAAGGCAAGAACCAGATCGCCGAGCGTGCAGGGGCCTTCGTGCTGTGGCGCTTCCCAGCCCTGTTCAGTATCCAGCATGGCAAAGGAAAGAACATTAGTCGGTTTGTCCTTGTTGCGGTAGTCGCGGTTGAGCGTATGCACCAGATCGTCATTGGCTAACACCACCGAAATTTCAGGCTGTACGTCACGGCGGATCAAATCCTTTGCGGTTGGCGCGTGGGCGAATACGGCATAAACGGCCTTCTCAATCACGGCTTCGCAATCCGGACAGGCATCTTCCCAGGCGGGGTCGGAAATGGAGGTGTCGATTTCGATCATATGGCACAGGGTCTATTTCTTGTTTTCGGCATCGCGCTTGTCATAGGCATTGACAATTTTTGCCACCAGAGTGCTGCGAACGACGTCTTTTCCGGTGAAGCGGATGACGCCGATATCGGGCACATCGCGCAGGATATCAATCGCCTCGAGCAGTCCCGATTTTTCGCCCTGCGGCAAGTCAACCTGCGACGGGTCGCCGGTAATCACCATATGCGATCCTTCGCCAAGGCGGGTCAAAAACATTTTCATCTGCATGCTGGTGGTATTCTGCGCTTCGTCGAGAATGACGAAGGCGTTGCTCAGAGTGCGTCCGCGCATGAACGCAAGGGGGGCGATTTCTATATCCTTCGCCAGAATGCGCTTTTCCGCCTTTTCTGATCCCATGGTGTCATAAAGGGCGTCGTAAAGCGGGCGCAGATAGGGATCGATTTTTTCCTTCAGGTCGCCGGGCAGAAACCCGAGATTTTCACCGGCCTCGACAGCCGGACGCGACAGGATGATCCGCTCCACCCGTTCCTGTTCGAACATGGATACGGCATGCGCGACGGCCAGATAGGTTTTCCCCGTTCCTGCCGGGCCGATACCGAAAACGGCATCGCGTTTTTGCATGGTTTCGATGTAATTCGCCTGCATGGGGGACCGGGGCAGGATGGTCTTTTTGCGCACCGCGATCATGACCTTGCTTTCAACAAAATTTTTCAGATTGGACGGCGACTGCTCTGAACTCATTTGGCTTTCCCTGTCTGCAATAGAGAAACGTAAGGCGGCATCGACGGTTTGCCCGTCGATATCTTCACCCTTCAAAAGCTTGTCCCAAAGGATATCGAGAATCTGGCGGACGCGCAGTGTGTCGGCGCGACGGCCGACAATGATGACTTCATTACCGCGATTGCGGATCTGGACGTCAAAGGTTTTTTCAATGTCGAGCAAGTGATGGTTTTGTTCGCCGAACAGCGCGGGCAAAAGCCGATTGTCGCCAAAAATCATCTGTTCCTGACTATGTTCGCTGACGATCTCCAATCCCTCCTGATTTGCCTGATATTCTAATATACTACAGCAAAACAGGAGGGGAATGGTTAATTATTATCCCCGGCCCGGCGCAGGGGCCGCGGAGGGCTGCATTCCTGCCTTTCGGCGGGCATCGCGGTCTTCGTATAGGTCAAGGACATGCTCCACGATGGGGCTGCGGACGCAATCGGCCTTGGTGAATTCGACCAGTCCGATTTTCGGGCTTCCGGTCAAGGCGTCGAGTGCATCGGCAAGGCCGGAGGTAACGATAGCCCCGGTGACCGGGTCCCTGACGACGAGGTCTTTTTGGGTCAGGTCGCCGTTGATGACGGCCTTTGCCCCTTTGCCAAGGCGGGTCAGAAACATTTTCATTTGTTCCGGCGTGGTGTTTTGCGCTTCGTCGAGAATAATGAAGGCGTCCAGTGTTCGTCCGCGCATGAAGGCGAGCGGAGCAATTTCGATTTCCCCGCTTTCCAGTCGCCTTGCGGTCTCCTCCCTGCCGAGCATTTCGTAAAGGGCATCGTAAATCGGGCGCAGATAGGGATCGATTTTTGCCTTCATGTCGCCGGGCTGGAAACCAAGCTTTTCACCCGCCTCGACGGCGGGGCGCGTAATCAGCAATCTCTTGAACTCCCCGGATTCAATCGCGCTGATCCCGAAGGCAACGGCGAGATAGGTTTTGCCCGTTCCGGCGGGGCCACAGCCCATCGTCAGGTCGTGATCGGTCATGGCGCGGATATATTCCATCTGCCGTGGCCGGATCGTTTCAACCATTTTCAGCGGTGTGTGCAGCTTGAGGACACCGGAATCCGCAGCTTTTTCGTTCATGATCGCGGTCAGGTTTTCACTGGTTATCCCGGTGCCGTCGTGCAGCATGGCGAGATTTTGCAGCAATGATACTTTCGCTTTCTGGAGGTCCTTGCCGGTTCCGGACAGGATCAGATCCTGCCCCTCACGCGATATCCGGATGCCTGTGGATTCTGCGATAGAAAACAGAACCTTGTTGTCGATTTTTCCGGCGTTTTCATGCTGGAAGCGTTCGTGCGAGGCATGGGCCCTTTGCGGCGTTGCCGGAGTTCTGGAATCCTTCATATCTTTCGTACCCCTGTTCGTGTTTTTGTTTTGTGAGAACTTATGTCTATAGGGGAGGGTGAAAAAATACGCAATTTTTTTTATTGCGGGGTGCGCCGCCTCCTATTGGCCGCCCGTAACCAGACGGTCCTTGCCCCGAAGCCAGCAGGCCGCCCGCGATAGGTGGTGGGCGCGGGTTATATGCGGGGAATCTTCCTGTTTTTCATGGACCGCCGTTACAGATTTATGAGTGCTGACGGCTTCGAACAGGGCACTGAGCGCAGTTTGAAGCGATTTTGGAGTGGACGGGCCGCTGGAAAAATTATGGTCGTTCAGCCGTCTGCAAAGAAACAAATCATCCGCGTGGACAATGACAGTGCTGTTGTGTTCAATTTTCGCAAGCGCGGAAACAACGGCGTATATCTCCGCGACGGAGGAACTTGGTTTTCCGTTTAACAACAGGCGCTTCATGCCGGGAAGGTATTTGCCGTTGCTTTCGCGGCTGATGATCCACCCGGCCCCCATGCGGCCCTCATTGTGAAAGCAGCTCCCATCGGTAAAAGCGTGGTAGCATTCTATCTTTCTCGCCCTGCTCATAAATCACTCATAATTCTATTTCCAGAATTTTGCAAGTTTTTGCCGGAAAAAATTGCACATCGTTGCCATATTTGTGTATACAGGAAGAAGTTGCATCAAAAAAAAACGATAAAAACAGGGAAGGAAAACCAAAGATGGCTACAGAAATACTCTCCGGCAGGGCTGTTTTCGAAAAACTGGAAAAGCGGCTCATGGGACAGGGAAAGCCGGAATCCCCCGAATATGTCAGCATTTTGCAGCAAATCCCGAGAACCTTTTTGTCCCTTCTCCATGACGGGGCAGTGCAGGCCTTTCATGATCAGAAGGGGCTGGAGTTTCGAGGAATCTTTACGGCTTATACACCGGATGGCGGAATTTCAGACATGTATTACCGGGTCGGTGATCTGCGCATGGTTTTGGGGCAGGCCACTGGAGATATCAGCCCGCGATCCATCGATACGGTGCTGGAGGCGTTTGATGCCGTCGCACGGAAAGTGGCCGGAAGTGCGCCCGAGAAGGATTTTCATGTCGTAAGCGGGTACGGGCGGGATGTGTTCGTCGGTGAGGATGCCGCGCAAGAAGACGCCGCGCCCCCTGCCGCAAGATCATTCAAACCCGGACGTTGCATGGCCCCGGTCTGAGAGGCTTTTTTTGAGTGCGTTTTCGTTTCGGTTGGATCGCTTCGTCCTCAGCCGTCATTACCCGGCTTGTCCGGGTAATCCATTGAGACATCCGCGGAATTTTAAGGGTGGATCACCCGGATAAACCGGGTGATGACGACATCATGGGGGCTTGGCTATAAATCTTAAGATTTGCTTCATCCTTTTGGCATAATATATCTGTATTATCTAATATAGGTGGCCAGCATGACCGATCCTGTAACACCGCCCCCCGCCGATGAGGCCGGACGTCAGGCGTGGATGGCTGAACAAAACAGGCTGAACGCGGAGCGTCGCGCTGCGGAGTTTGCGCAGCGTTTTGCCTCCAAGCCGGAAGACTCCGTCACGGCGACGGCACCGAAAGAGGAGGGCAGTTGGCTTGATCGGATCGATGTGTTGAAAGCCAAAGTCCAGAATGCATTCAGCGATTCCGCTGCCGGAATTAAATCCGGGATCAAGGACCTTGTGCCTGAAACCGGGAATGGCCCGACGTCGATGGATGCTTACCGGCGGCAACATCCGGATTCTCCTGAACCATAAAAATACCACCCGGCCTGAAAACGTCCTATAATCCCCCCATGGAAAACTGGCAGGATCAGGGAATTGTATTGTCCGTGCGCGGGCACGGCGAACATGGCGCGGTTGTCGGGCTGCTGACGGAACATCATGGACGCCATGCCGGGTATGTGCGCGGGGCGGCGTCATCGCGGTTGCGCGGCATCGTGGAGCCGGGGAATCTGGTGGCGGCGGTCTGGTCGTCGCGCATTGCCGATCATCTGGGCAGCTTTGCCATTGAACCATTACGGGCGATGACGGCCCCGTTGATGAGTGATCCGCTGCGCTTTGGCGCACTGGTATCGGCATGCAGTCTGTGCGATGCCTGCCTGCCGGAACGCGAAGGGCATCCGGGATTGTTTCATGGATTGCTGGCCTTGATTGAAACGCTGGAGGGCGAGGCATGGGGGCCAGCCTATATCATGTGGGAAATTGCCCTGATGCGGGAGCTGGGTTTCGGGCTGGATCTGGGGAAATGCGTCGCCGGGGGTGATAATGCCACGCTGGCCTATGTCAGCCCGAAATCAGGCTGCGCGGTGAGTGAGGAAAAGGCCGCGCCGTATAAAGATAAACTCCTGCCCCTGCCTGATTTTTTGAAGCCCGGCGGTTCATCGATTGATTCCAGACAAATCCTGTGCGGGTTGCAAATGACCGGATATTTTCTCGAACATTGGGTCTTCGCCCAGCACACCAAAGGCGTACCGGAACCAAGGCTGATGTTTCAGGCGCGGCTGGAGCGACTTGGGGAAGCGGCTTGACATAGTCTGTATCCTCTTATAACGGTTCCTTATGGAACATACAGGCATATCCTCGTTTTTTAGACGAGCGGCGAAGAAGTCCGTGGAAGTCGTGGCTTTGGTAGCTCTTAAGGGCTATTGGCATTGCCAATTCAATCGCGCCGCCCGCAGCAAACAAAGCGCGGAGCAGGCGCAAGACATGATGATGCAGACTGTTTATGAAGGTGTACATTGTGCCGATGCCCTTTCTGATCAATCTGATCGTATGGTTGTCTTGGAAGTGCAGCGTCTGGGCCAAAAATCTTTTGCATCTGTTTTAGAATCAAAGAGAGATCGTTTTCTTCAAAATGGCCAGGGAGTTGCCTATGTCCATGGTCTTTTGGAGGGAATTACACAGGCGTGTGATGCAAAAGACTTTTTAGAAGAAATTCTTAATCGTGATCTTCAAAAAAAACTGGTTGATGGTCTTCTGGAACTGAATGAAACAGCTTTTGATCCTCGGGTAAATCACGCGAATGCTGGTTTAGAGTCAGCTTATCTGCTGGCAGTTGTGGAGGCCTATCCGCTGATGAATGGTGTATATGAAGATCACAATGCGCTGGCAGGTAAAGTGCGTTTGATTCTGAATCGCGCATTGGCCAGTCCGACTCTCCCGGATATTTTGAAGGAACAGTTGATAAAAGGATATGCGCGATACAATCCTGATATGTCCCCAAAACTGATCTCCTGATCTATTTTTCCGGTTAAAATTTCTGGAAAACCGCAGGAAACATATGGTTTTTTGCCGGATGAGGGGGTAAGTTCCCCCCATGGCACGCAAAAAGAACACCGGGTCGCAGCAGACCGAAACCATCGTTATTGACCAGCCGCTCACCACGATCCTGTCGGAGCGGTATTTGTCCTATGCGCTTTCCACCATTATGGCGCGGTCGTTGCCGGATGTGCGCGACGGGCTGAAGCCGGTTCATCGTCGCCTGCTTTACGCGATGGAGCAGTTGAAGCTGAACCCCAAGGACGGGCCGAAAAAATGCGCCCGGGTGGTCGGTGATGTCATCGGTAAATTTCACCCCCACGGCGACCAGTCGGTTTACGACGCGCTTGTCCGTCTGGCGCAGGATTTCGCCGTGCGTTATCCGTTGGTCGACGGGCAGGGGAATTTCGGCAATATCGACGGCGACAACGCCGCCGCCATGCGTTACACCGAAGCGCGCCTGACCCATACATCGATGCTGATGTTGCAGGGGATCGACGAAAACGCGGTTGATTTCCGTCCGACCTATGACGGTGAAGGTGCCGAACCCATCGTCATGCCGTCGAATTTCCCCAATCTTCTGGCCAATGGGGCCTCGGGGATTGCGGTAGGCATGGCCACGAATATTCCGCCGCATAATGTCGCGGAGCTTTGCGATGCGATGTTGCTGATGCTGGAAAAAGACACCAGCGTCGAAGATCTGATGAAGGTCGTTAGGGGTCCGGATTTCCCCACGGGCGGCATTCTGGTGGAGCCGAAACAAAATATCGTCGATGCCTATAAAACCGGTCGTGGATCGTTCCGCCTGCGGGCGCGTTGGAAAAAAGAGGAAATGAAAGGCGGCAGTTATCAGATTGTCGTCGTGGAAATCCCGTATCAGGTACAAAAATCGAAGCTGATCGAAAAAATCGCCGAGTTGATCCACGCCAAGAAATTACCGTTGCTGGATGATGTAAGGGACGAAAGCGCCGAAGATATCCGTCTGGTTCTGGTGCCGAAAAACCGCAATGTCGAGCCGGAATTGCTGATGGAATCCCTGTTCCGCAGTTGCGATCTTGAAACCCGGTTCAGCCTGAATATGAACGTGCTGGATAACGGGACGACGCCGAAGGTGATGAACCTGAAGGAGGTACTTCAGTCCTGGCTTAACCACCGTCAGGTGGTTTTAGTGCGGCGTTCCGAACACAGGCTGGCGGCGGTGTTGCACCGGCTCGAGGTTTTAGAAGGGTATCTGATTGTTTATCTGAATATCGATAAAGTCATTCATATTATCCGCACCGAAGATGAACCGAAGCCGAAGCTGATGAAGGCCTTCGGGCTGTCGGATGTGCAGGCCGAAGCGATCCTGAATATGCGTTTGCGCTCCCTGCGCAAGCTGGAAGAAATTGAAATCCGGAAAGATCATGATTCCTTAAGCAAGGAGCGCGATTCCCTGCAAACCCTGCTGAAATCGGAAACCCGGCAATGGACGGCAATCCGGAAACAGGTCGAGGAAATCCGCGAAACATACGGCCCGTCAAGCGCCCTTGGCAAACGCCGGACTGAAATCGGGAAGGCCCCGGCGCTGGCCGCGATCGAAACGCTTCACGATGCGATCACCGAGATGGAAAAGGAGCCGATCACGCTGGTTCTGTCTGCCAAGGGCTGGATCAAGGCGATGAAGGGGCATGAGCATAACGCCAAGGATTTTACCTTCAAGGAAGGCGACAAGGCCCGTTTCGTCGTTGAGGGGTGGACGACCGAAAAATTCGTGATGTTTGCAACCAACGGGCGTTTTTATACCGTCGGTGGTGATAAATTGCCGCCCGGGCGGGGCCATGGCGAGCCGTTGCGGTTGCTGATTGACCTGCCGAATGATGCCGATATTTTGCTGGTGGCGGTCTATGCTCCGGGGCAAAAAATGCTGGTCGCCAGCGATGACGGGCGCGGATTTATCGTTTCAACAGACGATATTCTTGCCCAGACCAAAAACGGAAAACAGATCCTAAACGTCGATTCCGGCAGCGAGGCCAAATTCTGCCACCGCATCGGTGAAGGCCATGATTTTGTCGCTACCATCGGCAGCAACCGGAAAATGCTGGTTTTCAAACTGAAAGACGTCCCCGAAATGGCGCGGGGGAAAGGTGTCATTTTGCAAAAATTCAAAGACGGCACTCTGGCGGACCTGAAGACCTTCAATATGAAGCAGGGCTTCACTTACCGCACGGCGGGCAGCGATAAAAAAGTCGATATCAAGCCATGGGTCGGTGAACGCGCACAGGCGGGGAAATTACCCCCCAACGGATTTCCCAAGTCGCCGAAGTTTGAGTAGATACAAGGCGGTATTTAACACGGAATCCACGGCGTTCCCGCAGGGACGCATTTCTTCATGTCCGGGCCTTGTGTATGGGTGGCCGGGTTGAACGCCACCCATCCCTGATCCGTCAGGGTTTCCAGATTTTGAAAACGCTTTTTGTAGTTCAGCTTTGAATCGCCATCGACCCATGAACCGATATAAATATGGTCGAGGGACTTTTTCTGCGCGGCTTCAATGGTTTTGAGATAGCAAAATGTCCCGAGACTGCGTTGCGGTGTGGACTCGTCCAGATCATAATAGATAGTGTAGGAGGACAGGGCTGAATCCAGCACATCCAGAATAACGGCGGCGACAAGCTTGTTTTGGCGATCGCGCACTTCAATCATGTGGGAATGGACATGGAAGTAATTTTCGAGCGTTGCCATGTCTGTCATGTCGGTATTTTTTTCTGGATGACGGCGGGCATTATAGTCTGTGAACAGACGATAATGTTCCGGGGTAACCCGCACAGGTAAAAAATTGACTAGAAGGTTACCGTTGTTTTTTAAGATTCGCAGTTCGTTTCTTGAAAATTGGTAGTTTTTAGTCGCAATGCGTAACGGTATGCAGGCGCGGCACGACGGGCAGTCATTGCCCGAAAGAAAAAATAGCCCCTCATCAGTCAGTCCTTGAGGGATAAAACGTTTGCGTAACTGGCGGGCATGAAGGACAGGTTCCATCGATGCAGGTGGTTTATCGTAATACATGTGCAGAATAAAAATCCTGCGCAATTGCCCTTTGAGATAGGGACATGGCAGGTCTTTCGTTATTTCTACAGCTTCGAGGCTGGCTCCCATTTTTTTTCTCCCTTATCCGTTTATTAGCGATAATGGTGAAAAAACGCAATAATCATGTTTTTGCGTTACGGGAAATAAACATCTCCCTGTGTGCGACGATAGCCTGAATCCCGGGATTTTTTCTCTTCCCTAAGGTTTTCGCGCATATCCTCAACAGCGCTTGTCGCGTCGATTTCGCGTGCTGCGGCAGCCCCGTCGCGTTCCAGCAGGACATCAAGGGATTCACGCTCCAGAAGCACCGTGATGCGTCGGTTTCTGGCATCCAGCGGCTTGTCTTTGACCAGATGGTCCGTATCGGCCTTGCCCATGACATTAGACAGGCGTGTTTCCGGGATACCGGAGGCCTTCATGACGCGCCGGGTGGAATTGGCCCGGTCCGCGGAAAGCTCCCAGTTGGTGTAATCGGCCCCGGCCTTGTACTGGTGAGAGTCCGTGTGGCCGCGTATCGAAATTTCATTGGGCATTTTTTTGATGGCATTGGCGGCGAGTGTGACCAGTTTTCTGGTTTTGTCGTACATCTGCGCGCTGCCGCTCGGGAACATGGGCTGGCCTTCCTGATCGATGATCTGGATGCGCAGGCCTTCTTCCGTGATATCCACCATCAGGTGTTTTTTCAGTTCCGCCAGTTCGGGTGTTTTTTCGATTTCCTTTTCAAGAGCTTTTTTTGTTTCGGCGAAACGCTCATCTTCGCGGCGCTGGAGTTCTTCCTTCAGGGCTTCCATTTTTTCGGTTTTCAGGTCGGATGCTTTTCCCCCGGCATCGCCGAGATCGCGGTCTTTGGTGGTTTTTCCGCTATGCTGGGGCAGGCGGATTTCTTGCAAGGTGGTGGTCATGGACCCTTCTGTGGAGATGCTCGTCCCGCCCATGACGCCGCCTGCGCCGCTGCGGGTGTCTGACACTTGCGGATGGGTCGGGTCGAAGAAATTGGCGATGGCATCGCGTTGTTCCGATGTCGTCACGTTCAGCAGCCACAAGAGCAAGAAGAAGGCCATCATCGCCGTCACAAAATCGGCATAGGCCACTTTCCACGCGCCGCCATGGTGGCCACCGGCCACTTTTTTGACCCGCTTGATGACGATAATCGGCTGATCGTCACCCTTTTCGGTCTTACCTTTCCCTTTTCCCTTGGCCAATGCGCTTACCCCGGACTTGGCAGTTCATTGAGCTTTTCTTCCAGTTCAAGGAAGGTCGGCTGGATGTGGTGGGGGAGAAATTTGCGGGCAAATTCAACGGCAACCTGCGGCGCCGCCCCGTTCAGGAAGGCAATGACAGCCACCTTCATGCAACGGTAATAGGTGATTTTAGATTGCCCCAGCCCACCCAGCGCTCCGGCGGCCGGACCGACAATGCCATAGGCGATGAACACGCCGAGGAATGTTCCGACCAGCGCGCCGCCGATCATCTTGCCAAGAATTTCCGGCGGTTCGGTGATAGACCCCATTGTCTTGATAACGCCCAGAACGGCGGCGACGATCCCCAGGGCCGGAATGCCGTCGGCCATGGTCTGCGCCGCATGCGCGGGGTGCATTTCGTGCTGGGTGATTGTTTCAATCTCCTCATCCATCAGGGCCTCGATTTCATGGGGGTTTTCGTTGCCCAGTGAAATGATGCGCAGATAATCGCAAAGGAATGTCGAGGCATGATGGTCACCGGCAAAGCCGGGGAATTGCTTGAACAGCTCGCTTTCATGCGGGTGTTCGATATGCTGTTCCAGCGCCAGCCAGCCTTTTGTTCTGGCCAGCTTGAAAATCATGTAAAGGACGCTCAGAAGCTCGATGTAAGACGCCTTGTTATGGGCTTCGGGTTTAATCAGGCATTTCAGGTTTTTCAGCGTATCCTTGACCACATAAGGCGGGTTGGAAATGATGAAGGCCCCGATAGCCGCCCCCATGATAATCAGACCCTCCTGCGGGAGAACCTGCAAAATAGGGGCAATATGGCCACCCGCCCAGATGTATCCGCCGAAGACACAGGCAAAAACAAAAATCAGGCCAAATATTTTCATACGCCGTGAACCCGTTCCAAGGTTGTTGCCACAAGATTCGCTTGTTCTGCAAGCATCGTCTTTTTTTGTTGCTGTATCAAGGCAGAAGCGGAGAACTAGACGGCTTTCCGTCCGGATTTATTATTCTCATATTCCGGTTTTGCCGATGGTTTCGCAAACAGGTAGCCTTGCCCGTACTGGACGCCGAGGCCGCGCATGCGTTCGGCTTGCTCCTGATTTTCAATCATCTCGGCGATGACCCTGATGTCGAGGTCCCTGCACATCTGCGCCAGATTTTTGACCATAATGCCCTCACGATCCGAGGTCAGGATTTTTTTGGTGTAGGCCCCGTCAATTTTAACATAATTCACATGCAGGCGCTGGATATATTGGAACGATGCCGATCCGGCACCAAAATCATCCAGACAAACCTTGAACCCGTCATTTTGCAGGATCTGGATAAAGTGATTCACCATGTCCAGATCCTGAATGGCGTTCGACTCCGTAATTTCAAACATCATGCGTTCCGACAGACCTTTATTCATCTGCAACTTGGTATGCAGGGTTTTGAAAAACTGTTCGTTCTGCATCGACTGGCCGGACAGATTGACGGCGAATTTTGTTCTGCGGCCCTGCGATTTGTAGAGCAGGTAGTTGATGGCGCGTTCGCATACGGCGATATCAAAATCGGCGGCCATGCCGATATCTTCGCCGAAAACAATCCATTCCTGTGTCGATCCCTGATCCTTGAAGCGCGAGAGCATTTCAAAGTGTGAAACCTCATCATTGTTAAGATCTATGATCGGTTGGAAATGCAGATCGAAATTCAATTGTTCGACCATGGTCTTGAATTGCAGGATTTTTTGCGCATTGGCGCTGACATAGGCCTTGAAACTCGAGTTAAGGTTTTCGATGGTCAGGGACGTTCCCTTGCGTTCAAACTCGTTGATCGTATAAATCAGCGCCTTGGTGGTGTCGCGTTCGCTTAAAGATTCAAGATCGGCAGAAACAGTCTTTCCGCCGATTGTAAATCCCTCGCCATTGGGGTCGTTTGCCTGCGCCAGACGCTCGATTTCCGCCTTCAATGCTTCGGCATCCGTATTGCGGTCGTGAATGACGCTGTAGCGGCCCTCCTTGACCTCTGCTGCGGCCCGGCCATCGACGGATTTGGCGTTAAGAAGGTGGGTAACGGCCCCGGTAAAATCACTCCACTTGTCATCCCCGAGGCGTTTTTTGACATCATCGATATTGTCGATATCAATCAGAGTCAGATCCAGTTCCTGACCGAGAGAACGGGCCAGATCGAGCGTTTCTTTGGCGGCCTGCAGGAAGGAATCCTTGTCCATGAGCGTGCCGCGTTGTTCCTGCTCCTCAACGCTTTGTGCGTATTTTGCCATGAGGACATTTGTGAAGCCGATGGTCATGTAAAATTTTTCGCTGTCGGGCATTCTGATTCCGGTGACAATGGCCTGCCGACCATCGCCGATGGCTTCATCAAGCGTTATCAGATACGGACCGCAACGCGCGGCGAGTTTGGAATTTTCGCGCATGTGATAGACCGTGCTGCGGTCGTCGGCGGCAAAAAGGCTAAGCCAGCTTTGTCCCATGATATGTTTTTCGTTAATGCCCGTCAGGCTGCGTGCGGCGCCGAGCGCAAATGTGATAAGCCCGTCACTGCCGACCTCGATAAAAAGGTCAGCCGAGGCGAAGGAAAACGCGAGAAACCGATCCCGCTGTTGCTTGACTTTGTCGTCGCTCATCAGGCTGCTGGCCATGTGCCCTTTCCCCTTGAGTCTGCCAGCGGAGATTTAGGAATTGGTAAAGGGAAACAGGGCGTTTGGAGAAATATAGCAAAATTTAAAATTATTTTGACCGTAACGCCCCAAAACCCGCTGTCATCCCCGGCCTGACCAGGGATATAGGGGAATAAACGCCAGAATATGGCTGATATTTCTGGATCCCCGGTCGAGCCGGGGATGACAAAAATCAGGTAATTGGTGAAGGAATCATTTTTTCAACAAACGCGCGGCATCCATCGCCGCATAGGTCAAAATGCCGTCTGCCCCGGCGCGCTTGAAGGCCAGCAGCATTTCCATCATCGCCTTGTTGTAATCGAGCGCCCCGTTTTCCGCCGCCCATTTGATCATCGCGTATTCGCCGGAAACGTTATAGGCGAAGGTGGGGACGCGGAATTCTTCCTTGACGCGAAAAACAACGTCCAGATAGGGCAAGCCGGGTTTGACCATCACCATATCGGCCCCTTCTTCAAGATCGAGCGCGACTTCGCGCAAGGCCTCATCGCTGTTGGCGGGGTCCATCTGATAGGTTTTTTTGTCACCCTTCAGCAAACCTCCCGAACCCACCGCGTCGCGGAACGGGCCGTAAAACGCGCTGGCGTATTTGGCCGCATAGGACATTATTTTCACATCCAGATATCCGGCCTCATCCAGCGCATCGCGGATTGCGCCGATGCGTCCGTCCATCATATCGGACGGGGCGATGATATCGGCCCCGGCTTCGGCCTGATTGAGGGCCTGTTTTATCAGGGCCGCCACGCTTTCATCGTTCAGAATCCGCCCGTCTTCGGACATCAGCCCGTCATGGCCGTGACTGGTATAGGGGTCGAGTGCGACATCGGCGATAATCCCGATGTCCGGGGCGGCCTTTTTAATGGCGCGCATGGCGCGGCAGATCAGGTTACCGGGGTTCCATGCTTCCGCGCCATCGGGCGTTTTTAGATGGGGCGGTGTCACGGGAAACAGGGCAATGGCGGGAATGCCGTGCGCATGGGCGTCTGCAACGGCCCTGACCACCAGATCAATCGACAGGCGCTCCACCCCCGGCATGGTTTTGATGGCCTCACGGTGATTGTCCCCTTCGGTCACGAAAAGCGGCCAGATCAGGTCGGCGGCGCTCAAGGTGTTTTCCGCGACCATGTTCCGGACCCATCCATGGGTGCGGTTGCGGCGCATGCGGGTGCGAATGCCGAGATCGACGGTGTCCATCGCCGGATTTTGCTGGCGGGCGATGACGCGGAGCGGATTGTTTTCACTCATTTTACATTCTTCCTGTATGGTGATGTACGCCAATTGGTTAATGGATTTATGAAGAAAGTGAAAGAAAAAATGCTGCCAGATCAGGTCCCAGACCCGCATATCAGTGCAGAACGCAGGAATTCTGCGATGGTTATCACCTTGAATCGCCCCGAGGCGCTCAATGCCCTGACTCTGGGAATGATCCGGGCAATCCGGAAGGTTTTGGCTGATTGCAGGGGGGTGGAGAATGTAAGAGCCCTTATTTTCAAGGGGGCGGGGGGCCGGGCTTTTTGCGCCGGAGGGGATATCAAGGCCGTCTACCATGCCGGGGTCGGCTTAAGCGACCCGGTGGAAAAGGCGGCGCTGGCCAGAACCTATTTCGCCGAAGAATACATGATGAACCGGGAGCTGTTTTCTTACCCCAAGCCAATCGTTGCCATGATGGACGGCATTACCATGGGCGGCGGGTTCGGTGTGGCCGGACCGTGCCGTTACCGTGTTGCCACCGAAAACACCAATTTTGCCATGCCGGAAACCGGGATTGGCTTTTTCCCCGATGTTGGCAGCATGTATTACCTGACCCGCGTAGCCAATCGCATGGGGCACTGGATGGCTCTGACCGGGCATACCGTGAACGGGGCCAATATGATGGCCTTCGGTTTGGCCAGTCATTCCATGCCTTCGGCCAGAATTGAAGAATGCGTCGCCAAAATCTGCGAGGGTGCCGCCGCGCCGCAAGCTGTCCTTGAAGGCATGCACCAAAGCCACGCGCCAAAAAATGAAACGCTCCGCAGTGTGGTCTCTATCATTGAAAATGCATTTGAAAACAAAACAGTAGAAAAAATACTTGATGCTTTAGATGAGCCCGGGCACGATTTTGCCGCCCGGACGGCGGCCATCATGCGCAGCCGGTCCCCCACCAGCTTGAAGCTCACGCATACCTATTACCAGAAGATGCAGGGGCGCAGTTTTGACGAAGTGACCGCCATGGATTACCGCCTGTCGATCCGTTTTGTGCTGGGGCATGATTTCTACGAAGGAATCCGTGCCGCCCTGATCGACAAGGACCGGAAGCCGCAATGGAATCCGGCAAGGCTGGAGGATGTTTCTGACGATGTTATCGCAAATTATTTTGCGCCGGACATCCCCGATCTTGACGCGATTACACCGCCAGTCCCGGCATAAGCGGCTGTAAAACAAAAATTAACTTGTCATGCGCTATATCTGATTTATCATCTCCGGGAGTTCTTCTTCTGAATATCCCGCCCACGCATAAGTCCTTATGGGAGTCC
This sequence comes from uncultured Micavibrio sp., assembly GCA_964400125.1. GTDB lineage: Bacteria > Pseudomonadota > Alphaproteobacteria > Micavibrionales > Micavibrionaceae > Micavibrio. The sequence goes on along the minus strand of CAYNSR010000006.1, from coordinate 21,421 downwards.
TGATCGTGACCACGCCCTATTACGAAGCCATCCAGTTGACCGAGCGCCTGCACCGTTACTTCCTCGATGTGCTGAAGGCCGAGCTTGACCGCCATGGCATTCAGGACATCAACAACGTCCAGTCGATGATCCTCTATAACATTGGCGATGATGAATTGACGGTCGGGGAGTTGACGCTTCGCGGCTATTACCTTGGCTCCAACGTGTCCTATAATGTTAAGAAGATGGTTGAAAATGGCTATCTGGAACAGGAACGCTCCGTTCATGACAAGCGCTCGATCCGCGTGCGTCTGTCGGCAAAAGGGGCGAAGCTTCGCAACGTGATCGAAACCATGTTGATGCGTCACGAAGACAAGCTGAGTGGCACAGATCTGACCAATGACCGCCTGACTCAACTCAATCTGACTCTTCACCTGATGGAACGTTTCTGGGCCAGCCAGACCAATTTCAGCGGTCTGTCCTCTCTGGACGAAGATTTCGAGTAGATGATGCACGATACGGGCACACAGGCGCGTATCCACCTTCCGATCGAGGGCCACACACGGTGGCCCTTTATCATGAGGGTTATGGTCTTCGGTTCGGTCGTCTCTGTGATGATGCTGGCGATTATCTTCACGCTTTTTCTGGCCCCTGATGCTACGGACCCGCCGTCGGCCCTGATTATCGGCGGGCTTTTTGTGCTGATGGCGGCGGAGCTGATTGTTCTGCGTCTGGTGATTATTCCCCTGAACGGCGATTTCGGACGCTTCCGGATAGGCAACACAAAGGTCGATTTATTTCCTCTGTCGCGCACGGGCCTGAGTGTTCTGCCCGAACCGATATCAGTTGTCATCACCGCCTACAAGGGCGTGGCCTTGCGCGTTGGCAATGGTCGTAACGGCATGTATTATGATGTTTTCCTCAACCACCCGAAACGCTCCCAAACCATCCATATCCGCAGTTTTGAAACCAAAGCGCAGGCGGAAACTTTCGCGCGGGAACTTTCTGGAACCCTGGGATTGCGATTTATTCCGCAGGAATAGCGGGAAAGTCCAGTCCGTGTGGACATTCAAAAGCAAAGTGTCGCGGGAGAAGACGGTTCAGGCATTTTTGGTCGTCTGGAAAGCCTCCAGCGCCCGGTTGCGCGCGGTTTTATGATCGATGATCGGCATGGGGTAGTCTTTCCCGAGCAAGAGGCAGCATTCCTTCAGAACAGATTGCGGAGCTTCCCACGGGCGATGGATATACGCATCCGGCAGTTTGGCCAGTTCAGGGACGAAGCGCCGGACATAGTCGCCTTGGGGATCGAATTTTTCTCCCTGACTGACGGGATTGAAAATGCGGAAATAGGGGGCCGCATCGGCGCCGCATCCGGCAATCCACTGCCAGCTTGCGGCATTGTTGGCCAGATCCGCATCGACCAGACAATCCCAGAACCATTTTTCTCCCTCTGTCCAGTGCAACAGCAAATCCTTGACCAGAAACGATCCGGTAATCATGCGGACGCGATTGTGCATATATCCGGTTTGCCAGAGTTCCCGCATGCCCGCATCGACAATCGGGTATCCCGTCTGTCCGCGTTTCCATGCCACAAGGGCCTTGTCATCTTGGCTCCACGGGAATCTTTCGAAGCGTTTCTGTAATGGCACGCTCGGCAGATCGTGGTTGTAGTACAAGAGGTTGTAGGAAAATTCACGCCAGCCCATTTCGGTTAAAAAATGATCGCCGTCGGTTTCAAGATTTTCAGCGATCATGCGTTGCCGGACATCATGCCAGATTTTGCGCGGGGATATCTCCCCGAAATGCAAGTGCGGCGACAGACGCGAGACATTGTTTTTTGATGGGACATTGCGTCCGTCGCGGTATCCTTTCAATCCGTGATCGAGAAAATCGGCAAGACGCTTCTGTGCGCCCTGTTCACCAATATTCCAGTGGGGCTGCATTTTTTTATCCCAGCGCACCCCGTCCGGCAGAAGCCCAAGGTCGGCGATTGATTTTGAGCCTTCCGGCGGTCGCATCATGGGTATTCGCCCCGGAGCGGGCAAGGGTGGTTCCGGTTCGCCGCACCCGGAACACCCTTTGCGAAAAAACGGGGTGAAGACATGATAAGGTGTGCCGTCGTTCTTTTTGACCGACCACGGTTCATAAAGCAGGCTGGCATTGAAGCTTTTGACGGTGATGCCATCAACTTCCAGATCAGCCTTTATGCGGGTATCCCGCGCGATCCGCCATGGTTCGTAGCAGCGATTCCAGTAAACGGCGTGGGCCTTTGTCTGCCGGACGATATGCGCGAGTATTTCCTGTGCGTCTCCGGCGTAGCAGGCGAGATTCCCGGAAAGGGAATTGTTGAGCGCCAACAGGGAATGATGCAGCCACCAGCGCCCGGCTCCACCCGCTTTCCACGGGCCGGAATTTATATCATCAAGAATATAAACCGGGAGAAGAGGGGTGCCTGTCTTGGCGGCCTCTACAAGCGCCGGATGGTCCGAAAGGCGAAGATCCTGCCGGAACCAGACGATGACGGGGGATGGCATGGAAGACTCCGTCATCCATCGGCGTTGATTCGTGCCTTCAACTCCTCGAGAACGCGCTCGGCATCCTCATTGGCGACCTGACAGGTTCCTGCGGCTTCATGGCCGCCGCCGCCATATTCAAGCATCAATGCGCCGATATTGGTGTGGCTGGTCCGGTTGAGAATAGATTTTCCGACGGCAAAAACGGTATTTTGCTGGGCCTTCCCCCATAACACATGAATGGAAATATTGCATTGTGGGAACAGCGCATAGACGATAAAGCGGTTCGTCGCAAAGATGATATCTTCATCGCGCAGGTCGAGCACGACGAGGTTCCCGTGCAGGGTCGATCGTTTTTCAATCTGGGCGCGGGCCTTGACCTTGTGCGATTCATACAGATCGACGCGCTCCCTGACATCCGGCATCGCCAGAATATCATCGATAGACCGATGTTCGCGGCAGTAATCGATCAGCATCATCATCAGATCGTAATTCGAAATATTGAAGTCGCGGAAACGCCCCAGCCCCGTCCGGGCATCCATGATAAAGCTGAGCAATTCCCACCCTTTCGGATGCAAAATGTCATCCTTGGTGAAGGCTGCGGAGTCGGCCTTGTCTACGGCGCGCATCATGTCATCGGTGACATGCGGAAATTTTTCCTTGCCGCCGAAATAGTTGTAGACGACGCGCGCCGCGGAGGGGGCGGATGTATCGGAGACATAGTTGGCGGGAATTTCCCCGATACGGTCAATTTCGCTGGCGTGGTGATCGAAAACAAGATACGCGCCGGGGACATAGGGAAGGTTTGTCGTGATATCGCGGGGGCCAACCTCGATGATCCCGTCCTGCATATCCTTGGGGTGGACGAATTTGATTTCGTCGATCATATCCAGTTCCCGCAGGAGAATGGCGCACACCAGCCCGTCCATATCGCTACGGGTGATAAGGCGGTATTTTGTGTTGGGATCAGGCTGTATCTTTGTCTGTGTCATATGAATAAAACCCCGATTCAGGATGGATTTTTGAACGGCAGAACCGCGTTGGAAGAATCTCAGAACAGTATAGTTTTGTAATGGATAATAAGGTATTAAATTGTTGTTTACATAAATTATCGCGTATCTATGCGCTGATAGACATCGTATTTCACCTCAGTCCCATCATCATATTCCGACCCGGTGAAGTAGTCACTGTGGCGAAGTACGAGGTCGCCGCTTTTCCGATAGTTTTTCCATTCCGCCGCGAAGGGTTGGTGGGCGGTAAAATACTCGACGAAGTGAAAGCTGTTTTCTTTTATTTCTATATCCTTGGCAATGAAAAGCAGTTCAGGTTTATAACGCCGCAGATCCTCCGCCATCATGGCGGAAAATTTTTCACGCAAACGCAGGGTTTCTTCCCGGGGGGGGGATTCCAGCCGCTCCTTTTCCAGCAGGGTAGGTAGAAACCACAATGCAGCGAAGCGCGAAGCGTGGCGAATACCAGAATAGTACGCGGTTTCGTGAACGATCCCCATATTCGTGTGGAAGATGAAAAAGGTACATTCCGGTTTTCCGGCGCAGGGCGCGAGCGCTGTGGTCAGGGGCAAATGCGCATAATCTGCGTGTTTTGGAAAGGCATGATTTACCGGTTTGATGTAATAACAAAACGCAGAAAACACGCACAGGGAGAAAAACAGCGCCGCAGGGCCTTTCAGGATATTCCGCGACAGGCCCAGAAGCGTCATCCCGGCCCCGCAGGCGGTAAAGGTAAATGCCGGGAACAAATGATACCGGAACGACATTCCCTGCACATAAAACGGAATGATACTGACAAGGCCGCAGGCCAGAAAAAACACGATCAATAAACGATGGCGCGGGTTGATCTGCAGGATAAAGGGAAAAAACCCGATGACCAGAATTGTGTAGGCGGCCAGAAAGGACAATGTCGTCGTCGACTTCATATTCTTCATTTCAAGGTAAAGTTCCAAAACGTCGGGAAGTATAACTTTGATAAAGTCCTGAAAGAAAACCCATGTCACCACGATATAAAGTGATGTCATAATGGATAGCGCTATGAAATCCGCGTCCTTGAATACTGTCCAGCGGCGTTGCACGAACATCCGGTGGACCAGAAGAATCGTCGGGATCAGTCCGTGATGCGGTTTTAAAAGGATAAAGACCGTTCCGATCAGGAAAAGCGGCCATTTCAGTTTTTTCGGATATGGCAGGCCGTAAGTGATGGCCAGTTGCATCAGCGTAAAGGGAACAAGCGCAAGGCCGATATACTGGTCGCGTTCGCCAAACTGGGTCCCGATGAGGATCGTATTGGTCAGGATCATGAAGGCGATTGCGATCATGATGTCCTGCCGTTGCAGGAAGGGCCAGTGTTTCAGAATTGCATGGATGGAGGCTGCCGAGATCAGGATCAGGATCGACGTATACAGGAACAGGAGGTAATGTACCGGAAACCCTGTCCATTTTCCCAGCAGCGCTGGAAGGGCATAGGTGAATATATTCAGTGGCGGGTTTGTTTCGTAAACAAATTCAGGCCCCCGGTACCCCTCCATTATCCGGTTGAATCCCTCAACCAGCCAGAGGAGATCGGAGTGAGTCGCCTGCTGGGCTTGAACCCATGCCCAGGGCAGGATCAGGAGGGCAAATACGCACCAGAATACAGGTTCTGAATGCCTGCGAAGAAGGGAACACCCATCATATTTCTGCAATGTGGGTGTGCCTGCCATTGTCTAGCTTGATGCTACTTCGGACTCTTTTTCGTCGGCGTCTTTGTCCGATTTTGCCTTTTTCTTTTTCTTGTCCGCAAGGACGAACGTGGGTGCCTTGCTTTCGGTGATGGTTTTCTCCTCGATCACCACTTCTTCGATATCTTCGCGGTCGGGAATTTCATACATGGTGTCAAGCAAGAGGTTTTCCACGATCGAACGAAGGCCGCGTGCGCCGGTTTTGCGCTCAATCGCCTTTTTTGCGATCGCCTTCAGTGACCCATCGGTGAATTTTAGAGTTTTCCCTTCCATCTCGAACAGGCGGCCATATTGCTTGACCAACGCGTTTTTCGGTTCGGTGAGAATTTTAACCAAAGCGTCTTCGTCGAGGTCTTCCAGTGTTGCAACAACCGGGAGGCGTCCGACGAATTCCGGGATCAGGCCGAATTTGAGCAAGTCTTCGGTTTCCAGTTCTTTCAGCAAGTCCCCGGCGCGGCGTTCTTCCGGGCCGCGCACATCGGCACCAAAGCCGATGGCCGTACCCTTGCCGCGCTGGGCAATGATTTTTTCAATTCCGGCAAAAGCCCCGCCGCAGATAAACAGGATATTGGTGGTATCGACCTGCAGGAATTCCTGTTGCGGATGTTTGCGCCCCCCTTGCGGCGGGACGCTGGCGATGGTGCCTTCCATCAGTTTAAGGAGCGCTTGCTGTACGCCTTCGCCCGAAACGTCGCGGGTGATGGACGGATTGTCGCCTTTGCGGGAAATTTTATCGATTTCATCGATATAGACGATCCCACGCTGCGCCCGGTCAACGTTATAGTCGCAGGCCTGCAACAGTTTCAGTACGATGTTTTCAACGTCTTCGCCGACATACCCGGCTTCGGTCAGGGTCGTGGCATCGGCCATGGTGAACGGGACATCGAGAATCCGCGCCAGACTTTGTGCCAGCAGGGTTTTCCCGGAACCGGTCGGGCCGACCAGAAGGATGTTCGATTTTGAAATTTCGATTCCATCCGTGCTGCCGCTTTGTTCGATGCGTTTGTAATGGTTGTGGACGGCGACGGCGAGAATGCGCTTGGCCTTTTCCTGACCGATCACATATTCGTCGAGAACGCCCTTGATCTCGCTGGGGGAGGGGATGCCCTCACCGGTGCGTACGATCGACGATTTATCTTCCTCGCGGATGATGTCCGTGCAAAGCTCGACGCATTCATTGCAGATAAATACATTCGGGCCGGCGATCAGTTTCCGGACCTCGTGCTGGCTCTTCCCGCAGAAGGAGCAGTAAAGGGTGTTTTTAGAGTCGGTAGCACCAGATTTGGTCATTCGCGGAGAGTCCTGTGTTTGAATAAGTAGGAATCACTTATATATATAATCTAGCCAACAGGGGACAGCCAGCGCAAGCCCCTATATACTATTATCAATGCATTGATACGGTTAACAAAAGCTGAACATGACATCAACGACACTTGAGGACCTGGCCGGAAGTTTCTCCCTTTTTACGGATTGGGAGGACCGTTACCGTTACCTGATCGATCTCGGGCACAGGGTGCCGATGATGGATAATGTACTGAAAACGGATGAAAATCTGGTGCGGGGCTGCACATCCCGCGTCTGGCTGGTGGCCGGGTGGGATGGGGATAAACTCAAGTTTCAGGCCGATAGTGATGCCCAGATCGTCCGTGGGCTCATTTATATCCTCGATCTGGCCTATCAGGGAAAAACACGGCAGGAAATCGCTACGCTTGATATCGATAAAGCGTTTGAGGATCTCGGGCTCGACCGGCATCTCAGCCCCAACCGTCGCAACGGGTTTTTTGCGATGGTGGAGCGGGTCAGGGGGCTGGCTCCATCGCTGCCGCTGTCGGTGGGGTGACTGGGGACGCCGGGTCAGTACCCACCGCCCCCTCCGGATGTTTCGCCGTAGGGCACCCAGATGTTTTTCACCTGCGTGGCGCGACGAAGGAATTCGCGGCCTTCGCCCTGTTCGGGGTCGGTCCAGTTGCGAATTTTGCTGTGATTGACCCAGGTTTGTTTCAGGTTGCCGATGGAGGCTTCCTCAACCATTTTGCTTCCCGCCGCAGAGCCAAAATACCATAGCGCATCAACGCCATCGTGTTCCGCCAGCGTTTTGGTCAGTGTGTCGCGGTCGCCAGTGACGATGTTGACGACGCCACCCGGAACGTCCGATGTTTCCAGTATCTGATAAAAATCGGTAGCAGCCAGAGGGTAAATCGTCGACGGGACAATCACGGACGCATTGCCCATCGCCATCGCCGGAGCAAGCAGGGAGATAAAGGACAAGAAGGGGTGTTCATCCGGGCAGGCGATTCCTATAACGCCCATCGGCTCATTCATGGCAATCGTCACGCCGCGCATGGGCGGGGTGTGTACGGCACCGTCGTATTTATCTGCCCATGCGGCAGCGGTAAACAGGCGTTGCATCGCCATATTCACTTCCTTCTTTGCTGCCGCCGGGGTGCACCCGGTCATGCTCCTGATCCGTTGCGCAAATTCATCGGCGCGGGGGGACAGGTTTTCGGCCATGTAGTACAGGATCTGCGCCCGGGCATGGCCGGATGTATTGGCCCAGCCGCCAGCAGCACTGTTTGCGGCCTCCACCGCGTCGCGGATATCCTTGCGGTTGCCTTCGCCAACTTCGCCAAGAAATTTGCCGTCAGGGGAGAGGACAGGCATGGAATAATTCCCGTCAGGGCGTTTTTGCTTGCCGCCGATATAGTTTTTGGCGGTGCGGTCGATGGATGTTATTCCACCGTCATCGTCATTCCCGCGTAAGCGGGAATCTTTGGACGTGGCGGCGGAAGGCCCCCGCTTGCGCGGGGATGACAGCGGCAATGTGGCTTCAAACGCGGGCTTCATATACGCATAAAGCCCTTCCTTGCCGCCTTCGCGCCCGTAGCCGCTTTCGCGATAGCCGCCGAATCCACAAGCCGCATCGAATTGGTTGGTGGAATTGACCCACACCACCCCGGCCTTCAACCGCGGGGCCATTTCAAGGGCCATGTTGATATTCTCTGTCCATACACTGGCCGCGAGGCCAAAGCGCGTATTGTTGGCGATATCAATGGCTTCGGCCTGATTGCGGAAAGAAATGGCGGCGAGGACAGGACCAAAGACCTCGACCTGCATGATTTCATCCGCCGTGCCGACACCGGTGAGCAGGGTGGGCGGGTAGTAGCAGCCCTTCGCCGGGCAGGCGCCCGTTTGATGTTGAGGGGCCTGATAGATTTCGGCCCCCGCCTTCACGGCCTTTTTCACCAGAGCATCAATGCGTTTCAATTGCGTTTCATCAACCACCGCGCCCATATCGACGCACTTGTCGAGCGGGTCGCCGAGGCGCAGATCGCCCATGCGCTTTTTGACCTTGGTGATGAAGGGTTCATAAATGCTTTCTTGTACCAGCAAGCGTGACCCACCGCAGCAGACCTGCCCCTGATTGAACCAGATCGCATCGACAAGCCCCTCAACCGCGCTATCGAGATCGGCATCGTCAAAAACGATAAACGGAGACTTGCCGCCCAGCTCCAGCGTCAGGCCCTTGCCTGACCCGGCGGATTCTTTCCGGATAAGACGGCCAATATCAGTCGATCCGGTAAAGGCCAGTTTGTCGATGCCGTCATGTTTGACGATCATTTCACCTGCCGCGCCGTCGCCGGTAATGATATTTACGACCCCCTTGGGCAGGTTGGCCTCGATACAGATTTCTGCAAATAGTTGCGCGGTCAGGTTGGTTTGCTCTGCGGGTTTGAGGACAACCGTGTTCCCCGTGGCAAGGGCGGGTGCGACCTTCCAGGCCAGCATCAGCAACGGGAAGTTCCACGGGATAATCTGCCCCGCCACGCCATAGGGTTCATACCCGGCCATTTCATTCTCGGCCAGTAGGGCCCATCCCGCGTGATGATAAAAATGCCGCGCCACCAGCGGAACGTCGATATCGCGCGTTTCGCGAATGGTTTTGCCGTTATCGAGACTTTCCAGCACCGCGAACAGGCGCGCATGTTTTTGCACGAGGCGGGAGATGGCGTAGAGATATTTCGCTCGTTCGAATCCGGGCAGGGCGGCCCAGTCGCCTTGCGCGGCGCGGGCGGATTTCACGGCGGCATCGACATCTTTCTTCGTCGCCTGCATCACCTGACCGAGTTTTTCGCCATTGGCCGGGTTGATTGCCGGAAACCATGTTGCCTTGTCGGTGGAGATGAATTTTCCATTGATAAAGGGGACGAATTTCCCGTCACGCGCCTTGATCCATTCCTTGGCGGGTTTGGAATCTTCCGGAGCCGGGCCGTATTCCATGCTGTCAAAAATTTCTGCAACTTTGGTCATGGTTGTCCTCTATGGGTTCGGGTTTTCCGGTTGATCGCGCTCAAGCAGGTCGCGCAACCTGTCGTAATTCAGCGGGGGCGGTGTGTCGTCGAGATAGGTGACCGGGTCTACAACCCAGTCTGGATGCCTCGATCTGAAATCATCGATAATTGCGGGTTCTGCTTCGACCACAAGACGGCCTATTTTAAAATCTTTGACCTGTATATTGCCATGAGCGGCAATAACTTGCTCCATCCGTTCCCGGGTGCCGCTGCCGTCCGCGATTTTCATGGTGTATTCGCTCATGATGCTCTCTGCCCTTTACTGGTGTTCATATGCCGCAACGGCGCGCAGGATATATCGTGTTCCGGCGTCGGGGACGATGGCGGGGTTGTCATGGAGGATATTTCCGTCGGCATCGCGCGGGGCGGTCTTGACTTGCGGAACCATGGTATAGCCATTTTCCGTCGGTGAAAGTAGGGCCGTATGGGCGGGCATAAAGACAATATCGACGAGCGGGGAATCGGTAAAGGTCACCATTGGCATGCGTTCATAGGTGTTGTCATCGCCGTCCTGACGGTACAGGCTGAATTGTATGCTGGTGGTGTTGTTTTCGCATATATTACCAATGATCCCGCTGCCACGGGATACGGCGTATGAGAAGATATGGGAAAGTTCAGGGACGGAAAAATATTCAGCTCCCATCCTGTCCAGCGCATCGCTTTCGGCAATGGTCAGATCGACCTTGCAGAGCCGATCATCAATCCCCTGCGGCACGGGGGGCGGATTATTTATTTTCTTGCTGAAAAAATCGTGTAATTTTTGGAACATCCTGTCCTGACCTTTATCGTTCTATTTTTTGTAATTTTTGTCTGTTTTTTTCCGTGCGTTCCCAGATCATCTCCGTTACGGAATCGATGACGGGGTTGCCCAGTGTCGGAACCTGCATCGTGTCCAGAACGGCATGGCCAGATTTGCGTATTCCAAAAATTTTATAGTTTCCGTTGGCCATTTCCTGAAAAGAGAGGGCAAGGGCCGGTTTCGCAGGGGCGCTGTGTATGTCGATGGCCAGTTCAAATGCCCGGAACAGGGTCGGGTCGCGGCCTTCATAAGCGCCGTATCGCGGGCGGAAGCGGAGGGTTTCGATTTCGTATTCGTCGGCAACCGAAACAACGACATCCTCCCTGCCGGAGTCAATCATGTCCGCGAGTTCGGGGATGCCGAGTTTCGCACTGATCTCCGCGACGCTCAATCCTTCGGGGTCAGGCATTGCCACGGGCGCAACAGGCGCTTCGGGCGTTTTATGGGTCAGGCGATGGAAAAAGTCGCGAATGATTTTAAACATGACATTCATCCTATCGGGTGGCGATTGGCGGCGGAATAGTGCCCGGTGACGAAATGCTCTATCTGGCGTTCGATATCGCCCAGCAACGACGATGCGCCGAAGCGGAACAGATCCGGTTGCAGCCAGTCATGTCCGAGTTCATCCTTCATTAACGCTTGATACACCAGCGCATCTTTCGCCTTGGAAATGCCGCCTGCGGGTTTGTAGCCGACCTTGACCCCCGTCATGTCCTGATAGGCGCGGATCATGCGCACCATGCTTAAGGTGACGGGCAGGGTGGCGTTGGAGGTTTCTTTTCCAGTCGAGGTCTTGATGAAATCGGCCCCCGCCATCATGCAGACCATGGACGCCTTGGCGACATTGCGCATCGTCGCCAGTTCTCCGGTCGCAAGAATGGTTTTGATCCGCGCATCGCCGCAGGCTTCGCGATAGGATTTGACCTCATCATACAGGGCGTTCCAGTCGCCGCGCAGGACATGGTGACGGGTGATGACGATATCGATTTCCTGCGCTCCGGCAGCCACACTCGCCTTGATCTCGGCAATTTTTTGCGGCAGGGGCGACAGCCCGTGCGGAAACCCGGTGGAAACGGCGGCAACGGGGATATCCGTGCCGCGCAACGCCTTGACGGCGGTTTCAACCATATCGTGATAGACGCAGACCGCGCCCGTATGCAGCGGACGGTCGAAGCCCATGGCAAGGAGGAGGTCTTCGCGCACCGGCTGGCGGGCCTTGGCACACAGGCGCTGGACGCGGCCCGGCGTGTCGTCGCCCGAAAGGGTGGTAAGGTCGATGCAACTGACGGCCTTTAACAGCCATGCGGCCTGCCAGTCTTTCTTGACGCTGCGGCGGCCGGGGATAGTGGCGGCGCGGCGTTCAAGCGCGCTGAAATTCATGCGGATGTCTTCGATACAGGCCAGATCGAGCGCCGTGCCGGGATTGCGCCCGTGCGCGTGGTTGCTGGCGCGGTCATTCGCGATAGGCTTGAGCGGCAATGGTTCGGCCATGCGCATTCTCCCTGTTTTTTATTATGTAGAGTTGGGAGAAAATCTAGCACGAAGGCCGGGGGGAAGGGAATTATTCTTTCTTTTTCTCCGCTGCGGGGTCTTCGCTTTTTTTCCCTTTAGTTTCAAGGGGTTCTTTTTTCGCGGCGGGGCCGTTTTCATCCCATGCCGCCAGACGGACGCTTTTCATGATGGAGATGAAGAGGGCATCGGTGTCGGGCGATTCCATGCCGGTGACTTCGGCCTCGATGGTCATGAGCGATGTTTTCCCGATCCACAGCTGCGCCATATAGATTTTTTCCGTACCGTCCGGCATTTTATGTGCGCCGAGCAAGATCGCTTCCTTCGCGTCGCCATGATCGGCAAAGCTGGTCTGGTAATCGGTAACGGCGCTTCGCGCCATGCTTTCGAGCGTGAATTCCATCACTTCGCCGCTGTAACGCTCCAGCATGTTTTCCTCTGCCGGGTTGCAGGTGGCGTTCACGCGCACGGAAGAATCGAGCGCGAAGACGCGGTTGAAGGTGATGGCCTTGTAACATTGTTCCGGTTTTTCAGGGTTGCAGCGCGTCTCCGACAAAGGCTCCTCCGGGAAGGTCATGCGGAAATCGCAGCCTTCGGGGGCGTAGGTGTAATCGGCGGCGTGGGCGGAAGTGATGAGTAATACAAATAACGCCAGCATCCCGGCGCAGGCCGGGATCCATCCGGGCGCTTGCGTCATGGATCCCGGCCTGCGCCGGGATGCTGGGGAAGGAAAGGCAAAATCATCATGCGGCGTCATGGATTGTTTTTCCTTCCGGAATCCAGTGTTCAGGTTTTGCCGGAATTTGCGTACCGGCGACCATGTCCTTGACCTGATGCGTGCCGTCTTCTTCGCAAAACCAGACATAGGGGATGCCCTTGCGGCTGGCGTATTTCAACTGGTCGGGGATTTTTTTGGCGGCATGGTACATTTCAACATTGAATCCGCGCGCGCGGAGTTTTTGTGCAACGGCGGCGATTTCCGCGCGGCGTTCTTCTGCCGGCATTACGACCATCACATGCGCGGGCGATTTTTGTCCGGCAGGTAATTTCCCCTTTTCCAGCATCCGCGCGAACAGCCGCGAAAACCCGATGGAAATGCCGACACCCGGCAAATGTTTGTTGATATACGACCCCGCCAGATCATCATACCGCCCGCCGGAGCAGATGGAACCGTAGCCGGGATCGTCGAGGAAGACGGTTTCGTAGACGGTGCCAGTGTAGTAGTCGAGGCCACGGACGATGGAGAGGTCGGCGGTTAGAGCGTCTCCTTTTAAGTGCTTTAATTGATCAATCACAAACGCAAGATCATTAACGCCATCTATAAATGTTTGGTTGTTAATCCCAAGTTTAGCCATAGATGCTCTCAATTCACCGCCATTTTTGTATCGTGGTATTCCAAAACCCATAAAATAGTTTAGCGCAGCGTGTGCTTCTGTACGACTAGGGTGTCCTTTAAGAATGTCATCAATTCCTATTGTTATATTGCTCCTAGGTATTTTCTCCGATTTGTCTATCAAACGCAAAATTTCTGTAATTGTATTTTCATCTGTAATTTTCAATGACTCTAAAACACCAATTAAAATTTTCCGATTGCTAACCCGTATCTGAATGTTCTCCCCTTCCATCCCCGGCAATCCATTCATCACTTCCCACATAATCGCAGGCATCTCCGCGTCGAAATGCAGGGGCAAATTATCGATGCCGATCACATCGATATCGCATTGGTAAAATTCCCTGAACCGTCCGGCTTGGGGTCTTTCGCCGCGCCAGACGCGCTGCATTTGATAACGTTTGAATGGAAAAACCAGATCGTTGAAATTTTGTGCGACGTAGCGGGCCAGTGGGACGGTCTGGTCGAAATGGAGGGCGAGGCGGGCGTCGCCGCTTTTTTCGGTTTCATCCTTGTGCAGGCGTTCCAGCACATAGATTTCCTTATCGACTTCGCCCTTGGCGCGCAGGACGTCGAGTTCCTCCACGCTGGGCGTTTCGATGGAGCAAAAACCGTAGGATTCAAAGACCCGGCGGATATGGTCGAACCATTGCTGTTCAACCAGACGCACTTCGGGCAGCCATTCCGGAAAACCGGTGACGGGGCGGGGTTTGTAAATTTTACGGTCGGTGCTCATAAGGGGTTCCAAAAAATGTGATTACCGCAATTTAATCGTATCGTCATCCCGGCGCAAGCCGGGATATTTGTAACATTATGGCAGAAGATCCCGGCTTGCGCCGGGATGACGGGGCCCCTAATATTCGTGAATTCTGGCCCGGAATCATGAGGCCGCACAGGGAAGGGTTTGTCGTGAACAGGAAGCTGGCGCGTAAACTGACGCATATTTTTGGTATGACCCGCAGGCGCGATGCGATGCTGGGGGATTTGCTCTATAGTCTCAAGACCGAAGGGTTGAGCGCCAACGCAGAAAATCTGGCCCTTGATCTGGCGTATTGCCATCACCGTTCCGAAGATATTGCCCGGTGCCTTTCGGCGGCGGTTGATTTTCTTGAAGCGAAAGAGGGGGCGCGGCACGCCCATGATCTTGCCTACCGCATGGCGGTCGCCGCCGGGGATGGGCCTGTTGCGATTACGCTGGCGTCGAGGCTGACCGACCTGAAACGCCGGGCCGATATGGAGCCGATGGTCAAAAAGCAAATGGAGAAATTTCTCGATCGCATCCGCACCAAGGATCTGGAAGTAGAACTTCATATCAGGCCCACCGTATTCTGCTTTGACTGCGTCGATCCAAGGCGGCGGCGCGATGGCCTGTCTTTGACGCCGATAGAGCCTTATCGTTTTGTGCAGGAGCTGGAGCGATAAGTTTGCCCGATCAGGGATGGATGGAGACAGGAACCTGTACCGGAACTGGTACTGGTACAATGACTGGAAACGGCACGATCACGATCATCGGCACTGAAGGCGGCTCTTTGGGGGCCTGTTTTTTGTATTCTCCTCTGGGGGGAGTCGGCCTTTTATCGGCATGACGGCTGGCCGGGCAGGCGGCGTTGCAGGAAAAATCTTTTTTCATCAGGGTGTCGTACATGCTCATTTTTTTGCTCTCTTTCCACGGAAGACGGGATAGTAACACACGCGAATTTTCGGCGTCAATTTTTGTAACGTATTGATAAGGCTTGCTCTATTCCTCCTCAAACAACTCATCCAGCCGCCCGATCAGGGCGGTGGCCAGTTCGTCGGCGTCGGCGATGGTGATGGCGCGTTTGTAATAGCGTGTGACGTCGTGGCCGATGCCGATGGCGGTGAGTTCCACATCCGATGCGGTTTCGATCCAGCCGATGACGCCGCGCAAATCCTGTTCAAGGATGTTGGAGGGATTGACGGACAGGGTGGAGTCGTCCACCGGGGCGCCGTCGGAAATCACCATCAAAATCTTGCGTTGTTCATGCCGCCTTGCAGTGCGGTTATGCGCCCAGACCAGCGCTTCGCCGTCGATATTTTCTTTCAGCAAACCTTCCTTCAGCATCAGGCCAAGATTTTTATGCGTGCGCCGCCACGGCGTATCGGCGGCCTTGTAAATGATATGGCGCAGATCGTTCAGACGCCCGGGATGCGGCGGGCGGCCTTGCTGGACCCACAATTCGCGGGCGCGGCCCCCCTTCCACGCACGGGTGGTGAAGCCGAGAATTTCAACCTTGACGCCGCAGCGTTCCAGCGTGCGGGCGAGAATGTCGGTGCAGATCGCGGCAATCGCAATCGGGCGGCCACGCATGGATCCGGAATTATCAATCAGGAGCGTGACAACCGTGTCGCGGAAATCAGTTTCACGTTCCTGTTTGAACGAGAGCGGTACGGTCGGGTTGGCGACGATACGCGCAAGACGCCCGGCATCGAGCTGGCCTTCCTCCAGATCGAATTGCCAACTGCGCTGTTGCCGTGCCATCAGGCGGCGTTGCAGACGGTTGGCCAGTTTGGTCACAAGGCCGGAAAGATGCGACATCTGGTGGTCGAGCATCTGGCGCAGGCGCAGCAATTCCTCGGCATCGGCCAGTTCGTCGGCATCGACCACTTCATCGAATACCGTGGTGTAGATGGTATAGGGGTTTCCCGGGCCGGAAATATAGGTTTCATTGCGTTTGTGGCGCGGCATGCCGGCATCTTCGCCCTGACGGTCGCCGTCCTGGGGGCCGGAATCGGACGGTTCGTCGTCGGTGAAATCGCCGTCCTGCGCGGTGCTGTCGTCATCCATGTCTTCGGCGGAGATCCCTTCCGGGCTTTCGCCGGAATCGTCCTGACCGCTATCGCCGCCGTCGCTGCCGCCTTCGGGTTCCGCGCTGTGTTCGTTTTCTTCATCAGGATTGTCTTCTGGCGGCGGGCCGTCGCTGACGGTCATATCGAGGGTTTCGATGAACTGACGCGACAGGCGGGCAAAGGCTTTCTGATCGGTCATGGTCGATTTTAAAGCGTCGAACCCGGCGGGGCCGAGTTTTTCAAGCACGAAGGGACGCCACAGGGCGGCCAGTTTTTCCGCCACGGGGGGCAGGGCTTCGCCAGTCATGGCCTGATGGGCGAGAACATGGAGGGCATCGGCCTGATTTGTCTGGTCGCGGTGATCGACGGCGGCATACCCAAGGCGGCGGCATTGATCGTCTAGGGCTGCACGGAGATTTTCCGCCACGCCCTTCATATCGCGCGCGCCGAGCGCATTGGTGCGGGCCTGTTCGAGGGCGTCAAAGGCGGCCTGCGCGGTGAGGTCGAGCGGCGCATTGGCGCGGTGCGTCCGGTCGTTATGGTGCAGGAGAGAGAGGGCGCGTGCATCGGCCTGACCACGGGTCAGGGTTTTGCTGTCGTCGGACAGGATGGCATCGGGCAAAGGCAGGCGGGGTTTGCCCTTGGGCAGGGTCAGATTGCGGGCGCTGCCTTCCGCCGGGGCGAAGGTGACATCGACATCGGTGCGGCGCGCCAACGTGCGGAGCGTGGCGGCGGTCGCGGACTTGAAAGATTCGAGGTCTTTGTTTTTATCGTTCTTCATTTCGTTTTACAGGAAATCTGTTCGTAGAATGCCAGTTTCGATGGTTTATACTTTTGTGTAAAGCCGGGAATTTTGCAGGCTATCAATGATGGCGGGCATGAGAAGGGAAACAAGACCCCGCGCCCGCCGCCGCGATGCCGTGTGATGTCCGGATTTCAGGGCCTTCATGCGCGAACGGGACTTGCCCGCAGCAGTTTTTGGCCCGGTTGAGCGTTCCCAGACACGGGCGGCGCGAAGACGGGCGGGATTGCGCGGCGCGGCGTTCCGGGATCCAGGCGGTGGAGCGCCGGGAAACTGCCGGGTTTTCGTGTTTTAAGGGATTCATTGTCGGGCTCTTTTCCTTTTTTCTTTAGATAGTGTCGTCACGAGATAAAAAATAGGTTTGAATCATATCAACCGAAGGATGTTTGATATGAAGCCATCACATCGCAGACACGATATATCTGATAAAATTTGGGAATTACTGGAGCCGCATTTGCCGGGACGGGAAGGTGTATGGGGCGGAATTGCGAAGGACAACCGCCTGTTCATCAACGCAATTTTCTGGATCTTGCGCACCGGTGCCCCGTGGCGGGATTTACCGCCGGATCTTGGGGACTGGAAAAACGTACAGCGGCGTTTTTGCCGCTGGCGCGATAAAGGCATATGGGAGGCGTTACTTGAGACCCTTATAGATGAGCCTGATTACGAATGGCTGATGATCGACGCCAGCCATTGCAAGGTTCATCCCCATGCGGCAGGAGCCAAGGGCGGCAATCAGGATATGAGCCGCACAAAAGGGGGCTCAACACAAAAATACATCTGGCCGTGGATGCGCATGGTATGCCGATCAGAGTCATTATCACGCAAGGTACCCGGGCTGATTGCACGCAGGCTGACGCTATCTAATAAGTACCCGCTGCAAGGGCAGGTCAAGGAGTATATGCGGGAGATGTAAATTTACATATCAATCAAGGGCGTCGATAATCCGGCGGATATCCTGCATTGTATCGACTGGTCCGACGATTTTTCCCTTAAGTTTTTGTTGTGGGTCGATAATGACGGTTTCCGGCAGGCTGACGGTCTGGAACAGGGTGCCTGTGATCGCCTGGTCGTGGTCGAGACCGATAACGACGTTCTTCCTGCCGAGATGTCCCCGCGATGATGCGGGCAGGCGGTGGAGAAATTTCCGTACGGATTCTGCGTCCCGGTCAGACGACAGGGCAATCAGCACAACGTCCGGATGCGCGGCGGCAAAGGACAGCAGGTGGGGAAATTCGGTAACGCAAGGCGGGCACCAGCTTGCCCAGAAATTCAGGACCACGGTTTTTCCGGCATAACCGGAAATGTCGTGTGTGGCCCCGGCAATGTCCGTGAAGGTGAATTGCGGCACGGTTTCAGACGGGCGCGCCTGCGGTGCAGGGGGTGGCGCGGAAAGAGGTGCGGTATTTTGCAGCGCGCCCGCAAGGCCAAAGCCGACCAGAACGGTGACAATCAGGAGCAGGGCATTGAGCTTCATGATGCTCCCCGTTTTCGGTATGCCAGCACCATCAGCGCAGTTTCAAACGCGCAAAAAAGACCCAGCCCCATCGCCATTTCACCGGTGAATCCGTAGGAATGCAGGCCGACATTGAGCAAGTTCACCCCGAACCATGCCAGCGCCACAATCACATTCAAATACGCGGCGGCGATATGGTAGGTCGTGCCGCGCAAATGCCCGCTATATTTTCCGTGCAAAATCCACGCGATCCAGACGACGATCAGCAAGGCGCCGTTTTCCTTGGGGTCCCAGCCCCAGAAGCGCCCCCATGACTGGTCCGCCCAGATACCGCCGAGCATGGTGCCAAAGGCCGTAAAGAATAAGGCGCAGATCAGGGTTTTGTGCAAGACGCCATCCAGTTTTGAATCCTGCCGCAACAGGGCAAAATGCGCGATGGTCGCGGCCATGATGCTGACGCCGTAGCCGATGGTGATGCACAAAACATGCGTAGACAGCCAGAACCCGGTGTTTAAAACGGCAACCAGCATTTCAAGGGAATCCCCCGCAGGGGCAAAGACTGGGGCGACATAGAGCAACACAAGTGTCGCGCCAAGCCCCCCCGCCAGCGCCATACGGTCGCGCCGGAACAATTCGATGATGATGGCGGCGGCAAAAATAGTCAGGCTGACAAAAATAAGGGATTCATACAACGTCCCCACGGGCGGTCTTTCCAGCAGGATAGAGCGGATGACAATGGCCCCCAGATGCAACAGGCCCGCGACCGCGCCCGCCCCCAGCGCCAGACGGTAACAAAGGGTATTCTGCCGCCAGAGAGCAACCAGCAGAACCAGCAAAGCGAGGCCGTAAAAATGTTCCGCTAAAGCCAGCGGCTTGAGGGCGTTGAAGCCTGTCTCCAGCCTGATGCGCCCCGGCGATATTTGCGTTTGTATCAAGGTGGCGGCCTGTTGTGTGGATTCTGCCCAGAGGGCGGCATCGTCCTTTCGCCACGCCGCAGCCATGTTTTCCCATTGCCGCATATAGGCCGCACCCGCCGGTGCGCCGCCGCCGCCCAGCAAGGTTATCCATGGGGATCGCCATTCGTCGTCCTTGCCCCATTGCGGCGGCATGATACGAAACAGGATATTGCTCGCACCCGCGCCGCCGAGCATTTCCATCTGCATGGCGGTCAGGGTCAGTTGTTTTTCCTGATCTGAATATTTTTCCGGGTCTTTGCCTTTGGCGGCGGCAATGGCTTTGACCTTGTCGGTTATGGCGGCCTGATCCTTCCGCAGGTCCAGCCATGTGGCATCGCCGTCGAGGGAAAAAATCATTGTGAACGCCCCCATCAACTGGGTCAGGGTCAGGGCGCTTTCATGGATTTCGAGCAGGGCCTTTTGCGGCGGCGTCAGTTTTGCTTCGCTTTGCATCAGGGCCGGAATCATGCCGGCGGTTTTTTCCAGCCCGGGGCCGATATCGTTGAGGGAAAAACGCTTGTCATCCGTGCCGCCCAGCCCCAGTTGCTGCCGCACCTGCGGGTCGCGGATGGTGAATATCTTGTCCTGTGCCGCCGCCGCCGGGTCGAACAGGGCGCGGGCCAGCCATGCGGGCGCGGACAACCCCGCAAAACGCTCCGTTCCATGGATTTTTCGCAGTTCAATCCGGGCAAAACTGTCAAGCGGCTTGATCCGCCCTTCATGTAACACCGGCAGGGCAGAAAACGTTTCAAATTCAAAATCCGTCCGCGCCAGACAGGGCAGGGAAATACACAGGCAAAGCAGAAAAAGAAGCGCGGAACGCATCATGGCGTTTTCCTCCGCGCCAGTGTCATGATGCCCAGATGCAACAACAACCCGAACGCCATCAGGCCGGTGCCGATATAGGGGAACAGCCATGCGCGGTTTTCAACCACGGCAAGCACGCTGTATTCCCTGTCGCCTTCCGGCTTGAAAAATGACGATTGAAAAAACGTATATCCCTTATAGCGCAGGGGCGCGTTCATCTCGATCCGTACGGGCCATGAAATTGTGCCGTCCCTGACCGTAACGTCGGAATGATAGGCCCGTGCCATGTTCGTGCCGGGGTGTCGATCCGCCTGAAAATCTTCGAGATAGAGAAAAAAAGGCAGGTAATACTGGCGTTTTGCCATTATCAGGGAAAATGTTTTATCGCCTGTTGTGATGTCAATCGGTTTTGGCATCGGGTCGAACAGGATATAGATTCCATCCATCTCCGCGTTGCCGCTGCGCAGGCGCAGCGTGACGCCGACAATATTATCCTCATCCTTCAGCTTTGGTTTGCCCGGCGTCAGGCGCATGAATTTTGCCATGCTGCGCAAGGATTCGTCCCCGGCCTCCCGGCGTTCTATATCGCAGTTTTTGCAGCGGGCGAGAATTTCAATCGTGGCGTTTTCATGCAGCACAATCCGCTTGCCGGGCCGCAGGGCGGTAAAGGGAACGGTTTGCGTCTTTCCGTCGGCAGCCATAATCACCAGATCGCGGATATGGTAGTCCTGCACGGTTGCGGTTTCTTCCCCTTCGGGGATGACCATGCTGCCTTCCTGGGACGATAGCGCGGTCAAAAATCCGCCGCCCAGAAGGACCAGTATGCCCAGATGCGCCAGATTGATCCCGGCACGCCGTTTCGTCCACGGACTGAAAAACAAAAATTTCGCCGTCAGGCTGAGGGTCAGCAGACCGAGCAGGGCAATGGCGGGCGGGGAGGTAAAGAAGATTTTCTGTGATTCATAAAGCCCGATATAACGCTGGCTGATTGTTCCGGCCACCAGCAGCAGGGCAAAAACCGGCAGGACAAAAAACGGAATCGCAGGACGCGCCAAAAACGCAGCAGCCCGCCGCAACGCAAGAATAAAAGATTGTTCACGCATCATGCGGGGATAGGTAAAAGACTTTGGCGGGGAAGTAAAGCGCGGTGGGGGCGAGATGTCCCGTTGGTAGAGTGTTATGCGGCCCTATTATGTTTCATGCCGGAAGGGGGGATGCAGCACGTTTTTCAATCCGTAGGTCTTGCTGTAAATTTTGGGGCTGTCCTAGGCCGTGTTGACAATTATGATTCCCAAGATTGTAGTTTTCTGATTCACTAT
>CAYNSR010000005.1:0-208129 GCA_964400125.1 uncultured Micavibrio sp. | reverse complement strand
CATACTATTAGTATGCATAATCCCAGCCTCGCGGCTAGTTATCTAGGACAGCCCCTTCATTATAGTCCAAAAACCCAATATTTTTTGTGTTTTTTATGGATCGCCCGAACAAGTCTGGCGATGACGAGGGGGGATGTCAGATAGAAAAATTGTCGGGTTATGCGGCCTTTTTTAAAATCCCCAGTTCCTTGCCCACCTCGATAAATGCCGCAATCGCTTTGTCCAGATGTTTCCGCGTATGCGCCGCCGACATTTGTGTGCGGATGCGGGCCTTGTCTTTTGGGACGACGGGGAAAGAGAAACCCACCACATAGACGCCGCGTTTAAGCATTTCATCGGCGAATTTACTGGCCAGCGCGGCGTCGTAGAGCATGACCGGGATGATGGCGTGGTCGCCGGGGAGGAGGTCGAAACCGGCTTTGGTCATCTCGGCGCGGAAATATTTGGCGTTATCGCGCAGGCGCTGGCGCAGGTCGTTTCCCTGTTCCAGCATGTCGAGAACCTTGAGCGATGCGGCGGTAATGGTTGGCGCGAGGGTGTTGGAAAAAAGATAGGGGCGCGAGCGCTGGCGCAGCCAGTCGATCACCTGTTTCGGGCCCGATGTATACCCGCCGGAGGCCCCGCCGAGCGCCTTGCCCAGTGTGCCGGTGATGATATCGACACGGCCCATGACGTGGCAGTATTCATGCGTACCGCGCCCCTTTTCACCGATGAAACCGACGGCGTGGCTGTCATCGACCATAACCATAGCGTCGTATTTTTCCGCGAGGTCGCAGACCTTTTGCAGGTTGGCGATGTAGCCATCCATCGAAAACACGCCGTCAGTGGCGATCAGGCGGTGGCGCTGGGCTTGCGCGGATTTCAGATGCGCTTCCAGTTCTGCCATGTCGTTATTGGCGTAACGGTAACGCTGCGCCTTGCACAGGCGGATGCCGTCGATGATGCTGGCGTGATTGAGGGCGTCGGAGATGATGGCATCTTCTTCGCCCAGCAGGGTTTCAAACAACCCGCCATTGGCGTCGAAGCAGGAGGAATAGAGAATGGTGTCTTCCATGCCGAGAAAGGCGCTGATGCGGCTTTCGAGTTGTTTGTGAATGTCTTGCGTGCCGCAGATAAAGCGCACCGAGGCCATGCCGTAGCCGTGTTCGTCGAGTGCCGCCTTGCCCGCCGCGATCAGATCGGGATGATCGGCAAGGCCGAGGTAATTATTGGCACAGAAATTCAGCACATGGTCGCCGGAGGATACGGTGATATCCGCGCCTTGCGGTGAGGTGATGATACGTTCCTGCTTGAAAAGTCCGCCTTTGCGCACGGTTTCAAGTTCGGAGGCCAGATGGTTCAAAAGGGCTGTTTTCATGGGGAGAAGGATAGCATTTTTATGCGCCCTGTCATCCCCTTGCCCTTTTTGCTGCGGCGCATGTTGACAGGAGCCATGCGTCGTTTGTAATACGGGTATGTTTCAGGGAGGGGATCGCTCACCTGTCTCCGTTAAGGAGACAGGTGGTGATTCTGGGAAATATAGCGTAGTGGGCTTTACAATCATTACGAAAAACAATGCTTGCGAAAAGTTGAAAATCGCTGTAACCGTTACGGGTTGATTTTTTTTGTGGTGCCGTTGGTGCCAGTGAAGCTGAAGCAGAAGTAATGAATTTTGAAGATCTGGGCCTTGGCCCTGAGATTGTTCAGGCAGTAACCGAACGCGGTTACACAACGCCGACGCCGATCCAGGAACAAGCCATTCCACATATCCTGATGATGCGCGACGTTTTAGGACTGGCCCAGACGGGCACAGGCAAAACGGCGGGCTTTACGTTGCCGATGATCGAGGTGCTTTCGGGGGGCCGCGCGCGGGCGCGCATGCCGCGTTCGCTGATTTTGTCGCCGACGCGTGAACTGGCGGCGCAGATTGCCGAAAATTTCGATGTCTATGGCAAGTACCATAAACTGACCAAGGCGCTTCTGGTCGGCGGCGAAAGCATGGGCGATCAGGTCAAGTTGCTGGAGCGCGGCGTTGATGTGCTGATTGCGACGCCGGGGCGTTTGCTTGATCTGTTTGATCGCGGCAATATCCTGCTTTCCGACATTAAAATTCTGGTGATCGACGAAGCGGACCGGATGCTGGATATGGGATTTATTCCCGATATTGAAAAGATTGTCTCGAAAGTGCCGCCGCAGCGTCAGACATTGCTGTTCTCCGCCACCATGCCGCCCGAGATCAAGCGGCTGGCTGATAAATTTTTATCCAATCCGCGTCTGGTGACGGTTGCGGCCCTGTCGTCACCGGCACTGACCGTGGCGCAATCATTGGTCTGGGTCCGTGAGCGCGACAAGCGCGAGGCGCTGGATGCGTTGATTCAGCAAGAAGATGTTAAAAACGCCTTTATTTTCTGCAACCGGAAAACGGAAGTTGATGCGCTGGCAAAATGGTTGTCCAACCGCAATTATGCCGCTGCGCCGATGCATGGCGACATGGTTCAGTCCATGCGCACCAAAACTTTGCTCGATTTCAAGGAAGGGGAGGTCACCCTTCTGGTATGCAGCGATGTGGCGGCGCGCGGGCTGGATGTATCGAAAGTGTCACACGTTTTCAACTACGATGTGCCGATGCATCCCGATGATTACGTTCACCGCATTGGTCGCACAGGTCGCGCCGGGCAATCGGGGCGTTCGTGGATGCTGGCGACGCCGGACGACGACAGATACGTCAATGCGATCGAAAGTCTGATTAAAAAACCGATTCAGATCGAAAAAATCGAAGGGTTCGATACACCCTCGCCCGGCGAAAAAAGCGAAGGCCGGGGTGGCCGCCGTGCTGGTCGCGACGAAGGACGTGGCCCGCAGCGTGGCGGGCGCAACCACAATCGTTCTTCCGGGCCAGCCGCCGGTGCGCGGCGTGAAAGCGAAGGCCGCAGCGTCCGGATTGGCGGTGGCAGCGGCGAAAGTGATGGCAATCGCAAGGCGCACGACGATAATCGTTCCCGGCAGCCGGGTGGCGATGCACCGAAGAAAAAGCGTTTTGATCGTTCTTCCGGCCCGCGCCGGGATGATCGCGGCGGACAACAGCGCGACCGCAACGCCGGACAATCATCGGGACGTAGCCGCGACCATACGGCGGCGGAGCGGACACCATCGCCACAGACTCCTCCGTCCCGTGCGCCCAAACCGCGTTATGAGGACCGTGACAATTCACCGTCAACCTTTGGCGACGATTTGCCGGGGTTTTTGAAGAAGTAGGCCGTTTCGTTCCAGATATCCGGGGGTTATTGCCGGGGCTGGATTGACTTTAATCCCCTGATTTTCAAGAATAACTGATCCTTTGGGGGTCAGTATTCATGCGTTTTCAATTTTCCTTCCTGATGATGGGAATGGCTGCGACCGCTTTGTTGTCGGCGGCCTGTCCGGCTATGGCGCAGGATGCTTCCGTCCCGGTCGATTTTTCTGCCGATTCCCTGCAACACGATGATGCAACCAATACGGTAACCGCACGCGGCAATGTCGAGTTGTCGCAGGGCGGGCGTATTCTGAAAGCGGACGAGATCGTTTACAGCGTCGATCAGGACGCCGTGACCGCACGCGGCAATGTCGTCTTGCTGGAGACGACGGGCGATGTTTATTTCGCGGAAGAGGTGGCGTTCACCGACCAGATGCGCGACGGGTATGTCAAAGCCCTGAAGGCAACCATGGCCGACGGCAGCAGATTCTGGGCGAAAGAGGGTGAACGCAAGGCGGGCACGAAAACGACTATGACCGATGCGGGCTATACCCCGTGCGAACCATGCAAGAACGATCCGGGTGCCGACCCCGCATGGCAGATTCTGGCGGGGGAAGTTCATCACGATCAGGACTTGCAGCGCATTAGTTACCACGATGCACGCATGGAATTGTGGGGGGTTCCGGTATTGTATACACCCTATTTTTCACATCCGGACGGCACGGTAAAACAAAAAAGCGGATTTCTGACCCCCAGTGTCGGATATGACAGTGATCTCGGCCTGATGCTGACCAACAGTTATTATTTTGCGCTGTCCCCGCATTACGATGCGACATTGGGCGTGACAGCGATGACCCAGCACGGCCCGTTGCTTTCCGGCGAATACCGCCACCGTTTTGAAAATGCCAGTCTGGAGACCAGCGGCAGCGTGACCCGTTCCAGCCGTACCGATGATGTCGGTGAAACGGATGTCAGGCAGGATGATGAATGGCGCGGGCATATGTTTGCGGAAGGGTTGTGGAATATTGACGACCAATGGCGCGCCGGTATGGAGCTGGAGATTGCGTCTGATGACCAGTATCTGCGTCAGTATGATTTCAGCAACAAGGACGTTTTGGAGAATGAAATTTTCCTTGAGCGGTTTTCCGGGCGCAATTATGCGGTGAGCCGCGTTTTAGCCTTTCAGGATTTGCGTATCGCCACGGAACGCACCGACCAGCCCGATATTTTTCCCGAGGTGAATGCCAGTTTTCTGGGTGATCCGGGGCAGACGCTCGGCGGGCGCTGGGGGCTTGATTTTTCAGCGCTGAACCTGCGCCGGGAAGCGGGGGGGCAGGATATGACCCGGATGGTAGGGCAGGCCGGGTGGCAGCGCCGTCTGGTTTCAGATTTCGGGTTAGTGAACACGGTCGATCTCAAGGCGCGCGGCGATGTGTATTACACGCATGATCGCGACGTCGCCCCGGCGGGTTCCGGACGCAGCGGCGACGGCAGCGAGGTGCGCGGTTTTGCGCAGGCGCATATGGTGTCTTCCTATCCGCTCGTCAAACCCTTGGAAAAAGCCGATATCGTGATCGAGCCGATTGCGGCGCTGACTCTGGCACCGTCGATTCATGCCGAAACGGGGAATATCCCCAACGAAGACAGTCAGGATGTGCAGGTCGATGCCAGCAACCTGTTTGAGGCCAATCGTTTTCCGGGCCTGGACCGCATCGAAGATAACAGCCGCGCCACCTACGGAATCCGAACCGGGGTGCATGGGCACGAGGGCAGCAGGGCTGAGATTTTCGTCGGCCAGTCACACCGTTTTGACAGTCTTGGCGATGATAATCCTTTCCCCGGCGGGTCGGGACTGGCGGAAAAAAAATCGGATCTGGTCGGCCAGATTACAGCATCGTACAAAAACAGATTTTCGCTGGATTACCGTTTCCAACTGGACGAGCATGATTTGTCGTCGCGCAGGCATGAGGTCGAGGCCCATGTTACTGCCGGTCGCGTGGAACTGGCCAGCCGTTACCTTTATGCGCGGTCGCTGGAGGGAACAAATCAGGACGAGACGCGGGAGCAGATACAGGCGGGGGTATCGTACAGGGCCACCGATGCGTGGCGGGTGCGGTCGTCCATCACGCAGGACCTCGGGGACGATCCCGGCATGCGCAAGGCCGATCTGGGGCTGGATTATACGGGCCAGTGCCTGACGTTTTCAGGAACGCTCGAGCGTAATCTGGCACGGGATTCTTCGGGTGAAAGCAGCACAGAAATCATGTTCCGCATGGGCTTCCGCAATATCGGGGAGTTTTCGACGTCGGGGATTTCACTGGCATCAGATGATCGCGACGATGATGAGGCCGCCGCACCGCCGGGGCCGTAAATATTTTTCTCCGTCATCACCCGGCTTGTCCGCGGATAACAAAACTGGTGTATAGGTAGTTAAAATATTTTTACTTACTTACATACGACCGTCACCCTAGCGCAGGCCCGGGCCCATGGATTCCGGCCTGCGCCGGAATGACGAGGATGGATGATTCTTAATTGCAACAGCAACAGGTTTTGACCCCAAAAAATTATCTATCCTGCCCGGTATGCAAGGTCACCAGTGTTGGTTTGGCGTCTTTTTCGGTTGCGGATTTTCCGGTCACGGAAATATCGGCGCTGAGGGCGTGGAAGGGAATGCCGTCGACCAGAAGTTCTATTTTTTCGTAGAGAAAGGCGTTGAGGACTTTTGCGGCATCGTCGCGGTTTGCGGTCAAGGGCGGCGGCAGATTGTCCCCCGCGAGGGCGAGGCGTCCTGGAACCGCGGAGCGCAGCAGACCTTGTTGAATAACCAGTTTACCATCCGCGTTGCGGCCCAGCGGCAGCAGCCCGGTCATGGACCCGTCGATGGTCAGGTCAAGCATGCCGAAGGCATCGGCCAGCGGTTGCAGGCGGACTTCCTGAAGGTCGATTTCGGCGCTGTCGCCCTTGCGGCGGAGGGCCCCCTTCATCCAGACATTCCCGCCCAGATCGGCAATGCCGATATTTCCGGCGTTGAACAGCGATTCAATGGTCTGGCCGCGTGAATCATAGATGAAAACGGCACCGGGGCGTTTTTCGCCCAGTGAATCGGCGCGGAAGGTCGCGGCGATGTTGTCTTCGCCGTTGCGGCGCAAATTCATATCGACGGCAAGCGGCGTGGCGGCGGGATCAGTGCCGCTGGCCTGTAGCGTGAGCGCGGATTCATCGGTGTTGCCCTGCGCCGAGAGGATCAGCGCGTTGAGCCGGACATTCCAGATGGCGGCGGTTCCGGCCATGATTTGCCCGCTGACGTCCCACGGTTTTCCGGCGCGGTCGCGGTTGAGGATGACCCATCCGCCGATGCGTCCGGCGTTGAAATTCGGCAGGTCGATTTTGCCTTCTGTGACCTCGATATCAAGCGATGCGTGGCCGCCTTGGGTGAGTTCACCGCTGAGGGTCATCTGGGTTTTCAGTTTTTTCTGCACGCTCCACAGTGTCGATTGCAAGCGGACGGCACCATCGGGCAGAAGCGTCGCCATGCCCTTGGCCTCCATCCGGATCAGGCCAACCCATGGAAGCGAAACGTCAAGCTGGCCGCCGTTTAGCGTAACCGTTTCGATCTTGCGGGCGGAAATTTTGCCGAGCAGGGACGAAAGACGCGGGCGGTCAGACCAGCCCGCGATATCGGGGGATTTCAACTGTTTCCATTCACCGGTCAGGACGGGTTTTTCAACGGTCAGGGTTTTTGCCTGCAGGGTCATGCGTTCGATGGTACTGAATTCATTGCCGTCGAGATTGATACGCAAAAAGGCGTAGCCACCGGGGATACGTTCTGTCCGTTCGATACGGGCCTGTTTAAATCCGGCCTCACGCAGGAGAGATGTCATGCCCATCTGCGCCAGTATGGGCTGGAAGATGTAGAACGCCGCAGCGCCCGCCAGAACGAGGGTGGAGACGAGCAGGATAAAGCGCAGTTTCGAAGCCAGTTTCATGGCAGAGAGAGTAAAGGATGTTTTTGAGATTGTCATTAGTGCGTGGAAAAGAAAAACGCCGAGAGGGTGATCGCCCGGCGTTTTTGTCGTTGTCGTTCCAGTTTTTTTAAATCAGTACGGGCGGAAGTTTGAATTACCATTGCCCTGCATATGCTGGAGATGCGAAGGGGCATTGAAACTTCCTGGCACTGTATTTCCGCTGTAGTTACATTCTGTATCCATTTTTTCATTGCCACGCCAGGTGCCGACACTGTTTCCATTAACGCTTCGGGTTTGTGAGCTTTGCACGGTGGTTGTGCAGTCGGGTTCCGCAAAGCTTCCAGCTGCCGCTCCAGCGATGATGCCCAGAACTGCACCGAGTTTGCCGCCAACTTCGTTCCCGATGGCGCCGCCGGCAATGGCACCGCCGACTGTCGTTGCGCCGGGCGTGGCACAGCCTGTAGAAAACACGGTCGTCAGCGCCAGTGCCGCCGTAGCGAGGGCGCGTTTCGTGCCGCTATTGAACATGTCCATCATCATTTTTAACTCCTGTAGGAATGGGGCTTGCGTGTTTTATCGTCCGAGGTTTCTGATCTGGGTTCCAAGATTCTGGATTTGCTGGATCGCTCCGATTCCGGTTTGCGTGTTCTGTATGATGCCGCCGATACCGCTCGCGCTTGTGCCGCCGCGTCTTGCTTCGTACTGGTCGGTACGAGTTTGCAGCCTTGATGCGGAATCAAGCTGGGAGGCGTATTGCAATTCCTGAGGAGCGCGACCCGATCTGTCCTTGACGGAGAAATCAAAGGTCTGAACCAGTGCATGGCGACCGGCTGGGTCAATGACGAATTTGCAACCGATATGGTTATTGCGTACGAAGGCCGCGTTGCTGGAAGGATATTCGCTCAGGTCCCTGTTGCTGGCGAGAGTGTTGCAGTCCCTTGCGGATTCGGCAGCGGCGTAGGCGGCTCTTTGTCGCGTCATTTGCTCGGGGCTTGGTGCTGCGGGGCGGGCTTGCGTGTTGCCGTAGCCGCCGATTCCGGCACCGGGAACGGTAACACATCCTGCTGCGGCGCAAGCGAGCGCTGTTGCGGCGGTGATTTTTTTCAAGGATTCTACGATATTTGACATTTTTACACCCTCATTACAGTTGTTAATCTTTTGTTAAGCGGAAACTACCGAGACAATAGCGTATGGCTTGTGTTTTTGTCAATAAAAATTTCCATAATTTTTTAAAATTTGGGGCAGGTCACCTGTTTTGTTATTCCGGGCGTAGCCGAGGGATGTAGTGGTCCGCTGAAAAACCCGTATTTCGTCATTGCGAGGAAGCCTGCTCCCGGCTTGAACGGGGGCGGCAATCCAGAAATCGTGAATTCCCAGCGTTTTTCTGGATCGCCACGGCCACTGTGTGGCCCCGCGATGACGACGGAGAGGGTTTTTCAGCAGCCTGATAGAGCCGTTTGAAATAGAAACCCAGCACTTATACCTCGTCATACCCGCGCAGGCGGGCATCGGGCTTGTTCGGGCAATCCATTGAAACATCTGCGGAATTGGAAGGATGGATCACCCGGATAAACCGGGTGATGACAACACCATGGGGATATGGAATCAGGGAATAAATCCGCGCGCCGTATTTCTCACAGCCGCCATGATGTCATCGTTGGAGCGGAAAGATGGCGGAGCAGGGGGCGCATTCTCTTTTGCCCGTGCCGCCGCGCGCAGGGAGGGCAGGCCTATTTCGGCGCGGACAGCGTTGATGTCTTCCTCAACAGCCCGCGACAGGTTCTCCCGCAGGGCTTGGTCTGCTGCTGCGGTACTGAAGAATCCAACGCATTCGCGGGTTGCTTCCGCGCAGGATTGACCGACACTCTTTGGTTTTGAAAGGCATGTAAACTCTGTAAACCCTTCAGGAAACAATCCTTTTCTGAATCCGTATCCAGGAGCAAGAATGTCCAAAATCAGCCTCATGGCTTCAAGGCGCTCGGCTTTCGTAGAGGAATCCATAGATGCACTCTGATCCAAATCCATAATCCGCAGCATCATTTACCACTCCTTCAAATTATCACTAGAAATTCAACTCCCCTTCTAACAAATAATGTTACGGAAATCAAGCTTTTTCCTTTACCCGTTCTACAATGGCCTCCGCCGTGATCCCGAAATGCTTGTACAACACTTCCGCCGGGGCGGATTCGCCGAAGCCGGGTATGCCGACAAAGACCCCGTGCGGGCCGATGATGCGGTCCCACGGCATGCGGATGGCGGCTTCGACGGCAACTTTTACCGTGTCGTTGCACACGAGGGACATGAAATAGTCCTTGTCCTGTTCCATGAACAAATCCATGCACGGGACGGAGACGACGCGGGTCGGGGTGCCTTCGGCATCGAGTTTTTCTTTCGCGGCCATGGCGATTTCTACTTCGGAGCCGGTGGCGAAGATGGTGACTTTGGCATCCTTCGCATCGGCCAGAATATACGCGCCGCGTGCCGAAAGGTTTTCATCCGTATGCGTGGTCCGCAAGGGTTTCAAATTCTGGCGCGTCAAAGCGAGAATGGACGGCGCGGTGTGTTTGTTCAGCGCCAGTTCCCAGCATTCCGCTGTTTCCACGCCGTCACAGGGGCGGAAGACGTAAGTGTTGGGGATGGCGCGGAGGGCCGCAACATGTTCCACGGCCTGATGGGTGGGGCCGTCTTCGCCCAGACCGATGGAATCATGCGTCATGACATGGATAACACGCTGCTTCATCAGGGCGGCAAGGCGGATGGATGGGCGGCAATAATCGCTGAACGACAGGAACGTGCCGGAATAGGGGATGCAACCGCCATGCAGCGCCATGCCGTTCATGATGGCGGCCATGCCGTGCTCGCGGACGCCGTAATGGATGTATTGCCCGTCATAATGACCGGGGGTGATATTGGCGATGTCCTTGACCTGCGTCAGGACCGAACCCGTCAGGTCAGCGGAGCCGCCGATCAGTTCCTTCACCGCCGGGACCAGTTTTTCCAGCACCTGACCGGAGGTCTTGCGCGTGGCGGCGGGTTTGTTTTCCGCGACGAATTGTTTTTTCACGTCGCGCACGATGGGGGCGATGGTTTTGGAGATATCACCGTGCATGGCGGCCAAAAATTCATCATGCCGGGGGGATTTATGCAGGCGCGCCATCCATTCTTCGTAAATTCCGGCGTTGCGGCATCCGGCCATACGCCATGCATTCAGGATATCTTCCGGGATTTCAAACGGCCCGTGATTCCAGCCGAGATTTTTTCTGGCCCCTTCAATTTCCGCAGCGCCCAGAGGCGAACCGTGCGAGGAGGATGAGTTTTCCTTGGTCGGCGCACCGTAGCCGATTTTCGTTTTGCAGCGGATCAGGCTTGGCCGATCCGTGGTTTGGGCGTGGGCAATGGCGCGTTCAATCGCCGCCATGTCATGCCCGTCAACGCTTTGCACATCCCAGTGATAGGATTCAAAACGTTTTGTAACATCGTCGGAATAAGACAGGGCCGTCGGGCCATCAATCGAAATGCCGTTATCATCATACATGACAATGATTTTCGAGAGTTTCAGGTGTCCGGCGAGGGCGCAGGCTTCATGGCTGATCCCTTCCATCAAATCCCCGTCCGAGGCAATCACATAGGTCCAGTGATTGACCAGATCATTGCCAAAACGCGCATTTAAAATACGTTCGGCAAGGGCAAAGCCCGGCGCGTTGGAAATGCCCTGACCCAGCGGTCCGGTGGTCGTTTCGATCCCGGCGGAGGGCATGACTTCCGGGTGGCCGGGGGTGAGGGAATGAAGCTGGCGGAAATTTTTAAGCTGATCCAGCGTCATTTTTTCATAGCCGAGCAGATAGTTGAGCGCATAAAGCAGCATCGAGCCATGCCCGGCGGAAAGGATAAAGCGGTCGCGGTCGGCCCATTCCGGGTGGGCGTGGTCGAATTTCATAAATTTTGTAAACAGCACCGTCGCTACATCGGCCATGCCCATCGGCATGCCGGGATGGCCGGAATTGGCCTTTTCCACAGCATCCATGGCGAGTGCCCGGATGGCGTTGGCCATGGTTTTGAGGTCGGGTGATGTTGCGGTTTTTTGTGCTGCTGCAGATTGGCTCATGTGAACTCCGGTTCCTAAAAAGTGTCATCCCGAGCGTAGCCGAGGGATCCTTGAGATGTGGGTGCGTCAGATCCCTCGGCTACGCTCGGGATGACAGTAATCATAGAGAATTTCCGGGTCAACAAGACAATCTGGGGACAACTTCCTTCCCGGGCCTTGACCATATGCGCGGAAGCTTGATAATTGCCGGGTTCTGCGTAGTTATTTCAGGGAATCAATCGATTTGAATATCGAGAAGGGCGGAATTCTGTGTCTGTAGCGATCAAGAATGCACTGGGCAATCTGGACAAGGCCATCGACAAGATGGAAGGGATCGTGATCCGTCACCAGAAGGACCTGAAGGCCAAGCCTGTCGCGCAGGTCGATCTTTTTTCCACCCGTCCTGCCGCCAATGTGTCGAGCGGTCTCGGCTTTGATCGTAATCTGCTGGCCAAAAAGCTGGATATGACGATCACCCGGGTTGAGCAGCTTCTGGGTGAGGTATAAGCCATGGCCGAGGTCAGTGTTACCATCCACGGCAAGGTTTACGGGATTGCCTGCGACGACGGGCAGGAACGCCGGGTGCAGGAACTGGGCAAATATGTCGATATGCGCCTGCGCGAAATTGCCGGATCGGGGGCCGCAACCAATGAATCCCACCTGCTCGTTTTAACCGCGCTGGTGCTGGCGGACGAGATTTTCGACATAAAAATGACACCGCAACCTGTCCAGAACAATGCAGAATTGCTGGATGAGGAAGACGAACGCATGATCGTCGATGCCATCAACCATCTGGCCGCCCGGATTGATTCTGTGGCGGATCGGTTGACGAAGATTTGAATTTGCCCGCTCGCACACTATCGTCACCCCGGCGCAGGCAATATTCTCTCAAAACAAGTATCCACAAACTTTCGCGGTGGAGCATTGGCCGGAAAGGGGTGGCCTTGTTTATTGCGGGCCATCCATCAGCATGACTTCTTTTCTTGCCCAGCGGCGGAGCGGGGCGGTTTGTGTCATGACCGCCTCAATCAGGGGGGATTGGTATTTTTCTCCGGTAAACCAGGCAATATCGTTTTCTGTGTAACCCAAAAGTTTGCCAATGCGTTTCCCTGCTTCCTTATCTGAAAGGCGTGGGTAATCATGCTC
Organism: uncultured Micavibrio sp.; assembly: GCA_964400125.1. Classification (GTDB taxonomy): domain Bacteria; phylum Pseudomonadota; class Alphaproteobacteria; order Micavibrionales; family Micavibrionaceae; genus Micavibrio. The sequence goes on along the minus strand of CAYNSR010000005.1, from coordinate 195,723 downwards.
CTCGGGAGATAGGTAATATCGTGCAAAGACTTCCTTGCCGTCCTCAATATGACTGGCTTGCGCGAAAACCTGTACAATGAGTTCTTCCGCATTTAAATCAGTCGCAGCTATTTTCCCCTCTTTTACGGCTTGCTCAAGATCTTTGTCATTTTTACCTTCGATAAACAGGATTGGCGCAAGGGCCGCTCTTTTCCCATCCAGCATCTGGTGTATCTCGCGAGTCTTTTCTCCGCGAAATATGGATGATTCCAGTTTATCCGCGTGTTCATCCCATGACCTCGCGGGAGAAAATTCCGACAGGAATTTTTGATCGAAGCGCGTTTCAAAAAAATTGTTGAGAAATGTTTCCTGTTCCAGCGAGGGGCACATATTTGTCGTCTCCAGAATTTCAGCGGCTTTTCTGGCGTTATCAATTTCATCTGTGTGGCAATAAATGCGGTAACGGCGCTCCAGATTTTTTTCTCCGGTTTTGACAATCTTGCCCGCATCAATAGCACGCTGCATGTCGGGCGTTACATTTTTCGGGCTTATAATGACGACAGGTTTTACCCCCGCAATCATTAACTCTGCTTCATAGGGGATGTGCGGCAGCCCTAGGCCCGGGTCGGCCAGAGCCTTGAAAAGGGGTTTTAAAAATCGTTTCAAGGGTGAAATCATGGAAAGATTGTAGCAGAAAACCCTTAATTTGTCATAAATTAGATTGGATTTGTGCGCCTGACGCCTTATACTCACAGACGGAAGGGTGTGCTGCTATGTTTGTAGGCTACCTTAACCCTCGGGCCGATAATTATCTCTGCATGGGTGCTGTGCCTGCTTTTGACCGTGGTCTTGAGCATACGGTGCCCACCTGGTTAACCGGGCCAGCAGCGGATAAGTTGCATGGCTTACGGCGGTGTGGCCCCTTTCCACCTTTCTCCGTTCAATAAAGCGCTGGATTTTTCTTGTCTGACATCCTTTCCAAAGACTCCATCCGCCACGAGGCGCTTTTGCATCGCGACCGCATTGATCCACGCGATGAAAACGCGGAAGATGCGTGCGAGAATTTTTTTTCCTCCATTCAGCCGGACCTGAATCAGGTCATCGCCCTTTACTGGCCCAAGGATCGGGAATTCGATACCACACCCTTGCTGCATGAACTTCTGAAGCGGGGATATGTTTGCGCGTTGCCGGTGATCCAGAAAGATGAACGGGCGTTAAAATTCGCCCGCTGGCAGGAAGGTGATGCGCTGGCGGAAGGGCCGTTCAAGGTGATGCAGCCGGTGGTGGATGACAAAACGCTCTGGGTTGATCCTGATATTTGCGTGATTCCCTATCTGGCCTTCGACCGTCACGGTTACCGCCTTGGTTACGGCAAGGGACATTACGATGCTACCCTGAAGCACTACCGACTGAAAAAGCCTGTATTGGCGGTAGGGTACGGCTACGGACAGCAGGCGGTGCTGTTTAACTTGCCTGTAGAACCCCATGATGAAAAAATGGACTGGATTATTACGCCGCAAAAGGTGATGAGGTTTGAATAAGATATGAGAATACTTTTTATCGGCGATGTAATGGGGCGATCCGGGCGCGATGCGCTGACGAAACATTTGCCGGGTTTGAAGGAAAAACTTCGCCCCGATACGGTCATTGTAAACGGTGAAAATTCCGCGCACGGCATTGGCATTACGTCCGACATCTGCAAGGAATTTTATGGCATCGGCGTTGATGTCATCACCACCGGAAATCATGTCTGGGACCAGCGCGAAATTATTCCCTATATCGACCGCGATCCGAAATTGCTGCGCCCGATCAATTACCCAAAGGGCGCGCCCGGAAAGGGATTTTATGTACATATCACGTCGGGTGGGCAAAAAATTCTGGTGGTCAATGCCATGGCGCGATTGTTTATGGACCCGATGGACGACCCGTTCGCCGCGTTGAATGATTTGCTGAACGCCTACAAGATGGGCGGCATGGTTCATGCCGTGTTTGTGGATTTTCACGGCGAGGCCACCAGTGAAAAAATGGCAATGGCGCATTATCTCGATGGCCGGGTTTCCTGCGTGGTGGGGACGCATACCCATATGCCGACGGCGGACTTGCAAATTCTGGACGGTGGCACCGCTTACCAGACGGATGCGGGCATGACAGGTGATTACAACAGCGTCATTGGCATGAAAAAAGATGTCCCCATCCAGAGATTCACCCGGAAAATGCCTACAGACCGCCTTAGCCCGGCGGAAGGGGAAGGGACGGTTTGCGGGTTGTTGATCGAAACGGACGATAAAACGGGCCTGACCCGGAAGGCCGGGGCGGTCAGGGTCGGTGCGCGTCTGAAGGAGGAAGTTCCTGATTTTTAAAGGATGTGTGAGAGTTCAAGAATTGATTCTTGCGTCCCGGCCTGCACCTGCTATGTTCGAAAGACGGTTAAAAAAATAACAAACAAAAAAAACGAACAGGGATTTAAAATGGGAATTTCGTCTTTCAACAAGACAATTGTAACTGCTTTTCTTGCTGCGGCCTGCGCGATGATCCCCGTGGCCGGGGTTGCTGCTGATGCGCCGCAGGAATCTACAACATCGGCAAGCTCTTTCGTCCGGCAACCACCGAAGACGGAGGAATACCGCAGCGCCATGATTTCACTGGCCGAATTCAAACTGGTGGAGGCACGGGATCCGGCAAAAGCGGGGCTGGAGGCCTGGGCAGCCCTGCGCAAGGTACAAATCTATCTGGAATATGCGGAATACAATCTCAACACCGATGAAGGCTACACGAAAATCGGCATGACACGGGACCAGTTCCTTGAATTGCTCGACAAGAATGCAAGTATTGCCATCGTGGAACAAATCGATCGCATGCGTAATCCTGAAAACACAGGTCTGGGCGCCGTCAGTGCGCTGGATCTCGTGCAGCAGGCCGCGGCGGAACTGTCCTCTATCCGGGGCCAGTCCGCTTCCGTAATCCTGAACAGCTTCGGCAGCAGTTTGCAAGAGGTCGAGCAGGGTGTCGTTGACAATGCCCGTGTCAGTGCGCAGCAGATCATGGAAGTCGTCAGGTCGGGAGAGATGTCTGGTGCCGATGCGTGGGTCGTTCTGGTTGATATGCTGTACTACATGAAGCGTGGAAAGCTCGATCCTCAATCAGATGCGGGGTTCCGGGCCATTCAGTCTTCGCTGGAGGAATATCAGGAATTAAAACGCAGGAACGCTCTATTGGCGGCAGCAAATGCGTGGGAACAGGCGAATATGACTAAAAACGCAGGAAGAGATGCGCTTTATTTCCTTGATGAGGTCCAGACCTATCTGCGCCGCGCAGGGTATGATGTGCGCCGGGGCGACGGTTTTTCCGCCGTAAAAACGACCCAGAAAGCTTTCCGCCAATTATGGGCGCAAAACGAGGTTATCCAGCGCAACAGGGGCAACGGCGATATGGCGATGCCGAATCCGGCCTGACCCGGCCCGCCTATCACGGCGTATGATCGTCGCCTTTGTGGATATAGTCGAAATCCATTTCCTTGCGCTGGTGCGGGTGTTTGTCGAAATAGCGCAGGCAAGCCTCGTTCAGGGCATCCATCAGTTCGTCGCCGTGCTTTCCCCCGTCACCGGTGATTTTGCCCATGGTGATGGCGCGAATGGTGGAATGGAACGCCAGAACGATATCCAGCGCATCTTCGTCCGGATTTTCAATGACTTCGAGAAACTGGATCAGCTTATCGGCGGTTTTGGTCACCAGCGGATAATGAAACATGCCGCCATTGGCTTTTAACTGCATCGCCGGATAAAGAATTCTGGCGATCAGGGGCTCGGGGTCCGTAATCAGGACTTCCCTGCGCACCTCGTTGATCCCGTTCTGAAGCGAGGCAAGATACAGTTCCGCCAGCGGCAAAAAATCAACCGCGTTATTTTCCAGTAAGGCTTGTGCCTTGGCAAGGATAACTTCGCTCAACCCGCCGCTCCCTACTTTCGCTTTCAATGTATTCGGCGGGCGGATGAATTCCGCCTTGCGTCGTGGTGACTGCTGGTAATGCTGCATCGGATCGGTCATCGCATATCAATATCGTTCGGGTTTATGATGTCGAACTTGTCTCCCTGAGACAGGTTCGATTTTTCCCTGATCTTGCGCAGGGTCTCGTGCGCTTCATTCTGCTGGGCCAGAAGGCGTTCCTTGGCATCGATGCTTTGTGCGTCGTGTTCGCGGCGATAGGGGCCGGGGTACAGTTTGTGTTCGGCTTTTCCGGATCTCATGCGGCGGCGGTCGGGGCCGAAAAAATCACCGGAACGGACAAACTGGCGCGGGCGTTCAATCACCTGCGCGATGCGTTTGTAAAGGTCGCGGGCATTGAAGGGTTTGACCAGAAATTCCGTGACACCGGCATCACGCGCCTGCAGGACGCGGCGGCGTTCACTAAACCCGGTCATCAGGATCACCGGAACGTAGGGATTGGGGCTGTGTTCGTTATTGCGGATCATGCGGGTGAAGGTGATACCGTCCATCGGTTTCATCATCCAGTCGGCAAGGACGATATCGGGGTTGTATTCGCAAAAACGCTTGAACCCCATTTCACCGTCCGACGCATTGATGACATGGCCGACGCCAAAGGCCAGCAGCAGCGATTTCACAATATCCAGCATCGGCTGGTTATCCTCTACCACTAGGACAGAGATGCGATGCATCTGATAGGTCATTTTAAGCTGTACCCTTTGGCGTGTTGGAAACTTATTCTTTGATTAGAACATTTTAGGGTGGAAACCCTTGACGCTTTGTTAATGCGTTAGGGAAACTTTCCTTCGGCGCATGTCCAGAATACCATCCTCCCGGGCAACAAAAAATATCATTTCCATCCTGCGGCTTGCGCTTTGGCCGGAAATGCGGCAGTTTTCAGCCAATCTTTGTGTGTTTCTCGAACGAATCTGGAAAAAATATGGCCGGACATTCTCAATACAGCAATATCATGCACCGGAAAGGGCGTCAGGACGCCAAACGGGCGAAGATTTTTACAAAAATCGGGCGGGAAATCACCGTGGCGGCGAAGCTCGGCGGCGGTGATCCGGGGGCGAACCCGCGTTTGCGCGCGGCGATTCTATGGGCGCGCGAAGAAAACATGACCAATGAACGGATCAAAAAGGCAATCGATACCGCTCTTGGCACCGGGGCCGACGATAATTATGAAGAGATCAGTTATGAAGGTTACGGTCCCGGCGGCGTGGCGATTATCGTCGATGCACTGACCAATAACCGCAACCGCACGGCGGGGGATGTGCGCTCATCTTTTTCAAAATATGGCGGCAATCTGGGTGAAACGAATTCCGTCCGCTTTATGTTCGACCGTATCGGCCTGATAACCTACCCTGTGGCAAAGGCCAGCGCCGATGCCATGTTCGAAGCCGCAGTCGAGGCAGGCGCGGATAATTGCGAAACCGGCGAAGAATTTCATGAAATCACCTGCCAGCCGAACGATCTGGCGGCGGTGCGCGATGCGCTGGAGGCCAAATTCGGGGAGGCCAGCAAAACCGCTTTCGTCTGGCGTCCAAATGTCATGGCGCAGATGGACGAGGAACAGGCGAAAGCCCTCCTGAAGCTCATCGATGTACTGGAAGACAACGATGACGTTCAGGTCGTCACAACCAATTTCGAAGTCAGCGACGATGTCATGGAAAAGCTGTTGGCATCGTAGAATAAAAGAAGAAGCAGGACATGAGCTTTTCAGGGTATGTCATTGCAATCTGTATCTTGACGCTGTGGATTTCATTGTCTCCGGCGAGGGCAGGTTGCGATCTTGCCGATACCCCCGGCCCGCAGGATTACCGGATTGTCAGGACATGGGATATCCGCCATATCGCCGACAAACACCCGACCGGATGTCTGGCGATGCTGGAAGGCGCATCGGGGGAGATATTGGCCTATACGCCATACCGCTTCCTTTGCAAAACACCGGCGGCGCAGTCCCTCAACCTCGATCTGGTGCCCGGATGCTGCGACAGTGGACGTGAAGGGGATTATCCTTGCGGGGTCATGCCGAAAAATGGCAAGGATGAGCATTTGCAGACACATCTGACGGCGGTGCCGGCCATTCCCGATTCTCGGGTCATTCCCGAACTGGTCGCAAAACTGGCCGGGATGGCAAAAAACAGAGAAATCCTTGGAATCGGCGCTGTATCGACGACACTGGCCGAATATGCAGCAAATCCAGAATTCACGGCGGATGTTGAAAAACACGCAGAAAAATTGAAGGCCTCCTTCAAGGCGTCCGGCGATCCATGGGCGCGAAAGGCGATTGCCCGGGTTCTGATTGCGATAAGCGAGAAGGGGCGACAGCCGCCCGATATCGACCATGTTGCCAGCATGTTGCAAGATACGATTTACCGTCTGGACCCCGAACAGATCGATCTTCTCCGGGGCTTACAAAAGACGCCGCGAAACCCGGGAAAAATATTGCCTGTCCTGATGGAAACACTGGAAAACGTCTACGAGGATGATGACATTCTGGTTGTTATGCAGGTTATCGGCGCCTATCGCGAAGGTGCTGCGCCTCATTTGCAGGATATTTATACCCGGCTTGAAAACCTGCCGCATGAACGCAATGAAAGACGCCGCCCGCCGGAAATTCTCATGGCCCAGTGGAAGAGTATGGTATGCTCGAGCCAGCCGGTTCATACCACGCCTGCAGTCCATTGTACCAACAGATAGAAGGGCAAGGTTTTTCTCATGCGCATATTGGGAATCGATCCGGGATTACAGAAAACGGGGTGGGGGGTCATTCATTTCGAAAGCAATCGGTTGCAGTTTCTTGCCTGCGGAACGATCCGGACAAATCCGGCTTTGAGCATGGCGGAACGGCTCGCGGAAATTTCAAACGGGCTGGATGATGTCATTACCGCATGGTCGCCGGATGAGGCGGCGATTGAAGAAACATTTATGAACAATAACGCAGCCAGCGCCCTGAAGCTGGGTGCTGCGCGTGGCGCAGCCATGGTCACTCCGGCGCGGCGCAGGATTCATGTCGCGGAATATGCCGCCAACCTCGTCAAAAAATCTATCGTCGGTACGGGACATGCGAGCAAGGACCAGATCGGCATGATGGTCCGCACCTTATTGCCGACGGCTGGAAAAATGGGAGCAGATGCGGCAGATGCACTGGCGATTGCGGTTTGTCATGCACATCATGCCGCAAGCCGTAAACGTCATATCGCAGCAATGGAAGTATCGGCATGATCGCAAAACTGACCGGAATTCTCGACAGTGTTTCCATGGACTCCCTGATTATCAACGTGAACGGAGTCGGTTATCAGGTTTTTGCCAGCGCGCGGACATTGTCCCGCGTGGGGCAGGTGGGCGATCCTGTATCGTTGCTGATTGATACGCATGTGCGGGAAGATCATATTCACCTCTATGGGTTTATGGATGCGGCGGAACAGGAATGGTGCCGTGTCCTGACCGGGGTGCAGGGGGTCGGGATGAAGGTTGCTTTGGCGATCCTTGGGGCGTGTCCGGTTGAAAAACTGGCGCTGGCCATTGCCGCGCAGGATGCCGCCCTGCTGCGGCAGGCGGATGGCGTCGGACCGAAACTGGCCACGCGGATTGTTACAGAATTAAAGGACAAGGCCGGGAAGATGGCATTTTCTGCGCCGATAGCCGTGCCCAAAAAATCGGCGGCCAAAATAGGCGAAAACCCCGTTGCCGATATTGATAACGATGCCGTCTCCGCCCTGATTAATCTCGGCTATCCCCGTGCCGATGCCTATAGCGCGGTTTTGCAGGCGCGGGCCAAGGCGAACGATAACGGTAACTTGCAGGATTTGATCCGGATTGCATTGAAAGAATTGAGCAATTAACTCTGCATAAGTCTATCAATTTTTGGCGGAAAGCCTTGGTTTTTGGCCATTTTTTCCTTAATCTGCCTGCATGAAACCCGTTCTGGAACGCACCCCCGATCTCGAGATACAAAAAACGGACGCCGATGCCGATGAGGTCTCCATTCGCCCGCAGCGTCTGGAAGATTTTGTCGGCCAGCGGGTGTTGCGGGAAAATTTGCGGGTTTATATCGAGGCGGCAAAATCGCGCGGCGATGCCATCGACCATGTTTTGTTGTTCGGCCCGCCGGGGTTGGGGAAGACCACGCTGGCGCAGATTGTGGCGCGGGAAATGGGCGTGGGGTTTCGTGCCACTTCGGGTCCGGTGATTTCCAAGGCGGGGGACCTCGCCGCGATCCTGACCAATCTGGAACCGAACGATATTTTATTTATCGATGAAATTCATCGTCTCAACACCCATGTCGAGGAAATTCTCTATCCGGCGATGGAGGATGGAAAACTCGATCTGATTATCGGTGAAGGCCCGGCGGCGCGGTCGATCCAGATTGATCTGCCGAAATTCACACTCGTGGGTGCGACAACGCGCAGCGGCCTTCTCAGTAACCCCTTGCGGGATCGTTTTGGGATTCCATTGCGGCTGGAATTTTACGATGCCGACGAACTGGCGCTGATCGTGCGGCGGGCGGCGGGCATTCTGGACATGGACATGACCGATGAAGGTGCGTATGAAATTGCCCGCCGTTCACGCGGTACACCGCGCATTGCCGGACGTCTGACCCGCCGTGTGCGCGATTTTGCCCATGTGCTGAAGGTCGGAACGATTGATGCCAAGGCCGCGAATGAAGCCCTGAATCGCCTTGATGTTGACGGGCAGGGGCTGGACGGGATGGATCGTTTGTACCTGCGCTGCATTGCTGAAAATTACGGCGGCGGCCCTGTGGGCGTCGAAACCCTTGCGGCGGCGCTCTCCGACCAGCGGGATATGATCGAGGATGTTATCGAACCTTATCTGATGCAGCAGGGTTTCGTACAGAGGACCCCGCGCGGGCGGATGATTTCGGAGAAGGGGTTTAAATATCTCGGGTTGAAAGCACCCAAGAATGTGCAGATTGATTTGCTGGAAGAATAAACCACACAAACGTCATCCCGAGCGAAGTTGAGGGATCTGATGCGCTTTAAGATTGCTCAGATCCCTCGACTTCGCTCGGGATGACGTATTAGAGAGTTATACAAGTATGACCGAACACACAATCGATTTCCGCGTCTATTATGAAGACACCGATGCTGGCGGTGTCGTGTTTTATGCCAACTACCTGAAATTTGCCGAACGGGGCCGGACGGAGATGCTGCGGGCGGCGGGTTTTGAAAACCGGGAATTGTTCGAGCGGGAAGGGCTGCTTTTCGTCGTGCGCCGCCTGAATGCCGATTACCTCAAACCCGCCCGTCTGGACGACCTGCTGAGCGTCAAAACAGCGGTAAAAGCGGTGAATAACGCCAGTTTCGAGATAAAACAGGCCATATTTTGCCATGATTGCCTGTTATTCTCCATGGACATAACACTGGTTTGCATCAATAGTGATGCTAAGCCCGTCCGGGTTCCGGAATCCCTGAAGACCAGTTTACAGATTTATAGCGTTACGGAGAAACAAGAATGACCACCGCAGCTTCCCGCGCCGTCGATGCCGCCAATATCGGCACCAACATGGCGCATGATTTCACCATGTGGGGCATGTTTATGCAGGCCGATCTGGTTGTAAAACTGGTGATCCTTGTCCTTGTTTTTGCCTCCATCTGGTCGTGGACGATTATCATCGACAAGCGCATGGCGCTGAAGCGTCTGAACAAACGCGCCGACCGATTCGAAGACGCGTTCTGGTCGGGCGAACCGCTCGACAAACTTTACCAGCGCGTCAAAAAAGGCAAGCAGGACCCGGTCATCAAAACCTTCGCCGCCGGGATGGAGGAATGGCAAAACGGAGTCTCCAACGGCCTGCCCGCAAAAGAAAGCATTCAGGCCTCGCTGCATTCGCGCGTCGAACGGGCGATGGTGATTTCCATCAACCGGGAAATGAATGCGCTGGAACGCGGCATGACGTTCCTTGCCAATGTCGGATCAACGGCGACTTTCGTCGGCCTGTTCGGCACGGTCTGGGGGATTATGCATGCCTTTACCGCGATTGCATCGACACAAAATACGTCGCTGGCTGTGGTTGCGCCGGGGATTGCCGAGGCTCTGTTTGCAACGGCGCTCGGGCTGGTGGCGGCCATTCCGGCGGTGATCGCCTATAACAAGTTTACCAACGACCTGAATCGTTATGCCGACCGTCTCGATGCCTTTATGGCGGAGTTTTCGGCGATCCTGTCGCGCCATCTCGATAATTTCGAGACCGGTCGCGGGACCAGTGCCCCCGGGGGTGGCAGTACCCTGATAAAAAAGTCTGAAGCCAAATTGGAAAATGACTGGAAGGCGGCATAGCCATGGGCGCATCACTTCAGACAGCATCGCGGGGCGTACGGGGCGGCCGCCGCAGAACCTACAGCAAGATGTCGGAAATCAACGTCACGCCCTTTGTCGATGTGATGCTGGTTTTACTGATTGTCTTTATGGTGACAGCACCGTTGCTGACCGCCGGGGTCCCGGTCGATCTACCGAAATCAGAAGCGCGGCAGATCCAGGACGAAGACAATAAGCCGATTGAAGTGACGGTTTCGTCTGACGGCAAGATTTTTGTCGGGGAAACCGAGGTGGAAAAAGAACGCCTGATTACCCTGCTTTCTGCCATTACCAATAACGACCCCGAACGCCGCGTCTTTATTCGCGGCGACCAGAAACTGGCCTATGGCCAGATCATGGATGTGATCGGGGCGATCAACAAGGGCGGATTCCGCAAGGTTGCGCTGATTTCCAGTCCGCAGTAATTCACAATATCGTCACAAAGTCGTCCAACAAACACCTTGGGCCATAAACAGAATACAACGACCATGAACGCGCAGGCCAGAAAACGGACTATACAGGAAGCCCCGCCGGGGATGAGCAAGGCGCTCGTCTTCTCGCTGATCTTTCATGCCGCTTTCATTACGGTCGGTATTTTTGGCCTGCCCTATATCAAGAAAGATCCCGTCCCGCTTTCGGTGCCGATCCCGATTGAAATGGTGGAAATCAGCGACAAGACCATGACCGACAAACCGGTCGAACGCGCCGCCCTCAAACCCGTCGAAGAAGCGAAGGAACCGCCCAAGCCGGAACCCGAACGCCCGAAACAACCGCCCAAACAAACCGCCGACAGCCCGCCGCGCCCGGCCCAGCCGCAGATTGACGAACTGGCCATGCCGGACAAGGTAAAACCGCCGGAAAAGAAACTCGAAAAACCCAAGGAAAAACCGCCGACGCCGAAAAAACGTCCTGCGCCCGTTCAGGAAAAGGTTCAGGAAACGCCGCAGGAAGACATGATGGCGGCGCTGCTGAAAAACCTTCAGGAATCCAAACCGCAGGCTGCGGAAGGGGAAGGAACAAAGGCCGCCGATCCGCAGGCTCAAGCCTTGCCGCTGGGCGAACGCCTGACCATCAGTGAAATGGACGCGCTGGCATTGCAGCTCAGGAATTGCTGGAACGTTCTGGCCGGGGCGCGCTATGCGGAAAATCTGGTGGTTGATATTAAGTTGTTCATGAATCCGGACGGGACGTTGCGTCAGGCAAATGTTGTCGATCAACTGCGTTATAGTACCGATACGATTTTCCGTGCGGCGGCGGACAGCGCCTTGCGGGCGGTACGCGACCCGAATTGTACGCCGTTCCGGTTGCCGCCCAACAAATACAATGACTGGAAAGTCATCAATGCCACCTTTGATCCGAGTCAAATTTTATGAGGTTTGAAATGTTGAAAAAAATTCTGCTTCTGGCGCTGGCTGTGCTGGTCATCCCGTTTTCTGCCGCCCGGGCGGAGCTTCAGATCAACGTGACTCAAGGCATTCAGGAACCCATGCCCATTGCCATTACCGATTTCCATGCGATCGGCGGCGGCGCGCAAGGGGCGGATATGGCGCGTGAAATGCCGCGCATCATCAAGAATAACCTCGAACGCACGGCCCTGTTCCGCGCGACAAATCCGGCGTCGTTTATCCAGTCTCCGGCCTCGATTGCTGCCGAAGGTGTGCGTTTTGCCGAATGGCGCGCCATCAATACGCAAGCACTTGTGACCGGTACGGTGACAACATCCGCCGATGGGCGCACCCGCGTTGAATTCCGTTTGTGGGATGTCTACGGGCAGGCGCAAATGTCGGGCATGGCCTATACAACGACGCCGCAGAACTGGCGGCGTATCGCGCATATCATCTCCGATGAAATTTACAAACGAATCACTGGTGAAAACGGATATTTCGATACACGAATCGTTTATATCGCGGAATCCGGCCCGGCGACCTCGCGCACCAAACGCCTTGCCATCATGGATCAGGACGGGGCCAATCACCATTACCTGACCGACGGGTCTTATCTGGTCCTGACGCCGCGTTTTTCCCCGAACAATCAGGTCATCACCTATATGGCCTATTACAATAAAAAACCCCGCGTCTATCTGTACGATATCGACAGCGGACGTCAGGAAGTCCTCGGTGATTTCAAGGGCATGACGTTCGCGCCGCGTTTTTCCCCCGATGGCCGCACGGTCGTGATGTCGCTGGCCCAGAACGGAAATTCGGATATTTACACCATGGATCTTGGTAACCGCCAGCCGCGCCGTCTGACCGATAACGCTGCTATCGACACCAGCCCGTCCTATTCCCCCGATGGCCGCCAGATTGCCTTCGAATCCGACCGTGGTGGAAAATCGCAAATCTATGTGATGAACGCTGACGGCAGCAATCAGACCCGCATCAGCTTCGGTGACGGGCGCTACGGCAACCCGGTCTGGTCCCCGCGTGGCGACCTGATCGCGTTTACCAAGCAGGCAGGCGGAAAGTTCTATATCGGCGTGATGCGCCCCGATGGCAAGGGCGAACGCCTGATTACCACCGCCTGGCACGTTGAAGGGCCGAGTTGGTCCCCCAATGGCCGTGTTCTGACCTATTTCAAGGAACAAGGTGGAAAGGCCAAACTTTTTACCATCGACCTGACTGGCTACAACGAACGCCCTTTGCCCACACCGCAGGACGGCTCAGACCCGGCATGGTCGCCAGTTAATCCGTAGCCATAATTCCAAGACTCCCCCCTCCCAGAAATGGGTGGGGGAGAAGTTACAAATCCGCAAACGCCTGAATAACCTGTCTGTAGGTATCCCTTTTAAAGGGAACGATCAGGTCGACGACGTCGTCGCGTGCGACCCATTGCCATCTTTGGAATTCCGGCGGGGTGTGGGCATTGATGTTGATGTCGTCATCCATGCCGTTGAAGCGGGCGGCGATCCATGTCTGTTCCTGTCCGCAAAACCGGCCATTCCACAATCGCGTTTGTAGGTGCGGCGGCAGATCGTAGCGCAAGGGCCGATCAAGAATTTTCAGGATCGTGGCCTTGTCCGTGCCGATTTCTTCCTTCATCTCCCGAAAAAAAGCGCTCCGGACATCTTCTCCGTCATCGACGCCGCCCTGCGGCATCTGCCATGCGCCGGGAGAGTCGATGCGTTCGCCGACGAAAACTTTACTGGCCTGATTGAACAACACAATGCCGACGCAGGGGCGGTAGGGAAGGTGTGAGATGTCCGTCATTTTATCGGGTTTGCCTGAACGGAGAGGGGGGCCAGAGTTAATCCCTTGGCGTTGAGCGTCCCGATCCATTTATTCAACATTTCAATGCTCATCGGTGTGGCGTGAACAAACCCGATGGCGGACCCTTGCCCCTGCGCCAGAACTTCGAGCTGGCGCAACGATGTGGAGACATGTTCGGCGGTGGCGGGAATATCGATCCAGACATTATTGTGGGCATAGGGGCGGTTCATGCTTTCCGCCATCGACTCCATCGTCTGGTCCGGCTGGGTGTCGCCGTCGATAAACCCGAGCCCGCGCATGTAAATGGCGCTTGCGACAGGCCTTAATGCGTTTGCTGATTTCGTGAAGGAAGAATCGTAACCCGTCACCAGCCCCGCATACCCTGCACCACGACTTAAAACCCAGTTGAGCTTGTTCAGGTTCTGGCGTTCCAGCCCGTTGACCAACAAGGTTTGCGGTCCCGGATCGTGCAACGGATAGGAATTTGTCTCGACAGGCAAATGCAGCCAGATTTCATGCCCGTCGGCGCGGGCTTCGTTTATCCAGAAATCGGGGTTGATCGCATAGGGGTCCATGACCAGCGTGACATCCGGCGGGAAAGACTGAATGGCGGCCTCGGTTGCACTGGCCGATATGCCCATTCCGATAATGGCGATGGAAATAACGGGTTTTCCTGCCGTGGTGGTGAAGGGGCGGCGATAGGCGTCGAAGGGCGTCAGCTTGTCACTGGCCCTGATCTTGGGAAGGCGTCCGTCCTTTGTATCTTCGTAAAGGCCGTCAATCGGTGCGCGGGCCAGCGTGGCTACGGTTTCCTGCGCCGTTGCGGGCGCGGCCGTTTCCGCCGGTTCTGCTTCGTGGTGTTCAACCGGGCTTTCAATGACCGTTGTTGTCGTTGTGTGTTGGTCTTCCGGTTGCGGGGCGGGAGGGCCGAATATTTCAGGCGGCGACTCCTCACCCGACAAAATGATCTCCTCGTATTTAATCAGGACCGTTTGCGAGGCGAGTTTTTGTTCCCGCGCCGCGATCGTATCGGGTGCATTCAGCCAGAGAAAGGCGGCAAGCGCCGCACCCAGAGCGCACACGCCCGCCATCCCGAATCCGAAGGTGCGGAGGGAAAAGGCAACGGGATGGTGGGTCGCGATTGCGGCTTCTGCACTCATGCGCGGTTATTGCTTCCTCTGTTCATACAGGGTCACGCCGCGTACAAGGTCGAGCGCGCGCGCAAGCTGGTAATCTTCCTGAATGCGTTTTTTCAAGGCTTCCTGCTTTTCTTTTTCCTTTTCTTCCGGTGTTTCCGCGCTGGAGGTCTTGTCGGACGGTTTGGTCGGTTCTTCCGGCGTTACGGCGGGATTTTTCTGGCCGTTGTCCAGTGCGCCGGGCAGGTCGGATTCAGCCATAGGCGTATATCCGGTCTTCAGCGTTTCCACCTTGGCCTGTTCGACAATAATATCCGGTTCAATGCCCTTGGCCTGAATGGAACGTCCGGATGGTGTGTAATACCGCGCCGTCGTCAGGCGCATCGCGCCGTGGCCGGGCAGCGGCACAATCGTCTGCACGGACCCCTTGCCGAAAGATTTCGTCCCAAGCAAGATGGCACGGTGATGGTCTTGTAGCGCCCCGGCAACAATCTCCGACGCCGACGCCGAACCGCCGTTAATCAGAACAACAAGGGGCAACCCACTGGTGGCGTCCCCGGGGGTGGCGTTGTCGCGCTTGGTATCGCTTTCATCCCGCCCGCGCGTTGACACGATCTCGCCCTTGTCTAAAAACAGGTCGGAGATGGCAATCGCCTGATCCAAAAGGCCGCCGGGGTTGTTGCGCATGTCCAAAACATAGCCCATCAGCTTGTCGCCGACTTTTGCGCTGATATCGGCCAGCGCCTTTTTGACGCCCTGTTCCGTGTTCTGGTTGAAGGTGGTGATGCGGATATACCCGATAGTTTCATCAAAAACCTCTGATTTCACCGATTGAATTTTAATGATATCGCGTGTCAGGGTGAGTTTGACGGGTTCTTGCGTATCCAGCCTGCGGATGGTCAGTTCAATCGGCGTGCCGACCTTTCCCCGCATCTTGTCAACGGCATCGTTCAGGGACATGCCGATAATGGCTTCGCCGTCGAGATGTGTAATGTAATCCCCGGCCAAGACACCGGCCCGGTACGCGGGGGTATCGTCAATGGGGGAGACAACCTTGATTAACCCGTCTTCCATCGATACCTCGATACCCAGCCCGCCGAATTCACCGCGCGTTTGCACCTGCATATCGGAAAAATCTTTTTCATCGAGATAGCCGGAATGCGGATCGAGCGAACTCAGCATACCGTTCAGCGCATTCTTTATCATTTTCTGATCCGGGACTTCATCGACATATTGCGCCTTGACCCGTTCGAAAACATCGCCGAACAGATTCAACTGGCGATAGGTTTCGCTGCTGCTGTTGACGGTTGGATCCGCCGATGCGCCGTTGGCACCTGCGGTTCTGTCTTCCGGTTGCGCGTTTGCGGCATGCGCACCCGCCAGCACAAGGGTTGCCGACAGCATCAGGGTATAAACAAATTTGCGCAGGGACATGTGACGTTGGACCTTTCTAGTCTTTTTTAGCTTAAGCCGGGAAATTTTGCTGCGGGATCAACAGGTTTACCTTTGTGCCGCAACTCATAATATAGTCTCGAAGGGTGGTCTGCGCCAGACCCGGGCAACGTTCCGACAGGTTCCCCGGCAGATATTTTTCGCCCGACCCCCAGATCAATTCTGGATAATCCGGAAATCAGGCTGTGGAAATTCCTGTCATGTTCGATTATGACCATATTGCCGTAGTTTCGGAAAGGACCAACGAAGCGCACGATCCCCCCCGCCGGGGCCGTTACCAGTGCCCCCGGGCGCGTGGCAATCCTGATGCCCTGACTTTCCGCTCCGATTTCATCCCGTTCCCCGAAATGCAGGGTGATATTGCCGCTGACCGGGGGTTGCCATGCGCCGCCGGGCAGGGACGGCATTTTCACCGAGGCCTTGCGAGTTTTTGCGGTGGGTTTATCTTCGCGTGCTTTTTGTTCCTGCGCCAGCGCGGCAATCTGGTTGACCAGTTGTTGCAGCGTTTCGGCCTCGGCGGCTATCCCGGCGACGGTTTCGGCCTGAGTGTCGTATGCGGATCGCGTCTGGCGGAATAATTTTTCGCGTTTTTCAATCATCGCCTGCATATCGGCTTTTTGTTTTTTAAGCTGGTTTGCCGTTTCAACGGCGCGCACCTGATCGGTGGCGAGGGATTGTTCGACTGTTTTTAGCCGCGTCAGGTCTGCGGAAAGTTGTGTGGCGCGGGTGTTGAGGGCCGGGAGGATGCTTTGCAGCAACATCGCGCTCTGCGCCGTTTCCAGCGGCGCACCGGGACGGATAATCAGCGTTTCCGTCGGCATGCGGCGAATGCGTTGCAAGGCAAGGATCAAATCCCCCATCGAGCCGTAGCTGGATTCCAGCGTTTTGCGCAAGGACTCCTGCTCGCTTTTCAGATTGATTATTTTTTCTTCCAACCCGGTCAGGGTCTGTTCACTGGTCTGTAATTCCTTCCCCAGGGCGATCATCTTTTTGCGGTCGGTCTCCAGTTCGGCTTCCGTGGCGGCCATCTTTTTTTTCAGGTCTGCCTGCTTGCCCTTTTCATTGGCAAGGCGGTTTTGCAATGCGCCGAGGGCTTCGGTTTTGCTGGGGGGCAGGGGGTCGGCCAGGGCCGGATGGACAAGCGCGAGGACCACGGTGCACAGGCACAGGCGGAAAAACCCCGGCAAAATTCGTCCCCGCCTGCGCCGGGGTAAGCATGGTTGTGGATGTGCAACGAATGGTGGCAACAATTTCAGCCCCGGTGATAAGGGTGTCCGGCATTGATCTGCCGGGCGCGGTAAATCTGTTCCATCAGCATAACGCGGACCATGATGTGAGGCCAAGTCTGAATTCCAAAGGACAGCAGAAAATCCGCACGTTTCCGGATATCGTCATTCAGCCCGTCTGCACCGCCGATGATAAACTGGATGGCCGGTCGTCCCTGACCCATCTGGGTCTGAATCTGCTGCGCGAAATCAATGCTGGAAAGGGGTTTTCCGCGTTCATCGAGGGCGAAGACAAAGGCGTCGGCGCGAATTTTTTCGAGAATTTTTGCGTGTTCCTGATTCTGACGGACATCCAGTTCATGGAGCAGTACCGGCCATGTGGTCCGTTTCAGGTATTCCTGCCATGCGGCAGCATAAGGCGTGTTTTTCATACGCCCGACGGCGATGATTTCAATCCGGGTCATTCGGGAAGAATGACAGTTTCGTCAGGCCGTGACCAGTTCCATGTCGGGGTGGGTCGGGTTGCGCCACATTTTTTCCAGCGCGTAGAAGCTCCGCACTTCTTCACGGAAAATATGAATAATCACATCGCCCGCATCAACGACAACCCAGTCACTGGTCTTTTGGCCTTCGATATTGATGTCGGAAAGCCCGGTTTTGGACAAACGCTCCGCCAGCTTGTCGGCCAGCGCATAGACATGGCGGGAAGAGGTTCCGGTGGCGACGACCATGAAATCAGCAAGAGAGCTTTGGCCTCTCAGGTCGATGACCTGTATATCTTGCGCCTTGTCCGCATCAAGAGAACTCATGGCAAGATTTCGAATATTCTCGGGACTTTTCTGTCCGTCAGTGTAAGTCATTAAAATGTCGGCATCCTCCGGTCAGGTGTTAGGTTCTGCCTTAATGAAATAAGCGCCCATATGCAAAAGCACAAGGGCGCGGTCATCCTCATTATGGCGACAAAGAACGTTCAGGTGGACGGCTTTGGCTTTTATCAAGCTTTTGCTGGCCTCCCGTCCGTATGGGTTTCACGCAAGAAACATCTCATAAGTTAATTGTAAGCCTGATTGGCGCGATATTCAAATAAATCGATGTTGCAGCGCCGGACCGGAAAAGGATATTTTTCGTATAACTATTTGATGAAATTCAATTTTCTCACTTCCGTCGAGGATTCTCCATGCAGATTTTCATGCATCAGCCAATAGGTTTTTCCGGGGACGAGCGACGGTTTTTCGCCGTGGGCGGGAAAACGATTCTCGTTTTTCAACATCCTGAACCGCGATTGCCGCACCAGATCAATGGCGGGTGGGCGGGCGATGAAGGCCAGAGGAACATGGCGGCCCAGATCGCGCCAGCGGTGCCAGCGATCCAGTTGCGGCAAAATATCGGTTCCGGCAATAAAGATGAAATCCGTCCGGGAAAATCGGCGTTTCAAAACACTGATCGTATCGACACTCCGGCGGGTTCCGGTGTGGCATTCCAGATTACTGATAATGATGCGCGGACAATGCCGCGTCAGGGCCCGGCATTCTGCCAGACGTTCGGCATAGCGGCCCGTTTCCTGTTTGAGCGGATTTTGCGGCGTAACCAGCCACCAGATGCAATCGAGTTGCAGGTATTTCAGGGCAACATGCGATGCATGCACATGGCCAGCATGGGGCGGATTGAACGACCCACCCAGCAAACCAACGCGCATGCCGCACCAGCGGCGGGAGTTCAGCAAATGCGGCGGGGTAAAAAGGATCATGCGGGAAGTATAGCGTAAAAAAACGAATCCGCCATTCCCGCGCCGGGGGCGTGGGGTTATTTCAATTCGCTGGCAACCGCGCGGATGGAGGCGTCAACCAGACGGTCGTTTGCGGCCTGATCCAGTTTGGACTGGATGATTTCGGAGGTGGCCTTGACCGCCAGTTCGGCGGCGTAGGCACGAATTTCCGCCTTGGCGGTTTCTTCCATGCGCTGGAGACGTTCGCCCAGTTGCGTTTCCTTGCGAGCGAGCATGTCCTCGAGGTCTTTTTCTGCCTGGGCCTGAATCAGCGCGGCAGCGGATTTCGCGGCGGTGACAATATCTTCCGCTTCTTTGGCGGCGTCGCGTTGCTTGCGTTGATATTGCGCCAGAAGTTCCTGTGCTTCGATGCGCAGGGACTCCGCCGTCCGGATTTCATCGCGGATGGAGTCGATCCGGCTATCGAGCTTGGCCAGAAACTTGTTCTTGCCGAAACGGAACGCCATCACGGCGAACAGCAGGAAAGAAATCAGGACCCATGTATGCGTATCTGCGAACATCTTCAGGCCGCCTTCTTGCTCAGGGATTGCACAACGCTTTTGACCTGACCGATATCGGTGGAAATGCCGACGATTTTTTCCGCTGCGGCAGAGGCAATTTCCGCTGCAATGGTGTTCATTTCGTCCATGGCGTCGTTCTTGCCGTTCTTTAGGCGGGATTCCAGCGCGGCAATCTGTTCTTCTGCCCGTTGCTGGAAGCCCTGCAGGGCGGATTCGGCCTGTTTCTTACCGTTTTCAACCGCGCCGACACTGAGTTGCGCTGATTCGGCGCGCGCCTTATCCAGTCCCTTTTCGTAGGATTCGAGGACGAATTCAGCTTCGTTTTTCAGTTTTTCCGCCGTGTCGCGGTCGCTTTTGATCTGTTCCCGGCGGTTTTCAAGAACCGATGAAATCGCGGGCAGGGTCTTGCGTGAAAAAATCACATACATCAGTGCAAAGGCAATCGCCAGCCAGAAGACCTGACTGGAAAAAGACGTTGGATCGAATTGCGGCAAGCCGCCCGATCCATGCTCCGCAGCATCCGCGTGACCGTCTTCGGCCGCAAACGCCCGCTGAATCCCGAAAGCGGCCAGACACAGCAGAGCTGCAATCGCGGCACCAACGGGCTTCAGCACAGTTGTCAACGACAAGGCGTTCATTCCCGGTCCCTTAACCAAACAGGATCACAAGGGAAATCAGCAGGGCGAAAATCGCCAGAGCTTCGGTCAGGGCGAACATAAGGAAGAATTTCTTGTCCAGCAGTTCCATCGCGCCCGGGTTGCGGCCCACGGCTTCGTTGTATGCGGAGAAGATCAGGCCGAGACCAATACCGACGCCAAGGAGGGGCATCAGGGCAAGTGCGGCAGCAATCAGTTTCGCGGCTTCGAGTTCCATACTCAATTTTCCTTCTTTTAGAGTTTTAGCGTGGTTAAAGGGGTCAGTGGGCCAGTTCCACCGTATCTTTTAGATACAGGCAGCACAGGACCGAAAACACATAAGCGTGGATGAGGGCAATCATCAACTCAAAGCCTGTCAGCACGGCATTAAACAGCATCGGGAACATCGCCCCGACCCAACCGAGCGCCCCGGCGGAAATCATTGCAACGCTGAACCCCGCAAAGACTTTCAGCATCAGGTGGCCGGCCATCATGTTGGCGAAAAGACGCACAGACAGGGTAATCGGGCGGATCAGGTAGGAAACAATTTCCAGCGGGATGACCAGCGGAAACAGCCAGACCGGAACGCCGGGCGGCAGAAACAGAGAGAAAAAATGTGTGCCATGACGGACAATACCCAGCACCATCACCATCAGGAAAATGAACAGCGCCAGTGCGCCGGTCACGATCAACTGGCTGGTGAAGGTGAAGGAATAGGGCAGCAGGCCCAGCATATTCCCCATCAACACCATCATGAACATGGTAAAAATCAGCGGAAAGTATTGCCGCCCTGCGGGGCCGATATTTTCGCGGATCATATTGGCGACGAATTCATAGACCATCTCCGCCATGACCTGCGCCCGTCCGGGGACCAGCGCGGCAGGGCGCATGCTCAGGGTTAGGAGCGCCGTCGAAACAACGGCGGCAATCATCATCCATAGGGACGAATTGGTGAATGACAGATCAATCCCGGCAACGTGCAAAGGGATGATTTTGGTGACAACAAACTGGTGAAGCGGATCGGCCACGGTTCAAACACCTTTGGTCGGTTACGGTTATTTCGGCGGTTTTGTACCCTGTTTTTCACCCTTTTGCAACCGTGCAAAGCTGGTTCTTTCAGGTTTGTAGGGATTTTTTGTAATGTCACTTATCCAGCATCCCGGCTTGCGCCGGGATGACAGTAAAAAGGGGTTTTTCAGCAGCCTGCTAAAGCCCGCGCCCCATCGCCAGGAATTTTTCGCGGCGGGATTGTTTTAAGGCAGCGATTTCCCACGGAATCAGCCCGCCGAGGGCGCGGTCGATCTGGTGGGAGACGTTGAGAATGGTTTGTTCCTTGGCCCGGTGTGCCCCGCCGAGGGGTTCGGAAATAATGCCGTCGATGAGTTTCAGGCCGAGCATGTCTTCGGCGGTGAGTTTCAGCGCGGTGGCGGCATCGTCGGCATGGTCGGAACTGCGCCACAGGATGGAGGCGCAGCCTTCCGGAGAGATGACGGAATAAATCGCGTGTTCAAGCATATAGACGCGGTCGGCAGTGGCGATGGCGATGGCCCCGCCGGAGCCGCCTTCGCCAATGACGACAGAGACAATGGGCGCGGTGGTGCGCAGGCACGATTCAATGGATTTGGCGATGGCTTCGGCCTGTCCGCGTTCTTCGGCACCGACGCCGGGATAGGCGCCCGCCGTGTCAACCAGCGTAATGACGGGAAGCTGGAACTGGCTGGCCATTTCCATCAGGCGCTGGGCCTTGCGGTAGCCTTCGGGGCGGGCCATGCCGAAATTGTGTTTGATCCGGCTTTCGGTGTCGTTGCCCTTTTCATGGCCCATGATAACGACAGAGCGGCCCTTGAAGCGGCCAAGGCCGCCGAGGAGCGCCTTATCCTCACCAAAATTGCGATCACCGGCAAGCGGCGTAAAATCTTCGATGATGCCGTGGATGTAATCGGAAAAATGCGGCCGTTCCTGATGGCGGGCGACCTGAACCTTTTGCACCGGGGTCAGTTTGCTGTAGGTCTGTTGCAGCAGGCGTTCGGCCTTTTGTTGCATGCGGCGTATTTCTTCGGTGATGTTGATTGCCCCATCACCGCCAACGTTGCGGAGTTCGGCGATTTTGGTTTCAAGTTCCAGAATCGGTTTTTCAAAGTCGAGCTTGCTCATTTTACGTCCGCTGGGTTTTAAGGTGTTTGACTAAGTTTAACCACAATGAACATAAGCCACTACAGGGACCGTCATCCCGAGCGTAGCCGAGGGATCTGACAGATTGCGGCTTGGTCGGATCCCTCGGCTACGCTCGGGATGACGCAGTATTGAGGTTGCGTTAGATCCTGAGCCTAGTGTCTTCGTGGTTAAACGTATCTGCATCTTCATAGCAAAACAGGCAGACATGTTCAATGTCCGCCTGTTTTGAATAATCTGGCGTTACGGCCCTAAACGGCTTTTTTCGCGAGGGGATGTTTTTCCTCGACCGTCTTTTTGGACTTGTCACCGACAATGTGGGTGTAGATTTGCGTGGTCGCAATGTCGGCGTGGCCGAGCATCTTTTGGACCGAGCGCAGATCCGCACCGTTCGAGAGCAGGTGGGTCGCGAAGGCGTGACGCAGGATGTGCGGGCTGACGCGGCTGGCTTCGATTCCGGCTGTGTCCGCCAGATCCTTCAGCAACTGCGCAAAACGCTGGCGGGTCAGGTGGCCGCTTTCCGATGTACGGGACGGGAAGAGCCATTGGCTCTGTTCGCCCTTGTCTTCGGAGCTGATGAACTGCTGGCGGATATCGACATATTTCGCCAGAGCCCTTTGCGCCGGTTCGGACAACGGAACCATGCGTTCGCGACCGCCTTTTCCTGCAATCATCAGGAACTGCTTGTCATCATTGATCGCCGATTGCGGCAGACCGACCAGCTCGGAAACGCGCAGGCCGGTGGCATACAGCATTTCCAGCAGGCAGACCAGACGCACAGCATCGCCGCCGCCGTTCTGGCTTGCGGTTTTGATCAGGATGCTGACTTCGGACTCGGACAGAGTCTTGGGCAGGGTGCGGGCCTGTTTCGGGCTTTCGATGGTGGATGTAGGGTCGTCCTTGCGGATATTTTCCGACACCAGATAACGGTAAAACTGACGCAGCGCCGAAAGGCGGCGCGCAACGGTGCGAGTCGCGATCTGCGCCTTGTTCTGGCCCTTTACATGGATTTTTTCACCAAGATCCC
Source organism: uncultured Micavibrio sp. (assembly GCA_964400125.1). GTDB lineage: Bacteria > Pseudomonadota > Alphaproteobacteria > Micavibrionales > Micavibrionaceae > Micavibrio. The sequence goes on along the minus strand of CAYNSR010000005.1, from coordinate 172,299 downwards.
GGAGATAGGATTTGATCTCGTCAGGTGTCGCATCGACGATTTCTTTTTTGGCGCGCTCGCGCAGATACAGGCTGAAATCAGCCAGATCGCGCCAGTAAGCCTGGCGGGTGTTCATTGCTGCCCCACGCTCGGCCGTGAGCATATCGAGGAACGAGTCCACGAGAGGGTGCAGTTTCGGTTTCGGCATTGCCGGACGACCAGGACGAGCCATGGCTTATTCTCCTTCTTTATTGTTTTAAGCTCAGAACGACTCCCAGAGCCACTTGTTGAGCCTCTTCTTTTAACCCCACTGTTGCAAGACTTTGTATCACTTCACGAAAGACACCAGGATGGGTCTTGCCCGGGCTATATCCGTCAAGTGCTACGGCAGCAAGCAGAGCAACTTCACCCAGGCGATCATTATTCGATGCTTCCCGAATCTGCTCTAGCAAGCCGTCCACAGGCATTACATAATCGTTAGACAGTGTCAAGTCAACATGTTTTTCATAAACATCATGACTTGCGACATTATGTAATACATTTTCGCGGCCAAGTCCAGAAAAAACAGACCATATTTCCAAAGATTCTACCGATTCCGGGCCTTTGAACCATGGTTGCAGGGCCTCGTCGGGGAAAGGAACTGAATTTGTGGGTAAATTTTCCAAAAGCACATTTGCCAGATACAAGGCGACCGAATCGCGATTTTTTACCGAATCACCCGAATCACCTTTCGTCCATGCCGTGACCCAGCGATCCGGCGGTACAATGCTGCTATACAGCATCAGTAACAGGCCATTCCGCACGGCATTGCGCGAAAGCGTAGCGGGGTTGATGCCGGAAACCGTATCGGCAAACGGTAGCAATGCCACAGGCAGGCCCTGGTCGGTTTTTTCAAGCAATGCAGCGACCATTTTTCTGCGTTCGGAGACATCGGTGGATTTCGCATAGAGGGCGTAGCGGTCCCACAAATCAAGTGTGGCGGGGTCCATGCCGAGCTTGTCTTCTTTTCCGGACAAATCCGTATAAACCATCGCCAGCCGTGCCGTGTCGATGATGCCGCGCCGCGCTGCCTCAACATTCAAAACAGCGCGGTGATAGGCGGGTAGATTGCGGTCGGTCGCCATAATCATCAGCGCCGATGCGGGGATGTCGTGAGTCTTTTTCAGTTTCAGGCGCGAATAGTCGAAGCGGCCAAGGCCCTTGATAACGGCGCGTTCAATATCGGAAAGCTCCTCGATATCCTTTGGCGTGCCGACCGTATAACGGTAATCAGGGCGGCTGGCCAGCATGGTCAGGATGCGGCTGCCGGAGACGCCGGTGACGGCGGTGCGGTCGAATGTTTTTGTACTGGCATTGTGGATTCCGGCGCGCTGAACGGCCCGTGCGGAATGAATCTGGATGAAGGTGCAAATGCTTTCGATCTGTTGCCAGAAATGATCGTTAGATGCTTCTGTGGCATCGGAAAAGTCATGATGGACCGCCCGCGCTTCGAGGCAGGCCTGCGCCGGATAGCCGCCATACATCAGCGCCCTGATCCCGGCGCGGCCCAGACGGTCATGCGCGGGTTCCCCTTCGATCAAGGTATAAAGCTCCACCGCATCGTCGTAAGCCCCCGTTTCAAGCAGCTTTTCCAGACGTAAGGTGAAAATGTCAGGGCTTCCGGCGGGGGCGGAATCACTGCGCAGCATTTTGACATCGCCGTTGCTGAGCAGGATGCGCCGGGTTAGAAGCTGGGCCGGGCGTCCGGCATCGCCATTGGGGAGCAGGGGAAGATATTTCACTAGCACCGCGCGGCTGGAGCCGTGCCACATATCATTGCCGAGACTGCCCTTGAGCGGGTTGGTCAGGGGGCCGAGGCTTTCCAGCGTCTTGCGGTCCATGGTTTTTCCCGTATCCGGCCGGGGGGCAGGAGATGGTGTGGCCGCAGCGGAAGCCTGTGGTGCTGCTGGTTTTTTTGATTCTGCTGTTTTTGTTTCGGTTGTCTTTTTTGCCGTTTTTGCGGGCGTGGGGTTTGTTTTCTTTTTTTCGTTTGTGGCCGTTTTTGCCGGAGCCTTTACGGGTGCGGCGGTTGCCGGTGCAGGTTCCTTCTTGCCGCCAGCCATGCGATCATCGTTTCCGCGCGGGGGGACGGGGGCGGGTGGTGTATCCGGATCGGCGGGTTTGACGACCGGAACGGTTCCGGCCATGCGTTCATTCGCCGCAGCACCCGGCCCGGCGGCGACAAGAATGAACACACAGCCCGTCAGGGCCAGACGCATAAGTCCGGAGATCAAAATCGGGCGTCCTTAACGTGTGAAGCGGTCATTGGGGATGGTTTTTTCCATCGGTGTCTGCGTTACCGGAATATCGGCAACCGCCAGATACCCGAAAGCAGCCAGAAGCAGTGCCATGACCGCCAGCGGCAGCCATTTTGAAGCAATTGATTTCATCACGGTCTTTTTCCTTTGCATGGGAAGAATGTAGCAGAGACGCCCGCGATTTCAATCATGGCGCGGGCGTTTCATACAAGTTTTTCCGGACTGTTTTTTGGGGCCGCCCCCGAATGGAACGGCATGACAGCGGGCGGGTTTTGTGCCATAAACGGGGGATCATGACAGATGGCCGGGATATTGGAAAAAGGCTTGATCGTCCGGTCGTTCTGGTCGGGATGATGGGGGCAGGCAAGACGCGGCTCGGGCGGATGCTCGGGCAGGCGCTGGATCTGCCCTTTATCGACACGGACGATATGGCGGTCGCCGCCGCCGGGATGGATATTCCGCAGATTTTTGCAACCAGAGGCGAGGCGGTGTTCCGGCAGTATGAATCTGCTGCAATCCGGAAAGTCCTGCAAGACGAACCTGTGCCCCGCGTGGTTTCGACCGGGGGCGGCGCGGTGATGCAGCAGGACAATGCCGATCTCGTCTTTGGCAAGGCGCTGTCGATCTGGACGCGGGCCGATATTGCGGTGTTGCTCGACCGTGTGGGACGGAAGAATGATCGCCCTTTGCTACAAAATGGCGACCCTGAAAAAACCCTGCGGCAGATGGCGGAAATTCGCTATCCTGTCTATTGTCGCGCTGATTTGACGGTGGATACCGACGGCAAGATGCCGGATGAGATTTTGGCACATATGTTGAAACTGATAGAAGAAAGACTGAAATCATGCAGCCCGTAACGATCCCCGACGGTCAGACGCCGCAGCGGGTTTTGATGGTGCAACTGGAAGACCGCTCCTATCCGGTGCGTATCGGGCGCGGATTGATCCGGGAGTGTCCGGAGTTTTTACCGTTTCCGTTACAGGGCAGGACATTGTTTATCCTGACGGATGTCAATGCCAGACCTTATGCGGAATCCCTGAGAGCGGTGCTAGAAAAAAGAGCTGGTGTTGCTGGTGTCCATTTATTTCCTATTCTGCCGGGGGAGGAAAGCAAATCGCTCGACTGGTACGAAAAAATTCTCAATTGGATGCTGGATAGCGGCGTCAATCGCCAGTCTGTTTTGTTCGCGGTTGGCGGCGGCGTGGTGGGTGATCTGGGCGGGTTTGTTGCGGCGACCATTTTGCGCGGCATCCCTCTTGTCCAGATTCCGACGACATTGCTGGCGCAGGTGGATAGCGGTGTCGGCGGGAAAACCGCGATTGACATGAAGCAGGGGAAAAATCTGGTTGGCGCGTTTTACCAGCCATCACTGGTCCTGTGTGATCTGAATACACTGGAAACGCTGAACATCCGGCAACGCCTTGCCGGGTATGCCGAGATTATCAAATACGGTTTTATCAACGATCCTGATTTTTTTGCATGGCTGGAAAAAAATGGCAGGGCGGTATGCGATCTGGAAGAACATGCGCTGGCCTTCGCCATTGAAACCGCCTGTCGCAAGAAGGCCGAGATCGTGGCGCAGGACGAGCGCGAGGCGGATGTGCGCGCGCTCCTGAATTTTGGCCATACATTCGGCCATGCGCTGGAGGCGTCAACGGGGTATTCGGACCGTCTGCTCCATGGCGAAGGCGTGGCGGTGGGAATGATGATGGCGTTGGCCCTGTCGCAGCGTCTGGGGTATTGCGACGACGAGCCTCGTTCCCGGCTGGGGGCGCATCTGCGCGACATCGGTCTGCCGACCTCGATTCAGGATTTGAAGGGGATTATTCACGACGATCCGGCAACGCTGGTGCGGTTGATGTATGCGGATAAAAAGGCGGAGGCCGGAGGGTTGACCTTTGTGCTGGCGCGCAGGATCGGCGCGGCCTTTGTCGCGCGTCAGGTGCCGGAAGAAGACGTTCTGGCGGTCGTTCAGCAATCAATCAATGGGGCATAAGGCATGGAACTGGATCTTGAATTCTGGCTTTCCGTTCTGGCAATCGTGGTTTTGCTGGTGTTGTCGGGGTTCTTTTCCGGGTCGGAAACGGCCCTGACGGCGGCGTCGAAAGGGCGGATGCTGGCGCTCGAGCAAAAGGGCGACAAGCGCGCCAAAATCGTCAATCAGGTGCGGGCAAAAAAAGAAAAGATGATTGGTGCGTTGCTGCTGGGCAACAACATGGTCAACATTCTTGCCTCGGCGCTGGCGACCAGTGTTTTGATTACCATGTTCGGGGATGCGGGAGTCGTTTATGCGACTATCGTCATGACGGCCTTCATCCTGATTTTTTCGGAAGTCATGCCGAAGACATATGCGCTTTACCGTGCTGATTCTCTGGCGATGGCGGTTGCGCCGGTGGTTCGCGTTCTGACCATTGTTTTTGCACCGATATCGGAAGCCGTCGGCCATTTCGTGCGTTTTGTACTGAAATTATGCGGCGCGGATATCAGTGTCGTCGTCCTTGGCGACACCATGGATGAATTGCGCGGTGCGATCGAAATGCATAGCGGACAGGAGGAGGAAACGCAGGAGCAGCGCGCCATGCTGCGCTCGATTCTGGATCTTGCCGATGTCTGGGTTGGTGAAATCATGACTCACCGCAATTCGATGATGGCGATTGATCTGGACCAGCCGCTGGAAAATATCGTGCAGGAAGTTCTCGATAGCCAGTATACGCGCATCCCCGTGTGGCGCGACGAGCCTGATAATATTGTCGGGGTCATTCACGCCAAGGCATTGTTGCGGGAGCTGCAAAATGCCGGGGGCAATCTGAAGGATATCGACGTCGAAAAACTGGCGAATGATCCGTGGTTTATTCCAGACACGACGAATCTTTTCGACCAGTTGCAGGCTTTCCGCCAGCGGCGCGAACATTTTGCCATGGTGGTGGATGAATACGGGTCGCTGATGGGGCTGGTGACGCTGGAGGATATTCTCGAAGAAATCGTCGGCAAAATCGATGATGAACATGACATCAGCGTTGCCGGTGTGCGCAAGCAACCCAATGGCAGTTATATGATCGACGGCACCGTCACGATTCGTGATTTGAACCGCGAATTTGAATGGAATTTGCCGAGCGAGCATTATTCGACGCTGGCGGGCCTGATTTTGCATGAAGCGCAAAAAATCCCTGAACCGGGGCAGGTGTTCAATTTTCACGGTTTTCGTTTCGACATTATCCGCCGCCATCGCCATCAGATCACATTGATCCGCGTGGTGCCGCCACCGCCGGAGTCGGGTGAACAGGCGGCATAATTAAGGTTACTGTAACCGAAACTGGTGGGTGTTTTGTCTGAGGTGGTCGGGGTTGATTGTGCCGACGATGGCGGAGGTGACCGCCGGGTGTTCGAGGACAAAGTGCAGCGGGTTTGTGGCCGGGGCGAGATGGCCGCTGCCCAAGGCTTTTTTAACCAGAATGCCCTTGCCCGTTTGAGCGGCATGGTCGAGGACGGGTTTTTCATCGGTGTATTGCGGGTTATAGGCGACCATGGCGCAATCCATCAGGTCGAGCGCGCGCATGCCGCCATTCACTGTTTTCGTCGAAGCCCCAATGGCGCGGACAAGGCCGCGTGATTTGAAATCATGCATTTTTTGTATCAGGGCATCGTTGTTCAGGATATCCATGTCATGGCCGTCGGAATGGATCAGGAAAACGTCGAGATAGTCGGTATCAAGGCGTTTCAGGCTGCGCATCAGGCTGAATTCAAAATGCTCCGGCGTGAAGATGTATTCTGATTTTCCGTTTTCAAATTCCTCCCCCGCCTTGCCGATCACTATCCAGTCCTGTCGCTGGCCTTTCAGCAAGACGCCAAGCCGTTCTTCGCTGAGGCCATAGGCCGGGGCGGTGTCGAGCGTGTTGATGCCGGAATCGCGGGCGACGGCAAGCAGATTGCCCAAGGATTCCATATCGGGGAGAGCAAATTCCTGCGGGTATTTCACCCCCTGATTTCGCCCGAATTTGACGGTTCCAAGCCCCAGAACCGACAGGGACAGGCCAGTCTGGCCGAGTGGTCTTTGCGGGATTTTGTGCATTCTTTTCCCCTTATGGATTCAGGCGGCCACCGCAGTCCATTCGGCCTGGTCCCACGGGGCTTCGGTGACGGGGCAGGGGGGAAGGAAGCTGAAATCGCTTTGCGTGCCGGAAGGGGTAATGCCGTCTTTTTCGAGTTGCGCCACGACCTGTTGCGCCAGCATCGGGGCAAAGGTCAGTTTTGTCGGCCAGCAATACAGGGCGTTATGGGCGGTATGGATGGTCGGGGTATCGGGCAGGTGCCCGGCGGTTTTGGATTTTCCTTCGATGCGGTCAACGGGCAGGGTAGACCAGATCACGCGGGAGAGATCGACATGCGGCATGTATTTGCGCAGGCCATCCTGTGCGGCCTTGTAAACATCGCCGGGGGCGGCGTTTTTTGCGCGTTCGGCGACCCCGCCGCCCAGATACCAGACGAGCGAGCCGTCGGTGGCGCGGTGGGTTGTGATTGTCACCACGGGCTTTTCGGACGGGCCGACGCAGTGGGCGTATAATTCGAACGGGGCATTGCGCATCATCCCCATCAATAACGGGCGCGCCTGCGTTTGAAGGCCATCGGCATGGCCGAATTTTTCGGCAATCAGTTTATTGGAATCCGCAGTCGTAAAAATATATTTCTTCGCCCGGACCGGTTCGGCACCGAGATAAAGCGTGTCGATGTTTCCATCGACGATGACGTAATCCGTATCGGCCAGAACATCGGCCCTGCGGATGTGATCGCGGTAGGGTGCGGCCAGCGCATGGAGTACGGAGGCAACGTCGAGGATGGGTTCATCCATGAAAATGACCGTGCCGTTGAATCCGGCCTTGACGATACTGTCCGGCCATTCCGTTTTTTTCAGTTCGCGGACATTGCCGCCAAGGGCCTTTTTCGTCACCAGACCGATCAATCCACCCATCAGACCGGGGGGAATTAAAAGATATTGTGACGATGCGTTGGCCCGCGCGGCCCGCAGGTCAACCGGCCCCCTTCCGGCGAGTGCGTCACGCCAGAGATCGGGCATGGCGCTGATCGAGCGGGCGAGTTCGTTGATTTGCCCGGCAAAGGCGTATTTGAGGCCGGAATGGATAATCCCCTGCGAGGCGATGGTCTGGCCGCAGCCGATGGAATCCCGTTCAAGGAGGAGAACGTCATAACCGGCCCGTTTCAGGTGATGAAACAACCACAAGCCCGCAATACCGGCACCGGAGACGATGATATCTGGGGTGTGCATATCGTTGTCGCCTTCCGCGTTTTTTAGCGTGCTACTTCCCCGTGGCAGTATTTGTATTTTTTACCCGATCCGCAAGGGCAGGGGGCGTTACGCGAGGTTGATGCCCAGGTCGCGGGATCGTTCTGGTCGAAGGTGTTGCGCACCATACGCGGTTCCGCGCCCGCAGGGGCCGCCCCGGTCCCGGCCAGTGCCGGGTCTGTGCGTGTTTCGCGCATTCTGGACGGATCGACGCGGGGGCCGAGAATGGCATCCTGCACCCCTTCGGGGTTGCCGATATCCATCAGGCTCAGGGTCTGGGTTACGCTTTCGCGCAGATGGATCAGCATCAGTTCAAACATCGCGAAGGCTTCGGTCTTGTATTCGTTCAGCGGATCGCGCTGGCCGAAGGCGCGCAGGTTGATCCCCTGACGCAGATGGTCGAGATTGAGCAGGTGTTCTTTCCAGTGTTGGTCAACGCCTTGCAGCAGGAAGGCCTTTTCAATCTGGCGGAACATTTTCGGGTTGGAATTGACGGCCTTTTGCGCCATTTTCCGGTCGGATTCGTCAATGATGCGATTGGCGATTTCCGTTTCGGCAATGCCTTCTTCCTTCGCCCAGTCATGCACGGGCAGGTCCAGCCCGAGAAGGCGCTGGCATTCCGCGTGCAGTGTGGCGATATCCCATTGTTCGGCATAGCTTTGTTCGGGGATGCAGCGCGTCACCAGATCGTCGATGATTTCGTGACGCATGCCGGTAATGATGTCTTCGACGTTTTCAGATTCGATGATTTCGCGGCGCTGTTCATAGATGATCTTGCGCTGGTCGTTCATGACGTTATCGAATTTGAGCAGGTTTTTCCGGATTTCGAAGTTCATGGTTTCGACGCGGCCCTGTGCGCGTTCAAGGGCCTTGGAAATCCACGGATGCGTCAGGGCTTCGCCATCGCGCAGACCGATGGTTTTATGGGCCAGCAGGGCTTCCATTTTTTCAGCGCCGAAAATGCGCATCAGATCGTCTTCCAGAGAAAGGAAGAAGATGGATGCGCCGGGGTCGCCCTGCCGTCCGGAACGTCCACGGAGCTGGTTGTCGATGCGGCGGGATTCGTGGCGTTCGGTGCCGATGATATACAGCCCCCCCGCCTGACGAACGATTTCCCGGTCGCGTTCGATTTCGGCGCGGATGGTTTCAATCCGCAAGGCCCGTTCGTTTTCGGGGAGGTCGTTGGAAATTTCGTGGGCGACGCGCATGTCCAGGTTGCCGCCGAGCTGGATGTCCGTACCGCGTCCGGCCATGTTGGTGGCAATCGTGACCGCGCCGGGGCGTCCGGCCTGAGCGATGATATGGGCTTCCTGTTCGTGGTAGCGGGCGTTCAGGACGTTGTGCGGAACCTTTGCCTTTTTCAGAACGGCAGAGAGTTTTTCCGATTTTTCGATGGAGACCGTCCCCACCAGAACCGGTTGTTTGCGTTCGAGGCATTCCTGGATCAGCCGGAGAGTGGCTTCTTCCTTGTCGCCCAGAGATTTGTAGATTTTGTCATTGTGGTCGATCCGCGATACGGCGCGGTTGGTGGGAATTTCTACCACGCCGAGTTTATAAATTTCCATAAATTCGGCAGCTTCGGTCTGGGCCGTTCCGGTCATGCCCGCCAGTTTCGGGTACATGCGGAAATAATTCTGGAAGGTGATGGAGGCCAGAGTCTGGTTTTCGTTCTGGATCCGTGTGCCTTCCTTGGCTTCGAGCGCCTGATGCAGGCCTTCGGAGAAACGGCGGCCTTCCATCATGCGTCCGGTGAATTCATCGATGATGATAACCTTGTCGTCCTTGACGATATAATCCTTGTCGATGGAAAACAGCTTGTGCGCACGCAGCGCCTGATTGACATGGTGGACCAGTGAAATGTTCAGCGCGTCGTACAGGTTGCCTTCCTTCAGCAAACCGATATCGCGCAGGATTTGTTCAACATGTTCCTGTCCGGCTTCGCTCAGGCTGGCATTGCGTTGCTTTTCATCAACTTCATAATCTTCCGGCAGCAGCCTTGGGATGACCTTGTTAACGGCGGTGTAGAGTTCGGAAGAATCTTCCGCCGGGCCGGAAATAATCAGCGGGGTTCTGGCTTCGTCGATCAGGATGGAGTCGACTTCATCGACGATGGCGTAGTGAAACGGGCGCTGGACCATCATTTCAAGGCGGTACTTCATGTTATCACGCAGATAATCGAAGCCGAATTCGTTATTAGTGCCGTAGGTAATATCGCAGTTATAGGCGTCCTTGCGTTCCTGATCCTTCAGGTCGTGAACGATGCACCCGACGCTCATGCCGAGGAAATTGTAAATCTGGCCCATCCATGCGGCATCGCGTCTGGCCAGATAGTCGTTGACGGTCACGACATGCACACCCTTGCCGGACAGGGCATTCAGGTAAACGGCGAGCGTGGCGACCAGTGTTTTCCCCTCACCCGTGCGCATCTCGGCAATCTTGCCCTGATGCAGGGCAATGCCGCCGACAAGCTGCACATCGTAGTGGCGCTGGCCCAGCGTTCGCTTTGCGGCTTCGCGCACAACGGCGAAGGCTTCGTGCAACATGTCGTCGAGCGGTTCCCCCTTTGACAGCCGTTCACGGAACGCCGCAGTCATGCCCCGCAATTCGGTATCGGTCATGGCGGCGAATTTGGGTTCGAGCGCGTTTATGGGGTCGACATGCCGGGAAATCGACTTCAACGCGCGTTCGTTACTGGAACCGAAAATTTTCTGGGCGAGTGCGAGCAACATCAGATCCTTGACACATTAATATGCATGAGTGGTCTGATATAAGGCTACAAAAGCCCGCCGTCAACGGAATCGGGCAGAGATTCCACCGGAAAACCGTAATTTGTGCCTTGTTTTAGCCATTGTCTTAACTATTCTTACAAGCAGTGCTTTAACGATTCACGCATTTCTACCAAAAGGGAACGTATTCCATGTCACTTGAAACATCCACAGAACAAAAAGGCAAAGCAGGGCGCGGCCTGATGGTTGCCGCCGTTGTCGGCGTTATTTCACTGGCCGCTGCCGGGACGATGTTCATGTCCCATGAGAGTGATGCCGAACCTGCGAAAAAAGGTGCCGCTGCCGCAAAATCGGAAACCGGGGGCGTGGAAAAGATTGCCCCTGCGAGCGCCGATACCCCTGCGGCCTCCACGGCGGGCCAGAGTGGTACGATCCAGATGGGCGATCCGGTGGTCGCGGAAGTCGGCGGCGAGAAGGTTCTGCGCAGCGAAGTGTTCAGCTATATTTCCACCCTGCCGGAGCAAATTCGCCAGATGCCGTTGCAAACCCTGTTCCCGCTGGCGCTGGATCAGGTTCTCAACGCCCGCATCATCGGCATGAAGGCCGATCAGGCGAAAATGGATTCTGACCCGGAAGTCACCAAATTGCTGGAAACGGCCAAGGGCCAGATCGTGCGCAACGTTTATGTCGAGCGCGAACTGAACAAGGCCGTCTCCCAGAAAGATCTCCTGAAGGCCTATGAAACAATGCTGGAAGGCTTTGAAAAGGTTGAGGAAGTGCGTGCCCGCCATATTCTGGTGGCCGAAGAAGACAAGGCGCGTGACATCATTGCCAAGCTGGATGGCGGTGCCAAATTCGAAGACCTGACTGCGGAAAGTGCCGATACGCCGACCGCACAAAACGGCGGTGATCTGGGTTATTTTGCCAAGACCGAAATGGTCCCGGAATTTGCCGAGGCTGCTTTTAACATCACGCCGGGAAGCTATTCCAAAACCCCGGTCAAAACGCAGTTTGGCTGGCATGTGGTGAAGGTCGAGGAAAAGCGCCAGCGTCCGGAACCACAATTCGAACTGGTCAAGCCGCAACTGGAAGCGCAGGTTCGCCGGGAACAGTTGAACCGGATGCTTGAGAAATGGCAAAAAGAAGCCAGCATCAAAAAATTCGATATCAATGGCGAGCCGATAAAGACGGAAACCCCTCCGGCAAAAAAGAAATAGGGTCTATTCGATTTCAAAAAGGCCGTGATCCGGGAGGGTGACGGCCTTTTTCTTTTGGAGCACTCTGTGAATAGGCTGAATCATTTGGAGCATTGTCTGATGATGTTGGTTCAAAAACTGTTTCCGTCATTCCCCGGATTTGCGAAGCAAATCCTAGGGGAATCCATGGATTGCCTTAGAATTTTCTGCAAGGAAAATTCTAAGGCAATCTATAAGATATGGATCGTCATGGATTCCCCTAGAATTTTTGCAGGCAAAAATTCGGGGAATGACGGCGGGGATGGGGTTTTAAAACAGACTCTTAGCAAGGAAATATTCAGGTGGCATGTCGTGACGCGTTGAATCAGCCCAGACCGGTGCAAAAAATACTGCCGATTCTGCATGTCGTGGCGGGGGCGTTGATTGATCCGGACGGGCGGGTTTTGCTGGCGCAAAGGCCGCCGGGCAAGGCAATGGCCGGGTTATGGGAGTTCCCCGGAGGCAAGGTGCAGCCGGATGAATTTCCGGAATTTGCCCTGATGCGCGAGCTGGAAGAAGAGCTGGGGATTGAAACGCGGCCCGGATGTTACCTGCCGGTCGGGTTTACGTCGCATAGTTACGAGACCTTCCATCTGGTCATGCCGCTTTTTGCCTGCCGGATGTGGCGGGGGAATATTACGCCGCGCGAGGGGCAGGAAATTCAATGGCTGTATCCGCGTGAAATGTATACCTTAGCCATGCCGGAAGCGGATTTGCCGCTGGTGCATCAACTCGAGGCGCAGATTTAATGGTTACATCGGTTTACGATCTCCGGTCGTTTTACGAATGCAGGCGCGGGCGTATCGTTCAGCCTTTGTTGCAGGAAAGCATTCTGGACCTCTGGCCCGATGTGCAGGGGATGCGCCTGATGGGAACGGGGTATGCCATCCCCTATATGGAGCCTTACCTTGATACGGCAGAACGCAGTTTTGCCGTGATGCCAGCGCAATTCGGTGTGCACTTATGGACGCCACGGCAGAAAAATCTGGCCTGTATCGCGGCGGAAGATGAATTGCCGATAGAAACGGAATCCATCGACCGCATTCTGGCCGTCCATGCGCTGGAGCATTCCGACCATACGGGGCCGTGTTTGCAGGAATACTGGCGGGTTTTAAAAAGCACCGGGCGCATTTTGCTGGTGGTTCCGAACCGGCGCGGGTTCTGGGCGCGGGCGGAATGGTCGCCCTTCGGCCATGGGACGCCGTTTTCCCTGTCGCAACTGACGCATATTTTGCAGGAAAATCTGTTTGTCATCGAACGGGTCGAACGCGCCCTGTATATCCCGGCGTTGCGTTCGTCGATGCTGTTGCGTTCATGGATACCGTTTGAACGCTATGGGCGATATGTTATGGGCGGGATGTCCGGGGTTTTGCTGGTCGAGGCCAGCAAGCAGCTTTATAGCGGAATCGCCGTTCACAGCGCGGCCCGGAATCGGGTTGGGGGGCGGAAAATTCTGGTGACAAGCACGGCAGCAGGCGGATAATACGGGTTTTTAACCATCTTCCCCAAAGGGGCCGCTTGCATTATATTGACGCCTATCATGACCACGCCCATCGAAACGATCCGTAAAGAAATCGACAGCGTAGACAGGCAAATCCACGATTTGCTGATGAAGCGGGCTGATCTCGCGCTACAGGTCGGCAACGTCAAGAAAGAACTGGGCATTCCGCTGATCCAGCCGGAACGCGAGGCTGTGGTCGTGCGCAGGTTGATGGAGCGTCACGAAGGGCCGTTGCAAAAATCGGCCGTGGTGCGCATCTGGCGAGAACTGGTTGCCGCCGTATCCTTGCTGCAAAATCCGGAGATGAAGGTTGTCATCTATGCGCCGGACGATCAGGCCCAGAAATATGGCGATATGACACGCAGTTATTTCGGTGGTGTGATGCCGATGCATTACGTTGCCAATCCGCTGGTGGCGGTGTCGATGATCCGCGATAATGAGGCCAGTTTTGCCGTCCTGCCGTGGCCGGAGGATGATGGGGAAAATCCGTGGTGGGGCTATCTACCCCATGAAGATCCTGCAAAAACCATGCAGATTATGGTGCGTCTGCCCTATGGAAACCGTAGCGATCCGGCGACTCTGCCACATCATCGCTGTCTGGTGATCGGTAAGATGCAATTCAGCCCCAGCGGTGACGACCATTCCTTCCTGATGCTGGATCTGGATCAGGGGGTCAGCCGCGCGCGGGCAGTGGACAAGCTGAAATCGGTCGGGATTACCGCGCTCAGCCTGTATTCGAGCCGCACCAACAATGTCAATAACCGCAGTGTCCATCTGGTCGAGGTGGAAGGTTATGTTGGCGCTGATGATCCGCGTATTGGTGAATTCCTCGGGAAATTCGAAGACGAATTTTGCCGCTGCGTTGTGATGGGCGGATATCCGCTCCTGCCGTTTTTGAAGGACAATGCGATTCAGAGAAAGAAAAAAACGGCGTGATGCTATTCAATCGTGTTGCGATTATCGGCTTCGGGCTGATCGGGTCGTCTCTGGCACGGGCTATTCAGAAAAATGCGCTGGCGGGGGAAATCGTTTGTGCAGACAACGCGCAGGATGTTTGCGACCGCGTTCTCGAAACGGGCCTTGCGCAGCAAGCCACAACCGATGCGGGACTGGCGGTGGCGGGGTGCGATCTCGTCATTCTGGCGATTCCGGTCGGGTCGTATGGCGTGGTGGCAAGGGCTATCGGCCCGCATCTGATGCCGGGGGCGATTGTTACGGATGTCGGTTCGGTAAAGCAGGCGGTCATTGATGCGGTCATGCCGCATATTCCACAAAATGTTCAGTTTATCCCCGGCCACCCCATTTCAGGCACAGAACATTCCGGCCCCGATGCCGGGTTTGCGGAATTGTTTCAGGGCCGCTGGTCGATCCTGACCCCGATGCCGGATACGGATGTCCGGGCGCTGGAAAAAATCGTCGCGCTGTGGGAAGCCGTTGGCGCAAAGACCGAAATCATGGATGCGCGGCGGCATGATCTGGTGTTAGGGATTACGTCGCATTTGCCACATTTGATCGCCTATACGATTGTCGGCACCGCGTCTGATCTCGAGCGGCATATGAAAGATGATGTCATTAAATTTTCCGCCGGGGGTTTTCGGGATTTTACCCGGATCGCCGCATCGGACCCGGTGATGTGGCGGGATGTCTTCCTGAATAACCGCGACGCTGTACTTGAAATTCTGCAACGCTTTACTGAAGACCTGACGGGCCTGCAAAAAGCCATTCGTTATGGTGACGGCGAAGCGCTGGAAAGTCTGTTCACCCGCACCCGCGAAATCCGCCGTGGCGTTATTCAGGCGAAGCAGGATATGCCGCCGGTAAAAAAATCGTAAATTACGGTGTCATTTATCGCGATTCAGCGCGCAGCGCGGTGGACGTGGATTCCAGTGACGTCTGCAATTCGTTCATGATGTCCGCCGTTGGTTGTCCCGGAGCGATTGGCGGCAGGAATTCGAAAATCACCTTTCCCGGCCGTTTGAGCCAGCTATTGCGCGGCCAGAACATTCCGGTGTTGAGGGCCATGGGAATAATCGGCAGGGCGGCGGCCTCGGCCATTTTTGCAATGCCGGCCTTGTAGGGTTTTTTATCGACGGGGGTGTCGGGGGCGACGCGGGTGCCTTGCGGGAAAATCACGATTGGTCTGCCCTGATCGCGTACATGCAAGGCCCCAGCGATCAGAGATTTCAGCGCATGTTCGCGGTTGGAACGATCAATGGCGATAGGATCGATTTTTTTCAGGAACAGGCCCCAGACGGGAATTTTCAAGAGTTCCTGTTTCAGCACAATGGCCGGATCGTCGAACAGGATGTGCAATTTCATCGTCTCATAGGCGGATTCATGCTTGGCAGCGACCAGATAGGACCCCGATTGCGGCAGGTGTTCACGTCCGCGCACTTCGAAATCGAGATTTAAAAAAATGCGTTCCAGCAGATAAACCGTTCTGACCCACAGGGATACGATCCGCATGGCTTGGGTGCGCGGCATAAAAACGGTCGGCAACATGCACAGCGCCATGATGGCCGTCAGGCCGAAAAAGGCGATGTTGAAGGCGATGGAGCGCGCCAGAATTTCAAAATTCTTTACCATTGGCTGATTTTCACGATGTGGTCCCACGGGTAGATATAGAGCCTGACCCATGTCAGAAGCGTTTTGTTATATTCCGCAAAACTGAGTTTCATGTGCGAACGGCTTCCGTCGGCGAGGCTGTCGGAACGGATCGGGTGGGTGATGATGGCACGGCGCGGCAGGGCGTGGCTGAATTCCAGCCATGCGCGCGGCAGGTGGTAGTTGGATGTGACGAGGCGGATGGATTTTATGTCCATGTCCCGCACCCATTTGCTGCTTTCCTTGGCGTTGCCTTCGGTGTTGCTGGCGGCATAGCCCAGCGCGATGCAGCAGGGGATGGTTTCGATATCGGGGTTCCAATATTTGACCAGTTGTTCAATTGTCACGCCCGGATTGACGCCGGAGATGAAGAGGTGGTCTGCCTGCCCGCTTTCCAGCAGGGCAAGGCCGGTATTGATGCGGTTTTGCCCCCCGGTCAGGACGATGATGGCGTCTGTTTTTTCATCGGGCAGGTGCGGGGTCACAAACGTCACACCCATCAGGAACAGGACATAACCAAAAATCCATACCCACAGCATCGCGCCGATGGACACGCCCAGAAGACGAAAAATGCGGAGAAATTTCTGATAGATCATGGGAATGTCGATAACACCTTGAGAACTGTGCGGTGCGCCGTGGCGGCGGCAATCAATGCTGCCAGAAACGGCGTCAGCGCAAGGATGCCGATTTGAACGGGCGTCAATGAAAAATCAGGCAGGATGGCAACGCCCATTTCCCCGGCGATCCAGCCGATGGCCAGCATGACGAGCGCACCCATGATCGTTCCGGCCACCCCGCCCTTCAGCGCCAGAATCAGCGAATGACGCTGGAACTGGCGGGTAATGTAGCGGTCGGTGGCCCCCATAAGATGCAGCAATTCCACCTCTGCGCGGTTGATGTCGAGGCGGGCCCGCACGGCCCCGGCGACGGCGGTCACAGTCGTCACCCCGATCACGACGACAAGGATGATGGCCGCGAGTTGCAATGCGCCGGTAAAGCGCAGCAGATCATTCAGCCATGCCTCATGCGTATCGATACGCGCATTTTCGGCAACGCCCTTGATTCGTGTGTGAATGTTCTGGAGCGTTTTGGAATCGGCATCTTCAACTTCCAGCGCGATGATTCCGGGTATGGGAAATTCGCCGCCGAGAAAATCCTTGCCCAGCCACGGTTCGACCAAGGCGCCGATTTCTTCGTTGCTGAGGACCTGTATGGTCTTGATTCCCGGTTGTTTGTGCAATGCGTTCGCGACGCTGCGGGTGAGGGTAAAGACATTTTCCCGGGACATCAGCGTGCCGTCGGCGTTTTGTGCCGGAATTTCGATGGTAATGCGGTTTTCAAGGCCCGACGACCAGCGGTTGGTCATTTCGCCCAGCGCAAAGGACGACGCCACCGACATCAGCCCGAGAAAGGTCATCAGCGCAATCAGCGTAATCAGGAACCCGGTGCCTGCCCCCTTGTTCAGCGGCAGGTCATAGCGGCGTTTTTCGGCGCGGCCAATGGTGCGTTCACGTTTTTTCATGCCACACCTTCCATTGGTTCGGGGTCTGGGCGCAGGGCGGCGGGGATCATGGGTTGGTCGATGCGCAGATGTCCCCCTTCCAGAATCATGCGCGGGTGGCTGAATTTTTCCATCATGGCGGTGTTGTGGGTGGCAATGACGATGGTCGTGCCCATGCGGTTGAGTTGTTCAAACAGGTGCAGCAGACGAAAACCGATTTCATCGTCGAGGTTCCCTGTCGGCTCATCCGCCAGCAAAAGGCGGGGGCGGGTGATGACGGCGCGGGCAATCGCGATGCGTTGTTGCTGGCCGCCGGACATGGTATTGGGCTGGGCGCTCATATGATCGCCAAGGCCGACCCAGTGCATCAGCTCCTCGACGTTGTTTTTGATTTCCTTTTCCGGACGTCCGGCAATACGCAGGGGCAGGGCGACATTGTCGAAGCCGGAGAGGTGGTTGAGCAGGCGAAAATCCTGATAAACAACGCCGATGCGCTGGCGGATCGGGACCATCTGTTCGCGGCTTAAACCCCCGATGGCTTGGCCGAACATGGAAATGATCCCGCGTGTCGGGCGGCGGCCAAGATACAGCAGGGACATCAGCGATGTTTTCCCCGCCCCGCTCGGCCCCGTCAGGAAATGAAACGACCCGGGTTCAAGCGCAAATGTAATATCGCCGAGAACCTCGGGGCCGATCCCGTAGCGCAGGCCGACATGGTCATAACGGATCATGATTACTCCCGGATGCCCAGAGTGACTTCTGCGGGGGTGATTTGCCGGGCCATGATGTAGAGCAGGGCCTGAGATTTTTGGTAATCATTGGTAATTTTCTCAACCGTTGCCATGGCGTGGTCGTAATATTTTTTGTCCGCAAAAATTTTTGCAACAGTCAAATGCGCCTTGTTGCGGAATGAATCGCTGTCGATGGCGGCAAGACTTTCGAGCGCCGGGGACAGATCCCCGCGTTCGGCCTGAATTTCGGCGCTTTCCGCAAAGGCCTTGTGGCGGAGCGCGTCATTGGTCATGGATTTTGCCGTGGCAAAGGCCCCCGTATCATCCCCGGCGAAGGCCTGCGCCATGGCGATATAGGTCAGGGCGATCCCGTGCGAAGGGGGGTGGTCGATTTTGTCAGCCTCGGTGCGCAGCGCCGTGAAAATCGCGTTCAGGCTTTCCTGCGGCATTTTCAGCCGGGCCGCTTCCATGCCGATTCCACGGATCGTCAGGGCGCGGGTGTCGCGGGATTCGATTTTCGGCAAGAGGGCCAGCGCGGCATCGGCGTTGCCGTGGGCCATATAGAGCTTGGCGATTTCGCGATAGGTCTGGTCGCGCCAACTGGCTTCAGTGATTTTTGCACTCAGAGATTCGAGGCGGGGAAGCTGGCATGTCGCGTCGGTCGCCGGGCAGGGGGCCTCCGCAAGGGCTATATTTGCGATAAAAATGAAAAACAGGGTCGTAACGCAGGTTTTCGCAATCCCGCGTGTATAAAAAAAGCCAGTCTTTTCAGTCGCCTTGCTGCACATGAGAGAGACTCTATATACTAATTCCGGAGAAACAACACCCTAACCCCGCATCCGGCATGATTATCACCTGCGAAAAATGTAATGCAAGGTACCTGCTGGCATCCCTTTTACTGGGGGTGTCGGGGCGGAAAGTCCGTTGCGGCGTTTGCGGGTATGAGTGGTTTCAGGAATCCGTGGATGACGTCGAAGACGAAGAAGACGGCGACGAAGATGGCGACGAAGATGGCGAGATCGCTTTCGATGATGAACCAAAACCCGATTTCCGCAGCCTGATGGATGATGAAAATCTTGAGCCGATCCCGGAAGGGGTGAGGCCGGTTCCGGACGGGTCGTCTGTTCCTGTCCTGACCCGTTCTGGAGCGCCCCGCAATTTTGATCGCGGTGTCGTCCATGCGCTGGTCGGCGTTGCGGTGATTGTGCTGGTGATACTGGCCGGAATGGTTGTCCTGCGCGATCGCGTGGTGCAGATGTGGCAGCCTGCGGCATTGGTGTATTCCATGGTGGGCCTGCCCGTGGCCGTTCCGGGGGAAGGGTTGATTTTCGATCGCATCACGGCGACGGCAACTCCGGATGCCAACGGGCAGTATCATCTTGTCGTCAATGGCAACGTCATCAACCTGCATGCGCGCGAGGCGGCATTGCCTAAAGTGCGCGTTACCCTACGGCGTTCGGAACGCGATCTTGTGGAAAGCTGGCTTGTGGCGTTTGATCGCAATGCGATTGGCCCGGAAGAAACATTGCCCTTTCAGACGACCTTCGACAATTTGCCGGGGGAAACGAAGGAAGTGAATGTCCGGTTTGCGGTCGAGTAATTAAGGTTACTGTAACCGAATTAAAATTGTCGCATCAGTCGCCGATAATAATCCAGTTCGTAGGCGGGGCGTTGCAGTTCGCCGGATTTTTTGCGCAGTTCCTCGAGGATTTCCTGTACGCGGCGGCGTTCGGCCTTGTCGGGGATTTTGACCTTTGAGGCTGACCACGGGTTATTGCCTTCGCCGTCTTCCATCGGGCGGCCCAGCGGATCGGTGCGGCTGCCCATGCCGAAGGAAAACATCATCATCTGTTTCATGCGCTGGGCGAGTTGCTGGCTGAGTTGTTGCTGGCCTTCGCTCAGGTGCTGGATGGCGGCTTCCTGATGGGGGATGGAATCTCCGGGGCTGTTGTGCCCCAGCGCCGTGGAGGCCCCGCGCATTGCGTGGTCTGCCTTTGCCATGCTGTTGGGGATTTGGCCGAGTTTTTCACCCATCTCCAGCATGATTTCGCCCAGAAATTCGCGCAAGGAATCCTGTTCCGCCTTGCTTCCCGTCGTGTCAATCTCGCGCCTTGGCGCGTTTTGCCCCTGACGGGTTTCCTGCGGCTGGGGCGGCAGGTCGGTAATGCCCCATTGTTTCATCAACTCGGCATTGGGCGGCAAGGGCTGGCTATAGGATTGTTGCTGGTTGATGTCCCCGGCTCTGGCCTGCGTATCGGCAAGCAGGGCTTTTTGCCGTTCGATCAGTTCCTGAATTTTCTGGGCGGATTCCATCATATCCTTCATGTCCTGCGGCATGCCAGTCTGCATGGCGGAAGGATCAAGCATATTCATCATCCGTTCCATCTGCGCCAGCATTTCGCGGGCGGAATTGCGGTCGCCGCTCATGGCTTCGGCCTGCATTTTGTCGAGGAAGGCGGCGATGTCTTCGGGGCTGATATGCTGCATCATTGCTTCCGGCGACATGATCGGCATTTCCGCGCCGGATTCCGAGATTTGTTTTTGCAGTTCGCGGAACATTTCCTGCATATAGTTCGCCATCGCCATGCGGAGCTGGTCCATTTTCGCGGCAATTTCATCGGCGGTCGATTCAGGGTTCGCAAGCGCATCCTGCAGGGCCTTTTGCGCATCGCGCAGATTGCGCTGGGCGATGGAGAAATTCCCGTCTTCGATCCGCAGGGCCGTGTCCCAAAGCAGCTCAATCACCGCGGCGACGGCCCCGCGATTGCCTGCGCTGTAGAACAGCCGCCCCGAGGCGGAGCGCAGGGCCAGAAAAACGACAGGATCACGATGATAGGAATCCGGCTGCACCATGATGGATTCCAGCGTGTGGAGGACGTTTCCGGACGCGGCCTCAGGCGTCCAGATCAGCCGTTTGCGCAATTCCACCAGCCTGCGGGCGACAGGGTGCTTGAAGGCGCGTTCCGGCAGGGTCAATTTCAAATCGGGCAGGGATGCCGTTTGCCCCTTGTGGTCGGTGATGCCAAGGCGGACAATGACCGGCTGCCCGGCCCAGGGGTGCCAGGCGAGATCGAATTCCGGTTTGAAATCCATATGGATTGCGGCGGGGCTCATGACCGTACGGGTTTCATGGAACGGCCCGCCCATGGCCGTGTCATCTACGGGTTTGTCGAGGATGATTGCGGCGGTCATGTTTTCGACGCCGTAATCGTCATGGACCTGTAGCGGCAGGATGATTTCGCCGCGTGGCTGGATTTCCGGTTCCCCCGTCAGGGTAATGGATGGCGGCAGGTCGGGGACGAAAACGATCGGCCAGCGGCTGCGCGGGATATACATCTGGCGGATGGCCAGCGTCGATGATTTTTCAAGCGTTTTTTCAATGCCGTAGCTGCCCTTGCCCAGCGGGGTCATGGGATAGGCCGCGTCATCGAAGAGGAGTTCAGGCGTACCGACCCATCCCGTGACGCGGGCCTTGATAATACTGCCTTCGGGGATGCTGAGGGGTTGGCCCTTTTTGCCGAAGCCCTTGAGTGTGATTTGCGGTTTACCGGTATAGGCGGGCGGCGTGATCCACAGGACCACATTTTCGGATGGGGCGGCGGTTTTGTTGAAGGCAAAGGGCATCAGGCCGTGGCGCAGCCGCATGTCCCATGTTCCGCCCGCGACGATCAGGGAAATCAGGAGCAGGCACAAAACCAGCGCACGCAGGGCATAGGGATCGCATTGCGCCATGACGCCGCGCATGCGCGGCCATTGCAGCGACAGCAGGGCCGGATGCAGGCGATCCTGCCATAACGACCACAGACGGCGCGTTTCATGGTGGGCGGGATTGGCGAGGGAGTCCTCCAGTCCGCTTAACGGACGGTGCGACAGGTGGTTGTCCTGTTCGATGCGGCGGGTAATGTCGCCGTGGCGGGGAAGGCGCAGGGACGATAGGCCGCGCCACAACCCGTACCCGGCCCCGGCCAGAAAAATCACGGCAACGCCGATTTCCACGGTTTGCCCGAACCATTGCGGTATCTGGAACAGCCACAGGCTGGCGAAGGTGGCGCACCACAGGGCAAACGGCCACAGGGCGCGCACGGTATTTTCGGCCACGAGATAAAAGGCCGCAACGCCGCGCAGGGCGGCAACGCGAAAACGGACGAGCGGGGGAAGGTTCCGGTTTTTCATTTTGCTTTCGCTCCGGCATTCCTGTCCCGTTCCGTCATCCAGTCCGGCAGTCTTTCATCGGCGACCAGATCATCAAGCGTCTGGCGTTTGCGGATCAGGCCATGGCGGTCGCCGTCAACCAGCACCTCGGCGGGTAGGGGGCGGCTGTTATACGGGCTGGCCATGGAAAACCCGTAGGCGCCTGCATCCATGATCGCCATAACATCACCCGGCGCGGGGGTCATCAAGGCCTGATTGCGGGCGAAAATATCACTGCTTTCGCACACCGGCCCGGCAATGTCGTAGAGTGAGGTTGCGCTATGGGTGTCTTTCACCGGGATGATCCTGTGGCTTGCGTCATACATGGCCGGACGGACAAGATCGTTCATCCCGGCGTTCAGGATCAATATAGGGCGGCCCGGCGTAGATTTAATATGCACGATCTTGCTCAGCAAAACGCCGGATTCGGCCACCAGAAAGCGGCCCGGTTCGGTCATCAGCCGGGTGCAGGCCCCCGCCAGATGGTCGCGCACCAGCGCGGCATAGCCGGGCAGGTCCGGCGGGGTTTCATCATCGTAAACCACGCCGATGCCACCGCCGAAATCAAGGCTTTCGACCCGGAGTTCCCGGCCCAGCGCACCGAGTTTGCGGAAGGCCGCATCAAACGGTTCAAGGGATGTAATTTGCGAGCCGATATGCAGGCTGAGGCCGACGGGCACGATATTGTTCTGCGCCCGCGCACGGTCGTACAGATTGGCAATTTCATCGGCGGGCATGCCGAATTTGCTGCCGCCATGGCCGGTAGAAATTTTTGCGTGGGTATCGGGTGCAACATCCGGGTTCAGGCGGAAGGCGATTTTGACCGGATAGGGTGGGTCGAGCGCGATCAGGCTATCGAGTTCGGCGGCGGATTCGATATTGATCTGGAGAATTTCCCGTTCCAGCGCCATCGCCAGTTCCGCTTCGGTTTTGCCGACGCCGGAAAAAACGATTTTGCCCGGCGGGATACCTGCGGCCAGTGCGCGGACCAGTTCGCCGCCGGAAACGACATCAGCCCCAAGGCGCATATCTGCCATCATCCGCAGGATTGCACCATTGGTATTGGCCTTGCAGGCATAGGCGATCAGGGGTTGACGGTTATCGGGCAAGGCCATGGCGAAGACTTCGCGCAGGGCGGAAACCTGCCGCCGGATGATGTCGGCGCGATAGACGTAAAGCGGTGTGCCATAGATTTGGGCCAGATCGGCGAGGGAGACCGACCCGGCATGCATGACATCATTCCGAAAAGGAAAATCGTCAGGGTCTGAAGACATGGCGGGTCCGTGATCCGGAGGCGGTGGCCTTCACAGGGGCTGGCGGTATTGCCTGCACGCTGGCCGGTTGTTGTTGCGGCGCAGGAGATGACATGTCGAGCGGGTGTTCGGGCGCCGGGTAGGTGCGCGGGAAACGGGCGCTTTCCGCCCCGGCGGGGGCCGCGACCTTGCCGGGCTTGACCCCGCAACCGCAAAGGGCTATCGCCATGAGAGCACTCAGGACCACGATGAAAGACGATGCACGAGATGACATTTTCAAAAACCTTCGCTGCGAGAATCCTGTGGGTGACGGCAATCGGGCTTTGTTGCGGGATGCTGGCCTTTAGCCTAGCGAAGGCAACACCTGCGGGCAATCCCGAAGCGGCAGAAATTGCTGTTTCTCCAGAGCCCGTTTCCCGGGAGGGTGAGTCGGCGGCAGCGGCTCTGTTCCACAAATTCTATACCTATTACGACGCGCCGCGTGGTATGGTTGCCCTGCGTTTCCGGGATAATGCCGGGCAGGCGCGCACTCTGGAAGATTACAGGGGCAGGGTCATTCTCCTGAATTTCTGGGCGACGTGGTGCGCCCCGTGTGCCAAGGAACTGCCGACTTTGCAGGTTTTGCAAAATACGCATGGCGGGGCGGATTTTACGGTTTTGGCCGCCTCGGCGGATTTTGGCGTCCCGACGGCGCGTATTTTTGAATTTATGAAAAAAAACAACGCGCCGGACCTGCCCTTTGCCATGTTGGAGGAAACAGACGGGGTTTGGGAGATTGTTTCCGCCGGGTTACCGATTACCTTCGTCATTGATCGAGAGGGCCGGGTTATTTACAAAATGCTGGGCGAGGCGGATTGGGGGCATCCGGCCCTGACGGCCCTGATTGCTAACCTTCTGGAAAATAACGCAAGTGCTGGGAAAAATTAAGGAATTTACTGTATAAATAAAGGACTCGCAGATCTGACCGGAACCCGCAATGACCAGCACGCCAGAGCCCAATCCCCGTATCACCCAGGCACAACTTGATGAAGTTGTTGAGCTGCATAACCGTTTTATGCAGGGGCGGTTGGGCGGTCGCCGGGCGGTTTTAAAAAAAATGGACCTGACGGGGCTATCCCTGAAGGAGCGCGACCTGCGGCAGGCGGATTTCAGCGGGTGCGATATGCAGAGTATGGATTTGTCCTTCGCCAATTTTCGCGAGGCGTCGCTGTATGCCTGTGACCTCAGCAATGCCAATTTGCACAAGGCCGTGTTCGTACGCGCCGATTTGCGCGGGGCGCGGATTGAAAGCGCCAATCTGGCCGGAGCCAATCTGGACAATGCCGATTTGCGTGCCGGAGGACTTTCGACCAACGGGACATTCGGGCAGGGGCAAAATGTGAATTTTCGTGGCGCCAATCTGGCCGGGGCGCGGCTTTCCGGGTCGCTGGCCGCCAGCGCCGATTTTTCCGATGCCATCATGGCCAAGGTCAATCTGACGGGTGCGGATTTGCGGGGCGCGAAGTTCGAAGGTGCCGACCTGACCGAGGCCGAGATCAAGGGGGCGCAGCTTTACGGCGCGAATTTGAAATCGACCATCCTGACCGGTGTGGGGATCAGCGATATCAGCGGTTCGGGGGCAGATCTGACGGGAGCGATTACCGATGAGAATGTCGGCAAGCCGATTTCCGCGCTGGACGAGCCTTTGGCCAAGCTGATTAAAGAACACCGCAACTGGGTGGCCACTGTCGGGAAACAGGGGCGGCAACTGGATCTGAGCGGATTTGATTTGCGTATTTTACTGTCGCTTGCCGGGGAACGCCTGACGGCGGTACGGTCGGTGGGCGCGCGGTTTTGCGGCATGGACCTGACCGATGTGCAGATGCAAAGCGCGGTTTTGGACAATTCCGATTTTCGCAGTTGTTTCCTGCGCGGTGCGGATTTTCGCGGATCGTCGATGAAAGAGGTCAAGATGGGCCATGCCGATTTGCGCAACGCCGATTTCCGCGCGCTGGCCTTCGACAACGGCGACGGCACGCGCCGCAGCAGCCCGACGGCGCTGGAAGGGGCCAATCTGCGCTATGCCAATTGTGCAGGGGGACGGTTCAACGGGGCCAGTTTCAGAAATGCCGACCTGTCCTATTGCGATCTGACCGGATGCGATTTAAGTCACGCCGATTTCACAGGGGCCAAGCTGGACGGGGTCGTGTTCGAAGGGGTGACGGCCAAGGATGCCATCTTGGACGATACCGCGCCTGAAGCCCTGAAAAAATCTGTTGCGCATGTTGATGCGAACGCGGGGACAGCGGCGGAGTAGGCGAGTCTGTCACTTTTTATAAAAAAGCGCGTTTTAAAACGCGCTTTTTTATTGCGTACCAATATTCCGTTTTACTTGGGGAGCAGGTCAGGGGGTGTGCAACGAAGGAGCAGCTTTGTTTCTCTCCTCGCTCAGCGGAAGCGCCAGTTCAACGTCTTTGTAAAGTGGTGTTGTGCGGTCAAGCGCATTAAGGTTGAAGCAATCGACGGATGGTTTTTCATCGACTGACGGTTTTTCATTTGAATAAGTGCATACACGACCGACGGTAAAGTTGACGACGGAGTATGGTCCCGCTTGTCTGCGGGGTTGTAAATCGTCGTTGCTGTGAAATCTTGGACTGGTTTCTACATTTTCAATCGCTTCACGAAACTGGTCGATTGGCATATTCGGTTTGACAGGTAAAAAATAAGCACTTCGTGCATCATTAAAAGTGCGTTCTACTTCACGGTTAAGTCTATTTTCATCAGCGTGACGTTCTTGATAAAGCTTTACCGGATTTGGATGTGAAACCAGTACATTTGTGCGTGGATCGTAGAAAACGCGGCCCTCACCATCAAGGGATTGTTCTTTTGTCCTTTCGTATGCGTCCATGCGGCGTTTGTTTCTTTCTTCTACGCCGGCACGCAGCACGTCTTTAATGACTGCAACCTGTTCAGCCGTTGGCGTGACCGGCTTTGGTTGTTCTTGTACGGGCTCATCGCCGCAGGCGGTCAATGCGCTGACCGCTACAAGGGCGGATGCCAGTGAGAGTGCTTTATTCATTGTTTTTATCCTTTCCCAATCAATCGAATGAAAGGATACTATCTGGATTATTTTATTATGTCAATAAATATGCAAAACAGCTAATACATTGATCTTGTATGTTTATTTCGTCAAGGCCGCCAAAATAAACAACACAATCGCCAGTCCTTGCAGCGTCACACGGGCTTGCATCAGCTTGTTGCCGTATTTTTTGTTGACCTCATCGCCCTTGACCATGACGATCAGCCCCAGAGTCAGGGTTGCGACCACCGCCAGCATGGCACCCAGCATCAGGATGAAGAAAAAATTGCTCATGGCTTTTCCTTTACGGCGATCATGAAATAATTGACGTCGAGATCGGTATCCGACATTGCAAAGGTATTTTGCAAGGGGTTGAAGACGAGACCCTTGGCTTCCTGCGGCACGGCCCCGGCGCGGCGGAGCGCGGCAGCAAGCGCGGAGGGACGAATGAATTTCTTCCAGTCATGCGTGCCGACAGGAACCCAGCGCAGGAGGTATTCGGCGGCAATTTTGCCAAGGGCAAGGGATTTAACGGTTTTATTCAGGGTCGAAAAAATCACGATACCCCCCGGTTTGCATAGGGAAACACATTCGTTGACGAATGACTCGACATTTGCGACATGTTCGACGATTTCAAGAGCGAGGACCACATCGAAGCAGGGCGTGCCATCGGCCAGAAGGTCGTCCGTTGTTGCGCTCAGATAGGTTATATCCAAATGGTTTCCCGTGGCGTGGTCTTTCGCGACGGAGATAGCGACCGCATCCCCGTCAATGCCGGTGACGTGCGCACCGAGACGCGCCAGCGGTTCGGAAACCAGACCGCCACCGCAGCCGATGTCGAGAATATTGAGGCCCGTCAGGGATTTCAGGCTTTTGCCGTCACGGTCGAAATGGTTGCACAGGGTCGTCCTGATATACCCAAGCCGGGCCGGATTCAGGCGGTGCAGGGGCGCGAACGGGCCGGATTCATCCCACCAGCGCGGCGCGTCCTTGGCAAAACGGCTGATTTCATCGGGGTCGAGGGTAGAGCTTGCGGATTTCATGTCAATAACGGCTTTGTTTTTGAACGGGTTCACAGTATGAATAAAGGTGGTTTATAGCAAGACTTTCCCTTTCCGGATGAAACCACATGTCCCGTATTGTCATGAAATTTGGCGGCACATCCGTCGCAGGCATTCCGGAAATCGAGCGTGCGGCGGGGAAAGTCGCCGCAGAGGTGGCGCGGGGGCATCAGGTCGTCGTCGTGGTCTCCGCCATGGCGGGCGTCACCAACCAGATGGTGGAGTATTGCCGCCAGATCAGCCCACTGCACGATGCGCGGGAATATGACGCGGTTGTTTCCAGCGGCGAAAATGTCACTGCCGGGCTGATGGCGCTGGCGCTGCAAAAAATCGGCGTCACGGCCCGGTCATGGCAGGGGTGGCAAATTCCCCTGATGACGGATGAAGTCCACGGCAAGGCACGAATTGAGGCGATTGAAATCGACGAACTCGAAAAACGTCTGCCAACTGGCGAGGTCGCGGTCATTGCCGGGTTTCAGGGCATAACACCGCGAAACCGCATTTCCACATTGGGGCGGGGCGGGTCGGATACGACGGCCGTGGCCGTGGCGGCGGCATTGAAGGCCGATCGTTGTGATATCTATACGGATGTGAGCGGCGTTTACACCACCGATCCGCGCATCGTGCCGCAGGCGCGAAAGCTGGAGAAAATTTCCTATGAGGAAATGCTGGAAATGGCGTCGCTCGGTGCCAGGGTTTTGATGACCCGTTCAGTCGAAATGGCAATGAAAATGGACGTTGCCCTACAGGTGCTTTCAAGTTTCGACGATGCCATCGGCAGCGACCTGCCCGGGACGCTGGTAACGCGCGAGGAGGATATCATGGAACAGCATATTGTAAACGGCGTGACGCTGAGCCGTAATGAAGCCAAGGTGACTTTGCTCAATATCCCGGATATTCCGGGGATCGCGGCGAAGGTCTTCGGACCGCTGGCCGAGGCGCATGTCAATGTCGATATGATCGTCCAGAACATTTCGGATGATGACAAGATGACGGACATGACCTTCACCGTCCAGCGTCAGGATCTGGATCGCGCCCTCGGGGCCATGCGCGCAATTCCCGGATTTGACGGTGGAAATATTCGCACCGATGACAAGGTGGCCAAGGTTTCGGTGATTGGTATCGGCATGCAAAGCCATGCCGGTGTCGCGCAGACAATGTTTTGCGCACTGGCCGAAAAGGGAATCAACATTCAGGTGATTTCCACATCCGAAATCAAGATCAGCGTCCTGATCGACGAGGCCTATACGGAACTCGCCGTCCGCGCTCTGCATGAGGCTTATGGGCTTGGCGGTGAGACTAAAACAGGGTCAGACCCAAGCTGCCGCGCCTGATTCCAATACCAAGTGTTCCTTTGGAGCTGCGTCCATCGCAGCATTTGCCTAGTTTTGTGTTGAGGTCAGACAGTGCCTGTGTAAGGGGGGGTGTTTGTATGCTTTCTCTCATTGTTGAAAGAACGCTGGCGGCAAGATCAGAATCTAGATAATTACCGTTATGGTGATTTTGCTCGGAGAGCTGAACAAGCAGCTCTGGCGTAAGGCTGATCTTCCCAAGATCCGGAGACGGGTAGACAGTTTTTGTTGTTGCGCACATTTCCATGCCGCCAGAGGAAAAATTAAAACACATGCCAACTGTAGGAATGGTTCTGGGGTTAAGCTCGTTATTGTACCAGCCTAAAAATTCCCTGTCTCGTTCCATGTTTTTTATGCGCTGGTTAATGGCCGCCTGAAAGACAGATGAAAAAACATCGCGGCTATCATTCTTTGATTTCAGGGCGTTCCTGTATGCTGATACAACTTGGCGTGTGTCATGTGTACCAAGAGAATCAAGATGATCAACGATGGCTTCGGATTGTTTTGGAACGCCAGTGATATCAATAAATACCGATGTTATTGCGTGACTGTCGAGAGCGCGGGCGAAGATCAGCCCATCTTGGGGGTTCAGTTGCGCGGTCCAGTTGCGTTGGTGCGCACCGCGTGAAATGGCTGCATTGATGAATCGGGCAGTAATTCTCTCTGGGGCAGTTGACCGATTGACAACAAGAAGATTTTTGCTGTGGTAATACCTGTATTCCCCGACATCGCTTTTCGGCAGGGGGCTCACATCGCAATATGTCAGCTTTGGGTCGTGAGCAATGGCGGAGAGTTCTTGTGCAACGGCGATGCCATGTGTACTGCTTTGTAGGTCGCGCAGCCGTTGTGGTGGATTAGCAGGGGCATTTTTGTCGGGTTGAAAGCAGTCGGCATGTGGATCAATTTTATCGGTCACAAACGCAACCGGGTTGCTGCAGCCAGCCAGCAGTGCCGTTGTGGCAAATAGGGCACAGATTTGTGCTCGGTGGTCTGTTATATGCATGTCTTTATCTCCCTTGAAAGGTTGATTGTTATGACAAAATAAAGTTTTGCGCAACAAAAATGCATTGTCACGCCAAGATTTTGCTGCTTTCATTTCTTAACGTTTTCAGGTAATTCTTTATAAACATTGTCCTTTTCTTGACCGGATATGCCATGACATCAACCTCCAGCAACGTTGAAAACTTGCCCCCCGAGGGCGGGGAGCATACGGACCTGCCTGTCGGCGAGATTTTGCGCCGCACCCGCGTCCATTACGGCCAGACGCTGGACGATGTATCAGGTTATCTGCGTATCCGCGCCAGCCAGCTTGAAGCTCTGGAAAAGGGTGAAATCGACAAATTGCCGGGGCGCGCCTATGCGATCGGCTATGTGAGGACGTATTCGGAATATCTCGGGCTGGATGGGGAGAAGATGATCCAGCTTCTCAAGACGCAATCGGGCGGGCGCACCAGTAAACCGGACCTGCATTTCCCGGTTCCGGCGTCGGAGAGCAAGGGGCCGAATATCGGTGTGATCGTCGGGTCGCTGGCGGTTCTGGTTCTGGTGATCGGTGTCTGGATGGCGCTGAACGCCACGGGGAAAGACAGCGATTCTGATGTCAACGCGGTGCCGAATGTGCCCGCCGATATCCGTGCCGCGACGGACCCCGTGACCACGCAGGCGCCGGCAGAGGTGACGACTTCGGTTCAGGTGCCGATGACGGAAATGCAAACGCAGGACGCCGTTCCGGTCCCGGTGGAAGCCGCAGCGGAACCAGCCCTTCCGGCCCCGGCGGAAAACGTGGTGCCGGAACAAAAACGCGAAATTACCATCAATGTCAAAGAGCGGGCATGGGTTGAAGTCCGGGACAGGCAGGGCAAGACGATCCTGTCGCGCATCCTGAACCCGGGCGAGGTATTCCTTGTTCCGGAAGAAAATTACGGTCTGAGCCTCGATACCGGAAATGCAGGCGGTCTTGAGCTTCTGGTCAACGGCCAGCCCTTGTTGCCGTTGGGAAAACGCGGAGATATTTTACGCGGTCTGATTCTGGACGGGGACGAACTGGTAACAAAATATCTCCCGCCAGAGTAGGACGTCTGGAATAGCGGGCGTGGGAGAAATGTCTGGCGGCGAGAATACAGTATAACTCAATATCATGTCATCCCGAGCGTAGCCGAGGGATCTGACGGGTTGCAGCTTGGTTGGATCCCTCGGCTACGCTCGGGATGGCAATCTTTGTGGGACACCATATTACTCAGGGGCTGTCTTAGATAAACTCACGCAGAAATTCGCGGACAGGGTTCGCCTCAATCGGCGGCTGCATTCCGGTGGCCTGATAGGCGGGGGTTCCGGTCGCAAGGCGTCGGGTGGCCAGCGCGAAGCGGGCGGCGATCATTTTTTCTTCTGCCGTGCCAAATCGGTTTTCTTTGATGAGGTGGTCTGTTGTGTCGGCCAGCCTGTTCAGGTTGCGGTATTTATACCATTCACTGTCACCCACTGTCCTGTGCAGGCATTCTGCAACGGCCAGGATGGATGCGCTGCGGTCGAAACGGGGCACGCGCCATGAATTTTCACCGACATTCCGGACGGTGTCGCTGTCGGGTGCGGTCTCCAGCGCCAGTGCGGATTCCAGAGCCTCGACACAAGACCAGCCGTAATCTTTCAATGCCTTGGGGCTTTCGTATTTTAGGATAAGATTCGTCACCTGCATATCGGCCCAGACATTGACGAAGGTGCAATCCTCGAACGCATGGCGGGCAGCAAGGGCGGCGGTCAGTTCCGCGCCAGCCTCGTTATCCCCCGCGACACTGTGTGCCGTTTCATGCCACAGCCACAGGAAATTGTATTGGGAGTCGAACCCGGGATAATCCGGCAGGGGCGCACCCGTTTGCAGTACATCTGAAACCCCGGCGCGGGCGGCGTTTTCGGCGATCGTGCACAGGGTCACTGAAAACCGTGGTGACAGAACCGGAAAGGAGCATGCCAGATGGTTATCCCTATAGGCAAAATGCGCTCTCAATGTGCCGAGAACGGAGTTGCTGATTTGTACGATGGATCTTGTGTCGAAATCCCTGCCTTCGAGGTCTTTCATGGTATCAGGGTCTGGTCGATCGCATTTTTCGGCAAAGGCGGCAAGGCGTGCCTTCAGGGCATCTGCTTTCCGGTTAAAGAAGAAAGACAGCCCGAGAAATTTTTGCGGCGCGTATTCCGCCGGGTCGATAAAGATGACCGGGACCGAAAACGGCTCCTCAACCTGAAGGCTGGCGTTCAGGATGGCATTGCATTCGGCTTCCGTCGCGGCTTTTTTGGTGATGGTCAGCATAAATGGCCCCTCGATCAATAGATATGTATAATATATTGGCGGGTCTTTGTCAATTTTTCTCAAGAATCTTCGCATTTTACGCCAAAACAGGTTAAAACCACCCGCATGAGCAACGACCATACCCATATCCGCCCGTGGCGGCATATCGCGCGCCGCAAATCCCGTCAGATTATGGTCGGGAATGTGCCAGTCGGCGGGGATGCGCCGATTACGGTCCAGACCATGACCAATACGCTGACTCACGATGTCAAGGCGACGATTGCGCAAATTCAGGCTTGCGCGGCAGCGGGAGCGGATATTGTCCGTGTATCCTGCCCGGATGCGGAATCTTCGGCGGCGTTGAGGGAAATCGTCAAACACGTCAGCGTTCCCATCGTTGCCGACATTCATTTTCATTACAAGCGCGGCGTTGAGGCGGCCATGAACGGCGCGGCTTGCCTGCGCATCAATCCGGGCAATATCGGGTCGGAAGACCGGGTGAAGGAAGTTATCAAGGCGGCGCGGGATTATAATTGTTCCATCCGTATTGGCGTCAATGCCGGATCGCTGGAGCGTGACCTGCTCGAAAAATACGGCGAGCCGTGCCCCGATGCGATGGTGGAATCGGGTTTGCGCCATATCCGGATCTTGCAGGATCACGATTTTCACAATTTCAAGATTTCATGCAAGGCGTCCGACGTTTTCATGGCGGTGGCCGCGTACCAGATGTTGGCCGAAGAATGCGACTGCCCCATTCATCTCGGCATCACCGAAGCCGGGGGCTTGCGTACCGGGACAGTCAAATCGTCCATTGGCATGGGTAATCTACTCTGGGCGGGGATTGGCGATACGATCCGCGTTTCTCTTTCCGCCGATCCGGTGGAGGAGGTGAGAGTCGGGTTTGAAATGCTCAAATCTCTCGGCCTGCGTCATCGTGGCGTCAACGTGATTGCCTGCCCGTCTTGCGCCCGTCAGCAATTCGACGTCATTAAAACCGTGGAAACGATTGAACAACGCCTGTCGCATGTGACGACGCCGATGACGATTTCGGTCATCGGTTGCGTCGTCAACGGACCCGGCGAAGCTCTGATGACGGATATCGGGTTTACCGGCGGCGGCAAGGGCGTGCATCAGGTCTATGTCGGCGGAAAAACAGCCCATCGTCTGCGCGAAGGAGACGAGAGCATCGTCGATCATCTGGTCAGGATGGTTGAAGAAAAAGCGGCGGAGATTGAAGCCGCGAAAAAAGCAGCCTGAACCGATCCCCCCGTACTTATTTTCACCATTGATCCGGAATGGACAAAAAAAGGTCCGGAGACCTTTTGGGTGCTCCGGACAAACGGCGGTAATAGAGGGTGTGTAACTCTGTTGTAACCCAATAACGGATCGGAATGCAATAGAAAAATTTCAATTTCGGAACTTTCTTAGGTGCAACACACAAAAAATGTAATCACATAGTAATAAATACGCTTATTTGTAAAGCAAAGTAAAGAATAAGGGGGCGTTTTTAGTATTCGACAATAACAATAATAGTATTTCGTGTTTTATTATTTTCTTTTGACTGAGCGATTATTGTGTTTTTTATTATTGATTAGTAAATGATTTGTTCTGGTTTTGATAGTCAGGTTTGTGTCTGTTGAAGAATCGCTTGGGAAAATCAGGGGTTTTGTTTTCAGGACTCAATCGGCATGTTTGCGGATTCGCTGCCCCATTCCGCCCAAGACCCGTCATAAACCGCTGCATCGCGCCGTCCGGCCTCGTACAGGGCCAAAGCGAGCAGGCAGGCCGTAACGCCGCTGCCGCAGGTCGTAATAATGCGGGGTATTTCTACTTGGGCGGCGAGGGCCAGAACTTGGGGGTGATTCCGGCGCAAGGTGCCGATGGCGGGATCGATCAGTTCGGGGTAGGGGATATTGAGGCTGCCCGGGATATGACCGACGCGCATACCGGGGCGCGGTTCTGCGGCCAGACCGGAAAAACGTTCCTGCGGGCGTGCATCGACAATCAGGGTGTCGTCGCGGTTCAGGCTGTCCATCACCTGTTGCCGATTGCACACCAGTTCCGGTTGGATTTGCGCCTGATAATGCGCGGGTGTTGTGGCAGGGGCCGGGGTTCCGGTTGTGACGGGTTGCCCCGCCGTGAGCCATGCGGGCAGCCCGCCATCCAGCACCATGATTTTTTTATGCCCGAAGCAACGAAACATCCACCATGCGCGGGCCGCCGCCATGACCATGCCGGAACGGTCATACACCACGACCATATCGTCGTTGCCGATGCCCATGGCACCGATGGCTGCCGCAAAATCATCGGCGGAGGGCAGCATATGGGGCAGGGGCGTCGTGCGGTCCGCGATCGCATCGATGTCAAAGTGGGCGGCATTGCCGATTCGCATTTTGTTGAAAGAGGCGACGTCCGCCGGGTAGGTGGCATCGATGATTCTGGTATCGGGGCGGTTGAGATATTGCGCGAGATCGGCGGGGCGGATAATGGCTGACATCATGGGTGGCTCTCTTGTGTTAGAGATGAATCCTGAGCTGCCTATAATACACCATTTTGTCATCCCCGGCGTGACCGGGGATCCAGGGGAATAAACGCCAGCATATGACGGGTATTCCTGAATCCCCGGTCACGCCGGGGATGACAGGTGCGTGCGGGGAGATGCATTTTAAGACACTAAGGCGCTTGCGGAATCGGGATTGTGACGGTCAGGTTTTGTGTCTTGCGCAATGTTTCCGCGGCACAGAGCAATTCGTAATCGACATCTCCGGCTCGGTCTTTGAATGTTTTATCGAGTGTTTTTTCTTTTTCCGGATCAGGCTTGGGTGTGCAGGTGGCAATACTTTTCGTGCCTTCGGTCGTGCCGTTGGGATTAGCAATGTTATTGGGGTTGTCCGATGCACGGGAGAATACCCGTTCCTCTGCTCCTGCGGCGGGTTCAAAAACAATATCGGGGGTAATGCCGATTCCTTGAATCGAACGTCCCAGCGGCGTGAAATAAAGCGCCGTCGTCAGTTTGATCGCCGACCCGGCGAGTTCGGGAATAACGTGATCCAGCGGGATGAGGGACTGGACAGATCCCTTGCCATAGGTTTGCGTGCCCAGAATCGTTGCACGTTTATGGTCCTGCAGGGCCCCGGAGACAACTTCCGAGGCTGAGGCCGACCCGCCATTGACCAAAACGACGAGTTCCTTGCCCTTGAGCAGGTCGCCGGGCGTTGCGCAGAAATCTTCATTGCGCTTGGGGTTGCAAACCTTGTTTTCTTCTTTTTCATTGCCGCGAATATAGGTGACGAAGCCATTGGCATCGATCATATCGTCTGCAATTCTTGCTGATTCATGGAGGTATCCGCCGGGATTGTTACGCAGGTCAAGGATGTAGGATTTGATATTTCCTTTTTCTTCCAGAGACCTGACCGCTTCCCTGAATTGATCCGTCAATCGATCCTGATGGAAGGTTGTAATCTTGATGTATCCGATATCCCCGTCAATGACCGCGGCTTTGACGCCGGGCGTTTTGATGGTATTGCGGATGATTGTGACATCGACGGGTTTTTCTTCGCCCTCACGGAAAAATTTCAATGTGACGGGGGTTCCGACTTCGCCACGGATCAGGCTGGCGGCCTGAGAGACGCTCATCCCGCGTGCAGATTTTCCGTCAATCTCGATAATGATATCCTTGGCCTTTACACCGGCGGCTTCGGCGGGGGAGCCTTCAATCGGCGCGACGACCTGAACAAGTTTTTCCGGTGTTGCCGATAGTTCCGCGCCGATGCCGGCAAATTCGCCTTTTGCATCGGCGGTCATGTTTTCCAGTTCTTTTTCGTCCAGATAGGTGGAGTTGGGGTCAAGCCCTTCCAGCGTACCTTTGAGGGCGTTTTCTAACATTTTTTTGTTGTCATTGGCCTTTGCTGGGTCGACATAGAGATTACGGACCAAGTGCAGAATTTTTCCCAGAAATTTCAGTTGTTGCATATCCGTAATCGGCGTCACCACCTCCGGCGGATTCGAACATGCCGTCCCGGCGAGGAGTACGGTGGAGCTGAAGAAGGCGGCCTTAAGGAATCCGCGCACGGATTTGGATGGCATATTCATGATGTTCCCTGTCTGTCGTGTTTTTAAATTTCTTTAGTTTTGCCTGGATAGTGTCGTCACGAGATAAAAAATAGGTTCGAATCATATCAACCGAAGGGGTTTGGTCAACCCCCATTTTAGAGTCCAGGATTTAAGTTACATTTCCGCCGTTTTGGTCTTCACCCATTTGTTGGGCCACCGGCTGAGAGAAAATCCAGCAAAATTAGTCGAGGATGATTTGCAAATGGGGAGCCGGGTGTGCGGGAGAGGTGTTGGTGGGCATGGCGGGGATGATGATGTGCAGTCTTTCAGGGGGGATGTCCCCCAGACGCAGGGTCTCCATTGCCCGGAGCGCGTAGGTGGCGCTTTCTGTGCCGGTGCTGCGGGTATCGACCAGCGTGACGGGGGTGGAGGACGTTTTCAACACGGATGCAACCAGACGCAAGGTCGGGGTAATATCGGATGTGCCGTTTAGCGTTTTTAAATCCAGCGTGACGGTTTCGGCATGGACATGGATAGGTGCCGTACCGGACAGAACCGCATTGAGGCTGGCCGCCAGAGCCAGTGTTGCCGTGCCGGATTGCAGGTTGCGCAGGCGCGGATCGTCGTTGAGGATGTTGTTTTCTGCGCTTGTGTTCAGCGGGATATCCCTTTCCATGGCCTGTATTTTCAGGTTTTCAAAGATCAGGTGCGGCACGATTTTATCGCTGGACCGTAGATAGGCCGAATGAGCCAGCATGAACAAAAAGAGCGTAATCAGCAATGTGACCATGTCGGTATAGCTGATGAGCCAGCTTTCGGAATCGTCGGAGGGTTTTTCATCGACACCGTGCAGCAGGCTGGTTTCCAGATCGACTGCATTGTCGTGATGATTTTCGCTGTCATGTTTTTGCATGGGCTGTATCCATCTGGGATTCAATCAGCTTGTTCAGGATATCGCGTGCATAAGCCGGATTTTTACTGTTGGCGGAGAGCAGGAGGACCGCTTCGCGGGCGAGGTTCATCATCACGATGTCTTCGTGCTGTTTTTGGTCTATTTTTGTGGCGCAGGGTTTGAAAATCATATTCGCCAGAATTAGGCCGTAAAACGTCGTAATCAGCGCCAGCGCCATGTTCATGCCGATCGTGTTGAAATCGCCGCTATCCATCATATCAAGCATGTTGACCAGCCCGAGGATCGTTCCCATCATGCCGAAGGCCGGGGCGAAGGCGGACATGGTGCGGAAAACGTTGCTGGCGTTGCGGTCTTCGGCGCGAACGCGGTCGAGACGCCATTTTAAAACCCGCATGATGTCTTCCTGCACCGCGCCGTCATGGAGCATTTGCGCGGCGGTTTCAAGATACGGGTTGCGTATTTTTCGTGCGGCGGCTTCGATTTCCTGGATGTTGCCTTTTTTCAGGAGCGCGATGAAATCGGCGTAATGCCGGACCATTGCCTTGATGGTGTCGCCCTGACGGCTGGAAAAGGATTGCGACAGGGTATGCACCGCATGGGTGATCCCGGAAAGCGGATAACTGGCCAGCGTTGCGGCAAAGGTGCCGCCGATCACGAAAACGAGGCTCGGCAAATTCAGAAAATGCGCCGGGCTGACCGAGGTCATGCCGATGGCGACGGCGATAATAACGATCCCGAGGAGCAATCCGGCCAGTGTTGATAAGGCATGCATGGAAAAATCCGATCCGTTTGTGAATTTTTATATCAGTTCATTGGCGAGCGCGGGCCGATCTGTTGCAGTTCGATGCCGAAGCAGCGCTGGTAATATTCGGCCACGGTGGGCCTTTCCGTCTCGTCGCATTTGTTCAGGAAGCTGAGGCGGAAAGCCAGTTCACGGTTTTTGAAGATGAGCGTATTTTCCGCCCAGGTCAAAACGGTGCGGGGGGACATCAGCGTGGACAGGTCGCCGTTAATAAAGCCCTGCCGCGTCATGTCGGCAAGGCGAACCATGGCGCTGAGGTCTTTCTTGCCGTCTTCCGTTTTGTATTCCGGCAGTTTGGCGAGAACGATGGCCACTTCATCGTCGTGGTGCAGGTAATTCAGGGTCACGACGACATTCCAGCGGTCCATCTGGCCCTGATTGATTTGCTGCGTGCCGTGGTAAAGCCCGGTGGTATCGCCAAGCCCGACCGTATTGGCCGTAGAAAAAAGCCGGAAAGCCGGATGCGGGCGAATGACGAGGTTCTGGTCGAGCAGGGTCAGGCGGCCTTCGGCCTCCAGCACGCGCTGGATCACGAACATGACATCGGGGCGTCCGGCATCGTATTCATCGAAGACCAGCGCAACGGGGTTTTGCAGCGCCCATGGCAAAATGCCCTGTTTGTATTCGGTAATCTGTTTGCCTTCCTTCAGGACGATCATGTCTTTCCCCAGAAGGTCGAGGCGGCTGACATGGGAGTCGAGGTTCAGGCGGACGCAGGGCCATTTGAGGCGCGCGGCAACCTGTTCGATATGGGTGGATTTGCCCGTGCCGTGATAACCCTGCACCATGACGCGGCGGTTGAAGGCAAACCCGGCAAGAATGGCCAGCGTGGTATCGTGGTCGAACTGGTAGGTCTGGTCCACCTGCGGCACGTTCGGGTGATCTTCGGAAAAGCCGGGAACTTCCCAGTCGCAGTCGATTCCGAAAAGGTCGCGCACATTGTATTTTGCATCCGGGATCGATGTATATTTCGGGTGGTTCGGTGTCAGGTGCGTGATGTCGAAAGACGCATGCATTGGTTCGCGGTCGATGTCGTCGAGATTTTCGGTCATGGGGAGGGCTTTCTTTTAACCACTAAGGACACTAAGGACACTAAGGACACTAAGGGATTTTGAAGTTTCTGTCATCCCGGTCTGTACCGGGATAGCGGGGGCGAAGGGTTAATCCCGGTATTCGCTGTCGTATTTCTCATGCGCCAGTTTCAGGATGGTGTAGGACATATTCACGGATTTGATCATTTCCTCGGCGCGTTTGTCCCCGGGATTCAGGTCGGGGTGGTATTTTTTGGCGAGTTCCTTGTAGCGGGCCTTGATGACCTTGATATCCAGCGGCGGCTCAAGCCCCATGATCGCCATGGCCTGTACCTCTGGCGTGGCCTGCATCGGCGCATCGGGGGAGAACCGGAACCCGTTTCCGCGTTCGCCGGGCGGGACGTCGTCGGTGAAGTTTCGCTCCTGCCATGCCTTGCGGTAAAGCGTTTCGTGCATGTCACCGGTATCGAATCGTCTGGTCGGGCGGTCCCACAGGAAGCTCTTGCGGATATGGTCTTCGATATCGTTCTGGTTCATGCCGGAAAAGAAATCCCACGCCTTGTTGTATTCCAGAACATGGTCGTAGCAAAACCAGTAATAATCGTTCAGACCGCGATGTTTCGGGGCCTTGTGCGGCGCTTCGCCAGCGCATCCCGGCATGTCGCAATGACGCTCCACCGCAGGTTTGTGGTCTGCGTCGGCGAATTCCGGGGATTTCGGTTTTAGAACGATTTTTGGCATCGTCTTTTCATTATGCCCTGTTATGGACAAATCCTCAATATTCTGACATATGAAAGTGATGCGTATGGAAGATAAAATAGAGCGAAAGCTGACGGAATCTCTGGACCCCGGATATCTGGAGGTTATCAATGAAAGCCACCTGCACCGGGGCCATGCCGGGGATAACGGCACGGGCGAGTCGCATTTTCGCGTCAGGGTTGCATCCACAAAACTGCATGGAATGACCAGAATAGCGGCGCAGAGGGTAATCTACGGTATCCTTGAAGAGGAAATGAAAAACGGGATTCATGCCTTGTCTATCAAT
Source organism: uncultured Micavibrio sp. (assembly GCA_964400125.1). Classification (GTDB taxonomy): domain Bacteria; phylum Pseudomonadota; class Alphaproteobacteria; order Micavibrionales; family Micavibrionaceae; genus Micavibrio. Next base: position 132,384 of record CAYNSR010000005.1, on the reverse strand, counting down.
GTGTTAGAGGAATAGTTCCCGCGGGTTATGAATACGCCCGCATGAAATATCGCCCTAGGGTTGAGTTTTCTTTTTTTCTGTATAAAATTGGTTGCGCCGGTGTTCTCCCGGCCACACAATTACAACTACAGGATGAAAGGACCGCCTATGTCAGGGGTATCGCCCGTTTGTACCGCCTCCGCAGAGGAGCCCTCCCGCCGTCAGGTCAGCACGCTGGTCAGCCGTAATATCACCGTGCAGGGACACCGCACATCGGTTCGGCTGGAGCCGGAGATGTGGGCGGCGCTGCGCGATATTGCGCGGCGGGAACGATGCCGGATTCATGATCTGTGTTCGCTGATCCAGACACACAAGAATTCACGCACGACATTGACGGCGGCGATACGGGTGTTTCTGATGTTGTATTACCGTGCCGCTTCAACGGAAGAAGGGCATATGCGCGCCGGGCATGGCGACTTTCACACGATGGTGGCGCGGGCGCAGGGGCGGGTGCAACACTTGCGCGGGGGTGCGGAGACATTCTTTCCGGCGCAAGCCGGAATCTATAGTCATGCCAAATAACAATCGGACGTTTTTATAAGGTCGAGGATAGGGGTTCCCGGTGGGGCAAACTCCCTTTTTCGTTTGAGCGCACCGAAGCTGTTTTCAATAGGGTTAAAATCGGGGGAATAAGGCGGCAAGGGCAGCATGACATGGCCATTTTTTCAAGAATGGCTGCAATCTCTTTTTTCTTGTGGAACGGCGCGTTGTCCATGACGACGATGCTGGGGGCCTGAAGGTGCAGGATCAGCTTTTTCTCCAGCCATTCGTTCACCCGTTTTGCATCGCATGTGCCCTCGAACGTTTCCGGCGCAAACCATTTGTTCCGCCGCCACGCCATAAGGAGGTTCGTGTGCTTGCGATTGTTTCCTGATACGTTGCCGTAGATTTTTTCACCGCGCAAAGCCCAGCCGTGTATGCGATAGCTTTGCCTTTTAAAGTCGCTTTCATCAAAGTAAACAACGTTTTGCGAACCGTAAATTGCGATGAGCTCACGAAGGCGACGCAAAAACGCCATCCTTTTCATATAACATCTCTCTGAAAATCTACGCTGTTTTTTTTACGAACCCCAAGCTTCGCATCGCGACCCATATTGCATTCGTATGAACACCAAAATGTTCGGCCCTCTCGCGGAGCAATGCGTCGGGGTTCTCGCGCACATGCCGCGCCAGCGCATCCTTGTCGATCTTGCGCTTGCGCGTCCTGGCCGGGCGCGGTGATAAATCATCACCCAGCTTCAACCATTTATAAATCGTGTTCGGAGAAATATTGAAAAGACGAGCAGCCTCGCGCTTGCTCCCCCCTTCTGCCACGAAGGATAAAACCCTGCGCCGATAATCTATAGGCACATTCGTATCTCTTGTCACGCTTCATGCGCGGCCTTGAGCCTTTGGGTGCCCAGATGTATGTCAGCGTGCCTTTCTGGCCAACGCGCGCTTCGTCCTGGAACCAGAGTTCGATAAACTTGCCTTTGGCGCTTTCGGGAAGGACTTCTGCAACTTTTGCGGTAAAGTTTTTTAAAAATCCTCCATTAAAGCCGGATCGGATTCAGGATGCTCCGGGCGGACGGACAGGCGGCTCAATCCGATCTCACGCAATATCCTGCCGATGCTGGTCTCGTCGTATGACACTCCATATTCCTTCTCCAGCCATAGCTTCAGATCAATGCGCCGCCAGCGGACAAGGCCGTCCGTCAGGGGATCATGACCGCTCGAAACCAGCGCATACAGTTTCTTCCGGGCGTCCTCGTCAAGGGCGCGTGGACGGCCCGTATGCCCCCTGCGTTGAACCGGTGCACCCAGTCCCGCAATGTCTGACGATCCATCCCCGCCAGCCGCGCCGACGTCTCACGGCTCATCCCGCTCAGCACATTTGCAATCGCAAACATCCGTGCCGCCACCCGACTGCTCTTCTCCGCCCGCGCCATCCGTCGCAGATCTTTCATATCCATTGTTCTGGTAATCGCAATCCCGGCCATGCCCCCCATGCGTGTTCACACAAGTGAGTCACATCAAAGCCAGCTTGGGAATCCCTCCTGAGTCAAAAATTATGACCGTTGGTATAATATGACCCCCCGAAAATGCCTTGGCTTCAAAACCCCCGCCGAGGTATTCTTTAACAATTACAACAGGTGTTGCACTTGAAACGTGAATCCATCTCCCGGCTTGCGCTGGGATGCTGAAAACAGAGTGGGTGATGAAGCAGGAAGATGTTCTATTCCTTATCCCGCTTTTTAGCATCGGCATACCCGACGGCGCGACCCATGTTATTGGTAATCCGGTAGACTTCGTAAAATCCGGTGCAGACGCCCGCCAGCAGGAAAACCACGAGAAAAAGCGGTTTGGTTTCAAACTGGCTGTCCAGCGCCCAGCCGATCAAGCCCCCGGCGACGGTAAAGGAGATCAATTCCGCCCCGGCACGGGCACCGAGGCTCATATTGGTGACGTTTTTGTCGGCCTCGGCGGTTTTTGCCGTTGCGGCGGCTTCCCCGGCGCGGATCTCGCCGATCTGGTCGGAAAGGCGTTTCAGGCGCTCATGTTCGTTTTCCGGCATTTTCTTTCCTGTAGGGATACTTATTTATCAGGTTTACGGGAAGGTTGACAATAGCGACAAGATTGGAAAAAAGGCCGGGGCATATTACGCATCACGTTTCCATTATAGATTTCATAATAAATTATCTTTATAATTCGTTATGTTCAGCGAAGTGTAAGTGATGGAAATGCATGAACGAGGAAATTGAACAACTCGAAAGAAAAAAGAAATGGCTGGGCATCGGTTTGGCTGTCATAAGCCTGCCGACTTTGCCCGTCTATGTCGTCATGAAGCCTCTTGAGTATGCCATCATGAAGCCTTTTGAGATTCTTGATCGTATTGTCAATAAAATAGGCAAAATTTTTACCCGTTCGGAAAATAGCCCGTCGGTTATGCCCGCAGATCCCGCCTTGGCAGAAATGGCCTTGCGCATGGCTGCTGCACAAAACATACCCATCAGAAGCATCTACATTAAAAACGAAAGCAAAAACGAAAACCTGAAAAACTGCTTCATTGCAACGGAGCGTGAGTATGGATCGTCCATCCTTTTTGATGGGAATCCATTATTGAACCTAGAAAACGGAGAGAGTATCGCCGCAGGTGTTATCGGCCACGAACTGGGCCACACAATGACCAGCACAAGCCATCGCTTTAAAGAAATTGCTCTAAGCTCCTCGTCCATTTATGCTCTTCTGGCCGGTGGTTTTGGCCTCGGCAGTCACTTGGCAAAAACGCTTTCATTACAGGATTTTGAGACGGCTATGGCCAATATGCCAGCGCTCGAAGCAATTCGTCAGCCGCTTTTCACTCTTATGAGCGCTCTCCCGGGCGAAAATGTCCTCAGCATCGCTGCCATTGGCAGCTTTGCGCTGGCTTCCGGCCTGCGTCACATGGCAAATGCCCATTTCTGCAACACAGAACACATTGCTGATCTATACGGGGCAGAAATAGCCGGACCAGAAAAAATGATCTCAACTCTTGAATATCTGGATCGGGAAAACAAGCCGTCGCTCTTAAAAAAAATCTGGGGAATCGTATCAAAACCAGCGGACGCAATTTTTCCAGATATTATTACTCACCCGCCAATCAATAAGCGCATTGATCTGGTGAAAAAGGCGCATGATTTGTAAAACTCAAGCCAGTTGCAGCCCATACAGGCCCGTTGCCCCTGTTTTGCCCCCAAATTTGCGCAGTCCGGCGGATTTCTGGTACAAAGAGACCAGATAAAAACCATAAGGAGAAACAAATGAGCGCGGTGACAGATGAAAAAGTGAAAAAAACGGTCCCCATGGGGCTGTCCTTTGGCAATGCGTGTGAGAAATCTGCGGCACAATTGCGTACCGACGAAGAAATCAAGCGCCCCCAAACCCCCCGCCTTGATCCGGAAGATCCGATGCATCCTTACGATTTGAATTAGGGGCAGGCCTGTTGATTTCAGAAAATAGAACGTCTGAATCAAGGAAAAAAACGAAACTCCAATACCGTGTCATCCCTCGGCTACGCTCGGGATGATGATCCGTTGGGTTGGAGCGCAGGTGTTGTTCTGCGTTACGCTGCAATCTCATCCAGAAAATCGAGTTGCTTGTTTAAGTCAACCGATACGAGTTGCGAGACGCCACGTTCCGCCATGGTGACGCCATAGAGGCGGTCCATGCGGGCCATGGTCAGGCGGTGGTGGGTGATGATGACGAAGCGGGTATCGCCCTTGTCGGCAAATTCACGCAGCAAGTCGCAGACCCGGTCTACGTTGGCATCGTCTAGTGGGGCGTCAACCTCGTCCATCACGCAGATCGGCGCGGGATTGGTCAGGAACATCGCAAAAATCAGGGCCAGTGCCGTCATCGTCTGCTCGCCGCCGGAAAGGAGGGAGAGGGATTGCAGCGCCTTGCCCGGGGGCTGGGCGAAGATTTCAAGACCGGCTTCCAAAGGATCGTCGGAATCGATCAGTTTCAGGTGCGCCTGACCGCCATTGAACAGACGGCGGAACATATCCTGAAAATGGGCATTAACCAGATCGAACGCGGTATTCAGGCGTTCGCGGGCCTCGCGGTTCAGTTTGTGGATCGCCTGACGCAATTCGTCAATCGCCTGGCCGAGATCGTTTTTCTCGGCGATAATGCCAGCGAGTTCCTTTTCCAGTTCGTCGGCTTCGATATCGGCCTGCAAGTTGACCGGGCCGATGGCGTCGCGGGCGCGCACGGCTTGTTCGCGCTCGGTGCGCAATTCATCCAGCGGGCGCGCGGTTTCGAGATCGACGGCGGCGTTGGCCATTAGCTCTTCCGGGGTCATGTCGAACTGGTCGCGGATCTGCTGGCGCAGGACTTCGATATATTGCTGCTTGGCGGCGACGGTGGCCTGTGCGGCGGCGCGGTGTTCGCGGGTTTCCGACAATTCACTCTCGGCCGCCTTCAGGGCCTTGTTGGTTTCATGCAAGTCGGCCTCAGCGGCGGCAAGCCTGTCGCTGACGATTGCCTTTTCGGATTCAATCTCACGGATACGGTTCAGAACGCCTTCCTTAGCCTCGCGGATTTCACCGGGGCGTTTTTGTAGGCCTTCAAGCTTTTCCTGAAGCGTGGCGATGCGTTCTTCCAGCTCGGAAATACGCTCACGCGCCCGGACGCAACGGTTTTGCAGGCTGACACGTTCGTCGCCGATGGCCTGAAGGCGGGCGGCGCGGGTGGAATGTTCCTGCCGCACGGTTTGCAAGGCGCGGATGGATTCGTGATGCGCTTCGCGGTTTTCCGTCAGGCGGACGCGCATGGATTCGATGTCTTGTTGCTGTTGCGCGATGGCGGCTTCGTCGAATCCGTCGAGTTCGCGGGCGCTGGTGTCAATTCGCTGCCCCAGTGTTTCGGCATCGGTGCGGGCGAGGGACAGGGCCTCTTCAAGCTTGGCGATCTCCGCCTGCAGGGCGGATTGATCTTCGATGGCGCGGTTCAGTTCATTGCGCTTGATCCGAATATCGTTATCGGTGGTCTGTAAAACCTGCTGCACTTCGCGACGTCTGGTTTGCAGCATATCGACCTGTTCGTTCAGCGTCGCAACTACGATCTCCGCGTTTTCTGCGGCGACGACCACGCCCGGAAGCATGGCGGCCAGCTCGGCCAGCTTGTTTTTCTGTTTCAACTGGATGGCATGGCGGTCGGCGGAGGTTGCCTTCATATACAGCCCGTCCCAACGCCAGTACGCGCCGTCGCGTGATACCAGCGCCTGACCGGCCTTCAGCAACTGGCTGGCGGCATGGCCCTGTTCGTCGCTGTCCACGACGCCGATCTGCGACAGGGCTAGCTTCAGTTGTTCCGGGGCCTTGATATGCGGCTCCAGCGCGGATACCCCGGCGGGCAGGGTCGGCAGGTCGGCAAGGGTGCGTTTTGCCCATGTGACGGGGGCGTCTTCCTCGATCGAGGCCATCAACGTATCGCCGAGGGCCTTGGACAAGGCCGTTTCAAATCCTTCATCGGCCTGAATGTCATCCAGAACCGGGCGGAAATCGCCTTGCGCATAGGCATCGACGATGCTTTGCAAGGTATCGACTTCGCCTTGCAGTTTGCTGCGGTCGCGCTGGGCCGATTGCATGGTTTCGCGCGCGCCGTCCAGTTCGCTGCGGGCGGTGGTCAGGCTGGAATCTGTGCCTTGCAAATCGGCGCGCAGGGTTTCTGCCTGTTGTTCCATCGTTTCAATCGCTGCGCGGAGCGGCGTGGCGCGGTCTTCGGCGCGGTGGGCTTCCTGTTTTTCCGCCAGGGATTGCTCGACGCGGGTCAGGCGCTCGGTGACGGCGGCCAGACGGCTGCGGTCGGCATTGACCTGTTGTTCGAGGCTTTGCTTGCGGGCGCGGATATCGGCAAATTGTTCGGTCAGTTCGGAAAGTTCCGATTCCAGTGCGGCCACGGATTTGCGGGCGGCCTGTTCGGCGTCTTCGCGTTCGCGCAGGACGCTGCTGCTTTGTTCCTGATCGACGACAAGGGTCTGTTCCTCTGCGTCCAGTTTTTCGATCACAGCGGTGTTTTCGGCCAGCGTGCGGGTTTCATGGCCATGGTCGGCACGGGCCTGCCCGAGTTGTTCGCTGATGTCTTCGATTGCCGTAGTCAGGCGCTGTTCCTCATCTTCCAGACGTTGCAGCGCGATTTTCTGGTTTTGCAGGCGCGCGCCGACTTCGGCGTCTTCCTGCCGCAATTCGGGAATGCCGCCGGATTGTGTTTCATGCGTCCGCGCCAGATTGCTGACGGCCAGCAATTTTGTGGCGACTTCGCTTTCGTAGCGGGCGAAGCTCCGCTCTATTTCAATGACCTGTTCTGCCGCTGCGCGGTAGTCCAGCGCGGAAATCAGGACTTCGAGTTGTTTGATCTGGGCCGCCAGATTGCGGTATTTGGCCGCCTGACGCGATTGTTTACGCAAGGTATTGAGGCGCGATTCCATGCCGCCGAGAATATCTTCGAGGCGGGCGATGTTGTTTTCGGTGGCCCGCAGGCGCAATTCGGCCTCGTGGCGGCGGGCGTGAAGGCCCGTGATCCCGGCGGCTTCTTCCAGAAGCATGCGGCGGTCTTGCGGTTTGGCGGTAATCAGGGTCGTCACCTTGCCCTGCGAAATCAGGAACGGCGAACCGGCGCCGCATTTGATATCGGCATAGAAAAGCTGGATATCCCGGGCGCGGAGGGATTTGCCGTTGATCTTGTAGGCGGAACCGTGTTCGCGTTCGATCCGGCGGGTGACTTCGATTTCCTGATCCGGATAGGCATCCGGGGCGGATTTGTCGCCGTTGTCCAGAACAAGGGTGACTTCGGCGTAGGAACGTTGCGGGCGGGCGGATGTGCCGTTGAAAATGACATCATCCATGCTGCCCGTGCCGCCGCGCATGCGTTTGGCGGATGTTTCACCCATCGACCATTTCAGGGCTTCGACAAGGTTGGATTTGCCGCAACCGTTCGGGCCGACGACACCGGTCAGCCCCGGTGAAATTTCCATTTCGGTCCGGTCGACGAAAGACTTGAACCCGGTCAGACGAAGTTTGGTGAACTGAACCATTATAAAGCTACTCTTCCTTCCCTGCCGCGCTTTCGGCTTCGGCCTTGGCAATGATTTCATCAAAGGCCGCAATTGGCAGGGCCCCGGTGGTGACATGCTGGTCGTTAATCAGGAAGCTCGGCGTCGATTTGATCTGGTGCTTTTCAGCCTTTTCCTGCATCCGCGCGACGAGACCTTCTTTCAACGCCGTATCTGACAGGCAGGAATCGAAAGCCTCATCGCTCATCCCGGCCAGCTTGGCGTTTTGACGCAGGATCGCTTTGTAATCCGCCGCAAAAGCCCAGGACTCCTGATTTTCATACAGGAACCCGATAAAGGTAAAGTAACGCTCCGGCGGCATGCAGCGCGCAACCATCGCGGAATCCAGTGCCGGGCCGTTGAGGGGGAAGTCGGTAAAGACAAAAAACACCTTGCCGCTGTCGATATATTTTTCCTTCAGCGCCGGAAAAGTATCGCGGTGGAAATGAGAACAATGCGGGCAGGTCAGGGAAGAAAACTCCTCGATCCGGACTGGCGCAGACGGGTCACCCAAAGTCCGCTCGCCCAGCGGTTCCGCAGGCAGGCTTGCATTATCGTAGCTGAGTGCGGCGAGGGAGTGCCCGTCGGCAGCGGCGGCGGGCGGCGCTTCGCTTGCCTGTTGCGCAGGAGTTTCCGCCGAAACCGGGCGGGCCGGGGGCGTGTTATTGTTGTTGTTTGTGATGGTGAAAAAGCCCACCCCGGCAAGGAGGACAACACCGACTACGACCATCAGGATACTTTTCATATTTTTCATAGCGCACATTCAAGCCCCGGGCTCGGGCTTCCCGTTATTCCAGATGTTTCAGCGATCTTTGTGAATGGGGAGAAGATCGGACATTATCGGAAAATTGTCAATCTTTCTGCGTGGTTTGTCTGGATTTATACACATTTATAAGGGGATAGGCTGTCAGGTTTATGCATCCTCCCCGGTGCGCTCGAGGGGATATAGGCGGGTTGCAATGGAATTAAATGCAATATGCAAATTTAACGGGATTTTAGAGGATTGAGAGTATCTTGAGGTGAATATCTTTGCAGAGGGTCGCAGGGTGGCTGATAAAAGTATCGCAGACAGAATTAAAAACCTCTTCAGGGAGGATCCCTACTGGGATAAACCAGAGGAGGGCAGACCAGCAGTTAATCCGGCTGATGACGCCAAGGCGATTGATCTGATGATGTCACAGGCATCCCGGGACCCGCTTTTTGAAAAAAAGCTGAGCATGCTTGAAAAATACCATATTACCCTCCGGGTGAGCGATAAGGGCAGCAGCCTGCAGGAACTTTCTGACGTCAAGGAGACCCCCTTGCTGGGGCGGAGCTTGTCGAGATCCATTGCAACCAAACCGGACTACCAGGACGGGAACAGTTACAGAATGTCCCTCAGTCGCGAGGGGCTTGATGAAAAATACTCTGTCGTTGACGCCGCCCTGAAAAACATAGTGCGGGTGGAAGATGAAGCGATATCAACCTCCGCTCAGGCGTCCCAGATGAGCGGCGACTATTCGGAGAAGCAAAATATCAAATTTCGTACCGACCGGGTATCGCAGATTGAAGCGTTGATTAAGGACAAGCCATCCCTGAATGCGCCGTCTGTGGATAACCCATCTCTGAACACTCCTGCCCAGACGCCGCAAAGACTGTCACCTGGAAGACCCTCCGCGCAAGCTCTTATCGAAGAATATAATAGGCGCGCCAGCCAAAAAGATTATCCGCTCGTCCTTCAGTCCCAATTGTTGCGGACATCGGACAAGGTAATAGGGCCTGCGCCGGATGGTTCAGGGATTGTATTTCTAGGCAGGACAGGAGGGCGCCCCTATGTTCTTTCCGAAGAACAGTTGCAGACCGGCATTAAATCCATAAATTCAGTTTCAGAGTCTTTAAGGAACACGAACCCGGATCAATATAACGCCTACAAGGCCTTGCAAGACCAATTGATAAAAGGCCAGCAAATGCTGGACCCGGACAGCAATATGACCGGACCATCGATGAATAACGGCCAGCAGTTGCAGCAATTTCAAATACGCTGATTTTTGTAACAGGTCTGGGTGTTTATGTGGTTTTTTTCAGTCATTTATTTTGACAGTGTACAGTGACTGATTTTCTTTCCGGACAGTATAAAGCACTGTGTTTGCGGAAACATAACAGCATCCCGCGAGTATTATAAAAAATTCCTGTGCCCAGATTCCTGATATAAGGCATACGAAGCCTGATACCATATATAGCAAAGCACAAATTTGAACGGATCGAAATCCGTACAGCGTCTTGTTCTGTGGCCACAGCCACCCCAGAAGAGAAGCAACCAATGTTATACAGCCAAAGACGACGAGAGATGGGTTGTCAGAAATTGCTCCTGATATTGCGAAAGCAAGAGAAGCAACCGTAAATATTGCAAAACTGCTATCCAACGGGTAACGCCAGATAAAGAAAGGCTTTAGAAGAGGGTGTACATATGTTTTTAGGGCTGCAGAAAACACGCGGTTTTCTTTTGCTCTGCCACCCTTTCCCCATATTATATTTACGCTGTGGCCCAGCAACCCCAAGCCCCCGGCAATTGTCAGCAGAACATCCCCAAGATTCGTTCCAAGGTGATACAAGCCAGCAGCACCTGCCAATCCCATAAACATATCTGCCAATACGCAAAGGCTCGAACTGATTTTCAGACGATTTTCTTTTAACCATATCAACATGCTTCACTATTACATGCAAATGTAGTGGCATTCATTCGATATAGATCAACCTGACATTACCTATACACCATTTTGTCATCTCCGGCTTGACCGGGGTGTGTGTCAAAGTAATTATAGTCATGGAGATCAGGGATGCAGGGTAAATTTGATTGCGTTCTTAAAAGATAATTTCTATATTCCTGCCCTATGAACCGAATATTGAAAACTATATTTACCATCGTGGCCCGGCCCGGCATCAGTATGCCGCATGATGGGAAAACACCAGACCTTTTGTTGTGCGGCGCCAAACCGACTGGTTGGCTTGAATGGAATGAAATCGATCAGCGGCAACGACTGGAAGATGCCGTTAAAAAAGGCACGTTGCTTAAAGCAGATGTTGCGGTAACAAGGAATTATCATCTTTATCAGCGCCATTCCACGCAGGTCGATGTAAGTCAAATTAACGAAATGACCTGTCGATCCCCGATATTCGGGTTACCGTTATCGGAGGTGCAACAGAAAAGATATAAAAACAACGCATGGAACGAAGATGACCTTATCCGGGGGGTCAGATCCGGCATTGTCGATACCGTCGTTCTGTTTTCAAATCTGGTAACGCATGGTGTGTCAAACAAACTTGTTTCTTTGTTGAATGACCTGACGGAGCAAGGGGAGTTTTCTTTCAGATACCATAAAATTCATGAGACAGAGCCTTTGACCATTTACGGGCAGATCGATCAGCAAGACAATATGAACCGATTGGCTGAAGAGCTTCGAAAAAACTTTGAAAACGCTGGTTATATAAACGATGCGGCGGTGCTGGGCAGGTTGTTGGGTTATAGTGATAATGATATTGCGTTGAAAAATCGGAATAGTGGCTTTATTATCAGGGAAACAGAAAATATGCGGCGGTGTATACGCCAGCATCTCATGATGCAGGAAGGTCCGAACTGGCCTCGCAATCCATGATCATTTCTTTGGTTGAATGGCGTTTATTTATGCTGTGGCCTAGAAGGCGCCCTCAAGATTCGGTCTAGGGTGATACAAGCCAGTAGCACCCGCCAATCCCATAAACATATCTGCCAATACGCAAAGGCTCGAACTGATTTTCAGACGATTTTCTTTTAACCATATCAACATGCTTCACTATTACATGCAAATGTATCTGAATTCATTCGTAAACTGGGTGGTTGGGAATACTGATCAAGAGAATTGTCTGCCGTAAGAGTAAAGAGGTATTCGCGGAGGAGTTACATCACCTTTACCGCCATCGCGCATTACATAACCTTCTTGAGGATTAGACAGGTCAGTGCATATGACCATAGCATCTTCCTGTGCGCCATTTGTGTCATGCCTAGCCATATGGATCAAAAATACATCTTTTGTTTTCTCGGCACGTAACAAATCGAAGTTCTCTTCTGCCAAGAGTTTGACAACTCTATCGACTTCAGCATGTTCTGTAACAGTGTTTGTGCCAAGAGCTTTTATCCATTCTTTGACTAACATAGTGATCTCCTTACGGGCTGTTTATAATTTTATTATGCAAATGAGAATAGTGTATTTATGAAAACAAAGCAAGAAATATATTCGTAATTATAAAAGAAGGGAAACTAGAGCTAATTCTTTGATAAAATAGAGATTTATAGTTGTCACAATTAAAATTTTTCTGCCCACACATTACCGTCATTGCGGCCTCCGCGGGAAAGTCGCCCTCTAGCCCTTGATTACCATTTCAGCCCTGTAGGACGTAAATCCGAGGCTTTGGTATAGGTGTGAGGCGGCGGGTGTGGTTCCAAGGCTGAACTGGGTGATGCCGCGCTTTGTGCAGGTTGCAAGTAAATCTTTCACAAGAACTCGTGCGATTCCTTTAAGACGCCATTGTGGTTCCGTAAACACATTGACGACTCGCCCTCGGTAGGGAGAACGATGTCCGCTGGTTGGTCCCCAGTTGAGCGTTATGATACTGTATACAACCATCGGCAGGCTGAACAGAAAGATTAAGCGACACGATCAACGGGCCTTTTGGGTTCTGATCCCGTCCTGTATGCTCGACCTGTTATGGGATGGGTTGTGTATATTCTGAGATGTGCTGACGGGACGTTGTATACCGGAATCACGAATGATCTGGCGGCGCGGATTGCCATGCATGAAAGCGGGGCGGGGGCGAAGTATACGCGCGGGCGCGGGCCGTTTGTGCTGGTCCATCATGAAAACCACCCGAACCGGGGGGCCGCAACGCGGCGGGAGATGGAGATTAAGGCCATGGACAGGGCGATGAAGCTGAGTCTTTCCGGTTTTCATAAAAAATAATGTTGCGATGCAGATTGAAAGCCCGGCGGTTTCAAGCAAGAATATCGCGGCTTTTCAAACCTTTTCAAGGGAGTATCGGGATCATGAAAATCGGCGTGCCAAAGGAAATCAAGGCGCAGGAGCATCGTGTCGGTCTGGTGCCGTCATCGGTCCGGGAATTCGTCGCGCGCGGTCACAAGGTGATCGTCGAAAGCGGGGCGGGGGCCGGGATCAATTTCGGTGACGATGACTATAAAAAGGCCGGAGCGGAAATTCGTGGCACGGCCAAGGAAATTTTCGATGAAGCCGACATGATCGTCAAGGTCAAGGAGCCGCAGCCCGTCGAGTGCAAGATGTTGCGCGAGGACCAGACATTGTTCACCTACCTGCATCTGGCACCGGACCCGGAACAGGCGAAGGGGTTGATGGAATCGGGTTGCGTCGCGATTGCCTATGAGACCGTGACGGGGCGGGACGGGCGCGGCCTGCCGTTGCTGGCGCCGATGTCGGAGATTGCCGGGCGGTTGTCGGTTCTGGTCGGGGCCCACAACATGATGAAACATATGGGCGGTGCTGGCCGGTTAATCAGCGGCGTGCCGGGGGTTCGTCCGGGCAATGTTTTGGTGATCGGCGGCGGGGTTTCCGGGTTTAATGCCGCGCGTGTCGCGGTCGGCATGGGCGCGAATGTCACGATTCTGGAGCGCGATCATGATCGCCTGCGGTGGCTGGACGATTATTTCAGCGGTCAGGCCAATGTGATTTATTCGAGCGTCGATTCCGTCGAACAATATGTGCAGGTTTGCGATCTGGTGATCGGCGCGGTGCTGATTCCCGGCGCGGCGGCACCGAAGCTGATTACCAAACCGATGCTGAAGACGATGATTCCCGGGTCCGTGGTGGTGGATATTGCCATCGATCAGGGCGGATGTCTGGAGACCAGCCGCGCAACCACGCATAGCGATCCCACCTATATCGTGGACGGGGTGGTTCATTATTGCGTTGCCAACATGCCGGGCGCTGTGCCGTTGTCATCGGCGCTCGCGCTGAACCATGCGGTTTTACCCTATGCGTTGGCGCTGGCGGACAAGGGCTGGAAAAAGGCCCTGATGGAAGATCCGAATTTGCGCCGGGGCTTGAATGTCTGCAAGGGCAAGATCACCTATCGCAGCGTGGCCGAGGCACTCAACCTCGAATATGTGGAAACGCCGCAGGAGTTGGCGGCTTAAAAAATTCGCTTTTGTCATCAATGGAAGGCGCGGGGGATACCCCTGCGCCTTTTTCATGCCATGGTATGCCCGACCGTTTTTCGTGCGGAAATTTGAAAAAATCAATGTAGGATTGAGTCAATATCGTATCAATTCATGGTATCGGGTCGCCAGATGCAAAACGCAGTCCTGCTTAAAAAAGTGAACCGCCTTATCCGGCGTTTTCCGTTCTGGAGGCGGCGGGACAAGGCCCGGGGGGTTAAAAAAATCGGGACAGGCGGTGCGTTGTCGCGCCAGAAGCAGGCAGAACTGGAAATGCTTTGCTTCAAGCTGTTTGAAAACCGTGAACTGGTGACATCGGGGCGGTTGCAACTGATCGGCCTTGCCAAGGTTAAAAAACGCATGGGCAGGCGCTGGGCGGGCATGCAACAGGTCATTTATGAAATCTGCGAGGACACGATCAAAAAATACATCGTTCAGGGTGACCTGTATATCCGTTTTGGCGAGGATAGTTACATGCTGCTGTTCGGGGTAGCGTCGGTCAGGGAAGGGGAATTGAAAGCCGCGCTGATTGCCGAGGAAATCAAGCGGCGGTTGTTTGAGGAAGAGGGCATAGACGACATGGCTGTTTCCAGCCAGATGTCCCGGATTCAATCCCGCGACGTCGGCAGGGACAAGCCGTTTCCGCAGTCGATCAAAATTGCCTTCGACCGGGGCGCGGAATGTCCGCAGCCTGCGAACATGTCTTCCGCCGCTGCCCCGGTGCCGCCCGCGACGACACCGCGTGCCATCGAGGTCGAGGCCTATACCGAAACCCTCAACCGCAGCATGTCGCTCGATCTGGGGGTGAGGATGGAGGAAATTCCATTCCGGGATGTCCATTATCTGCCGGTCTGGGATCAGAGTAAGGGGCGGCTGATTGCGCATCTTTGTCTGGCAAAGGGGGCAGAAATGGAAAGGCCGATTGACGGGCACAGGGCCTTTTATGCCGGGGCGCGGCGGACCGAGCGGGCCAATATGGATCTGGCGGTACTGGCGCGGATTATCGGCTGGATGAAAGACAACCCGGAAAAACTTGCCGGATTCGGGATCATCTGCCCGGTGCATTACGACACCATTCTCGGCGTCGAGGGGGAGGCCCGTTATCGCGCCCTGTGCCAGAGGGTGGATGAGCGCATGAAGCAGTATTTATTGTTCATGGTGCTTGATCTGCCGCCTGCTGTGCCGTGGCCAAGTCTCACTCAGGTGGTTTCGCCGCTAAAGACATATGGGCGGGTTTTGTGCGGTCAGGTTCCCCTGTCCTGCCCGGTTGACTTCGAAGCCATGCGTCTTGCCGGGTTTGACAATGTCGGCATTATCATGCCCCCGTCCAATATAAACAGGCGGGTTGATGTCAGTGCATTCGTCATCCAGGCCAAAAAACATCTTATTCACAAGACCTTTGTGCTGGGGATCGACGATCCGCATGTCGCGGCGGATGTGGCGGCGGCCGGGGTGCATTATCTCGGCGGGAAGGCAATTCATGTGCCAATCTGCAACCCGGCGGTCAAGCCCGCATTCGAGGAATACCCGTTTTGCAGGATATGGGGCCGGGCGGGTGGACATTCGTAGACGATTCCAGCGGAAGGGAATTGCCGGGACCCTTCGGGGAAGCTATGATCCCTGAAAAATCTAAGAGTCTGTTTCAAAACGCCATCCCCGGCGTCATTCCCCGAATTTTTGCTTGCAAAAATTCTAGGGGAATCCATGAATATCAGTATCTTATGGATTGCCTTAGAATTTTCCTTGCAGAAAATTCAGGCAATGACGATACAATTTATGAATTTTGAAACAGACTCAAGCAGGGACGTTGACGTTTTTCCATGGATTTTCTAGACAGAATTTTTAAAACTCCTGCGGTCCCGGTCGTCGATGTGGATCTGGACGCCGCCACCATCTTGAGCCAATCCGTCATGGCCGTGCGTGCCGTTCTCGACCGACGCATGGAAATGGACAGGACCGGTGATAGGACCAAGCCATTGGTTGTCCTTGTCGGGGAAACACACAGTGTCGTCGCGCACCCTATTTTTCAAATCCTTATGATGGACGGTATACGCAGCAGGGAATCTCTGGCGGTCGCGAGAGAGCTTAACCATGCCTTTCTGGAGCAGGTATTCGACCGATTTTCACAGGATCAGGACTCCGACGATCTGGCGCAATTGAAGGAAGAGGATCATCAAGGGGAAATGTCCCTGTGTGCAGGAAGCGGGTTCATCAAATATTTTTGGTGCGATCACAGCAAGGTAACGCTCGAACATTTTTTATATCGCAACAAAATCCCCGTTTTTTGTACGGATGCCTGTACGGATGACGGGCGGATCGATATCCGGGATACTTCCACGGCGGAGAGCATGCGGGAATGCTTTGGCCGGGTCGTCAAGCGCATGAAATCGACGGAAGAACAAGGTATGCAGGTGCGTAATCACCATATGACAGGGAAAATTGAAGCACTTTCCCGCCAGCATAGGCCCCGTATCCTGATGCAAATATGTGGTGCAGCGCATATCAACGGTTACAGGGATGTATTTGCGAGGAAGAATATCTCTACAAAGTACAGTCTGGGCACCTATTTAAAGGAACGTGCCGTTCCGTTTATGGCGTTGCCGTTATTGACGGAGTCTTCAAAAAAAATTATCCCGGCACAGTGCAGGTTTGAAAAAGAATGGGTGCCGGTGCGTACATTGCCGGAGAGCGATGCGGTTTACGACCCCGATGGTGGCTGCCGGATTCTCAGCCTGTTGTTCAACCGCGCAAGTTTCCGCAGCCGCAGGGCGGAGATGGATTATCTGAACCCGGTGCTTGAACGGGTTGGGCTTGGCCATGCCTCGCTTTCAGAATCCGGGGCGAGGGCATTCCGGGATGAATGCAAGGCGCGAATTCTCGCGTTTATGAATTGACGGGGGCCGGGATCGTGGCAGACGGGGAATGGTGGCGCGGTGGTGTTTTTTACCAGATTTATCCGCGCAGTTACAAAGACAGCAACAAGGACGGAATCGGCGACCTGAAGGGGATTACCGGGAAGCTGGATTATATCGCCTCGCTCGGTGTCGACGGCATCTGGATTTCGCCATTTTTTAAATCACCGATGAAGGACTATGGTTACGACGTTTCAGATTACTGCGCCGTCGACCCCGTCTTTGGGACGCTTGACGATTTTCGCTGTCTGCTGGATACCGCGCATCGTCTGGGGGTCAGGGTCATTGTCGATATGATTATGAGCCA
This sequence comes from uncultured Micavibrio sp., assembly GCA_964400125.1. Taxonomy (GTDB): domain Bacteria; phylum Pseudomonadota; class Alphaproteobacteria; order Micavibrionales; family Micavibrionaceae; genus Micavibrio. The sequence continues at coordinate 115,355 of CAYNSR010000005.1, read as the reverse complement.
TACATCCGATGAGCATCCGTGGTTCAGGGAAAGCGCATCCGGCAGGGATAACCCGAAAGCTGACTGGTATGTCTGGGCCGATCCGAAACCGGACGGGACGCCGCCGAATAACTGGTTGTCGGTTTTTGGCGGGTCGGCATGGCAATTCCATGTCTTTCGCGGACAGTATTACATGCATAATTTTCTGAAAGAGCAGCCAGACCTGAATTACCACAACCCGGACGTTGTTCAGGCGATGCTGGACCAGTGCCGTTTCTGGCTGGATTTCGGGGTTGACGGTTTTCGCTTCGACGCGGTGAATTTTTGTACCCATGACAAATATCTGCGCGACAACCCGGCACGCAGAGACGGCGGGTTTGCAACCCAGCTTGAATTTCCCGAGGTCTATGCGATGCAATGGCACCGCTACGACAAGTCGCAGCCGGAAAATATAGATTTCATGCGCCGGATTCGTAAAATGCTGGATGCATATCCGGGCACGATGGCGCTGGCGGAAATCGGCGATGACGACCCTGTCCAGCTGGCGGCGGAATATACGGCCTCGCCAGAGGTGCTGCATACGGCCTATAGTTTTGCGCTGATGATGGACAGGGGCAATGTTCCGCCTGCCAGCATGTTTCGCGACAGGATCGAAGCGCAGCGGGCGCAGCCCGGGGAAAGCTGGCCGGCATGGGCGATTTCCAACCATGATGTGGTCCGCGCGGCAAGCCGGTGGTCAGGCACGGAATACGGGCATGATCCGCGTTTGTCGAAAATGCTGGTGGCGTTGCTGACCTCCATCCGGGGGACGCCCTTTTTGTATCAGGGGGATGAACTGGGCCTGCCGGAGGCGGACATCCCGTTCGAGCGCATTCTCGACCCGTGGGGAAAATATCTCTACCCCCGATGGAAGGGGAGGGATGGATGCCGGACGCCGATGCCGTGGACGGACAAGGCCGGGGGCGGATTCACCGGGGCAAAGGATTCCTGGCTGCCCATCCCCGCAACACACCGGGAAATGAGCGTGGCGCGTCAGGAAAAAGACCAGAATTCGGTGCTGAATTTTACCCGCCATTTCCTGCGCTGGCGCAAAACCCGTCCGGCGATGGTGACGGGGGAGATGCGCTTTATCGACTCGGGGCGCGATGATGTTTTGATATTCGAGCGCAGCGGGGATGGCGATTCTGTGCTGTGTGCCTTCAATTTGTCAAAAAATGATGTTTCCATGGACGGTGTCGCCATGGACCCGTATGAAGCGCGTTTTTTCAGCGGGGATGAAGTCGTTTTCAGCAGCGTTTTATAAGGGCAAAAAATGGTGTTTACGCCGGAGTTGAATGACCTGATTCAAAGAACTCCGGATCTTTTGCTGCGCCGGGATATTTACAGGTGTGCGCATGACCCGAAATTCCCCGGCAAGGAATCGATTCTTTACATCCCTGCGGCCGATTACGACAGCGCCATGGCGCGTCAATCCGGCGATGTCAGGATTGAATGTTATAAGGATGCGGATGATTTTGTCCGCCTTGCGCAGATCAGCGGGCCGCAGGGGTTGCTCTATGTCCCGTTTCCTTATCTCGTGCCGGGGGGGCGGTTCAATGAAATGTACGGGTGGGATACGGCCTTTGCCGTTTTCGCGTGGGCGCAGGAACATCCGCGCATGATGCGGGAGCAGATCGACAATCATCTGTACCAGATACGCGCCTATGGCAAGGTTTTGAACGCCAACCGGATGTATTATATCGGGCGTTCGCATCCGCCGATGACCAGTGTGATGATTATGGCCCTGATTGCGGCGGTGGCCGACAGGCCATGGTCGGATGTCGATCCAGACGGGTTGTATCGGGACAGGGATGACTGGCTGCTGCGGGCCTATGCTGATCTTTGTATTTATCATCGGTACTGGACGAGTGGCGAGCGGCTGGCCGGGGAGACCGGGTTGTCGCGCTATTGGGATGAATTCGACCTTCCGGCCCCGGAGGTTTTATCCGGCGAATTCGGCCATTACAATCATGCCATTCACCATTTCACGGAAAACCCGGGGCAGGAACATTTTTTCTCCGCCGAAAAAACGCTGACGCCGCTGTATTACCGGGCCGATCGCACCATGAGGGCATCCGGGTTCGATCCGACGGGGCATTGGGGGTATGGCGGGTTGCGGTGCCTTTTTCATGCCCCGGTGTGCCTGAATTCCTTGTTGTTCCGGATGGAAAATGACCTTGGCACCATCGCGCAGATGCTGGACATGCCGTATGAAAAAAAATCATGGCAGCTTGCGGCAAGTGAACGCAAGCGGCGCATGTTCATGTTCCTGTGGGATGCGCAGACCGGGACGTTTCAGGATTACGATCTCGAGCGCGAGGCGAAAAACGACAAGCCTTTCGGCACCAGTTTCTATCCCCTGTGGGCCGGAATTTTTGATGCGGATACGGACCGGGAGAAAATCACCTCAACGGTCACCTACAGCTTGCAACATCTTGAGCAGCCCTTTGGTCTGTGCGTATCGACGGAGGCCAGCGGCAGCCAGTGGGATTACCCCTATGGCTGGGCGCCGCATCATTACATCGCCGTCGCCGGGTTGATGCGTTACGGCTTCACCGGGGAGGCGGAGCGGATCGCTGGAAAATTCTGCAATCTGGTGCAAGGCGTCTTCCATAGCGAGGGTAAAATTTTCGAGAAATATAATGTCGTGGCGGGAAATGCCGATATTCATGTCGTTCACGGTTATGACGTCAATGTCAGCGAAAGCTGCACATTTTTGTGGACGGCTGCTGTGGCGCATGTCCTGTCCGGCATCTTGGCACGCGCGGCAGGCCGGGCGGCGTAACGCCTTGTTGCGGCACGAAAACAGCCGCCGGGGGACGGTTTTTGCCTGATTTCGGGGGGGCGGAGGGAGGATTGCCAGAAAAGGGCTTGAAAAGGACCCGGACTTTATATACTTATACGGCCACTGAATTGCGGGCGTAGCTCAGCTGGTTAGAGCGCCTGCCTGTCACGCAGGAGGTCGCGGGTTCAAGTCCCGTCGCTCGCGCCATTCAGAAACAAGGGGTTAGCCGGAGACGGCTGGCCCCTTTTTGTATTCAAAATTAACTGCACTTTAACATAAGCTGTATATTGTTCAGGTAGAATGTAGAACAAGGGGAAGGCTTCTATAAGAAGGGTTCTTAATGGCGGGCGTGGACCAGAATGTTATTGAAGCCGCAAGGATTGTGGAGGGCCAGGAAAATGAGCTTGCCGCGAGACTTGAGCAAAAATTTGAAGAAATAGCCCGCAGGCTTTTTCCAGAGCTTGATTGGGAAACATCCGTGGATTTTGCTCATTATGATGGCGATGGATATGAGGGTTTGTATTGTCGCCGTTGGCGATCGATCTTGATTTCGACGGGGTGGAACTGGTGTCTCTGGCGAACGGGACGCATGTGTGGGACATCGACAATGACGGTCTGGGGGAATCCACGGGCTGGGTGGCGGCGGATGACGGGCTGCTGGCAATTGACCTGAATGAGGACGGGGTGATTAACAACCACGCGGAGTTGTTCGGTACGGCAACGACGGACGGCTTCACGATTTTGTCCGGCTACGATTCCAACGGCGATGGCGTGATCGATGCGTCTGACGCTGACTTTTCATCGCTGCTGATCTGGCGCGATGCGAACCAGAACGGCTATTCCGAAAGTACCGAAATCCAGACCTTGAGCGAATGGGGCATCGTCTCCATCGCCCTCGGCGCAACGGAGGTCAGCTACAGCCTCGAAGGCAACCCCGTCACGCATGAAAGCACCGTCACCTGGAGCAGCACCGCGCAGTCGGATGTGGTCGATGCGTGGTTCGTGACAGACCAGTTCAACTCCACCTTCGTCGGGGAATGGACACCGGATGTTCGGGTTGCAAATGACAACCGTTGGGAGTGGAGTCCCGTGCGCAGGGTTGCGTGAGTTTGTGGTTGACGAATAGATTTAGAGTGGTACAGTTTAATCCGTTCTTTACGCATGATTTTCCGGACATGTTCATGAAAATTTTATCCCGGTTTTCCAAATGGTTTCTGATTGGTATTTTGGCTGCCATTGTCGGTTCCATCGGTATCGGCATGGGCGCGATTTATTTTTTCCCCGAGCGGTTTTTGCATCCGCGGCTGATCCCGCCTGAATCGACGAAGCTTGATCTAAAAAAGCCTTTGCGGGAACAGACGCGCACTATTGAAATCGCGGGCCGGACCTTTGAAATCCCGATCATGTATTTTGATACGCGGGTGGGTCCAGGTAAGAAGAAGGACAGCATTCTGCTTGAGGTGATCTGGCCGGAGATGCAGTCGACTTATGAGCTGGGGAGCAAGGCGGAGTATGACCGGATATGGAGGGATGAGCATCGGTTGGGGTGGATTCTTCTTCATCCTGCATCAATGAGACCTCCTCTGGATGAGCAAACTGCGAATAGAAGGCGCGGGCTTACGAAAGAAGAGTATATCGGGATAGAGGCAGGATTAGAGAAATATCTCTGGTATCATGGCTTGCCAGAAGATCCGGAGTTATGGGCTGAATTGTATTTTGAACGAAATGAAAATGGGCAGATAATTACAAGAATTGAATGTCGTACAGGACCCGGTGTCGTTGTGCCAAGCTGTAGTCACAAATTCATAAATGAAGGATTTATCTATCAGATAAGTTACAATAGAATGCCCTTCTTTCCTGAATGGCGTCAGCAACAACAACGCGCCATTGATTTTATGCGTAGTTTAGAAATTCTTTCCGGCAACAAACCTTCCCCAACAGGAGAATAAAAATGACTACCCTCACTCCGACGCAAATAAACTCACTGCAATCCAGAATCGATAGCGATGATGTTGCTGGTTTTTATGCGGATCTTGATGGCTATGGCGATTCTTATGGTCGTCTGGGTGGCGCGGTGACAAACAACGGTACATGGCAGGGGCGTCTTGCGAATGGCTTTGCCGAAAGTGCGGCGGAAGACAATAACGTTGACATGAGTTATGGTTCAGCAGCATGGACAGCATTGAATAAAAATTTAGCAGGCGCTTATTTGCAGGCGTATCGCGACAATAGTAATTCTACCCCAGCATGGGATGATGTTCAAACATTGCATAATGATGCCTATATAAACGCAAGCCTCGACCCCAACGACTGGTTCCCGAACAAGATGCTGAACGAGTCCGACGACCCTGCCGCGCTCTGGGATGACTGGCAGAACAATACCAACATGGTCGATGTGATTGAGGATGCCCTTGATGTGGCGCGTGCGGGCCTGTTCACCCCGTTTGAGGCGATGCGGATGGACAGTCAGGAGTGGATGGATTCCATCAATTTTGGAAAGGATTTTCTCGGCGCATTGTTCAACATGGGCGAGACGTTTCTTCAGGAAATGGCGATTGATCTTGTGGCCAGCGCGGCCATCTCCGCTCTTCTGAACCTGATCGAGGATTTGACCGGGCAGGGCTTTGATAATCCGTTTGGCGGAGGTGGAGACGGGTGGTTTCCGCCGGATTTAGACTGGCCGATATTTCCCCGCATTCCCCTGCCGCCTTTCCCGATTGGCGGGGGTGGCGGTTGGCCCGAGCGGTGGGATACGCCTTGGGGCATATTGTCGCCGCTGGCGATCGATCTTGATTTCGACGGGGTGGAACTGGTGTCTTTGGCGAACGGGACGCATGTGTGGGACATCGACAATGACGGTCTGGGGGAATCCACGGGCTGGGTGGCGGCGGATGACGGGCTGCTGGCAATTGACCTGAATGAGGACGGGGTGATTAACAACCACGCGGAGTTGTTCGGTACGGCAACGACGGACGGCTTCACGATTTTGTCCGGCTACGATTCCAACGGCGATGGCGTGATCGATGCGTCTGACGCTGACTTTTCATCGCTGCTGATCTGGCGCGATGCGAACCAGAACGGCTATTCCGAAAGTACCGAAATCCAGACCTTGAGCGAATGGGGCATCGTCTCCATCGCCCTCGGCGCAACGGAGGTCAGCTACAGCCTCGAAGGCAACCCCGTCACGCATGAAAGCACCGTCACCTGGAGCAACACCGCGCAGTCGGACGTGGTCGATGCGTGGTTCGTGACAGACCAGTTCAACTCCACCTTCGTCGGCGACTGGACACCGGATGTTAGGGTTGCGTTTTTGCCGACCTTGCGCGGGTATGGCGACCTCCCCGATCTGCATATCGCCATGAGCCTCGATAACACCGGCACAGGCAATCTTCTCGACCGGGTCAAGGATCTGGCCCTGCTGACCGATATGACGGATTTCTTTGACGGCACGGCGGATGCCATGATGACGCAAATCCTCTATCGCTGGGCCGGGGTGGACCCGTCGCTGGCCGCGAACGCGCGGGGCGTGTATCTGGAGGATGCAAAGCATCTTGAATTTCTGGAAGAGCTCTTCGGTGAAAATTTTATCCAGCAAGGGTATCACACAAACCCGGCGGCGGATGCGTCGCGCTTGCTCGAATCTCTGTGGCAGGATGTGTTCAATACATTCAGGGCGCATCTGTTTGTCCAGACCGCAGCGGGAGAGGTGTTTGAAACGACGCCGGTTTACAGCCCCTATACGGGAACGTTCGCGGGGGATTTCGATCTTTCCGCTGCGGGGATAACGGCGCTGAAGGATGCGGCGCTGGGGCTGGATTCCGGTGCGCGTGACGCTTTCTGGATCAATGTGGCCGAATATATTTCTTTCAGCAAGGGGGATGTCACGGACCTGACCGAACTGGGGTGGCTGGACGATGCGGTCGCGGACAGTTTTGCGCCCGGATTTGCGGAATGGGCGGATATTGTTGATTTCCTTGATACGATTGACGACCCGCTCGTGACGCAGGGGGATGATAATGCCAATACCCTGACTGGCGGGTCGGGGGCCGACCAGATATCCGCCCTTGGGGGGAACGATACCGTGAGCGGCGCGGGAGGGGATGATACGCTCTATGGCGGGAGCGGAAATGATATCCTCTATGGCGGGGACGGCAACGATACGCTGAGCGGCGATTCCGGGATGGATACGCTGGATGGCGGCGCTGGCGGGGACACTTTGCGCGGGGGGGCAGATTCTGACTTGTACGTCTTCAGCAGCGGCGACGACGCGATTGATGATACCGGCGGGGCGGCGGACATGATCGCTATGCCTTCAGGCATCACGATTTCCGACCTGACGCTGTACAGAACGGGACTTGATGATCTGAATATTGTGGTTGGTTCTCTGGGGTCGATTTTTATCGACGATCATTTTGACCCTTATGTGTCCAGCCATAGGATTGAAACCGTTCAGTTCGCGGATTTGTCTACGCTGAATTTATTGACTCTCGACAATATCCTTTATTACGGCTCCCCTTCGGGAGACACGGTGTTTGGCACCGCTGTCGGCGGCAATAAAGTCGATGTCATGTACGGTTATGCGGGCAATGACGACCTCAGGTCCGGTGACGGCAACGATATTGTTTATGGCGGCGACGATCATGATTATATCGACGGCGATGACGGAAACGATACGTTATACGGAGATTCTGGAAACGACAAAATATATGGCGGTGTCGGGGCCGATACCGTCTATGGCGGCGACGGGAATGACAAGATTTATGGAGAAGATGACGCGGATATTCTCGATGGCGGGGCCGGGAACGATACGATTTCCGGCGGTAGCGGCAATGATACAATCACGGATTTTTACGATGATAACAATATTACCGGTGGTTCCGGCATGGATGTCATCGATACAGGCGATGGCAACAATGTAATCGATGCCGGGGCGGATGATGACGATGTTGATGCGGGCAATGGCAACAATACCGTCTATGGCGGCTCTGGCGTCGATATCCTCAGGACCGGAACCGGGGTGGATTATATCCATGGCGGCAGCGGCAATGATACTGTCTATGCGGGTGACGGCAACGATACCGTGTTTGAAGAAGATGCGATTTCAGGAAACGATACCATTTATGGCGAGGGCGGCAACGATACCCTTACCGCCGGCGACGGGAATGACACCGTTTACGGTGGTGCAGGTGATGATCTGATTTATGGCAGAGCTCATGTTGATTTATTATACGGCGGGGATGACAACGACACGATCTACGGGGGATCGTCAGGCGACACGCTTTACGGGGATAACGGAGATGACCACCTCTACGGAGAATCCGGAGTGGATGCGCTTTACGGCGGGAACGGAAACGATTATCTGGATGGTGGTTCAAGTGATGATGTCGTTCAGGGCGGGGCCGGAAATGATGAGTATCTCTTCGGTGTTGGTTCCAACAATGATGTTCTGACGGACATCTCCGGTATAGACCAGATTACTTTTGCATCCGGGACAATGCCGGAACAGGTCACGTTTGTCAATAATGGCACTTATAATGTCCTCATTGATTTGACCAACACGTTTTCGGACGATCTGACGGTGGTGGGGCATCGCGACACATCTACGACCCAACAAGTTGAATGGCTGGTTTTCGCGGATGGTTTCAAGGCAACGTTCGACAATTATGCCACATGGATTACCGGGACATCTTCCGCGCAAACGCTGAACGGCGATGCGGGCGGCGTAACCCGCAACGATACAATCTGGGGACGCGCCGGGAATGATGTTATCAATGGGGCGAATGGCAATGATTATATTTCCGGGGATGCAGGAAATGACACGTTGCATGGTGATGCCGGAGATGACTGGCTGCATGGCGGCTCAGGAACGGATACCCTTCATGGCGACGCCGGGACAGACAATCTTTGGGGTGGAACGGGGGCAGATACCTTCATGTTTGATGTTGCATCTTCCTTCAGCAACGTTGATGTCATCCGGGATTTCAAGGTTTCCGACAATGACAAACTGGATGTTTCCAGTCTGCTCGTCGGGTATGACCCGCTGAATGAGGCAATTACCGATTTTATCCAGATAACGGAAGGCGGGGGGAATTCTGCCCTGTTCGTGGATCGTGATGGTCTTGATTCAGCATATGGTTTCGAGCAGATTGCGAGCCTGACGGGCGTTACTGGCCTGACCGACGAAGCGGCTCTTGTGAGCAGCGGGCATATTCTGGTTTAAAGACGGGCAGCACATACTCCATACACAAGGAAACCCGCGCCTTTCGCGGGTTTTTCTTGACAATTTCTTTTGAAAACATCATGTTGCACACAATCTGAAAAACAAGGGGCGCTCAGCCCCGAAAAAAACCAAGACAAAACAACATCTTCACCTGCTTGAGGGATCATTCATACATGAGTAAAACACTGCACGGTATCAAAATTGCCATCCTCGTCGCCAACGGTTTCAATCAACAGGATTTTACGGCGGCCCAAAAGGCGCTGGGGTCCGAAGGGGCCAGCCTGAAACTGGTCAGTCCCGATCAGGGGCTGGTCAATGGCTGGGAGGGGTCCGGCTGGGGCCATCATTTCCCGGTGGATCAACAACTGGCGACCGCGCTGGGCGCGGATTTTGACATGCTCGTCGTTCCCGGCGGCCAGCGCAGCATGGACAAGCTGAAAACCACCGCGCACACAAAACGTTTCGTCAACAGCTTCATGGTGTCGGACAAGAAAGTCTTTTTGTTCGGCGATGCTGTCGCATTGCTGGACTTCGCCGGGCAGGGAACGGATGCGTCCGTTCATGCGAATGTCCTTGTCGTGGACGATCTTGAAAACATTGCCTCCGTTCTGGATTTTCTGACCGTCGCGGAAGATGAAATCCAGCAGGCGGCCTGATAGCAAGATGAAGGCTGAGGTTCAATCCGTTGTCGAAGATATCCAGCAGTCTTTGGGGCTGCTGAGGAGGCATCTTTGACTGGGAGCAGGCCCTCAGCCGTCTTGCCGAACTAAACAGTTTGACCGAGGACCAGAATCTCTGGTCCGATCCGGAAAAAGCCCAGATCATCATGAAGGAACGCAATCTTCTGGACCAGAATATCCAGACGATCCGCGCTATCGACAATCGCCTCGGCGATGCCGTCGGCCTGATTGAGATGGGCGAGGCCGAAGGCGATCTGGATATCGTCCGGGAAGCGGAGCAATCTCTGGAGGCGTTGCGTACGGAAGCGCAAAAATTGCAGATCTCCAGCCTGCTTTCCGGTGAAGTTGACTCTAATAATGCCTTTCTCGAAGTCCATGCCGGTTCGGGCGGAACGGAGGCGCAGGACTGGGCGGCGATGCTGCTGCGGATGTATGTGCGCTGGGCGGAGCAGCATGATTACAAGGTGACGCCCATGGCGCGCAGCGATGGCGAGGAGGCCGGAGTCAAATCGGCCACCATCCGCATCGAAGGTGATAAGGCATATGGCTGGTTGAAATCCGAAAACGGGGTGCATCGTCTGGTGCGGATATCGCCGTTCGATTCCAACGCCCGCCGCCATACCAGTTTTGCCTCGGTGTCGGTATCGCCGGAAATCGACGATACCATCACTGTTGAAATCAACGAAAAAGACGTCAAGACCGATACCTATCGTTCCAGCGGCGCGGGCGGGCAGCATGTCAACACGACCGACTCTGCCATCCGCCTGACCCACATCCCGACGGGGATCGTCGTCGCCTGTCAGGCGGAACGGTCGCAGCACAAAAACCGGGCTACAGCCTACAGCATGTTGCGCGCCAGAATTTACGAGATGGAACTGGAAAAGCGGGCCGAGGCCGTGAATGCGGCGCATGGCGAAAAATCGGATATCGGCTGGGGACACCAGATCCGGTCCTATGTCCTGCAACCCTACCAGATGGTCAAGGATTTACGCACTGGAACGGAAAATACCGATGCGTTCAGGGTGCTGGACGGCGATCTCGATCGCTTTTTGGAATCGTCTCTGGCCCATGGACTGGGACTTGATGAGGCGGATAATGCGGCATAACGGAAAAGGGGCAGGGGCGATGATAAGAAGAATTTTTTTTGCATTCTGCGCGATAACATGTCTGGCGGTTTCCCCGCCCGCCATAGCACAGGATGAAGGGGCCGCCAATGTCCTGATCCCCACGAGCGCGTGGCTGGTCGGCCCCGCCAGCATCGCGGCCAGTATTGGAAATATTGCAGCCAAAATTCCCTGCGTGGTTGCAAATCAGTACAATAACGGCTTTGTCATCCGTTTTTCCGGCGGGAACAACGCGCTGATGGCGCTGGCAATTGATTTCAAGCAAAAAGCCTTCGTGCCGAAGCAGCGATACGATATCGAAGTCTCCGTTCCCGGCGCATTTTTTCAGGTGGTCGGCGGGGCGGCGTTTGATGAAGGCACGCTGATTTTCAATCTGCAAAAGGTGGACGGGCTTTACAAGGCGTTGCAGGACGGCGACGAAATGGCGCTGAAACTGCCCAGCGGCTCCACGGTGCGTTTTGCCCTGATCGGTCTGGATGACGGATTCAAGCGGATGGAAACCTGTTACAATCCAACCGTTCAGGGGCCGTCGCGGCTTGGCCCGCCGGTTGCGCCCAATCTGCCCGCGCAGGCGGCACCGGCCCATCAAACGCGGCAAAATCCGCTGATCGTCCCCGATGCGCAATTGACTCCCCTGCCGGGCGACGCCCTGCCGATGGAGCCGCAAAATGCGGCCAGCCCCGCCACGACCCCGGCGGCGGTGCCTGATCTGCTGGCAAAGGCGCAGGAGGCGGAACGCATCGCTCAGGAACTGGTGCAAAACAGCCCGCAAAAACCAAAATCTGCCGCGCCGCAGGGGCAGGAACTGGCAACCGGATGGACAGAAACCGGGCAGGCCCGCCAGCGGGAATCTTCCGATATTATGGCTAAGCAACCGGGGCAGGAAACCTATATCCGCCGTGAAATGCGCTGGCGCGCCCTGAAGGGGGCCAATCTACGCGAGGTTCTGACCCTCTGGGCGCAGGGGAGCGGAACGGAGCTGATCTGGCTGTCGCCGAAGGATTTTGCAGTGCAGCGTTCCCTGAGCCAGCAATCCACCTTCGAAGCGGCTGCACAAAGCCTGCTCGAACAGTTTTCTGAAATGCGCACGCGCCCCGTCGGGCGGATCTACCGTGAACCGGGGACCAGCAAGCTGGTTCTTGTGGTTGAATTGTCCGAAGGGCGATAAATCACTTTTCAGAATGAAGCGTGCCTTGTATGCTGTCGCGGGATTTGAAAATGAACGGGGCGGACTTTAATTTCCGCGCACCAGAAACATCTTGGAGTGTAAATCATGCGTACACGTTCGCTGCTTCTTTCCACGGCCTTGTTTGGCGGTATTCTTGTCGCCGCACTGACGATGCATTCCGGCCCGGTCCGGGCCGCGGATGTGTTGCGTCCGCAGGGGACATGGACGGTTTCAAAGGTGGATGCCAGACAGCCCGGCGCAATTCCGTATTGTGCGCTGACGCGGCGTTTTACCAATGGCTCTGTCCTGACTTTTGCGCGCAACCCGCGTCAGGAAGGGTCTTTGGCGATCGATACGCCCGATGCCGGATTTAAGTCAGGCGGAGAGGTGAGTGTTGCGCTGTCCGCCGGTTCCGAAAGCCGTAATTTCAAAGCCACCCCCGTGTCGGAACGCAGCGTCATCGTGCGTATGGGCGAAGATGGAAAGTTCCATCAGGCGCTCGAAAAAAGCGGTGAACTGCGCGTCAGCATTGCTGGTAAAACGATGGCCTATGCGTTGCCAGATATGGTGACCGGAGCGCAGGATCTTTCCGCCTGCATCGGGCAGAGCGTCGAACCTGCTGCCGGTGACTCCCCGAAAATGGCAGCCATGCCCGCCCCGGCGGTTGAGGCACAAAAAGCTGAAAAACCGGCTGCGGTTGCGACCGGCCCGGATTCCGATGTCGAACGGCAAAAGCTTGCGGAAGAAAATATGCGTCTGCGCACCGCGCTGGAGCGCGAGCGCCGTGAATTTGAAAACCGTTTCCAAAAGACCGGTGAAAATACAAGCGTTACCGCCGAATTGACGGAAAAACTCAAATTGCTGGAAGCTGAAAATGCCGCGCTGAAATCGGGAACGCAGAATAACGCAGCCAAGGAATCCGCGGCGGCTGCGCTGGTCGTATGTGAACCGCCCAAAGCAACGCCCAAGGAGATAAAAGATACAGGTGCGGCGGCGCTGAAGGATGTTTCTGCCTTGAAAGAGGAAAATGCCAGACTGAAAGCAACGTTGGACGAACAGGCCCGGCGTGTGGCCATGCTGGAAGAAAAAAATGCGCAGCAAAAACCTTCCGGAATGGATGAAAAATCCGCAAAACAAATCGCTGACCTGAAGGAACAGATTGCGCGGCTGGAATCCGACAACAAGTCATTGAAAATGACGGTTGCACAGAAAGAGGATGCTGGCGCGGACAACCTTGCGACCCTTCGGCAACTGAAGGAAACGCAGGCGCAGTTTCAGGCGGCAAAGGCAGAGCGGGATCTCCTGTCTGCTGAAATCGCCTCAATCAGGAAGGCGGAGGGCGATGGGCGCGTTAGCATCGCATCCAGCAACTGGAATCTTGAACAGGCAACCTCGCGCTTCAACGAAGCCGAACGCGAAATTCGCCGTCTCGGCTCCGCCGTTGAGCAGGAACGCGCCAAATGCGCGGTTGAAAAGAAAAATCTGGAATACATGCTGTTCGATCCGAAAATCGCGGAGAAAGAGCAGATTTCCCGCCTGACGACTCTGGAAGAACAACTGGCGCAGGCGAAGCAGGAACTGGAAAACGCCGGTGCCGGGCGGCAAAAGACCGAGGCGCAGGAAGCCAGAATAAGGGAGCTGGAATCGCGTATTGCCGATCTGTCGCAGCGTAATGCGTCTTACGAGACACAAATGCGTAGCCTGGAAGAAAAGCTGGCCGCGTCCGGAAAACAATCCGCCACCAGCGAGCAGAGCGCCATGGTTGACGCCCTGCGGCAGGAAGTATCAAGTCTGAATGCGCAAATCGCCAATATCCAGTCTGAAAAGGCTGCCATGGCATTGCAGCTTTCCCGGGTTCAGCCTGCTGCCGGTACGCATTCGGCACGGTCTGTTGCACGGGCCGACACTACGGTTTCGCATGTCGATGTGGAAGTCAGCGGCGTTGCTGCGCCCCCCCTGCGGGAGAACCCGGTGATTTCTCCGGCGGACAGGGTTGCCGTTCCGGCTGTCGCGGCCATGGCGGCCAGCAACACACGCCTGATCGGTGCGGCGGATGTCGAGACATTGTTGCGTCAGTCCGGTGTGTCCGTGAAGGACGGGGTCCGGAAGCTGGACGGCGCCAGTGCAGCCGACCGCGTCGCCTATCGCTGGGAAACGCAAGGCCTGTTTGGCACTGCGGAGCAGCGGGCCATGGAATCACCGGCGCAGTTTGACCGTTTCGTGCGGGAATATCTCGATAATACAAAATCCCGCTGCACGGGCCAGTTTGCCTCCGTGCCCGCGCTTGAGGATATTCAGGGTGGAAAACGCATTTCTGCCTATGAAATCGCCTGTGTGGACAGCGAAGGGGCCGGAGCTTCTGCGGCACTGGCCTTTTACAGTCTGGACGGAAAGACCTTCACGACTGTGGCGCACGAGGCCTTGCCCGAGGCGATGGATATCGCCATGGATGCCCGTGACCGCATTGTGACCGTGCTACAGGGTGGAAAAACCGCCTCCCGGTAGAGAAAAAATCCTCCTCCCGTCATCCCCGTGATAAAATCTTTGGGCGTATATCCCCTAGAGATACGGTGTTGACTCTATTGTTAAATTATTATTCAATCTGCCTGATTATTAATGTGGGGAATTAAAATGCCAGAAAAAGGCGGATTTGGGTCAGCTATAGCTCAGGAAATGGGTGCTATTTTTGTTAAATTTGACGGGAACCATATTACAGCCGCCATCGTTTTTGTATTTATAGTTATGTGCCTTCGTTACATAGGTAATCCTAAGCTAAAATGGGCTATTTTTGCCGCTGGTTTTTTATATGGACTGTCTTTTCTTGTCGGCAATATAGAGCACATAATTCTAAGGGTTGCGGCAGTAGTAATAGTGGCAATTATGATGGTTAAAGAATATTTACTTCCGGCAAAAAGGAAACGAGTAGCAACACGTAAGAAAAGAGTGAAAAATAGTGCTAAAGTTGAAAAATCCTAAGATTCTGTTAATATTATTAACTGATGATAGAAGGTAGGAGGAGAACATGAGTGCTGAATTTACTTTCCTCATTATAGTTGCCTTAGTTGTTTACGGGCACCTTGACCTTTATTTTTCTCATGCAGAGGAAGCCTGTGATGAGAAATATCAGGAGGCTTTAAATTCTTGTAAGGGACAAGACCTTAATCAATCAGAGAAAAAATTTTACAAGTTCTTTGCTGATAATTACGACAGCAAAGGAATAGGTGCACTATTTATGGTTCTATTGGTAGCGGGTTTACCAAGAAGGATACTATCAATAGTTGCCCCTATTAAGCGAGACGAGAGAATTACAAATAAAAGCCTTATGCGCGTAGGTTATTTCTGGTCCATGAGCCATATATATAGATCAACGCCGATAGCTATTATTTGTACTCTTGCACTGACCCTGCACAGAATGTTGATGGTGTTTCAAATTGATCACGTAAAAGATTTAGTCGATGGTCATGCGGAAGGATATGAATTGTACCACCTTAACAAAAAAGTGATGGATAATCCTAATTTGTACGCAAAGGTCGCATGATAACAACACTTAAAGATGCGCAGAAACAAGGCAAGATAAATCAGTTTATCAAGGAACATTCAGAAGACGTTCCGGGTGATGATAAACGGCTTAATGATGCCTTGAAATCTATGACTTCGGAAAAGTCGCCAAAAGTTCCGGGAACATCGCGTCAGGATTCTTCCGAGAATTAAAACGGTATTCAAATTCCTTGGTGTGTTTTTCTATGTGCTTTTTCGACACATGAATATGTGTCCCTGCAATACCACGTTGCAATAAAGCCCAATAACCCTCAATCCCGTTTGTTGTGACGCCTTCCGCACTAACATATTCACCAAGGCCATGATTGACGGTCTTGTGGTCATATCCTGCATCGTTCAGAAATTTATAAGACTTCAATTCATCCGAATGAATAGTTGACCCTAATTCGACATTCTCAAGAATGTGCGGGGCAAGTTCAGAACGGCGAACACTTGGGACAACCTTGGTCATGATGTCCCCATTTTTTTCCATCATGCCAAAAACAACAGCTTTGTGTTTTTGTGCGCCGCGTCCCGGCATACCCTTAGCTTGACCGCCAATCATGGTTTCATCAATTTCAACAGTTCCAGACAGGGGTGTTTCACCATCAACATCTGCCATGTGCTTGCGGATTTCATGACCCATGCGCCAAGCGCATTTGTATGTAACGCCAAGTTGTCTTTGCAGTTCTTTTGCCGGGACACCATGGCGTGATGTGGTAAACAGGTATATCGCATAAAACCACAGTTGCAGGGACGTACGGGAATCCTCAAAAAGCGTCCCTACAGTGGGGTGAATATGATGACCACACCACTGGCAGGAAAAGGCACGGACCTTCTCCAGCGGATACCATTTTGCAGCGCGGGTGCATTTGGGGCAATCATGGCCCTGACCAAACCGGACTTCAAACAAGTGCGCCAAGCAAGCCGCATCATCTGGAAACTGCTTAAAGAATTGCTGAATGGTCAATTGCATGGTTTTGGCTCCTGTCTATGAATTAACAGTACCAAGCTTCCTACCGTACGTCAAGGGGATAAACGCCAATCTTTGGCTTCCAAGGATTTTATCATGGGGATGATGTGTTTTAAAAAAGACGCTAACGCATTGAACCCCATCACTTTTTTTGTTCGGCGGCATTTGCGCTGAATTTATTTCAAATTTTATTAAAATTGTAAATCATACGCTAACCATTCCATGGCTATTCTGGGGGAGGGGAAGAGCTCTTTTCTTCGGGGTATCAATGGGGAATGTGAATGGAATCTCGCGTATGGCTTGATCATCTGGCAAGGACACTGGCCAGCAACGGCCTGATTGCCTATGTCTGGAATACAACCCGCGATGAACTGGCGTGGGAGGGCGATCTCCGTGCGGTGATCGGTCTGGAAAAGGACCAACATCCGGCGAACAATGCCCAACTGAATAATCTCATCAACCCCCAGGACGTACCGCAACGCCTTTCGGCCATGCACGCCATGATGGACGCCGATGCCGCCCGTCAGGAAATGGGATTCACATCCACTTACCGCTTGCGTCGTGGCAACGGCATGCAGATTGATATCGTCGAAACCGGGACTATGCATCACGACGAAGCCAGCGGCGACCGGATCGTCTGTGGTGTGCTGCGTATTGCTGATGCCGACCAATACGCGCAGAGTGCCGCCCGCCCCGTTTCGCAGGCAACTCTGAACAATCCGTTCTCCTATGCGTCCTATGACACCAGCATGACGCATTACGGCCGCCTGATGATCTGCCAAAAGATCAACGAATGGGGGCAGAATACACAAGAGGGGGGCGATTATAACGGGACGGGTTATCTTCTGGTGGTCGGGATCGATCGTCTTTCAATGTTCAACGAAGCCTTCGGGGCTGGATTTACCGACGACATCATCGAACAGACCGGAAAACGCCTGCGGCATATTGCAGGGGATTCCGGTGTCGTCGCACGGATAGACGGCGATGTTTTTGCCGTTTTTTTCCACAACGCCCCGCATGCGGAAATGGCCGCTGTGGCGCATCATCTCCTGCGGAATTTCAGCGACCAGCCCTTGCAGACAAATCGTGGCCCGCTGGGCGTCGGCATTTCCATTGGCGGGGTTCTGGTGCACCCCCGGTGCAAGAATCCGGCGGATATGCTGACCAAGGCCGAAATGGCCTTGCAAAGCGCGAAGGAGCGCGGGCGTGGCCGTTTCGTCTCCTACAACGAAGCCGCAGGCGAGGCTCAGAATACCCGCATGTTGTTGGAATCCGGTGATGCATTTTTATCGGCGCTGAAGGGGGATCGTTTGCGTCTGGCTTTCCAGCCCGTGGTCAACAGCAAGACACGGAGTGTTTCGTTTCATGAAAGCCTGATCCGGTTTTATGATGAATACGGGAAAATGCATTCCGCTGCGAATTTTATGCCCGCGATTGAAAAAATGGGGCTGTCGCGTCTGGTGGATCGTTATGCCCTGCGCATGGCGATTCAGGAACTCTCCGCGTTTCCCGAACTGGAATTGTCGGTCAATGTTTCCAACCTGACCCTGAGCGACCCTGACTGGTTGCGCGGACTGGTTTCGGCCCTGCGCGATCGTCCCGATGTGGCGGGCCGCCTGATTATCGAGATCACGGAAAGCGCGGTAATGCACGATGTGAAAAGGACCATCCGTCTCGTCAATACGCTCCGGACCCTGAATTGCCGCGTGGCGCTCGATGATTTTGGCTCAGGCTATACGGCGTTTTCGCAGATAAAGGATCTGGATATCAGTCTTGTAAAAATTGACAAAACCTTTGTGCGCAATATCGGGGAGAAGGAAAATCACCTGTTCGTGCGCACATTGCAGGCGCTAGCCAATGGCGTGGATGTCGAAACCGTCGGCGAGGGGGCGGAAACCATGTCCGATGCCAAGTTGCTGACCGATGACGGTATCCATCATATTCAGGGATATGTTTTTGGCTTCCCGTCGGTGGAGCGCGTCTGGCTGCCGAAGGATCACGCACAGCGCAGGATCATCCTGCCGCAGGTCAATGCGGATATCATCGAATCTTCCCGGCTTATGTCCTAATTATTCGTCGTCCTTGTGGCCGGTTTTTTTGGCACCGGGAACGGATGCGGCAAACGGGGTCCATGCGGCACGCATGGCATTTTCAAACAGCGCCATATTCTGCCGATTGATTTCCTCGAACGTCGAGACCGGGAATATATCGCGGAATTGCTCCTGATTTTTGACGAAGCTTTCCAGCGATTGTTCGAGATAATTCGGCACGATGGACTGGATATTGTCCCCGTAAAACCCGATGAGCTGGCGCAGGAACGTAATTGGCAGCAAATTCTGCCCTTCCTTGCCTTCCTGCTCGACGATGATCTGGGTCAGGACCTGACGGGTCAGGTCGTCGCCGGATTTGGCATCATAAACAACAAAATCCCGGCCTTCCTTGACCATCGTGCAGAGATCGTCGAGGGTTACATAGCTGCTGCGCCCGGTATCGTAGAGACGACGATTGGCGTATTTCTTGATGACGGTTGGCTTGTCTGAACGGGTTTTCGTCACGATACTCTTTTCCTGTTATGCTGCGATTCCGTGGAAGTGCAGAGTCTATGCCCTATTTGGCGGGCTGTCAAAGCTTTGCCTACCGCGTGTTTTTTCATAAGCTTAAGGCCGGGGATTTGCCGAAAAAATGAATGCCACGCCCTTTGTCCGCTCCGCCCCGCGCCCGTTGAGTGTTTATCTCGGCGCGGCGATGTCGTTGCTGGGTCCGGATGCAGACGAGGAAGACCGGGCGCGTCACCGTCAGGCCATGCTGCATATGGTCGAAGGGATTCGTAAATACCAAACGCATCCGTGGGTACGCGGTGAAACGGCGCTGGATGTCGTCTGGCGCAAGGACACCGGGAAGCTTTATTTTTGTCCGGCGGCGGGGGAAAAGATCGATACGGTCCTGATTGTTCCGTCGATGATTAACGGATCGGAAATCCTCGATCTCTTTCCCGGGCGTTCCTATGTGCGCTGGATGGCGGCGCAAGGTTATGATGTGTATTTGCTGGATTGGGGCAGCCCGGTGGACGATCCGGGGTTGCAGGATCTGGCGGGGGTCACCGCCCGCATTCACGATGCCGCCCGCCATGTGGCGCAAAACGCTCCCGGCTCGGTCAAGGCGATCGGTTATTGCATGGGCGGGACGCTGCTTCTCGGCGCGGCGGCGGAACGTCCGGAATTGTTTTCCGATCTGGTGTTGCTGTCCGCGCCGTGGGATTTCCACGCTGGCGATCCGCGCATGCTGGCGCAGGTGGTGACCGGGGCGGCATCGGCGATGCAATTGCTGGAAAAAAATCCCGGCTTGCCGGTGGACTGGATTCAAAATGTGTTCGCCCGCGTTAATCCGGCTCTGGCGGTCAACAAATTTTCAAATTTTCTGGAGATGGCGGAAGGAAGTTTTGAAGAAAAGATATTTATCGCCGTTGAAGACTGGCTGAACGGAGGGCAGGATTTACCGCGCGGTGTTGCCACCGCCTGCATCATCGACTGGTACGGGCGCAATGATCCGGCGCAGGGTAAATGGGTCGATCTCGGCAGGGTAAGGGACCACCGCATTCTGGTCGTGGCGGCGGCAAAAGATATTCTCGTGCCGCCGGAATCTGCTCATGCTGCTATGCAGCAAACAACGCGGGCGACATTGCTGGAGCCGCCTTGCGGGCATATCAGCCTGATGGCCGGGCGGCGCGCACCGGAGATGGTCTGGCGTCCGGTATGTGACTGGCTGCAAGGTGCATAATGGCTTGCATAATCCGCACGGAAGGCAATAATACCTTCCGTCTATCATCTTCCAGACTTCCAACCAACAGGGATTCCCAGTCATGACCCAGCAAGACCCCATCGTTATCGTCGCGGCCAAAAGAACCCCGATCGGCAGTTTCAGCGGATCTTTGAGCGGCATCCCTGCGCATGATCTGGGCAGTTGCGCTATCCGCGCCGTACTGGCCGATTGCAACGTTGCCGCAAACGATGTTGATGAAGTCATCATGGGGCAAATCCTGACCGCAGGGGCAGGGCAAAATCCGGCGCGTCAGGCCGCAATCGGTGCCGGGGTGCCGCAGGACAAAACCGCGCTGACCGTCAATCAGGTCTGCGGGTCTGGCCTGCGTACCGTCGCCATGGGCATGCAATCAATCCTGAACGGGGACGCGGATATTATCGTTGCGGGCGGGCAGGAAAATATGAGCCTTTCGCCGCATTGCATTAACCTGCGCAATGCCACGAAAATGGGCAATGCCGAAATGGTTGACACCATGATCCGTGACGGGCTGTGGGATGTTTTCAACGGTTACCACATGGGCATCACGGCGGAAAATATTGCTGAAAAATACCAGATCACCCGCCAGATGCAGGACAGCTTTGCCGCCGGGTCGCAAAACAAGGCGGAAAAAGCGATTGCCGCCGGAAAATTCAAGGCGGAAATGGTCCCCGTGACCGTCAAGGTGAAGAAAGAAGAAATCACCGTCGACAAGGATGAATTCCCCCGCTCCGGCGTCACCGCCGAAGGGCTCGCCGGGATGCGTCCGGCTTTCAAACCCGACGGAACCGTGACCGCTGCCAATGCGTCCGGCATCAATGACGGTGCTGCGGCTGTCGTGCTGATGCGCGCCAGTGAAGCGAAGAAGCGTGGGCTTCCCGTTTTTGCGACCATCCGTTCCTGGGCGACCGCCGGGGTTGATCCGGCAGTGATGGGGACCGGCCCCATTCCCGCCAGCCGCAAGGCGCTGGAAAAAGCAGGCTGGTCGGTGAAGGATCTTGATCTGGTGGAATCAAACGAAGCCTTTGCGGCGCAGGCCTGTTGCGTGATGAAGGAACTTGGCTTCGATCCGGAAAAGGTCAATGTCAACGGGGGCGCGATTGCGCTGGGCCACCCGATTGGTGCATCCGGCACCCGCGTTCTGGTGACGTTGCTGCATGAAATGGCGCGGCGCGATGCGACCCGGGGGCTCGCGACGTTGTGTATCGGCGGGGGTATGGGTATTGCGATGTGCGTCGAACGCGACGCAGGCATGGATTTGAAGAAAATAGCTTGATCGAAGGGATGATAAATGACTGACAAAATTGCCGTTGTCACGGGCGGGACGCGCGGAATCGGGCTGGCGATTACCAGACAACTGATCGACGCGGGCTTTACGGTTGCGGCCCTTTATTACGGGAACGACGAGGCTGCAAAAAAATGCGAAAGCGATACCGGGGCCAAAGCATTCAAGGTCGATGTCACGGATACGCAAGCCTGTCTCGCCGTTTGTCAGGACATCGAACAAACGCTCGGGCCTGTCGGGGTTTTGGTCAATAACGCCGGGATCACGAGGGACCGGGTTTTGCACAAGATGGCGGCGGATGACTGGGATGCGGTTGTCGATACCAACCTGAAATCCTGTTTCAACATGTGCCGGGCCGTGTTGCCGTTCATGCGTGAACGTGCCTATGGGCGCATCGTCAATATCAGTTCCATCAACGGCCAGAAGGGCCAGTTCGGTCAGACCAATTATGCGGCGGCCAAGGCGGGGATGCTCGGTTTCACCAAGGCGCTGGCGCTGGAAAGCGCGGGCAAGGGGATTACCGTGAACGCAATTTGTCCGGGCTATATCGAAACCGACATGACGGGTGCGGTCGCGCCGGAAGTTCTGGCCAGCATCGTCAAGCAAATCCCCGTGGGCCGCATGGGCAAGCCGGAGGAAATTGCCGACATGGTGGTTTTTCTGGCTTCTGAAAAGGCGGCCTTTATCACCGGATCAACCGTATCGCTCAATGGCGGGCAATATATGCCCTGATCGGGCGGGGGAATACAGTGCATGGAAAACGCGGTCCTTGAACGTCGCTTCGTTGCGAAAGGTGTCGTTATCATCAAGGAAGGGGAAGCCGGGAACAGCGCTTTTCTGGTGCAATCCGGCGCGGTGCGGGTTTTTGTGGAGTATGAAGGGCGGCAGATCGAGCTGGCGCAACTCGGTCCGGGGCAGATCTTCGGTGAAATGGCGCTGGTCTTTGATGAAAAACGCTCCGCCACGGTTGAAACGGTGGAAGACACGAACCTTATCGTGATTACCCGCCAGACTCTGGAAGATAAGTTGCGTAAAAGCGACCCGACCATCCGCGCCATCGTGCCGATGCTGATGAAGCGAATCGTTCAGACCAATAACGCCCTGTTGAGCCGCCATGCGGATGTTAAAACCTTGCTCGATGTCGTGCGCAATATTTATGACATTATCCTGGTGTCCCTGCCGCGCACGCAGCAACAGAGCTTTCAGAACGGTGTTTTGCCAAAATTGAACCAGTTCCTCGACGCGATACGCGCTTTTGAAGATAAATATACAGAAAAATAGGCAAAAAGGGTTGAACGCCCTCAGATTGCCATAGATATTTCACTGTATTGAAGGCTGGCTTGCTCTGGCCCTGTTTCCGTATGAATAAAAGGTGATCGTTGTGAAAAAACTGCTTATTGGTCTGGTCGTCGTCGTCGTTATCGTTTTCGGGGCTGCCATTGTCGCGCCGGGCATGATCGACTGGGAACAGCACAAACCGAAAATACAAACAGCCATTCACGACGCCACCGGTTATGAGGTCAATTTCGGCGGTCCCATTCGGCTCGCGGTTTTGCCGTTTCCGCATGTGGCGTTTGAAAATCTCGCCATTCGCGTTCCGGTTTCGGCGGCGTCCGCCGAAACACGCGATCTTCTTACCCTCAAAAAGGCGGAAGTCAGTGTCGCGCTCGCGCCCTTGTTTCGCGGAGAGGTCAGCATCAACAGCGTCAATCTGGTTGATCCGGTCGTCAGGAT
This sequence comes from uncultured Micavibrio sp., assembly GCA_964400125.1. GTDB lineage: Bacteria > Pseudomonadota > Alphaproteobacteria > Micavibrionales > Micavibrionaceae > Micavibrio. Next base: position 92,036 of record CAYNSR010000005.1, on the reverse strand, counting down.
GGAAATCGCCCGCGATGGGCGCAAACTCTGGATGACCGATATATTGCAGGCCAGAACCGCGAAGGATTCTGACCCGGCTACACCTGAAAAATCGGCCGCAGGCACACAAACGAAACTGGCCTTGCAGAAAGTGCAAATTGAAAACGGTCATTTCCTCTACGGCGATGCCGCCAAGGGAACGCAGCAGGAAATCCACAATGTTAATGCTGTCTTGAGCGCGGATAGTCTTTCCGGCCCCTTCAAGGGGAACGGGGATTTGGTCTGGAACGAACAAAAAATCGCTTTTGACATCCAGTCCGGGCGCATCGACAAAACCGCGCAAACCATCAGTATTCAGGCCAACGCCAAACTTCCCGCCAACGGCACCGTTCTGATTTATTCCGGTGTTGTCGGTACGGCGGGGCTGCTTGATCTGCAAGGGGAAACCAGTCTGGAAAGCGCAAACCTGTCCGCGACGCTTGCGGCCCTGACCGGAAAGCCGTCGGCACTGGCACCCTTGCCGTTTACCATGCGTGGCCTTCTAACGGCGCGGCCTGAACGGGCGGATCTGAAAAACATGCAAATGTCCTTTGGCGGCCTGAAGGCGGACGGGTCCGTCGGTGTTGCCAACCTGCAAGCCAAAGGTGGCCCCGTGCAGGTCAATGCCGTTTTGAAAAGTGACTCGGTGCTGAAAGCCGAAGACCTGATGCCGGTTAAATCCGTCAAAACCGTGAAGGCTGCGGCAAATAATGACGCGCCGAAGGTCGGGGGGATCAAATCCTTCCTGCCGCAAACGCTGAAATTTCCCGTGCCGATGGATATCAAGGCGGATATCGCCCTCGCGGGACTCTCCTACAAGGGGACGGAATTTGGCGATGTAACATTGGGGCTGGATAAAAAGGCCGGCACGATCAAAATCACTGAAAATGTTGGAAAGATGCCGGGCGGTGGCACATTCGGCGCAAAATCGGAACTGGTTTTTGCGTCCGTGTCGCAAGGGGCGGATAAATCAGGCACGGTTTATTCCGATCCGGCCCTGACCTATGAAATAAAGGGTAATTCCGGTGCGCCGGGGCGCTTCCTGTCGCCGCTTATTCCAGAAACAACAATCAAATCCATGCAGCCCTTGTTCAAGGACCCGATCTCCATCGCGGCCAAGGGGCGGATTACCCCGGTCAGGGCTGCGATTGATAGCGGTTCCGTGTCTTTGGGAAAGACGGCCTTTACGCTAGGGGCGTCGTCCTACACTATTGACCCGGTCGGGCGCGATGATGTGCTGCTGACCCTGTCGGGGCAGGATATCAATCTCGATCATTTCTCAGGTAAGAAGGCGGAATCTCCGACGGAAACCAAGGTGCAGACTGCCGTCCCGGCAAAACCGGCCGGCCAGGTGTTGCAGGAGACGCTTAAAAAACTCGATCTGCCCGTCGATCTGACGCTGAAAGCCAATCTGAAAAATGTCACGATGCAGGGTGTCGCCTATAGCGCGCTGAGCGTTGACGGTGCGCTCAGTGGCGGTGCGCTGGATTTGAAATCGGCGGCGCTCACCGATGCGGAAGGCGATGTCATGCGAGCCTCCGGCACGGTGAAGGCAATACATAAACTTTCCGGCATCGACATGACCTTTGGCGGGAAAACTGGCGATGCGATTGCTTTCCTGTCCTCTTTCAAGGTGGATACGTCAAAGCTGCCGCAGGATTTCGGCCCGCTCGATCTGTCGGTTCTGCTTTCCGGTGAAAATCCGGAATCTCTGGCCTTTAATGCCAATGCCAAGGCGCTCGGTGGGGAAGGGCAGGCAAACGGCCTGCTGCTGGGGGTTCTGGCGGACAAACCCGCCGTGGATAAGTTATCCTTGCGCGTAACGCACCCGAATTTTGAACAACTGGCGCAAAAATTCAATCCGTCTTACAAGGCCGGAGTCGGGATCAGAAAAGATATGGATGTTTATACCAATATCAATCTCGAAGGTGACACTTATACCTTTTCTGGTCTCAAGGCCATGCTTGCCGGAATGGATATGACCGGGACGATCAAGGCAAAAACCGGCGGCGCGAAGCCGGATGTCACCGCCGCTCTGGTCGCCGGGACTATCCCGCTGGATATCCTGTCCGGCAAAAACCGGACGGCCAAAACTAGTGCGAATGCGGCCAAGGTAACGACTGGTGCGACCAACGATGTGCGCTGGTCCCGCAATGCCATCAATACATCGCTGCTGCATGCCTTCAATCTTGATCTGAAGGTCAATGCAAAGCGCGTGGAATACGGCAACTGGGTTTTAGATGATACGATTCTGGGCGTCACCATCAAGGACGGCGTCATGAATGTCGGGCAGATGGATGCGAAGGTCTATGGCGGCAATATGGTCCTGACGGCCAATGTCCGTTCCTCCGGAAAGGATCGCGATCCACTGTCCTTTACCGTCAAATCCGATTTTCAGGATGTCGGTCTGGAACAACTGGCTTCGTCTTTCAGCGGTGCGCGTGTGATAAAGGCACGCGGGAATGTCACGCTGGGGCTGGAGGCCTCCTCGACTGGCATTTCCCCGGCGGCCCTGATTTCGGCGCTGACCGGGAAGGGGAACGTCAACGGGCGGAATGTCGTGATCGAAGGGTTCGATCTTGCGGCGATGTCGCGTTCGCTCGTTTCCACGACCAAGGTGATCGACAATATCACCGGGCTGGCGGGTTCTGCGTTTTCGGGCGGGGAAACGGCGTTTGAAAAAGTCGAAGGGCCCTTCACCATTGCGGAAGGCGTCATTCATTTTGACAATCTGGCCATGACGGGCACAACGGCAAATATCGCCAACAGGGGCCAGATCAGCCTGCCGCGCTGGTTTATCGACATGAACAGTACAATCGATCTGGCCACTCCGGAAGACGCCCCGAATCTCGATATTCGCTTTCAGGGGCCGCTGGACAATCCCGGAAATACATTCGCCGGGAACGCGATGGAATCCTACGTCAATACGCGGGTGAACCAGAAACTGCAGAAAATGCTGGGTGATAAGAACCCGGAACTGAATAGCTTGCTCAATACCGTTCTGGGCGGTGGCGCGGCCCCCGCACCCGCACCCACGCCGGCACCAGTTGCCACACCTGAGGCCACCCCGGCCCAGGAAGAACAGATTGCCCCGTCATCGGGGGACGCGGCCCCCGCACCTGCGCCGGAACAAAAGCAGCTTTCCACGGAAGAGCAGATTATGAAGGGCGTCCTCGAAGGTATTATGGGGCGGTAGATCATTCCTCAATGAGGTTGGATCAAATTCAACCACCGTCATCGCCTGAATTTTCGAAGAAAATTCTAAGGCGATCCATGGATTCCCCTAGGAAGTGCTTCTGAAAAACGCGCTCCGGCGTCAGCCTGCTAAACGTCTCTGCCACTCTGGCTTTTACAGGCATTGAGAACAAAAACCCGGATGGCACTCGACAGGTTGTTTGTCCCGCGCGCGTTGTCGATATCCTCGATCAGGTCATTCAGCGATTGTTTCCGCTCCGCCGCGATGTCGCGCAATGCGTCCCAAAAGGGCGCTTCCAGTGTAATGCTGGTCGCATGACCGGCGATGCGGACGGAGTGTTTTTTCATTAATCCCGTGGTTTGACCATGTCTTCGGGTTTGATCCACTCTTTGAATTGCGCCTCGGTCAAAAGGCCGAGGTCAATGCCCGCCTGCATCAGCGTCGTGCCTTCCTTATGCGCCTTCTTGGCGATTTTGGCGGCGTTGTCATAGCCGATATGCGGGTTCAGCGCAGTGACCAGCATCAGGCTTTCATGCAGCAATTTGTTGATGCGGTCGGTATTGGCCTCAATCCCGACGACACAGTTGCCGGTAAAGCTGTTGCAGGCATCGGCCAGCAGACGGATGGATTGCAGCACATTGAAAATAATCACCGGCTTGAACACGTTCAGTTCAAAATGCCCCTGACTTCCGGCGATGGTGACGGTGACATGGTTGCCCATGACTTGCGCGCATACCATGGTCATGGCTTCGGATTGCGTCGGGTTGACCTTACCCGGCATGATGGATGATCCCGGTTCGTTTTCCGGCAGGCTGATCTCGCCGATCCCGCAACGCGGGCCGGAGGCCAGCAAGCGGATATCGTTGGCGATTTTCATGAGAGATGTCGCCAGCACGTTCAGCATGCCGGAAACCTCGACCATGGTGTCATGGCTGGCGAGAGCCTCGAATTTGTTTTCTGCGGTGATAAAATCCAGCCCCGTGATGTTGGAAACCCGCCCGGCGAATTTTTCTGCAAATCCGGTTTTGCAGTTAATCCCCGTGCCGACAGCCGTGCCGCCCTGCGCCAGTTGCAACAGGCGCGGCATGACGCCGTTGATCCGGGTGATTCCGAACTCGATTTGCTTGGCGTACCCTGAAAATTCCTGCCCCAGCGTCATCGGTGTTGCGTCTTGCAGGTGGGTCCGGCCAATTTTAACGATCTCCATGAATGCCTTTGCCTTGGCGTCCAGTGCCGCGTGCAGCGTCTCCAGCGCCGGGACCAGTTCATGGTGCAGTTGTTCTGCCGCCGCAATATGCATGACGGTCGGGAATGTGTCGTTGGATGATTGCCCCATATTGACATGGTCATTGGGGTGGACGGGTTTTTTGCTGCCCGTTTCGCCGCCGAGAATTTGAATGGCGCGGTTGGAAATAACTTCGTTGGCATTCATGTTGGTCTGCGTTCCCGATCCGGTCTGCCAGACGACCAGCGGAAATTCCCCAGCCAGAGTGCCGTCGATGATTTCGTCGGCGGCCTGCATGATGGCCTGCGCCAGTCTGGTGTCGAGAATACCCAGCTCCATATTCGCCTGCGCAGCGGCCTTTTTCTGGATGCCGAGGGCGCGGACCAGCGGTCCGGGCATACGTTCTTCGCCGATGCGGAAATTTTCGATGCTGCGCTGGGTCTGCGCACCCCAATACCTGTCGGCAGGGACGGCAATCTCGCCGAAGGAGTCGGTTTCAATGCGGGTGGCGCTGGTGGCGGAAGATGCGGTTTTGGCAGTCGCGGTCATGATGTTCCCTGTTCAGATCGTGAGTGACAAGGGTTAGCATATTCCACATCTTTTTGTCATCCCCGTGTTTTTTCCTGTGACAGGCGGATTTGCGGGCGCTATAGTCGTTTTCATGGCAAAAAATCTTAAAAAACCAAAGACGGAACAGGCTGACCCGCGTTACAAAGGCATGGATGAATGGTCCGGCGACCGGGTTTTGCAGACCATTCTGGATGCTCAGGTTCATGCTGTGAAATCAATTCAGGCAACCATACCCGCCATGACTTCCGCTGCGGAGATTGCCGCCTTGCGTTTGCAGGGAGGAAACAGAAATGGACGCCTTGTTTATATCGGGGCGGGAACGCCTGCGCGTCTGGGCTTTCAGGATGGCGCAGAGTTGACCCCGACCTTCGGCTGGTCGCGGATGCGGCTGGCCTTTGTGATTGCGGGCGGGGAGCAGGCATTGACCCGTGCCGTCGAGGGCGCGGAGGATGATACAAGTGCTGCGCAAGACCAGATTGCGGCATTAAACCTGACCGAAAACGATGTCTGTCTGGCGATTTCCGCCAGTGGCACAACGCCGTTCACGGTCGAGGCTTGTCGTGCGGCGCGTGCGGCCGGGGCGCTCACAATCGGGATTTCCAGCAACCTGCAATCTCCGCTTTTACAAACGGCGGAACATGCCGTGCTGACAGATACCGGCCCCGAACCTGTCGCCGGATCAACCCGGATGAGCGCAGGAACCGCGCAGGGCGTCGCCCTGAAAATGATTTCCACCCTGATTATGATCCGGCTCGGACACGTTTATGACGGCTATATGGTCGATGTCCTGACCACCAATGAGAAACTGCGCAAGCGTGCCGTGCTGATGGTGCAAGACATTACCGGATGTCAGGACAGCGAGGCCCGAACCGCTCTTGCCGCCGCCGCCGGAAACGTCAAGCTCGCCGTCCTCGTAACAACGGGCCTGAGCCCGGATGAGGGGCGCGCCGTACTGGAAAAAAGTGACAACAACCTGCGCAAAGCCCTGAGGTTAATAATTTAGGTTACAGTATACTTAATTATTATCTTCAATGCAGATTACTAAACGCTTATGTGTAGAATAATTAAGTATACTGTAACCTAAATTATTAGCCTCAATCATTTCTCTTAATTACCCTGTCTTCAATCCCGTCAACATCGTCACATGCCCCATCTTGCGTCCTTCGCGGGCTTCCAGTTTGCCGTAGAGATGGACACTGGCATTGGGCATTTCCAGATATTTTTGCAGGCGCAGGGCGTCCGTGCCGATCAGGTTTATCATGACCGCATCGGCATGGCGGTTGGGGGAGCCGATCTGCATATCGCAGGCCGTGCGCACCTGTTGTTCGAATTGCGAGCAGGTGCAGGCCTCAATCGTCCAGTGACCGGAATTATGCGGGCGCGGCGCCATTTCATTCGCCAGCAGGCGGCCATCGGTGGTGACGAACAATTCCAGACACAAAACCCCGATCAGGTCCACAGCGTCGGCGAGCAACTCCGCCATGGCACGGGCCTTTTTGGCGAGCGGTTCGGGAATGGGGGCGGGGACGGTACTTTTGGCCAGAATGCCGTGTTTGTGTTCATTCAATACGGGGCCGTAAAGCGCGGTCTGTCCCAGCTTGTCGCGGGCGACGATGACGGAGATTTCACAGGAAAAATCGATTTTTTCTTCCAGTATGGCCTCGGCGCAATTCAGTTCCTTCCACGCGGCTTTCGCATCCTGCCCCTTGTTGAACGGGACTTGCCCCTTGCCGTCATAGCCGAAGCGGGCGGTTTTTAAAATGGCATGCTCCAGCCCCAGATCTTCCATCGCGACGGTGATCTGCTGCGCTCTGGCGATGCTGGCCCATCGTGTGGTGGGAATGCCGATATCGTTGAGGAATTGTTTTTCACGGGTGCGGTGCTGCGCAATCGCCAGAACGCGGTCATCGGGATAGACCGGCTTGATAGTTTGCAGGTAACGCACGGTTTCCACCGGAATGTTTTCGAATTCATAGGTAATGGCATCGACGCTTTCGGCAAAGGCCTTGAGCTTCACCTTGTCGCCATAGGCCCCGACAAAGGTGAACGGCACGATCAGCGATATAGGTGAATTTTCTTCATCCGTATAAGCGCAGACCCGAATGCCCAGCCGTGCCGCCGCCATCGCGGCCATGCGCCCCAGTTGCCCGCCGCCGAGAATGCCGATGGTTTTGGTGGGAATGATGTCCATGTTCTTGAACGCTCTTAAATGGGTGTTTGCGCGACACTCGCTGTCTGTCTGCTACGAAAATCATCCAGCTTTACAGCCAGTGCGTCATCATGCAGCGCCAGAATGGCACTGGCCAGCAAGGCCGCGTTTTTTGCCCCGGCCTGACCGATGGCCAGTGTGCCGACGGGAATGCCTGCGGGCATTTGTGCGATGGATAACAAGCTGTCCAGCCCCTTCAGCGTTTTGCTTTCCACCGGAACGCCGAGGACGGGCAGGGGAGTCATGCTGGCGCACATCCCCGGCAGGTGCGCGGCACCGCCCGCTCCGGCGATGATAATTTTCAGGCCGCGTGATTTTGCGGTTTTGGCATATTCACTCAGGCGGTCCGGGGTGCGGTGGGCGGAAACAATAGCGGTTTCATGGGGAATAGAAAATTCGGCCAGCAGGTCTGCGGCGGCTTTCATCGTATCCCAATCCGACTGGGACCCCATAATGATGCCGATAACTGGGTTTTCCATGCCGGTTCTCCTGTCCCGCGAAATGCGGAGGGTTTTAGGCGATAATATCCGGCACCAACTGGCTCTCGATGCGCTGGATCATGTCCTTGAGCTGCAATTTACGCTTTTTCAGGCGTTGCAGTTGCAGAAAATCGACCGGCTGGTGCATTGTCAGCCGGTCAATAACATCGTCAAGGTCCTGATGCTCGCGCTGCAGCTCGATCAGCTTTTCGCGAAGGGCGTCAATATCTTCCATAGGCTCGCTGGATTCCTTACTGGGATATCAAGTGTACCAGATAGTCTTTTGTTTGATAAGTCAGAATCGGTGTTTTACAGGTGATTGACCCGGAAACCCGGTTGTATCATACTGCGCCCGAGGGTTTGTGCTTATCCATCTGAATTTAAAGGGAAATATTCCATGTCCAAGAAACGTATCGGCATTCTGACAAGCGGCGGTGACTGTGCCGGCCTTAACGCAGCTATTCGTGCCGTGATCCATAGTGCGTATGGGCTGGGTTGGGAAGTGGTGGGGATTTTGGATGGTACGGCGGGGTTGCTGGTCGATCCGCCGCAATACCGGGTTCTGACACCGAATGAATTTGACGGAACGTTGCTGCGTATGGGCGGCACGATTCTGGGGACGACCAACAAAGGCAACCCGTTTTCCTTTCCGATGCCGGATGGTTCGCTCAAGGACCGTTCCGGGGAGATCATTGCCGGGTTCAAGGCCCTGAAGCTCGATGCCGTGATCGGCATTGGCGGCGACGGCAGTTTTGCAATCCTGTCCAAGCTGGCGAAGCAGGGCGGAATCAATATGGTCGGCATTCCGAAGACCATTGATAACGATATCGGCATGACGGAAACCTCGGTCGGGTTCGATACGGCGGTGGCCGTGGCCAGTGAGGCGCTGGATCGTCTCCAGCCGACGGCGGCCAGCCATGACCGCGTCATGATTCTGGAAGTGATGGGGCGTGATGCCGGACATATCGCGCTGGCCGCCGGGATCGCAGGCGGGGCGGATGTTATTCTTATTCCGGAAATAAAATATTCCATCGAAGCCGTGGCGGCAAAGATTCGCGCGGTCAAGGAATCCGGGCGCAATTTCGGCCTTGTCGTGGTTTCCGAAGCGGTCAAGACTGAAGACGGTTCAAAATACGAAGTCGCCTTTGCCGATGGCCAGCGACGTTATGGCGGGATCGGCAATTATATTGGCGACCAACTCGCCAAGGCCACGGGGTCTGAAACCCGCGTTACCATATTGGGCCATGTCCAGCGCGGCAGTCCGCCAACGTATAACGACCGTCTGCTGGCGTCGGCTTTCGGGGTCAAGGCGGTGGAGTTAATCAGTCAGGGTAAATTCGGGCGCATGGTCGCCTGGCAAAACCGTCAGGTGATCGATGTCGCAATCGAAGATGCAATCAAGGCCTACCAGCAGGTAGACCGCGACAGCCCGTTGGTGCATACTGCGAGAGCATTGGGAATTTGTCTGGGAGATTAATCAGCCGTGCTCTACGTCCAACAATCACTTACCCCCGATGAAGAACTGATCCATATCGGTCATTTTCACTGGATGTACAGCGTCTCGGCGATCCTGGCGATTTTCTGGGGGGTCGTCGGCGCGATTGCGATTGTTGTCGGAGCCGTCTACTTCATGGAATATATGTGGCCGATGATTACCCAAAGGCCCGTTATTTTTGTCAGTGACGGCATGATCGGAAAAATCCGCGAATTGCATCCCGTCATCCGTCTGGCGGCGTTTTTCACCTTCGTCATGGGCGTGTTTCGCTTCGCGCACATGATGGTTATCAAGGCAACGACCGAAATTGCTGTGACGACATCGCGGATCATTTACAAACGTGGGCTTGTCGCGCGCTATGTCGGTGAAATGAGTATCGACCGGATCGAAGGGGTGAATGTCTTGCAAAGCGTTCTGGGCCGCATTTTCAATTACGGGCGCATCATGGTGCGCGGGATGGGTGTGGGCGAAGTGATCCTGCCGCCGCTTGAAGACCCCATCAAGTTCAGGAAGGCCATCGAAAAGGCCCGTTTGTCCTGACCCGTGTTTCAGCGCCCCGGTGCGTATTTTTCAGCAATGATCGTATTGATCCTTTGCTGCCAGTCTTCATGAAAGCGTTTTGATCCCGGACGGAAGGCTTGCGTGTAGTGGGTCATGGGCAGTTTCGGCCCGCCCTCGGTGATGTAATTTTTCTCAAGCGTCAGGACGCGCCCCAGTTTTTCCATGGCCGCGCGGATTTCTTTTTCCGGATTTTGGAAGTCTTCTATGATCTGCGCACGTCTTTTTGCGCTCGGGAACGGAAACCACTTCCACATTGAAAGATCGGTCTCAATCCTGCTGTATAACACCCCGGCGGAAGACCTGAAATTGGATTCATAAGAAGGGCTGTCCTGTAGTCTGTGGTAATGACAGTGAAACAGAAAATACATCACGCGCTCTTCTCCACCGGGTCTGGATTTCAGGCGTTCGAGCATGTTCATGCCGACGAATTCCTCGTATGTGGCATCCTTGATTTCTTCCGTCAGCATTTCCTTGACGGATGTGTAGCCGAGAGTTTTCCAGCGTTCGATGGCAACGATGTTTGCAAAGGCTGCGGCGTCCGCCTCCATCATGCGCCTTATGATGTGGATGGGCAGTGCGCCTTTGACGGTGTCCCCCCGCACACCCATTGTGGCCATCTGAAAGGCGTGGCGGGCCTCGTGGACAAGCGAGCGGAAATTCGCCCCCGCCAGAAGGCGCATTTTTTCCGGGGTGCAGTCACCATGAATCTTCTCCTCAAACGAATCACAAACGATCAGGGGAAAGCCTGTATCGCGGCAATGATTAATATGGGCCAGTCCCTTGGGGGAAAGCGCGGCATCGTTAAACGCCTGTTTCAGGCTTGGATGTGTATAGCCGTCCCGGGATTTCCGATTTTTGAAGAAGATCATTTTGCCCTGTTCCGTCTTTTATAAATTGTTAGGCAAAATACTAGCCCGGCTATACCCGTTCTGCAAATCGCCTTTGGGCTTTCCCTGCCGATAAAACCTTCCCGGCGGGGGAACGCTAAACATCTCTTAACTGTTTGGAGAGACAATGAGATTGTATTATACTGGGGGTTCAGAAGAAGAATATGCATCCCGCCTTTTTGTCTCGATTCTCGAAAATATTGCTGGTAACCGCTCTGACCGTTTCAGTCGGGGCGGGCGTTGCCACGCATGCGGTTGCGCAAAAATCCAATGAAATCAATGGTGATAGCGCCGTTTCTTCGAGTTTTTTCTCATTTTCGCTGGGGGGAAAGGGTGTCTTGCTGGCATCCCTGTCTGCCGGTCTTGAGGCGGGGGCGATCGATCAACTGAAATTCAGGGACCCGACGGCGCTGCGCGATTTTTATGTGCAGCGCAACGGCCAGACCTTGTGGATTGATGTGCGGGGCAGCAACCATCGGGCGGCGGAAGCTCTTGATGTGCTGAAACGGTCATGGACGCACGGGTTAAACCCCGATTCCTACCATATAAAGGAAATTCAGGCGCTTTCCGGCGCGCGCCAGCCATCGGAAAAGGCGCAACTTGAATTGCTGGTGAGCGATGCCGTGGTGCGGTACGCGCGTGATCTGACCGGTTTTCGCCTGCCTTCAGCCGCCATTCGTCAGGATTCGTCGTTCTGGCGCAAGCCTGCATCGGCGTCGGATATCCTGCACACCGTTTCCACGCAGCCGGACCCTGTCAGGGCGCTGGATGTGTTCCAGCCACAAGATGCCCTGTACCTGCGCTTGCAGGAAGAACTGGTTTCCCTGTCTGTCGATGAGGACAGGGCTTTTGAGGAATATCTGCCGATCAGTTTTGGCGGCGGGCTTTTGCGTCCGCAGGAGTTTCACCGGAATGTCGTCAAGCTGCGGGCCCGCCTTGGTCTGACCCATGATCCGGTCTATGGCCCGGAAAACAAATACGATGATGATCTGGCGGCGGCGGTCATGAATTTCCAGCGCGAGAACGGATTGCAGCCCGACGGGGTTATCGGGTCACAGACTTTGGCGGTCCTGAACCGCACCGTGCGCGACCGCATGGAACAGATTGTCGTCAATCTCGAACGGCTGCGCTGGCTGGAGCCGGAAAGACCGGACCGTTATATTCTGGTCAATATTCCGTCTGCCATGCTGTGGGCGGTGGAAAATGATGCCGTCGCTTTTGAAATGCCGGTGATTGTTGGTCGCCCGCAACGCCAGACCCGCAGTTTTATTACCGAGATTTCCGGGGTGCGTTTCAATCCGAAATGGACCGTGCCGCCGACCATCAAGGCGCAGGATTTTCTGCCGAAGCTGGTAGAAGATCCAACGTATCTCGTGAACAAGGGGATTGATCTCTACCAGATTGTCGATGGCAAGCGGGAGACTCTCGATTCAACCGCGATAGACTGGACGACGGTGCAAACATCCGACCTGAAATATCTCCGCATGGTTCAGGCCGCCGGGGACAATAATGCGCTGGGGCGTATTCGGGTGCTCATGGATAACCCGTATGACATTTACCTGCATGACACCAATGCGCCGGAATATTTTAAAAAGCCTGACCGCGCCGCCAGTTCCGGCTGTATCCGCCTGTCAGAGCCGGAAAAGGTGGCACATTTTATTCTCGGCAATAACCCGGACTGGTCCGAAGCGCGCATGACCCGTATTATCGATGCGGGCCGCACCACCGAAATCGGTGCCGAACAAAGAATCCCCGTCTATATCCTGTACCAGACCATCTGGATGGATGCCGAAGGCTACCTTGTTTACGGCCCCGACATCTATAAACAGGATCGGCGGATGATCGAAGCCATGAAGTCTCTGGATGTTTTGCATATTCCAGACCCCGGCGACCTGAAACTGGCCAGCACCAGGACGGATGCCTCATTTCGTTAACCTTTGACCGGTTAACACTTGCCTGAAAGCGGCAGAATCCCTACACTTCAGGTGCAGGGGTTGTCTCCCTTTCAGAAACCGTCTATCTCTTTCCACCCTGAGCGACAAGTTTGTTGAAACAACACAAGGGTTTGCAAATTGCCTTTTGTAACGAACACCCCTTTTGGGGAAGATGTTCCTCCCGCTTTGCCGTGGCTTGATCGTCGCGGTTTTCTGAAATCCGGTCTGGTCGCAATTGGAACCGGTCTTGTGACGATGATGGCCCCCCCGGCTTTTGCATCGATGCGGATGCCTGAAAGCGGCGCTTTTACCATCGCCTTCCGGAACACCCATACCGGCGACAGCTTCAACGGTGTCTACCGGGTCGGAAACAAATACCTTCCCGATGCCTTCGACCGGATCAACCATGTCCTGCGCGATTTCCGCACCGGGGAAAAATTCCCGATCGACCCGCGCGCGATTGATATCGTCTACATGATCCAGCAACGCACCGGACAGCGCGGCGGTCTGGAGATACTCTCCGGCTACCGTTCGCCCAAGACCAACAAGATGCTCCGTAATGCCAGCGGCGGGGTTGCCAAGAATTCCCTGCATATGGTCGGGCAGGCGATTGATCTGCGGATGCCCGGTTATTCCACGCGCAAGGTGCGCGATACGGCAATCGACCTGCGTGCCGGGGGCGTCGGGTTCTACCCGAAAAGCGACTTCGTCCATGTGGATACGGGCAAGGTCCGGCACTGGTAATTTTAAAAATATGGTAAATGTAAAAGCGCGGTCCTGATGCGTGTATAATCGGGGGGCCGCGACAGATCGCTATTTGCCCGCAGTCTTGAAATTGCTAGGGTTGTTCCATCATGAAACACACCGCTCTGCACGCCGCACATATCGCCCTGACCGCCCGGATGGGCGAATTTGCCGGGTATGACATGCCCCTTTATTACGCGGAAGGCGTGATGAAGGAACATGAATGGACCCGTGCGCATGCCGGACTGTTCGATGTGTCGCATATGGGGCAGATCACGCTGGCGGGGGACGGGGCGCAGCGATTTGTCGAGACCATTACGCCTTCCGCCTTTTCAAAACTCGATATCGGGACTGCAAAATACACGGTCATGACCAACGACCGGGGCGGGGTGATCGATGACCTGATTATCACGCGCTGTGGCGAGAAGGCGTATTTTTCGGTCATCAATGCCGGGCGCAAGGATGTCGATATTGCGTGGATTCAAAAAAACCTCCCGTCCGATGTAACATTGACCGTGCATGATGATCGCGCGTTGCTGGCGCTACAGGGGCCGGAGGCGGAGCGCGTGATGCGCGATATCCTGTCGCTCGACCTGTCGGCCATGCCGTATATGACCATGGAAAAACACGGCGATTTTTATGTGTCGCGCCTCGGGTATACCGGCGAGGACGGATTCGAAATCAGCGTCCCGGTCGATCAGGCCGTCGCGCTGTGGGACAGGTTCATGTCCCACGCATCGGTGAAGCCGGTCGGTCTGGCGGCCCGGGATTCCTTGCGTCTGGAGATGGGGTATCCCCTCTACGGGCATGAATTGGGTGAAGACATTTCCCCCGTTGAAGCTGGCCTGAACTGGGTCATTGCAAAAACGCACACCGATTACATCGGCGCCGCGCAGGTGCGCGCGCATCTGGAGCAGGGGACGGCCATAAAACGTGTCGGTATCCGCCTGACCGGCAAGGGAATAGCACGGGAAAACGCGGAACTCCGCGATGAAGGCGACCGGAAAATAGGCACGCTGACCAGCGGCGGTTTTTCGCCGACGCTAAAACAGGCGATTGGCATGGGTTATGTTCCTGCAACCATGGCCGTGGCGGGGACGAAGCTGTTTGTGAATGTGCGCGGGAACAATATCGAGGCGGAAATCGTGCCTCTCCCGTTTGTTCCGGCGCGGACGAAATCGATGAAAAAGAAAGCAGCCTGAAGGGGGATGCCATGAACGATCTGAAATACACCAAAGACCACGAATGGATGAAAATGGAAGGCGGCGATGTCGCCGTGATCGGCATTACCGATTATGCCCAAAATGCGCTGGGCGATCTGGTTTTTGTCGAATTGCCGAAAATCGGCAAGCAGGTGAAAAAAGGCGAACATTTCGCCGTGGTGGAATCGGTCAAGACCGCAGCGGAAGTTTATTCCCCTGTGTCGGGCGAAGTTGTCGCCATCAATGACAATCTGTCCGACGATCCGGAACTGATGAAAAAATCGATTGAGGAAGGCTGGATCGCCAAAATCAAAATCACCGATTCCTCAGAAGCGGCGGGGCTGATGGACAAGGCCGCGTATGATGCTTTTTTAAAGACGGTTGAATAAAAATCCCGGAATAACGAGGAAGGCAATAATATGCGCTATCTGCCCCAAACCCGAAAAGCCCGTGAAACGATGCTGGAGACTATCGGTGTCCAGTCCGTCCGCGATCTTTACCGCGATGTGCCGGAGCAGGCCTTTATCAAGGGTCTGGCCAAAATTCCGCTGCATATGGGGGAGCTGGAGGTAGAGCGGACCATGACCGCCTACGCCAATGAAAATCATGCGGCGGGGGATGGTCCGTTTTTTCTGGGTGCCGGGACATATCATCATCACATCCCCGCCAGCGTCGATCATATCATTCAGCGTTCCGAATTTTTAACCGCCTACACCCCGTACCAGCCGGAAATCGCGCAAGGGACATTGACGGCCATTTATGAATTCCAGACATTCATCGCGCAACTGACCGGACAGGACGTGGCGAACGCGTCGATGTATGACGGGGCGACATCCTGCGTTGAGGCCGTGTTGATGGCCATGCGCGTGACGGAACGCAGCAAGGTGGTGATCGCCAATGCCCTCCACCCGCATTACCGCGAGGTAATGGACGCCTATATGCGGAGTCATCCGGGTGTGGAGATTGTCGATGAGTCATGCCCTCACCCCGGCCATCTCCCTGAAGGGAGAGGGGGTGACGGGAACGACTCCTCTCCCTTCAGGGAGAGGTTGGGTGAGGGCACTGTCGATGATAAAACCGCCTGTGTTGTTATCCAATCACCGGATTTTTTCGGCACGCCCCATGCCTATGAAGAATGGCGAAAAAAATGTGATGCTTCCGGTGCGATGATGATCGTTGTTATCAATGAAATCGTCTCGCTCGGCCTGCTGCCTGCGCCTGCGCTGGCGGATATTGTTTGCGGCGAGGCGCAATCTGTTGGTCTGCCGATGTCTTATGGCGGGCCGCATCTCGGCTTTTTTGCCTGCCGTGAAAAATTTGTCCGGCAGATGCCGGGGCGTCTGGTTGGGCAGACGGTGGATGCGAAGGGGCGGCGCGGATTCACCCTCACCCTCAGCACGCGGGAGCAGCATATTCGCCGGGAAAAGGCGACATCGAATATCTGCACCAATCAGGGGCTTTGTGCGCTGGCCTTCACCGTACACATGGCGCTTCTGGGCGAAGATGGTTTCAGGGGATTGGCCAAAATTAACCATGAACGCGCTTGCGCGCTGGCGGATGCGCTGGCGAAGGTGAAGGGCGTCAGTATAGAAAATACCAGCTTCTTCAATGAATTTGTCGTTTCCCTGCCTGTCGATGCGCAAGCTCTGGTCGAAACATTGTCGGAAGAGGGCATTATTGCCGGTTATCCGCTCGGCGGTAAACGCCTGCTGGTCGCGGCAACGGAAATGACCACGGATGATGATATTGAATCGCTGGTCTCGACGATGCGTGAGGCAATGGTATGAGTGCGGAATTAAAGATCGTAGGCAAGATGATGGACAATATGGCGTTGAACGGCGGAACACGCGGCCTGCATTATGAGGAAAATCTCCTCTGGGAAAAGGAACATGCCGATTATCCGGGTGTAGACCTGCCGGAGGTAAAGGATTTTAAATCGCGCACCGGGTTGCCGGAGCGCGGCACTATCGGCCTGCCGCAGGTGTCGGAGCCGCAAGTGGTTCGGCATTTTGTCCGTCTTTCGACATGGAATTATTCAATCGACAGCGGCTTTTTCCCGCTCGGGTCGTGCACGATGAAGCATAACCCGCGTTTGAATGAAAAGGTCGCGCGTTATCCGGGTTTTGCCCATGTCCACCCGTTGCAACCCCAATCGACGGCGCAGGGTGCCTTGCGCGTGATGTATGAATTGCAAAATATTCTGGCCGAACTGACGGGCCTGCCCGGGGTCTGCCTGTCTCCGGCGGCGGGTGCGCATGGCGAACTGGCGGGGCTGATGACCATTCGCCGCGCTCATGAATTAAAGGGAAATGCCCACAAAACGGTGATCCTGACGCCGGATTCCTCCCATGGCACGAATCCGGCAACGGCGGCAATGTGCGGGTATACCTTGCGCGTGATTCCAACCAAGGAAACCGGGCGCATGACGCTTGAGGCCTTCAGGGAAGCTCTGGGCGACGGGAATGACGTCGCCGGGATGATGGTAACAAACCCCAACACTTGCGGCCTGTTCGAACGTGAGATTTTGCCGATTGTCGATCTGTTGCACAAGGCGGGTGGATATTTTTACTGCGACGGGGCGAATTTCAATGCGCTGGTTGGGTCTATCCGCCCGGCGGATTTTGGCGTCGATGTCATGCATATCAATTTGCACAAAACATTTTCTACCCCGCATGGCGGCGGCGGGCCGGGTTCGGGGCCGATTTGCGTCACAAAGGATCTGGCGCAATATATGCCGGTGCCGACCGTCGTGCGCGACCATGACGGCCTGCATCTGGAGACGGAGGAAGAACGCCCGTCTGCGCTGGGCCGCCTCAAGGGCAATCACGGCCAGTTCGGCATGCATGTGCGGGCGCTGTCCTACATCATGTCGCATGGAGCAGACGGGTTGAAACAGATATCGGAAGATGCCGTGCTGAATGCCAACTACATCATGCACAGGCTGAAAGATGTCTATCATGTCCCGTTCGAAGGCCCCTGCATGCATGAATGCCTGCTGACCGAAAAGGCGCAGAAGGAATTCGGTGTGACGACACTGGATATTGCCAAAACCCTGATCGAACACGGGTTCCACCCGATGACGGTGTATTTCCCGCTGGTGGTTGCGGGCGCGATGCTGATCGAACCGACGGAAACCGAAAGCAAGGACAGTATCGACCGCTTTATCGCGGTGATGCGCTGGATCGCGGAAGAGGCGAAGGCTGGTCATGGCGATGCCTTGCATCAAAATCCAGTTTCGACGCCCCGGAACAGGCTGGATGAAGTCAAGGCAGCGCGGGAGCCGACATTGCGCTGGAAAGAAAAATAAACGGGGATCGGTGTATCATGACGTTCAGGGCGTTTTTGCTCATTCTGGTTTTGGTCTGTGTGGGGGCCTGCGATGACGGGCATGTTGCCTCGTCGAAATCCCGCTACAGTTGCCCCGGAAATTTATGGCTTGATGTCACTTTTAGCGGCGGCAAGACGGTCAAGATCAATATGGAGGGGAAGGTTTTTACCCTGCATCGCGTTCAATCCTCATCCGGGACAAGGTATGAATCGGATGACGGGCAGTTATTCTGGTCGATGGGCAAGGACGCCCATTTTTCCGAAAGACCCGGCAGCACGCCGATTTCGTGCCAGCGGCGATAGTTGTCGCCAATTTAGGTTATAATTTAGGTTACAGTATACTTAATTATATTCCCCCTGCGGCCAAGCTGTATACTTGGCGCGATTATAATTAAGTATACTGTAACCTAAATTATAACCTAAATTGGCGACTATTGTCGGTACTTGTCCAGCAGAGTTTCAATCTGGTCGAGCAGGGGTTTGACCTCGGCGGCGAAGGCGGAGCGTTTTTCCTGATTGACGCCGTTATGTGCCTTTTGCATCAGTCCGGACATGCGGTCCTGAAAGGCGGCAAGGTCGCTGAAATAGCGTATCTGACTTTTATTGGCATCACGCAGGCGGCGCACCAGTGAAGTAATGAGGGATTTGACGAACTCATCATCCAGCGCGGCAATACGTTCCTCCAGATCCTTGCGGGTAATCACCGTAATCGTCGTGGCTTCGAGTGCGGTGACGGTGGCGCTGCGAAGCTCGTCGCTCAGGACGCTCATTTCACCGAAAATTTCGCCCGGCCCCAGCTCCGCAAGGCGAATGGTATGCGGGCCTTCCTGTACCGTCACCTCGACACGGCCTTCTTCGATATAAAAGACCTGATGTGCGGGTGCGCCCTGTTCAAACACAGGACGTCCGGCGGAACAAAGGAGTTGTTTTCCGTTCGGTTTGTAGGGCGGTTTTTCTTCCGGTTCGGTCATGGGCATAAAGGCGGGTTATGGACAGGTATCCGGGGGATAGTCCTCCCTATTTTACGGCTTTCTGTCCGGAATACAAGGGCGGCAGCGTTGAAATCAACCGCCATCAGACCGCCTTTTTGCAGTTTTCCGTCGATCATTCCATCGCTCAATGGGATTCCAACTTTTTCCATGACGGCCCGCTCCATGGGGCGGGCACCCATTTCCGGGTCGAATCCTCAGGCGGCAAGATGTGCTTGCGCGTCAGCGGTCCATGTGAGGGCGAGTTGTTCGAGGAATTTCCCGGCGATTTTTTCAATCGTGGTTTTTTTCAAGGAGTGAAAATGCACGGTTGCGTCGAGACAATTGCGGAATTCTGGTGTGAATACGCGCGCGATGGATTCCGCCGTGCGGCTTTCCGCGCTGTCTTGCGATGTAAATCCTATTTTGCCTCGGCAGACCCGGCATTGGTTGTCATGATGATGACGGCGTGACGGAAGTCGATTTTTTGCCGTTATTGTCGGTCATCGTTCCATGATCCATCGCTTGCAGCAGCAGATTGTAGATGTCGGGATGTGCCGGAGGGCTGGCGTGTAGCTGGCCTTGTTCATATCTGTTCCCTGTTTATCGTTTTTTGTTTTTAGTTTATTTGCCGTAACATTAAAACGCTAAAAATGCAACGTTTCCGGGGCGTTATTTTCCGAAGCGTTTCGGAATGGTCTGCCACGCCTTATAGTATTCTTTTTGCAAGGTTTCTTGTGCCATGGCGGCCCCGGTCGGGCGGAAAATGTAGCGGCTTTCAAACATGAAGGCGAGGGAATCCCCGGCGATTTTCTGCGGTTTCAGATCGGCATTCATGGCCTTTTCCACCACGGCGGCATCGGGGCCGTGGCCGGACATGCAGTTATGCAGGGAATAGCCGCCGGGCGCGAAGGTACCACCGGATTCACCTTCCTTGCCATCGTAAATGCCTGTAATCAGACCCATGAATTCAGACATGATGTTGCGGTGGAACCATGGCGGGCGAAAAGTGTTTTCCGCCACCATCCAGCGCGGCGGGAAAATCACGAAATCGAGATTGGCTGTCCCCGCCGGATGGCTGGGTGAAGTCAAAACGGTGAAGATCGACGGATCAGGATGATCGTAACTGACCGTGTTGATCGTATTGAATAGCATCAGATCGTATTTATACGGCGCATAATTGCCATGCCATGCGGCGACGCAAAGCGGTGAATGATCGTATTCGCCATGCCAGACCTTGCCGCCGAATTTGGCGATGACTTCGTGCCTGCCTTCAGAATCTTCATAAGCCGCCACGGGATACAAAAAGTCCCGCGGGTTGGCGAGGCCGTTTGCACCGATAGGACCAAGATCGGGCAGCGTCAGCGGCTGCCCATAATTTTCGCAGACATAGCCGCGCGCCTTGCCATCAGGCAGGTCAACGGCAAATTTTATGCCGCGCGGGATAACGCATATTTCACCGGGTTTTACATCAAGAACCCCCAGTTCCGTTCGCAGTTTCAGCGCACCGTCCTGCGGCACGATCAGGAATTCACCATCGGCGGAATAGAAAAATCGTTTGTCCATACCCGCCGTGGCGGCATAGATATGCACGGCCAGACCCGTCCACGCGAAACTGTCGCCGTTCCCGGCCACGGTTGTAAGGCCATCGACGAAATCAGTGGGTTGTGACGGATAAGGTTGCGGGTCCCAGCGCATCTGGTTGGGTGGCGTATCCATATCCGTGAAGGGGGAGCCGCGCAGCGCGGGGTGTTTATAGGGCTCGTACGGTTTGTGTCGGACGGATGGATGAATGCGGTATGTCCATGTGCGCAGGTTGGTGGCGCGTGGCGCGGTGAAGGGGGTACCGGTGATCTGTTCGCAGTACAGACCGTGCGCAGGTTTTTGCGGGCTGTTTTGGCCTGTAGGTAAGGCACCGGGCAAGGATTCCGTGGCGAATTCGTTTCCAAAACCGGACATATATTGGAGCATTTTTCTTTCCTATTCTGTCATCCCGAGCGAAGTCGAGGGATCTTTTCAGGTTGATAGCGGGTCAGATCCCTCGGCTGCGCTCGGGATGACAGTCATAAGAAAACATACTGCAAATGCGGAAATGTTTAAACCGGCTTGATGGTCGGCGGTCTCGTGTTTTCCGGAATGTGATGTGTTTCGTTTTGTGCGGTGCCCAAAGTGGCTGAGCCGAAGACGAAAGCGGTATAGAGCGCCAGTGCGGCATAACCATGCCAGCGTTCCAGTCCCCCTTTGCCAGCGAGCAGGGCAGTGGTGGCAAGGCCCACGCCCGCGCCCCATGCGGTGAGGTTGAGCACACCCAGCGGCGAGGTCGGTTGCAGCGCCTCGGGTACGGGCGCACCCGTGGCGGCGAGCAATCCGCCCACGGCCAGCAGGTTCAGGACGCTACAGCCGATGATGTTGCCGACGGCCATATCGGTTTTGCCCTTCAGCGCGGCTTTCACATTGATGGCGAATTCCGGCGCGGCTGTGCCGAGGGCCAGTGCCAGACTGCCGAGGATGACGGGTGGTGCACCGAGGTTTTGCGCTATGGTGGTGGCATGTTCGACGGCGGCATGTGCGGTGTAGACGACTGCTCCCATTCCGCCCGCAGCGAGCAGGGCGTTTGTCAGCGTGCTGCGTTCGACATGCGCATGATCGCCATGATGATGGTGATGATGTCCGTGGCCGTCATCAGCCAGACCCAATTGGGCGGCGTCGCGTTTGTGTAAACGGTAGTTGGTATAGAGATACGCACCCGCCAGCGCCAGCATGCCTGCGCCGATCGCGGGGATCAACCGCCCCGTGGCGAGTTGCGTACCAAAGGCGGTGCTGGCCCCTGCGAGCGCGGCGACATTGAACTTCCATGCGGTTCCTTCGGCCTTCCTGACGCCTGAAATGGCGGCGACGGTGCCGAGGATAAGCAGAACATGCGCGATGTTGGACCCGACGATATTGCCAAGACCAACATCATGCGCACCGCTGGCAATGGATTGCGCGGCAACCATAAATTCCGGCGTGGATTCCATTGTGGCCATACCGAGGCCCAGACCGACGGCGGAGATTTTCAGTTTCTGCCCCAGAGACGTTGCGGAATCAATCGCTACATCGCAGGCACGGGGCAACAGGAAAAGTGCCGCAGTCATCGCTACGCCCGCACCGATTGTGGTCGCCAACAGCGGGGCGGTCAGTGCAGACGTGGCCAGCAAGGCAGCGGTGCTGCCGAGGATAATCTGCGGACGGTAGGCGGCGGCGCGGTGGAACAGGCCCTTTAGTCCCGTGGGGGTGGGTGCGTGGTGGTGGTCATGGTCGCAGCAAGCGTCATGGGTGTGCGGCTTTAAAGGCTTGTAGATGCCTTTATTATCGCCTTGCGTGCTTTGCTGTTTCCATTCCGTCTTCATTCTTATTCCCAGTCCATCACGACCTTGCCGCACTGGCCGGATTTCATTGCCTCGAAGCCGTCGATGTAATCATCGATTCTAATGCGGTGCGTAATCACCGGACGAATATCGAGGCCGGATTGCAACATGGCGGTCATTTTGTACCATGTTTCGTACATTTCGCGGCCATAGATGCCCTTGATAATCAGGCCTTTGAAAATCACCTGATTCCAGTCGATATCCATCTTGCCGCCGGGAGGAATGCCGAGCAGGGCGATCTTGCCGCCGTTAATCATGGTGTTGACCATTTGCTGGAACGCGCTCTCGACGCCGGACATTTCAAGCCCGACATCGAATCCTTCCTTCATGTCGAGGTCACGCATGACGTCGAGCAGGTTTTGTTTCGAAATATCGACCGCGCGGGTTGCGCCAAGTTTTTCGGCTAGCGCGAGTCGGTAGGGGTTCACATCGGTTATCACTACATGGCGCGCCCCGACATGTTTACAGATGGCCACCGCCATGCAGCCGATGGGCCCCGCGCCCGTAATCAGGACGTCTTCGCCGACGAGATCGAAAGACAGCGCGGTATGCACGGCATTGCCGAAGGGATCGAAAATGGAGGCGATTTCGTCGTCGATATCATCCGGGATGGGAAAAACATTTTCGACCGGGAGAGAAAGATATTCCGCGAAGCTGCCCGGGCGGTTGACGCCGACGCCCTTGGTATTCGGGCAAAGATGCCGTTTCCCGGCGCGGCAATTGCGGCAATGACCGCATACGATATGCCCCTCACCAGAAACGCGCTGCCCGATTTTCAGGTGTTTGACTTCGGACCCCAGCTCCGCGATGACGCCGACATATTCATGGCCGACGACCATCGGCACCGGAATGGTTTTCTGCGCCCAGTCGTCCCATTTATAAATGTGCAAATCCGTGCCGCAGATGGCAGATTTTTTGATTTTGATTTTGACGTCGTTGGGACCGATGGAGGGGACAGGATTGTCCTGCATCCAGATTCCGGGTTCGGATTTTAGTTTGGCGAGTGATTTCATGTCTCTTTGTCCTTAAATACTTCGTTATATTCTCCATCGTAACCCCCGCGCAGACGGGGGTTACGTTTTGGTATTTTGTTATTCGCAAATGGTGTCATATAAATCTTTTTCATGACGCAATTACCCCACTCAAAGACGTCGCGCTCGCCCCTGTGATGGTGACGGGGAGGGTTTTGCCGAGGTTGGCGCGGTCGGTGCTGACATGGATGGCCTGATAATGCGGGGTGCGGCCATGGAGCTGGTTTTCTTCGCGGCCATAGCCATCCATCAGTACATCGATCGTTTGTCCGATGAAGCTGTGATTGATCGCGGAATGCTGGCTGAACAATAAATCCTGCATCCGCGCAAGGCGTTCATCTTTTACTTTTTCCGGGACAAGATTTTGCATGTTGGCCGCGGGGGTCCCGGGGCGGGCGCTGTATTTGAAGGAATAGGAAACGCTGAAGCCGATATCACGGATCAATTGCATCGTTTCTTCGAAATGCTTTTCCGTTTCGCCGGGGAAGCCGACGATAAAATCCGAAGACAGGGCAATGTCCGGGCGGGCCTTGCGGAACCCGGCAATCAGGTCGCGGAAATGATCGGCGCTATGTTTCCTGTTCATCGCCTTTAAAATCTCGTCCGATCCGCTTTGCACCGGAAGATGCAGGAAGGGCATCAGTTGCGGAATATCGCGATGCGCATCAATCAGGGCCTGATCGACATCGCGCGGGTGCGACGTCATGTAGCGAACACGTTCAATCCCTTCAATCGCGGCGATTTTTGCAATCAGGTCGGCAAAGCCCGCAGCGCCATCGCCATGCCATGCATTGACGTTCTGGCCGAGCAGGGTGATTTCTACGACGCCGCGATCGCGCAGGTGTCTGGCCTCATCCATGATTTTTTCAGCCGGGCGGGAATATTCGGCACCGCGTGTATAGGGCACGACGCAGAAAGTGCAGAATTTATCGCAGCCTTCCTGAATCGATAAAAACGCCGCAGGCCCGTTTTGCGTGGCGTGGTCTTCGGGCAGGGTGTCGAATTTTGAATCTGTGGCAAGGCTGGTATTGATGATGCGTTCCCCGGTGGCCTTGATAATCATCTCCGGCAATTCGTGATAGCTTTGTGGACCGAAGATCATATCGACATAAGGGGCGCGGGACAGGATGACCTCGCCTTCCGCCTGCGCCACGCAACCGGCGACCGCGATCAGGGTTTTTTTGCCCTTGGATTTACGGATTTCCTTGTGTTCCCGCATCCGCCCGAGGTCCGAAAATACCTTGTCTGTTGCTTTTTCCCTGATATGGCAGGTGTTCAGGATCACCATATCCGCATCGTCCGGCGTATCAACGGCGCGGTAGCCCAGCGGATGCAAAATATCCGCCATCCGGTTGCTGTCATAAACATTCATCTGACAGCCCCAGGTTTTGATATAGAGTTTTTTCGTCTGCGCGTTGGTCATGCAGGTTTAAAGCATAGCCGTGGCATTCAAATCAATCTTTACGGTGTTTACAGGAAATGCGGGGGTTTCCTTAGGGGCTGTTTCAAAACGCATAAATTGCATCGTCATTGCCTGAATTTTCCGCAAGGAAAATTCTAAGGCAACCCATAAGATACTGATACTCATGGGTTCCCCTAGAATTTTTGCAAGCAAAAATTCGGGGAATGACGCCGGGGACGGCGTTTTGAAATAGACACTTAAAACCCCTCATTCCCGGGACAAAATGGTTGCGGCATTCTGTTGATTCTGGTAATTATTATTCCTGCATCACGTTTCTAAAAAAGGGGTCCGGAATGAGCAAAGCGGAAGAGCCAATCCATATCTGGTGCGATGGCAGTTACCGGCAGGCAACGCAGGTTGCCGGGGCGGGATGGGTTGTCCGCTACCCCGGCGGGCGTGAGGAAACGCAGGCGCTGAGGTTACCGCCACTTAAGAATTCCTTCAATCACGGGTCCGAACTGGCCGAGCTGAGTGCTGCGGCGGCGGCCATGAAAACCTTGCCGGAGGGGAGCCGTGCGGTACTCCATATGGACTGCCAGTCGGCCATGACAGCGATAGAAAAGGGAATTCTCCCAATGCGGGGGCGTGAGGACGCAAGGGATCTGGAGCGTGCCTTCGCCAGCGCCGTGGAGGCCAGAAACCGCTTGGCCAGCGTCAGTTTCGTCCTGACTGGCGATCATGCCAATCTAAATATGAGCCGCGCCCACAGGCTGTCGCGCGAAGCATCCTGTGGATAACTTTGTGGATAAAAGGCTGTTATCTCCGGGGATTATCCACAATGTTTCCCGTGGATCGTCCGTCAGATTAAGCTTGCGCATCATCCCCAAAACCCTATAAAACCTGAATATCGGGTGTGTCGTTAAAGGAAAGATTTCATGAAATTTCTGGCTGTTTTTGCCCTTGCCCTGTCGTTGGCGGCCCAATCGGCCCTTGCCGAGGCCTCGGTCAGGGTGCGGCCCAATTTCGTTTCCGGGTGCTATACCCAGACGGAAGCCGTTGCCGAGCAGGCGATCCGGATTCACAGTGAATTGATGGTCATCGGCCTGAATTGTCAGCATATGACCCCGGTCGGTCAGAAAAACCTGTATCAGAGTTATCGTGAATTTACGGCCAAACATTCCCATTTGTTCGCGGCCTACGAAAATACCCTGATCGGCTATTTCCGGCGGACGGGTTCCGGCAATCCTGAAAGTGAACTGAATGTCATGCGGACTCAGTTTGCGAACAAAATATCGCTGGATGCCGCCAAAATGCGCCCGGACCTGTTCTGCAATCACTATATGCCCCGTATCCAGAAGGTTTCAACCATGGGCAATGACGATATCCAGAAATGGGCCGCGACCTTCTTCCCCGGTCATCCGCCTTCGAAACCGGTTTGCCAGTAAGCATTTCTGGGACTGTGAATAACAGAAAACCCCGTCTGGACGGGGTTTTTTTATGGGCTTATCCTGTCGCAAAACATACAGGGATTTTTTCATGAATATCGACCAACAAATCAATGACCTTTTCGTCAGGCTCGCGGATATTTCCGAAGCGGTCATTTTCTACAGTTTCAATGTCTCGGTCCCGGCGACGGACGGGCCGATGGATCTGGCCGTTCCGGTGATTTTGCTGTGGCTGGCGGCGGCGGGGATATTTTTCACGTTTTACTACAACTTCGTGAATTTGCGCCTGTTCAAACATGCCTTTGACGTTGTGCGCGGCAAATTCGAAGAACCCGCAGCCACCGGGCAGATCAGCAATTTTCAGTCCCTGATGGCATCACTGGCCGGAACGGTGGGGCTGGGCAACATTGCCGGGGTGGCGGTTGCGGTATCGGTCGGCGGGCCGGGGGCCACGGTGTGGATGGTCCTCATGGGCTTTATCGGCATGTCGACCAAGTTCACGGAAGTCACGGCGGCGGTCAAATATCGACGCTGTTTTGTGAACGAGGACGGCAAGCAGGATATTTCCGGCGGCCCGATGTATTACCTGCAGGATGCGCTGGCGGCCCGGGGTTTTCCGGCGATCGGCAAGATGCTGGCCGTTCTTTTCGCCGTTTGCCTGATTGGCGGGGCGCTGGGCGGCGGGAACATGTTCCAGTCCAACCAGACCTATATGCAGTTCCTGAACGCGACCGGGGGGCCCGGGGCCAGTTTTCTGGATGGTTATGGCTGGTTGTTCGGGATCGTGCTGGCGATCATGACGGGGGTGGTGATTATCGGCGGAATCAAGTCGATTGCCCGCGTTTCAGCCAGACTGGTGCCGATTATGGCGATTTTGTACATGATTGCCGGTCTTTTTGTGATCCTGATGAATATCGAACATGTGCCGGGGGCCTTTGCGACGATATTCCGCGAAGCCTTTACCCCGGCGGCGGGGTTTGGCGGGTTTCTGGGCGGGATTCTGGTTGGCGTCAAGCGGGCGTCTTTTTCAAACGAGGCCGGGCTTGGCTCTGCCGGGATCATCCAAAGCTGCGCCCGGACCGATATTCCGGTACGTCAGGGGGTGGCTTCGATGATGGGGCCATTTATCGATACGGTGATGATTTGCACCATGACGGCGCTGGTCATCATCATTTCCGGGGTTCATCAGGGCGGAAACGGTATGGAAGGGGTGGAGTTGACCTCCCGCGCCTTTGAAACGGCCATTCCCGGGGCAAAATACCTGCTGGCCTTCACAGTGTTCCTGTTCGCCTATTCGACGCTGATCGGCTGGGCCTATTACGGGGTCAAGGGGGTGACGTTTATTTTTGGCGAGCATGTCTGGCTGGAAAACGGTTTCAAGGTCATCTTTTGCCTGTTCGTGGTCATTGGTTGCGCTTCGGACCTGACCAATGTGATCCGTTTCACCGATGCGATGATTTTGTCGATGGCGTTTCCCAATATCATTGGACTTTACATTCTGGCTCCGGAGATCAGAAAGGACCTCAAGGCGTATATTGACAGAATGAAGGCCGAGAAAGCCGCCCGTCCGGCCAGTGTTTCGGGCACAACCTGACCTGTTCGTTTCTCCCGGTGTATAACTTTTTTACGGGGCCGATTTTTCATTGAGCGGTCAGGGGCTTCGTGCCTTAATGTGAAGCATTCCAAAAGCCGATTTTTTGAACACTTCGTGACCGGGGGTAACCGATGACGCACCCATTTTCTATGAAAGAAGATGAGCAAGATAACAAGCAAGATCAAGTGAGTATACTTGAATCTTCAGAAAATACTTTAAGCGAATCCCTGGCCGAGCTTTCGGCCCGTCGCGGTCAGGAATACCGGATCAAATCCGGCCTGAAAAGCCTGCGCATTACCGCCGCGCCCGATCTTGACAACGCCCCCCCGGAGGCTGTGCCCGATGTGCCTGTTATCAGCCTTCGCGCCACCCGCAACGAAGATGTGGATGACGAGCCCGTTCTGATGCTGTCGCCGCTGAATGCCGGTCAATTCAGGCAGGGTATGTTGAGCAAGGCGCTCCAGATTGGCGGGGTCGTCCTGTCAGTGTTCTGGCTGGCGCTTTGCGTGTTCCATGTTTTCAGCCGTTACGGCCTTTCGGCGTTTGCGGGTATGGCCCCGCATGAACTGGGCGGCATGATCGCCGGTATTCTGGCACCCGTGGCCTTGCTGTGGATGATTATCTCGACGATGATGCGCAGCGCCGACGTCCAGCATTACGCGCAGGCCCTGCGCGGTGAATTGCAATCGCTGATCTTCCCGACCGAGGAACGTTCCCGGGTCGTGCATCGCGATATCGAAGCGCTCTGCCGTCAGGCGGCGGAGCTGGCGGCGTCGTCGAAGGCCGTTATTAAATCGATCCAGCGTGCCCGCATGGGGTTGCGCACGGAAATTCGCGATTTTGTAGGGCTTTCCAAGAAAACGGAGTTCCATATCGACCGTCTGGCCGACACATTGCATGAACGTGCGGCCCGCCTGAGTGCCCTCACGGAAGAGATTGAAACCCGCACGGCGAATATCGGCGAGAAAACCGAAGCAGGCGTCGGGGCATGGGAAGATGCGTCGCAGACGGTTCTGTCCCGCGCCAATGAAATGGAACAGGCATTGGGCCGTGGCGCGGACAAGATTCTGAGCGCTGCCGATGCCGCCAGCGGCAAAACCAAGGATATCCAGTCTCATCTGGAAGGTAGTTATGAAAGCCTGAACGATGCGGTTGAAAAAGTCGCGGACCGGCTGAACGGATTGTCCAGCCAGTTTGATGAACATACCGCCGGACTGACCGGTGCGGCGGAAAAAGTTGCGCTCGAGACGGACCGCCTTTCGGCCAGCATCGAAGGCCAGATCAAGGATCTGGACGGCATGACCAGCCGGACGCTCGAGGCGATGGCCAAGTCCAGCGAAAGCATCGAAAGCCACCGCAGCGCGCTCGACAAGGGGGCCGACAATGTGGCGCGTCAGGCCGAACGGATTGCCGAAACCATTCAGGCAAGCCTGAAAGACCTCGACGATGCGGCAGAAACGATTGTCGGCAAGACCGATTTGCTGGAAGACCGCATCGGAACACAGGCCGAAAACCTGCGGATGACGGTAAAAAGTCTGACTGCCGAGGCTGAAACGATCGAGCAGGCGGGGGTTTCCGCCGCAAGCAAGCTGGGCGAAGCGATGGGCACGGCCCTGACGGGGGCGGAATCGATCGGTTCCGCCGTGCGCCGCGCGATTGAATCGCTGGAGCAATCCACCCGGTCGGCAAAAGCGCAGGCCGAAGGGTTGATGGATTCGACGCGCGAGCATATAGAACAATTGAACGCCGCCGGGGCGGGCAATGTCGAACATATCCAGTCGATTGTCACCATGCTTGAACGCAGCCGCACCCAGATCGAAGGAGCTTCCAAGCTGGCGGACGAACAGGTGGAGAAACTGTCTTGCGCGGTGGAAGGGCAATCCGAGAAAATCGCGGTTTCCACGGCCAATATGGTGGACAGAATCGAATCCGTGCGTCAGGCGCTGGCTGATCCGCTCAAGGATATTGTCCATGTCGTTGCTGATGCCGATCACAAGCACCTCGAGATTGAAAATACGTTGCGCCGCCGCGTGGCGGATTTAAATGAGGCCAGTGAGAAGGCCAAGGATTCTGCCGAACATATTCGCGGTGTCCTGCGTGGTCAGGCCCAGGATATTTCGGCGCTGGCCGGGCAGATTTCCGGGCATTCCCGTTCGATCAACGAACAGATGGAAATCCAGCGTGACGGCCTTTCCGAAGGCGTCCGCAAGGCGCTGGCTGATGTCGATCTGGTGCGCAGCGCGCTGGAAGCGCAGGCAGAGCGCCTGCGTGTCTTGTCCGGTAAGGCCGTTGACGATGTTACGCAACTCGAAGGCCAGATTGCCAGCCGCTGTTCAGAAGTTGCACGGGCAGTCGAACGCACGATGGTTGATCTGACATCACTGGAAGATTCGATGGGCGGCCATGTCAAAACCCTGAAAATCCAATCGGAAGAGGCCACCGCGTCGATTTCAACAGTGCAGGACGCACTGGATAAAACGGCGTCCGGGTTCGAGCCGGTCTTTTCCCGGGCCATCGTTCAGGCCAATCAGGCGCATGAGCGTTATGAAGCCTTGCGCGTCAATTTCGATGATACGACGACCAGCAATCTGGAGCGTATGAAACAGATTGGCGTGGTTTTCGAAGATCGCCTGTCATCCTTGCGCAGCGGTGCGGATCAGGCGGCAACGATTCTGCGGACGTCAAGCGATGACCTGCAATCGCGTGTTCAGGAAATCGAAACGGCGGCACGTTCGGCCAGCGACAAGATGCGGGATATCCAGTCTTCTCTGGAGGACCAGTCTTCGGACATCCATCTTGTTACCGACCAGGCCTTGCTGAAGATTGAATCCATTCAAAAGGCCATCAATGAACAATTCCACGAATTGACCGAGGCTGTCGCGCAATCGTTGACGCGGATGCACGAGGTCATCGGGGAAATTGGCAAATCGGCTGCGGTCGTGGATACGACATCTGATCGCGTGATTGATCGTTTCCGCGATACGGGAGAAGCCGCCCGCGAAGAATCGCAGCGTCTGAACGAGGCATCGGCGAAGTCTGTGCAACTGGCCGAAGTTCTGGTTGCGCAGGTTCAGGCCGAAGCCGGTGCGCTGCTTCAATCTTCCAAGGAAACGCTGATGGAGCTGAAAAAAACCGGCGATTCTTTCAGTGCCAGAACCCGCGAGGTCGCCGAACACATGAAAGCAGCGCTGCAAACGTCGCAGGCTTACGGTTCGGAATTGCGCAATCAGGCCAGCTCTATCGCAGACGCATCGGTATCTTCTTCCGATCGTATCAGCAAGGTGGTTGGCGAGTTGCGCGGCCATATGGACAGCATCAGTGATGCGGCGGATCAATCCGTGGTGAAGATTGAACAATCGCGCGGCATGCTGTCCGATGAATCCGAAAGGCTGGTGAGTGTAACAACCACGGCCATCCGTGCCGCCGACGAGGCAACGGCCACGTTCAGCCGCCAATCCAATACGCTGTTCAAGGCGGTGCAGGACGCGACCCAGCACATTGATGAAATCCGCAAGACCGAAGGGCGCATCCAGCGCGAAGCGTTCCTGTCGTCGGCGAAGTTTATCGTGGAAAGCATGCATTCCCTGTCTGTCGACCTGACCCGGATGATGGACGGCGAGGTGCCGGAAAAAACATGGAAAGCCTTCCAGAAGGGGGATGTCGGGGCCTTTACCCGCCGTCTGGCGCAACTGGGCGATGCGCTGCCGATGGACAAGTTGCGGAATAAATTCGCCGATGACAGCGAATTCCGTACCTATGTTAGTCGTTTCCTGCGCCAGTTCGAAGACCTGTTCGATCAGGCGGTTGCCAATGATTACGGCGATCTGCTGGCCTCGACTTTTGTTTCCAGCGATGTTGGCCGGCTTTATGGCCTCTTGTGCAACGCTGCCGGACGCGAGGCGAAATTCAACCGGGAAGAACGCAAGGCGGCGTGACGGGGCTTTGGTCCCTCTTTATTATCCCCCTCCCGCTTTCGCAGGAGGGGGGAAGTCTTTATCGATTTTCATAATACAATTGTTCAGGTGGGGAATTTCCGTTTTTATCATATTGATTTCAAACAATAATTTTTGATAATCTTTTGGCAACACTTTTTCCCTATCCTTTGAGAAGGGTTAGAGAATCAAAGGGAACAACATGTCCAAGACCAAGTTCTGTCAGGGTATTTCGGATATATCCGACAGCTATAACGCTTTCATCATCGATCAATGGGGGGTTCTGCATAACGGTGAAAAACCGTATGAGGGGGTCGTTGACTGCCTGAAGGAGCTGAAATCCCGCAATAAATACATCATCATCCTGTCCAATTCAGGCCGCCGTGCCGAAGAAAACAGGGAGACCTTGAAAAATATCGGCATTCCGCCCGTGCTATACGATGAAATGGTCACTTCGGGGGAACTGACATGGCGGGGGCTGCAAAATCAGGATGACGGGGTTTTCAAGAATATCGGCAGCAAATGTTTCCTGATGAGCCGCAACGGCGACCAGTCGCTGATTAACGGGCTGGACCGGGTCGAGGTGGTTTCCGATATTGATGATGCGGATTTTTTGTTGATCGGCGGATCGGATGCGCCGTCAAAAACTCTGGTTGATTACTACGAACCGATCCTTAAAAAAGCCATACGCCGCAGGCTGAAAGCGGTTTGCGCCAACCCGGACAACCGGATCGTCACGCCGGAGGGCCTGATGATCGGGCCGGGCATGATCGCGCGCCGTTATGAAGATTTCGGCGGGGTAGTCAGTTATATCGGCAAACCGCACAAGCCAATTTTTCATCACTGCATTAAACTGTTGCAGGAAAAAAATATCTATCCCGGCGATACCGTGATGATCGGCGATACGATGGCCCATGATATTCTCGGCGCGGCGTCGGTCGAAATCGATACCTGTCTGGTCAAATGCGGCCTGCACTGGGGCGCTTTCAGGGAAGCCCGCAATCTGGCCGATGTGGACAAGGCGCTTAAGGTTCTGGTTTTGCAATATCATAATATCCGGCCAACCTATCTGGTTGGCATGCTGAACTGGGGCCGTGCATTGCCGGATCGCAAGCACAAGAAACGGAAAACCGCCTAAAACCGCTCTTTTCCTTTGCTTTTCAACGTGCTAGCCTGTGGCCACGATGGCAGATCAGGCAACAGCATCCCGTACACCCGGCTTTATCCTCGTTCGCAGGCTGGTCAGGAATTACCTGCGTCCGTATTTCCGGATGCTGGGGCTGGCGCTTTTTTTCATGCTGCTGGCGTCGGCCATGACGGCCCTGTTTGCCGGATTGATGGAGCCGGTCATGGACAAGGTTTTTGTCGCGGGCCAGAAGGGCCTGATTTTACCCCTCGGTCTCAGTGTATTTTTCTGTTTCATCATCACCGGCATAGCGACGTATCTCCATACGGTTATCATGAACAAGATCGGGCAGGGGATCGTTTCGGATATTCAGAAAGATCTGTTTGCAAGGTTTATGCTGCTGGATCTGGCATTTTTCCAGCGCCACCCCAGCGGCCAGCTCCTGTCGCGCGTGGTCAACGATGTGTCGATGATGAGATCTTCCGTTGCCGACAGCCTGACCGGGATCGGACGCAGCCTGATTACATTGGTGTTTCTGATCGGGGTGATGTTTTATCAGGATTGGAAGCTCACCCTGATCTGTCTGGCGGTGTTTCCGCTTGCCGGCGGGGTTCTGGCGTATGTCGGTAAGCGCCTGCGCAAGATTTCCGGCAATATCCAGCAGGAAATTGCTCTGCTTTCCAGCCACCTGTCGCAGATTTTTCAGGGCATCCGGCAGGTCAAGGCTTTCGGCATGGAAACCCACGAAAAGCTCCGCGCCGCCGATGCGATCAACAGGGTGCGGAAACTGATGATTAAGGCGGTGCGGGTGGGGACGATTTCCGTACCCGTGAATGAAATTCTGGTCGGTCTGGCGATTTTCGCGATGATCGTCTATGGCGGGTATCAGATTGCCGATGGAAAAACCACGGTGGGGTCGCTGATTTCCTTTATTACCGCCTTCGGTCTTGCCTTTGAACCGATGCGGCGGCTGGCCAAGCTGAATAATACCCTGCAAATGGGGTTGGGATGCGCGGATCGCGTCTTTGACATGATGGACCGCGAACCGGAAATCGTGAACAGGGCGCAGGCAAGGGCCTTGCCGCCCGATATTGCGCCGGATATCCGTTTTGACAATGTTTCCTTTGTCTATCAGGACAGTGACGGAGCGGCCTTGCGCAATATTTCCTTTTCCGTTCCGGCGGGCAAGGTCACGGCGCTGGTCGGGCCGTCGGGCGGAGGAAAATCGACGATCATGAATTTGATCCCGCGTTTTTACGATGTAACTGACGGCGCGATTACCGTGGGCGGGGCGGATATACGCGACCTGACGCTGGAAAGCCTGCGCGGCGCGATGGCCATGGTGTCGCAGGATATTACCATTTTCGACGACACCGCCCGCGCCAATATCGCCTATGGCCGCGAAG
Organism: uncultured Micavibrio sp.; assembly: GCA_964400125.1. Classification (GTDB taxonomy): domain Bacteria; phylum Pseudomonadota; class Alphaproteobacteria; order Micavibrionales; family Micavibrionaceae; genus Micavibrio. Next base: position 57,878 of record CAYNSR010000005.1, on the reverse strand, counting down.
GGGCCAGCGAGGAAGACATCATTGCCGCCGCCCGCGCCGCCGAAGCCGACGGATTTATCATGGGCATGCCGGACGGGTATGATACCCAACTGGGCGAAGACGGAACGCGCCTTTCCGGCGGCCAGCGCCAGCGTCTGGCAATCGCGCGCGCGATTTTGCGGAATGCGCCGATATTGTTGCTGGATGAGGCCACCTCGGCACTGGATAACGAGGCGGAACAGGCTATCCGGCAGTCGCTCTCGGCCCTGCAAAAGGGGCGTACAACGCTTGTCATTGCCCACCGCCTGTCCACAGTCCAAAGCGCCGACCAGATTATCGTGCTCGATCGCGGGCAGATCGTGGAGCAGGGGACGCATGAAGAGCTTATCAACCGGAACGGGCTTTACGCCCGTATGTATCAGGCTGGATTGAAGGAATAGCACCATGGTTTTTTTTGCAAGATATAACCGCCTGCGCAAACATCGTATTTACGGTCACATGATTACTTTTCTGATTGTCTATGTCCTGTTTCTTTTTGTGATGTTCCAGATGCAGCGGAGCATGACGTATTTTCCGGGCCGGAGTCAGATGTCCCCCGCCGATGTCGGCGCAACCGGTATGGAAATTATCGTGGTCCAGCCTGCGGACGCGGATTACGGCATCAAAGGCTGGTATCATCCCCCGGCGGATAATATCAAACCGGTTATCGTTTATTTCCACGGTAACGCCATGACCATCCCTTTTGCCTGGCCCCGTGTCGAACCCTTTGTAAAGGCCGGGTATGGCGTTTTGCTTGCGGAATATCGCGGTTACAATGGAAACCCGGGAAAACCAAAGGAAAAGGGGCTTTATGCCGATGCCGATGCCTATACGGCATGGCTGAAGGGCGCGGCGGGCATTCCTGAAAACCGGATCGTGTTTTATGGCCTGTCGCTGGGGACCGGGGTTGCCGTCGATCAGGTGGTCAAAAATCCGGCGGCCGCCGCCATTATTCTGGAGGCCCCCTATACCAGTCTCGTCGATGTGGCGCGGAAACACTATTTTTACCTGCCCGTTGACCTGCTGATGCTGGACCGTTACCCCAGCAAAAAACGCATCTCCCATGCAAAAATACCACTCCTCGTCCTGCACGGGGAACGTGATACGGTCGTGCCAGTCGCGCAGGGCCGGGCGCTTTATGAACTGGCAGGCGGACCGAAGACGTTGAAGATTTTTCCGGAGGCCGGACATAATGACTTGCCTGCCCATGGATCAATCGGATATACACTCGAATTTCTGAGTAACCTTTCTTATTGATAAGGATATCCGCCATGACAATTGAAAATGCATTGTTCACCGATGTGATCAGCGTAAAACCGGATGATACGGTCAAGGTCGCGTTGATCCTGATGGACAAGCACAGTGTCCGGGCGGTTCCCGTTGTCGATGAAAACGGCGATTACATCGGCATGTTCAGTACGCACCAGTTGATGAAAAAACTCCTTCCGCAAATCGCGGTCACGGACGACAGCCTGCCGACGCTGGATTTCATCCAGAAGGCCGCGCCGCAAATTGCGCAGCGTCTGCGCGAACTCGAACCTCAGAAAATGGGCGATCTGGTCGATACGCAGATCCCGCCTATTACCGTCGAAATCCCGCATACCGAAGCCATGATGCGTCTGGTGCGTTACGGAAGTCCTGTGCCCGTGGTGTATAAGGGAACGAAGCGGTTCCACGGATTACTGACCGAACAATCAATGTTGAGTGAGCTGCAGCAGATTGGCCGGGTGTAATCATGTCCACATCACATTCATCTGTTGTTGACTTCGTTCCGCATGTTGTTTTCGGTTTGGAACCGATGATTGTTTCTTCCGTGGTGCTGGCGGTGGTTTATGCCTTCATCATCAGCGAAAAGATCAATCGCTGCGTTATTTCCCTGTTTGGCGCGGGGTTGATGATCTTTCTGGGGGTTCTGAATCAAGAAGCCGCCATCGCCGGGATTGATTTTAACACCATTTTCCTGCTGATCGGGATGATGGTGATTGTCAGTGTTTCGCGGCGATCCGGCATTTACCAGTATGTCGCCATTCTCGCGGCCAAGCTGGTCAAGGGGAACCCGCGCGCCTTGCTGTGGGTTCTGGCGTTGATTACGGCCCTGTTTTCTGCGTTGCTGGACAACGTCACCACCGTCCTTCTTGTGGTTCCGGTCACGCTGTTGCTGACGGAACAACTAAAAATACCCGCCTATCCGTTTTTGTTTTCGCAGATTTTCGCGGCGAATATCGGCGGTACGTCAACGCTTGTCGGTGACCCGCCGAACATTATGATCGGGTCTGCCGTCAATCTCAGCTTTATGGATTTTGTCTATAATCTCGGCCCCATCGTCGTGATTATCTTCATCGTCATGACGGTTATTTTCGATCTGATCTGGGGGCGGAAATTCAATGCTGCGGCTGAGGCCCGGGCGATCATCATGTCCTACGTTCCGGCGGAAGCTATTGAAGACAAGGAATTGCTGTGGAAATTCCTGCTGGTTCTGATGCTGGTGCTTGGCGGGTTTATCCTTGGCCACGGTTATGGCCTGATGCCGGGAACCATTGCGCTGACCGGTGCGGCTCTGTTGCTGATGCTGGATATCTACAAGTTCAAGCCGGAGGAACAATCCCACCGCGTCCATGAATCGTTCAAAATGGTCGAATGGGAAACGATTTTCTTCTTTGTCGGCTTGTTCATTCTGGTGACCGGTGTGGAACATGCCGGTGTCCTCGATATGCTTGGCCACAAGCTTTTGGCGGTCACGAATAATGACGTCCCCGCCGCCGGGATGATTATCCTGTGGTCGTCTGCTGTCTTTTCCGCGATTGTGGATAATATTCCGTTCGTGGCCACGATGATCCCGCTGATTGAATCGACTGCGCCGGCCTTTGGCGGGGAAGAGGCCATCATGCCGTTGTGGTGGTCGTTGGCGCTCGGGGCTTGCCTCGGCGGGAATGGGTCCATCATCGGCGCCAGCGCCAATGTGATGGTGGCCGGTTTCGCGGAACGGGCAGGGCAGCGGATTTCATTCATGAAATTCATGCTGCTCGGCTTCCCGCTGATGATCCTGACGGTCGCGATTTCTGCGGTGTATGTGCAGTTCCGGTATTTCGGAGGATTCTAGATGCGCTCTGTTCTTCTTTCCCTTGCTGTGCTTGCCGTGTTTACGGTTTCAGCCTGCAAGGCGGAAGAGGAAACGGTGAGCTTGGAGCCTCTGCACATTGTCGCCGCGAACGGGAAGACGCACGCATTCCGGGTGGAAGTTGTTGATACACCTGATCGGCGTGCGATCGGCATGATGTTCCGTAAAACGATCAAAAAGAATTTCGGTATGCTTTTCATCTTCGACGACACCGAGGAAAGGCCCCATGCTTTCTGGATGAAAAATACGCTCATCCCGCTCGATATCGTCTTCATACACAAAGACGGGAAAATCAATCATATCCACCCGGAGGCCCAGCCGCATGACCTGACCCTGATTCCATCGCAGGGACCGGTCCATAGCGTTCTGGAAATAAAGGGCGGTAGGGCGGCCAGACTCGGGATTAAACCCGGCGATACGGTTCATCACGCCAGATACGGTAATGCGCTTGCGAAATAGCGGCCAATCCTTTAGAAGTTGTGCCCTGAAAGTGACGGGGCGTAGCGCAGCCTGGTAGCGCATCTGCTTTGGGAGCAGAGGGCCGGAGGTTCAAATCCTCTCGCCCCGACCACTTTTTTCCTGCCACTCTTGCGTCGGGATGACGAATAGGGAAGAATATTCTTATGAAAGTTCGCATCTATCAGCCCAGCAAAAACGCCATGCAATCGGGCCGCGCAGGGACCGGAAAATGGATTCTGGAGTATGAACCCGATACCAGACGCCAGCCTGAACCCCTGATGGGCTGGACATCCAGCGGCGATACGCTCAATCAGGTCAGCCTGAAATTCAAAACTGCCGAAGATGCCGTAACCTATGCCGGGACGAAGGGTTGGGAATATACGGTGCTGCCGCCGCATGAACGCCGCATCATTCCTAAAAATTATACCGATAATTTCCGGTATGTCCCGCCAGAGGGAAAGGCGTCGTAGACGTGTTCCCCTTCCTCAACGGCCCCGTAGCTCAACTGGATAGAGCATCCGCCTTCTAAGCGGACGGTTGCAGGTTCGATTCCTGCCGGGGTCGCCATTATTATTTTGCCGCATAGGCGTAGGACCAGACCGCATAGGCGACGGTTTTCAGGCTTTCTCCGCTGCATTGATCCAGCGTGTCTTTCGTTGTGTGGAATGGGCCGTATTTCGGATCAATCACCAAAATGCTCGGGATGCCGGCCTTGTTGAGCGGTGTGTGGTCGTCGAGGATTTCATATTTTATGCTGTTGCGGAATACTTTCGGGTTCACCCTCCGGGCGATGTTCCAGAACTGCTCCACCTGTTGTGGAGCATCGCGTACAGAGGAAATTTCCTTGTGGATTTTCAGATTTTTGTCACAAACCATATCAAGGACAACGGCGGAAACAGGTTTTTCGCCGGGGTACATTGCATCAAGATTCTCTGCAAAATAGGTTGAGCCAAGGGGCGTCCAGTCGGCGGGCGCGCGCAAATCCGGCGGGCCTTCTTCACCATCGAAAAAAACAAAATCAATGCCGATATCCGGTGTTTTTTCAGATGTGCCCAAAACGCGGGCGATGGAGAGTAAAACAGCAACGCCGGAGGCGGAATCATTTGCACCCGGAACGGGTTGTTCCTTGTGCTTTTTATCACGATCTGCGAATTTTTTGCTGTCGTAATGTGTGGCCAGAATAATTCTTCTTTCCCGTTCAGGGTAAAGGCGGCCGATAATATTGGTCAGGGTATATTCGTTGTAGGGGAATGACTGGGTCTGGACGTTTGGCGTTACGGCGCGCATTTCACTTGCAATAAAATTTTTGACATCTTCATGCCCTTGTGTGCCGGGGTGACGGGGGCCGTAACGCAGTTGTTGGGCGATCAAGGCCAGCATCTCATCCCCGTCCAGATGGTTTTTACTCTGGGTGCTGGCATAGGCCTTCTTGAAAATACCGCGTGCGAGAAATTCGACCGGGGCAAAATTGTCGGAAATAATGGTGTAGGGTGTGAGATCAAAGCGGCTGAGATCAACATATTTTTTCTTAAAAATTTCCATCTCCGGTGTTTGTGCCAATGTGCCAGATTGAAAATCAATCCGGCGGTCACTTTTGTGACCCACCAGAAGAAAATTCTGCATTCCGGTTGTGGCGGGAGATGACAGCGCGAAAACATAGGTGTTGGGAAAGACGCTGCGGAAGGTTTTGATTTCCGACATGATGAAGGATGGGTCCTGCCGCGACAAATCGCCGATCAGGTTGGCGGCGAAGACGCCATTGTTGTTCAGCTTGTCTTTCGCGGTTTGAAAAAATTCTTTCGTGGTAAAATGGGCGGGAATGGAAAATAGCGAATAATAGACATCGCTGAAAATGTAGTCATAGAATTTGTCCGTCTGGCGGAGGTGTCGCCGTCCGTCATCGGTGATATGGGTTAGCCGGGGGTCATCGGGGAGGTTAAAATATTTTTGTGCCAAAGAATGAAGGGCGGGTTCGATCTCCAGGACATCGACGGTGATAGCGGGGTGTTCCGCCAGCAAGGCCTTGGGGACGGTGTGGATGCCACCGCCAATGACCAGCGTATCACGAATATCAGGATTGAAGAGTTTATAGAGCGTGTAGTAGCGGGGATAGACATCGGGCAGGTCTTTGGGGTCTTGCGTATCAAGGAACATGACGCCGGAATAGCTTTTGTCCTGCTTGAAAAACCGGGCAGGGCGGCCTTCGAATTTGGAATCGTAAATCAGGATTTTTTCATAGATCCCGTCCTTGCTGTAAAGCGCTCTCCCGTCTTCCAGACTGGCAAACAGAACCGAAGCGGCAAGCAGACCCAAAAAAACAAACGTCAGGGTGCGGATTGCTTTTTTTTGAATCTTGAAAAACAGCAAGGGAACAAGGCCGAGGGTAAATAGAATTGCTGCCGTGGCAATGAAAATCTCGTTGATGCCGAAATGAGGGATTAAAAAAAAGCTGGCCAAAAGGCTTCCCGCGATGCTGCCGAAGGTTGACCAGAAAAATATGATTCCTGAAACCGCGCCAATGCCATCTTCAGGAAATTGTATGGTTTGCAGCTTGATTGCAAACGGGGACAGTGTGCCAAGCAAGAGAGAAGGGAAAAAAAACAGCAGGAACGCGGAAATCAACGGCCCGGTTGTGACAGGCAGTATATTCCCGAGCAGCGGCAAGAGCAGCATTCCCAGAAAATGAAATCCCATCAGCAAGGCCCCGCTGGACAGGATCAGCCCGAAGAACACAGCCGGAAGCGGATAACGATCGGCAATTTTGCCGCCGCCGTAATAGCCGATACTCAATGCGGTCAGAATAAGGGTTAAAACACCCGAGACCGTGAAAATCGTATTACCGTAATGGGGAGAGAACAGGCGGATTGCAACGATCTCAATCACCAGCACAGCCGCGCCGGTAACAAAAACACAAAAAGGAAGGGATAGTTTTTTCAGAATCTTTTCCACCAATCTCAGCCTTCTTCAAAAAGTAAGGTGCCGCCGGGTATTGTAACGTGCGGAAAATCGTGAGTACAGGAGTCTTGCAAAACAAGGAACGGCACTAAAAAGGACTTTATTTCCTGAAATAAAAGTGAGATAACCCTAGTCCAATCCTGCCTCAGGGCAGAGGGCGCGGTGGCCGAGTGGTCAGGCTGGGGACTGCAAATCCCCCTACGCCGGTTCGATTCCGGCCCGTGCCTCCAACTAACACTTTACTGACGTTTACTACCAACTAAAGACGACTAAAAAAGCCCTGTAAATACAGGGCTTTTTTGTTATCTGCGTTTATGCTAGGCTACTTTCATTAACCTACAATGACAAATTTTGGGGGCAAGATGCAGGGGCAAGCTGGTATTCCAAGGGGCAAGAAAAAGGAAAAGAACATATCTTCCGATGTGTCAATAAAAGCCCTGAAACCTGAGAAAAAACCATATAAAGTCTTCGATAGAGACGGGCTTTACCTCGAAGTCACCCCCACCGGTAGTAAGCTCTGGCGCTTGAAATACTACTATTTAGGCAAAGAAAAGCGCATTTCCCTGGGTCACTATCCCATCGTTGGGCTGGCCGACGCCAAGGCAAAATGTATTGAGGCCAGAAAGCTGCTGGACAGGGACATCGACCCCTCGACGGCCAAGCAGGAAAACCGGCGGGAAATCCTTCGCAATGCCGCCAATACCTTCCAGGCTCTTGCCCTGGAGTGGCATGAAAACCAGCAGGGCCGCTGGAGCGAAGAGCACACCGCTAACGTCAAACACCGCCTGGAAACGGATATATTTCCCTTTATCGGCAAGATGCCGATCAACAAGATTGAAGCGCCCGACGTTCTGGAGATGCTGCGCCAAATCGAAAGGCGCGGCGCTCTTGACCTTGCGGGGCGGACACGGCAAATCTGTGGTCAGGTTTTTCGTTATGGAATACAGACGGCTAAATGCAAGGAAGATGTCACCGTGCATCTTCGGGGAGCGCTCAAAACCCGCAAGACAAAACATTTTGCCGCTATCGATGCAAAGGAGCTTCCTGAGCTACTGGAAGCACTAGAACGTAACGATGCGCGTCTCTATGGCCGCACCCGCAGGGCGATCAAGCTATCCATGCTTACCTTTCTACGTCCCGGAGAAATCAGACAAGCCCGATGGAGCGAGATTGAATGGGATGAAAAACGGTGGGTTATACCCGCCGAGCGCATGAAAATGCGCAGAACCCATATAGTCCCCCTCTCCCGTCAAGCCATGAAGATTTTGGAAGAGCAGCGCGAGGAAGTGAAACATATCAACACCGACCTCGTATTTCCCAGTCAGATCAGGCCAAGAGAACCGATGAGTGATGGTACTGTGCGCGTGGCTCTACAAAAACTCGGCTTCAAAGATCGTATGACGGCGCACGGCTTCCGCGCCCTGGCTCGCACGACGATCCGCGAAAAGCTCGATTATGCGCCCGACATTATCGAAGCGCAGCTTGCCCACAAAGCCGCAGGACCGCTCGGCGAAGCCTACGACCGCTCCACTTTCATCAAGCAGCGCACAGTAATGATGCAGGAGTGGGCAGATTATCTGGAGGCCGTCGCAGCGACCGGCAAGGTCATCCCTGTACAATTCCGCAAAGCCGGTAAGAAATGAAAAAGAAAAACCATCTCGGATCTTTAGATGGTCTGGAATTTCGCATTAGGGGGCGGGCCAGTGAGTTGATTGCGTTCTTTCACAGCGAAGAAAAGCTGAGAGCAAAAGCGAAAAAAGAAGGACTTAAAATCTCCGAAGTGTCCAAAGCGGATAGAAAATGGAGAGACAGGCTCAAGCAAGAGGCCTCCATACTTGAGCAAAGATGCACTCTCAACGGCATTTCGCCGGTTCCGGCAGAGCTTCAAGAATTGAGCAGACTTTTAAAAAACGGAAAAAAAGCGGCAACGTCATTGCAGAAAAACCATGTGTTGAGCAGTCTGGCCTGGGAATACGATCCCAGCATTTTAGACGATGCCGAAGTCAACGTCGTGCCCTTCGCGGCAGACGCCCTGGTAGAGGTTGGCGGGTTAAGACCGCTGCTGAAATCTCCGGCGTCGCGCAAGAACGATCTGAGACAAACCGTTCGTCCCTGGATGTCGGATGAAACCTTTTTAAAAAACTGGAAAGAGAAAAGAGAGAAACTCAAGAAGTTTCAGGCCCGTCCCGACTACGAAGAAATCATGCACATAGCAAGAGAAGCTGCGTCTTCCAAAGACGAAAAGTAGCTTTTCATATCGTTCCCAACAAATCCCCCATTAACGCACAACACTCTCCATGAGCGAGTATTGCCCTCAGCAGGCGGCAATACCCGCCCATAAAAGGACATAGGAGAGAACCATGAAAAACCAGGAAACCCAAACCGACAATACGCAGACGGAAGCGCCCGTTGAAAAGCTGAGTTACTCGGTGCCCGAAACCGCCCAAGCGGTCGGCACATGCCCAGCCATGATCTACCGCGCCATCAACAGCGGCAAGCTGAAGGCGCTGAAATTCGGCAAGCGCACGCTGATTACGCCGGAAGCCATCAAAGAATGGCTGGCCGGGATGGATCAGTACCCCGTGAAGAAAGGGGGGAAATAATCATGGAAAGCAAAAATGCGATTTCTCCTCAAGAAGACTCTTCCGAAACGGTCGTTTTGCCGGACTGGGCTGAAAAAATCGACGAAACCGATGTAACCGCCGTCTCCAATAAGGATTTTCTCGACACCATCTTCGGCAGCCCAGAACAGCACGCCCAACCCGTACTTGTCAGTTTCTTGGAATCTCCAGCAACTGTCGATACACGCGCATGGCGCGGTTTGGGTAGAAAACAGGCTGAAACGTCGAACTATTTGTTCGACGGAGGCAATAATTACTTCAGCGTATCCGTGTTTACTCCCGATCAGAACGGTTTTTTTGCGCGTCGAAAAAAGTTTTTTAGCGCGCAAAGAGCCATCATGCTCGATGATGTCGGTACGAAAGTGCCCTTGGAACGCCTGACCGTTGAGCCATCCGCCCTGATTGAAACGTCGGGCGGCAATTACCAGGCGACATATATTCTGTCGGATGAGATAGCAGATGCGGAAGAAGCCGACAACCTGATGAAGGCTTTCATCGCTGCCGGTCTGTGCGATCCGGGTGCCGACGGCCCCACAGCCCGCCTTGCTCGCCTCCCTCGCGGCGTCAATGCGAAACACGATCCGGCCTTTACCAGCCGCCTGCGGCACTGGAACCCAAACAAACGCTACAGCCGACAGGATTTGATTGCAGGCTTCGAACTTGAGGATTTTCTTCCGTCGAAAGAAGAAAAAGCCAAAAAGGATAAAAAACCGCGCCCAGAAGCCGGTGACCAAATATATTTTCCGACCGATCAGGAAAACCCCATCATCGCCGCCCTAAAAGACAGAGGCTTGTATAAAACCCCTCTGGGCAGCGGAAAATTCGACATCACCTGCCCCTGGGTGCATGAGCATACGGGAGGAATCGACCAGGGAACCGCTTATTTTGAGCCTGACGACAATCATCCCATCGGCGGTTTCAGCTGTCTCCATGCACATTGCAAGCATAGAAACATCCGTCATCTTCTTCATCATCTCGAAGTGCAACCGCGCAATGCCCGTATGAAGGCGCTGATCCGCGTCAATCCCGGCGAGATGGGACACATTCTCGATGCTGCGGAACGCGAACTTGCGAAGTCCGGGCATCATTATCAGCGCGGCGGCATGATTTCCATCGTCTCTACGGCCCCGGAAACCAACCACACGTCGATCATTCCCATTAAGCCATCGAGCATACGGATTGCGCTTTCCAACGCCGCGCTTTGGGATAAATATAGCGCCTCCGCCGAAGATTATGTGCAAATCGATCCTCCGGTAGAATATGCGAAAGCATTGTTTGATGCGCCCGAATACCGCTGTCTTCCCGTTCTGCGCGGCCTTTCCCGGCAACCTTACCTTCGCAGCGACGGCTCTCTGATGATGAATCCCGGCTACGATCTTCACACGGGTATGTTTGGCGTTTTTTCTGCCCGCGACTTTTATGTACCGGATTCACCGACATATGAAGAGGTTAAACTTGCTCTCGGTCTTATCGACGCGCTGTTGTCGGAGTTTTCCTTCAGGGATGCAACAGACAAAGCAGCTGCGCTCTGTGCAATCTTGACGGCAACAATCCGACCCAGCTTGCCGTTGGCTCCGATGTTTCATGTAAGAGCGCCGCAGATCGGCTCCGGCAAATCTTTTCTTTGCCGTCTTATCAGCGCCTTCGCTTCCGCCCGGCTGGGCACACCTATGACCTTTCCGAAGGAAGATGAGGAGTGCCGAAAACTTTTGCTGGCAGAGCTTCTGACCGGCCCCGCCGTCATTGAGTTCGACAACTTGACGACCGACCTTCTGGCCCACAAGAGCCTTTGCGTTGCCCTGACATCGGAATATATGTCGGATCGGATTCTTGGGGCATCCAAGACGGCCTCGGTCAGTACAAGGACGCTCTTTCTTGCAAGCGGCAACAACGTCGGGCCGATGCAGGACATGGTGCGCCGGTGCATTGTCATCAACCTCGACCCTGCATGTGAAACCCCCGCCGCCAAGACCTATAAAAACCCCAAACTGATTGACAATGTGCTGGCAGAGCGCGGTAAATACGTCTCTGCGGCTTTGACGATCATTAGGGGCTGGATCGTGGCAGGGCGTCCTAAACAGCAATGCAAGGCACTCTCGACCTTCGACGATTGGGTGGAGTTGTGTGCGCAGCCGCTGCTTGGGCTGGGTTACCCCAACCCCATGACCTCGGCGTTTCAGGCGATGAACGACGACCCTGAACGCGATGCCATTGCCAGACTTATGAACGTCTGGAAAGAGCGCTTCGGGAAGGCGCCCGGCATGGTGCGCGAACTTGTGGCCGCAGCCAACGCCAATGCTGACAATAACAATCTGGAGCTGGCGGAAATTCTTGAAGACATCGCACCGGACAAGAAAGGCGGATTTAACAACAAAAGCCTGGGGCGTTGGATTAAACGCCATGCCGGGCGCGTCGTGGATGGGCATCGTTTCGTTGCCGCCGATGGGTCGAGAAACGCCAGCGCATGGCGGTTGGAATCGGTTCCGTAGGTTTTATCGGTTTTTGCCCAGCCCCTTCAAAAAAAGTGCTTTTGCAAGCACAGCATAAGAATCAGGCGGCTTTTTCCGATAATACCTTCTTCAGCGGATTTAAAACGATGAAACCGACCAAACCGACGAGGAACAACACTTGCAGACTGATTTCCGGGTAAAACGGATTCAAAGAAAATCGCGCCAAAGCAGCGTCAAACGCAAGTATGAATAAATACGCTACGGCGATCCTGAATAGCGCCGTATTTGACCCGCCTGTTATAATTCTCCGAAACAGCATCAATATACCGATAGAAAATATGAAGGCTGCCGGAAACGATATTTGATACCTGCCCGATGCATCGTTTTTATACAGGGTTTTTGCCTGCGCAATGATGTCGTTTTCGGAAGCGTTTTCCGGCCCCTGCAAAGTCACAATTTTCCCGTCGGGAGCCTGTACTTTATAAACGCCGGGAATTTGATCGTTTTCATGCACGATCTTATAGACGCTTTCGTGTGCTTCGGGAGAAATTATATTCGTCACCGTATAAACACCCAGATCGATCACCATAATTGCAACGGCCAAAACGCAAACTGAAACTAGGAAGAATAAAATTCTTGTAGAGCGCGATAAAACTGCGACACCAGCTTCTTTAACAAAGGCGCTCACATTTTTTGCTGTTATGGCGCTATCGATTTTCTGGATGAATCCGTCTATTTTTTCATCGCGTCCTTTGAAACCCAAAAGCACCCAAGCAACCGCTTTAATGGAAACCACTGCAAAAGCAAGAAACAGCACCGGCCACAGCATCGCAAAAAGCAAAAACAGGATGCCGTCATTCTGGCCCGTAAAAATATGAAACAATACGAATGCTTCCCAACATACCGTCAGAACGAGCCAGAGCCGGAATGCTCCGCCGACCCAATTCAAGCCTGATAATTTTTTAAAAACCGATGCAGCCGTCATCTCAACTCCCTTTCTTGCGGAAACGGCTTTCCAGATTCCTCTGGAAAGCCGGGGAGTGATTACCGTCCGAGAACGGCCAGCGTATTCACGCTAGGCGCTATTTTATTCCGCTGCTCCCCGACACAAGGTCGAGAGGCAGCATCATTGGTGACGGCCAGATGCTGTCGTGGCCGTCTCGGAGGGGTAATCAGCCCCAGAAACGGTTTTTTGCCGCTTCCAATAACCACGTTAAAGAATCGCGCCGCGATTAACAATCCTGATTGAATTTCTAGAGCCATTTTCAGTGATAAAAATGGAGGCGAAAAAGCGACCTTGGACGGGACAAGATAAATAGCGAGTCCGAGCAATGCCTTAGCGCTTCACTGCCGTGAGTGCTATTCAGTCTCTTTTTCGTGCACAGCGACAGGACGCCCCCGTGCTGCCAAAAGGCTCTGAAAACAAGGCGGTAAAATTATTACTTCGGCGTGGATATGAGGCCATAGGCCAGATGCGTCGCTGCTTGAATCCCAAAAGGACAGTCAGAATATTATATATTCATAATAAAATCGATGTGCATTCCTGATTGTTAACTTTTCCGTGTGATGCTACATTAATGATTATGCGCGTATTTTTTATGCTCCTCATTTTTGCAATCGGTTTCAGCGGCTATTCAGCCGCCGCCCATGCTTTTGGGCCGGATTCGTGCAGTCCTGCCATGAAAGTTGGAATGGCCGACCAGGGCGTTGATATGGCGGATTGTGCAAGCCACCAGGATAACCAGGTAAGCCCGGATCAGGACAAAGACTCAGATAAAATATGCCTGGATTGTACGCATTGCTGTGCGTCCCATTCGATGAGCCTTTCAAATTATGACTTTGGCTTACCTGAGCCGGAGGCTTCGCGTTTGTCACCATCCCTAGAAGAAAGTCATAACAGCGATTTCATCGCTTCAATGCTTCGCCCCCCAAGATCCCTCGTTTGATTTAAGCGGAGTTTAAGCCTCTGGCTTGAAATCCGTAACGCCGCTTCGATTGAAGCGGCTTGAACTGCGTTACGCATTTTCAATCAAACAAGGAATATTCTTATGACTACGAGTCTATCGGGGACTATTTGTTCCTCAATCATCGCGCTGGCACTATTTCTGGCATTTCCTGCCGCCGCGCAGGAGCAGGCCGTTACGCCTCCTTCAATAGAAAAACCTGCAACGCCTGCCGCCCTTGTGCTGGATCAGGCTATCGCGTGGGCGTTGGAAAAATCCCCCGTTCTGGGCGCATCTTCTGCGCGGGCAGATGCCGCCACCGCCAGTCGGTCGCAGGCTGGGGCTTTACCAAACCCTGAACTATCGGTAGAAGCGGAGAATATCTACGGCGATGGCCCATATGACGGGCTGGATAGCGCGGAAGTAACATATGGTGTTTCACAATTGATCGAGCTTCCCGGTAAACGTGGAAACCGTGTGCGTGTTGCCGATGCCGAAAAAACAAAAATTCATTATGCCCGCGATACGGCGCGTCTTGATCTGATCCGCGATGTGACGACTGCCTATGCCGAGCTTGCAGCGGCGCAGCAGGAGGTCTCTATTTTAGAGGAAGAGCGCAATCTGGCCACGGAGGTACGCGACAGTGTTGCAGCTAAGGTGCAGGCTGGGAAAGAGCCGCCGATCCAGAAAAACAAAGCGGAGATCGAGCTTTCTGCCAGCAATATCGCCCTTGAACGCGCCCGTCGTAACTTCACAGCGAAAAAGCAGGCGCTATCCTCCCTGATGGGTGGTGATACGGGTGATTTTACGGTCGCAATGGACAGCCTTCCGTCTTTGAGCGAGCCGGAGCCGTTGGAATCTTATCGTACCCGTTTACCTCAAACCCCCGATGTTAAAAGCCTTGATGCCGATGTGAATCAGGCAAGGGCTGGACTGTCTCTGGAAAAAGCAAATGTCGTTCCTGATCCTACATTCAATTTTGGCGTACGGGATTTCAGGGAAGATGACAGTCAGGCTTTTGTAGCGGGAGTTTCTATTCCATTCCCTGTGTTTAATTTGAATCGCGCTGGCGTTGAACGCGCAGGCCATGATCTGAATGCCGCCATGCTTGACCAGCGGGGGGCGCAGCTTTCACTTGATACGCAACTCATCGCCATCTACGGCGATTTCACAAGCGCATATGGAGAAGCCAGTGCATTGAAAACGGCTGTTTTGCCTGGTGCGGAAGAAGCGTTCAGCTTCGCCCGCCAAGGATATGATGCAGGAAAATTCGGATATCTGGAAGTGCTGGACGCACAGCGGACATTATTCGATGCGCGGAAGCAATTCAACGAAGCGGTACTTGATTATCACCGTCAACGCGCCGCGATTGAGCGCATAACAGCAATCCATACCGAACAACATGATATTAAAAAGGAAGCAAAAAATGAAACGGTCAAAAATTAAAACCCTTCTTCTAACCGGGGTTGCGGTTATCGGGCTTTCCGGCGCATTTGCGTGGAATTATTTCACGCCACCGAGCCACGCCGCTGAGGGGCATGGCGATAGTCATGGCCACGAAGAAGGTGAAGAAAAGCATGATGAGGGCAAAGAAGAACAGCACGGCCACGGTCATGAAGACGAGCATGGTCATGGCGGTGAAGAAGCTGGCGGAGAGCATGCCGAAGGCGTGATTGTCTTAAGCGCAGAGCAGATCAGCGCAGCGGGTATCAAAGTTGCAGCTGTTGGCCCTGGCAAGCTGGCGCGGGAGGTATCCGTCCCCGGAAAGATCGTGGCGGCTGCCGACCGCATGGCGCAGATCGTTCCCAAAGTTGGAGGCACGGTAACGGAAGCCAAAAAAAATCTTGGCGATACAGTTGAAAAAGGTGAAGTGCTGGCCCTGATCGAAAGCCGTGAGATGGCAGAGGCTGTGGCTGATTATCTTGCTGCCAAACGCGCCGAGGAACTCGCCCGTACCACGTTCAACCGCGAGAAAGGCTTGTGGGAGAAAAAAATCACGGCGGAGCAGGATTACCTGAGCGCCAAAAACGCCCATCAGGAAGCCAAAATCAGACTTGATCTGACGCGCCAGAAATTACAGGCGCTCGGCCATGACGAGGAGATGATCAAAACCTATGAAAGCGCAGGTTCCGCAGACCGTCTTCGTTTTCATGAATTGCGCTCTCCCCTGCCGGGGAGGATCATCGCCCGCGAACTGACGCTGGGTGAATATGTTGATGCCACGCATTCCGCCTACGCCGTTGCGGATTTAAGCGTGGTCTGGGTGGAAACCGCGATTGCCCCCGGCGACCTGCCTTTCGTCAAGGAAGGCCAGATGGCCAATGTCACGGGCAGCGGTGGAAAAACTGAAGGCAAGCTGATTTTTGTCAGCCCCGCCATTGATCCTGAAACCCGCGCAGCCAAGGCGATTATCGAGCTGGAAAATGCGGATGGTAAATGGCGACCCGGCGAATTCGCAACCGCCGCCATTGCGACATCCGCGCAGGACATCGATCTGATCGTCCCCAAAGATGCCGTGCAAACGATTGAAGGCAAGCCCGTCCTGTTCGTCCGCAATGATAAGGGCTTTGAAAAGCGCGATGTCATGACGGGCCGTGAAGACAGCCGTCATATCGAAATCGTTTCCGGAGTGGCCTTCGGAGAGCCTGTAGCGGTCAGCAGCACCTTCACGCTCAAAGCCGAGCTTGGAAAATCAGAAGCCGAACATGAACATTAAGAGCGACTATTAAGAAAGCATAAGACCATGATTGAAAAAATCCTCAATTTCTCCATCGCTCACCGGCTTCTGGTCGTGATGGTTACAGCGGTGCTGGCGGCATATGGGATGTATTCTCTGACCAAGCTGCCCATTGATGCTGTTCCCGACATCACTAATAATCAGGTGGCGATTAACGTGGAAGTGCCTTCGCTTTCCCCGTTCGAGGTTGAAAAACAGGTCACTTACCCGATTGAAACTGCAATGGCTGGGATACCGGGGCTGGTCTATACGCGCTCGATCTCGCGCAATGGCTTCGCCCAGGTGACAGTGATTTTCGAGGATAATGTCGATCTTTATTTCGCCCGTTCTCAGGTCAATGAACGGCTGGCTCAGGCCAAAGAAGACTTGCCAGAGGGCGCGGAGCCGCGCATGGGCGCGATCTCCACGGGCCTTGGCGAGATTTATATGTGGACGGTCGAATACGAAAATCCTGAAGCCGAATACACCACGCCGGAGGGCCGTGTTCTAAAGTCGGATTTTGAGAAAGCCATGTATCTCCGCACGGTGCAGGACTGGATTATCAGGCCACAGCTTAAAACAGTCAAAGGTGTTGCCGAAGTCGATGCCATTGGTGGATATGCCCAGCAATACCATGTGCAGCCCGATCCGCAGAAACTGGCCGCTGTCGGCTTGACATTCTCTGACGTTATTGAAGCTCTTGAGCGTAATAACGCCAGCACTGGAGCAGGATTTTTAGAACAAAAAGGCGAATCCTATGTCGTTCGTGCTGACGGACGACTGGAGACGGTCGATCAGATTGCCAATGTCGTATTGTCCACCCGTGGCGGCATTCCGCTCTATGTGAAAGACGTGGCAACAGTCGGTTTGGGGAAAGAGCTTCGCACGGGCAGTGCTAGCGAAAACGGCCATGAAGTCGTGGTCGGCACGGCGATGATGCTGAAAGGAGAAAACAGCCGCATTGTTTCAAACGCTGTCGATATGAAACTGACGGAGATCAACAAATCTCTGCCGGAGGGCATAAAAGCCAAGACGGTTTTGAACCGGACAAAGCTGGTTAATGCCACGATCCATACAGTGCAGAAAAATCTTGGTGAAGGCGCGTTGCTGGTCGTCGTGATTCTGTTCGTGCTGCTCGGCAATATCCGCGCAGCCCTCATTACCGCCCTCGTCATTCCGATCACCATGATGCTCACCGCTACGGGCATGTTGAAGGCGGGTATCAGCGCAAACCTTATGAGCATGGGCGCTCTGGATTTTGGTCTGATCGTGGACGGCGCTGTGATTATCACGGAAAACTGTCTGCGCCGTCTGGCCGAACGGCAACATCATGAAGGCCGCTTGCTGAATTTGCAGGAACGTATGCAGGAAGTCATCGAAGCCAGCCGCCAGATGATCCAGCCCGCAGTCTTCGGGCAGATGATTATCATCACGGTCTATCTGCCGCTTCTGACCTTTACGGGTGTTGAGGGGAAAATGTTCGAGCCGATGGCCATGACGGTTATTATCGCCCTGATCGCGGCGTTTGTCCTTTCGATTACCTTCGTTCCGGCCATGATCGCCATGTGCATCACGGGCAAGGTTGAGGAGAAAGAAAGCCGGATCATGCGTAAGGCAAAGTCCGGTTATGCGCCGATGCTGAACTGGTCGCTTGATAAGCCTAAAATTGTTGTGATGGCTGCTGTGATCTTCTTCGTCTTTTCCCTGTTTGTGGGAAGCCGTCTGGGTCAGGAATTCATTCCCTCTCTCGATGAAAAAGACATCGCCATGCATGCCATGCGGATTCCCAGCGCGGGGATTTCAGAATCGACGGCGATGCAGTTGCAGGTCGAAAAAGCAATTAGCGTCTTGCCGGAGGTCGCATTCGTCTATTCCAAAACGGGTACGGCAGAAATGGCGGCTGATCCGATGCCCCCCAACGTCTCCGATACGTTTGTCATTCTCAAACCGCATGATGAATGGCCGGATCAGTCGATGGATAAACCAGATTTCATCGAAAAGCTGGCCAAGGCGGTCGGACAGGTGCCGGGGAATAACTATGAATACACCCAGCCGATCCAGATGCGCTTTAACGAACTGATCTCCGGCGTCCGTAGCGATGTCGCGGTGAAAGTCTATGGCGATGAATTTGAAACCATGACTGATACGGCCAATAAGATCGCTAGTGTTCTTCGTAGCATTGACGGTGCGGCGGATGTCAAAGTTGAGCAGACCACGGGCTTGCCCATGCTCGACATTGATCTGAACAAGGAAGCGATTGCCCGCTATGGCCTGAATGTCGGTGATATTCTCGATCTTGTATCGGCGGCGGTCGGCGGCAAAGAGGCTGGACTGGTGTTCGAGGGCGACAGGCGCTTCCCTATCGTGGTGCGTCTGTCAGATTCGGTACGGCAGGATATTCCCGCCCTCGAAAATCTCCCCGTTCCCGTGCCGCATGAAGACGGCGAAAGCGGTGCGTTCGTGCCTTTGAAGGAAGTGGCGACTTTCCGTCTATCCGAAGGGCCAAATCAGATCAGCCGTGAAAACGGCAAGCGGCGCGTGGTTGTACAAGCCAACGTGCGGGGCCGGGATATTGGCTCGTTCGTTATGGAAGCTCAGACTAAGCTCGACCAACAAACAAAAATACCACCCGGCCTGTGGCTGGATTGGGGCGGTCAGTTTGAGAATCTTCAGGCCGCACAAAGCCGCTTGATGATCGTTGTGCCAGCCTGCTTTTTTCTAATCTTCATGATGCTGTTTACGGCATTGGGGTCTGCGAAACAGGCGTTACTGGTGTTCAGCGGCGTACCGCTGGCGATTTCCGGCGGCATTCTTACCCTGTTTCTGCGTGACATGCCGTTCTCGATCCCTGCTGCGGTGGGCTTTATCGCGCTCTCCGGTATCGCCGTGCTGAACGGCCTTGTCATGATCACCTATATTAACGATCTCGTGAAACAAGGGATGCAGACACGGGAAGCGATTGTAGAAGGTGCGCTCACTCGCCTGCGACCTGTTCTTATGACTGCATTGGTGGCTTCGCTTGGCTTCGTGCCGATGGCCTTGGCCACAGGCACGGGAGCTGAAGTGCAAAAGCCGCTGGCGACCGTTGTAATCGGCGGACTGATTACCGCCACGCTGCTAACGCTCATCGTTTTGCCTGCGCTCTACAAACTGGTCTCAAAACCCAAAATGGAGGAAAACTATGAAACCATTTAAAACTCTACTATTCGCAGGGATCGCTTTTATGGCGCTATCCGCGCCAGTGTATGCGGAAGAAGGCCATGATCACGGTGCAGAAGCCGGACACGCCAATGAAGCCACGGAAGCGCATGGCGATGGTCACGGACATGATGAGAAACCACATTTCTCGGTTACAAAACCTGAAACGGTGGAAGCGGCATGGGCGGTGATTGATGAAACCATTTCTTCAGCACGGCAAGCATTAAAAGACAATAACACCGATGCTCTGCATGAAGCCGGAGAAAAACTGGCAGCCGCCGTTGCCGCGTTGCATGACGATCCGCAAGCTGTCAAAGAAGAAAATGGTGAAAAACTCATTCAGGCACTTGAGCAACTCACCAAGACCGTAGATCGCTTTCATCATGCCGCAGAAGATAAAGACACGGCGGGAGCG
Organism: uncultured Micavibrio sp.; assembly: GCA_964400125.1. GTDB lineage: Bacteria > Pseudomonadota > Alphaproteobacteria > Micavibrionales > Micavibrionaceae > Micavibrio. The sequence continues at coordinate 37,985 of CAYNSR010000005.1, read as the reverse complement.
ACAGAAGCTCTTGATCTTTTAGAGAGCCAAGTGTCATTGGTGAAGTCGCTCTACTAAAAAATGAGTGGTAGTCAAGAATGTATCTTGCCGCCCCCTACAATTTGTCGCTCAATATGTGGATCGAGAAATTTTCTAACCGCCCGTCGGATACAAAAAAAATTGCGTGTCTGGCACCACCCCGGAGGGGTGGTCGCGCCTCCCTAGGCCGGGGGTGTAATGGCGCTGATTACAGGACACGGAAAATATCAAGATTGCAAAAACCCGAATAATCGTTAATATCCAGTTATATACATGCCTATATGCAGGTATAAAAATCGCTTCCAATTGTAAAAATTGGGGGCAAAAACCGGGGCAATTCAAACTTCGAATTGGGAATTAACGAATCAATATAAATAGTTATCCCCTCAATTCGAAAGAGGCCCGTCACCCGTTTTCCCGGCGCAAAGCGCCGCCTTGGAAAACGGAGTGCCGCGCCGTAGCCTTCGGCGAAGGCGGGCTGGCGGCTTTAGCCTTCTGCCCGTTTTTGATTCAAGGCGAACAGCTTTTCAAGGATTTCATCGTCGGTCAAGTCGGTGGGCCAGCCATAGGCCTCCGCCACCGCGTCATCCAGTTCCCTGTGGGCGTTTTGCAGCCATGTGGGGTTTTCGTTGTACAGGTTGGTCAGGGTGCGTTTGGACAGGATTTTCTCCGCCGCCTTGTCGGCGGGCACGATGCGGTCGGGATAGCCGGGCACGACCTCCGGCACACGCTTGATGGACCCGGCGGGGTTCAGCCAGTTTTCCCGCAACGCATTCAATTTCCGCGCGGCTTCTGCGATTTTCTGTGCTTTGGGGTTTTTGGCCAGTTCGCTGGCGGGCCGGTTCGGCTCCATGCCTTTCGGGAAGGGGAAGGTTTCAAACGTGGTCGAGGGTGTATAACGTGGATCATTGCCCACACCGAGGAAAGTGCAGAGCTTTAACGACCATGTGACATGATAACGGCTGGATATGATGCCAAAAATCGTATCATCGTCCTTTGCAATCACAACGCAGAGATTTTCAGGAATTTGAATTTTGGGAAGCCATACGAAAAAGCGATGTTTCGCCACCATCGATGTGGCAATAAACCTTTCCATACCTGCCAATTTTTTACGCAGGCCTGGGCGGCTTTCTCCGTATATCCACCATTTCTCTCTATGGTTTTTTCTGCGGACATGTTCTCTGGTCGGCTTTACATGCTTTTCAACATGAGCGAAGGGGGCTTCATAAAGCGCGGCCTCCGATACAGGCATGTCAACACCGAAATCTATAATCCATGTATCGGAAGGGCGGCGCGTTAAATCCATGCCGTTTGCCCAAGGCCTGACAACATCGGAATTAGGCCGCCCGTTCGGATTGATCGGGAGTTGCAGTAGTCTTCTCGCTTCTTCCCCCGGTATCGTAAATGGCCCGTTTTTCTGTGTTCCAATAAAGGAAACGTCTAGGTTTTCTTTGAGCTTCTTTGTTTGCGCCGCGCTAAATTTTGTCTTTTCCGTGCGGGATGTCAGATCAGTATATATTCCATCGACAGGCGTTCCCGATAATTTGGATACCGGCTGGCGGTCTTTAGCAAAACAAGTCATGGAAACACGAACGGCAGCTCCTTCATTGACCCAGTCTTCATCCGGCCATGCATCGTATATCTGAAAGTTTTCTGTAATTTTATCCAACACCGTTCTATTCTTCCCGCCACGAATGGAATTCGTGGAAACCAGCCCGCCGCGCTGGAGCCATCCGGCTTTCATGTAATCATTGGCCTTGGCAAACCAGAAACAGACAAAATCCGCGCCGCCCGGCATCCGGCCTTCATACAATTTTCGGACGGCAACGGTGTATGGCTCGCCCAATTCGCGGATCATTTTCTTGTCGCCGATAAACGGCGGGTTGCCGATGATGACATCCACCTTGGGCCAGTGATATTCGCTGCCATCATCATTCATCAGGGCGTCATGGCAGACGATATTCTCCAGCTTCCGCAGCACCGGGTTGGCCGGAACTTGAAAGCCGTGTTTCTTGACCCACTGGATTTCCCCGATCCAGACGCTGACCCGCGCCAATTCCGCCGCATAGGGGTTGATTTCGATACCGTAGATATTTTCCGGCCCGATTTCGGGGATGGATTGGCTCTGGCGGAACATGACCTCGCCGTAAATATTCACCTGCTGCTCAATATCCTTGAGGGCTTTCAGGGACAGATACAAAAAGTTGCCGGAACCGCAGGCCGGGTCGAGAACCTTGAAGGATTTCAGACGGGCCTTGAAAGCGTTATAGGCTTTTTCCGCCCTATTCAAAGCCTTGGTTTTTTGTTCTGCGCCCTTTGATGTCGTTTCGCTGTGGCTTTCGGCCTTTTTCAGTTCCTCATCTATCTTGGCTTTAACCTCGTCCCAGTCGCGGGTCAGGGGTTCGATAATCACCGGGTTGATGATCTTCATAATCATGTCGCGGTCGGTGTAATGCGCCCCCAACTGGCTTTGCTTGGCGGGGTCGAGGCCGCGCTCGAACAACGTTCCCATGATCGACGGGTCAATGTCGCTCCAGTCCTTCAGGGCCGTTTCATGAATCATTTTGATTTCATCAGATTTCAGTTCCAGCGCGGTGTCATCATCAAACAGGCCGCCGTTGAACCAGAGGATTTCTTCCATGCCCCAATCGCCGCCATCCCGCATGGCCGCGAACAGGGAGGATAATTTGCGCTGAAGGTCGGCGGGTGTTTTGAGGCTGCGCCCCAGCACATCGGTAAAAAGCCCTTTTCGCAGAAGCTGGATGTCTTCGGCGAACATGCAGAAAATCAGGCGGTTGACGAAATGGGCGACCTGATGCGGGTCATGCCCGCGCTGGCGCAGTTTTTCAGAAATCGCGGCGAATTTGCCCGCGACTTCTTCCGTAAGCTGCTGGCGGGATTTTGCGGGTTTCAGTCTATCCGGCTCGAAAAACGCATGGCGCAGCAGGTTCAGCTTGTCGGGATTGGACAGTTCCTCCAGCGCGATTTCATGGGTTTCGCTGACCAGATCGTTCCAGTTGGTATGGATGATAAAACGGTCGGTGTCGCAGACGATCAGCAGCGGCGGATTTGCCAGCGCGGGCGCATATTGCTGGAGCTGGGCGTAGGCCGCCTGCAAATCCTTGTGCTTGCCCTTATATTCCCAGCCGAAATATCCCTTTTTCCAGACATCGGCAAAGCCTTGGGATCCTGTGGTTTTCTGCGCCCCGTATTCAAAGGTGTACCATGTGCCGTCAGGGTCGGCACTTACGGGGTCTGGGTGTTCCAGAAGATTACAAAGATCAATGAAGTGGGATTGGGCAGCCGCTCGCTCCTTGAGCTTGGACTTTCCCCATTTTTCGATAAATTGTTGCGCTGAAATCGTCATACGGTAAATCGCCAGCCCCAATCACAATCCTTACAATCCTGAATTTATAAGGAAAATCATTGCAATACAATCACATATAAAGGCGGCCAGACACGAACGCACATTCCTCCCCACAAAAACATCCCCACAACATCCCCCGCAAACGGGCTGGTCTTGACTTGTGAAATAAGGTAATTATTTCAGGTGCCAGTGTTTCTTTTCTCATGTGGATAAGTATTATGATAAACCCCGCCGTTCTTGCCGCACAGGCGCGTAAAAATATGGTCGACTCGCAAATTCATACGGCGGGGGTGATTTCGGAACCCTTGCTGGAGGCGTTCCGGACGGTCCCGCGTGAAATGTTCGTGCCGGAACAGTTGCGGGGTGTGGCCTATATTGATGAAGACCTGCCTCTGGGCGACGGGCGCTATCTGATGGAGCCGTCGGTGCTGGCGCGGATGCTTCAGGCGGCGGACCTCAGGCCGCAGGATGTCGTGTTGAATATCGGTGACGATACCGGGTATTCCTCGGCGGTTTTGTCCTTGCTGGTGGAGACGGTGATTACTGTGGAATCACAGGCCGCTCTTTTGGATCCGGCGCGACGGTGCTGGGCGGAGTTTTCGTACTGCAATATCGCCGTGATTGATGGCGACCTGACCGAAGGTTGCCCCGAACATGCCCCTTACAGCCTGATTTTCATGAAGGGTGCGGTGGCCGAGATCCCCGATATTTTTCTGGCGCAATTGTCGCTCCATGGCCGTCTGGTCGCGATTTTAAGGCCCGCCGGGGCCAAGATCGGCACGGCGGTGATTGTCGAGCGTGTGGGCGAGGGCAAATATTCGACGCGCAAACTGTTCGATGCCGCGACACCTTATATCCCCGGTTTCGAACCGCGTCCTGAATTCTCCTTCTAATCCGCGTAGCGATTCTATACCTATCCAGAAACAGGAGTTCCCCGATGTCTTACCGTTCATCCGCGCTGGTTACGGCGCTTTTGCTGGCCGTCATGACGACATCTTTTCCTGTGTCGGCGCAGGAGGAGCAAGAGGCGGCGGTGCTGGCGGACCCGTTAAATCCGGCGACCTTTTATGACCCGGACATGACCAGAGCCCATGCGCCGCGTCCCGGCGTCCAGACATTGCAGGACGTTTTGCGCTGGACCTATGACAGCAACCCGACCGTTCAGGCCGCCCGCGCCGCCTTGCTGGCCACGCAGGAACGCCTGCCGCAAGCGCAGGCCGGGTGGAAACCCGGGGCCAGCGCCAGTGCTGATGCCACCTATATCGATAGCAGGTCCGATGGTGGCGGAGATTACGATATTGTCGAAAAGAGCTTCGGCCTTGATGCCACGCAACCCGTCTATCGCGGGGGACGTACGGTTTCCGGGATAGACAGCGCCAAAAACGCCATCATGGCACAGCGCGCCTTTATGATCGCGACAGAACAGGATGTCTTGTTGCAGGTGGCGACCGCCTACATGAATGTGTTGCGCGACCAGTCCCTTTATGATCTGGCGCTGAACAACAGGGAAGTGATCGCGCGGCAACTGGATGCAACCCAGACCCGGTTTGATGTCGGTGATGTGACCCGCACCGATGTATCACAGGCCCGGGCGCGTCTTGCGCTGGCCGAGGCAACACGAACGCGGGCGCATGGGGATTTGCGCGGTTCGCTGGCGGTTTTGCAGCAGGTTTCCGGCTTGCCGCCTGCGGCGCTGGCGTTTCCGGACATGCCTTTGCCGCTTCCCGCGTCTTTGGATGAAGCGGTCGATCTGGCGGAGCGTTACAATCCGACCGTGCTGGCAACGGAATTCCTGCACAATGCGGCGCAAAAGGATATTGATCTGGTCTTTGGCGAATTGCTGCCGACGGTCGGTCTGTTTGGGTCAATGGATTACACGCTCGATCCGGCACCGGGTACGGTAGATGACCGGACCGTAAGCGCTATCGGTATTCAGGCCAGTTTTCCGCTTTACGAAGCGGGTTCAACGCGGTCCCGCGTGCGCGCGGCAAAAAACACCGCGATGCAGCGGCGGATCGAAATCACTGAAGCGCGGCGGCTGGCCCGCCAGCAGGCGATCAGCAATTGGGAAAGCCTTCAGGCCGCAAAATCCGAAATCGTTTCCCGCCGTGCGCAGGTGGAGGCATCGCGTCTTGCCAGCGAAGGGGTGCGTCAGGAAGCGTCTCTGGGCAGCCGGACCATTCTTGATATGCTGGACGCGGAACAGGAACTTCTGGACGCAGAATCGGCCATGGTCACAACGCAGCGGAATGAAGTCGTCGCCCGTTTCGCGCTGGCCGCGACATTGGGGATGCTGAACCCGGATGTGCTGGGCTTCCCGGAACTGTACCGGGATTACGATGTGCACTTGCGGGAAATTACCGGAAAATTCTGGGGGACCAACACGCTTTTTGGCCGGGATCTGGCGGAAAAGGTCGGAAATTAGAGGGATTGCCGAAAAATCTGCCAAAAATCCCGGATTCAAGGGGATGAAGTGGAACTGGGCCTTTGACAAGACCTTTCCAATATAACAAACTGATTTCGTTGAGAGTCTCACGATTTAACCATTCAGATCTTATTAGATGTCCGCACAAGCACCCGAACAGGAACCGTCCATCGAGGAAATCCTCGCCTCCATTCGTCAGATCATTTCTGACGACGATGAAGGCGCGCCTGCGGCGTCAGCGGAGCCGGAACCCGTGCCGCCCCCGCCGCCACCCCCACCGCCGCCACCCAAGCTGGAGCCGGTGCGTGAGGATGTGCTTGAGTTGAAAGACCCGATCATGCCGGAACGGCCCAACATCGTCATGGAGGAGTCCGCGCCGGAACCGGAGGAAGAAGAACCCCTGCCACCCCCGGTGCAGTTCACTGATGATTCCATTTTTACTGAGTACGCCCAGGAAGCCGCCGTTTCCGGTTTTGCCCGCCTTGCGGACAATATTGCGATTGATCGCCGCCGTCACACTATGGAAGGCGTCACTCTGGAAGATGTGGTGAAGGACATGTTGCAGCCGATGTTGCGCGAATGGCTGGATGACAACCTACCCGGAATTATCGAACGCCTCGTCGAAAAAGAGCTGGAAAAGCTTGCCCGCAGGGCTGTTGACGACTAAAAACAACACATCCGCTTTTTACGTTGACCAGACGCTCTCGCGGGAAGCGGGGCGAAATTTCAGGTGATATTGCCATGCTCGAAAAAACCTTCGAACCGTCCAAAGTTGAATCCCAGCATTACGCCCAATGGGAACAATCGGGCGTCTTTGCCGCACATCCGGAAAGCAACAAGATTCCCTTTACCATCATGATGCCGCCGCCGAACGTCACGGGAAGCCTGCATCTGGGCCATGCGCTGAACGGGACGTTGCAGGATATCCTGACGCGCTATTACCGGATGAAGGGGCGCGATACGCTGTGGCAGCCGGGGACCGATCATGCCGGGATTGCGACGCAGATGATTGTCGAACGCAATCTGGCGGCGGAAGGGTTGAACCGGCGCGATATGGGGCGCGAGAAATTTCTGGAGAAGGTCTGGGAATGGAAGGAATATTCCGGCAACACCATCACCGGCCAGTTCCGCCGCCTCGGGACGTCGCCAGACTGGGCGCGGGAACGTTTCACGATGGACGAGGGGCTGAACCGCGCCGTTCGCCGCGTCTTTGTCCAGCTTTACAAGGAAGGCCTGATCTACAAGGCAAACCGTCTGGTCAACTGGGACCCGAAATTGCAAACCGCCGTATCCGATCTCGAAGTCGAGATGAAGGAAACGAAGGGGCAAATGTGGCATATCCGCTACCCCATCGAAGGCGAAACGGAACGCTTCATCACCATCGCGACGACGCGGCCCGAAACGATGCTGGGCGATACGGCGATCATCGTCAATCCGGAAGACGAGCGTTATGCAGACCTGATCGGCAAATTCGCTATCCTGCCGGTGGTAGGGCGCCCGTTGAAAATCATTGCCGATGATTATGTAGACAAGGAATTCGGTTCCGGCGCGATGAAGGTCACGCCCGCGCATGATTTCAACGATTTCGAAATCGGAAAACGCCACGCGCTGGAGGTCATTAATATTTTTGATTCCCACGCCCGGATCAATGAAAACGGCCCCGAAGACTATATCGGCCTCGATCGTTTCGAAGCCCGCAAGAAATTGCTGGCCGAACTGGAAGCGATGGACCTTCTGGTCAAGGTCGAGGATGTCACCCACGCCGTTCCCTATGACGAAAAAAGCAAAACCGTCATTCTGGAGCCGTTCCTGACCGAACAATGGTATTGCGACGCGCAGACACTGGCAAAACCGGCGATTGAGGCGGTGCGCAGCGGCAAGACGCAGATCATTCCGAAGTCGGCTGAAAACACCTATTTCCACTGGATGGAAAATATCCAGCCATGGTGCGTTTCGCGACAATTATGGTGGGGACACCAGATACCCGCATGGTACGGCCCGGAAGGGTCCGTTTTTGTCGAGGAAACGGAAGAAGAGGCCTACGCTGCGGCGAAGGAACAATTCGGCGATGATGTGCGCCTGAAACGCGACGACGATGTACTTGATACATGGTTTTCCTCGGCATTGTGGCCGTTTTCAACTCTGGGCTGGCCGGACAAGACGCCGGAGCTGAATAAATATTATCCCGGAGATGTCCTGACCACTGCCGCCGATATCATTTTCTTCTGGGTCGCGCGGATGATGATGATGGGCATTCATTTCATGGGCGACGTGCCGTTTAAAACGGTGTATCTCCATGCGCTGATCCTCGACGGCAAGGGTCAGAAAATGTCTAAGACCAAGGGCAATGTCATCGACCCGCTGGATATTATTGATAAATACGGCGCGGATGCTTTGCGCTTTACGCTGGCGGCGCTGGCGGTGCAGGGGCGGAATATAAAATTGTCGGAAGACCGGGTTGAGAGCTACCGCAATTTTGCGACAAAACTCTGGAACGCAACGCGCTACTGCCAGATGAATCGCTGCGTTCCGGACCCCGCATTTGATCCGTTGAGCGCAACATCTGTCCTGAACAAATGGATCGTGAATGCGGTTTTCGATCTGGAAAAGGCAATCTCCGGCGGAATCGAACACTACCGGTTTAATGATGCCGCGCTGGCGATCTACCAGTTTGTCTGGGGCACGTTTTGCGACTGGTATCTTGAATTCTCCAAGCCTGTTCTGGCGGCCGAGGGCGATCTGGCCGAGGAAACGCGCAAGACGACGGCCTGGGTTCTGGACCAGATTCTTCTTTTGCTCAACCCGATCATGCCGTTCATTACTGAAGAGCTTTTCGTATCCATCGCGGAACGCAAACTCGACCAGATGCTGATTTCCTCAGCATGGCCGGAATATCCGGAAAGCTTCCGCGATGCGGCGGCAACGGATGAGGTCAACTGGCTGATTAAACTGATCTCTGAAATCCGTAGCGTCCGGTCCGACATGAACGTCCCGGCGGCAGCAAAAATCCGCCTTCTGGTCAAAGGGGCAGGGGCGCAGACACAGGCGCGGCTGGTGACCTATGATGAAATCATCAAGCGCATGGCGCGGCTCGAAAGCATCGGATTGACGCAGGAAGCCGCAAAAGGGGCGATCCAGACGGTGGTTGATGAAGCCGTTATTATCCTGCCAATCGCGGATATTATCGACCTCGACAAGGAACGGGCACGGCTGAAGAAGGAAGTCACCAGACTGACCGCAGAAATTGACAAAATTCTGAAAAAACTTCAGGATGCCCGCTTCGTTGAAAACGCGCCTGAGGAAATTATTGCGGAGCAGCATAGCCGCAAGGCCGATTTCGAGGCGGCATTAAACAAATTCAGCGCGGCGCTGAAACAGTTGGAGGCGGCATAGGATGAGTGTATTCAGATTTGTTCCGAATGAGTTTGCAAAAGAAGCCTTTAATCTGGCGGCGGATGCATATGAAGGCCCGAAGGGAAGGGATTTACTGCTTAATTTGCTGGAAAATGTATATGCCGAAAAGGCCAACGCGCATTTGATAGCGCAGGATTATTTTTTTCAAAATAAAACATCCGGCGTTGTGCGCATCATGCTTAACCCGGATGAACCAGATGAAAGGCGTCATAGCTTCGCCACGATCAGTATGATTCACAAATTGTAGGGCATATTGATACAATCGGGAAGGATTATCGAATGAGCGTTGACCTTGTCAAGGACGGTCAGGATATTCATTGCGAAGCAATCGCGGCTGTTTTGCGTCTGCGCGAACATTTCAAACCGGTATCGCGCTTTCTTGAAGACCCGGCCCATAGCGTATCCGCCGCCAAGCGCCAGTTTGATTCCGGGAGAAGGGGTGTGCTGGCGCGTGTCTTTTCATCCACCGCACGGTATCGGGCGGAAGCCAGCCTCTTGCTCAATGTCTGGACATGCCTTGAAATCCGGCGCGAACTCGATGCGCTGGGCGAATATGTGGCCGATTTTGAAGGCACGGGAGATGATTCCGGCCAGATAGAGCTTCTGGAACGGGTCGTGCGCACGGGCAAAAAGGTCGAATCCTGCGCCGCGTATGTCACCAATTGTCTGAATGTGATTGGCGGAAATGACAAGACCCTCCGGAACCCGCAGGGGCCGGATATCGGAATGTAGAGATCAATATCTATTTCCTCTTCAGAATGAGCCACACACCATTTTTGTCATCCCCGGTCAAGCCGGGGATGACGAGTGTTTATGGTAATGATGACGTAATGCTTCGGTAAAAAAATCCCGCCTTTTCAGGGGCGGGATAATGTCTTCCACGGAGTCTAACTGGCCGGTTTTACTTTTTGGCTTCACCAGAGGCATCACCGGACAGAAACGTGCCAAATCTTTTCTCGAATTTCGAAAGCTGGGCCTTTTCAACGACCTTCTGGATACCGCCCTGCCAGGCCGGGTGGCTGTAGCAATCAACGTCAAGGCGCATGACATCGCCTTCCTTGCCCCAGGTGCTCTTGGTCTTGTATTCGATCCCGTTGGTCGTAACGACCGTAATTTCGTGATAATCCGGATGCGTCCGGTCTGTTTTTGCTTCTTTTTTCTCTTGCTGTACTGCGGCCATGGCCTTCACTCCTGCTAAATCAGACCGTGTTTCTATCGGGTATCCGGGGTGATTTCAAGCATTTTCATGCCAAAAGACTAAAAATCCCGGTTTTTGAGAGCAAAAGCCGGGGGCGGCCGCGCCTCAGGGCGACTCCACCCGCAGGGATGTGCCCTCGACCCCGGTGACCCGGACGATTGTTCCGGCCGGGTAATCGGCTCCGGCGACGATTTTCCAGACGGTATCGGCGGTGTGGATTTCACCTGCGCCGTTGATGACGGGTTTTTCGAGGGTGAACTGACGCCCGATATATTCATGGCCGCGCTGGTTCAGTGTGTTTTGGGTTTCGGTGCGGGGGTGTTTTTTGCGGTAAAACGTCCATCCGGTGACCGTTGCCAAAGATAAAAGCGCCCAGAGTGTTACGCTGGTGGTCCAGTGCAGGGGGAGAAGGGCGCTCATCAGGCCGACCAGTACCGCCGCCAGCCCCGGCCAGAGGAAGAATGCGCCGGGCAGGAAAATTTCCACCGTCATCAACCCCGCGCCGAAAACAAGCCAGTGCCACAGCGTTAGGGATTCCAGAAATACAATCATGGGTATCTGCCTTTATTTTTTGATGTGGTATCAGTCTATCTTGTCCCTGTTTTTCCCATCGCTTCCTGCACCAGCTCGGTGATCCCGCCGATGGAGCCGATGACGCTCGATGAATCCAGCGGCATGAAAATGACTTTCTGGTTGGTGGATTGGGCGAATTGCCCGAGGGCTTCGATGTATTTTTGTGCGACGAAGTAATTGATCGCCTGCGTACTGCCGGTGGCGATGGCTTCGGACACGGATTTGGTCGCGTTGGCTTCGGCTTCGCCGGAACGTTCGCGGGCTTCGGCATCGCGGAAGGCGGCCTCTTTCCGGCCTTCGGCTTCGAGGACGGTTGCTTGTTTTTCCCCTTCTGCCTTCAAAATGGCGGCTTCACGAAGGCCCTGCGCTTCGAGGATCAGGGCGCGTTTTTCCCGTTCCGCCTTCATCTGGCGGGCCATGGAATCGACGAGATCGCGCGGGGGGCTGATATCCTTGATCTCGATACGGGTGACCTTGATACCCCACGGGGCGGTGGCTTCATCGACGATGCCGAGAAGTTTTGCATTGATCTGGTCGCGCTCCGACAAAAGATCATCAAGCGAGAGCGAGCCCATAACGGTCCGGAGATTGGTCATGGTCAGGTTCAGCGTGGCATGTTCGAGATTGCGAACCTCGTAGGCTGATTTTGCGGCATCAATGACCTGATAGAAAACAACGCCATCGACCTTGACCAGCGCGTTGTCCTTGGTGATGACTTCCTGCGACGGAACGTCAAGAACGGTTTCCATCATATTCACCTTCGCGCCGATTGCGTCGAACACCGGAACGATGAAATTCAATCCCGGCCTCAGCGTGTGGGTGTACCTGCCAAAACGTTCGACCGTATATTGCATTCCCTGCGGCACGGCTTTCACCCCTTGCGCGACCATAATCAGGATAAAGACGGCAAAGGCGATAATAAACACTTCCATAACGATTCTTCCTTAAACTGGCTTTTTTCAGGGATTCTCTACCATAAAACTACCACCCCGCCGGGAGGGCAACAATGGCTGTTTCTACATCACTTGCTGGATTCTCAGGGCGGATACCTCAACGCGCACGATCTTGACCAGAGTCCCGGCGGGATAATCGTCGATTGCCAGAACGGGGTAGGTTTTATCATCGATCACGATTTCGCCCCGGCCATAGATTACCGGTTTTTGGAGTGTGAATTGCTGCCCTATATATTCCTCGCCGGGCAGTCCGGTGTGGCGGCGGCGTGTCGCAACGGGCCGGGCGGGATGGTCCTGACAATATTTGATCCATTCCAGCGTGAAGGCAAAAGAGGCGACCAGCCATATTCCGACCTGATAAATCGGCGTCAGATTCGGAACGAATGTGAGCATAACCCCAACCATCATGGCGGCAATGCCGGGCCATATCAGCAGCATCGCCATGGGCATTGCCAGTTCGATGAGGATGAGGGCGATCCCCAGTACGAACCAGTGCCAGAAGGCCAGTCCCGATAGAAAAGTCAGCATGATTTTCTGCCCCGATCATGGTTATTAGGATGAAAAACCAGAAAGAAACTCAGGCGCGTTTACTCTTGTTCCCAAAGACAGGCCATCAATCAGGCCGCATTTGTCTTTGCCGCATTTGGCGCGGCCAGCGATTTTCCTGCCGATTTCAGGTCTGTAAAGGCTTCGTTCAGGCGCGTTATAATGCCTTCTTCCCCGATCCGCAGCCATTTGCGCGGGTCGTACAGCTTTTTGTACGGTGTCCCATCATCGGGGTCGATCTGGTATTTGAACGCTCTGATATTGGATTCGACAAATTTCCCGACCGCTTCGGAAAAGGCAAACTGGGTATCGGTGTCGATGTTCATTTTGAAAATCCCGTAATTCAGGGATTCTGCGATTTTATCCTTTTCCGAACCCGATCCACCATGGAACACGAGATCAAGCGGGTTTGGCCCCGTGCCGTGGGTTTTTTGCACCAGTTCCTGCGAATTTTTGAGGATATCGGGGCGCAGTCTGACATTGCCGGGTTTATAAACCCCGTGGACATTGCCGAAGGAGGCTGCAACCGAGAAATGACCGAGCGGCAGGAGTGTCTCATAGGCTTTCAGGACGTCTTCCGGTTGGGTATAGAGCTTGGCGTTATCAATATCATCGGAGCCGACACCGTCCTCTTCGCCGCCGGTCACGCCAAGTTCAATCTCGATACTCATGCCGATTTTTGCCATGCGTTTCAGCAGCCGGGCGCATTCGGAAAGGTTGAAGTCGATATCTTCTTCGGACAGGTCGATCATGTGGGAGGAAAAAAGCGGTTTTCCGGTTTCCCGGAAAAAAGCTTCGCCGTGATCCAGCATCGCCTCGACCCAGGGGATCAGTTTTTTGTTGGCGTGGTCCGTGTGGAGAACAACGCAGATGCCGTATTGTTCGGCCAGCAAATGCACATGCCGGGCGGCGGAGACGGCACCGAGGACCTTGGCCTGAAAGCTGTCGGGGCAACCCTTCCCGGCGTAGAATTCCGCACCGCCGTTGGAAAGCTGGATAACCACATCGGCGCGGTTTTTCGCGGCGGCTTCCATGACGGCATTGATAGTGCCTGTACTGACGACGTTGACGGCGGGCAGGGCGTATTTGCCATCCTTGCAGGCCTTCACCAGCGCAAGATAATCCGTTCCGGTGACAACACCGGGTTTCAGGGAAATGGGGGCCATAAGGGGTGTTCTCCTGCCGTTGCGAAATAACGGCAAAAGTATAAACGATAACAGGGGAGTTTAGGAGAGTTTATTCGACGGACGGTGCAGGAGCCGCGCCACCGCCGCCACCATCGGCAGCCGGAGCCGCGCCGCCATCAGCAGCAGCGGAAACCGCGCCACCATCGGCAGAGGCAGCACCGAAGGAAAATCCGCCACCGCCGCAGCCGCTGTCGCCCAGTTGCAGGGACGGAGACGCCGCCCCGACGGCGGGATCGGAAATAATGCGCGCCACACCCTCAAAGAGGGCGGCTGCAACATCTGTAAATCCCAATCCGTTCGTGCTCATTCTTCCTGCGTTTTCTTTTCCAGTAGTCCGGCCACAATCAGGTTGTTGATAGCCCGGTTATCGGTGGTCAATGGACCATTATACAGCTCTTCAAAAATAACCTGACGGTTGGCAAAACCCTTGTCACCGATTGTGGCAACGATTTTGGCGTCCCGCAGGGTTGGTCTGTGCTGGCCGAACATATGAATATAGTGGATAAGGAAATTTTTCAAGCTCTTATGCGAATTATTGAAATAAAGCAGGGCCAGATCGAGGTTTTTCTTGGCATAGCCGCAGGTATGCAGCTTGATTTCCCGGCCATCGCGGCCATCCTGACGCATGATGCAGCCATAGTCATAAAGCCACTCAATGTCCCGGTTCAGGGCTGATTTGTCGGCGGCAAGGCGCTGGATGATCCCGGCCTGCGTCGTCCCCGGATGTTCGTCAATATCCGCAAGAATCACCGCCCGGCGCAGGGTGCAGGCTGGTTCGCCCCCCAGCGCATCCACCAGATGGTCCACCACATGCCCGATCCGGGCCGCGTCGGTGTCGTCGTGATCGGTTTTTTGAACCGGATTCGCCATTCAAAACCCTTTGAAAAGGATATGTCTTTGATAAGTTTAAGGGAAAGAGCCTAACATATCCTTGCCGAAAAAGCGATTTTTCCTGTCAAGGCATTGATAATACAGAAATATATACTAATTTTCGCGTAAAAATTGCATCCATCCCGGACATGATGGTAAAACATATATCAAGCAAAAAGACAGAAACAGGATTGGGAGGAAGCTATGGAAATGGAAACGGAATTCTTGAAAAAGCACTGGGGACTGGTTGCAGGCACGGCGGGTTTGATCGGCATGACGGCGTTGTCTGCGGCGAATGGCGAATGGGGCCTGTCGGCGGCCTTCGCTACGGTTGCGGCGATGCTATCGGGCACGACCGGCATGATGTTCGGGATGAAGCTGGTTGAACGTGATCAGGACCACGGCCGCCAGCAGCAGGATTCCCTGCGGCTATAAAAATGCTGAAAAAACCTTTTCTGGCGTCATCGCGAGGCCACGCAGTGGCCGTGGTGATCCATAAAAATGCTGGAAATCCGTGATTTGGATTGCCGCCCCCGTTCAAGCTGGGGGCAGGCTTCCTCGCAATGACGAAATACGGGTTTTTCAGCAACCTGCTAAAGCGCGGGGCCGCAGTGCGTTATGCGTTCGTTCACCGCATAATCCAATTCACGACGCACCTTTTCACCCTGTCCTTCACGGGCAATCAAAGAATCGACAGCGTCATTGAGTTCATCAAATCTTTCATTGTCACCCCATAGGGTAAGCGCCTTAGCATTGTAGAATCCTTTATCATAGCTGGTATCATCCAGTCTGTTCACGGCATCGCTGTAAGCGCGTAGTGCGGAAGCACACGCCTCGGGATTATAATCTTTTTCCCCCACACAGCCCACAGCGGCAAGAGTCGCAAATGATAGTGCAATGGTCAGTCCGGCCTTCATTTTACATTCTCCTGATTTAATGTCTGGCTTATTGCCCTAGCATTAAATAAATATTATGTCAACAAAGGGGGTGTGTCTTCTGTGCCCTTTTGTCTCTTTTGTCTCTTTTAAAGCTCGGCCATCTTCACCGCCGTGTCGCACATGCGGTTGGAAAAGCCCCATTCGTTGTCGTACCACGCCATGACACGCACCATGGTGCCGTCGATGATTTTGGTTTCGTTGAGGGCAAAGACGGAAGAATGCGGGTCGTGGTTGAAATCGCCGCTGACCAGTTCTTCGGTGTAGCAGCCGAGAATACCCTTCAACTGGTTGCTGTTGGCGGCGTCTTTAATCAGTTTCGTGATTTCCTCGACCGTGGTGGCGCGTTTGGCGACGAATTTGAAATCGACCAGCGATACATTCGGTGTCGGGACGCGAATGGCGACGCCGTCCAGTTTCCCTTTCAATTCCGGCAGAACCTTGCCCACGGCCTTGGCCGCGCCGGTGGAGGTCGGAATCATGTTCAAGGCCGCCGCACGGGCGCGGTGCAGGTCCTTGTGGTTGGTGTCCACAATGCGCTGGTCGCCGGTATAGGAGTGAATCGTCGTCATGAATCCATGTTCGATGCCGATGGCGTTATTCAGCACATAGGCCACAGGCGCAAGGCAGTTGGTGGTGCAGGACGCGTTGGAAACGATTTTATGTTCGCCTGTCAGTTTGTCGGAATTGACGCCGTAAACGACGGTCAGATCTTCATCGGTGGCCGGGGCGGAGATGAGAACCTTTTTAGCTCCGGCGGACAGATGCTTCTGCGCACCGTCGCGGCTGGTGAAAATGCCGGAACATTCCAGCGCAACATCGACGCCGGATTCCTTCCACGGCAGTTCGGCGGGGTCCTTGACCTGAACGCATTTAATGCGGTGTCCGTCCACGATCAGAACGTCATTGCCTTCGGTGGAAACCTCGAACGGGAAGCGCCCGTGGACGGAGTCGTATTTCAGCAAATGCGCATTGGTGTGCAGGTCGGCAAGGTCGTTGATGGCGACAAATTCCAGATCCTTACGGCCCGATTCATACGCGGCCCGCAGAACCAGACGACCGATACGGCCAAAACCACTGATGGCGACTTTTGCTGTCATGACACACTCCATTCGGTTGGGATAAATCCGGGGCACACTACGTCCAGAACCCTTGAAAAGCAAGGGAAAAGGGGATTTTGAGACTGGATTTCTAACGAAAATGGGGTATTCTTGCGTCATTTGAAATCAGGCCCCAAATCAAGAAAGGAAATTGCTCTGATCTTGCTCCGGATTATCGTCCTTGTTTTCCTTTTTCCCTTTTTTGTTGTCACTCCGGCTAGCGCCAGCAAATCGGTAACATCCTCTGCCATAGTTGGGGGGGAAATATCTGTAGAATGGAAGGGGGAATATGTCGTTGATAATGATCGCGACCGCGATGGTGCATGGAAAGAAAAACTCGTTTTGTCCCATGGATTCACCGATTTCTGGCAAAGCCAGATTGAGACCACGGTGGAGCGAGGCGGCTCGCCCGGCGATGTGATAGAATTTTCAAAAATCAGTTGGAAAAACAAATTTCAGTTTATGGAGCAAGGGGTGGACTGCTTCGATGCCGGGGTGCGGATTGCCTATGGCTTCAGTGGTACGGGCGCGGCGGATGAAATTGAGGTTAAATTACTCGGCGGCAGGGATGTTGCCAAAACGGCGCACCGGGGGAATCTTGTTATCCGCCGCGAGGTGGGCGAGGATTCCGGCAATGATACGGAATGGGGGTTGGCGTGGGGATCTCGCTATAAATATAGCCGGGTTTTCCAGCCCGGTTTTGAACTGCACAGCGACTTTGGAAAAATTGGCCATGAAGGCCCATTCGACGCGCAGGATCACCGGATCGGTCCGGTTTTTTATGGGGCGTTTGGGAAGAATTTTTCCTATGATGCCGGGTATCTTTTCGGTGTATCCGACCGCGCGCCGGACGGGACAGTGAAGGCAATTGTGAAATATAAATGGTAACCTGGTTTCCCGCGCTTGCCTCAATCTGGTTTTCTTCCCTTTAGATGTTTTAAGTCGATGCGCTGTCAAAGACAAAGACCGGAGGAAAAACCTCCGGCCCTTTATCTCAAGAAATCAGCGATGTTCTATTGCAAGGTGCTTCGTCAAGTTGGAAAGGCTTTGATGTCTCTAGGTTTTGGAGCACCCTCCGCGAGGCAACCCTCTTCGGCGCACCGGCCAATCCGCTGCTTTGTATTTGCAATCATGCTCTGTTTGAACCCGTCTGGTTGATGATCTAACCAGTATCTCACAAAATTATGAAAAATTTGTTACGGGCAAGAGACGGGAGAATCAGATGTCGATGTCTTGTACGAATTCAGCGTTTTCCTGAATGAATTTGAAGCGTTCCTCGGCGTTGCGGCCCATCAGGCGTTCGACCAGATCGTCTGTGCTGGAGGAAGCGGCAATGACATGGCCGCCATAGGCGTCGACATCGCCGGGCACGGTGACGCGCAGCAGGGTACGGCTGGCGGGGTTCATGGTGGTTTCCTTCAACTGCGCGGCGGGCATTTCTCCCAGACCTTTGAAGCGGCTGATTTCGACCTTGCGGCCCTTGAATTCGGTCGCCATCAATTCGTCCTTGTGGGCGTCGTCCTTGGCATAGACGGTTTTTCCCCCGGCACTGATCCGGTAAAGCGGCGGCATGGCAAGGAACAAATGCCCCTTTTCGATGATCGGGCGCATCTGCGTATAGAAGAAGGTAACGAGCAGCGAGGCGATATGCGCCCCGTCAACATCGGCATCGGTCATGATGATAACGCGGTCATAGCGCAGGTTATCAAGCTTGAAATCCTTGCCCGTTCCGGCCCCGAGGGCGAGGATGAGATCCTGAATTTCCTGATTCTGGCGGATCTTGTCGCTGGTGGCGCTGACCACATTGAGGATTTTACCGCGCAGGGGCAGGACCGCCTGAGTTTCGCGATGTCGCGCCTGTTTTGCGGAGCCGCCAGCGGAGTCGCCTTCGACGATAAAAAGCTCTGTATCCAGCGACGAGGTGCTGGAGCAATCGGCCAGCTTGCCCGGCAGACGCAGTTTGCGCGTCGCGGATTTGCGGGCCATTTCCTTGTCTTCACGGCGGCGCAGGCGTTCATCGGCGCGTTCGATGATCGTCTCCAGCAGGGCCTTGGCGGCGTTGGTGTCGCCGGAGAGCCAGTGGTCGAAATGATCCTTGACCACGGTTTCAACCCATCTTTGCGCTTCCGGGTTGGAAAGTTTGTCCTTGGTCTGGCCCTGAAATTGCGGGTCGCGGATAAAGACGGAGAGGAGAATCGCGGATTCGTTAATGACATCTTCGGCGGTAATGCTGCCGACCTTTTTATGGCCGATCATCTCACCGTAACCGCGTAAACCACGCGCCAGCGCGTTGCGCAGACCTTGTTCATGCGTTCCGCCCATCGGCGTGGGTACGGTGTTGCAATAGGAATGGACAAACCCGTCGTAGCGATCCGTCGGCCATGCCACGGCAAATTCGACCCGTCCGGCGCCATCGGGCAGTTTCATCGTGCCGTGAAAGGCTTGCGCGGTAGCGGTCGGGCGGTTGCCGAGTTCTGATTTTAAAAAGTCGAGAAGTCCTGCGGGGAAATGGAATTTTTCTTCCGCCGGGACCTTTGAGTCTTTCAGCAGGGCATCGTCATTGCATTTCCAGTAAATTGCGACGCCGCGAAACAGATAGGCCTTGGATCGCGCCATTTGGTGCAGGAGGGCCGGGCGGAAATGGGCCTGCGCGCCGAAAATTTCGGCATCGGGATGGAAGCACACGGTCGTGCCGCGTTCCTTCGTCGGGCCGATCATTTCCAGCTTACTGGTCGGATGGCCGCGCGAATAAGACTGGCGGTAGAGCTTTTTGTCGCGGGCAACCTCCACCCACAGCATATCGGACAGGGCGTTGACGACAGAACTTCCCACCCCGTGCAAGCCGCCTGAGGTTTCATAAGCCTTGCCGCTGAACTTGCCGCCGGAATGGAGCGTGGTCAGAATAACCTCGAGCGCGGATTTGTTTTTGAATTTCGGGTGATTGTCCACCGGGATGCCCCGGCCATTATCCCGGATCGTGACCGACCCGTCGGCGTTCAGGGTGATGTCGATACGGTCTGCATGGCCCGCCACGGCTTCATCCATGGCGTTATCCAGAATCTCGCTCACAAGATGGTGCAGGGCGCGTTCATCGGTGCCGCCGATATACATGCCGGGACGGCGGCGCACGGGTTCCAGCCCTTCCAGAACCTCGATGTCCGAAGCGCCGTAGGAATCGTCCTTAACCTTTGATTTCGCAGCAAACAGGTCAGCCATAAAATAAACGTATTCTTTTCATAGAGTTAGAAGATGTTAAGATACATACTGGCATAATCACCGTATGGGAACTAAAAAATTAATGGATCATCCGGTTTCAGCACAGAAATCTTTCCCCATGCCCGCCGAAATTCAAGGACGGGTGCCGACATTGCGTACTTTTGCCATGCCTGCGGATTCAAATGCCAATGGCGATATTTTTGGCGGATGGCTGTTATCGCAGATGGATCTGGCCGGAGGGGCGCGTGCCTATGAATATTGCGGCGGGCGGGTTGTCACTGTCGGGATCGAGGCCATGACCTTTCACAAGCCAGTCTATATCGGCGACGAGGTCAGCGTCTATGCCAATATCGCAAAATCCGGGCGGACATCCGTGACCGTAAAAATAGAAAGCTGGGCCCGGCGCCGTGAAAGCCGGGAATACCTGAAGGTGACGGAAGGGCTGTTTACCTTCGTCCATATCGACCACAACCGCCAGCCGGCGGAAATAATAAAAGACAAGGCAGGTGCATGATGATTCAAAAAACGCCGGGGCGTGTTGTTTTTATGGCGGGGGTGATGGGTTTTATCCTCCTCGCGATGCCATTGTCGGCGCAGGCTCAGGATGCTGCTCCGGCTCCGGCACCCGCCGCGAGTACGGAGACGGAAGCCCCGGCGCGGGATCAGGACAACCTGTACCAGTCTGTTCCGCAATATGAAATCTCGAAAGAGGATTTTGAGGCCAGAACCCGCCCCTTTGCGGATACGCCCGAGGGTTATGCGACCATGGCCTACACGATGCGAATCCCGAAGGACTGGGAACAGGTCAAGTCCAGGGAGAAGGAAAAAGAAGGCCCTTACGGTGACGGGGGGGACGCTGGTGCCGTGACAAGTATACTGAGCGAGGTAGTGCGTTTTTACGGCCCGTCTTTGCTGGATTCCCGGACCTATTTCTCAATGACGGTTTTACGGTTACCGCAGCAAATCTCGGCGAGAAACTGGATTTTGAACTACGCGCAGCAAAACAGTTATCCATTGCAGTACATGACGGTACTTTCCGACAAGAAAGTGGAAATCCTTTATGTGCTGGTCGAGGGAGATACATCCTACGTTGTTCGCGCCCTGTTCGAGATTAACGGCAGTATGGCAACATTATTGACCTATGCCGTGCCGGAGCCGAAGTGGATGGAAGAACGCCCCGTGCAGGATTATGTTTTGCGCAGCTTCAAGTTCAACGAATATCAGGAAAGGCAGGTTGAGGAACGCAGGACCTATGCCTTTCTCGACCTGTTGCGGTTTGACTATCCGGTTTCATGGAAGCTGATGGCGCCAAATATTTATTCCATCGAGGCCATGGATGCAAAAATAGTCAATGCGTTCGATGAAAAAAATATTCGCGGCGAAATCGATGTTCATGTTGTTTCCACAGAACTGGATACGACACTGGCGGAAGAGGTTCAGCAACTGCAAAAAGTGTTTGAAAAACGCGGGTTGGTGATTGGCAAGCTGATTGACCAGCCATCGAGCTACAAAATGCATGAGAACATCCATTTTTCCCGGATCGAGGTGTATGAGGCGAACAATGCCGCGCGGACACTGATCGATCATGAATACTGGGTCGGGATTTTGATAGAGGATCGGTATTTTTACATCGTTACCATGCTGACCCCGGCGCGCAAGATCGATTTCTATACATGGGCAACAAACAAAGAGGCGTTCGAGACGGTGATTTCAAGCTTGCGCCCGTAGGGAGGGGCAATCTTTACTGTGAAATAACCCCCCTCCCGCTTTCGCAGGAGGGGGATTCTTGTTTTATGACGAATAATACATCTGGTATTCGATCGGGTGCGGCATGGTTTCGAAAGCCATGACTTCTTCCATTTTCAGGTCCAGATAGGCTTCCAGCATATCGACGCTGAAGACGTCACCCTTGAGCAGAAACTCATGATCAATTTTCAGGCATTCGACGGCTTCGCGGAGCGAACCGCATACAGTTGGAACTTTCAACAGCTCTTCTTCCGGCAATTCGTAGAGGTTCTGGTCCATCGCCTCGCCCGGATGGATTTTGTTCTGGATGCCGTCAAGACCCGCCATCAGCATGGCTGCGTAGGCCAGATAGGGGTTGGCCAGCGGATCGGGAAAGCGGACTTCGACCCGTTTTGCCTTCGGATGGCTGCCGAACGGGATTCGGCATGACGCTGAACGGTTGCGTGCGGAATAGGCCAGCAGCACCGGTGCCTCATACCCCGGAACCAGACGTTTGTAGCTGTTGGTCGTGGGGTTGGTGAACGCGTTCAGGGCGCGGGCGTGTTTGATAATCCCGCCGATGTAATACAGGCACATTTCCGACAGGCCCGCATATTTATCACCTGCGAAAAGCGGCTTTCCGTCCTTGAACAGGGATTGATGCACATGCATGCCGGAGCCGTTGTCACCGTAGACGGGTTTGGGCATGAAGGTTGCCGTTTTCCCGTAGGCGTGGGCGACATTGAAAATGACATGTTTGTAAAGCTGAATATTGTCGGCGGAATCCACGAGGGTTGAAAATTTCATGCCCAGTTCATGCTGGCTGGAGGCGACTTCGTGGTGGTGCTTTTCAACTGGCACACCCATGGAGCGCATGACGGTCAGCATTTCCGCGCGCAAATCGGCGCAGCTATCGACCGGAGCTTCCGGGAAGTAACCGCCCTTGATGCGCGGACGGTGGCCCATATTGCCTTCTTCATAATGGCGGTCGCTGTTGTCGGGGCTTTCGACGCTGTCGAGTTCGAAGCCGACCTTGTTCGGACGGACGGAAAATTTGACGTCGTCGAAAATAAAAAATTCGGCTTCAGGACCGAAATAGGCGACATCGGCAATTCCCGTCGTTTGCAGATAGGATTCGGCTGCGCGGGCGATGGAGCGGGGGTCGCGGTTATAGGGTTTGTCGGTCAGCGGTTCAAGAATGTCGCAGAACACTTTCAGTGTGGGTTGCGCGGCGAACGGGTCCATGGTTATTTTGGAATGATCGGGGCGCAGTTTCATGTCGGACTCATTGATGGCTTTCCATCCTGCAATGGATGAGCCGTCGATCATCAGCCCGTCTTTCAATGTGCCTTCATCAAGCATGTCCATGTGGAAGGTCGTATGATGCCATTTGCCACGCGGATCGGTAAAATTGCAGTCGATAAAGTCGATATCGTTTTCTTCGGCGATTTTGATAATATCGGCGAGGGATTTGGCTTTCAGGGGGGCGTGTTCGGACATGGTGCTCTCTTTCGGTTTTGCTGCATCGCAGATATGCGTTTAAAGCGTAACTGCCATGCGTATTGTGATGGTTTCCCTGAGATAGCATAGAAGCAACGGCGTTGTCTATCGCATAGCACAAAAAATTTTGCCCCATGGTGGACAAAGCTTGACGCCCAAAGTGAAATCATGAATAACAGGGCCTTGCAGGTTTCCTGCGGCGGCTGTAGCTCAGCTGGTAGAGCCCTCGGTTGTGGTCCGAGTGGTCGTGGGTTCGAGCCCCATCAGTCGCCCCATTTTTCCTGTTGCCAGCGTTCGCGATCATTCACTGACAGGGTGGCAAAGGATTTTGAGGGCTTCGCTGAAACCGTCCTAGTCTTGATTCATGCAGCTGATAATGTATTTTCCAGATTTTTCTTTGACCGCAAAAAATTTTGGGGCTGTCCTAGATAACTAGCCCATATAGTTCCTAACCCATTGTTTAAGCTCTTGTAATTGTGCTTTTGGGCTTGGGTTGTTAAAGCGCCATTCGCTCTCCTTCAAAATGGTCCAATTTTCGGGGTAAAGACCAAAGCTTCGGAGCAGCCCCGATTTTTCTGTATTCATGGTCCCATCTTCTCCAATTTAGTAGAGCGGTGCGGATTGAAGTCTGGGATATTGTCTACGCCGTAGGATCGTGCCAGGTTGGCGATATCTGTTGCGTCAAGCCATTGACGGTAGATATTCGCCAGAAATTCTTTTTTCAAGTCGGGGGTAAATTGCTCCGCAACCTCCTGCATCAGTCTTCTTCCGACATCGTATACGGTGCTATATACGCTGCCCGTATTCAGGCGCTTGAAAACATGTTGCATGCGTTTTTCAATGAAGAGGTCATCTCTGTAGGGTGCGTGTTTTTTTAGATACGTTTTGACCGTGTTGTCGTCGCGGCCCTCATAGTAGTGAAGATAATAGGCGTTGTTGAAAACCATGCGATCATAGTTCCTCAACGCTTCATCTGCCGCCGCGTTTGGGTTCGTCATATCGCCGTAATATAGGGGCGCATATTCAGCCAAGGCTTCCATGGTGAGGGATTCCGGGCCGATAACGGTCGTTAACCCAAAACTTTTTGGCAGCCGTCCTTCCTCGATTTCTTTTTTCCAGTAATACCCTTGAACCGCATGCCCCAGAACTTCATGGTTGAATGTGGCGGTCAGGCTTTCCACGCTTTTTTTCTTCACATAGTGGCGATTAAAGGCAAACCTGAATTGATCCCCCTCTGCGCGGACATTCGCGACCCACGCCGCATGCTCCGGTTCTTCGACGACGACGATGGGTTCTTTCATGTCGGGAATTTCGCCTAAAACGTCTTTGATATCCTGTAGCGATTGTTTAAAACGCTGTGCGAACCATGCGGGAATATCGTCGGCGGCGATGTTGGATTGGTTGCATGCCGCCAGACCGACATAGCCGTCCTCCAGCCGGGAGCCGACGTCGCGCAGTTTTTCTTCAAGATTTTTTTGCGCCTTTGCGATTTTTTCATCGGGGATGTAGACGAGATCAATGCCGATGCGGTCGCGGATATAATCGCTGTAGCTGGCAGGGGCATCACCCGTCATTCCTTTGAGATAGGCCTGAAGGGCGATGACCCGGGACATCACCTTCCTGTCCTGCTTCACGGAATGATCCTGTGACAAGGCGTCGAGCGCCAGAAGAACCTCTGCGCGAGAGCTGTATTGGCGGTCGCTTTTCCACCCCGTCAGGTTAAAATCGACGATCGTTTCCCCGTCACCCAGTGTTTTTTCGAGGTTTTCCCAGGCGCAGAGAATATTGCAAAATTCTTCATCGGCCTGCGTACTGACGGTATATTGGATGTGTTGCGCTTTCAAAATACATTCCCTGACTGGCTCTGTCCCCGAACGAAGGTAAGCAAACATGCCTCGCCGGGTCAAACAAATTTTTATCCATAATTATCAAAACACAACCCGGGAGCCGTTTTCTGCCCCCGGGTTGTGTTTGTATTGAAGGTGCCGTTTTCTACGGTGCGAGCGCTGCCTGGCAGGCCGGGGTTGGTTGCGGAGACAACCCGCCGCCTGCAAATTCCAGAGCGATGGTGACCCCCGTCTCCTCTTCGTATTTCTTTATGACCGCGATGAAAGCGTTCGTAATATCCTGTTTTGCTTTTTCATCCAATCCGCTGTGGAATTGCATGGCGGAGTATTCCTTTGTAATCGGGGCTAGCTCATCGGCAAGCATGATGACAATTTTTGCGGCATCGGCCTTGCTGAAATCATATTTTTCCAGCTCTTCCTTCAACATGAAATCATCACCGGTCATTTGCGCGACCAGTATGGCATCGTCCATGGCCCCCACATCGACTATATGGCCTTTCTTTACGATATCGCTCAGGCTGACATATATTTTTGAGCTTGTAATGGCCTGATGGGCATCGGCGGTGCAGGTGAAGGCGCGCGCCAGCTTCATTGCAAGCTGGTTGTCCTCTGGGTTGATCGCAAACGCGGGCAGCATTGGCTCTCCGGTAGTTTCCTGTGCGAAGGCATTTCCGGCAATGGCGGCAAGGGCAAGAGTTGTCGCGGCAACTGCGCGGCGCAGGGTTGTATTCATTTGAACCTCCTTGTTCAATCTCTGATGATTTATTTTTTTTATACTCAGTCTGTCTGGAAGGACGCTATCACCCGGTTTTCCGCATGACAAGCGTCCTCATATTGATCCGGGCCTAGATTTTTGCCAGAGCCTGATTCAGGTCCTCAATCAGGTCTTCGGCGGTTTCGATGCCGATGGAAACGCGGATAACGCCCGGGCCGCATCCGGCAGCGGTTTTTTGGTCGTCGCTCATCTGCGCGTGGGTGGTCGACGCCGGGTGGATAATCAGGCTGCGTGTGTCGCCGATATTGGCCAGATGGTAGAAAATTTTGACATTTTCGACCAGTTTGACGCCCGCCGCATGGCCGCCCGCCAGTTCAAACGTAAACAGGCCGCTGGCCCAGCCATTGCGCATGTATTTTTGCGCCAGTGCGTAAAACGGGGAGGAGGGCAGGCCGGGGAAACTGACCGATTTCACCGCCCTGTGTTGCGACAGGAATTCCGCAATTTTGATCGCGTTTTCACAATGCTGCCGCATACGCAGGGGAAGGGTTTCCATCCCCATCAGGGTCAGATAGGCATTCATCGGCTGCTGGTTCATGCCGAGATCGCGCAGGCCCACGGCATGGGTCTGCGTGGCGAAGGGGGCTTCCTTGAAATCGCGCCCGAAAATAATCCCGCGATATCCGGAACAATCGGTCGTCATGGCTGGAAATTTCGCCGCGTGTTTCATCCAGTCGAATTTTCCGCCATCGACAACCGCGCCGCCCATGGAATTGCCGTGGCCGGTGAAATATTTGGTGGTGGAATGCACGACGATATCCGCCCCGTATTCAAACGGACGGCACAGATAGGGCGTTGGAACCGTGTTATCGACGATCAGCGGCACACCAGCGTCTTCGGCGATCCGGGCATAGGCTTCGATATCGACGATAACGCCTTCGGGGTTCGACAGGCTTTCGACAAAGATCAATCGGGTGCGGTCATTGATCTTGCGTTTAAAATCATCGGGTTTTGTGGGGTCGGTGAAATGGCATTTCCAGCCGAAGGAGCGCTGGAAGGAATCGCGAAACTGTCCGGCGGTGCCGCCATAGAGTTTCTGTGTGGCGATAAATTCATCACCGGATGTCATGAGCGATGAAAACGCCAGCAGGTTGGTGGACAGGCCCGATGATGTGCAGGTGGCTCCGGTGCCGCCTTCCATCTGCGCGATTTTGTTTTCGAGCATGGCGACGGTCGGGTTGGTAACGCGGGAATAGATAAATCCCGGCTCCTTCAGCGCAAAGACATCGGCGGCATGCTGCGTGTCGCGGAAGACATAGGACGACGACTGGTGGATTGCCGGGCTGCTGGCCCCGGTGGTGGGGTCCGGCGTCACCCCGCCATGGACGGCGAGGGTTTCAAAACCTTTGGTTGGCATGATATGGTCTTTCATCTTAAATTCTCCCATGATTTCAATAACTTCCCCCCGACGCGGATGTGGTATTATAATACCACATCGATAATCTTCTGTTTTTGCGAGGTTTTTTGTTGACTCGTTGCATCTGTTCGGCGATAACCACGCGGCTTGGCGCATTGTGGTACAGCTTCGCGGTGCAAAACAAGCCGAAAAACAAAAAACCAAGGTTGAAGAGCAATGAAAACATATTCTGCAAAACCGAGCGAGATCGACAAGAAATGGATCATCGTTGACGCCGAGAACATGGTTCTGGGCCGTCTGGCCAGCGTGATTGCCCTGCGTCTGCGCGGCAAGCACAAGCCGAGCTTCACCCCGCATATGGATTGCGGTGACAATGTCATCGTCATCAATGCCGAAAAAGTGGCGCTGACCGGTCGCAACAAGGCCGCTGACTCCATTTTCTACTGGCACACCGGTTATCCCGGCGGGATCAAGGGGCGTAGCAAAGGCGCTATCCTTGCCGGAAAACATCCCGAGCGTGTGATCGAAAAAGCCGTTGAGCGTATGCTCCCCGAAGGGCCGATGGGCCGCAAGGTGCTTGGCAATCTGCGCGTTTATGCCGGAACCGATCATCCGCACGAAGCGCAACAGCCTGAAAAACTGGATGTTGCCTCCATGAACTCCAAGAACAAAAGGGTATAAATGACCATGGCCACCACAGAAAAATCCGCCGTCAGTGATCTGAAGGATCTGAAATCCGCAGTCATGACCAATGCCCCGGTCAACAGCCTGTCCGAACTCGACACGGTTCCGAAAGAACCGCGCAAGCCGAAAGTCGATGCGCAGGGCCGCGCCTATGGTACGGGTCGTCGTAAAAATGCCGTCGCGCGTGTCTGGGTGAAGCCGGGCAAGGGATCTGTCATCGTCAATGGACGGGACCAGACAGAGTATTTTGCCCGCCAGACCCAGCGTCTGGTGCTGAACCAGCCTTTCCTGATCGTCAACCGCGTCAGCCATTTTGACGTCTGGTGCACGGTGAAGGGCGGCGGCCTGTCCGGTCAGGCTGGCGCTGTGCGTCACGGCATTTCCCGCGCTCTGGAAAATTTTGACCCCGAACTGCGTCCGGCACTGAAAGCCGCCGGTATGCTGACCCGCGATGCGCGTATGGTCGAACGGAAGAAAATCGGTCTGCACAAAGCCCGCCGTTCCAAGCAGTGGGTCAAGCGTTAAGCTTTGCCACAAGGATTTCAAGAAGCCCCGGTTTGCCGGGGCTTTTTTCATCTGTTGATTTTGGCGGGGTATATCGCCTAGGCTTGCGGGGAACGGGGAAAACAATGAAAATTATAGCAAAACTCAAAATGACTTTGACACCGTAAACACTTGTCATCCCCGGCTTGACCGGGGATCTAGGGGAATAAACGCCAGCATATCACTGGTGTTCCTGGATCCCCGGTCAAGCCGGGGATGACAAGAATGGTGTATAGGTCATTCTGGATTCATCTATACATCAAAACCTTGAGGCCCTAGCAAAGAATGCCCATTATTCGCCCCTATAAAAACATCACGCCGCGCATCCACCCTTCCGCGTTTATCGCTGAAAACGCGGTGATTATCGGCGATGTGGAAATCGGCGAGGGCAGTTCTATCTGGTATGGCTGCACGTTGCGCGGGGATGTGAATAATATCGTCATCGGCAAGCGCACCAATATTCAGGATCATACCATGATCCATGTTTCATCGACCACACAAGGCACCTATATCGGTGACGATGTCACGGTGGGCCATGCTGCGTTGCTGCATGCCTGCACGATCGGCAGCCTTGCCTTTATCGGGATGCAGGCCTGCATCATGGACGATGCCGTGGTGGAGGAACAGGCCATGATCGCCGCAGGATCGTTGGTAACACCCGGAAAAACAATCACAAAAGGCCAGCTCTGGGGCGGTTCCCCGGCCCGGTATATGCGCGACCTGTCCCAAAAAGATCTTGATTTTCTGCCGTTTTCGGCACAACGCTATGCGGATCTGGCCCGGACCTATCGCCAGTAACAGGAGTTTTTGTCATGAGCCTTTATGAATCCATGGTCAGACACGGTCATACATTGTTCCGCTGGCGCAGCTATATTCCGCTACTGCTGGCGGGGCCGTTGTTGCTGGCCTTGCGCGAGGCCGCCGTTATCGAGGACATCATGGGCGAGGGGATTGAGGATCTGTGGGTTCTGTTTTGTTTCCTGTTGTCGCTTGGCGGATTGGCGATCCGCTGGGTAACTGTCGGTTTTGTTCCCGCCGGGACGTCGGGGCGCAATACGCAAGGGCAAAGGGCCGAGGCGCTCAACACTACAGGCATGTATTCGATTGTACGCAACCCGCTTTATCTGGGAAACTTCATCACGATTCTCGGCGTTATCATGTCGCTCAAGGTATGGTGGCTGGTCCTGCTGGTTTCCATGTTCTTCTTTATTTATATGGAGCGCATTATTCTGGCCGAAGAAAATTTCCTGCAGGAAAAATACGGGCCGGAATATGATTCATGGCGGAAGAAAACACCCGTTATCCTCCCCAATTTCAGGAACTGGGTTGCGCCATCGCTTCCCTTTTCGTTAAAAACGGTGTTAAGACGCGAATATCAAGGGCTTTTGGGTATGGTGACGGCGTTTTTCGTGACGGAAATGATCGTCGATCTGGTTTTTGAACGGGAATCTTTCCGCGAATGGGTGGCGGAAGATTTTATGTGGCCAGCCATCTTTTTCGTGACACTGGCCTTCTGTCTGACCGTACGCTATTTCAAAAAACACACGGATGTCCTGCGCGTCGCGGGGCGGTAATGGGGCCCTAATCCGCCTTCATCTGCACATACGATCCCGGCGCGGGTTCGATGGGGTTTTTGGGTTTGCGGGCCGGGACCATGTCGCCTGCATAGGGTTGGATCCATTTGTTCCAGTGATTCCACCATGATCCGTCATGGCGCTTTGCCTTGGTAAACCACGATTCCGGCACGGGAGGATGTTCCGGGGCGGTCCAGTACCCGTATTTGTTGTTGGCGGGCGGGTTGATGACCCCGGCGACATGACCCGACCCGGACAGGGTAAACAGCACGGGGCCGGAGAACATTTGCGTCGCGGCGTAGGTCGCGCGCCACGGGGCGATATGGTCTTCCTTGGTGGACAGGAAATAGGCCGGTGTCTTGATCTTACGAATGTCGATCGGCGTGCCGTTGATGACGATGCCGCCGGGTTTCGTCAGCTTGTTGTCGCGGTACATGTTGCGCAGGTAAAAACTGTGCATTTCCGCAGGCATATTGGTTGAATCGTCGTTCCAGTAGAGCAGGTCGAACGGGAATGGCTCCTTGCCGAGCAGGTAATTATTGACGACAAACGACCAGATCATGTCGTTTGCGCGCAGGAGGCTGAATGTGTCTTTCAGGTTTCGTGCATCGAAGAAACCCTTATCTTTCATCTCCTCGTCGATCTGCTGCAATTGCGCATCGTCGATAAAAACTTTGATATCGCCGGATTCGGTGAAGTCGATCAGGGTCGTCAGGAAGGTTGCCGATGCGATATGCCCGTCTTTCCCCTGTGCCGCCAGCCACGCCAGCGTCGTAGCCAGCAAGGTCCCGCCGATGCAATAGCCAATCACGTTACAATCGGGTTCCCCGGTGGCCTTGGCAATATGTTTTAACGCATCGAGGATTCCTTCATCCATATAATCGGCAAAGGTCTTGCGGGACAGGGCAGCATTCGGGTTGACCCATGACACGACAAAGACGGTGTGCCCCTGTTCGGTGAGCCATTTAACAAGGGAATTGTCCGGGCGCAGGTCGAGGATGTAATATTTATTGATCCATGGCGGCACGATGAGGAGGGGGCGTTGATGCACCTTTTCCGTCACGGGTTCGTATTGAATTAATTGAATTAGATCATTCTGATAGACGACCTGCCCCTTTGTGGTGGCAAGGTTCTTACCGATGGCAAAGGCATCGTAATCGGTCGTGCTGATTTTCAGGTGGCCTTTGCCGCGCTCCAGATCCTCGATCATGTTCTGCATGCCGCGCACAAGGTTTTCACCCTTGCTGTCCAGTGTCGCCTGAATGACATCCGGGTTGGTCATGAGAAAATTGCTCGGGGCCATCGCATCGACGAACTGGCGGGTGTAAAACTCCAGCTTGTGCCGCGTTTCATCGTCCAGCCCTTCTGTGTCATGCACGACCTGCTGCATCCACTGGCTGGTCATCAGGTAGGATTGCTTGATAAAATCGAACAGGGCGCTTTCCTGCCAGGCGGGCGATTTGAAGCGGCGATCCGATTTTTCAGGCTGGTACAAATCCTGCCCCTTGTGGCCCATGAATTTTTTTGTCGATTCGCTCCACAGATTCATCCAGTTTTTCATGTACTGCATTTGTAACTCCGCCAGACGGTCGGGGTCTTGGTAGAGGCGGTGGAAAAATTCAGCC
Organism: uncultured Micavibrio sp.; assembly: GCA_964400125.1. Lineage (GTDB taxonomy): Bacteria > Pseudomonadota > Alphaproteobacteria > Micavibrionales > Micavibrionaceae > Micavibrio. Next base: position 6,553 of record CAYNSR010000005.1, on the reverse strand, counting down.
CAGGCGTGGCGGATATTCAAGGGGTCGAGGGGCCTGTTGCCGATATCCCAGTCGATTTTCGACATGAATTCCTTAACCAAAGGCTGCAACCGCTCCGCCGTTTCGGCCAGAATGGGGGCCAGCGCCGCAGGGTCGCCTTGCGCAGCGGACGGGGGGAACAGCGTTGTCGTAACGGGTTTTTTGTCCTGAACTTTTACCATACAGGGATGGTGGGCCTGAAACCCGCAAAAATCAACGGGAAAAACCGGGAGAGCGGCCCGGTTAAGGGGTTGAAATGGGGCGGTTTTTGCGCAACGATGTGGTCCTCATTATGAAATCGGGAAAAGCCTTTGAAATGCTGAACAGACAAACCTTTCTGATGATCGGCCTGACCCTCATTCTCGGGGCGTGCTCTACCGTTGACGGCTTTTTCACCGACATCGGCGAGGCCTTCAGGAAAGGCGATGCCAAAACGACCGGGGCGGAAATAAATTATGTCGATCCGTTGCCCGACGGCACCTTGCCCGAAGGAGCAAACGGCGTGATCGCGCCCACATCGCAGATGGATCTGAGCTATGAACGCATCGCCGCCAGCTCATCGAGCGGCAGCGTTGAGCTGTTCAGCCTCGAAAATCCGGGCCAGCCCCTGCAACCATCGGCCTATGACACGACACCGCGCCAGACCGCTGGGACGGGCGATTACGGGGTCGAAGGTGTGGCTTCCAGCACCGATGACAGCGTGACGATTTTCCCCTTCTCCAACGATATGTACACACCCGGCGTGAAGGCCGGGTTGCCTGCGTTTCGTGGTGCGCCAGCGGGGTATAATTACGCCGACGGCACCGGTTCCGGCCCGTCGATCATGGCCTATCCGGCGACGCAGATCGAAGACATTCCGCTTTCGGTCGGCAGTCCGGATATTGTTTATTTCAATCACGGTTCCGCGGCGCTCGGCGCGGTTGCGCGTGAAGTCATCGCCCGTGTCGCTGCGGACAATCATGCCAATCGCGTGATCGTCGAGGCCCATGCCAGCAAACGTGCCGCCGTCACCGATCCGGCCCGGCGCGCCGAAGTCAATCATCGCATGTCGATGCAACGCGCCATGGCGGTGACGCGGGCCTTGATCGCGCAGGGTATTCCGGAACACATGATTAAAACCACCGCGCTCGGCGATACAAAGCCCGCGGTGCCGGAGGTTGATCGCGAATCCGAAGCGATGAACCGCCGCGTCGAAATCCTGTCGAGGCCGTAACGCAATGTCACAGCCCCTGCGCATCGCCATTGCCGGGCTGGGGACAGTCGGGGCCGGTGTTGTCAGACTGTTGCTACACCATCATGATCTGATCGCCACCCGCGCCGGACGTCCGATTGAAATCGTCGCCGTCAGTGCGCGCGACCGCTCCAGACAACGCGATATAGATATCTCCTCCTGCGAATGGGTTGACGACCCGGTGCAACTCGTCGGCAGGGCAGATGTGATCGTCGAACTGATGGGCGGTGCCGAAGGTGTAGCGCGTAGGCTGGTGGAAACCGCGCTGAAGGCCGGAAAACCGGTCGTTACCGCGAACAAGGCCCTGCTGGCCGAACATGGCCTTGCCCTTGCGTCCCTGTCGGATTTGCACAAGGCCCCGCTGATGTATGAGGCCGCCGTGGCCGGAGGCATCCCCATCGTCAAGGCCCTGCGCGAAGGCTTCGCCGGGAACGATATTCAGGCCGTCTACGGTATTTTGAACGGGACCTGCAACTATATCCTGACCGAAATGCGTGAAACCGGGCGCGATTTTGCAGATGTCTTGCGCGAAGCGCAGGAAAAGGGGTATGCGGAGGCCAATCCGTCCTTCGATGTTGACGGGATCGATGCCGCGCACAAGATTTCTATTCTCGCGGCGCTGGCCTTTGGCGTCCGGCCTGCTTTCGATCAGGTCATTATTCAGGGCATACGCCATATCAGCGCGGCGGATATTGTCCATGCCACGGAGCTGGGCTATCACATCAAGCTGCTGGGCATTGCCCGCCGCAATGCTGACGGGCGAATTCTGCAAAGCATGGAACCCTGTCTGGTTCCACGGGACAGCCCCATCGGCGCGGTGGACGGTGTGCTGAACGCCGTCTTTGTTGAGGGGGATTTCGTGCGCAAAAGCCTGCTGGTCGGGCGCGGTGCTGGCGCGGGGCCGACGGCTTCTGCGGTGTTGTCTGATCTGGTCGATCTGGCCCGGGGGGGGCATATCCCGGTCTATGGTATCCCTGCGGCGCAGTTGCAGGAGATGCACCCCGGTGCGGCGTCCGATATTCACGCCCATTATTACATTCACCTGAGCGTTCTCGACAAACCGGGCATTCTGGCCGACATCGCAGCCATCGTGCGCGACCATCACATTTCCGTCGAAGCCGTCATGCAGCGCAGCCGCAATCCGGACCAGCCTGTTTCCATCGTCATGACCACCCATGCGTGCCGTCAGTCTGATGTCAGTGCCGCTTGCGACAAAATCACCCGGCTGGCGCTGATGGTTGAAAAACCGACGGTAATGCGTATCGAATCCTCGTTTTCATAGAGTTTGCATTGCTGCGGCCTGCTGCTACACTTGCCGCAAGGATCACGCAAAAACAAGGAGATAGACGCCAATGACCGTTGCTCTCGCTTCTGAAGCCACCCGACAGGAAGATTTCAGCATGGATCGCAATCTTGCGCTGGAGGCGGTGCGCGTGACCGAAGCCGCAGCACTCGCGGCATCGCGTCTGGTCGGGCGCGGGGATGAAAAGGCTGCCGATGCCGCCGCCGTCGATGCCATGCGCGAAGCACTGAATACGCTCGAAATTCACGGCACGGTCGTTATCGGTGAGGGGGAACGCGATGAAGCGCCGATGCTCTATATCGGGGAATGTGTCGGCGCGGGCGGGCCGGATGTGGATATCGCGCTCGACCCGCTGGAAGGCACGACCATCACCGCCAAGGGCGGCCAGAATGCAATGGCGGTGATCGCCATGGCGGATAAGGGCAGTTTTTTGAATGCGCCGGACACCTATATGGAGAAAATGGCCATCGGTCCGGGTTTTCCCGGCAATATCCTCGACCTCGACGCACCGCCGCAGGATATTTTAAAAAAACTGGCCGTTGCAAAGGGCGCAAGGGTGGAAGATCTGCTGGTGTGCATCCTCGACCGCCCGCGTCATGATGCCATGGTCCGGGCCGTGCGCGATTCCGGGGCGCGGATTTCGTTTATTCAGGATGGTGATGTCGCCGGGGTGATCGCCACGGCGACGGGCGATAGCGGGATTGATATCTATATGGGCACGGGCGGTGCGCCGGAAGGGGTCTTGGCTGCGGCGGCCCTGCAATGCACGGGCGGGCAGATGGTCGGGCGTCTTGTCTTTCGTAATGACGATGAAATCGCCCGGGCAGAAAAATGGGGCATTACCGACCTCAAACGTATCTATAGCACAGACGATCTGGCCAAACCGCATAATGTCATGTTCGCAGCCACGGGCGTAACCGATGGCGCGATGTTGAAGGGTGTACGGCGCAGGCCCGGCGGGGCAACCACCCATTCCATCGTCATGCGCTCAAAATCCGGCACAATCCGCCGGATCGAAGCCGATCATGATTTTATGCGTAAGGCGGGGATAGAATAGGGATGAACGCTTCGTTCCTCATCCTCATGGCGGTGATCGGGGAGTTGGGGTTTATGACCATCAGCATCCTGTCAAAACGCCTGCGCAATCGCGGTGTCAGGACGTTGTCTCTGCTGGCGGTTTATGGATTGACGCTGCCGCTTTGGGGTGGGGTCATTGCCTATTTCTTTCTCAGGGGCGGTGTCACGCTGCCGATGGTGTATGTCTTGTCGGTGTTGCTGTGGCTGGCGACATGTTTTTTTCTTAATTTCGGTTCCGTCTTTATCTCCCGCTTCCAAAGTTTGAGCGAGGGGGCAGGATATCGTTTCGGGTTCAGCATATTGATTGCCATTCTGGCTGATGTGGTTATTTTTCGGACGCAATTCGCGCCAGCCCTGATGATCGTTCTTGCCGTGTTGTTCGCGGGCGGTATTTTGCTCCATTTCGGTCGCGAACGCATTGTTGGCGATACGTCGATGAAATTGCCGCTCGTGCAGCGTCTGGGGTTTATCCTGCTGATCTCGCTGGCTGAGGTGGCGACATACGCGCTGTTCAAATATGCAGCCGGGTTGCAAGAATCAATTATCTTCCACAATGCCCTGATGCAGGCTTTGTTGTTCAGTATATTTTTGATCGCTGGTGGCAAGGGGCTTTCCCGCGATTACCGGGGCGGGACATTCCCGACCGTGTATATTGTCGCGCTGGTTGGCTTGATGTGCGTGGCGGCAATGGCGGACGCGGTGGCGATTGCCGGGTTGCCGGTGACCCTGTTTATCATGTTCAGTTTGATCCGTGCGGCATGTTTCGCCGTGCATGACATCAGGACAGGTGAATTGCCGATGACCCCGGCGACTCTGGCGGCGATTGCCCTGATCGCAGTCGGGATGTGTTCAACTGTCTTTATCCAGGAATTTTAGAGCATGGCGCAACCTGTTTTGAATATTGATCGTTCACTTCTTTCTTCCCGCTGGGTCTTCCCGGCGGTGGAGCAGGAGCATATTGCGCGGATGGTGTCGGGGCATGGCATCCCGGAAATTGTGGCGCGGTTGCTGTCGGCCCGGGCGGTGACGCCGGAGGGGATAGAGGCGTTTTTGAGCCCGAAACTCTCACGCGATTTTCCGGACCCCTTCAGGCTGAAGGGTATGCGCGAAGCCGCCGCCGCTATCGTAGCCGCGATGACGGCAGGGCGAAAGATGGCGCTGTTTGCCGATTTCGACGTTGACGGCGCGACCTCGACCGCAATTTTAGTCCGGTTTTTCAGGCATTGCGGCATCGATCTCCCGTTTTATATCCCTGACCGGATGAAGGAAGGCTACGGCCCGAATATCGATGCGCTGAAGACCCTGCGCGCACAGGGGGCCGAACTGGTGCTGATGGCGGATTGCGGCACGACGTCCTTCGATGTGGTGGAGCAGGGGCGGGCGCTCGGTCTTGATATTATTATCATCGATCATCATGAGGCAGAGGCGCGTTTGCCTGTCGCCAATCATGTCATCAACCCGAAGCGCCGCGATGACGAAAGCGGTTATACGATGCTGGCGGCCTGCGGCGTCAGTTTCATGCTTTGCGTGGCCATCAATGCTCTGCTGCGCGAATCCGGATTTTACAAGGATAAACCCGAAGCGCCGCTCAAATCCTTTCTCGATATTCTGGCGCTCGGCACGGTTTGCGATGTCGTGCCGCTGACGGGCCCGAACCGCCTGTTCGTGCGTCTCGGGCTGGAACAGATGGCCGAAACCAAAAATCCCGGTATTGCTGCCCTGTTGCGCGTGGCCGGTGTCAAAACGCCCCCCGGAACCTATACTTGCGGTTTTGTTCTCGGCCCCCGTATCAACGCGGGCGGGCGGATTCACAAGGCCGATCTGGGCGCGAAGCTCCTGACCACCGACGACGCGGAGGAAGCGGGCAACATCGCCTGGACCCTCAATGATTGTAACGACAAGCGCAAGGATATGCAGGCCGAAATGATGGCCGAGGCCCTGCGCATGGTGGAAGATCAGGGGCTGGACCAGCATCCGGTCATCCTCGTCGGCCATGAAAGCTGGCACCCCGGCCTCAATGGCCTTGTCGCCGGGCGGCTGGTGGAAAAATATAAAAAACCCGCCGCCGTCATTGCCTATGCGCCGGGGCACGACCATGCGCTGGAGGGGCGCGGGTCTGGGCGTTCGGTGCAGGGGATCAATATCGCCGCTGCCTTTATCGATGCGCGCAACCAGAACCTGATTTTAAAGGGCGGCGGCCATGCGATGGCGGCGGGGTTTACCATCCTGCCCGATCAGATTCCAGCCTTTCGCGATTTCCTGCACGACCATATCGCCCGGCAGGCCGCCGGCATGGTCGCGGTCAGTGAAACGCAGATTGACGGTGTGCTGAGCGTGCGCGGCGCGAATGTGGCCCTCCTGAAGCTGCTCGATCAGGTCGGCCCCTTCGGCCAGAACAACCCGGAACCCATTTTTGTCCTGCCCAATGTGCGCCTGCATAGCGCCGATATCGTCGGCACCGATCATGTCCGCACCCTGATTAGCGATTCCGATGGCGGCGGCACCCGCATGAAGGCCATGGCCTTCCGCGCCGCCGATACGCCGCTGGGGCAGGCCTTGCTCAAACAAACCCACCAGATTTTCCACCTGATGGGACGCCTGAAACTGGATACATGGAACGACGCCGAGAAGGTAGAATTCCACATCGAAGACGCCGCCCCCGCAAACAATATCGCCACCGGGCAGGTCGCCTGACACACACCGCCGCCGCCACCCCGGCGCAGCCAATCCTGAATTGGAGCGACTTGTTTTTTACATAAAACATAACCATAAGCCCCGCCGCACTATTCGCTTGCATTTCCTCCGTCTATTCATTAGAAGAACCCATCCTAATGCTGTCCCCTTCGTCTAGAGGCCTAGGACACATCCCTTTCACGGATGCGACACGGGTTCGAATCCCGTAGGGGACGCCACTTAGAATTCCG
>CAYNSR010000004.1:0-209556 GCA_964400125.1 uncultured Micavibrio sp. | reverse complement strand
CGTGTCTCAGTCCCAGTGTGGCTGATCATCCTCTCAGACCAGCTACTGATCGTCGGCTTGGTGAGCCATTACCTCACCAACTACCTAATCAGACGCGGGCCGATCCTTTAGCGATAAATCTTTCCCCCGAAGGGCGTATACGGTATTAGCTACAGTTTCCCGTAGTTATTCCGTACTAAAGGGCACGTTCCCACGCGTTACTCACCCGTGCGCCACTCTGTATTGCTACAGCGTTCGACTTGCATGTGTTAGGCCTGCCGCCAGCGTTCGTTCTGAGCCAGGATCAAACTCTCAAGTTTGAGTCCATGGTTCGACATGATGCGAACATCATGTCTAATACAAGAAATTTTCAGAAAGACCTGCTATGCGTTTATGTATTCATAAGATTACACAGACGAAAGCAGTTCTTTACTGTTTGAGTGTTCAACACACTCCAAGCACTGCTGCCTGTGTATCTCTTCTTTTCTTCACGATGTTCAAGAACCGTAACAGCGGACACATTAGAGACCGCTCATAAAAAAGCCGGGACAACCATCCCGACCGATTTGTTGGAGTGACAGGGTTATACGTCAAGGTTCCCGTCACTGTCAACACCGTTGTTTCAGGGCCAAAAGGCTTGGTAAACAGCGGAAATTTCGGCGGCCACAAGCTGCCGAGGTCGTCCTTATACACAGACCTAAAATTTGAGTCAAAGGTATTTTTCATTTTTTTGGGAATTTTTTTAAACTCTGTAAAAGCTTAGGATTATGGAATATAGTTTGCCCCTTCCCGGAAACAAGGCCTCCCGCGTAATTCATTAAAAAAAACGGCCTGTTTTTCACCGTTTTTCCGGGTACAATCTTTCTAGGACGCCGTTTCTGCCTTTCCCCCCACCTCGGTTTTGTTCCCGCATGTTTTCCATCCTGCAGCGTTTTGCTGCTTTCACACTGACGATGACCTTTCTTTTTGCTCTGCCTGCTTCGTCGGCGCAGGGTAATGATGGTTTCATGCAGTTCCAGATTCCACCCTGGGTCGGCGGGCAGAGCGACGCGCATTCTGCGGCACAGGAAAGCGACGACGAAAGACCGCAGCGCATCCGGAAAACACCGCAGAAAAAAGCCGCCGCAATGAAGCCGTTGACGCCGGACGACTATGCCCTGTTGATGGCACAACAAATGCCGCTCCCCACATCCGCGATCAGGGAAGACAGCCCGTCGCCGATTGAAGAAATGTATTCACGGCGCATTCTCGATCCAATCAGGCAATTTGGCTATGACCTGTTCGGCACGCCGGGCGCGGCGCAAACAAATGCTGCCGAGCAATCTCTTCCTGCGGGTGCGGTGCAGGACCATTTTGTTTTAGGAATCGGTGATAAACTGAATGTTGTTTTTCGCGGCCAACGGCGCGATCAGGGAATTTATAGCATCACCAGCGACGGCTTGCTGGTAATCAACGATCTTCCCCCTGTCCCGGCGGCAGGGCGCACGATTGAACAGGTACGCCAAGCGCTGGAGATGAACGCATCGGAGATGTATAACACCAGCGTGCATGTCGCTCTGGAATCCGTGCGGCAGGTCAATGTGCTGGTCGCGGGCCATGTGCGCAAACCCGGACGCAAAAACCTCACGGTTTTTCATACGGTGCTCGATGCGCTGATGCAATCCGAAGGCGTACAAAAAACCGGGAGCCTGCGCCAGATTCGTCTGGTGCGCGACGGGCGAAGCCATGTCATCGACCTCTACGGTCTGATGGTCTATGGCAACGCCGGAATGGATCTGACCTTGCGCGATGGCGATCGCATCATGGTTCCGCCGACCGGCCCGACGGTCGCGATCACCGGCGGAGTCAAGCGTCCGGGCATTTTTGAACTGCGCCCTGCCCTGCGCGGCATGCATCATCGTCCGGAGGACAGTGGTGAAAAATTATCGCTGCAAGAAGCCCTCGATCTTGCGGGCGGACTGCTGAGTCCGGGGAATAACCGTTTTATCCGTCTGGAAATGACCAATGACGGACGGGAACGCACCGATGAACTGGACGCCCCCTTCGCCCCGGCGCTGGGCGACGGCAGCATTCTGGTGGTGGAACGCGCCAATGAAAAACGCACCGAAACGGTCGAACTGGCCGGACATACCCGCCAGCCCGGAATTCACGCGCTGGCCAAGGCGGGTAGCCTTTCGGCATTGCTGTCCGACCCCCGGGTTCTGGGGCCGGATATCTATCCTCTGATCGGGGTGATTGAGCGCCATAACAGCCGTACCCTGACGACACAAATGATCGATTTTCCGCCCAATCTGGTGATTGCGGGCGCTTTCGACCGCAGGCTGGAAGACGGCGACACCGTCATTTTATTCTCCCGCGCCGATATCATTGCGTTGCAGGAAGACGGAAAAAAAACCGATGGGTCAGAAGAATCTGGATCGAACGATGAAACATTCGTCATGAACGAATCCCTGCGCAGCTTCCTGAAGGAACGCTCCGCCTTTATACGCGGGGCAATCCGCACACCCGGCGCATGGCCGGTTTCCGACGGCGCAACATTGGAATCCCTCAATGCCGTTGCCGGCGGCCTGACGTTTGAGGCCAACACATCCGGCATCGAAGTCACCAGCAACCTGCACGGGACAGGACATCAGCAGGACGGGCGCAGCGGCACAACCCGCCAGACCATCGATTATCGCGAAACAGACCCCGCCACCGTCGCCATTGCCGCAGGCGATGCTGTGCGCGTCAACCGGAAATTCAAAAAGACCGAAGGCCACAGCGTGCTGATTACCGGAGAAGTGGTCAATCCGGGCCGCTATGACCTGTTGCCCGGAGACACACTGGCAAAATTGATTGAACGGGCGGGAAGTCTGAGCGATCATGCCTATCCCCACGGTGCCATCTTCAGCCGCGAAGCCGACCGGAGGGCTGAGGAAGCACGATTCCGGGCCGCCGCCCGCGAACTGGAACGTGCCGTCGCCGCCGCGTCGGAGAAAAAAGACAATCCCCCCGATACCGACCAGATCGCCATGGCGCGTGACCTTGCCAATGAATTGCGTGACGTCGAGGCCGTCGGGCGCATTACGGTTCAGGCCGATCCGTCCGTCCTGAAGGTCAGCCCTGAACAGGATATTCTGCTGGAGCCCGGGGACAGGGTCTATATCCCGCGCCGCCCCATGACGGTGCGCGTGCATGGTGAAGTGCTCTCCCCGGCCAATCTGCAATTCCGCAGCACCAAAGACCCGCGCGATTATATCGCCGAAGCGGGCGGCATGACCTATTACGCCGACGACGACCGAACTTTCGTGCTCTATCCCGACGGCAGCGCCCAGCCGTTGATGGTCAGTGCATGGAACCACAAGGCAACCTTTATCCCGCCAGGCTCGACCATCGTGGTTCCACGCGACCCGAAACCGTTTGATTTTCTGACCAGTGCGCGCGATTTCACACAAATCCTGTCCAATCTGGCGATTACCGGCATTTTCCTCGACGATCTCGGGAACGACGACTGATGCGTTTCAGCATTGTCACCGTCACGCGGAACAACCTTGCCGGGTTGCAGGAAACGCAAAAAAGCATCGCCGCGCAAGGATTCACTGATTTCGAATGGATTATCATCGATGGCGCATCGACGGACGGGAGCATCGCTTTCCTGACCACGCAACAAGAAGAAACGGGCAAGGAGGAGATGCGCTGGATATCCGAACCCGATCATGGGATTTATGATGCAATGAACAAGGGCCTGCGACTTTCCACCGGAGATTACGTTTTGTTTCTGAATGCCGGAGATTCGCTGGCTGACGCCGATTGCCTGCAAAAACTGTCAAAAATCGACGGCGATTTCATCTATGGCGATTCTTGCGAAGGGCTGCATTACAAACGCGCCAGATCGCACACACAGGTCGTAACCGGCATGTTCACACATCATCAGGCCATGCTGTACAGGCGGGGTCTGATCGGCGATTTGTGCTTTGACACACGTTATACCATCGCCGCTGACTATAAATTCACATTGGCCTTCCTGCGCCGGACGAAATCCATATTTTATGTTCCCACCCCCCTTTGCCGCTTTGAACCGGGCGGAATCTCGCAAACGCAGGTGCGGGCAGGACGGGTGGAACAATTCCGAATTCGCCGGGAATCGGGGTTCTGCGCCATGCCGGTCAATATTGCGATTTTTCTGGCGCAAACGGCCCTTATGGCGCTCCGCCGCCATTTTCCGGGGCTTTACTGGCTACTCCGGCGGGGGCATAATTCCGACAGACCATAACAAACAAAAAAACAAGGGAGATTGAAATGAGCTGCAATACACCAAAGAAAGACGATTCTGCTGAAAAAGGCTGTGGCGGCGGATGTCATGGCAAGGATTCCTTCGAGAAGGCCTGCACGAAAAAAGCCGACCCCGCCCCCCAAACACCTGCGGAGACGCCGAAAAACTCCGGCTGCTGTGGCGACGGCGGACCTGCGAAGGGTTCCCCCTGCTGCAAACCCTAACACCCTTTAGGGCCTTGGTTTTTAACCAATTTGCGCTATCCTTATAGGAGCAAGAGAAGGAGGATAGCCATGGGTTGCTGTCAACACGAGGAAAAAAAGCCTGAAGAAAAATCCGCTGGCGGTTGCTGCGGCGGGTCCATGAAAAAAGAAGGTGAATGCGCAACAACGAACGCCGTCACTGGTTTTTTCAAGAAACTGTTCGGCCAGAAGAAAAAAGAAGGCTGTCACTAGGCCTTTTCGATCATCCGGAGATAGGCGGCGCGCGCTTGGGCATAATCCAGCCCGGCGCGCCCGTCCAGAAATCCCCCCTTGACGAGATACGCATACACGAACATCACCAGATCGCGGCGCGGCAGGCGGCGGTAGAGGCGTTTTAACGCCTGACGCCGCCCCGAAGGGTCCTGCGGCCAGGCGTTGCGCGCGTTCATCCCGGATTCCCATGCAGCATAACGACGATGCCGTGCCAGCCAGTCGTCACGATTTTCCGCCGCGTCATGGATAAATCCGGCCCGGCACTGGCCTATTTTTCCGGTGACAATCAATTGCGGCTGGTAGTGCCCCTCAACCTCGCCCATGCCGGGAAGATCGAGATCGTCAATCACCGGGAATGCCCAGCAGTGACGGTTTATCAACGCGATCTTGTTATTGGCCAGACCATGGCGAAGAACCTTCCCCTGCCAGACCATGTAACCGGGAATCAAATATCCGGCGCAAGAAAGATCAAGCGCTGCGATTTCAGCGCATAGCCCGGGCGTGACGATTTCATCGGCATCCACATACAAAACCCAGTCATGACGAAAGGGGAGCGTTTCGAGACTCCATTGTTTCTTCTTCGGATATCGGCCATTCCAATCAAACGGCACCACCGTTGCACCGAAACTGCGGGCAAGCGCGACCGTACCGTCTGTGCTGGCGGAATCAACAACGAAAACTTCAGAAAACGGGCGAAGGGCTTCCAGACAACGTGACAAGCGCGCCCCTTCGTTCCGGGTCATGACGATGACACTGACCGGGATCACGCATGCCCCACGGGCCTGTGCACGGCGAAACCGAGCAACGCCCCGGCGAAAATGAACCCGGCAAAAATCAGGCTCCGGCGCGGCCACCACGGCTTGACCGAACGCGCGGGCGGTTCGGCGATGATCGCGGCAAAAGGCTCCTCCATCGCCAGCATCATCAACAGATGTTCCTGTTCCATCAGCAAGGACGTCAAAACACGGCGATGATCGGGATGTGTAGTTTTTTCAAGCATCCCCTTCAGGTAACCCGCCCGCCCCTCGGCGCGGGCCGCGACTTCGTGACGGATGAGCAGATCCGTCTGGTAGTAGAGCCTTTGCAAAAGGGCCATAGCGAATTCTGGCTCCGGATGATCGAAAACAATGCGGCGCAGAGGGGTGTTGCCAACGGGTTCGATGGCAATTTTTTTCCTGAAATATTCCGCCATATCCTCCGCCCCCGCCATATCCGGCGCAGGAGAAAACACAAATTTCCGTTCCCGACGCAAGCCCTCTACAATGGACAAGTCACTGAACAGGGAGGACGCAACACGGCGGCCCCGGAACGTGTATTCAAAACGGGTAAAATCCGTGTCCTCCGGCGCGGCCATGCTGCGCTCCATATATTGCAGGGCAAAACCCGGGTGGCCGGGCAAGAAGGATTTGACATCGGCCCGCACCGTCCGTTCCGCCGGGGCGACCAGCATGGTGACGCGGTAATGCGGAACGGAACACATCAAAAAAAGGACCGCACCGATGCAGCCGAGAACGGCCCCCAGCACCAGAAAAATCCGCGCCCGCCACAAAAGCCGCAACAAATCCATCAAGGTCGGTTCGGTAGCGTGATGCGGGATCATGAGGCCTTGTCCATCGCTACGGGAATCCCCACCGTATCGCGGGCGCGCTTAATCCATGCGGTAATGGATTCCGCCGGGACAAAAATGCGTCCCGCCCGCGCCGCGCCGTCATGCGCCGCAAACCACACATCGCCACTGTTGCGAAACGACAGGATCGCCTGCGCGAGAATTTCCGATTCACCCTGCGCCACAACCGTTCCGGCCTTGAAATCCTGAATGATCTTGGCCGTTTCACTACTTACCGGACCGACAAAAATACACGGGCGCTGCACCGCGAGGGCGGAATAGAGTTTCGATGGCACAATCAGACCGGCAGCGTCGTGGTTCATCGAAATCAGGTGGACATCGCCGCTTTCCATCAATTCCTTCAGGCGACTCGCGGGTTGCCACGGCAACAGGCGGATATTTTCAAGGCCACGACGGGCACGTTCCTGCGCAAGCTTTTCCTGTCCGGGGCCGTCACCAACAAAGACGAATTCAACATCGCTTTTCTGGCGATTGAGAATTTCTGCGGCATCCAGAACAGTCGCTATCGGATGCGCCCTGCCAAGCGTGCCGGAATACAGGATACGGAATTTCGGAGGACCGTCATCGCGGAAAAGATCCTGAAACGGGCGAGCGGCGGCTTCATCAGCCCCTTTCCTGCGTTTTTTCCGGCGCTCCGAGCCATTGACACCCTTGAATCGGCGACGCAGACCAATATCGCGGATACGCAAATCATTCGCGGGGGAAAGATCAAGCAATTCAAAATCCGGCCAATTGGGAATGACGGCGATTTTACGCGCATCAATACCGCTATGCGACAATTGCCGCGCCATGCAGCGCCCCACGGTGACGACCCGGTCGCATTTCTGCATGGCACGGCGGGTCATGCGCTGTAACGGGTTGAGCAAAAAATCCGGCAGATTCAGCCCCACCGTCGGGAAAAGGTCAGGATACAGGTCCTGACACCAATTGATGTGGCGCGATTTTTTAGCCCGCGCCACCACCTGCCCGGCCAGCACCAGCATCGGCGGATCGGTCATGGTGACAACCAGATCATGCGCGGGCAGCTTTAACCCGGCCAGCATCAGGCGCACCAGAACGCTGATATAACCCGTCATGCTTTTGCCCTTCATGCGCGAGCGCACCCGCATGACGCGAATGGGGCCGTCCTTTTCAAGGCGATCATTCGGCCCGCTGGTCAGGATGGTCACATCCCAGCCGTCGCGACAAAACGACCGCGCCAGATCGCGCAGGACGCGGCCAGTCGCCCCGCGCGACGGCGGGTAGACGCGATTGATAAACAATACGGTTGGCCGCCTGCTCATGCCGGTCGAAAACCTGAAAAACGTTACTGAAAAAGATCGCCCTATCGATACACCAAGTCCGGCCCCGGCGCAACTGCGGCGCGGTTTTGCGCCCTGCGGGCCAACGCCGCGCAAACAAGCAAAATCAGTCCGAAATCCAATGACTTAAAGCTGGCATACAAAAATATATCAATCAGCAGTGGCACCGCCAGAGCAACCGCCAGCACCGGATTTTTCGGCATTGCGCGCACCACGCCCATCCCAAGCGCCCACAAATACAAAATCACCCCCAGCAATCCCACAAGCCCGGCCTTGAGCCAGATGAAGGTCAGCAGACTATGCGTATAGTTGACGGACATGCCGCCAACCGCCGGAGATTCAAGCTGCGCCCCCCAGCCGAGCCCGAACAGGACATGCAGCGGCGAAACGGTAATGGCGTCAAATACGGCAGCAGCTTCCTGCATCCGCATATTCAGGCCGACCGTACCTTGTTTGTGTACCAACCCAGCCAGCACATCAGCAACAGGCCCGGCAAAAACCGCCAGCAGGACCAAAAGCATAAACCCCGGAACCACCGCCCGCAACGGCATGCGCCAGAATGCCAACGCCAGCAACCCGAACAGCGCCAGCACCGTCAGAGCCAGACTGGCCCGCTGCAATGTCGTGGCAAGAGCCATGAGGCAAAGGCCGGAAAGAAAGACCAGCGCCACCGCACGAAGAAACCGCTGAAGTGTCACTCCTCGCATCATTTCCGCACCCGCATACGCCATCAGGATAATGGCGGCGAAAACCACGCACGGCGAAATCGAAAGATAGAGCGGGTCGGCCCCGTCTGCGGCAACGACACGAACCGCAAACAAAACACCAACCATCGCCGCCACGGGCCACCATCTTCCCGCACCCTCTGTCGTCATGAAAAAAAGCGGCAACAAAAGGAACACGAAAGGAATCAGATCGCGCAGAATCATGGCCGGATCGTTCCCGGCAGCCAGCGCCAGCAACAAAGGGACACAAAGGCCGTATGTCAGCAAAAACTGGGCCGCATGCCGCCAGAACGCGCCCTCGCGCAGCAAAAACATCTGCATCAAATTCCGCAGGGGCAGCGCCGCCAGAAGCAGGCCGCCGCAAACCAATTCCGCAGGACCGAGCCTGTCCGGCGTCGGAGAGCCGAAAGCGCCGTAGACCGCAAACGCCAGCAGAAAAAGGATATATCTGATATCCGGATATCTATTCATACAGCGCACTATACAACATGCGCAGCGAGATCATGACCAAAAACACGGCAAAGACCCGACGCAGAGCGTGAACGGAAATGCCATGGGCCAAACGTGCGCCCCGGGGGGCTGCCAAAATGCTAAACGGCGCGATCAGAAAAAAAGCCCCCAGATTGACATAGCCCCATGAAAACGGGGGAAGAGCGTCCGCGCCCCGGCCAATCAGGGCATACCCCGCTGCTGCCGGTATCGCAATCACCAGCCCCAGCGCCGAAGCCGTCCCCACCGCCTGATGGATCGGTACACGGCACAAGGTCATAAACGGCACACTGATGGTCGCGCCGCCAATTCCCATCAGTGCCGAAAGCATCCCGATCACCCCTCCGGCCAGTGTCGCGCCACCCCGCCCCGGCACATCCCGCGCCAGATGAAACCGGGTTGAATCGATCATCATCAGGCCGGAAAGAAAAAACAGCGACACGGCAAAAACCAGTTTCAGGCCCGCCCCCGGAATCTGCGCAGCAATAAAGGTGCCCAGCGCCACCCCGGCAAGAATACCGGGACCGATACGCCACACCAGATCCATGCGCACCGCCTTGCGCCTGTGATGGGACAAAGCGGAAGACAATCCGGTCGGAATAATAATGGCCAAGGATGTCCCGACGGCAAGATGCATCAGGTGGTCAGGAGCGTAACCAAGCGCGGAGAAACCGAAAAATAGGCCCGGGACCAGAACAAGACCGCCGCCGACCCCGAGCAAACCGGCGAGAAATCCCGCCAGCACCCCAATTCCGATCAGGAGCGGCGCCCAGAGCAGGAGGTCGTAAAACACCATCAGGTCTTATTGTTCACGCACATTGAAAAGGCGGCGCGGCTTGTCTGCTGCAGGATCTTTTTTCTGCGTGTAGACCCGCACAGCATTCGATGGTGCCACATACGGCTTGACGACAGGACCTTCTGCTGTGGCCTGCTGCGCCAGAGGATTGGTGGGGTCACCGTCGGGGCGTTGCGTCATGGCCGCGATAGCTTTCGCCTTTTCAGCGGCAAACATCGCCTCCATCTCCTTCGCCCGCATGGAACTATCCGCCGCATGGGCGGCAGCCATGGCGGCCGAAGCCTGCTGATTCAGAAGTTCTGCTTTCTTCCTCGCCTCTTCATACGCGGATTTATTGGCCGCGATGACGGTCTGCGTCTGTAACGGCGTGGTCGCCTTCGGCCTGTTCAGCAAAGTGGAAATCGTGCCCGGAGACCCGGAGGATGTCTGCGCCATGGCCGGAAGGGCCGCCAGACTGAATACGGCAACACTCAGGAACAGAAAAGGGCGAATCTTGTTCATCGGTCTAAAACTCCTCGCACATATGTCTTTCAGGCTCGATTTTTCCATTATAGCAGGTTACAGGCTCCCGCGTAACCTTTCCGGAAGCCCCAAAAAACCTAGTTTTACTGTAGAAAGAGGCCACCTGTGTTTTTAACGTTTTTTTAGGCTTTTCCAGACATTATGTATTCAAGTTTTGGAAAATAAGGGTCGCGTTTAAACGGCTATACACGAGGAGTCAGGCCATGCACGTTCAGATTAAGGAATTCCTGGATCATGCAGGGATCGAAGAGCAGATTTACCCCGGCAAGAAGCTGCTGGTCAAATGTCCGCAGCCCGGCGAGTTCAAGAGTCATTGCGTTGAAATCGACTGGAAAAACCCGGAGCTCCTGCATCTTGAGGTCAAGGCCGGGTTGAGCGGCCACACCCTGAAACCGGCGGACCTGAAGCATTATCCGGTCAGCTTTCAGGCACGCACCTATCTCGAAATCGCCACCGGGCAAGACAATGTCACAAAAGACGACGGCGAAGAGGACGAGGAAGGAAGCACATCATCCGGGCGCGGCGGCAGCGGCGGCAGAAAACCGAAAGTGAAAAAACTCTCGGAGAACGGCGGCGTTTTTACCCGCGTTGTCGAAGGCAAAGTTCCAGAGCTGGGCGAAATTACCAAAATGGTTGTCATGGGCAAGGAAATTGCCAAGGGAGCCTATGCGCAAGTCATGGAAAAACTGGCGGAACAGATCAGGCATATGAAGATATCCGCCACCGATCTGATGGCCGAGGCCGGAAAGTTCGTTACCAAATACAGCCCCCCCGCCTTTATGAAGGCCCGTGGCGACGAGGATGTGCGCTATAAATACGACCGCGAGAAAAACGAAATCATGTTTGGCGGCAGTTCGCCGGGGTAGCCGCACGGACAAATCAGGGAAAAAAGATGCCAACCCCCGCGTAAAGCGGGGGTTGGCGTTTTTGTTGCTTATGATTCCATTTCCCGCAGGACTTGTGTAACACGCTCCACGGCCCAATCGAGATCCGGTTTCTCAATAATCAGCGGCGGCGCAAAACGCACCACGGTTTCGTGCGTATCCTTCGACAAAACACCCCGCGCCAGAAGTTTTTCACAGACCTGCCGCGCCGTCGCACGGGCAGGATCAATCTCCATCCCGACCAGCAGCCCCTTGCCGCGCACATCCTTGATAAACGGCGAATTGAGCGCACCAAGTTTTTCTTTCAGATAATCGCCCATTTCCTCGCTGCGCGCCGCCAGACGGTCCTCCTCGAGAATGTTCAACGCCTCGATGGCCAAAGCGGAAGCAACAGGATTGCCACCGAAGGTGGACCCATGGCTGCCGGGATCGAACACATCCATGACGTCCTTGCGCGCAACGAAGGCGGATACCGGATAAATCCCGCCGCCGAGCGCCTTGCCCAACATCAGACCGTCAGGTTTGTCGATTTCGTGCTGGAAACAAAAATTGCGCCCCGTCCGGCCCATGCCCGTCTGGATTTCATCCAGTAGCAGCAAAACATTGTGCTTTTTACAAATCGCCTGAACCTCTTTCAGCCAGCCTTTGGGCGGGATCAGGATGCCCCCTTCCCCTTGAATCGGCTCAACCAGAAACGCGCAAGTATTCGGCGTGATCGCCTTTTCAAGGGCCGCCGTATCACCATGCGGAATCAAATCGAATCCGCCGTCGAACGGCCCGAAGCTGCGGCGGTAATCGGCATCGGAAGAAAATCCGACAATTGTGGTCGTGCGGCCATGGAAATTGTTGTTGCAAACGATAATCCGCGCCTTGCCGTCGGGAATGCCCTTGACGTCATAGCCCCAGCGCCGCGCAGCCTTGATTCCGGTCTCAACAGCTTCTGCACCTGAATTCATCGGCAGCATCATGTCCAGACCGGTCATGCGGCAGATTTTTTCAGCAAATTCGCCAAGAATGTCCGTATGAAACGCCCGCGCCGGAATATCGAGACGCTCAAGCTGGCCGATCAGCGCCGCCTTGATTCGCTGGTTCAGGTGGCCGAAACTGACCGCGCTATATGCACTGAGGAAGTCGAGATATTTATTGCCGTCCGTATCCCACAGCCAGACCCCTTCCCCCTTGCACAAGACAACGGGCAGAGGCTTGTACAACCTTGCAACATACTGGTTTTCACGGGCGATATAGGCTTCTTTCGTTAATTTCATCGGCGCGTTCATGTTATTCCCTTTCCGGGTTTGCATTAAAATTGAGGATTTATTTCAGATCGTCCAGAACATCTCCCATCGTCGTGACAATCTGGTCGATATGATTTTCATTCAGGATCAGCGGCGGCGAAATACACAGATTCGGCCCCGTATAGCGCACCATCAGACCACGGCGGAACATTTCATAGGCCGCGTCGCGGCAGTATTTGCCCGGATCGTTTTTGTCCGGATGTTCAGCAATCTGCACCCCGGCGAGCATGCCGCAATTGCGGATATCCTCGACATAGGGTCTGCCTTTCAGCGAATGGATGGCGTCTTCGAAAGGTTTCGCCATGGCCTTGGCATTCTCCCATATCTTTCCGTCCTGAACCGCATCCATCGTGCCAATGACGGCGGCGGCGGCAAGCGGGTGGCCGGAATAGGTATAGCCATGCATGAGTTCGATAAATTGTTCCGGTCCCGTCATGAAGGCATTGTAAATCCCGTCGGTGACAAAGGTGGCACCCATCGGCACGGTGCCGTTGGTCAGGCCCTTGGCGGTGGTGATAATGTCAGGTTTGATATCAAAATAATCGGATGATGACATGGCCCCGAAACGGCCAAAACCGGTAATCACCTCGTCAAGGATCATCAGGATCCCGTATTTGTCGCAAATTTCGCGAATACGCTTCAAATACCCCTTCGGCGGCGGCAATACGCCAGTCGAACCGGAAACAGGCTCGACGATCACCGCCGCGATATTTGCCGGATCGTGCAGATATACCAGACGCTCCAGCGCATCGGCATATTCGATACCGTGGTCGGGCTGGCCCCGGGAAAAGGCATTGCGGGTCAGATCATGAGTATGCGGCAGATGATCGACATACGGCAACAACTGGCCGAAGACAGCGCGGTTATAGGGAAGCCCGCCGACGGAGATGCCGCCAAAATTGACGCCGTGATAAGCGCGTTCGCGCCCGATCAGAACACGGCGCGTCCCCTCGCCTTTCATCCGGTGATACGCCAGCGCGATTTTCAGAGCCGTATCAACCGCTTCGGAGCCGGAATTGCTGAAAAACACATGACTGACATGCTCCGGCATTCCGGCAATCAGGCGGGATGCCGCCTTGAACACGCTGGGATGGCCGAACTGGAAGGACGGGGCATAATCGAGGATTTCAAGCTGCGCCTTGATGGCTTCCTTCACCTGTGGCACATCATGCCCGGCATTCATGCACCACATCCCGGCGCAGGCATCGAGGATTTCCTTCCCCGCCGGGTCGTAATAATACATCCCTCTGGCCTTGACGACCATCCGCGGAGCGCCCTTGAACAGGCGCTGGGGGGTGAACGGCATCCAGAATTCATCTACGGAATTTGCTGCTGTCGAAAAGTCATAAGCCATCTTGTCCTCCGCTTCGAGAGCCTTTAGTTTTAAAGATCATAACGCGAAGCAGCAAGGGGACAGCCGTGCAGGGCAGCAACGGACATAATAACGGCGGCAACGGAAGTGACGATTCTGAAGATTCTGGAAACGATGGCGGCAATATCGTGCGCTTGCCCACGCCGGAACAACGGGCGGAACAGGCCCGCCAGCCACAGATTCGCACGACAATCTTCATGGGCCCGGCTCCGTCAACACCGGGACGCGGGGCGCAAACCCATGTCCCGATGATTAACCTGCCGCCGATGACGAAATTTCTGGTGCTGATTCTCCTCGGCATCGAACTGGCCCTGAAACTGGTTCTGGCCCCGGAACAACAATACTGGGTGATCGCGCATTTCGGTTTTATCCCGGCATATTATACCGGGGAAACATCCCTGTCCGGGTTCGCCCTTGCGGGTCCGTTCACTTACGCTTTCCTGCATGGAAGCTGGGGGCATGTCGGCATCAACGTCGTGATGATGATGGCCTTCGGTTCCGGACTCGAACGATGGATGGGTTGGCGGCGGCTAGCGATTCTCATGCTCGCCTCCAGCCTGATTGCGGCCTTCATCCATTTCCTCTTCAGCATCGGCAGCGACAACCCGGTGATCGGTGCGTCCGGCGCCATCAGCGGCATGTTTGCCGCCGCGCTGGTGATGTTGCAGCAAACGCAAAACATCAACGGCTCCGCCGGACGTTTCGGCCTGTGGCCGCTGGTGGCGATATGGATCGGCATTACCGTCCTGTTCGGCATGATCGGCGGGCCCGGGGGCGAAAACATCGCCTGGGTCGCGCATATCGGCGGCTTTCTGGCCGGTTTTGTCCTGATCCAGCCGGTGATGCGGCTTAAGGTTTAAGCCCGCTCAACAGACCTTCCCGGCGGAACAATGCATCGGGGTCGGGATCGCGGCCCATCAATTCCCGGAAAAGCTCCGTCGGTTCGCGGGAGCCGCCGGTTTGATAGATGATTTCGTCGATACGTTTCAGGAAAGGCTTGTCGTAGATCCTGCCGTTTTCCTGCGATCTGGCGAAAACATCCGCCGCCATGGCTTCGGTCCATTTATACCCGTAATACCCGGCCGCATAACCGCCGGAAAACAAATGCGTGAAACTTGTCGATATACTGCCGATGCGCGGCATCAGCGACGCCACGGCATTGACGCCATCTTCAAGATCTTCGACCGAAGTGATCTTTGCCGGATCGGTTGCGTGCCATTTTATATCAAGCATGCCAAAGAATGTTTGCCGCAGACCAGTCATCCCGGCATCAAAATTATTCATCGCCTCGATACGTTCCAGCAAGGCAAGGGGAATTTTTTCACCCGTTTGATAATGACGTCCCAGATCGCTGTTTGGGTCTTTGGCATTGGCCATGACCCAGCCCTCCTGCAATTGCGACGGCAATTCGATCCAGTCTCGCTTAACCCCGCGGGTTCCGGCAAGGCTCGCATGGCGCACTGTCGTCCGGAAACCATGTCCACCATGACCGAATTCATGATACACGGTTTCAGTATTATCAATGGTCAGCAAGGTCGGCACGCCATTATCACCCTTTTTATAGTTGCCATCATTGGTGATTGACGGGGTTGTCACCCGGCCATCGCGGATGGAATGACTTTGAAGCTGATCCATCCATGCCCCGCCGTATTTTGCGCCCGGACGGGCGTAGTAATTCACATAGAACAAACCGGCGAAACTGTTGCTGGCCTTGTTGAAAATTTCATACACCTGCACATCCCTGTGATGCACCGGGTATTTCTTTTTGGCGTGGCGCAGCTCAACATCGAAGGCCTCTTCGGCGTGACGGCAAAGCGCATTGAAAACTGAATTAAGCTCAAAATAGGGCCGCACGGACTCCATATCCACGGAAAACATTTTTTCCTTGAGCATCCGCCCATAATAACCAACATCCCATGGTTCCAGATTTTCCAGCCCGTCTTCCTCGCGGGCAAAATCACGGACTTTTTGCAGGTAATTTTCAGCTGCGGGTTTATAGACATCAAGATTGCGTTGCAGGAAGGCATTGACCGTTTTTGTATCCCCGGCCATGCTTTCCGAAAGGATATGATCCGCCGCCGTCGCAAACCCCATCATCTGCGCAAGTTCATGTTTCAATGTCACAATCTCGAGGATAACCGGACGGTTATCATGGGCCGACCCGGCAAAGGCGACTGTCCTGTCGGCGCGGAATATCTCTTCCCGCAAGGCGCGGTCCTTGCAATGAGACAGAATCTCATCCGGGAACGGCGTGAGAACCAGCAGGAATTTATCCGGCTCCCCCGCCCTGATGGCATTATTTTTATATTCCGCCAGCGCCCGCGCAGGAACGCCAGCCAGCCTTGCCTCATCATCGATAAAAATCTTGCAGGCCTTCTTCGCCTCCATGACATTCGCGCCATATTGTGACGAAAGAACGGAG
Source organism: uncultured Micavibrio sp. (assembly GCA_964400125.1). GTDB lineage: Bacteria > Pseudomonadota > Alphaproteobacteria > Micavibrionales > Micavibrionaceae > Micavibrio. The sequence continues at coordinate 193,416 of CAYNSR010000004.1, read as the reverse complement.
AGTCGCTCCTGAATTTCCTGAAACCTTTCTTTCTTTTCGGGTGAAAGATTGACGCCATTATCGGTAAAATCCTTGTAGATTTTTTTCAGGAGCATTTTTTGTTCCGGATCAAGCACAGCGGAAGACGGGTCGTTGTAAACCGCCTCCACACGTTTGAATAAATCGGCATCCTGAAAAATGCCGCTGGAAAATGCCGACATTATCGGACCGATTTTTTGTTCCAGTTTCCGGATCACACCGCTGCTTTTCGATGCAGAAAACAGGCTGAAAACGGAATATGCCCGCGACAAATCCTCTCCGACATATTCGATGGCTTCGATAGTATTTTCGAATGTCGGGGCATCAGGATTATTTTTGATCGCCGCAATTTCCGCCATTGCCAGAGCAATGCCGTGTTCAATCGCGGGGAGGAAATGCGCAGATTTTACCTTGTTCAGGGGCAAAGCGTTGTTTGGCAATTGCGGCGGGTTGACAAGGGGGTTCGACAGCAGGTGTGCTGGGATGGTCATCGATAGTGTCCTCGGCTGTTCTGTTTTTTTGGTTATGGAACAGTCTTAGAGAAAATGCCGGGCCTAGACAAGCCCTCTGCCTTAACCAATTGATCCTATTTGCTTTATCGGCTCGATGATCGGGTCGTTTTTACCCCTAGGGACGAGCGTGTAGCTGCGGCCTTGCGGCATGCGCGGATCGTCCCAGCGGATGGTGTTGAAAGATCCGTGCGGGAGCGCCAGCGGCGACCAGCGTTCGTAAACCACACCCGTTTCGCAACAGATCCACATCCTGTCTCCCGACGCATCGGCGGCTTTTTCCCAGTAACGTCTGGCCGATTCCCCATGCCCGGTTTTTTCTTCCATCTGTGCCCACAGCCGGTAAAGCCGTGCATTGGGACGGATTTTTTCTGCCGCAGAAAGGTATTGCCATGCCTCGCCCCATAAACCATCTTTAATCGCGGCATCGGCGGCGGCAAGCTGGCTTTCCACATGTGCCGGATTGCAGGCAACCAGACGTTCGAACCAGCGCAGCCTTGCAGCCATATCGTTGGGTTTGTTAACCGGAGCGAGCAAATCCCAGACCGGCACCAGATCGGGATGTGGATTTTCCTTCCACGCGCGTTCAATCACCGCAATAGCCGCACGACGTTTTTGCAATTCGGCGCAGGCCCGGGCCAGACGCTCTGCCGCCGGGGCAAAACCGGGATTGAGGCGATGAGCCTCTCTCATCTTTTTCAGGGCTTCCGCCGGATAGCCGCCGCGCTGCAGATCTTCCGCCTGTTGCAGGAAAATCGCGACACGGGCGGATTTTAAATCGTCCTCTTCGAAAGCGCGGGCGCGTTCGGCACGTTTCAACGTATTCAACGCCGCCGCCCATTCGCGTTTTTGAATTTCCAGACCGAAAACGGTACGAATGATCCAGGCCTGATCCGGATGCATGGCAAGCGCCTGTCGTGCCAGATCCAGCGCATGATCGAGATCGGCACTGTCGATTGCCACCTGCAGCAAACCGCGCACCCCGAGGAAAGCGGTATCCTTATCCTTCAGCAATTTTTCAAAATAGTCGCGCGCCTCCGGCTCCGCCCCGCGCAACCGCGCCGCCTGCGCCTCCAGCAACCACGGCAACCCGGATTCGTCAGGAAGAAAACGGCGCATGCGATAGGCCTGATAGGTTGCACTCTTTCCATCGCCCGCCGAAACGGCGGCAAGGCCCAGAGTCAAGGCACGGTAACCGCGCTCGCGGCGTTTCTTGAGATTGATCATCTTCCAGCGTTCGGGCAGCGCGACAATAAACCCTATGATCCGGGTAAAGGTGCCGACCGCAACGGCTAGCGCAACCAGCATAAGAAACGCCACGCCGAGCGATGTTTCAATATCATATCCGTTCCAGTGCGCAGCAACAGTACCGGGGTTACGAAACAGCCATAACGCTATAACCGCAATGGCCGCCAGTTCGATCATCCACCAGATCATGCGCAACATAGGGCTATTTCCTCATCTGCGGCGGGACATAAACCTGTGGTGCCGGCGGCCCGATAAATTCCGCCCCCGGAACACCGGCGGGAAGATGCAATTGCGGCCTGACCGTATAAGCAGCACCGGAACCGCCCAAACCGCTTTTGATCTGGCCCATGACGTTATTGGTCAATAGGCCCTGAACCTTTTGCGCCATGGCGGTGATATGGGCCTGATCGATCACAGGCTGGGCCTTTTCGCGTGCCGGACCTTCAATGCCTTCCAGTTCGGCAATCGCCGCGTTGATATCGCCCGCATCAAGCAGAACCTGTGCCCGGGCGACACGGGCTTGCGCATCTGTGCCCATTACGGGATGACCGTCTTTTTGTATTTTCAGGACTTCCTGAAATCTGGCCATGGCGCGATCCTGCACGGAAATATCCTGTCCCGTAATCGAAGCCACAGCAATTTCACCCGTCAGGGTTTTTAATTCATCGGAAAGCCCCCTGGGTGATAAAACGCCTGTTTCCGCATAGGGTGCAAGTTGCGCGATGGCCGCGTTCAATTCCGGATCGCGTTCACCCATCATGGTCTGCAACAACATCAAATCATTGGCGAAAGGTCCGCTGCGGTTTAATGAATCGCGAAACTGCGACAACCCGATCAGCAAGGCCGCGGCCTTCAACTGCGCCGGGGAAACGCCCTCCAGCGTTTGCGCCAGTTCGGAATCGCCCCGCCCTTGTTCGGCGGCAAGCATTTGTTCCATCGTCGGCGGCCCCATCATGCCCTGCATGGCGGGTGGGCGCTGCGTCGCAGCAACCATGTCTTGCAACTGGGCGATGGTCGCCTGCATCTTTTCCTGCCCCTGCAAGGTGTTTTGCATTTCATTGATACGATTCAGCACCATGGAAAAATCCGTGTTCCCGCCGCTCAACCCGCCCAATGTCTGCTCCAGCATCGCAATGCGATCCACCAGAGAGGAGTTTTCAAGATTCATGAAACTTTCCGCCTGTTGTTTCAGGTCGGTGACAGAGTCCTGTATTTTATCGGTCTTCTGGCGCATATCGAATATTTTTTGTTGAACATCGCGCATCATGTTCTCGACCACGCCGCGCGGCATGCCCTCATAGGCCGGATCAACGGAATCAATCGCCTCAACCTTGTCTTCGACCAGTGAAATACGTTTGGTATGCGCGGCCATTTGCTGCTTGTTAATGGAGATCAACATACCGAAGATGATTGCGGAAACACCCAGCAAAGCAGCGGAAGCGACGAAGGCGCGGCGTGTGGCGCGGGTCTGCGCCTTTTCAATTTCTTTCATCATCATCTCATGCGTGATTCCCGCGGGTGGCGCGGATGTTTTTTCCTGCATCTCCGTCAATTTCGCGGCGGCAATAGCCGCATCATGATGGCAAAGAATGGCCGGGTCGCGATCTTGCTCAACTGCCGCCTGCCCGAGCGTAGTGGAAAAGTCCTGCCCCGACGACACCGGCAAACCCGAAAGATCGACTCCGTGTTTTTCTGCTGCGCTCAACACATCGCGGCGGCGATTGCCGGGGATCAGATTGCGTTTTTTCCAGCCCTGCACCGTTGTCACCGGCACCCCCATTTTGCCGGCCATCGGACGAATGCCGCCAAAACGTTCAATGATGGCTTCGGCAGCCAGCGAGGCTTCATGGTGGTTGGTGGCGTTATCGTTCGGCATGATTTTCAGATGTTGTTTTCAAGCATTGCGGGCAAGCGTCCCGAGCAGGGCCATCATTCCGGCCTGATCCGGCGTTTTGGAAACGCAAACGCCGTCCCAGGACAGATTGAATTTCTGCACCGAGTCTACCACCGGGGGCGCAAGACACAAAGCCTTCGCGGTGTCGCACGACACTTGTGGCTGACTTTTTACCAACGCCGACAAAAAACTTTCTGCGCTGCGCGCCGAGTAAAACAATATAGCGCGAATGCGCCCCTGCCGCAGGGTTCCGGACACCTGATCGGGAATATGGCCAACTGGCAGGGCACGATAAAGCACCACGCGCCGGACATGCCACCCTTCCTCCACTGGCAACAGCGCCGCCGGATCATCGCGAATATCCGCGCCGCTGCAATGAATTAACGTACAAGGCGGGCAACTCTCCCGAATCAACCCCGCCAGATCGGCCATATTGCCCCCGGCGCTCCGTACATCAACAAAACCCGAATCGCGGGCGGTTTGGGCCGTGTGATCACCGACGGCAAAAACGGTTCTGGAAAGCCATACCTCTGCCGGACACCGTCGCATCAAGGCACGCACCGCACGGGCACTGGAAAAAATCAGCCCCGCCGCAACGGCAATATCCGGCAGGGGATCATCGGTATCGCAAATTTCGAGCGCCGGGGCATGCATCGCCTCAAACCCCATAGCCGCCACCAGACGGATCGTTTCAGCCACATCCTCGACCGGGCGGGTAATCAGAACCAGCGGCTTCGCCAAAATCATCCCCTTTGATTACTTTTGATTACTTTTATTAAGATTTTTTGTGAATGTTTTTATTAAGGTTACAGTATACTTAATTATTATCCCCGATGCAGTCATAAAGCAGCATTGGTGCAAAATAATTAAGTATACTGTAACCTTAATAAAGCCTTACAAAAACCACCCAACCTAACGGAAATGCTCCGGCGGGACCCGTGCCTTAAGGCGCATCCCGACCACCTGCCCCAGCCGGGCGGCGTCATCGTCATTGTTGACCGGACCAGCCTGTTCGTCGCGAAAGACCTGCTGCCCGTCTGCAGAAGCCACCAGAACTTTCAAGATCATGTGGTTTTGATCCAGCGTTGCATGGGCCCCGATCGGCGTATGGCAGGACCCGTCCAGAATACCAAGGGCCGCCCGCTCCGCCGCCGCCGCCAGACCGGATTCCCGGTCATGAATCGCGTCAAGCAAACGTGCCGTATCGGAATCATCTTCGCGCATCTCAATACCAACAATCCCCTGACAGGCCGCAGGCAGCATATCTTCCGTGTTCAGGACACAGGCAACTTCATGTTCCAGATGAAGACGGACAAGTCCGGCTAGGGCCAGAACCGTTGCCTCCACCTGACCAGCACGCAATTTTTCGATACGGGTCGGAACGTTTCCGCGAAACGGGACGATTTTCAGGTCAGGGCGCCGGGCCAGCAGCATGGCCTGCCGCCGCAGACTGGAGGTCCCGAGCACTGCCCCTTGGGGCAGATCATCCAGATGGCGCGCCGTCCCGTTCACCAGCAGAACATCGCGCGGATCGGCCCGTTTCAGCGTATGCCGTAAAACCAGCCCTTCCGGCAGAACCGAAGGCATGTCCTTCAGGGAATGCACACCGCAATCAACTTCACACGCCAGAATGGCCCGTTCGATTTCGACAGCGAACTGACCCTTGCCCCCGGCGGCCTCGCTCAGGCGCGTTTCGCCCTGCTCCGGTTTCCATTCGCCGGACGTCTGGATCGTGACGATTTCAACGGCAAGCCCGGGGTGCGCAACCCCGAGCGCATCCGCGACCATATGGGCCTGAACCAGCGCCAGTTTCGATCCGCGTGTGCCAATACGAAGGGGTCTCATGGCCGCCTTATAGCACCCTCCCGTTTAAAAGTCATGCCCGTGTTATAGCCATAATAATCAAACCTTTCCATGTCCGTGCTGACGCATTATATCATCAGGTCATGAAAGTCCTCGGGATTGAAACGAGCTGCGATGAAACCGCCGTTGCCATTGTCGGCAGCGACAGGGCGATTCATGCCAATCTGGTGCTGAGCCAGCTTGATGAACACCGCGCCTTTGGCGGGGTCGTGCCGGAGATTGCAGCCCGGGCGCATATGGATCATCTCGACCGCCTGATCCGTGCGGCGATGAAAGATTCCGGCATGACATTTCCCGCGCTGGACGGCGTGGCCGCCACCTGCGGCCCCGGCCTGATCGGCGGGGTCATGGTCGGAATGATGGCGGGCAAGGCGATTGCCGCCGCGCATGATCTCCCCTTTATCGCGGTCAATCATCTCGAAGCACATGCGCTTACCCCGCGCCTGACGGATGATGTTGCCTTTCCCTATCTTCTCCTTCTCGTTTCAGGGGGGCATACGCAAATTCTGGCAGTGGAGGATATCGGCGTCTACAGACGCCTCGGCACGACGCTCGACGATGCCGCCGGGGAATGTTTCGACAAGGCCGCGAAGCTGATGGGCCTGCCTTATCCCGGGGGGCCAAATCTGGAGAAGGCCGCAGCGCAGTGCGACGATACACAGGCGGCAGAACATCGTTTCCCCCTGCCGCGTCCGATGTGGGGGCGCGAAAATTGCGATTTTTCCTTTTCCGGACTGAAAACGGCCGTTAGAAACCATATCGACAACCTGCCCGCAGGGATGCTCGAGCCGGGCGATGTGGCCATGTTGGCAAAATCGTTTGAAACGGCCCTTTGCGATGTCGTCGCGGATCGCTGCCTGCGGGCGATGGACATCTTTACGCATCAATATAAACCAGCACTGCCCATCATTGTCGTTTCCGGGGGCGTGGCCGCCAATACCGCCCTGCGCGCAACGCTGCAATCCGTCGCCGCCCTGAAGAGTTTTTCCTTTATCGCCCCGCCGCTGAAATTATGTTCTGATAACGGCGCGATGATCGCATGGGCAGGAATCGAGCATCTGCAACGCGGACGAAAAGATTCTCTGGACGTTGCCGCCCGCCCGCGCTGGCCGCTCGACCCGGATGCAGAACCAAAACGCGGAGCAGGGGTAAAAGCATGATAACGATCGGCATTATCGGCGCAGGCGCATGGGGCACGGCGCTGGCACAGAGTCTGGCAAAAAACGATCGCAAGGTCATTTTATGGGCGCGCGATCCAGCATTGGCGGAAACGATTAATGTCGAACATGCGAATCCGGCCTATCTGCACGATATCGTTTTGCACGATAACATCTTCGCGACATCAGACATGGCAAGCGTATGCAGCGCGCAAATCATCGTTCTGGTCGTCCCGGCGCAATATTTGCGCGCAACGCTGGCACAGGCTACCCCCTCCATCGCCGCAGGAAAACCCGTCATCATCTGTTCCAAGGGGATTGAAATATCCAGCGGGAAACTGATGTCTGAGATCGCCGGAGAAATCATCCCTCAAGCCCTGAGCGGCATATTGAGCGGTCCGAATTTTGCCCATGAAATTGCCGTTGGCCTTCCTGCGGCGGCGACACTAGCCTGTGCCGATCTTAAAAAAATCGTTCCCGTGCGCGATGCGCTGGCCAGCAAAACCTTCCGCCTGTATTTATCCGGCGATGTTATCGGCACACAGGTTGGCGGTGCGGTCAAAAACGTCATTGCCATCGTCTGTGGCATCGTCGCCGGGCGCGGACTCGGTGAAAACGCCCGCGCCGCCGTGGTTACACGGGGACTGCATGAAATGGGGCGCCTTGCCGAAGCGCTGGGGGGCGATCGTGAAACATTGATGGGACTGTCCGGCATAGGAGATTTGATCCTGACCTGCACATCCATGAAATCGCGCAATTTCTCGTTGGGGTACAGGCTTGGTCAGGGCCATGCTCTGCACGATATCCTGCACGAACGCCACGGTGTCACCGAGGGCGTTCCAACGGCCAATGCGCTGGTGACTCTGGCGCATCAGCACCGGGTCGAAATGCCGATCGTAGAAACCCTCAATCATTGCCTGAACGGCACGCTCGACATCGATAGGGCCATACAGACATTGCTGGAACGGCCATTGTCGCTGGAGGCCCGTTAATGGCCTTCTGGTTAATGAAATCGGAACCGTTTGAATGGTCATGGGCGCAACAGCAAGACGCCGGAACCGCGCCATGGACGGGGGTGCGCAATTATCAGGCGCGCAATTTCATGAAGGACATGAAACGAGGAGACATGTCTTTCTTTTACCATTCGTCCAAAGGCCTGGAGATCGTCGGGGTCGTTGAAATCGTAAAAGAACATTATCCCGATCCTGAAGATGAACGTTTCGTTCTGGTCGATGTCAGGGCGAAACAGGCATTGAAGCAACCCGTGACACTGGCCACCCTGAAAGCACATCCGGACCTGCAGGAAATGAAACTGATTCGCCAGCCGCGCCTGTCCGTCATGCCGGTGACGCGAAAGGAATGGAGTACGATCTGCAAAATGGGCGGAATCGCATAAAGCCGCATACGGCTATTGCGGCGCACAACAGCCAAAATCTCCCCCCTGCCGCCATCCCGTGTTAAAACGGACCTGTCACGAACACGAAAGGTCCGATCATGTCCGAACCCGCACATAAACCCGGCAATACAGAAATTTTTCCGCCTTCCGCCACGACCATCCGGAACGCACATGTCGATCTTGAAAAATACCGGGAAATGTATGCGCGGTCTGTAACGGACTCCGACCTGTTCTGGGCGGACATGGCGACACGGCTGGACTGGTTCAAATTTCCTGCCACGATCAGAAACGCGACGTTTGAAGGTAATGTCTCAATCAAATGGTATGAAGACGGCACACTCAATGCCTGCCACAACTGCGTTGACCGCCACCTGCCGGAGCGCGCAAACCAGACGGCTCTGATCTGGGAAGGCGATAACCCGGATGAGAGTCGGAATATTTCCTATGCGGAATTAAAAGAGGAAGTCTGCCGCCTTGCCAATGGCATGAAAAATCGTGGCGTCAAAAAGGGTGACCGCGTGACCATTTATATGCCGATGGTCCCGCAGGCCGTTTACGCCATGCTGGCCTGCGCCCGGATTGGTGCCGTCCACTCGGTCGTATTTGGTGGCTTTTCCCCGGATTCTCTACGCGACCGGATTCTTGATTGCGATTCCCGCATCGTCATCACCGCAGACGAAGGCCTGCGCGGCGGCAAGACGGTTCCACTGAAGGCCAACACCGATGCCGCACTGGAATCCTGCCCGCAGGTCGATACCGTCATCGTCATGCGGCGCACCGGCGGAAAAACTGGTTGGACCGAGGATCGCGATGTCTGGTGGGACGATCTGGCTGGCGTGCAATCCGCCGATTGTCCATGCACGGAAATGAACGCCGAAGACCCGCTGTTCATCCTCTACACCTCCGGTTCGACCGGAAAGCCGAAAGGGGTCTTGCACACCACTGGCGGATACATGGTCTATACCAGCCTGACGCATGAAATTGTCTTCGATTATCATGCGGGCGATATTTACTGGTGCACGGCGGATGTCGGCTGGGTCACGGGCCATTCCTATATCGTCTACGGACCACTTGCCAACGGCGCGACGACTCTGGTCTTTGAAGGCGTACCGAATTACCCCGATTATTCGCGGTTCTGGCAGGTCGTGGACAAGCACAAGGTCAATATTTTTTATACCGCGCCCACGGCCATCCGGTCATTGCTGCGTGAAGGCGAGGGCTGGGTAAAAAAGACCAGCCGCCAGTCCTTGCGCATCCTCGGCAGCGTCGGAGAACCGATCAATCACGAGGCATGGCTATGGTATTACAACATCGTTGGCGAGGGGCGCTGCCCGGTCGTTGACACATGGTGGCAGACGGAAACCGGCGGCCATATGATTACCCCCCTGCCCGGCGCAACCCCGACCAAGCCCGGCTCCGCGAGCTGGCCGTTTTTTGGCGTTGTTCCGCAAATCGTCGATGGCGACGGGAAGATTTTAGAAGGGGAATGCGAGGGGAATCTTTGCATCACACAATCGTGGCCCGGCCAGATGCGCACCGTCTACGGCGATCATGAACGTTTCGTGCAAACCTATTTTTCTACATTCAAGGGAAAATATTTTACCGGCGACGGATGCCGCCGGGACGAAGACGGCTATTACTGGATTACCGGTCGCGTCGATGATGTCATCAATGTCTCGGGCCACCGCTTCGGCACGGCGGAAATTGAATCCGCCATCAACGAACATGACTGCGTGGCAGAATCCGCCGTGGTTGGATATCCGCACGATCTGAAGGGTCAAGGGATATACGCCTATGTCATCCTGAATTCAGGAAAAACGCCCGGCGATGACATGAAAAAGGAAATCGTCCAGACGGTCAGGAAAATTATCGGCCCGATCGCCAGCCCCGACATCATTCACTTCACCACCGGGCTGCCCAAGACGCGGTCAGGGAAAATCATGCGGCGTATCCTGCGCAAGATCGCCGCCAACGAAATTGAAACGCTTGGCGACACATCGACCCTTGCAGATCCTGCGGTGGTGGAAGACCTTATCCGGACACGGCAAGACGGCGCATAGATCCTGCCGCAAGGCCGAATGTATCACCCATGCGCAATCGATTTCGTTCATCGGCAAGCTGGTGAAGAATGATGATGCAGACCATCATGTTGTAAAAACTGATAAAGGGACGTTCAGCCTCACGCGGAGCCCGGCGCATGGAAAATTTCTTCCAGTATGCGGCGGATTTTTCCCGCTCTGCGGCGACCAGCGCCTCTTCGCGATCGGCATGTGCCTTGCGGATCATCGCCTGCATGGCGGCCTTTCCTTCGCCGCTCTGGCGTAATTCGATAATACGGGTATCGACGGCACATCTGGCGCTGTCTTCCATATCGGCGGCAACATCGCAGATCGGGTCCGATTCGCCATGCCTGTCCTTCAACCGTGCATGATGCGCCCGTACATCCAGATATTGCTTGTGCAGTTCCGCCAGCAGCGGGTCAACAGCAATCCACATCCGGATTTCATCAAGCATTGCCGGTTTGGCGGCATCGCGATCATGTTCCTGCGCGTGCTGGTCCAGCAGCGAATCCACGCGACCCGCCATCTGGTTCATAATGTCCTGAATCGATGTTCGCCGTTCTGGTCTCTGCATCGCAAACGGGCCCCTTTTGCCCGCACCCCAACCGTACAAAAAACATATGAAAAAACGGTTAAGCGGTTCACATAACGACGGTTTTCGTTGTAGGTCACCGCGCCGCAGAATTCTGCGGTTTTTAGGCCGGAGTTAAAAAAATCTTAAGAAAATAAATCCATAATAAACACAAGGGAAACAGGAGATGACAGATAAAGAATCGATCGGGGAGTACGTCAGACTGAGTCCTCCGGTCGCGAGTGTCAGGGAGATTAAAAAACGCGTAATGCGGCGCGCATGGGACGGCGAATCACGGCACACGCCCGCGCAAATGATCCTGCTGATCCAGTGGCGTCTGGGCGCCAGCAATATCTCTGCGGCGGACCGCGCCATTCTCGATGACATCAACCGGTTCCAGTTCTCCGAAACACCCCGCAGCGTACTGATGCTCGATGCCTTCGCAAGGGAGGCAGAAAAAGAGCAGATCCGGGAACATGGCCGTGTTGTGGAACCGCGAATACGGTTCGAATACACTCCCGCAACAGTTCCACCGCCCCCTTTACTGCAATAGCGCCCTAAGTTTTTCCGCAACCCACTGATCGATTCCACGGCGTCTTTTAGCCCTGTACTGGGCCATTTTGATATAATTTGCCATGTCCTGATTCAAGGCAGCGACATCCTGATCCTGCCCGGTATCTTTTTTCAGTTGAATCAATAATTGCCGGTATGGCACCGGCGCATAGCGCCGCATCGCATTCCAGTAAAATCCGTCCTCCAGAACCTGAATGGCCTGCTCTTTCCGGTTTTGCATGACCATCACCTTCGCCAGCCCCATTCTGGCATCGAAGCTCAAAGGATCGATCGTCAGGGATTGCTGCAATATCGTCTGCGCCCTTTCCAGACCGTCTGTGGCAAGGCGGGGATAGCCCAACACATACAACAACGCCTTTTGATTGAGGGAATGCACATAATAGGGATTGTAGCGCAACGCCATATCGCTTGATTGCAGGGCCGTATTGAATAAAACGGCGCGCTCCATCGCCGTCAGTGCAAAAAACTGTGTGCGTAACATATGGACACGCCACATGGAATCGAGGTGATAAACGCGATAATAGGAAGGCACGCCATATTTCATTGCCCGGTCGATATGCGTTTGCGCCGCATGGATATCGCCTTTCGATATCGCTGCGGAAGCCAGATTTGCTTCCTGCACACCAACCCCAGCCCGCACCAGCCAGATCGGTGCCAGCAGGAAAGCAAGAATGAAAACGGGGATCAGAAACGCCATATGGGCATGATTTTTCAGGGTCATGCGCATACGGGCAGGGCCAAGAACCTGCTCCGTTGCCAGAAACCACGCACCAATCATAAGGGCCGCCGCCATCAGCGCCGGGAGCATATACAGATCGAAATTCACATGGATATTCACCAGCAGCGCCAGCAAACTGGCAAAGGGCAGCAATATGGCGGTGCGGGCGTGCATGTCCTGCGCCGCCCGCACCGCAAACACAGTTCGCAACAGCAGGGCCGTGCAGAACGCATAAAACAGAACGGTGGCCACAGGGCTCATTTCGATGCCGAACTGAATCGGATCGACATGCAGAAAATAACCATCGCTCAGGTCGTTTGCATGTCGATAGGGCGGAAACGCCAGATAAAAAGCGCCCAGACCGATACCGGGAAAGGGGTGATCCATCATCATCCGCAGGCCAGAGCCCAACAGCAAAAAGCGTTCATTGACGCTGGCCATGGCATTGCCGCCACCCATAAACCGAATGGCCTCCTCACGCATATCGATCATCGAAAAAAGAACGGTCACACCGCAAAGAATGGCGGCAAAGAGCCATATAAACCGCCGCGCCTGCTGCCGGATCAGGGGAAAGCAGAAAATCCCGCATACGCCGACCCCGCATACTAGCCCCAGCAAACCGCCGCGACTTTGCGTCGTCATCATCGCCATGACCAGAAGAACAAGACAAGCTCCCGGGAAAACACTCTTCCAGCCCGGCGCTCTGTGAAACCACAACATCATGGGGAACATGGCCATCACCAGCAACACGGCCAGATTGTTCGTGTTCAGCATCGGGTGATGAATACGGGAACCAGCCAGATCATGCAGGAAAAAAAACTGCGTCAAAGCCCACAACGCCACGATCACCATGACCCCCGTAATCGCGACGGTCTGCGCCCGCACCAGTTCCACCGCACGAGAGTGTTGTATCGTGGCAAAGACCAGCAAGGGGATCGACCCGATCAGCAACGTAAACACGGTACTGACCTGAGGGACCGACGACCAGGCCAGCGCCCATGTCATCCATAACCAGAACAGGGCCAGAAAACCCGTGGATACCGCCGCAGGAAAATCCCAGCCCCGCCGCAACCCGCCCGCCAGCATCAGTGCCGCCATCAACAAGACACAAAGCAGCGCCGGAGTGAACAAAACCTGATCGAGGCCGCGAAAGAAAATACCGATGATAAAAGCCACGGCGCTCAACAGAGCAATCAGGGCGGGAAACAGACTGGTGTGCGTCATTTTATATTGCCGTCACTGTGAAAGAAAAACCGGCCCACCGCATATTACGACGAACCGGTTCATTGTGGCCCGTTCATCCGGGCCTGTGAAGCCAAATATCTAGTCCAGACCAATCGCCAGCTTGTATACTTCGATCAGGGCTTCTTCCTCGCGGCGTTTTTCGACATCCATTTTCCGCATTCTGACGATCTTGCGCATGATCTTCGGATCATAACCATTGACCTTGGCCTCGCCGTAGATTTCCTTGATATCTTCGGCCAGCTCAGCCTTTTCGGACTCCAGCCGCTCGACACGCTCGATAAAAGAACGCAGGCGCGCATCGGTTTCGCCTTTTTTGGGAAAGTTTTTTACGTTTGCTTCAGCCATGGTCACATTACTCCTGCCCGCTGGCCGGAAATAAACCGCCTGCCGGGCTTGCTTGCTCAGGTTATCAAAATATGCGTTTGAAGACCCGCCGAGACTACCGGAAAACCGAACGGGGTTACAGGGGATGAGAAAATTCATCCGCAATTATTTTATTCTCAAGGTTTTTCAATGTATTGGTCGTTTTTCAAGACCCCGAAAAAGCATCATTCCTCAATTCTTGCGGTCATAATTCCGGACTGACCAGCTCTCGATCTGGACGCCGTGTTCAAGAATGGAATCCGCCCGCCGCCCCAGTTGCAATGTCACCAGCAAGCGATTGCTCTGCGCCGTTTCGCCAGGAGCGTTCAGCGTCGTGCCACGCGGAACGAAACTGACCATGACCGGCACTTCGTACAACCAGCGGAAACGCCCGGCGATTGTCCCCTGATTAAGCAAAAACGGCACGTCGGTGACAAACCCGTTCAATTGCATACCGTTACTCTCCAGCGCACCCAGAATTCCGGAATCGATTGCCCAGGCCTTGAACTGCTCCAGCCCCGCCGGGCTGAAACCATTGGCAAGCTCTGGCAAGTGGCTATTGAAATTGCTGGAATCAAAAGAAAGAGTCTGCGCCAGTGCGTGCATCAGCCATTCCCCCAACTCCCTGTCGCTGCGATGGGGCTGGTCTACCGCCACATTGTTGGTCGCCACCAGCGCCTTGTAGCGATCTTCCTGCGTCAACGGTTTTAAAGTTTTCTCGGCGAAGGGCGCAACCAGCGTACCGCTCGGGTCGATTTCTTTTTCTTCCTTGGTAATCTTGCGAAAAAATTCATCAAAAAAATCCGTCATCTTCTGAAAGACGCCGGACTGGGGCTGGGGCTGCGATTCCGGCCTCTGCGCCATCGCACTGGCCGACATCAGCAAAATGATTCCCAAGGAAAAAAATGCGACGCAAAGATATTTCATTACAGCGATACTCTCCCTGATTGCTTTTTGACGTTCACGCACGTTTTTTCCCGCGCCCGAGCATCTTTCCCAATTGTAAAACATTTTCGATCCTCCGGTCCAGAAAAGGCTCCACGACCGCCATATTGCCGCCTTCATCGTTTAACCAGACCAGTGTTGTGGTACTGATGACGCCGCCGAGCAGAACCCGTTTCGTGTAATGATTGTAATCAGTTGCCGTATCCCCCGCCCATATCCAGATGCGGTCGGCGCTACGCCACAAAATGCGTCCTGCCCGGATATGGCGTGTCGGCACGGACCAATATGTCATCGCCCGGCGGGCGGCTTCGCGCCATGGTGCCATGGCCTCCAGCCGCCCCAGCACACCAGCCCTGACGCGGTCGCGAACACGCATGGTTTCCGGATCAATCCCGGCCAGTCCGGCCAACATCTGGCGGTCGATCCAGTCGGAAAAATGATCGACAACATCCGTCAGGCCACCGGGAAAAACCGCGCTGGCCATGGCCTTGTCATAGCCGGATGCCTGCGCCCCGGCCAAAACGATATCCCAAACCCAGCCATCAAATGCAATATCGGGCAGAATCTGTAGCAGGATCGTATCGCGAATGGATTGAATGTCTCTATGCGTCATAATCTTCTGGACTTTTCTCTAAATCCCGCCATCTTTCTAGCACGATGCGCAAAAAACCGGAACAGCATAAAAAAAACAACCCCGGAGATGATACCGGGACCGTCAACGATGACAGGTCCGCTGGAAAGAAAGCCGTCCGCTACGCCAGAGTCTCCGGCACTATGGCCGGTCTGGCCGCCCGGGTTGCGGGAGAACGCTATCTCGGCCTGAATATCGAGCGTGAAAAACACGCCCAGGACCTGATGCTGGCTCTGGGCGGGCTGAAAGGCCCGCTAATGAAAATCGGACAGATTTTGGCCACCATCCCCGAAGCCCTGCCGCCGGAATATGCCCGGGCGATGCAGCAATTGCAATCAAATGCGCCGCCTATGGGCTGGCCTTTCGTCCGCCGCCGGATGCGGACGGAACTGGGGCCTGACTGGGAAAAAAAATTCATATCCTTCGAAAAAGATGCGGCGGCGGCGGCCAGTCTCGGTCAGGTCCATCGTGCCGTCACGCTCGACGGAGAAAATGTGGCATGCAAGCTGCAATATCCCGACATGCAATCCGCGATCGAAGCGGACCTGAACCAGTTGAAAATGATTTTTTCGGTCTACGAAAAATTCGACAAGGCCATTTCAACCCGCCATATCCACAACGAACTCAAGGCTCGGCTTTTCGAAGAACTCGACTACGAACTGGAAGCCCGCCATGGTCACCTTTACGCATGGATGCTGCGGGATGAAAAAGACATCCATGTGCCGAAGGTCTTTGATGCGTTATCGACACGGCGCCTTCTTTGCACAGAATGGGCCGAGGGCCGAAAAATTCTTGATTTCGTCGATTCCAGCCCGGAAGAACGCAATGCGCTGGCACATACGATGTTCCGGGCGTGGTATGTGCCGCTTTATTATTACGGCATTATTCATGGTGACCCGCATCTGGGGAATTATACGGTGCGCGACGACCACGGCATAAACCTGCTGGATTTTGGCTGTGTGCGCATTTTCCCGGCACGCTTTGTCGGCGGCGTCATTGACCTGTACCATGCGCTTCAGGAAAATGACACCGCCCGCGCCGTTCATGCCTATGAAACGTGGGGCTTTAAAAACCTGACCTGTGAACAAATCGATATTCTGAATATCTGGGCAAAATTCTTATACGGCCCCGTGATGGAAGACCGCGTTCGTCCAATCGGCGAGGTGACAAATGGCATATACGGGCGCGAAACCGCCAGCCATGTGCATCAAAGGCTGCGCGAATCCGGGGGGGTAACAGTGCCAAGCGAATTCGTCTTTATGGACCGGGCCGCGCTGGGGCTCGGGTCCGTGTTCCTGCATCTGAAGGCGGAAATAAACTGGCACAACCTGTTCAACAGCATGATTCAGGACTTCGATCTTTCCGCACTGGAAAAACGTCAGGATACGACGCTGAAAAAATTCGGCATTCACAACAAATTTCAGGCCTGATCCCGCTACCGCTCAGGCGATCATATCGAGCCATTCCTGCTCAGACAGGATGCTGACGCCCAGTTCGCGTGCGGTTTTCAGCTTTGATCCCGCATCCTCGCCAGCCACGACATAATCCGTTTTCTTTGACACGGACCCGGCCACCTTGGCACCCAGCGCTTCGGCACGGGATTTGGCCTCGGCGCGGCCCATCTGCGACAATGTTCCGGTAAAGACCACCGTTTTTCCTGCAACGGGGCTGTCCTCGACGCGGGCGACGACGTAAGGGGTAATCGTCAGCAACCGATTGAGATCCTGTAAAACATCCCTGTTATGTGCTTCGGCAAAAAAAGCAACAATATCCCCGGCCACACCTGGACCAATATCGGCAATGGCCAGCAGATCGGCATGGGCATCGGCATCGTGATCTGCGGCGGCGGTCATGGACCCGAACCAGTTTTCAAAATTGCCGTAGCTGGCCGCCAGTCTTTTGGCCGTCGCTTCACCGACCTGACGAATCCCCAGCGCATAAATAAACCGGTCCAGCCCGATCATGCGACGGGATTGTATGCTGGCAAACAGGTTTCTAACTGATAGCTCACCCCAGCCCTCACGATTTTTCAGACGTGTAATACTTTTTGCATCATTTTCTTCCAGCCGGAAAATATCGCCGGGCGTCCTGACCAGACCGTCATTCCAGAGTTCGGTGATAATCCGGTCGCCTAAACCCTCTATATCGAAGGCATTGCGGCTGACGAAATGTTTCAGCCTTTCCACCGCCTGCGCCGCGCAGATCAGCCCGCCCGTGCAGCGCGTCGCGACTTCGCCCTCTTCCCGTATCGCGCGCGACTCGCAAACCGGGCAGATTGAAGGAAAAACGAATGGTTTCGATCCCGGTTTGCGCTTTTCCATGACGACAGAAACAATTTGCGGGATGACATCTCCGGCGCGCTGGATCATGACATGATCGCCGATACGCGCATCCTTGCGCACAATTTCATCCGCATTATGCAGCGTGGCGCGTGAAACCACCACACCCCCGACTGTCACCGGCTCCAGTTCAGCAACGGGCGTCAGGGTCCCGGTACGTCCAACCTGAATGATGATGTCCTTTAAAACCGTAATGGCCTGCTCGGCCGGGAACTTATGGGCGATTGCCCAGCGCGGAGCGCGGGAAACGAAACCAAGGCGTTCTTGCCAGTCAAGGCGGTTGATTTTGTAGACCACGCCATCAATATCATAGGGTATTTCGGCCCGCTGCCCCATGACCGCGTTGTAATAATTCAGCACATCCTCCGCCCCGGTGCAAAGCCGCGTCGGGTCGGCCCCGGCAAAACCGCAGGATTTGAGTTTTCGGGCAATATCCCACTGGCTGTCGGCGATATTTTCCGATACCTCACCCAGCGCATAACCAAAAAAATGCAAAGGGCGGGAGGCCGTTATTTTTTGATCGAGTTGCCGGACACTCCCGGCGGCGGCATTGCGCGGATTGGCGAAAAGCGGTTTTCCTGCCTTTTGCTGCTGCGCGTTCATTTGCGCGAATTCATCGCGGCGCATATAGATTTCCCCACGCACCTCGAGGATATTCGGTACATCGCCACGCAAGACCTGCGGGACATCCGCGATGGTGCGCACATTGGCGGTAATGTCTTCGCCTTCCGTACCGTCGCCGCGCGTTGCCGCCATGACCAGATGGCCGCCTTCATAACGCAAGGAACAGGAAAGCCCGTCAATCTTCGGCTCCGCCACCACCTCCACCGGAACATCAGACCCGAGCTTCAGAAACTTCCGGATTCGTTCGAAAAACTCATCAATTTCCGCTTCGTCGAAGGCGTTTGAAAGCGACAGCATCGGTATGCTATGGCGGATTTTTTTGAATCCTGACGCCGCGACGGCACCAACCGTCTGCGTTGGGCTGTCCGGTGTCACCAGATCCGGGTATGCGGATTCGAGTTTTTCCAGCGCCTTGCGTAAGGAATCATATTCCGCATCGGAAATTTCGGGTGTGTCCTTGGTATAGTACAAGGCATCATGATGCCGGATCTGCCTGACCAGATCGGCGTGACGTTTTTTGGCATCGGCATGGTCGAACAAGGAACTCAATATATCATGTCCCCGTATCCAACAACTTCTGTGCCGCCGCCCGCGCCTCTGCCGTTACCGTCGCACCGGAGAGCATCCGGGCGATTTCATCGCGGCGTGCATGCAGTTCGTCCAGCGGAATTACCGTTGTACGAACATCCTGTTCGCCCTGCTTCATCACGATATAATGATGATCGGCACGGGCGGCAACTTGCGGCGCATGCGTTACGACCAGAATTTGCTTGGTTTTGGAAAGCCGCGCCAGACGTTCGCCCACCGCATCTGCGGTCGATCCGCCGATGCCGCTGTCAACTTCATCGAAAATCAGCGACGGCGCATCGCCGACGGCGGCCATGACCACCTTGATTGAAAGCATGAAACGCGACATTTCACCGCCGGAAGCGATTTTTCCAAGCGGCCCCGGCTCGGCCCCTGGATTGGTTGCGACCAGAAACTGTACCTTGTCGATGCCATCCGGGCCCCAATCCGCCATGTCGTCCATCGGCTGCACGGCGATAACCAGACGCGCCTTGTCCAGTTTCAACGGCGGCAATTCCCGGGCAATCGCCTTGTCGAGAACCGTGGCCGTGGCGATGCGTGTGGTGCTAATTTTTTTTGCGGCGGCAATATAGGATTCCCGCAACGCGGCACTTTCCTTCCCTAACCGCGCAATGACGTCTTCGGTATTGGTGATGAAGGAAAGCTTTTCCGAAAATTCATGCAGGGTCCGGGGCAAATCGCGCGCATGGACGCGATGTTTTCTTGCCATATCGCGCAATGTATAAAGCCTGTCTTCCACCTGTTCGAGGCTCATGCCGCCCGCATTCATCGACGCCATGGCCGATTGCACCAGAGCAACCGCCTCCTGCAATTCGGCGGCAACGCGGTCGAGCGTGTCGATGGCGGGGCCGATATCCGTGACAACCTTGTCCGATACCCGTTCCAATGCACGATTGGCCCGCGATACCAGAATCTCCGCGCCATCCTCGCCGCTGATTGCTTCCCATGCCTCGTTCAATGCCTGAACGATATGGGCGCGATTTTTATGGGCTTCGCGCTGGTCGAGAAGATGGTCTTCTTCCCCCGGTTGCGGATCCAGCGCCTCAAGTTCCTGAACGGCGTGGCGAAAATACTCTTCATCTTCCTTTGCACGCGCAGATTCCGCGATCGCCTTGTCCAGTCGGCGCGCCGTCTCCTGCCACGCAGACCACAAGGCCGCAAGGCCCCGCACATCGGCACGCAACCCGGCATATTCGTCAAGCAAACCACGGTGCGTCCGCGCATCCAGCAAACCGTGCGTTTCAAACTGGCTATGGATTTCGACCAGTTTTTCGCCCGCCTGCCTGAGCAGGGATATACTGACCGCCTGATCGTTGATAAAGGCGCGGCTGCGCCCGTCCGCGCCCAGAATGCGGCGAAGGACCAGCGTTTCATCACCGCTGCCCTCCAGCCCCTGTTCCTGCAGCAGAGCATGGACCGGGTGTGAGTCATCAACATGGAAGACAGCACTGACGCTGGCCTGATCAGCACCCCGCCTGACCAGACCGCTATCGGAACGCCCGCCAAGGGCAAGGCCGAGGGAATCGAGAAGGATGGATTTTCCCGCCCCGGTTTCCCCGGTCAGGGCGCAAAACCCGCGCTGGAAACGCAGATCAAGCGCTTCGATCAATACAACATTGCGGATGGTCAGTGCGGCGAGCATCCGAAGATCTCCTAGTCCGGCTTCAGGAGAGAATCAACGGTGCGATCAACCCATCCGCGCTTGTCCTGCAATTGCCGCCTTTGCTCCGGGTCCATCAACGTGAAGGAATTTTCATACCACTTGCTTCCGGGGTAATTATGCCCGAGCACCGCCGCCACCCTCAATGCCTGATCCTTGAGACCGAAGGTCAGATAAGCTTCGACCAGACGGTGAAGGGCTTCGGGGACATGCGTTGTGGTCTGGTAATCGCCAATGACCTTGCGAAAACGATTTACCGCCGCGTTCGTTTCGCCGCGATTGAGATAATACCGACCAATCTCCATTTCCTTGCCCGCCAGATGGTCGAGCGTGAGATCGCGTTTCAGTGTCGCATCGCGGGCATAGCGGCTCTCCGGGAAACGTCGTACCAGCGCATCGAAATTTTTCAGCGCTTCTTCCGTCATCAACTGGTCGCGCGCCACATCGCTGATCTGGTCGTAATAACACAGCGCCTTCAGATACAGCGCATAGTCAATGTCCTTGTTGCCGGGATGCAGCTCCATAAACCGGTCCAGACCGATCACCGCCTCATCGTAACGCTGCGCCTGATAGGCGGCATAGGCGGCCATCAGTTCCGCCCGCGTTGACCATTCCGAATAGGGGTGCTGACGCACGACCTCTTCGAAATAGGTCATCGATTCCTTATACTGTCCGGCGTCCATCGCGGCGGCGGCGCGGTTATACAAAACCTCGACCGGCTGGTCCACGACCTTGACATCCTTGTCGCTGGAACATCCCACCATCACCAGTGCCAGCGGGACCGTCACCAGCAAGGCAGCTACACGCATACGCATAATCATCGGCAACCCTATTTATGAAATGATTTTCAACGGCGATTTTAACCACGAATGCCGGGGAATACACATGAATATTCCATGTTTGTTCCGGTTATCCGCGATTCATTTTTTATGTCAATAGCAACGGGTCAATGTCCGATGCGCTGGCAGGGCGGCATAACGCGGGTCCTCCACCGAACGGTGCCAGAGCAGATAATCGACATCCACCGGACGCATCCCCTTGATAGCGGCCAGCATCTCCACAGCCGCCCCGGCACAACTGCGGATTTCGATTTCCTCTTCCGTTCCGGCAGGCAGGATTTTTCCTGCGTCGATTCTGGCCGCCAGTTCCGGCGCATATTCCAGCACCCCGTCCACGCGCAAGACATGGGGTACAGCGTCATCAGCAAACATGGTCAGGCGGTCCAGATCACAAAAAACCGTTTGTCCCGTACAGCGGCCCATCATATGGCCCAGCGACGCCGCCACATGCTGGGCACGCTTGAAGACCGGAAATTCCCGCCCGCGATACCGGACGACATCCCGGAAGCCGGGCAAAACCGCCAGACGTTCCACCAGCCCCGCCGCCCGTCCGTCGCAATCCGCGATCA
Organism: uncultured Micavibrio sp.; assembly: GCA_964400125.1. Classification (GTDB taxonomy): domain Bacteria; phylum Pseudomonadota; class Alphaproteobacteria; order Micavibrionales; family Micavibrionaceae; genus Micavibrio. The sequence goes on along the minus strand of CAYNSR010000004.1, from coordinate 171,606 downwards.
GGTTCATAAAAGACCCGCCATATTCATCGGTAACCAGCGCTCCCATTTCATTGAGGGATTCCGTGAACAGCGATGCCATCAAACGGCCATAAGGCGTGTCGGGCAGAGCGAAAATCTTTTGCACATTGCCGAGCGGCAGGTCGCGCAAGACCTCCGCCGACCATGGGCCGCATACGGTAAAACAATCCTTCAGCGCGGACGCAACCGTGTAGTAAATCGACCCGTCCCTGAGGGGCCAGCCTTCGCGCACCAATTCATCCAGATATCCCGACCCGAAATTGACCGCATCAAGGGAGAAAATATAGGTTGCCAAAGCCTCGGCATCAGCCGTGACATAATGATGGCCGGGGTCGAGAACGTTTTCCGGCTGGCGCGACTGTAAAGCCACAGCATAAGCCGCAAGCCTGTCTTCACGCACCCGCACATGACGCGCCATCCTCGCGACGAAATGGAACCCGTCGCGAATCTGATCGAAAATATCGGCCTGCGCCGTCTGGTGTTTCGGTAAAATTTGCATGGCGCATGTAGACCACAGCCCCGCAGGGGCTGTCAATAAATCAGCAAAGGAGCGTGAAAAAAAATTCTAGGCCGGAACCAGTTCCGCATCATGCCCGGCGCAAACAATCCCCGGCTGATCCCGCATTTCCACCCATTCCCACGATTCCGGGCTGGCAAAAAGCTGGTGCAACAATGCGTTATTCAAGGCATGCCCGGCCCGAACACTGTCATAACGGCCCAATATCGGCGCACCGGCAAGATAGAGGTCGCCAATCGCATCAAGAAGCTTGTGGCGGATGAATTCATCGTCAAAACGCAGTCCCCCGACATTCATCACGGCCAGATCGTCAAGAACGATGGCGTTGTCCAAGGACCCGCCCCGCGCCAGACCCTGCTGACGCAAAAATTCAACTTCCCTGACGAAACCAAAGGTCCGGGCGCTGGCGATATCATGCCGGAAATTGCCATTGACCAGTTTTGTTTCGAAGGCCTGATGGCCGATCGCCGGGTGAACGAAATCGATCATGCCGCCGAAGACGAACGCCTCCGCCGGAGAGAGTACGGCGCTCTTGTCGCCGTCATGCACCTGAATATCGCGCAGGATGCGAATGGCGCGGCGCGGCGCGTCCTGTGTCCGCAGGCCGATTTCATCGATCATTTCCACGAAAGGAATGGAGCTTCCATCCATGATCGGCACTTCCGGACCATCCAGTTCCACAAGTGCATTATCAACACCGCAGCCGCGCAACGCCGACATCAGATGTTCGATCGTCCCGACACTGGCTCCGTCCACATTCGAAATCAGGGTGCAAAGCCGCGTATCAGTCACCCGGTCATAGCGGGCGGGAATCCGGTTATCGACACAGGCGAGGTCGGTCCTGACAAAGACGATGCCGTGATGCACCGGAGCCGGACACAGAGTCAACGTCACCTTCGCGCCGGAATGAAGCCCGACGCCGTGACATGTAACCGATGCCTTCAGTGTTTTTTGCATAAAATACCCTTCAGCGGCGCACCAACCCTGCGGGTGCGCTCCTCCCCCTAATATACGGAGTCCGGTTTTCCAAAACCAATCACTGTTTGTAGCGGTTTGTTACAGATGCAACACATTGATTTAAAATAATAATTTTGCCTCCGCCTAAAATTTGACAATACCCGCAAAAAACAATGTTATGCTTTTGCATAGATGCAACAGGGAAGGATGAATAATGTCCAAAGAAATAATCGGCCCCAAGAAATCCTCGACCATCGCGGCCAAAGCCGCCTATCAGCTTCTCCTCAACGCAGGCTACCGTCCGCGCCTTGTGGATCCAGAAAAACCGTTGCGCTCGGACGCATGGGACGCCGTTATCATTGATAAAAACGTTATGCACAGCGCGAGCGGAAAATCCATCCAGATGATCGACGCATCAGGCCAGAACCGCCCGCCGATCGATCTCAAGATAAAAGGCATGATGAGCGAAAACAGCATAACTTTTTTTCAAAAACATGCCCATGTGCCGCTGAAACCCGCCCCCTGATACACCCGACATTTCTGAAAAAAAGAGGGGTGCCCGAAAGCACCCCTTTAGTTCGAGCCGTTCCTCGGCGGCTCAGTTGGCTTGGCGACGGAGGAAAGCGGGTATATCAAGCTCGTCTTCGACCTGCGGGCCGGGACGGGTCGCAACCGGAGCCTCAATATTGAGACTGCCCTGTTGCGGCGCGGCTTGATACGAATTCTGTCTGGACTGTGCGCGCAAACCGCCACCGGCATTTCCGCCCGCACGCCCTGTATCGGTTGAGTCCTCATCTTCAGCCTCATCATGACGCAGCCCTTGCGTAAAACGCTCGAACAGGGACTGTCCGCGTTTTTTCATGCCGCCGGAGGCCGTCGCCGGTGTCGGCGGGCGCAACGAAAAGCTGCTCTGCGAGACCGGGGCCGATTGAGGAACATAGACGGAGGCCTGCTCCATGACATGCGGAGGAGCCTGCACCTCGACTGCAACAGGGGGAATAAAAGCATCGTTGTAGCGTGTCCCGCGCTGGGCATGGAATGTCCCGGCGGCGGATTGCTGCTGCTGGTGCTGGACGTAGCTCTGAACAGGCGCGGAATTTGCCACGAATTCACCCTGATCGTACATTTCCGGATCTTCCTCAACCTGGCGGGAAGATGCGGTCGCCACCTTGCCGACAGGAACACCCTGACGTACTGCCGGGCCCTGCACATAAGACGGGGCCGCTGCGGGAGTTGAGCGCGGCACTGGCTGTGCAACGGGGGCCTGCTGCATAGTTTCGACCGATGCCGCGTTCGGGCGGCTGCGGTCAAGTTTGCGCTCCTGCTGCTGTGCGCTGGTCAGAACATTCAGCATGGTATTCGACATCGCGCCGTTGCTTCCTGCGCGTTTTTGCGTTTCAGCAACATCGATACCGGTCGCCACGATGGATACACGCATAACGCCTTCCATTTTTTCATCGAACGTCGCGCCGAAGATGATATTGGCGTTCGGATCGACCTCTTCGCGGATGCGATTACAGGCCTCATCAACTTCAAACAGGGTCATATCACCGCCACCGGTGACATTGATGATAACGCCACGCGCACCCTTCATTGATACATCGTCGAGCAACGGATTGTTGATCGCGGCCTCGGCGGCGTCAATGGCACGTTTATCACCGATCCCTTCGCCCATGCCCATCATCGCCTTGCCCATTTCCATCATCGCCGTGCGAATATCGGCGAAATCAAGATTAATCAGGGCAGGCATGACCATCAAATCGGTCACGCCGCGCACACCGGCCTGCAACACGCTGTCAGCCATTTTGAAGGCTTCGGCAAAGGTAGTTTTTTCGTTGGCGACGCGGAACAAATTCTGGTTCGGAATGACAATCAGCGTATCGACGAATTCCTGCATCTGGCGGATGCCCTCTTCCGCCATTTTCATGCGCAGGGAACCTTCGAAGTGGAAAGGCTTCGTCACCACACCGACTGTCAAAATACCACGTTCGCGGCAAGCCCGCGCGATCACTGGCGCGGCCCCGGTTCCGGTCCCGCCGCCCATCCCGGCGGTGATAAACACCATATTCGCGCCGTCAATATACTGCATGACCTCTTCAAGGGATTCTTCCGCAGCCGCCCGGCCTATTTCCGGCCTTGCCCCGGCACCCAGTCCGCCAGTCACGGTGACGCCGAGCTGTATCCGGGTTTCGCACAGAGATCCTTCGATCGCCTGAGCGTCCGTGTTACAGATGACGAATTCCACACCTTCCAGATTGGAGGTAATCATATTATTGACGGCATTGCCGCCTGCGCCGCCGACACCGACGACTGTGATTTTAGGAGACAATTTTTTAACCTCTTTGTGCTGCATTCTGACGTTGATCATTTTTTGTATGAGACCTCCGTGGTGTGGACATTCAGATTCTATGTGACTCGATTCGCGCACGAAAGGGGGGCACAAGCGCAAGAAAGCGCAAAACCCCCGCCGGAGACCGCATTTTGACCGTTTTCATCCGCGTGCATTACCTGAAGCAGAGTCACTAAGTGATTCATTCGATTCACGATTTAGGATTGTCCGCGTAACCCATTGATTCGTGAAGACTCTTTGAATGCTTTTCTGTGGATAACAAGTGATTCTGGGGATGGATCAGAAAAATCGCGGTGTTTTGACGATCAACGGGATGCGGATTACCAGTTTTCACGCATCCATAACCGCACCCGGTCCCATAGCGATTCCGGTTCGGCCTGACTCATGACCTGAGTCGGCATCTCGTCCGAACGCTCGGTCACATAACTCAGCAGCCCCGCCGTAGTGGCAAAGGCCGGACCGCACACCGCTTCCGGCAGGCCGCCCAGCCGGATCGGCCGCCCGAGCCGCACCTGCTTGTCCAAAACCGCCTGCCCCAGATCGCGTAAACCCGGCAACTGGCTTGCCCCGCCGGTCAGGACAACCCGGCGACCGATTGCAGGCCCCAGGCCGCTATCCTCCAGCCGCGTTCGCACCAGTTCAAAAATTTCTTCCACCCGCGGCTGGATAATCCCGATCAGCAAGGAGCGCGGCACATGATTGGGGTGGGTGTGTTCGTCCTCGCCGATTTGCGGCACATCGATAAGCTCGTTCTGGTCGTTGGTGGAGGCAATAGCGCTGCCATAGAGTGTTTTCAGGCGCTCCGCCTGCACCAACGATGTCGTCAGCCCTCTTGCAATATCGCTGGTTACATGCTGTCCGCCAACCGGAACGGCATCGGTATAAATGAGGTTCCCGCCCATAAACACAGCAATCGATGTAATCCCGCCACCCATATCGATCACCGTGCAGCCAAGATCCATCTCGTCTTCGACAAGGCTGGCCAGACCCGCCGCATAGGGCGAAACGCACATCGCGGCGATATCAAGGTGACTGCGCTCGATACAGGTGGCGATATTTCGCAACGCCCCCGCATTGGCGGTCACGAGGTGAAGATCCACCTGCATCGATTGCCCGAACAAACCGCGCGGATCGCGAATACTGTGGTTACCGTCCATCGTATAGCCAACGGCAATGGTGTGGGTCAGATCACGTTCGGCGCTCAAACTCTGGTCCTGTGCCCGCGCCATGGCACGGCGCACATCCTGATCGGTCACCTCATGACCCAGAACATCGATATCCGCGCTGAAATGATGCGACTGGGCGTGAATACCCGGCACATTGATGACAACCTCCCGTAAAGGGTAGCCCTTCATCACTTCCGCCGCCATATTCTCCGCTGAATGCACGGTCTGGCGGATGGCGGCTTCGGCAGCCTCGAGATCGACCACCGTCCCGCCCTTGATTCCGGCAGAAGCCTGATGCCCGACACCGACGACATCGAAATGCCCCTCGTCATCGCTCATCCGGGCGATAAAGCAGGCGATTTTGGTCGTGCCGACATCAAGCGCGGCGATCACGGACCCTTTTTGGGCAATTTTTTGTTTCATATCAATGGGATAATCGGCCTGACACCAGCCTGCAGGAAAACGAATTGACCCCCCACTATAAGGCGATGCCGCCCCGGAAGGAAAGCCCTAAATCGCGCTGCCTGCCTTGAAACTGGCTTTGTATTCCTGCACCGCGCCCGGTCTGGTCTGAACGATGATGCGACCCTGTTCGCGTAAATCGATGGCCTGCACATCCTTTTCCAGCAATCCGTCGCGTTCCTGCGCATCCGCCAGACGGCGCAAGGCCAGTGCAATGTCGCCTTCGGGCAGCTTGATTTCGGCGCGGTTGCGCATGCGCAAATCCCAGCGGCGTCCCCCGACATAAATCGCGGCCTCCAGACGTTCCGTAATTTGCGGTTCGGCATTGACCAGATCGAAAAGGGCTGCCGCCTGCCCCGGTGCGCCATCGCCAACAATCAGCGGCAGATGATCGAACCGCGCCATTTCCTTGGCCACATCAGTAATGACCACACCACCCGAATCAATCAGGCGCATCTTCCCCTGATGCTGCCACAAGGCAAAAGGCTCGCGTTCATGAATAGAAACATAGATTAGCCCCGGCAAACGACGTTCCACCCGCGCCGATTCAATCCATGCCACCCGCTCCAGCTTTTCCTTCACCGCATCGGGATCGAATGCAAAAACCGGATCGCCGCGGCCAACCCCGATCAACCCGAGCAAAACATCCGGATCGGCATTCTTTCGTCCTTCGACCAGCACATCGCTGACCGCAAAACCATGCGCAGCACTGGCCTGATAGAACGCAACTTGCGTCGCTTCCTGCAACCGCCCTGCGCTGCCGGACAGGTACAACCATGCCCCGACCCACATAAAAAACAGGGCCAGACCGGTTGAAAGCCCGAAACGGCGCAAACCTGCAATCAGGCGAGTATTTTTTGCCTGACGCCGATGGCGCTGGAGGACGGAGCTGCGGCGGGTGCCGGTTTTTGATTTTCTGCGTGGCATTGTGCGGTTTCTACGAGATGGGAACAAAGCTGGACATAGGACATGCCGACAAATTCCGGCTGGACCACCGCGACCGATCCGGGAGACAGGCCGGGCATGGTATTGATTTCAAGAAAGTATACACCATCCGCGCCCGGCAGGGAATCGTCATATCGCAGATCGCAACGCGCAATACCGGAACACCCCAGCACTTCATAAGTCCGTTCCGCAAAATCCATTGCGGTTTTGGCAACAATTTCAGGAATTTTCGCCGGTGTAACCAGTTCGGTGCGTTTGTCGCTGTACTTGGCGTCATAATCAAAGAAACGGCCCGGGAAAAGAATTTCCGTGGTGGTGAGGGCCTTGCCATCCAGAACGGTCACATGCACCTCGCGCCCCGGCACATATTTTTCAACCAGAACATTTTCGCCGAAGGTCCAACTCGCTTCATCAATCGGCCTTTGGTTGTCACCTTCCAGAATAATACGAATGCCGACGCTCGACCCTTCATTGACCGGTTTCACAACATAGGGACGGGGCATAACGGTTTCGGCCAAAACATCCGCCTTGGCGGCCACCTTGCCTTCAGCCACACGAACACCGACGGAAGCGGCTATGATTTTGGTCTGGGTTTTATCCATGCCGATAGCGGAAGCCGCCACACCGGAATGCGTGTAGGGAAGTTGCAAAACTTCCAGCACAGCCTGAATCGTGCCGTCTTCCCCGCCGCGCCCGTAAAGATTGTTGAAAACAACATCGGGCCGGGGCGTCAGATCATCGACAAGTTTTTGTAAATCGCGCGTGACATCAATGACCTTGACATCATAGCCGCCCTCTTTCAGGGCATTTTCGAGATGCTTCCCCTTCATCAGCGAAACCTCCCGCTCCGAAGACCATCCCCCTACCAGAAGCGCAACACGCTTAACCATGATTTTCCTCCCCTTTGGCGTCAAGGTGACACGGCAATTGTAAGGCTTATTGGCACGCTTGCAAAGTCTCGCCGATACGCCTGATTTCCCAGCGCAAAGTAATGCCGCATTCTTCCTGCACCCGGCGGATGATCTCCTCGCCCAGCGCCTCGAGATCGGTCGCGGTGGCGGCTCCGGTATTGATCATGAAATTGGCGTGCAGATCCGACATCATCGCCCCGCCGACCCGCAAGCCGCGCCCGCCTGCCCGGTCGATCAGTTGCCATGTTTTGGTCCCTTCCGGCAACCCGGCCGCTGCCAGATCCGCAGGAGACGGGTTGGCGAAGGTCGAGCCGCCGGTTTTTTCCCGGATCGGCTGGGTCGCGGCGCGTTTTTCCTTGATAGCGGCAATCTGCGTCCGGATCGTTTCCGAATCACCCGCCCGCCCGGCGAACAGACCTTGCGTGAAAATAAAATCTTCCGGAACATCTATATGACGATAGGACATGCCCATCTGCGCCGGGGTCATGCGGTGAAGATTTCCATGACGGTCCAGCGCCTGTGCCTCGACCAAAACATCTGCGGTTTCCGTGCCATAGGCCCCGGCATTCATCCTCAACGCCCCGCCGATCGTCCCCGGTACGCCGGAGAGATATTCCAGCCCGGCAATGCCTGCCTGCGCCGCCGCCATGGCAACATTGCCGTCCAGCGCCGCCGCCCCGGCGCGCACCTGCAAACCGTCCGTTTCAATCCCGGCGAATTCACGCCCCAGGCGGATCACGACTCCGCGTATGCCATTGTCACGAATAATGGTGTTCGACAATACCCCAAAAACCTGCACCGGAATTTCTGCCGGACATTGGGACAGAAACGATGCCAGATCATCCTCATCGGCGGGTTTGAAAAGAACATCCGCCCGCCCGCCACAACGAAACCAGCCAACCTCGCCGAGGGGGGCGTTTTCCGTATAGCGCCCGCGCACGGGGGGAAGACGGCCAATATGGGGGAGTGTATTTTGCATGAGGGATTTCACACCATCGGGCCGGACAGGATCAGGCCCGCGCCTTTTTCTTGTCATCCCGCAATGAATCCAGTTGCCCCGGCAACGCATAAGCCCATTGCGTGATATTTCCGGCGCCAAGGCAGATCACATAATCTCCCGGCTTGGCCAGCTTCATGACCATCCCTGGCAAATCCTCGGGGCTGGTCATGGCTTCCACATGGCGGTGACCGTGGCGCTTGATTCCATCCACCAGATGCTTCTTGTCGGCCCCAGGTATCGGGGCCTCCCCGGCGGCATAGACATCAGCAACGATCACATGCTCCGCTTCGTTGAAGCAGGTGCAGAACTGATCGAACAGGCTGTCCAGACGCGAATACCGATGCGGCTGGAAAACGGCAATGATTTTTCCGCCTGTGTCTTCAACCGCCATGCGCCCGGCCTTCAACACAGCCGCAATTTCAACCGGGTGATGGCCGTAATCATCGATCACCGTGACGCCGTTGATTTCCCCGGTGCGGGTAAACCGCCGCTTGACGCCCGTGAATTTTTCCAGCGCCCGCTTCATCACGCTGGCAGGCATACCCAGCTTGTGGCCGATAGTCAGGGCGGCGAGCGCGTTTTGTACATTGTGCATGCCGAGCATCGGCAGTTTCATATCGCTGATGACATCTTCCCCGCTTTCACAAAGCCACGGTGCAAAACTGACATCGAATGTCGCGATTCCGCCCTTGAAGGTGACATTATCCGCCCGCACATCGGCCTGCGGGTTAAACCCGTAGGTAATAACACGGCGGTCCGTGATTTCGGCAACTAAAGACTGCACTTCCGGATGATCGAGACACAAGGCCGCGAAACCGTAAAACGGGATATTTTCGACATATTGCCGATACGCTGTGCGCACCCCGTCGAAATCGCCGTAATGCTCCATATGTTCAGGATCCATATTGGTGACAACGACAATCGTGGCGGGCAGGCGCGTAAAAGTACCGTCACTTTCATCCGCTTCGACGACCATCCATTCACTGCGGCCAAGGCGGGTATTGGTTCCGTAGGCGTTGACGATTCCACCGTTGATGACGGTCGGGTCGAATTGCCCCTCTTCCAGCATGGTTCCAACCATCGACGTCGTCGTTGTTTTGCCGTGAGTCCCGCCGATGGCGATTGCCCATTTCAGACGCATCAGTTCTGCCAGCATCTCGGCACGGCGCACGATGGGCAATTGCTGGTCGCGGGCTGTAGAAAGTTCGGGGTTATCCGCCTTGACCGCTGACGAAATAATAACGACGGCAGGCAAAACACCGTCCGCCGTGACAAGATTTTCCGGCGCATGGCCGATACCGATTTTGATTCCCTTTGATTTCAGGCGCAGGACATTGCCGTTTTCGGCCATGTCGGACCCCTGTACCGCATAGCCCAGATCGTGCAGCACCTCGGCAATCCCGGACATGCCGATGCCGCCAATGCCGATAAAATGTAACGTCCCGATATCAAGGGGAAAACGAGGCATGGCTATAGTTCCTTTCCCCATGGTTTTGCAGCAAAGCCGCGCCGCATGCAAGCGAAGAATGTCATAATCTCGCCGCCTTGCGGAGGATTTTCCCTGCGGGCTTTTCCTTTGCCGTTTTCGGTATATTCTCTTTGAACGAAAACACCCATGCCCCTCTGGACAAAGGATATCCGTGATGATGAATATTGCCGTGATAATAGGAAGCCTCCGCAAAGATTCTTTTAATCGCAAACTGGCGCAGGCACTGGAAAAACGCGCCGCTGGAAAAATGCGTTTTTCCTATGTTGAAATCGGCGATTTGCCCCTGTTCAATCAGGACAATGAATCGCCCCTGCCCGCGCCCGTCGCGCGCATCAAGCAGCAGATCGAAAGCGCCGATGCCGTTCTGTTCGTAACGCCTGAATACAACCGTTCTATTCCCGGCGTTTTGAAAAACGCAATTGACTGGGCCTCACGCCCCTATGGCCAGAGTTCTTTTGCCGGAAAACCCGCTGCAATCTGCGGCACATCGCCGGGTGCCGCCGGAACGGCAGTGGCGCAAAACCACCTGCGCAGCATCACGGCCGGCTTCCTCGATATGCCGACGATGGGCCAACCGGAAGTCTACCTGACATGGAAGGATGACATGGTCGATCCCGACGGCAATATCGCCAATGAAAAAACCGGTGCCTTCCTGCAGAGTTTTATCGACAAGCTGGAAGAATGGACCCGGACCCATACGCAGGCGAAGAAAAAACAGGCCGCATAAAATTCTCTTGGGCGTGGCGCACTCTAATCCTGGGCAATGACCGGATCGACGGCGCGGCCCGTATTGCGGTCCCATCCGCTGGCAATCGCCGTGACCAGATTGCCCAGACGGCGCGCCGCGTCCGGGCGTCCCATGCTGCGGGCGTTTTCGGCCGCACGGAACAGGACTTCCGGGTTTTGCAGGAACGTTTCCACCCGCGCTAAAACGGCCTCCTCGGTAAAACCGTTTTGCGTCATTACCCACGCACCGCCCACATCGGCGACAGTGTCGGCATTGATTTTTTGCTGCTGGTCCTCATGGTGCGGATAGGGCACAAAGATCGCCGGACGGCCCGCCGTGGTGACTTCTGCCACCGTGCTGGCCCCGGACCGGGCAATCACCAGATGCGCCTGCGCCAGTTGTTCCGGCACGTTGTTGATAAACTGGTGCAAATCGCATTGAATTCCGGCGGCCTCATAGGCCTTGCGCACGGCATCAAGATCATCCGCGCGGCATTGCTGCACGATATTCAGTCTGGCGCGGTGTTCGGGAGCTAATTTTGCCAGAGCCTTTGGCACAATATCCGAAAAAACATGCGCCCCGAGAGACCCGCCCATAATCAAAATCCGCAGCACCCCGTCCGGCTGCACGGTCGGATAGGGGCGCGAATAGAGCGCGGCAATTTCTTCCCGGATCGGATTTCCTGTCACCGTTGCGCGCGGCACATCGTCCGCGTCCAGCCCGTGGATATGCGACATGGACAATGCAATACGATCCGCACGCGGTGCCAATGCGGAATTGGCCCGGCCAAGGATGGCGTTTTGTTCGTGAATGATCGTCGGAATTTTTTTACGCTGCGCCGCATAAACCGCCGGAAAAGACGGATACCCGCCAAACCCGATCACGACAGAGGGCTTCAGGCGATCAAGCAGACGCAGGCTCTGGACGATACCCATGGCAAGCCCGCCGACACCGCTGATTTTTCCCAGCAAGCCAGACCCCAGCGTTCCGGCCTGAATGACCGTGATTGGAATTGTACCGAAGCTTTCTGTGAATCTTTTTCCACGCGGGTCCGTGACCAGTTCAACGCGGAAACCCCGTGACAGCAAATCCTGCGCCAACGCCGCCGCCGGGAACATATGCCCCCCGGTGCCGCCTGCGCTGATTAGAACCAGTTTATCCGTATTATGTTCATGCATACCCGCTACCCTGTATTCTAAAGCTGCGCTGCCATGGCTGGACGCGACGAAAGGCTGCTGCGTGAAACCGACACTTTCGGATGCCTGCGCGTCAGCGCCAGAATCATCCCGACCGTGAACGATGTCGCCAGCAGAGAAGATCCGCCATAACTGATAAACGGCAGAGTCATTCCCTTGGTCGGGATGAGATGCACGTTCGATCCGATATGGACGAGTGCCTGTATCCCGAACATCATCAACAACCCGCCAGTCGCCAGAATAACGAACATATTATCACTGTCCATGACCCTGTTCAGACCGCGCAGGATGATGAAGGCCAGCGCCGCCAGCAAAATGGCCAGAAAAACAAACCCCAGCTCCTCGCCTGCAACCGCAAAAATAAAGTCCGAATGGGCATCGGGAATCGACAGCTTTACAGTTCCCTGCCCCGGCCCGGTCCCGAACAGGCCACCGTTCCGGAAAGCTTCCAGCGCACGATCAACCTGAAACGTATCCCCGCTTTCCGGATTTAAAAATCGGTCAATACGGCTGCGCACATGGTCAAGCGCGATGTAACCGAATCCGACTGCTGCGATGCCGCCCAGAAACGTTACCGCAACGATTCCCATCGGCAATCCGGCCAGAAAAATCTGGGCGCAGAGAATGGAAAACGTGACCAGAGTCATTCCCATATCGGGCTGCAACAACAACAGCGATATCACAAGCAGAAAAATCGCGCCTGTCACCATATAGCCGGGAAAACCGGGCCTGTCCTTCTGGCGGGCGATCAGCCACGCGGCCACTACAGCGAAGGCGGGTTTTACAAATTCACTCGGCTGTATCGAAAATCCGAACAGGGGAATCCATCGTTGCGCACCTTTAATTTCAGTGCCGATAAACAGAACCAGAACCATGCCCAACAAACCGAGGCCGAGGACGATGGTTGCCATGCGCCATAGATTGCGCAGGCTGAAAAGGGAAATCGCCACCATACCCAGCAGGGCCGGAACCAGAACGATCAAATGGCGGATTACAAAATGATACTCGTTCAGGCCAATCCGTACCGCGACCGGAGGGCTGGCCGCAGCAACCAGAAAAATCCCGAAAAAAACCAGTATCAACGCTGCCGCCAGCAAAGTCCGGTCAATAGTCCACCACCAGCGCCCCCAGATTGTCCTGTCGGTACGCGAAAACATCCTGGTATTCATCGTGCCGCCTCCCTCATCGTATTTTCCTCCAGCCTGAGGACAATATCCGCAAACACATCACCCCGATGTTCGAACGACCGGAACTGATCGAAAGAAGCGCAGGCTGGAGACAGCAGAACGACCTCCGCCCCGCCGGGCTGGCCGCGATCACCCTGCGCCAAAAGATGCGCATCGGCCACCGCACGCTCCAGCGTACCACAGGAACGGACCGGAACACCGTTGTTCTTCAGCCACGCAGAAAAATCTTCCGCTGCCTCCCCGATGACAAAGGCATGACGCACCCGGTCCATAAGCGGCTCCAGCCCGCTCAGACCTCCGGCCTTCGGCTTCCCGCCGAGAATCCAGTAAATATTGCGGTAGCAGGCCAACGCCTTTCCGGCGGCATCAGCATTGGTGGCCTTGCTGTCATTGACATAGGCAACGCCGTTCAGCGTACGCACCGTAAACATGCGGTGCGGCAGACCGGGATACGTCCCCATGCCCGCAAAAACGGTTTCCGGCTTTACCGCCACAAGACGGCAGGCAACATACGCCGCAGCAGCATTTTGATGATTGTGAATGCCTTGCAAATTTGCGCATCCGGTTAAATTTCCGACGACATCATCCTGTTCCTGCATTGTATCGTGAATCTTTCCTTCTCTGACATAGGCCCCGCGCCGGATTTTTTCAGCGGTGGAAATGCCGTAAACGATACGTTGCCCTGATTTTTGCACAAGTTCCGCCATTGCCTTTGACGAATCATCATCCATACCGATCACCGCATCACCTGCACCCCGGAATATCCGCATCTTTGCATTGATGTAACCGTTTAAATCGCCATGACGGTCGATATGGTCCGGGGTCAGATTCAGATGAATGGCAATATCCGGTGCAAATGTATCGCACAAATCCAGTTGATAGGATGACAGCTCCAGCACAATAATTCCGGCCCCGGCCAGATTCATCTCCATGACGGCTGTGCCGATATTCCCGCCAATGGCGGGCCTTAACCCCGCGCGCGCCAGTATATGGCCGATCAGCGCGGTCGTTGTCGATTTGCCATTGGTTCCGGTCACGCCGATCGTCTTTAATCCATGTCCGGCACGGTGTAACAATTCAATATCGCCGATAATCGGGATCTCCGCCGCTCTCGCCCGCTCCACCACCGGATGCGGCGCCGGGTGATGCAGTGGAATTCCCGGCGACAGCAATAAAAAAGCATAGCCATCGAGCGCCGACAGATTGTTTATCGCAGCACCTAACTGTTCTGCCGCCTTGCGCCGCACCTCATCATCGTCCCAGACATGAACGACCGCACCCGCTGCGACCAGAGCGCGCACACAAGCCATGCCGGACAGCCCGAGCCCAAAAACGGCCACAGGCTTTCCTGCCAAACTCTGCACATACGGTTTCAGATCAATCATCGCAGCTTCAATGTCGATAACCCGATCAGCGCCAGAATCATCGCGATAATCCAGAAACGGATTACGACGGTCGGCTCAGACCAGCCTTTCTTTTCAAAATGGTGATGCAATGGTGCCATACGAAACACACGCTTTCCGGTCAGCTTGAACGATGCGACCTGCACAATGACCGATACCGTTTCCAAAACGAACAAACCGCCGACAATCGCCAGAACCAGTTCATGCTTGGTAATCACCGCAATCGTGCCCAACACGCCGCCCATTGCCAGAGATCCCGTATCGCCCATAAAAACCATGGCTGGCGGCGTGTTATACCATAAAAATCCCATCGCCGCGCCGACCAAAGCCCCGCATAAAATCGCCAGCTCCCCCGTTCCCGGAACGAAGGGGATTTGCAGATAATTGGCAAACATGGCATTCCCGACAACGTAACTGAACAGGCCAAAACACGCTGCCACAATCGCCACGGGTACAATCGCCAGCCCGTCCAGCCCATCGGTCAGGTTGACCGCATTCGATGCCCCGATCATGACGATGATCGCCCAGGGAATAAAGAACCACGACAGGTTGATAAACAGACTCTTGAAAAAGGGAATCGCAACGTGACTGGACATGTTTTCAGGCAGGAAATGCATGATCGCCAGCGTCGCTGCCAACGCCACGATAATCTGCATCGCCAGCTTCATTCTTGCTGAAACGCCCTTGGTGTTCCTGCGCGTCAGCTTGGTGTAATCATCTACAAAACCCAAAACGCCGAACCCGACCATGACCAGCAGGGAAATCCAGATAAACGGATTGGCCAGATCTGCCCATAACAATGTACTGGCGACAACACTGACAAGAATCATCAGCCCGCCCATGGTCGGCGTTCCGGCTTTTTTGAAATGTGTTTCCGGACCATCGGCGCGAATCGGCTGGCCTTCGGCCTGTTTCGATTTCAGCCAGCGGATCATGCCTGGCCCGAGAATAAAACAGATCACCAGAGCCGTCATGATTGCCGCGCCGGTCCTGAAGGTCAGGTAACGGAACAGGTTGAAAACGATAAAATCGTCGCTGAGTGGCGCAAGCAGGTTATAAAGCACTTGTTGGGTCCCCCTTTTTCCGGCCCGGCAATTTTCGCATGGCCTCGACGACAAGGTCCATGCGGCTGCCATGCGACCCCTTTACCATGACCACATCGCCCGGCACCAGAACATCCGGCACGATCCGGGCGAGATCGTTGCTGGTATTTTCATGATTCCCGCGATTTTGCGGCGGCAACGCATCATGCAGATTTTTCATCAGCGGCCCGCAAGTATAGACTAGTGATACATTTGCAGCCTGCAACGGCATCGCCAGTTCCGCATGCAGGCGCGGACCATCCGCGCCTAGTTCCAGCATATCCCCAAGTATGGCAATTCTGCGGCCACCGCGTCCGGGATCGACCAGCGCCAGAACCCGGAACGCCGCCCGCATCGCCACGGGGGAGGCGTTATAGCTCTCGTCGATCAGAACCACCGGATTGTTTTTATCCCCAATATCAAGCATTTCCCGGCTGCCACGCCCCGCCACCGGCTGGATTTTCTCAAGCGCGGCAACCGCGGGTTTCAGATTTCCATGCACCGCCTTGACGGCCAGCAAAACCGACAGGGCATTCAGGGCAATATGCTTCCCGGGAATTTGCAGGGTAAAGGAGACATCTTCATCCATGATCTTCGCCCGGATTCGCGAACCATTGGACGCTAGAAGACATTCCTCCAGCCGCGCATCCGCCCCGTCACTTTCCCCGAAACTGAGTGTATTCACGCCTTTGGTCCGTGCTGCCGCCAGCAAGCGGGCGTAATGCGGGTTGTCATGATTGATAATTGCTGTTCCGGCAGGGGAAAGCCCTTCAAAAATCTCCGCCTTGGCATCGGCGATTGCCTCTACAGACGCAAAATTCTCAAGATGCACGGGTTCCACGGTTGTAATAATCGCCACATCCGGACGGACCATGCCGCTCAATGGTGCAATTTCACCGGAATGATTCATGCCAATTTCAAATAT
The DNA here is from genome assembly GCA_964400125.1 of uncultured Micavibrio sp. Classification (GTDB taxonomy): domain Bacteria; phylum Pseudomonadota; class Alphaproteobacteria; order Micavibrionales; family Micavibrionaceae; genus Micavibrio. The sequence continues at coordinate 155,271 of CAYNSR010000004.1, read as the reverse complement.
GCCGTAATCGCAACCAGCATGCATTGACGCCAGAGAGAAAGGAACGCCCCAGTGGTTGTTAAAACTACCCTTGCTGGCGTGCGTTTGCCCCAGTGCCGCAAACGCCTGCGCCAGCATTTCCTTGGTGCCCGTTTTGCCAACGGACCCGGTCACGGCAATGATTTTTGCGTGGCTACGATGACGCCCGGCATGACCGAGAGCCTGCAGGGCCGCAAAGGTATCTGAAACCAGCAAAAGCGGCGCATCCGGTTTTACACCGGCAGGAACATGATTGACCATTGCCGCGCCAGCGCCTCTGGCCAGAGCCTCGCCGACATAATCGTGACCGTCCAGCCTGTCCCCTTTCAGGGCAATGAACAAATCGCCCGGCCTGATCGTCCGCGTATCGATCGACAGGCCCGTCGCCGTCCAGTCACTCTGGCTGCGCCCTCCCGTTGCCCTGGCGGCTTCCGCCGCACTCCAGATCATATTGGGTGATCCCTTGTCGTTCATTCAAATTGTCCTCTTAAACAAATATTTCATTTCATCGCATTCCTTGCTTCTTTTACATCGTCGAACGGTTCGACATGGTCGGCGAAAATCTGCCCCTGCTCATGGCCTTTTCCGGCCAGAACCAGAACATCTCCCGCCTGCATCCGCGCAACCGCCTGATATATGGCATCGCGCCGCCCCGGTATCTCGAGAACGTCCCGTATCGCCCCGGCGCAAATCGCCTTGCGGATCAGGGCCGGATCTTCGCTGCGCGGATTGTCGTCGGTGACAATCACAATATCGGCCATATCCGCAGCAATGCGCCCCATGATCGGACGCTTGCCGGGGTCCCGGTCGCCGCCGCAACCAAAAAGACACATCAAACGCCCTCTCGTATGCGGGCGCAGGGCGGAAAGGATATTTTGCAAGGCATCGGGCGTATGAGCATAATCGACATAGACAGCGCCATTTTCGGATCGATCTGAGACCAGTTGCAATCGCCCCGGTGCACCTTCCACCCGCTCCAGAAATTGCGGGTCAATGGCATTATCCGTTGTTGCCATGGCCAGACCGAGCGCGCAAAGCGCATTCATCGCCATAAATGCCCCCACCAGCGGCAGCACCAGCGTATGGCGATTCCCCATCACCTCGATGACAATTTCCTGCCCGTGCGGCAATGGCGTGTGGCGCTGCAAACACAATTCTTTTGCGGCCTGACCGTAATCGCAGACCCGAATACCGCGATCCGCACAGATATGCCGCAACGGCACGCATTCCGGAACGTCTGCGTTCAACACCCCGACCCCGCCCGACGGCAGAACTTCCGCGAACAGCCGCGCCTTGGCCTGAAAATAGGATTGCATATCGGGATGGTAATCGAGGTGATCGCGGGTCAGGTTGGTAAATCCTGCCGCCTGCATCCTGACTCCGTCAAGGCGGGATTGCTGCAACCCGTGCGACGATGCCTCCATCGCCAGATGCGTTACCCCCGCAGTGTCCAGATCAGCCAGCATTGCATGAAGCACAACCGTATCCGGTGTCGTCATCGACCCCGACTGCGTGACCTTCCCGCGTACACCCAGCGTCCCGAGACTGGCCGATGGCAGATGGAACGCGGACCAGAGCTGTTGCGTGAAATGCACCGTCGATGTTTTTCCATTGGTCCCGGTGACCGCAACGATGTGCTCCGGTTGCCGCCCGTAAAACCGCGCCGCCATCAGACTCAAATCGTGATGAGGATGATCGGATTCAATCACCGCAACATCTTCGTGAATATTTGTGCCTTTGGGAACCAGCACCGCCACCGCGCCGTTGCGCACGGCATCGGCAATGAAATTCCTGCCGTCACGGTGTACACCCGGCAACGCGGCAAAAAGCCAGCCCGCCGCGACATTCCTGCTGTCGGCGCCAAGCCCCCTGATTTCCGGGTCCACCACCCCGGCGGGACGATTACTCAGTTGAGACAGAAGCAAGGTGCCGTCCCTCCTTCGTTCTCACATAGGGCATCAGCGGCGCGGACAAATCCTGTTCCGGCGCGATATCTCGCGGGACCAACCCCAGAACCGGAGCCATCGCAGCAACGATGCGCCCGACCGCCGGGGCCGCAACCCAGCCTCCCGTCGCATAGCCATAACTGGCCTTGTTGCCGACGGGTTCGTCCACCATAATCATGACCGCATAACGCGGCGCACCCATCGGAAAAACCCCGATGAAAGACGACAGACGCTTTGTGCCGTCATAACCGCGACCGCCCCCCGTTTTTTGCGCTGTCCCGGTTTTGCCGCCAACCTGAAACCCTTCAACATCAGCGCTTTTCGCTGTGCCTTCCGCCACCACCAGACGCATCAATTGCCGCATGCGATGTGATGTCTGCGCCGACAAGACCCTGATATTGGATTCTTTTTTGTTTTTACGTCCGTTTTTTTCGGGCAAATCCTGAATAACCAGTGTCGGATGCACCAACAAGCCGCCATTTACCACCGTTGCCGCTGCCGCCAGCGTTTGCAGTGGCGTCACCGCAAGGCCGTGGCCGTAAGATGCCGTCATTGTATGAATATCCCGCCACGGATTGGGCACGAGCGGTTTTGAAATCTCTGAAATTTCCACCTGTACCGGATCAAGCAGGCCCAAATCATGATAAAAATCCCGCAACGCCGCCGCACCGATGGCCTCCCCCATGCGTGCAGCGCCAATATTTGACGACACCATGAAAATTTCCGGAATGGTCAAATAACGCTTCTCCGGATGAAAATCCCTGATCGAAAACCGTCCCATTTGTATCGGTTCCCTGGCATCGAAACTCTGACCGATGGGCGGGTTCTTGATTTCAAGATATGCCGCCGTTGAAAAAATTTTGAATGTCGATCCCATTTCATACACGCCCAGCGTCAGGCGATTGAACAAGGCGGGAATATCTTTTTCGGTAATGGCGTGGGGATCAAAATCCGGCGCGGACACGGCGGCCAGAATTTCACCGGAATGCACATCCATAATGACGCCAACACCGCCGATGGCATTAAAATCTTTTATGGCGCGGCTGAGCTCCCGGCGCACGACATGTTGCAGCCGAATATCAAGCGTCGACCGAATTGCACCGCGTCCGGTCGCCAGCGTGTCATTCATGCTGCGCTCTATCCCGGCCTGGCCCTTGCCGTCGACATCGGTATAACCGACCATATGCGCTGTCAGCGACCCTTGCGGGTAAATTCGCCGTTCTTCTTTGGAAAAGTTCAGGCCCGGATGCCCGAGGAGAAGGAGCTTGTACTGATCGTTTGGCGTCAGATTACGCTTTATCAGGACAGAACGCAGCTTCCTGTTTTCCTTATTGGTCTGCTGCAATTTCTTCAATACGTCGCCGTATTTAAGTTCCGGCAAGATTCCAACAATGTCTCCCGCAACTTTTTCCGGTTCTGTAATCAGCGCCGGGTCGGCCACCAGCGCCGCTGTTTCAAGCGACCGCGCCAGCAAAACACCATTGCGATCGACAATATCGGCACGCAGGGTCTTTTGTACGGCAGGTCCGTCAAAGGAGATTTCACCGGACTGCGTCTTTGCCAGACGCGGCAATTCTCCCTGAATGACGGTCAAGTCCATCACGCGCGCCGCTACCAGAATATAAACGAAGGCGAAGCATATCCCCATGAACACCAGACGCCCGCGCGCAATCTCGAGCGCAGACCGACGTACACCGATCAGTTTTTCAGATGGCCTGCGGAACAGGGGTGGCAAACTCATGGCGCCCCCCCGGCAGATGGTTCCTGCATCGTCATCCGGTTCAAAAGATCATCAAAAGCGCGGCGCGTATCATTGGTGACGGGCGCAGGCATCGGCAAGACCCCGGATTCTGGCGTGCTAGACGACACATTGCCTCCCGCTTTGGCAGCACCTGCGGCAGGCTGAGCCACAAGCACCGGTTTCCGGCGCGGAATTACCATCGCCCCCGGCACCGGTACACCACGGCTGTTGCTGACCAGCGCCTCCAGATCGGGGCGGCGCATTTTCAAATGTTGCTGCGCCAGCTCTTCGATGCGGTCCGGGCGGTTCAGATAATCCCATTCCGTTTCCAAAACCCGCACCGTTTCGCGTTCCTTCACCAGCGCTTCCCGGACATCGTGCAACTGGCCTTCCGCCCGTTGCACGTTCTGGCTGGTCTGGAACAGGACAAGTCCGGCGACACCGGCGATACACAATATCAGGATGGAAGAGATACGGATTTTCACCACTGCCCCCCGCCTTTCCTTGCCGGCCACGGCATTGCCGCAGTACGAACGGCACAGCGCAATTTTGCCGAACGCGCACGCGGATTGCGCCGTATTTCCTCATCCTCCGGCAGGATGGCCTTTTTGGGCTCCAGCCGAAAGGTCGGTCCCGGCCCTGCGTCCGTCGCCATCGGCAGGTGACGCGATGGCAACGGAACATCGCCGGAACGCGCCTTGAAAAAATTCTTTACAATCCTGTCTTCCAGAGAATGAAAGGTCACCACCACCAGACGCCCGCCCTCGGCCAAAATATACTCTGCGCCTTCGAGCGCCTGTTCCAATGCGCCCAGTTCATCGTTCACGGCAATGCGCAATGCCTGAAAGGTGCGCGTCGCGGGATCTGTATCGTCCTGTTTTTTACGCGGCAAAACGCTGCGGACGACCGATGCCAGTTCCCCGGTGCTGCTCAGGGGCTTTCCGGCCCGCGCATCAATGATCGCCTTGGCAATACGGCGCGAATGACGCTCCTCTCCATAGCGGTAAATCAGATCAGCCAGATCTTTTTCAGGCAAGGTATTGACGAAATCGGCGGCACTTTCCCCGGTCGTCGGGTCCATGCGCATATCGAGCGGCCCGTCATGACGGAAGGAAAATCCTCGTTCCGCCTGGTCAAGCTGCATCGACGAAACGCCGATATCCAGCACAAAGCCCTGCACCTTTTCATCCACCAGCGTTGCGACATCCCCGAAATTTCCGTGTCGCAAACGCAACCGTTCCCCGTAAACATCGCGCCACGCCGCCGCCCGGGAATGCGCTTCCGGGTCACGATCGATGGCGATGACACAACAATCCGCCCGATCAAGAATAGCGCGGCTATATCCCCCGGCACCGAATGTGCCGTCAACATAGGTTTCTCCGTCACGCGGGTCCAGATGCGTCAGCACCGGGCCGAGCATCACGGGAACATGCGGAATGGGTGACGCAGATTGCGACATGGGAAAAGACACGCCGGAAAACCGTCATGAAAGGCAAAGCCCTTGCATGCTGTCTTCCATAAAATCGGGTTGATGGATCGAATGATCGTTTGGCAGGTGATCCCCACATGTCCTAAAGGAACAACGGAAACCATAGAGAAAGCATAACGCGCCGGGATTCCTCCGGTCAATCAATCCCCCGCACACAGCACGGGTTTTCCCCAGATGAAACGCGCTGTCCCGCCCCTTGCAAACATCTCTGCCGGAAGGAAAACGCGGCTCGCCCGCCGCAAGAGATAAAACGAAATAAAATTTCAGTATTATCGTCTTCAAAATTTGATTCTTTCATCCTTATGAAAACCATAGAAATCCGCAAACACATTTTTTATACTTGTTTTTTTCATAAGTTAAACTTTTGTTTTACTAAAGCATTGATTTTGCACCACAATTTGCTTGCGCCCCTCTAAATGTTATGGTAAAACATAATCGTTCCTGCAAAGGAACTGTGTGTGAAGAAAAAAACCGATGTGTGTTGTGTGTGGGGAGAAAAACGATGTTGGCAATCATTCTGCTTCTGGTGCTGTCCATCAATGGCGGTCTGTATGTAGGGACAATCCTGCATTCGGCCAGCCAGATGTCCAGACTCGACCAAGCGGTCGAAATCTACCAGAAACTCTGGGGCTAGCGGTCCGGTCCTGACGGGGAAACCTGTGGCAGGGCTGAATAAAAACAAAAACGCTGGGAACGCTAAAAACCGGGAAAGAAAGGCCGCCTGTTTCGCAGGCGGCCTTTCACATTTCCGGGATATCCCAAAATAGTAATCCAGAAAGACTGTAAGCCGGGTTCTGTATCCAGCCGAAGCCGGAATGATGACCATTCATCTGGGATGCCTGTTACCAGACACCTCAAGCAACCAACCCGGACCACGAGGCGGAAACACCCCATATGCGGCCCCTATTCGGTCTTGCTTCCGGTGGGGTTTGCCATGCCGTCCCTGTTGCCAGGTCCGCGGTGCGCTCTTACCGCACCGTTTCGCCCTTACCTGATCCGTCCTGAGACGGCCATCGGCGGTTTATTTTCTGTTGCACTTTCCGTCGGATCGCTCCGCCCGGGCGTTACCCGGCACCGTGTTTCCGTGAAGCCCGGACTTTCCTCCCCTCTGTGATGAAACACCGAGGAGCGGCCATCCGTCTTTCTGAACGGGGATAACATGGCGGTTTCGCATACGAAGATCAAGCCTTAAAACCATTCTTCCGGTTCAGCAACCAGTGCAGCCGCGCCGCTGTGTCCCGGTCGGGAACGCCCGCAGACCCATTATGATGGGCGTCGGCCTGAAAATGGCGCTGGAAAGCGGAAACCGCCTCCGCGTCGCTCACGCGCGAATCATAGCCATAGGCGTTCAATCCCCGCCGCAGGCTTGCGGCATCGGTGTAAAGCCTGTCTGCAGCATCAAAATCGGATGTTTCCGGCACGGGGAACAAGCCGATGCCCCGCATCGCCAGCCATGCCCAATCCAGCTTTTCTCCGGGATCGGGTTTCTTCCGGCTGGTCGCCGGGGAAATATCGGAATGGCCGACAATGTTGCAGGCCGGGATCGCATGGCGGCCCAGAATATCATGGGCCAGTTCCGCAAGGGCATCCATTTGTGCGCCGGTGAAGGGTGTATAAACCCGTTCATGCCCGGGGTTGACCAGTTCAATGCCGATGGAATGGCTGTTGATATCGTCTTTACCGTCCCACCACGACTGCCCGGCATGCCAGGCGCGCTTTTCCTCATCGACGAATTGCGTGATCCTACCGTCGTAATCGATCATGTAATGCGGGCTGATCTGTCCGGCACCGGGATCGATTCTGATGTTCATATAATATTCTTCGGCCTCATCCGCCCCGTCCGTTCCTGTATAATGCAACACCAGAATGCTCGGCGTCACACCCCCGGCGCGATCATTGAAATTAGGAGAAATCAGTTTACGAATGGCAACCACTCAAACCCCCCGATGCCAGTCCTGCAAAAACCGGACGACGATGCGTGACAATTTTTCTCCGGCAATGGCGGCCTGTTCGATCGTTTGTTCATGCGAGATGTTTTCATCGCTCAGACCTTCCCCCATATTGGTAATGGCTGAACACCCGACCACTTTCATTCCGCAATGCCTTGCAATGATGCAATCCGGAACCGTCGACATACCAACGCTGTCAGCGCCCAAAGACCTGACCATGCGTATTTCCGCCGGAGTTTCGAATGTCGGCCCGTGAAGCCATGCATAAACCCCTTCGATCAGTGGAATATCGAGCGTACGCGCCGCCTGCATCAACATGGCGCGCAGATCTTTGTCCCACGCATCCCCCATCGGCACAAAACGGGGGCCCCAGTCGTCGTCATTAGGTCCCGTCAGCGGATTGATGCCGGAAATATTGATGTGGTCGGCAATCGCGATCAGATTTCCCGCCGGGGCCTCGGGCCGCAACGATCCGGCTGCATTGCTGAGAAAGATCGTATCAATCCCGACGGTTTTCAACGTCCGAATCATGACCTTCAGCGGCCCGGCATCGCCGCCTTCATAAAAATGCACTCTCCCTTTCAGGAAGATCACCGGGACACCCTCAATCGTTCCGGAAACCAGAACCCCGGCATGTCCGTGAACCCCGGGGCGCGGGAAGCCCGGTAAATCGGCATAGGAAATCTGGGTGGCATCTTCAACCCGATCCGCCAGATCGCCAAGGCCGGAGCCGAGAACAATGGCGATCTTCGGTTCCAGCCCCTTCAAAGCCTCCCGCACGCGGGCGGCTGATTGTTCGATATCGCGGTTTAAATCCATAGACATGAGCTTACTCTTCTTCCTGTTCCCTGACGGTCCACAATATCACCAACCCGACCAGCCAGAAAAGCAGGATCATCGCCATCCCGGCGCGCTGACTGTCAAACACATAGGTCGCCAGCGCATAGGCCGCGGGCCCGAAAAACGACACCACCCGCCCGGTCAGCGAATAAAGCCCGAAAGTCTGCCCCACATGATCGGGGTGCGAAAGGCGCACCGCCATCGTACGACTGGCAGACTGCACCGGACCGATGAACAACCCCATCACCATGGCCAGACCGATAAACAAAATCTTGTCCTGCACCATCAGGACCGCCAGACCGGAAAACAGCAACCCGCACAGCGATAAAATGACCGTCTGCCGCGATCCTTTCAGATCATCCATCCCGGCAAATCCCGCCGCCCCGAGACCTGCAGTAATATTCAGCCCGATTGCAAAAAAGAGGATCTCCTGAAAACTCATGCCGAACGTTCCGGCGGCATACAGACCGCCGACCGCGAACAACGTATTCAATCCGTCCCGGTAAATGGCACTGCTAATCAAGAAGCGGACCATATTGCCGTGATGGCGAATCGTCAGCAACGTATCCCCCAACTGGCGAATTCCAAGGCCGACAGCCTTCGCCATCGGCAGGGATGTGCGCGGCATATCCTTCGTATAAAACATCATCGGCAAGGTGAAGATCATCACCCACACCGCCACCAGAGGCCCGACGGCACGGATATTTTCCGATGCGCCTGTGGGCAACGAAACAAGCGGCGGCCTGTCGCCGATTCCGACCAGACAGACAAGTGAAAGGATCAGGCAAACAAGTCCGCCCGCATACCCCATCCCCCACGCCCATCCCGAAACCCGCCCGATATAATCCCGGGGCGCGATTTGCGGCAACATCGCGTTGTTAAAAACCAGCGCGACTTCAAAAGCGGTATTCGCAAGGACCAGCAACGCCAGAACGAACAGAATATTGTGCGGTCCGGCCTGTGGTTCGCCCAGATATAAAAATGCCGTCGCGGCAGCGAAGATCAACGTAAAAAACCATATCCATGGCTTGCGCGATCCGTAATAATCGGCAATCGCGCCGAGAAAGGGGCTGAGAACGGCGATGATTGCGCCAGACACGGCGATGGCCGCACTCCACTGCGCCGCCCCAGCCGTTTCATCGCCGACCATGACACGCGCAAAGTAAACGCTGAAGACAAAGGTGATGATGACGGTCGCAAAAGCGGAGTTTCCCCAGTCGTAAAGACACCAGGACAGGATGGAGCGGCGATCTTGTCTGGTCATCACCATATTGATGCCCCTTTTTTTCTTCAGATTGAGCGTTAGGTCATTTGTAAAGGATTGGCACGATGATGAAAAGCCTAAGCTTTCTGGGAATTCTGTCCGCCACCGTGCTTCTGGCGGCGGCGTTTGCATCGGCTGGTCCGGGCGGCAATATCCGGATGACTGTCGATGTGACAAGTCTCCCCGACAACCCCGATCTGGTGCAAATCATGCCTGAAAATCTTCCCAAAGCGACCTTTGCCGGCGGCTGCTTCTGGTGTCTGGAAAGTGAATTTCGCAATAAACCAGGCGTCGTCTTCACCCGCTCTGGATATACGGGCGGCACCGTCGACAATCCGGCCTATGATATGGTCACGACCGGGAAAACCGGACACGCCGAAGCGGTGGAAATCTTCTACGACCCTGCCAAAACCGATTTTCAGGCCCTGACCGATCATTTTCTGCGCAACGCGCACAATCCGACAACGATTGACCGGCAATGGGTCGATGAAGGGACGCAGTACCGCTCCGCCATATTCTATCATGATGACGAACAAAAACGGATCGCGGAAGAAACCATCGCCAGAATCAATGCAGAAAAAATCTATGCCGCCCCCATCGTGACCCAAGTTGTTCCGGCGGATGTTTTCTGGCCAGCGGAGGATTATCACCAGCAATATTACGAAAAATACGAAAGGGAGCGCGGCCAGCCGCACCTGCGTGTCATCCTGAAAAACGAACTGAAGAACAAGAAGGATTAACTGCCCATCACCACGCTAATAAGCATATGCGTAAGCGCAAACAGGTAATACCCGCCGAGCTGATAGGCGCTATCGATGGCAACGGCGTTGAAGGGGTATCCGGTATAAAACGCCCCCATCACCGTTGGCGGCATGGCAAAGGCCACCCATAACAGACAGGACAGCAGAACCAGCGCCATCGTCGCATCCAACCCCATAATCAAAATCAGGAAGGAATAAAAACACGACGCCAGCATCCACAATACAAACGAGACCAGCACCGGAAACGGTTTGCGCCGCATATCCTCGATTGTTTTTCCGCGCGCCTCGATCCAGCGCTTTCCCAATACCTTCGGATGATACCAGATAAAGCCCAGAATAAAGGCCAGCACCCCGGAGAGGACGGTTTCAAGGTACGGAAAACTCTGTAATAGCATAAAAAACCCCTTATCGTATCGCGTTGCGATCACCCCTTGCGGGCAACCATCATTTTCTTGATTTCACCAATAGCCTGCGCCGGGTTCAATCCCTTGGGGCAGGTATTTGTGCAGTTCATAATCGTATGGCAACGATAAAGGCGGAACGGGTCTTCGAGTTGATCCAGACGCTCCCCCTTTGCCTCGTCACGGGAATCCGTCAACCACCGCCACGCATTAATCAGCACGGACGGCCCCAGAAACCTGTCACTGTTCCACCAGTAACTCGGGCAGGCGGTCGAACAGCAAAAGCACAGAATGCAGGCCGCCGGACCCTTGCCATCCGACCCGTTCAGCCTGTCTGCATCTTCCGGACTTTGCAGCCGTTCGCGCGATGGCGCCGGGGATTCCGTCTTCAGCCACGGTTCAACTGTCTGGTACTGCGCGATCAGGTGTGTCTGGTCGGGGACCAAATCCTTGACGACGGGCAAATGCGGAAGCGGCGTAATCTTGACATCCCCCTGACATTCATCGATCGGCTTCAGGCAGGCGAGCGTATTTTTACCGTCGATGTTCATCGCACATGACCCACAAATTCCCTCACGGCAGGAACGGCGGAAAGTCAGGGAGGAATCGACCTCATTCTTAATATAAATCAACGCATCAAGCACCATCGGCCCGCATTTCGACAGATCGATCGTGTATTCATCCATGCGCGGATTTTCTTCCCTCTCGGGATTCCAGCGATAAATGCCAAACGTTTTCCGGGTCCGGGAATCCCTTTCCGCCGCATCAACCTTGCGACCGGATTTGACTTTGGAGTTTTGCGGCAGGGTGAACTTGGCCATAACATGCGCTCTTGATACAAAATACAGTCTACAAGGATAGGGGGTCGCAGCCGTTTTGTGAAGGCAGGAAAACAACAGGATAACATTTAAATGCGCTTAAATATCCCGGCGCAGCGGCCTGATTTTATAACTTGCCAGAACATGCAGCGCCGTCATGGTTCCCCAGAACCCGCCTCGGGCAATACGGTTGAATGTCTCCAGCTCCGGGGTCACGGTCTGGTCGGCGGCAGCAGGCAATAAGGGGCGCAGCAGGCGTTTGGCGTCATTTCTCACGGTCTGGGCATGATGCCGGAAAACGCGGAACAGATCCGGGCCATCATCTTCCGGACCGCCGCCGCCACGACGGTTCCATTCCTCATGAAACTGTTCGTGCGGGATGGCGCGAGCACGGGTGTCTGGGGCTGTCACAAAAAGATCCTCGTTACAAAAATGTCTTCTTCCATGATACTAAACGATTACTGAACAGGCAATTAAAGAAATATTATTTCAATATTATGCATCAACGTGGGTCAGCGGCGGAAAATTTGTCCTCCTGCCGGAAAATATCCTGTAAACTGCCCGTTTCAAGCACCATGCAACCAGCAAACAAGGGAAAAGGCACCATGCCCATCGTCCAGATCCACCTGATCGAAGGCCGCACCGTCGAGCAGAAACGCGCCCTGGTTCAAAAAGTGACCGACGCCATCTGTGAGAGTGTCAATGTCACGCCGGAACATGTCAAAATCATTCTCTCCGATATGGCGCGACACGATTACGCGATCGGTGGAGTCCTCAAGCTGGATGAACAGAAATGACCCTCGACGCAGCCATCGAAACCGATGCAGACACCTTGCCAGCCATTACCACCCGTCTGGCTGGAATGCAGGATTTTGAAATCTGCCTTGCCTTCGATTGTACAGACCCGACCGATTCCCGTGGCGATCACGAAAAATCCGCCCTGATCCGGGCAAGAATCGAAACCGGCGAAATTTTTCTGGCCGTCACCGATAAAGATCATCCGGTGGGCTATGTCTCCATTAACCGTCTGTGGCCGATGATGATGCCGCTGCTGTCGTGGATTTATGTCGCCCCGGCCTGGCGCGACCGCGGTATCGCGCGGCAACTGATTGAATTCTGCCTCGAAAACCTGAAGGAACGCGGCTATACCCGCCTGATGGTTTCGACCCAGACGGACCGCACCAGAATCCTGGAGACGATCCGCAAAATGAACCTGAAAGAAATCGGTACGCTACAGGCGAATCCGGACAGTTCCATCGGGGAGGTTTTCTTTATAAAAGAGCTTTCGTAACAACAAAAAAACAAAGGGTGTGACCATGGCAGAACAGAATCCCCCGGCGCAGGATCGGCTCGGGTATCTTTTGAAAATCGCGGCGCTTTGCGGCGACACTGCATGCATTACCGCAGACCAACTCCCGGCGGCAAAACGCATGATCGCGGAAACAGGAATCCTGACAGACCTGTTTGTCATCGGGACCGGAAACACTGCGGCTATTCCGGCTCCGGACCATCGTCATGATGCGGATGCTGCGCACGGACAGGTGCCGGCTCCGTATGATCTGGTCGTGGATGACAGGCATGGTCGAACGCCACCTCAACCTCATCATTTTCGACGGAAACATCTGTCATTCCTGCCAGAATAAAATCCGGCACTGGGCAGGGCGGCGCGGGTTTTCCGATTTTTGCAAAATGCGCTGCCACGACATGATCCATATGGTCATGTTCCCGCCGCCGCAGGATACGGAAGCGACGATCAAGATCGACCCGGCTGCGGTGTGCGGGATCGTCTTCCATATCAAGATCAAGACGCACACTCATCGGTTCCTTGCTCAGTTCAAGAACCGCGTGGTAACCCCGTTCCTCGCTATGGGATAATTCCCTGATGAAGATGTGAACCTCGTGCGTCCCGCTCAGAAAATCCGAAGCCTTGCGCATGGCAGAAAAAATCGCGTCCTCGTAGCTGTCCTGCGACCATCCTTCGACGATATGCCTGAACATGACGATTCAATAAACCCGCGCCTTCGGCGGCACCGCTTCGACTTCATCCGTCAACGTATCCAGAATGACCGGACGGTAGCCGATCGTGGCGGTGCCCTTGTCGTCAACCCAGGCGACCGTATGCTTCAGCCAGTTGACATCATCACGTTCAGGGAAATCTTCCCGTGCATGCGCGCCGCGGCTTTCCGTGCGGTTGCGGGCGCTTTCGATGGTCGCGACCGACTGATACATCAGGTTGTCAAGTTCCAGCATCTCCACAAGATCGGTATTGAAAATCATCGACCTGTCGGTAATGCCCACATGACCGAGTCCGGCAAAGGCGTTTTGTACCAGAGTACACCCCGCCGCCAACGTCTCGCCGGTGCGGAAAACGGCAGCATGGTTTTGCATGGACCGTTGCAGGGACAAACGCAAATGCGCGGTCGGCGTCGAGCCGGAGGCGTTCCGGTAACGATCAAAACGGGCCAGCGCCCTGTCGCCCGTATCCGCGCCCAGCGGTTTATGTTTTGCCCCCGGCGTCACCGTTTCCGCAGCGCGAATCGCCGCGGCACGGCCAAAGACCACCAGATCGAGCAGGGAATTGGAGCCGAGCCGATTTGCCCCATGCACCGACACACACGCCGCCTCACCAATGGCCATCAGGCCGGGGACGACACGATTGGGATCTGTGGCACTGGGGTTTAACACCTCGGTACGCAAATTTGTGGGTACGCCGCCCATGTTGTAATGCGCGGTTGGCAAAACCGGAATCGGTTCGCGCGTTACATCGACCCCGGCGAATACCCGCGCCGATTCTGCAATCCCGGGCAGGCGGGAATGGATGATATCCGGATCGAGATGTTCAAGGTGCAGGTGGATATGGTCCCTGTGTTCACCGACACCACGGCCTTCACTGATCTCAATTGTCATGGACCGGGAGACGACATCCCGGCTGGCGAGATCCTTGGCCGATGGCGCGTAACGCTCCATAAACCGTTCGCCCTCGCTGTTGGTCAGATATCCGCCCTCGCCCCGCACCCCTTCGGTAATCAGGCAGCCAGCGCCGTAGATTCCTGTAGGGTGGAATTGTACAAATTCCATATCCTGCAATGGCACCCCGGCGCGCGCCGCCATGGCGTTTCCATCGCCAGTGCAGGTATGGGCGGAGGTGCAAGAGAAATAGGCGCGACCATAGCCACCGGTGGCCAACACTGTCTGGTGCCCGCGAAAACGGTGGATGGTCCCGTCCATCAAATTCCACGCCATGACGCCGAGACATTCACCTGCATCACCCATAATCAAATCAAGGGCGATATATTCAATAAAAAATTCCGCCCGGTGCTTCAACGCCTGTTGGTACAGCGTGTGCAAAATAGCATGCCCGGTGCGATCAGCCGCAGCGCAGGTACGCTGGGCCGTGCCCTTGCCGTAATGGGTGGTCATGCCACCAAAGGCGCGCTGGTAAATTTTCCCTTCCGGCGTGCGACTGAACGGGACGCCGTAATGTTCCAGTTCGATAATCGCCGGAATGGCTTCCTTGCACATATATTCGATCGCGTCCTGATCGCCGAGCCAGTCCGATCCCTTGATCGTGTCATAAAAATGAAACCGCCAGTCATCCTCACCCATATTGCCCAGCGCGGCTGAAATCCCGCCCTGCGCCGCGACCGTGTGGGAACGTGTCGGAAACACTTTCGTGATACAGGCGGTCTTCAGCCCTTTCTCCGCCATGCCGAACGTAGCACGGAGCCCTGCGCCGCCAGCGCCGACAACGATAACGTCATATTCATGGTCGATGATCTGATAGGAATTAGTCATGATCGCCCCTTAACCGGAGAACGCTATTTTAAGAACAGAAAACACGCATGCAACGGCAGCAGCCGCAAAGAACAGCTTCATGCCGACAACCTTCATCATACGCAAACCGTGATGGTGTATATAATCGTCATAAACCACCTGCATCCCAAGCGCCGCATGATAAAAGACGCTCAGGACGGACAATATCATCAATACCGCATTGACCGGCTGGCCCAGCCATTCAGTAAAACTCCGGTAATCCCAATCCGTCATATGCGTGACTGACCACACCAGCCACAGCATCAACGGCAGACTGACCAGCCCGGAAAGGCGCTCCTGCATCCATTGATGCGTCCCGTCACGGGCGGAGCCAAGGCCGCGGGCCTTGAGCAAGGGGTGAAGAATATGGCGCTCGCGATCATTCATAACATCTACCCCCGCCCCAGAAGAACAGGAACCCAGACAATTGCGCTCAGCAGCGCCGTCACCGCAAGAACAAGATAGGCACTTCTATAAGCGGTTTTCAGTTCATAACCGCAACCGACATCCCAGAACAGATGCCGGACCCCGTTGCAGCTATGATAAAACAACGCCACCGTCCACCCGAAGAGAAGAATCTGTCCCGGCATGCTTGCCGCAATCCCGGCAAAGCGGTCATAGGCTGCCTCTCCCGTGGCCGCCGCCAGCAGTAACCAGATCACGGCAAATGTTCCCACGACCAAGGCAACCCCGGTCACGCGGTGCAAAATCGACAGCGCCATGGTCAGGCTCCAGCGCCAGACCTGCAGATGCGGAGAAAGGGGACGTTCTGGTTTTCGAGAAACGGTTGTCATAAGAATTGTCACCGGGCTGCGTTTGAAATCGCCCTATCTTATGGAGGGAAAAGAGAAATTCAAAGCCGAAATATTTTGACATATTCTTCCAGGCTGCGAGCAAGCACAGAGTTTGCCATCCCCGGCGGAAAAGCCAGCTCCGGTTTTACGCGGAAGCTGCGGACTGTTCCTGTTCCACAGCCACGGGCGGTGAGGCAAGAACGTCCGCCACCAGACAATTTCGCCCGGCATGTTTGGCCGCGTATAAACGCTCATCTGCCTCGGCCAGAAGCTTGTCGATCGTCCACGCCCCTCCCGTGACCACAACCATGCCGAAACTGGCCGAGAAACTGAGAGATTTGGTCTCTCCGCTTGCATCATTGTAGGAACAGGGGCTCTCACTGACCAGCAACCGGAAGCGCTCGATAATCTGCTGCGCCTGTTCCAGCTTCATATTCGGCAACAGGATGGCAAATTCCTCTCCACCGATGCGGCCGACGATATCGCCGGAGCGAAAAGATTTCTGCGCCAGCGCAGAAAAGCGCTTCAGCACCAGATCGCCGACATTATGCCCATAGGTGTCGTTCACGCTCTTGAAACGATCAAGATCCGTTAAAACGACGGCCACTGATGTCTGATCGCGCCGTGCCTTGTTCAACTCGCTACCTGCACGCTTCAGAAACGCCCGACGGTTATAAAGCCCGGTCAGGTGATCTTCCAGCGCCTCGCGCAGCAGGATCTGGTGGTATTCCTGAATGCGCTTCACCAGCGGATTGAAAATATAAACTGCCTCGATCAGCAGTACCAGAAGGATAACGAAAACAGTCCATAACTGATGATCATAGGATTTTTTGACCTTCAAAATCGTCTCGGTCTGATAATCCTCCAGCAGGATATCGAATGTCCTGATAAGGGAATGGGATATTCCTGAAGCTTCGTCAAGCGCCCGCTTCCTGATTTCCTTGCCTTCCCCGACCGCAGTCATTTCAAATTTATGCATCGCGGATACGAACTTCTCAATATCGTTCATGCCATACGCGCGTCCACCGTGATAGGCGTTATAGAGAGCCTCACTATCGGGTGCACCGAGGAAATTTTTCTTCCCCGCCCTGTCCATCATCTGCGCATGGCCACCGGACAATGCGCCCAGAGCCTGCTTCAGGAATCCTCTTTCAAGTTGTGCATCTGAATTATAGTAGTTGTTGGCGTATATGATCGTCTGTTGCAACAATGTACGCTGCCGGGCGATATAAAAAGACAATTCGGCGCTTTCAATCTGCTTCTTCGTAATGTTGGAGACAATGAAGTGGCTCGAAATCGTCAGGGTCGCAATAATCACAAGCGCGACGATATAGGCCCCCGTCAAGGACAGCGCGGGGTTTCCCTTGCGCAGATTCCCGAGCCAGGAAGGCAGTTTCAGAAAATTCCTTAACGAATCCATAATACAAGCCCGCAGCCCCTGTCAGGGGATTGTCTTTTCAAGCTAAAAGTATAGCAAGTCGATCTTTAAAAAAAGATAACTATACCAGTTTCAGCCAGTTTACGGGCAATCTGTGGCTGCGCTCCGGCCCCAACTGCGCCTGCCGCACGGTACTGGTCACCAGCATACCCCAGACATTATACATTTCCTGCAAACTGGTCGGTCCCGTATAGGGTACGTCCAACCGCTTGAGGTTACGGAACAACAACATGTAATCTGATTCACGAATATTCCGGCACACCTCATCAACCATGAGCGCGGATTGATGCGCCACCATATGCATATCCCGGGCCGTTTTTGCCGGGATACGGATAATCCTGTTCCGGATCTCGGCTTCGCCCCACGGGTCCGAGGCGGCCAGAAACTGCTTGAGCAGGTTGTTCCGGGCGCGAACCGCCTCGACATCCGGCATGACATAACCGCGCTCTGCGGCTTCGCGCATGATCATCTGGTGTTCATCATTATCAAGAACCTCGTCCATGCGGGCTGCCATGATAGAGGCCAGATCATGCAATTCCGCATAAGCCTTGAAAATCGCGACATGCATCTTGACGCGCCCGATCCGGATGCTGTCATGCCATTTTTCGCTGTTGTAAAGTTGCAGATCCCCAGACGAATCAGACTCCGCCATTTCCTATGCCCTTCCTGTTACGGGGTCTTTAGCCCCTTGATCAAGGCGCTAAAGATACTCCCGCACCAGAATTTCTGCAATCTGGACCGCGTTCAGGGCCGCGCCTTTACGCAAATTATCGCTGACGCACCAGAAATTAATTCCATAATCAACACTCGGGTCGTCGCGCACACGGCTGACGAAAACGGCGTCTTCCCCGGCGATCTCCGCCGGGGTGACGTAACCCATATCGCTTTCCAGATCGATCAGCGTCACGCCCGGCGCTTTCGCCAGCAATTTCTTGGCCTGATCGGCATCGAGTTCTGATTCAAACTCGACATTGACCATTTCCGCATGCCCGATGAAAACAGGGACACGCACGCAACTGGCGCAAACCCGAATGGATGGAGACAGAATCTTCTTTGTCTCCGCCGCGATTTTCCATTCCTCCTTCGTCATGCCATCTTCCATGAATACATCAATCTGCGGGATGACGTTGAAAGCAATCTGCTTGGAAAAGACGGAAGGGTTCGGGGTATTGTTCATATAGACGCCGCGCGTCTGGCTGAACAATTCATCCATCGCTTCCTTGCCCGCACCGGACACGGATTGATAGGTCGAAACGACAACACGCCTGATTTTGGCCACATCGTGAAGCGGCTTGAGCGCCACGACCATCTGGATGGTCGAACAATTGGGGTTCGCGATGATGTTCTTTTTCCTGTATCCGGCTATTGCCTGCGGATTCACCTCCGGCACCACCAGCGGCACATCGGGGTCCATGCGAAAATGGCTGGTGTTGTCTATAATAATCGCCCCGGCGGCGGCGGCACGGGGCGCGAATTCAGCCGACACCTTCGCCCCCGCCGACGACAGGACCAAGTCCGTCCCCTTGAAATCATAATCCGCAAGATTTTCGATTTTCAGGTCATTATCCCCGAAAGAAACCTCCCGTCCGGCGGAATTCGCGGAAGCCAGTGCCGCAATAGAATCGACCGGAAAATTCCGCTCATGCAAAATCGTCAAAAATTCCCGGCCAACATTCCCCGAGGCCCCGACAATCGCAACTTTGTAGCCCATAATCTATCCTTAACTATTTTGGATCAAGCTCGTAAACTGGACCGTATTGCAAGGAAAGAGCCACTTGCAAACCGGATTCCGCTTGCGTCAATCCCATCCTATGTGTGCCATGATAAGGTCGGAGTCAAGTATAACCCATGCAGTCCAAGGAATTTTACGAATCTGTCCCGCTGGGTGTGTGCGTGGTTCGCCGCGACGGGCACGATTTTCCGATTCTGTATGCCAACCACGCCCTGCTTTATATGCTGAAATCGGGATATGCGTCCTCTTTCGAGACGGAAGGAATCCCCCTGTCCTGTCTATGGCCAAACCCGGAAATAGAAAATCTGGTTGCAAAGTTAAAAAACACCGTCCCGCCGCATAATTTTATCCTGCCTGTCTACCATGCAGAAAAACCGGAAAAAAAACGCTGGACAAAAATCACCGTCAGCGAAGACCGTATCCAGACGGAAGACGTCCTCGTCCTGTGGGTTACCGATATTTCCGCCAGCATGGAAACTGAGGAGAAACTCAGGCGCGAAGTGGCGCAAGCCGACGCCATCGCAGAAACCAAAGCCAATTTTCTGGCAACGATGAGCCATGAAATTCGTACCCCCATGCAAGCCGTCTACGGTTTCCTTGAGCTCATCGCCGAAGAGTGCCCGCCACAGGCCATCCAGACCATGGTTGACACAGCCAGACATTCTGCCAGCGGTCTGCTTGAAATCCTCGACGATATTCTTGATTTTGCAAAAATGGATGCGCAGCAAATGGAGCTCGACCGTTTCGAGGTTCCTGTACGCACACTGGTCCGCGGGACCCTCGAGGCACTGTCCGTCAAGGTGCAGGGAAAGCATGTGACCTTGCTCGACGATATTCCTGCGGATGTTCCCTTTGTTGTGACCGGGGACCCCAAACGCCTGCGCCAGATTATCCTGAATCTGGCCGGAAACGCCCTCAAGTTCACGGAAAAAGGCTCCGTGACGATTCACGTTTCGCGTACGCCGAAGGTCATGTCCCCGCCCGAACACGGGCTGATCCTGCGTTTTGAAATCAGGGACACGGGAATCGGCATGAATGAAGAAACCTGCGCCCGCCTTTTCAAACCCTTTTCGCAGGCAGACAACTCGACATCCCGCAAATATGGCGGCACGGGTCTGGGACTGTCCATCTGCAAACGTCTTGTGGAAATGATGGGCGGCCAGATCGGCGTTGAAAGCGCCCCGGGGGAAGGGTCCGTCTTCTGGTTTGAAATCCCGACGGAGGAAGTCGGCACCGATTCACAAAATACAGGACTACCTTCTCTGGACGGAATTTCAGTTCTCTCCGTCGAAGATCATCCGCAAGGGGCGCGGGAGATCGTCAAATCACTGCAATCCATGGGGGCGCAGGTCGAAAGCTGCCCGACGTATCGCGAAGCGCTGGAGCTTGTCAGGCGCCGCCCCTTCGATGTTGGCGTGATCGATCAGGGACTCCCCGATGGTCTGGGTCTGGAGCTGATCCGTGAAATCATGGCCATACGGCCTTTCATGGGTCTTATCATGTATACAGTGCGCGACGATATCGGCCTGCAACACAGCCTGCAGGCTCTGGGGGTGACCTATCTGTCAAAACCGGCAAGCCGTCTCGGCCTTGGCACTGTCGTCAAGGAAGCAACACGCAGGCAGATTGCCATTGATTCACAAGGCCCCACGCGGCTGCTGATCGCGGAGGATAATGAAACCGTTCAGGAAGTCATCCGCAGACAGCTCGGGCGCCTCGGGGTCGAAGCTGATTTCGTTGCCAACGGCAAAGAGGCCTTGCGGGCGCTGGAACGCGGCATTTACGGCATTTTGTTTACCGATCTGCATATGCCGGAAATGGACGGTTATGATCTGGTTGACGCCTTGCGGACACAGGAAAAAAACAAGGGCGACGACACACATCACCTGCCCGTGGTTGTCCTGACCGCTGACGTTCAGATGGTGCAGCGTCAGGTTTATCTGGCACAAGGGTTTGATGAATGCCTGTTAAAACCGGTGTCGCTCGGACAATTGCGGCGCCTGCTCATCCGCTGGGGGTTGCTGAGAGACAGCACCGATGTTATTCCATCCCCGGCCCCGACAAACGGTACGGATGATGACGCCGCGCCATATGACATTGACGCACTTATGGAGCAGATGGGCGCAGATCGCACGGAAGCGATTGAGATGGTGAAAATATTCGTCGAGATGAGCGCCCCGCTGATCGCGGAGATTGAACTGGCCCATGCCGAAAAGGATATTCCCCGCCTGCGGGAAAGCGCCCACAGCCTGAAAGGCGGTGCCCGCTCGGCGTGCTGTACTCCCTTGGGCGATCTGGCCGCCCGGCTTCAGGACGAAAGCGAACAGGGCAATCTATCGGACACGCTGGTCGCCCGGATTGGCGATGCCTTTTCCGCATTGCGCACAGCAATCCAGAAAATCTAAAGAGACATCTTCACGGGCAATTCCCCGCCTCGGCGGGACTGGGGTCGGGGTAGAGTGATTCCTCCAGATCGGCGACGGTTTCATTATCTACCGACATCCACAAACGGAAACACGTCGCATTCGCCGGGCAAACCACATCCCCAGCATTGTCCATATCCATACTGATAGCCCCCGCGCGGACAACATCGGCCTCGCACAGGCCAAAACTCTCATTCAGCTTGTCCATGGATGTCTGGATGAACGCATCGGTATTGAGCGTATACGTCCAGAAGAAAATGCCATCGAGACCGTTATACCAGCGCCATTCCTCGAACATCGCAGGGGGCGGGCCCAGAAATTTCCCCGAACTGCCTGAAAAAACCGGCTGGTGGTCGGCGTTGTCGCCGGGGTTGCCCGGACAACGCAACTCGCGCACCAGCGGGTCCGCACTGGCCGAGGGATTGGTCAGGTAGCTGGAGCGTGGATCAATCGGAAATTTCTTGTTCGCACCCTCGGTCAGGGTCACAGCACCACCAGCGGTGCTGTCAATGCCGTTATCCCCCATCTGGTACAGGATCACGCATTCCTGAACGGCCGTGCGGATAAAGTCGATCTGGGCTTCGAATTCCGAGACCATCTTGAAACTGTTCTGGCTCTGCGTCTGCTGACTGGCCGGCTCCATAAAACTCACCGTCAACGCCGCCAGCAAGGCAATGGCAATCAGGATATAGACCAGTGCGCTGCCGCGCTCGTTTGTCCGCCGATATAGAGACATCGCTTTATCATCTTTCTTCACCGGGCAAGAGGCCCGATGCGGTCTTTCACGCATCAGGCCTCCGCTTATTCTTCAGGCAATCGCGCGTGCTGGAACTAACGCTCGACAAGAACGTGATAGTAAACATAGGTTGCCGTCGGCCCCACAGCACCAACCCTGAAGCATCCAAAGGGCTGGCCCGCCAGTCCGCCGCCGATCGTGGCGATATAGGCCCCGATCCCGGGAGCGCCCGGCGCTGCCTCTGTCATGCCTTCGGTGTTCACTGGTGCTGCGGTGGGCGGATCAGCGCCAAGATCGGTCGTTACCGGCACCCCGTCAGCGTTCGAACTGGTAATGCCGACCTCACTGTTGAGTTTCCTGCAAACATCCCGCGAAACCCCCGGCAGGAAGGCGATCACTTCATTGCCGCTAAGCTGCGCACTATCAGTGATGCCGATACCGTCAATCTGGTAACGGGAGGAATAAATCCATTCGCCTGTCTCACCCGGCGCCAGCAAATCCTTAGGCGCAACCTGAAAAACCGCGCCGCCGCCCGTCGGGTGGAAGACGTTATAGGTCAAATCAGAAATCGCGGAAAAATTGGCAGGGGCATCGAAAATCAGGTTGTCAACCGAAGTTCCGCCAATCACCATACGCACCACCGCCGTCCGGACACCGGCCGGATATTGGGCCAACTGGGCGGAATTGATCAAACTGGTCTCGCTCGAGGCATCGCCAGAACCGGAACGCGTCGATTGCGTCACCGCGTAGGACAGGGCCGCAAACAGCGCCACCGCGATCAGGATCAGGAACAGCACATTCCCCCGTTCCCCCGATCTTTCCTTTACTACTACCGTCATTCGTATTCTCCTTCGATTGCCTGATTTTAAAAAGCGTTCCATTATGCGTTTTTTTCGATTCTCGAACTACCCTATTATTGCATTTCGGGCCTGTCCACGGAAACCTTGTTGATTTTCAGTAATGCTGCCAGCTTTTCCCGGTCGCATTCGCGGCCGACGCAAAGACGCTCGACGCTCACCCGCCAGCCCGATCCGCCGTTTTGCACATGCCCGATCGCCTCGCGGAATTCGGCAAAGCGCGCCGTATCTGCCGCCGAAATCTGGATGGTCGATCCTTGGGACTTGATGCTGAGGCCGCGATAAATTTCCGACAACTCCTTGGCAAATTTCGTTACCTCGTCCGCCTTCACCGCAACATCGGTGATTTTTGGGACCAGTGGCTGAAGCGCTGCGGTATCTTTCAGTTTGGCGCGCAATTCGATCATCTGCTGGGTTTGCACAAAGGTATAAAGGCCAAGTGCCGCCGCCGCCGTCCACGCAATCGCCGCCGCGATCAGAATGCTGTTGCCCGCCGTTTGCGGCAGGCGCTCGAGAAAGACATTGAGATCCTCGGCCGCCTGAGGCTGGAGATATTTCTGCACAGATCTCATGTCAAAAGATTTAAAGTCCACGATACAACCCCGTTTTCCCCGAAAGGCGCTTCAGCACTCCCAGCATATCATCCAATCCTTTAAAGGCCCCTAAAAATTCAATAAAAATTAAGCTAAATCAACAAACTGCGCAGATTTTTCCGCTTTTTAATGCCCTGTCAGCTTGACCCGCCCGTCTTTTTCGATCACCGGTGAAATTTCACCCCTGACCACGCCGACCCCGCCGCTGAAAGATTTCGGCACCAGAGCCACCCATGTCGTCTTGCCCTTGACGACTTCGTATTTGACCAAAGTCCCCTCGATGGTGCGCAACGTATCCAGCAGATCCTGAATTTTCACCATGTGCTTGATCGTATCGCTTTGCAGGGCGTTATAGGCATTAATCATCAGATCGTTGGAGGCCTTGTCCGTCGCGTCCCTCACCTTTTGCAGGTCCCGCTTCAGCATCAGTGTCCAGCCATATTGTGCAAAAAGAATGCACAGGATAATCGTCGTCAGCCCCAGCCCCGCAAGCAACAGGGTTCGCGCCGCCGCCCGCGACAATTTTTCGGTGCGCAGAGCCCGGTTCCGCCAAGGAATCACATTGGCGATATCCGGGTTGATGGTGACGAAATTCGCATCCATGCTCTGGATTCGCGGCAATAGCGTTCGCGAAGCGCCGATATAGACCTGCATCCTGTGCGTTTCCGGGTCCCAGCGCAGGGCGGCGGCGGCACCTTCCTGCTCGTAGAGGTAAACCGTTTCCTTGTCCCAGAATTCACTATGCCCCGGCAAAGCCGCCGCAAGCGGGCACCAGCTATCCGGGTTCGATGCCAGCGCCGAGGACGGAATCGCCAGATACCAGCAACGCCCACCCTCGATGGAATAGCAGTAATGCACTTTTTCCGTGGCGCAGGCCTGCGCCGCTGCGTTCCACACGGCTTCATCCTCGGTCCCCGGGATATGCGGAATGGAACCACCGATAAGCTCGGCAGGAAGATAAGGCGTCAGATTGGCCTGAAAATTCGCCGTCTCACCGGCAATCACATCCGCCATGCCGGGACGGGGTCTGGATGGCGCGGCAGCAGCACCACCCTCCCGGACAGCACGCTCCTCCTCGGCACCTTTCTTTTTACGCCCGGGCAGACCCATGTCTTTAAAGGAAAGAGCCAAAGTCAATGTGCTCCTTCCATAAGACCACTCATCATGCCGTCCATGCTCATATTCATAACTGTCAATGCGTAAATGGCACTACCAAAGGCAAGGGCGAGGTAGACACCGGTGAGACCGAAGGCAATCCACACGATCAGCGCGTGCTTCGTCTTTGCCGAGGATGCACGCATTTCGGCAATAGACTCCAATACTGTAGCAACTTGCGCCAGATCAGACAAGCTGGCCAGTTCAAGCCGCTCGCTGCGGGTCAGCGGAGAACGATCCAGCGCCACCCCGAGACCGACCCCGTTTTCCAGTTCCTTGTTGGCAGCTTCCCAGTAAGCCGAAACCTCCGGCACATTGGTCGCTTCCGAAGACTGGCGCAACGTATCGCTGATCGGGACCAGTCCGCGCATCATCCGCGCCGCCGCCATCATTGAATCGGCAAAGCCAAGATCGCGCAAATACGCGCCGAACATCGGTATTTTCCGTACTACGCGAGCCGTCGGCCAATCCGTCTTGCCTTTGTTCATCCAGAAGGAAAACACCGCCCACGCCATAAAGGCCCCGGCCCCGAAGGCCGTGGCAATCAAAACATCCCAGGTCAGCGCCAGATTTCCGACCACGCGGTCGAATTTCTCTTTTTCCTCCGCGCCCGGCGGGGCATTGTCATGGAACCATTCCAGCACCATGCCACGCCCCCAGAACAACGACTGAACGATCGAAACGACGTCAATAGCCAGCCATGACATAGTGCCGATGATCGCCCGCGTGTTCCGGCGTTTCTGGGTGATCGAATGAATCGCGTGCGGGATACCTTCTTGCAATTTGTTCGACCGCTCGCTGGCCGCCAGAATCGCAATCGTGCTGTGATCGAAGGCATTCAGCGCCTTCAGCGCGTCAATCACCCCAAGACCGCGCGCCAGAGCCTCCCGCGCGGGGGCCAGAATATTCTGCCGCATCGGGTTGGTCTCAGCCTGAATGATCCGCCACAACGCCACACCGGGCGAGGTGGATATCGACCGAAACTGGATTCCGCGCAACAATTGCACCTGCCACCAGGTCGAACGCGACAGGATACGCTCAATGGGCGAACGCTCGTGGGGCCGGATGGTCAGGGCGTAGCCGCCCTTCTTTGCCACTTCCATACGGACATCGTCGACGGAGGGCAGGTAAAAGGACTCGACCACCCTGCGGGGGCCGGAGGAAGATTCATACGCGATTTCGGCAATCCACTGCTGCACCGGGCCTATCCCATCATCTGCTTATTCATTATGGTATCTAGCGCCTTAATCTTCAAGATTCGACAACGCAGATTTCGGATCGACAAGGCCGCTCAGGACCAGATCGACCAGTCCCTCCCGCCGCGTATGAACGATCACGCCATCTTCGTGTACAATCTGGTTTACGTTTTGCATCATCGCATTATAGACCGCATCGCGCTGCGACGGCCCGAGCGGAATCAGGACCGCATCGAGCAGCAGCGTCCGCCCCATGATCCCCGTCCGGTTGCAAAGATCGCAGCCTGTCGTGTTACGACGGCGGATTGCCGCATCCGGATCGATCCCCAGCATCGCCAATTCATGCGGCTCCAGGGCATCGGCCGCCCGCGATTTATGCGCACACCCCTGACACAGCGTTTTAATCAGGCGCTGGTTCATGATCGCCTTGACCTGCTGCGCCAACGTGAATGTCGATGACCGTTCCCGAGCGACCGGCATCAGGGACCGCAGGCGCTCGAATGTCTGAAGCGCAGTGTCGGCGTGAATGGTCGAAATCACCGTGTGTCCCGATTCTGCGGCGCGCAAGGCGGTCTCGACCGTATCGCCGTCCCGCATCTCCCCGATGATGATGTAATCCGGATCATGACGCATGGCCGCGCGGATCAGGTCAGAAAATTCCCCCCCCGGCATGCCAGAACGCACCTGCCATTGCGTGGCATAACGCAATTCATATTCGATTGGATCTTCAATGGTCAGGACATGGCGGCGGCGGCGGTCGATCTGCTGGACGCAGGCATAAAGCGTCGTCGTTTTCCCCGAACCCGTCGGACCGGAAAGCAGGATAAGCCCGCCCCCGCCCTTGATCTCCGGCGACAGGAGCTGCGAAAGATAGTTTCCGACATCTTCGTGACGGCGGAACAGTTCGTCAAATCCCTTGAGGGCGGCACGGTCAAGCAAACGCAGCGTCAGCTTTTCGCCGTCTTGCGCCTGCGGCCCGGCAGCAACACGAACGTCGATGTTCCGGCCCTGCCAGATAAAGGAGAAACGCCCGTCCTTAGGCGTCGTACGATCCCCGAAGTTCAGCCCCGCATCGCGCTTGAGCAACGTCGTCAAACGCGCCATGGCATCGTTAGGCAACAGGTGCATCGGGATAACATCGCCATCGATCCGGTAGCGTATCCAGTTTGGGGTTTCGGGGTTGTTGTCCTGCAACAGATGAATATCAGAGGCCCGCATCTGCAACGCTTCGGCCATCATATCGCGCTGGAACTGGTTCAGGAGCAAACCGTTATCGACATCCCCCAACCACTGGGCAAGGGTTTTTTCCGTGCGATCCGCCGAAAGATCATGCACGGAACGCAACGTCGACAGCAATTCCGCACGGTCCCAGACCTCGACCTCGACCCGGTCAACGACAAGGCCGGAACGCACCGATGTCGACAACAGCGCCTTGATCTGGCGGTCATTCAGCTCATGCAACGGGGCAATGCGCAAAATGCCGTCTTTCAAACCGATCAGGTGAATTGAAAGCGGCAACCATGACTGGACCGGGAGGATCGAGCGCAACTGGTCCCCGGTTGCGCGATCACGAACGCCTTCTTCCTCCGTGTGGGACGTCCCGCCAACCCCGGCAAGATCTAAAAGCTGCTCCGTGGAGCGGGTAACACCCTGGTCAAGGAGTACGGAGCGTTCCTTCTGGACCATGTCCAGATAGCGCTCCCGCCCCTCATTCGACCGGGCCTTGCGGCGGTCGGCCCAAACCCGGCGGTCAATCCCGTCGGGCGGGGTTCCGGCTGGATTTTTCCGGCGATCAGGTACAACCGCGCCACGCCGATCGGGCGTCAGATCCGGCTTGGCCTCCTCATGCTGTCCATCTGGAAAATCCTGGTCGCTCATGAAGTGAGCCCCCGTGAAACTGCGTCAGAAATTGATTGAACGACCTACTGGCCAGCCGATGCGGCAGCACCAGCAGTACCAGTTGATTGTGATGAAGTTCGGTTAACAGAAGATGAAGATGGCGTATTCAACGAACGGTCAAACAGCAAGAGAACCTTCCGGTCGCCGGTCTGGAACTCGACTCCGCTGGAGCGGATTTTTACATTCCATAAGAACCCGCCAATGACCGCCTCTTCCCCGTCAAAAACAATCCTGCTGCCGCCGGGACCGGTGATAATGGCCCGTTTGCTGGAATGTGATGTTACGGCAAAACCGTCAAGAACCCCGGTCGGGTCTACATCCTTGTCCCGGACAATCATTTCTCTGGCGATGGAATCGGTGGCGGTCGTGCCAGGTTCCAGAGAAACCGTCGCACCGGAATCCGCCAGACGGATGGCCTTGTTGTCCTTGTTCACTACTGCATTGGCCGTACCGCGTACGGGCATAACCAGAATACCCCGTGCGCCGCTATGGACGATCTGGACATCATCCAGAATGGCACCCTGCCGCACAGGCGACCATGTCAGGGTCAGGGGACAGGCCTGAATCGGGTCCAGAACCATGCCCGGAACGCAACCGGACTTGCTGAGCGTAATCCCGCTGTCGGACCCGGCCAGACTGACATCCTCGATCGTCAGGGCGGCATCGCCGACATTGACCAGTGAAACCGTAATGGCCGAAGCCGTCTCGATGCTGGAGCCGAAATCGATCCGGTCCTGCGAAGACACCAAAAGCCCCTTGCCCGGAACCGCCTCGGGGAAAGTCTGCGCGACACTGACCCCGGTCGGCGTGAATTCGCCGGATAACGGGATACTGGCCACACTGGTCGGACCGTTGTGTTCGACCACCAAAACGCCAGTGGCCTGCCCCTTGAGGATCGGCGACCAAATCATGGTCACGATACAGGCCTGACCGGGGGTGAGTTTTTCACAATCAGTACGGAAGCTGAACCCGGCCTGTTCCGCCGATTCAACGTAAATCGCGGCGATATCGATCGGCGTCGATGTGATATTCCGCAACACGACCGGCTGAACAGCAGGCTGGCTGGTGGTCAGCTTTTCGAAATCCATGGTCGAAGGAATCGCCTCGATATCGCTCTTGAAGGTATTGCCCGTGCCGGCATCGGTATCTTCGATATTGCCCTGCAACGTGGCCGTAACCAGACGTGTGGTCCCGGTATGCCGCATCAACATTTCCACCCGCCAGCGCCCCGATTGCAGCCCCTTGATCGACAGGCCAACGGCACACACCGCACCGGGCGGAAGAGGGTCCAGATCCTGACATTCGTTGAGCGCGACCGCCGCCGAAACCGTTGATGACGGATAAAGATTGATCGCCCCGGTCGTCAGGGCCCGTCCGCTGTCATTGCGGAACAGAACGACAACCTGCGCGGTCGCACCGACACTGATATTCCCGGCATCGATGGACGGCTGCGTCGGGACCAGATCGCCAACGGACCCGGCCTTTCCACCCGCACGCGCGCCGGGATCGTCAAAAGCAGATTGTGCGAAAGAGTCCGACGGCGACACCAGACTGATAACCACCCCGAGAAACGCCGCAAAAACATGCCGCCGCGCGGCGTGAAACAAACCGCCGCCAGTTTCCGGCGCCCCTGCGAACCTCATGTTTTCAAACGAACGCGTCAAAATTCAAAACCTCTAGCGAAACTGGACTGGTCTGGCGACATATGGGGTACTGGCATGATCTCCGGCACGCATTTCTGCGGGCACAAGATTCATCGGAACGCTTTCATTCAGCGGCGCAATTTCCACCGAGGAATCGGGCTCCGCCAATGGCTGGGAATATACAGGCGCGGCTGCATCGGGGCGGGTCACGGGCACTGGCGGCAGACTTGCCTGTGGCGGAATATCTTCAACCGGTTCCGGCACGGGCGAAACAGAATCCGGCAACACCGCCGGAGCGTGTGCAGGCGTTTTTGCGGGCAGCGTGCGCGCCCCCTGATGATGAGTCTGCTCATCGGCATTCGTGTAGACCACAACCCGCGGACGCATCAGGAAAACGACCTCGACATTCGATGTTTCCGCCGTGCGGCTGGTCGGCAGGATGGGCGAGTCAAGCCCCGGTCCGGTCGACTGGTAATTGTCGTCCTCGCGCACCAGCCCCGCCAGCAACAGGGAATCGCCCGGACGGATACGAACCTGCGTCGTGACTTCGCGCTCGGTCGTACGCGGCAACTGGATTTGCGTAGACCCCCCGCCGGTTGTGGAGAAGGTAAAATCATCAATCTGAATCACATCGGTCAGAGAAATGCTGATATCGGCATAAACGGTTGCATTGTCCCAAGCGCTGGCGATTGTCAGGGTAAAGCCGGTTTCGACAGAGTCCGTACTGACCGAGGTACTCGACTGCCCGTTATCCAGCGTTTCCGATATATTGGACACAAAATTGGTGCGATCCGCAGCGCGCAACGTCGCTTCCGAACCCGAAAGAACGGTGATTTGCGGCTGGGAAATGGTTTTCACGGCACCAAAGCGCGACAGGAAATCAAATACTTCCGTCGCACCGAAACTGCCGTCCGCATTTTTGATGCTTCCGGTGACAGGCAAACCGATACTGACCGGGCTGGCGAAGGAGCCTGTCGCGCCGACCCCGATTGATCCGGTCAGTTCAATTCCGGTATTGAACTTGCCGATCGACTGAAGAAGCTGCCAGTTGATGCCTGTCGAATTTCCACCGTCCAGCGCAACTTCCCAGATATAGGTTTCAAAGACGATCAGGGCCGTACTGCTGCGCATGCGCTGGAAATAACGCAGCGCCATATCGGCGTTTCGCTGCGAGGCTTCATAAATGATGGTGCGCGTCGAAGTGTCAAGGATGGGAGACGTCCCGACGATCGCCTGCAAACCCGTCGCCACGCTCTGCATAAAACCCGTATCCTGACTGATCGGCGGGATCTTGACGGTGAAGGTTTGCGTATCCTTGACAATCATAATTCCATCTTCAAAGGCGCAATAAAGCTCCGCCAGCCCGCAAAGGTGCCGCACGACCTTGTTCAAAGGTCCGCGCAAATTGGCCACGGTAATGGGACGGGTCAGTCCCTTGTCCGTTTCGAAAGAAAGCGGAACATCGTAATCGGCAAGGATCAACTGCAACGCCCCGGCCAGCGTTTCGCCGCGCAGTTCGAACGGCCCGACTTCCTCGGTGGGCAAATCGTCATCCGTAGCGATTTCAGGCAACAGAACATCGCGGCCAAGCGGCAGATACATCACACTGTCAGGACGCTCGTTCACGGCATCGCGCCGCTTTTCCGCCAGAGTCGGCGCGGGAACGTTGACCGTTCTGGAATCCGGGACATCCGCCGAAGCGCAACCGGCCAGTAAAATCACGCCCGCCAGCAAGGCATGCATGGCGCGACGGCGAAAACCGCCTTGCTCTACAGAATCGATCATGCCCGTCAAACCCATCACATCAAACCCATTTCAAACCTGTTACAGGTGCCTCTGAGCAATCGCCCGTTGCGCCGCCTGAACCAGCCGATCCTTCATGACCGGCTTTATCAAAACAGCGCTTACATCCCACTTCGCGGCCTGCTCAAGCAGATCCGTATTCTGGTCTCCGGTCATCAGAACAACCGGCACATCAATTTCCCTGCCCCGCAAGGTGCGCACAAATTCCAGCCCGCCCATCGGCTCCATGCGCACATCCACAATCGCCGCCCGCACATCGACACCTAGAGCTTCCAACGCCTCGTTGCCGTCTCTGGCCTCGCATGTTTCAAATCCGGCCTCCTTCAGATAACGGACCACCTGCATGCGTACGAAATCGTTATCTTCAACGATCATGATTTTCGGGGCGTCGGTCATTGATTTTTCGAAATGGCTGGTCACACGAGAAGGACTGGGTTGCAGAACAGGCAGGCGCGGAGGCCTCAGACCTCAAAGTTGAAACCACTTTGCAAGGCAGAACAAGGCGTTCGGGGCAAAAAACGCCTTTTATCCACACATCCCGCTGGTATAAAACACCACACCCCAATTGAATATACAATCAAAAAGGGGCACAACTGGGGCATGACCATCTTCATTCCTGCATTGCTCTGCCTCGTCGCGGCCACCGGAATTCTGATCGCATTGGCGATAATCGATCTGCGTGTGCGGCTTTTGCCGGATCGGCTGGTCCTGCCCTTCGGCCTGCTCGCCCTTGTTTTTCATAGCATAACAACCTTCCATTTTGTGGGTCTGCCCGACATCGCACTCGGGGCAATGCTCGGGGGAGGGATTCTTTATGGAATTCGTTTTATCGCCAACCACATCTACCAGCAAGACACGCTCGGGCTGGGAGATGTCAAGCTGATGCTGACGGCGGGGCTGTGGCTGGGGCCGGAAGGAGTGCTGATGGCGCTGACGCTTGGCGCTGCAGGCGGACTGGTCCACGGGATCGGAACCGCCCTGATACAGACATTTACCAGAAAAGCGCCGTTCAGCCTGTCCCGGCTGGAAGTTCCCGCCGGACCCGGTTTCGCGGTTGGAATTGCTCTGGTCGCACTCTATAAGTTTTCCAGCATTGCAACGGTGATCGGATGAGCGGCGCATTAAGCGGATTACGGGTACTGGATTTGTCGCGGGTTCTGGCCGGTCCGGCCTGCACCCAGATTCTTGGCGACATGGGGGCCGACATCATCAAGGTCGAACGCCCCGGTGCCGGAGACGACACGCGCAAATGGGGCCCCCCTTTTCTGAAAGATGCTGACGGCAACGATACAGGCGAAAGCGCCTATTACCTGTCCTGCAACCGCAACAAACGCTCGATTGCCATCGACATCACTACACCGGAAGGGCAGGACCTTGTCCATCGGCTGCTGGAAAAATCGGATATCCTGATTGAAAATTTCAAAACCGGGGGGTTAAAGAAATACGGGCTGGATTACGACAGCATCCATGCCAGACATCCGCATATCATCTATGCCTCCATCACGGGATTCGGCCAGAACGGCCCCCTGTCCACCGAACCCGGGTATGACCTGCTGGTACAGGCCATGGGGGGCTTGATGGCCGTAACCGGCGAACCCGACGGCGCGCCGATGAAGGTCGGTGTAGCGTTGAGCGACGTCATGACCGGGCTTTACGCCGCCATCGGCATCCTTGCGGCATTGCACGCCCGCAAAAACTCCGGCCAAGGACAGCATGTCGATGTGGCGCTGCTGGATTGTACGCTGGCCAGCCTGACCAATCTGGCGCAGTTTTTCCTGACTGCGGGGAAACCCGCACCGCGCTACGGCAACGCCCATTCAACCATCGTGCCCTATCAGGCGTTCGAAGTCGCCGATGGCTGGGTCGTGATCGCCATCGGCAACGACGTACAATTCCGGAGATTCGTCAAATCTCTCGGCCATGAAGAATGGGCAAACGACCCCCGCTTTGCGACCAACACCGCACGGGTGCATAACCGCGATATCATTGTTCCGATGATTGCCGAAATCATGATGCAGCACAAAATTGTGCCACTGGTCGATCTGATGCGCGATATCGACGTACCCTGCGGGCCAGTCAACCGCATGGATCAGGTTTTCGCGCTCGACCAGATTCATGCGAGACAAATGCAAATCCGCATGCCTCACCCGCAAAGCCCGACCCCGATCGATCTGGTCGGAAGCCCGTTGAAACTATCCGGCACAAGCGTTGAATATCGCCTGCCCCCACCAATGGAAGGGCAACATACCGCCGAGATTCTCCAAGACCTGCTCGGCCTGTCCCGGCCTGAAATCGAAGAGCTGCAAAAGGCAGGCACCGTAAAATGAAACACCTCACGGGCATTCACGCGCTTTCAAAAGAGGATATTCTGACCCTCCTCGACAGGGCGCAAAGCTTCTCCGATGCGTTATCCTCCGGCGCAAAAATAGAACGGACGCTCAAGCGCAAAACTGTCATTAGCATGTTTTTTGAAAACTCCACCCGCACGCGGCTGTCCTTCGAAATGGCAGCGCACAAACTGGGGGCATCGGTTATTCACTGGGACATGGAAACCAGTTCACTGAAAAAAAATGAAACTTTCCTTGATACGATCCTGACGGTTGACGCCATGCATCCGGACGCGGTGATCGTACGCCACAGCGAATACGAAGCGCCGGTGTTCATGGCAAAGCACATGCGCTGTCCGGTCATCAATGCCGGGGATAGCTGGCGCGAACACCCGACCCAGGCCCTGCTCGACGCCATGACGATGCGGCAGGCAAAAGGAAAAATCGACGGATTGACCGTGACGATCTGCGGCGATATCGCGCATAGCCGCGTGGCAGCCTCCAACATATTGCTGCTTTCAAAACTCGGGGCAAAACTCCGCATGATCGCGCCGGATTTCCTGATGCCGGAAAAATGGCCGGTTGCAGGAATTGAAACATTTACCCGCATGGAAGACGGCCTGCCCGGCTCCGATATCGTCATGATGCTGCGCATCCAGAAAGAACGCATGGATTCATCGCGCATCCCCGATGACGCGGCCTATCACCGTCAATACGGCCTGACCCGAGAACGGATTCTTTTGGCCGGACCGCAGGCCCTGGTCATGCACCCAGGGCCGGTCAACCGCAACATTGAAATCGCCGATGATGTGGCCGACGATCCGGCACGCAGCCTGATCCTGAAACAGGTGGCCAACGGCATTCCTGTACGGATGGCCGTACTGGAAGATTGTATAAATTCCCGCACAGGGTCCGCCGCATGAACCTCATTTCCATCCTTTTCGGTTACATCCTCGGATCCATCCCTTTCGGCCTCCTCCTGACCCGGGCCGCAGGGCTGGGCGATATCCGCGCCATAGGTTCTGGCAATATCGGGGCCACCAATGTCCTGCGCACCGGCAATAAAAAACTGGCCGCCACCACGCTGGCGCTCGATGGCGTGAAAGGCGCGGCAGCCGTCCTGATCGCCCGCGCCATCGCCGGGGATGATGCAGCAATTCTTGCGGGCATCTTCAGCATCATCGGCCATATCTTTCCCGTCTGGCTGAAATTCAAGGGCGGCAAGGGTGTCGCCACTGCGCTCGGGATGATGCTGGCGCTGGCCCCATGGACGGGGCTGGCCGCCTGCGCCGTCTGGCTGGTCATGGCCTTTTCATTGCGTTATTCCTCCCTTGCGGCGCTTGTCGCTTTATTCTCGACTCCTTTTTCCGCTTATATTATATATGACGATGTGCGTTTAAGTTGTGCCTGCGCCATGATTGCCGCTTTAGTGTTTTACACACACCGGGCCAATATCGGGCGCTTACTGAAGGGCGAAGAACCGAAAATCGGCCAAAAAAAGGGCCATAAATAAATGACTCTGCATGAAAAAAACACCGCCGCTTTTTCTGCGGCAGAAAAAACCGCATGGCTGCGCCTGATGCGCACGGAAAATATCGGCCCCATCACCTTTCACCGCCTTGTGCAGCGTTACGGCACGGCCAGCAGGGCGATTGAGGCCCTGCCCGATCTGGCCGCAAAGGGAGGGCGAAAAAAACCTCTCGCGGCCCCACCTGCCAGCCTGATCGAAAAGGAAATCGCCGCGCTGGAAAAATTCGGGGCGTATATTCTTTGCGCGGGGGAAACGGCCTATCCCATCTCTTTAGCGGCCATCGAAGATGCACCGCCGGTCCTGAGCATCCTCGGCGATGCAAGCCTGCTCAACCGCCCCTGCATCGGCATGGTGGGGGCGCGAAATGCGTCCCTGAATGGCCGGAAATTTGCAGAAATCCTCGCCCGCGATCTAGGTGGTGTCGGTCAGGCAATTGTCTCCGGTCTGGCACGCGGAATCGATACATCCGCACATGAAGGATCATTGCCAACCGGAACGATTGCCGTTGTCGCAGGCGGTATCGATGTCATCTACCCGCCGGAAAACCGGAAACTCTACGAACAAATCCGGGAACAAGGGTGCATCGTGGCCGAAAGCCCGTTCGGGCAGGAACCTTTCGCGCAAAGCTTCCCCCGCCGTAACCGGATCATCTCCGGCCTGTCTCAGGGCGTGATCGTGGTCGAGGCCTCCTTGCGGTCGGGATCGCTGATTACCGCGCGCATGGCGGCGGAACAGGGGCGCGATGTTTTCGCCGTGCCCGGCCATCCGCTCGATCCGCGCGCGGAAGGAACCAACACCTTGCTGCGCGATGGGGCCATTCTGGTGCGCAATGCCGATGATGTGCTGAACGATCTCGGCAATTTTGCCACCAACGCGATGAAAGACGTTGCCGTATCATCCTACATGGTTGAACCGGATGCCTTTTTGCAAACCGCACCTGCAGAAATTCCCGCCAATGACGTTGAAGACCTGAGCGCAGCCATCCTCGACCAGCTTTCCGCAGCACCGATCCATGTCGACGATCTGATCCGCACGCTCGGGGGTGCCACCCCGGCGGTATCAGGGTCCCTGCTGACGCTGGAGCTGGCCGGAAAGGTACAGCGCCTGCCGGGCAACCGGGTGATGCGGATTGTCGCGTCATAAAGGGGACGGAAACGGCAGTTTGCATTTACATATTGACATACACTGTTGACGCCACGGCGCTTCCGTGTCAATTGCATTATAGAGTATCGGTTTTGTCTATTTTCATAATTTTAGGAATTGCTGTTGAGCGCGTCAAACCTCGTTATCGTTGAGTCCCCGGCCAAGGCCAAGACCATCAACAAATATCTGGGACCGGAATACGAGGTTCTGGCCTCCTATGGCCATGTGCGCGACCTGCCCCCCAAAGACGGCTCTGTCGATCCTGAAAACGGGTTTGCAATGTTGTGGGAACTGGGCGAACGGGCAGCCAAACCGGTCAACGAAATCAAGCGGGCGCTGAAAAAGGCCAAGACAGTCTATCTCGCAACCGACCCTGACCGCGAAGGGGAAGCTATTTCCTGGCATGTCAATGAAATCCTGAAAAACGACCATTTGCTCGAAGGTAAAACCGTACAGCGCGTCACCTTCAACGAAATCACCAAAAAGGCCGTGCAGGACGCGTTCCAGAATGCCCGCGCGCTGGATACCCACCTGATCGACGCCTATATGGCGCGGCGGGCGCTGGACTATCTGGTCGGCTTCAATATTTCTCCGGTCCTATGGCGAAAACTGCCGGGCTCCCGTTCCGCCGGACGGGTGCAGTCCGTGGCGCTGCGCCTGATCTGCGAACGCGAAACCGAAATTGAAAAATTCCGCGCCGAAGAATACTGGAGCATCGAAGCCCGCCTGCACAGCAAGGATGGCGCGCCGTTTACCGCCCGCCTGACGACGCTTGCAGGAAACAAGCTGGGCAAGCTGGATATCAGCACCGAAACCGAAGCCAAAAGCGCCGTGGAGCGGATCAAAACCAAAGCTCTGGTGATCCAAAGCGTCGAGAAGAAACAGCTTCGCCGCTTCCCCGCACCGCCTTTCATTACATCCACCCTGCAACAGGAAGCCTCGCGCAAGCTCGGCTATGCCGCATCCCACACGATGCATCTGGCGCAACGCCTGTATGAAGGGATTGATATCGACGGCGAGACCGTCGGCCTGATTACCTATATGCGTACCGACGGTGTAACGCTGTCCAATGACGCAATCGAACAGGCAAGGGGACTGATCCAGAAAAATTACGGCGACAAATATCTTCCCGACACGCCCCGCCTGTATAAATCAAAAGTCAAAAACGCACAGGAGGCTCACGAGGCCATCCGCCCGACCGATCTGGCCCGCACCCCCGAACATGTGCGCGCCGTGGTTGATGACCAGATGGGCAAGCTCTACGAGTTGATCTGGAAACGTACCATGGCCAGCCAGATGGAGAACGCGGTTCTGGATCAGGTCGGAGCCGACATTTCCGACGGCACGGATGATGTGATCCTGCGCGCCACCGGGTCTACGGTTTCTTTCGACGGTTTTCTGACTCTCTACACCGAAAGCCACGACGATGATGAAACCGACGAGGAAAACCGCCGTCTGCCGCCGCTGAACGAAGGCGACCCGACAAAACTCCTCGATGTCGTCCCGGAACAGCATTTCACCCAGCCGCCGCCGCGTTTTTCCGAAGCCTCTTTGGTCAAGCGGCTGGAAGAACTCGGCATTGGCCGCCCGTCCACCTACGCCTCGATCATTCAAGTCCTGCAAGACCGCAAATACGTCCAGATCGACAAGAAACGCTTCATCCCCGAAGATCGCGGCAGGCTGGTCACGACGTTCCTTGAAAAATTCTTTACCCGCTATGTCGATTACGACTTCACCGCCAACCTTGAAGAAGAACTCGATGCCATTGCCGGCGGCCATGTCAAATGGAAAGAGGCCCTGCGCCTGTTCTGGGGCGATTTTTCCAAGGCCGTTGCCGATACGAAGGAACTGACCATCACGCAAGTGATCGACCATCTCGACGCAGAACTGGGGCCGCACTTTTTCCCCGTCACGGAAAAAGGCAAAGACCCGCGAATTTGTCCGGCATGCAACGAAGGCCGCCTGTCCCTGAAACTCGGAAAATTCGGCGCATTTGTCGGATGTTCACAATACCCGGATTGCCGCTATACCCGACCGCTGGTGGTCCCCGAAGACGGCGACAGTGCCGAAGGCGGCGAAGACGCCACGGCGGCGGCGCTGGCCAATGCTCCGAAAATTCTTGGTACGGACCCGAAATCCGGCAAAATCGTTTCCATGCGGCGCGGCCCCTACGGCCCCTATGTGCAAATCGACGAGGAAGAAGGATCGAAGGATAAACCCCGCCGGCAGGGTGTACCCAAGGGCGTGAAACTCGATGAGGTTACACTGGAATCAGCACTGAAACTGCTCGAATTGCCGCGCGATGTCGGTCTGCACCCGCAAACCGGGGAGATGATAAAGGCAGGGATCGGTCGCTTCGGACCATTCCTGTTGCACCAGAAAGTATACACATCGATCCCGAAAGGCGATGATGTCCTGACGATCGGTATTAACCGCGCGGTCGATCTGATTGCGGCCAAGGCGGAACGCATGGCAGCGGGCGGCGGACGCGGACGATGGGGCAAGAAAAAAACCGAAGACGACTCCGCAAAAACGGCAGCGAAAAAGCCTGCCCCCAAAAAGAAAGCGCCGGCGAAGAAGTCCGCAAAATCTGCGTCAAAAACAGTCAAGAAAGCGGCGACAAAGACAAAAACGGCAGGCGGAAAAACGACATCAACCCGTAAAAAGAAAGCCGCAGAATAGTTCCGGCCCGCGAACGGCCCTTGCCTGCAAGGCCAAAAATCAATGCATCAAAGAAATATTTCACCTGCCGAAATTCTCGATCTCCTGCAATCCAGCCCCACTCCGCTGACAAAGCGCGAGATCATTCAGGCACTGGGCCTCAAGGGCGAAGAAACACGCCAGCTTATCAAACGCCATCTGCGTGATCTGGAAAAAGACGGGAAAATCGTCAAGCAACCGGGACAGGCCTACGCCATTCCCGACGCCCTGCCGGAAATCGGCATTGTCGAAGTCAGCGAGATTGATCTGGACGGCGATGTTCTCGGAACGCTGATCGACTGGGACCCCGAAAAGAAGGGGCCACCGCCGCGCATCGAAATCGCACCTGCAGGCAAGGGTCACGCCGCGATGGGTCCGGGGGACCGGGCGCTGGTTCGGTTCACACGGCTTGAAAGCGATATCTATCGTGCCGATATCATTCGCCAGCTCGGCGGCGAAGCCGGAAGAGTCATGGGAATGGTTGTGCGCACACGCAAGGGATATGTCCTGCGCCCCAGCGATAAAAAATCAAAAATTGAATACGATCTGAACGAAAACGACCTGAACGGTGCGAAAGACGGCGATCTGGCCGTAGGCGAAATCCAGCCCGCGCGGGGGGCCGTGCGGCAGAGGATGCGCATCCGCGATGTTATCGGATCGCAATCAGACCCGAAAACCATCAGCCTGATTGCCCTGAACGAAGCCGGACTACGCATTCCCTTTCCGGACAAGGTGCTGCGCGAAACCGAAAACATGCGCGTCCCCGCAATCGATGGGCGTGAAGACTTGCGGACAATTCCACTCATCACCATTGACGGTGCAGATGCGCGGGATTTCGACGATGCTGTCTTTGCAGAAAAAACAGCATCCGGATTTCATCTGATCGTCGCTATTGCAGATGTATCGTTTTATGTCCGCCCAGGAACGGCATTGGACGATGAGGCTTATCGGCGTGGAAATTCAACCTACTTCCCCGATCGCGTCGTACCGATGCTCCCCGAAGCGCTATCAAACGATCTGTGTTCCCTGCGCCCGGACGAAGATCGCGCCTGCCTCGCCGTGCATATGTGGATCGATCCGGCCGGATCGATGACACGGCATAAATTCGTACGCGGCCTGATGCGTTCCCGCGCCCGCCTGACCTATGAACAGGTACAGGAAGCCCGCGACGGCGCCCCCGATGACAAGACCTCGGCGCTGGTCGATTCCATCATCGTCCCGCTTTACGAAGCCTATGAAGTGCTGCTCACCGCCCGGGAAAAGCGCGGTGCGCTTGATCTGGACATCCCGGAACGCAAGATCATCCTCAATGAAAAAGGCGAAATGGTCGGCGTCAAGCCCCGCCCCCGCCTCGATAGCCATAAACTGATCGAGGAATTCATGGTTCTGGCGAATGTCGCCGCCGCACAGGCGCTGGAACAAAAACAGGCCCCTTGCGTCTACCGCGTCCATGACCGTCCGTCGATAGAGCGTCTCGACAGTGTCCGGGAATTTATTGAAAGTTTCGGCCTGTCCCTACCGAAAGGACAAGTGACCCGCCCGGACCAGATCAACGATCTTCTGCGCAAGGCGCAGGAGATGGAATACGGCCATCTGGTCCATGAAATGCTGCTGCGCTCGCAGATGCAGGCACATTATCATCCCGAAAATATCGGGCATTTCGGATTGGCGCTGCAACGCTACGCGCATTTTACATCACCTATCCGCCGTTATGCCGACCTGATCGTGCATCGCTCTCTTGTCCGGTCCTGCGGCCTTGGGCCGGGCGGCCTGAGCGAAGAAGAATCAGTGACACTGGAAGAAATCGCCGAACATATCTCCCTGACGGAGCGCATTTCCGCAGAAGCCGAACGCAACTCCGTCGATCGGTTTGTCGCCAATTTCCTGTCGGGAAAAATCGGCGAGACGTTCACCGGACGCATCAGCGGCGTGACCCGCTTCGGCCTGTTCGTGCGGCTGGATGACAGCGGTGCCGACGGGCTGGTCCCGATCCGGTCCCTGCCGCAGGATTATTACATTCATGACGAACGCCAGCATGCGCTGGTCGGGGAACGCAATAATCTGGTCTACCGCCTCGGGGCCAGTGTAAAAATTGCCCTGATGGAAGCCAACCCGTTGACTGGTGGAATGATTTTTGAAGTCCTCGGGCAAGGGGCAGACCTGCCCGGCATCACCTTCAATCCCCCCATCGCCTCCCCGCGTAGCCGGAACCGTCAGGATCAACGCCGCAGTAATAACCGCAGATCAGACCCGAAACAGGGGCCAAAACCGGGAAAAAAAGGGCGAAAACGTTAATTTCTTGACTTTCTTCCCGAAATCCATAAATTGCCGCTTCTGAATTCAATGGAGAGATAATTATGGCTAAAAAAGGCGTTTCCCTCAAAGTCCGTATGGAGAGCTCGGCAGGCACGGGGTTCCGATACTACACCCGTCGCAATCCGAAAGCACAGGACAAGCTGCAGCAACGCAAGTTCGATCCGTGGGCCGTCCATCCGGAAACCGGTAAAAAGGGCGCTCATGTTGTTTTCGAAGAGAAGAAAATGCCGCCATCGAAAAAGAACTAGTTTCTTTCTAGCACACATTCAAAAAGGCTCCGCAGGGAGCCTTTTTTACTGGGGAATGATCCTATTCGATCATCGCACGGATTTCCTGCTGGAACTGGTCGGGATCGAGTTTGCCAACACCTTCAAAGACCGTGCAGTTCCGCCCGTTGGCCTTGGCGGCATAAAGTTCCTTGTCAGCCCGGTCAAGGACGGATTGCACCGTATGCTGACCAGCCTCGATGATCGCGCCGCCGACGGACATCGTCACGCTCAGGACCCCTTCCTTTACACCGCAATGAAAAGGCTTGTCTGATATGGATCGGCGCAGACGCTCAGCGACAATATGCGCCATTTCGACTGTGACATCCGGAAGAATGGCAACGAACTCCTCCCCGCCGAGGCGGGCGACAAGATCGAAAGACCGCAAACTGTCCTTCAGGCGAAAAGAAAAAGTTTTAAGCACCTCGTCCCCGACCGCATGGCCATAGGTATCGTTAAAATTCTTGAAGTGATCGATATCAAGCAACAAGACGCAGAGCTGCTTCTTCTGGAGTTCGTTCTTTTGCAGCAATTTCTGCAGGTGAACCTCCATATAGCGGCGATTGTAAAGACCGGTCAGAGAATCGGTCAGCGCCATGGACAGGCTGACCTCATAATTCGCGCGCAAACGATCCTGAAAGCGTTTGCGGCGGATCTGTGAACGGGCGCGGGCCAGAATTTCATTACGGTCTATCGGTCGCAAGATATAATCGTGGGCGCCTATTTCCAGACCATGGGCAATCCGCCCCATATCTTCCTCCGTCGCCAGCATCAGGATCGGCACGGAACGTGTGCGTTCATTTGAGCGCAAATGCGAACACAGGCGCAACCCGTCTTCGGCCCGCAAATTCAAACTGACGATCATAAGATCGAAATCCTCCGCCGCAGAAAGGCTCATGGCTTCCATGCCGGACTTCACCGCCTGTATCGTGTCATTGTCCTGACGGAATGTGGTGACAATCTTGTCGGTTTCAAAATCCTGATCTTCCACCAGTAATATTTTGGCCGCTTCGTAGGATTCGTTCATAACGTTGGCGCGTTCATCGGTCACGCCGAGCTGGGATGCGGTATTTTCACGCACCCGCCATTCGTCGATTGTCATTTTCAGACGCACCAGCGACCGCACCCGCGCCATAAGCGCTGTATCATTGACAGGCTTGGTCAGAAAATCGTCGGCCCCCGCCTGCAAGCCCCGCACCCTGTCGGACGCATCGGTCAGGGCCGTCACCATCACCACAGGAATATGCGCAATCGCCGGATTTTCCTTGATCCGCTTGCAGACCTCGAATCCGTCCATACCGGGCATCATCACATCCAGCAGAACGATATCGGGGCTGTCACTGACGATTTTTGCCAATGCCTCTTCCCCCGATGTCGCCGTCAGCACATCGTAATATTCGCTGGACAGCTTGGCCTCCAGCAATTTTACATTCGGCAGAATATCGTCAACAACAAGAACACGCGCAGACATGGAAGGGGATGCCCTCTATAGATATTTTTGAATGGTTTCGATAAACCCGGTCACGGATA
This sequence comes from uncultured Micavibrio sp., assembly GCA_964400125.1. Lineage (GTDB taxonomy): Bacteria > Pseudomonadota > Alphaproteobacteria > Micavibrionales > Micavibrionaceae > Micavibrio. The sequence continues at coordinate 112,149 of CAYNSR010000004.1, read as the reverse complement.
TGGGTTTGGAAATGTAATCTTCGCACCCGCCTTCGCGGATCTTTTGTTCATCACCCTTCATGGCAAAGGCCGTGACGGCGATGACAGGGATTTTGCACAGATCCTCGTCGGCCTTCAGCCAGCGGGTCACATCGAGACCGGACACTTCCGGCAACTGGATATCCATCAAAATCAGATCTGGATTTTCCCGACGGGCAATATCGAGAACCTCATTGCCGTTTCTCGTCTGCACAATCAGGTAGCCGTGCGCCTCGAGCAGGTCATGAAAGAGCTTCATATTGAGTTCGTTGTCTTCAACAACGAGGACTTTTTTACTCATGTGGTTGATATCCCGATTAACGCGTAAACCCGACTTCATTCTATCGGGGATAGTCTTGCCAAAGTGTTAAGGAAGCCTACCCCGTTTCTCCGCCGCTGTGAACGACAGAGACACAAGGCATTCCGCCGATTTTTAAGGTTTTATCCGGTCTTCACCCGGCTTTTTGTGCTTTTCACCAGCAGGAGGAGGACGGGGATCGCAGGCAATTGCAGGCAAAGCCTCCAGCCCGGCCAGTTTTTGCGATACAGAAAAATCTTTATAATCGACGACCATATCGCTGATGACGCCGTTATCATGCAAGACGACATCCATTTCGTAATCTGAATCACTTTCCGTGCTGCTTAACGGAAAGAAGGCAAGACGGACCCGCCATGCGGGCGTGTTGACCAGCGCCGCATTGATCGTCGGATCAGGCGAAATCCGGGCCAGCGCATTGACCTGTTTTCCAATAAAAGCCGTCACTTCTGCCGGACCTTCTTCATCGCTGCCGTCGAAAATCGTCGCGATAAACATTTTTTTGCCGTCCCGCGCCGCCTTGAGAACGCTGACCGTATGCGCCATCGGGAACAACACATCCGGGGAAAGATCGAAGGTCAGCCCCTCGGGCAACGTAAACACGGCCCGCCCGCCTTCACCCTGCGCCAGAGTCGCCCGCCCCCGCAATTCTTCATAAAGATCACCATCGCGGCGGCGGCGGGAATTGAAATCAAAACTTTCGGCATTATACCGCTCATAGGTGGTGAAATCGCTGGTGATCCGCATAGGCGGGCTATCCGCATATTCATAAAGCAGGTTGAAACGGTGATCGGTCGTCCAGGCATCGCATCCGGGCTTCCATTCGAAATACATCTCGCCCGAAATATTCAACACCTGCGCCGAACTGCGCTTGGAAACCATCTCGATCTTGTAAAGGGCCTTGTGCGGGGCAATTTTGGGATCTTCAAAACTCCGGGTCTTTTCAACACGCGGTATCACGGGCGTCGCCGCATCCGCCCACAGATTTGCCCCCAGATACACCCCCAACCCCGCGAACAGGGCCCCAAGTCCAAAGCCGATGGTTAACATCTTTTTCATTACGGCAAATCCGGTGGCGTTTTGAATCGTCCCAATCATACAGGAAGCGCGGTAAAAAGCACCCGGCAAAATCAACCGCCCGGTCAGCAAATCCCCCGGCAAAACGCGACGCCCGAAAACGCCGTTCCGGAATAACCGTCCGGGATATCACCATTTTCCGGACATAGGCCGCTGGCACGCATTTCGCAACGGGATAAATGAAGGGCGACCTCACAATCGCTCACAACGAAAGCTTGCGGATACAAACATGACCTCCGACCCCCAAACCCCGCATATGACGGACGGCGCAATACCCCCGCAGACCAGCCCCGCATCCCCCCGGCTGGCGACGCAGATGGTTCCCGCCAGACAGGGTATGGCCCGTCCGTCGTCTTTTCACGCAACCCGGCCTCTCCCGCAAAATGGCCGCCATGCGGCGCGGAGTATTGCCAGCGAGCTTGACGGGTGGAACCGCAAGATGTCCGCAACACTTGCACATCTGAAAAACGCCTGCCATCTGATCGAACTGGCGGAACGGCAGATTGCGCACCAGCAAAGCCGTATCGCCGCACTCGAAGATATGGCCACGACGGACGACCTTACCGGCCTCAAAAACCGCAGAGGATTCCTTGAAATTTTTGAACGAGAAATCGAACGGTGCAACCGTAAAACCAGCAAGGGCGGGTTACTGGTGATGATCGATATGGATAATTTCAAATCGATCAATGATCGTCACGGCCACGCCGCAGGGGATAACGCGCTCAAACTCGTGGCCAAAACCCTGACCAACGAAATTCGTAAAACAGATGCCGCCGTCCGGCTGGGCGGAGATGAATTTATCCTGCTCCTGACCGACACAACAAAGACCGAAGCCGCTCTCCGTGCCCAGAACATCGTCTGGAAACTGAACAATATTTCGATGGCCTGGTACGGCGACGTCATTCCGGTACAAGCCAGTGTCGGCTTGCGATCTTTCGGTGCCGGAGACAATGCCGGAACCATTTTGCACGATGCAGACGGGATGCTTTATGCCTGCAAGCACTCCAGAAAAACCGACACAACCAATCCAGTTGAGGGGGAACCGCGAAAAACGCCAAAAAGCTGAAATTGACGGTTTCCATACGCCTGCCGACCCTGACCCCACACCCCCAAGAGCAGGCGCCCCCCAAACCCGGTCTGTGCCCCCACACAGACCGGGTTTTTACATGATACGGTTATTTTTAATAATTGCGCCGCCTCCGCCGATCCGCTAAGACTGGAGAAAATGCGCAGGAGAAAACCTATGCCCTCGGCAAACGACGACGACATTCCGGATGGTATTCCCGAAGAAGATCGCGAGGAGTTCAAACGCCTGCGCGCAAGGGAATGGGCCGGATTTCAAAATGACAGGGCCGATTTTCTGCAGAATTTTATGCACACTGAAGCTCTTACGGCCGTCTGGCGGGCCAGTATTCTTACCGGACAGACCATGCTGGTGGAGGCCGCCCTGAAAGACGATTTCACGCCCGACACGCCGCTGGACGATGAAGGCCGTCCGCCACTGGTCTCCATCGCCCGCACCATACCCAAAAACCCCGAAGAAGCGACAGGCCTTGCCGATGTCGCCCGCCTGCTGATCCATCGCGGCGCGATTTTGAACCTGCGCGACCGCTGCGGCCTTTTACCGGCAGACCACGCCCTGTTCAGCCCCGTCCCTGCTGTTGCCCGCGAGATCGTCCTGGGCACCCTGCGCCATAACAGCCAGCGCCGCGCGGAACACTATTTCCGCCCGAATTACAGGGCCGTATTCGCAATCATACTGAATACATCTGTCGCCGTCGCAGCGCGCGCCAACCTGATCCGGAACATCGAAACCGTCAAAAGCAGCATTCATGACGCCATCACCGACGACAATTTGTTGTTACACGATATGCCGATGCATGAACTGCATTACTGGGATAACCTGAAAATACCGGAATTAAGAGACCTGCCGCTGCCCGCCGACGAATTGAGACGGGCTTATCTGCGCGTGGCAAACCGCAAGGAAGAAAAAAATCAGGGCAATACAAAAATCACACGCGATGATATCGAGGCGGCAGAAGATCATGCCCGCATGCTGGAAACGCAATATTGCCACCGGTTCAAACCCGACTACACATAGAAAGAAAAATCAGACCATGACCCCCGTAAGATTGTCGTCGACACTGTTTCTGGCAAGCGTGATCGTTCTCGCTCTGGCCGGGCAATCCTTGGCGCAAACCGTCACGCCGAGCGCAACATCATTGAAATTCGCCAGATCCGTTGCCCTTGCATGCGTGGCCGACTGGACGACGCAAAAATGTCTGGGTGCTGTTTCCGATTCAAACATGACCCTGCTGTCCAATTACGGTGCAGATTTGCAGGGCCGGAAAATGGATGCGGCGGCGGAAACCCTGAAACAGCATTGCGCCGCAACCACCGCCGCCACCCGGCAAAACGTCCCGCCTTACGCCATGCACAGCGCCCTGGTGGAATGTGCCAACGCCATGACCGATCTCGCCGCCAGCACCGGCGTGCAGCCAGACCCGTCGCATTATCAGCTCCTGATCGCGCCGTTGCTCTGCCTCGGGGCCGATCCCGCCTGCCCCGCCATCACCACACAATTGCAGGCCTTTATTCAATAAAGAATACAACAAAATCAATATGTTATGCGCCTTGATTTCGGTCGGGGCGGTGATTATCTTTCTTCTTGTAAGGATCCAATCAGGTCGCCCAGACGGGGGCTTGACCGGGTCCGATCCAGTCTCAACCCACAGATGGATAAAGGAGAAAAATCATGTCCCTACCCAATCTCGTTCCCTTCCAGCGTAAGCCGGGCACAACCGGCACAGCAGCCTTGCGCGGCTGGGAGGATGTCCACCGCGAAATGGATCGTATCTTTGACAGCTTTTTCAACGATACTTTCGCTCGTTCCCCGCTAATGATGGCAGCACCCGATATGGGTCAGGTTGGCCTCAGTCTGGATGTAGCAGAAACCGACAAGGCCTATACGATCACCGCCGAACTTCCCGGACTGGAAGAGAAAGATATCGACCTGTCGCTGTCGGAAGGCGTCCTGACGCTGAAAGGCGAGAAGCTTCAGGAAGAAGAAAGCGAAGGCAAAACCTTCCACCGGGTCGAGCGCCGCTACGGCAGTTTCAGGCGCGTTCTACAGTTGCCCGGCGATATCGATGAAAAATCCGTCAATGCGACGATGAAGAACGGTGTCCTGCAAATCGAGATCGGCAAAAATCAAAAGGCCGAACCGAGCAGCAGGAAAATCAGTATCAAGGCCGAGTAGGATCGTATCCGGCCCTGAGCATGTTCCCCCCTTCGCAAGCCTGCGGAGGGGGTGTCGTTTTTTAAAACCCCCGCAAAATCCCGAAGGTCAATTTGTAATCTACCTCCGTGTGGCCGTCACCCTGATTGCTGACGACAGGAATACCGACGGAAAAATGCGTCGACCAGTTTTCATCCGGCGCATAACGCAATCCCGGCGACAGAAAAACAACATTGCCGCCGCTCTCCTTATCCTCTTCGCCGGAGACTTTTTTCTTGTCGCTCCATTCGCCATTCAGTTCCAGCACGAGATCCCAGGCCTGATGGTGATGCACAAGGTCGCCGTGGTCATGCTCCCCGCCACCGATCCGGGTGGAAAGCGCCAGATTATAGGAGAGGCGGTCACCAAGATTGGTGTCCTGCACCCCCTCCCCGGTCAGGCTGTAAAGCGCGCTGGCATCGAGCGATACCGGACCAATCCTGCTGCCCGCCGCGAAACCGAATAACCCGTCCCACGCGCCGGAGCCGGGCTGATGCTCCGCTTCCAGCGATTCACCATCATGCGCGACATTGGTACGGCCCGTGGGGACCTTGACGCCAAACAGCATAGCGGCCTGCTGCGAAGCCTCATCCCAGAAACGGTATTTGCCCAGCAACGCCATATCGCCGATGCCGCCGGAATCGCCGTGATCGGCAGCGCTGTTGACGACCACCCCGCCCCCGCCATGCACATGCGACGCCGACCGGACATTGTCACGATAAATATGCGGAATGCGCAAATTCAGGGTCAGGTCGCCGGCGACGCCGTAACTGATCCCCAAAGCGGTATTCAGAATCCAGTCTACGCTATGAGCATGAACATGATTGGTGGCGAAAGCAGTCAGTTCAGCATCGGAAAAACGTTCTGACCTGATATATTCGCTGCTCAGACCTAGGGCCAGTTTACCCTGTGGCAAAGTCGCCGCAGTTTGCGCGATAATCGGCCCAGCCCCTGACGTGCCAAAACCAAGCGAGGGGTGGTCGGCATAAGCTGGAATCGCGGTGCAAAACAAAATGCCCGCGCACAAAGCACGATAAAGAAACATGGAATCCTCCTCTAAAGGTCCAGGAAAAATGAAACAGTCTTGAAACAATCAGGAGGAGGCAGGCGGCCCTGTCGGATCGTAAGGGAGAATGCGCGCACGGGCGTAGAAAACCGTTTCCGGCTGCGCCCATTGAACCGGAAGATAGGCGACCCGCACAGACACAACGGCCTGCGGCGGCGACAACAATACCGCAAGCCGCGACTGGCAAAGAACGCAATGGCTGGAGAGTGCGTGGTCGGCGCTTTCCTTATCCGGGTGTTCATCCCCGGACACCGCCATCTTGATCGCGCCAAAGGCGGTACAGATTTCGATGAAACTGTTTTTTGAAGAACCCGAAATAACCGGCGCAAGCGCGGGACTAATAGAAAGGAAGATCGCCGCTGTGAGAGCGAGAAACCAGCCGTGAATGCGTATATGCTTGCGTTTCATGGCAGAACTTTTACGAAGAAACGATACTCTTTGCAAGATAGCATTGGGGGAAAGTAAATGTACGAAAACTGAAATCAAAAATACCCATTTACCTCGTCATTCCGACGCAGGCCGGAATCCATGGACCCCGGCCTGCGCCGGGGTGACGTAGGAGTATTAAATTCAAATGAATTTGATCCTTATAAAAACTCAAAGGCCGCCTGCAACTCCTTTGTAACATCCCTTACACCCGGAAGCTGCCAGACAGAATCGCGTAGGAAAAATGTATGTTTATTGTCATGTTTAGCGTATGAAGGGTTACTATCGACTATGACTTTGTATGGCACGATTGCAGCTTTATGAATCGAGTAGTCTTTTTTAAATAAAACACCTGCCAAAAAATGAAATTTTTCCTTTTCTAGCCCCCTTAAAGCACTTAACGTACGCTCCCCATGATTATTTTTGACCAACTGACGGGCTTTAATCTGATACCTAAATCCTTCTTGGCAGATAGCATCATAACCATCCTGTGAATTATTGGAGATTTTCCAATTGAACGCCTTGCAGAACAAATATTCCGCTAAATCGCCAGTAGGCTTATTTGCGCTCCTTAGAATATTTCTAGAAACCAGCTCATCCAAAGTTTCTACTTGAAGGCTCAAAAGTTCACGGACTGTCAGGTTTTTAAATTTAGACATTTTTACAGTCATCCTAAAAACAATCCGCTCAATATCAAGCTGTCTTCTTTTCCTTATCCGCCATCTCAACCTTCACCGGCTGCACCACCTTCAGATGCAAATCTTTCAGCTGCTGCGGCGTCGGGTCGGTGGGGGCGCCCATCATCGGGTCTTCATAGGCGCCGTTCATGACGAAGGCATAGACTTCGCGCAGATTCGGCTCGTTCGCCAGAATCATCACGATTCTATCGATGCCGAAGGCACAGCCGCCGTGAGGGGGGGCGCCGTAACGGAAGGCGTTGAGCATCCCGCCGAATTTTTTCTCCAGCACGTCGCGGTCATACCCGGCAATAGCGAAGGCCTTTTCCATGATGTCCGGCCTGTGGTTGCGAATACCGCCCGAGGCCAGCTCAAACCCGTTGCAGACGCAGTCATACTGGTTGGCGAGGACATCGAGCGGGTTTTTCCCTTCCAGCGCCTCTAATCCACCCTGCGGCATCGAGAACGGGTTATGGGAGAAATCGACTTTTCCAGTTTTTTCTTCCATCTCATACATCGGAAAATCGACGACCCAGCAGAATTTATAGACACCCTGTTCACGGTTGCCCATGTCGTCACAGATTTTGTCACGCGCGCGTCCGGCGAATTTCGCGGCTCTGGATGGAACATCGCAGACAAAGAAAATCGCGTCGCCATCTTCAAGTCCGGCGATTGTTTTCAATTCTTCCTGCGCGGCGGGCGGTACGAATTTTGCGATCGGCCCCTTGCCTTCCACGCCTTCGAATAAAATGTACCCCAGTCCCGGCGCACCTTCACCCCGCGCCCAGTCATTGAGCTTGTCGAAGAAGCTGCGCGGCTGGCCGCCAACTTTCGGCGCACGGATGGCGCGCACCACACCGCCCTTGTCGATGACCGATTTAAACGCATTAAAATTGACATCATCGCGCCTGAACACGTCTGTCACATCGCAAATCACGAGCGAGTTGCGCAGATCCGGCTTGTCCGATCCGTACAGCATCATCGCATCGGCATAGGTCAGATTGGGCAGCCATTCCACCCGGTGAGACACCCCGGTCCATGCGGCGAATTCCTTGAATACGCCATCGATCACAGGCGACATGGTTGCAAAAATTTCTTCCTGCGTGACGAAGGCCATTTCCACATCGAGCTGATAGAATTCCGCCAGACGGTCGGCGCGACCGTCTTCATCGCGGAAGCACGGCGCGATCTGGAAGTAACGGTCGAACCCGGCCACCATCAGCATTTGCTTGAATTGTTGCGGGGCCTGTGGCAGGGCATAAAATTTTCCCGGATGCAGGCGTGAGGGGACCAGATAATCCCGCGCCCCTTCCGGGCTGCTCGCGGTCAGGATCGGGGTGTTGAATTCCTGAAAACCGGAATCCCACATCCGGCGGCGCATCGATGCAATCACATTGTTGCGCAAGCGAATACGGCCATGCATGCCTTCACGGCGCAAATCGAGGAAACGGTACTTCAGACGCACATCCTCCCCGGCATCATCGGCATCAGCAACCTGCAACGGCAGAACATCTGCGGCGGATTGCAAGGTGGCTGCATCGATATACACCTCGACATCCCCAGTCGGCAGGGCGGCGTTTTCCGTTCCGGCGAAACGGTCCTTGACCCGGCCGTCAATGGTAATCACCGATTCCACCCGCCACTTTTCGACCTCGGCCAGCAGAGGTGAATCCTGATCGATCACGCACTGGGTCAGGCCGTGCGTATCGCGCAAGTCAATAAACAGCACCCCGCCATGATCGCGTTTGCGGTGGATCCATCCCGAAAGCCGGACAGTGGAGCCGACATCGGATTTGCGCAATTGGCCGCAAGTGTGAGTGCGATAAGCGTGCATGGCGTTTCAAAACCTTGGTTTAAGGGGGTGCGTAAGGCCCCTAGGGAACAATTTTTTTGCGAAAAGGTCAAGAATCTCTCTTGGTTTTCAGGTTTTTAGGGCTTAAACAGAGGGGCATGAGCGTTATTTCCAACCAATCCGCCCTCGCGGCCCTGTGCGAAGACCTCGCAAAACATCCGTTTATCACCATTGATACGGAATTTTTGCGCGATAAAACCTATTATCCGCTGCTGTGTCTGGTGCAGGTTGCCCCGCCCGAAGGCGACGCCGTTGCCATTGATCCGCTGGCGCAGGGGCTGGATCTGACCCCCCTCTTCGACTTGCTTGCCAATGAAAATGTCCTGAAAGTTTTTCATGCGGCGCGGCAGGACATCGAAATTTTTGTCAACCTGACCGGCAAAACCCCGACCCCCGTATTCGATACACAGGTCGCGGCCATGGTGCTGGGTTTCGGCGACCAGATCGGCTACCTCAATTTGGTGCAGGATATCTGCAAAAAGAAACTCGACAAGGGTGCGCAATTCACCGACTGGGCACGTCGCCCGCTGACAGACCGCCAGTTGAAATACGCGCTCGACGATGTCATCTGGCTGCGCGATGTCTATCTTAACCTCGACGCGCAATTGAAAAAGCGCAGCCGCAATGACTGGGTCAAGGAAGAAATGGGTATCCTGATCGACCCGGCCACCTATCACAACCATCCCGATGATGCCTGGCAACGGCTGAAACTGCGGACCGACAAGCCGCAGGCCATCGCTATTTTAATGGAAGTCGCCAAGTGGCGCGAAGGCGAGGCTCAACGCCGAAATGTCCCGCGCGGACGCATCCTGCGCGATGAAACCATTCTCGATCTGGCCGTCCATGCCCCGCAAAATACGGACGAATTGAAGCATATTCGCGGTCTCGGCGAAGACGTCGCGCGGGGCAAGCTCGGCCAGTCCCTGCTGCATGCCATCGCCGCAGGGATGGCGATGGGCAGGGATAATATACCGACGCAGGAACGCAAAAAACCCTTGCCGCAACATCTGGCCCCTGTGGTGGAAATGTTACGGGTCCTGCTGCGGATCGTTGCGGCGGAAAACGACGTCGCCGGGCGGCTGATCGCCAGCCCCGACGACCTTGAAGCCCTCGCCCGTTCCGACGATGCTGAGATTCCCGCCATGCGCGGCTGGCGCTTTGACGTCTTCGGCCACGAAGCCCTTGACCTGAAACACGGGAAGGTCGCGTTGTGCATCGACGGTGGCAGCGAAATCCGCCGCCTTCGCGTTGACAAAAACTAGACCGAAGCCCCCGTCCTATCGCAACGACAGATCATATTTTGCGTGCCGTTCAAGTCAGGGGAAAGAAATATCGAACGTGTGAATCCGGATCAGGATTTATCCCAATGTCCGGTCAAATTTGCGCAAATATTTCCAAACGGATTCAACATTATCGATCCGGTTCAGGACATAAGGCGCATCCGGGATATTTGGTCCGACTGCAATTCCAAAACCGTTATAATCATCCATGCAGGTTTTCATGGCGTTGGCATCGGCGCTGCTATCGCCAATGAATATCGGGGTTTTTCCTTTGAAGGCATCTGTGTCCATGAAATGATGGACAGCCTGTATCTTACTCAAACCCTGCGGCACGATTTCAACCGCATCGGACCCGACCGCGACACGATGCGATCCGGCAAGATCGAACGCGGCAAGCGCCTTATTGGCAATACTGACAAGATGATCGATTGATTCACGCGAAGTGGCGACAACAGAAAAGATCATAGCGATGGAATGGTTTTTTTCCTCCAGAAAGAAGCCGGGTTTTTTCTCCTGTATTTCACGCTTGTCGACGAAAACCGGAGCCGAACCATTGATCTCGCGTCTGGCAAACTGGGTCAGGGCGCGGGCGTCAACGGTTGGCGCAAGGGCAATATACCCCGCCCCTTCTTTCGGACGCCAGGCAGAATGATGTTCGACCGATGCCGGAAGACCGCCCGGGAAAGACGTATCAACGGAGATACCCGGGCGACCAGTCACAAGGGCAAAAGCCCCGCCAAGGCGGTCATGCAGTTTGGTAATGAATCGCTGCCGATGTGCCGGCACATCGGTGGACATGGATGGAAGCAAAGTCAGATCAACATCCGTCAGGATTGCAAACCGGGTTTTGTTTTTCACGCCTTAATTCTCCGTCCGTGTATTTTATGTTTTTATTATGAATAATATAACGTGTTCATTTATACTCCAAAAATAATTTGACTGGGAAGCAAAAAACACTCAGTAATCACTAGATTTGCGTAACAATATATGCTGCGGTGCGATAGGCATGAAGGATAAAACAATGAGCGAAGCCTTTGAAACAGTGGGTCAAATGACCGGTTACACCATTGGTGAAGAAGCCAACACCCCATGGGGTTACTGGCGCGTTCTGGATGCCGGGACGAATGCCGCCGGAGAAGAGTTTTGCAGCAAGCATATCCGGGTTGAACCAAACAATGCGCTGTCTCTTCAGTCACACGATCATCGCCGTGAGCACTGGGTTGTAAAGGCGGGAACATTGACAGTCCTGCTGGATGGACAGCGCATGGAGCTGAGCGCCGGTCAGGATGTGCGCATCCCCGTCGGCAGCGTGCATACCATGGCCAACCTTGGGGGCGTACCTTGCGTCGTAGAGGAATTGCAAGAAGGCCTCTGCCGGGAGAAAGACATTCACCGCTTCGGCACAGACCTCTATGGCCGCCCGACGGAAACGTCGACCGATCCAAAGATCGTTGCGAGCGTCACACTGTTTGACCAGATACTGAAGGAAATCGGGTTTGTGCCAAAGAAACCCACGCCATCCGGCAGCGTAAAGCCTTAAAGGACTCCCCATGCGCATTGGAATCGATCTTGGCGGGACCAAGACGGAAATCATCTGCCTTGATAAAAACAACGGCAAGGAACTTTATCGCCAGCGTATCCCGACCGCGCGCGGCGATTATCGCACCACAGTCAAGGCGCTGGCCGGACTGGTCGAGCAAGCCGAAAAAACGCTGGGCCTGAAAGGAACCGTGGGAATTGGCATCCCCGGAACCATGTCACGGGAAACAGGTCTGGTCAAAAACGCCAACAGCACATGGATCATCGGCCATCCGCTGAACAAAGATCTTGGCGAAGCCCTGAAACGTCCAGTCCGCATTGAAAACGATGCCAATTGTTTTGCCGTATCCGAATCCGTTGACGGTGCAGGAGAAGGGCATGCGCTTGTCTTCGGCGTGATTATCGGTACGGGATGCGGTGGCGGCATTGCCATCAATGGCCGTGCCCATACTGGCCTGAACAACATCGCCGGGGAATGGGGGCATAATCCCCTTCCCTATCCGCGTGTCTTCGTGCAAGACCCCAAGGCGCTCACTGAGCGTTTTGAACGCTTCGAGGCGGGTCAGGAAAAACTGCATACCTATTTTGCGGACGATGTTGAAACATCGGAATACCCGGGACCGCTTTGTTTTTGCGGACGGCGCGGGTGTCTTGAAACATGGATTTCCGGAACGGGATTCAAAAACGATTACGCCCGCGTCACAGGCGAAGAAAAATCCACCCATGATATTATCGCCGCCACCAGAGATGGCGAGCCAAAAGCCTGCGCCGCGCTGAACCGTTATACCGACCGCCTTGCCCGCGCTCTGGCCGGGATCATCAATACTCTCGACCCCGATATCATCGTCCTCGGCGGCGGGATGAGCAATGTCGCAACCCTTTACCGGGATGTCCCCGACATATGGGGGAAATACACTTTCTCCGACACCGTAAAAACCGCGCTGGCACCGGCACGGCATGGCGATTCATCGGGCGTCCGGGGTGCGGCGTGGTTGTGGGGACAGAACGAATCTGCCTGATCCTGCCATACAGGTGTTCTCTTTTCCGTCAATCGGGTTTATCCTGAAGAGATGCGCAGGTTATTCCTACTTCGCCATGCTCAGGCAGCATCGGCACACAATACCGAAGACCGTCACCGCCCGCTGACGCGGGAAGGGATCGCGGCGGCAACGGCGCTGGCCGGGTTGATGCAGGACCGGGGATATATTCCCGACTTCGTCATCTGTTCCCCGGCACGGCGCACCCGGCAGACCTTGCAAAAAATCACTGAGGTCATTGGAGATATTCCGGCGATTTACCCATCGACCGCCTATTACACATCCATCGGGCAGCTTTATGAAATGCTGAAGCAAGTCGACAGCAACTACCACAGCGTCTTGCTGGTCTCCCACAATCCGTCTATCCACGGGCTCGGGAAATTCCTGATGGGAATGGGGCCGGGCGAGATCGTATCGCGTCTGAATATCGAATACAGGGAATGCACGATGACAGTTCTGGATTGCCCGATCGACGGCTGGGCGACGCTGACGCCGAACCAGAACGATCTCGAAGATCTTCTCGTGCCGGGCAGGGATTTCAATCCTGCGACGTAGACAGGACCTGCCGCATCAACGGTACGGATATGCTGCGCTTTTCCTCCAGCGCCAGACGATCCGCCCGGTCGACAATATCACGTACCGCAGCGAAGGACCTCTCCATACGCGGCAGGACATAGGCAATCACATCGGCTCCGACCTGCAATTGCCGATCATTGAACAATTTGACAAAAACCGCCGCCAGCAACATATCATCCGGCGGGTCGATCGCCACCGCAGGCGCGGCGCGCAGGCGTGACGACAAATCAGGCAAGGCAAAGGAGACCTGCCCCGGCGCGGCGCGCATGGTCAGCATCAACGATGTCCCGCGTTCCTTCATCATGTTGTACAAGTGGAACAAGGTCGTCTCCGCCGCCAGATCGCCGATCCACGGATCGAGATGATCGATCACCAGATGATCCGCACCGCTGGAAAGCGCTTCCGCATCCTGCGCCGCCAGTTCCGAAGCATCCACCCATAACGCCCCCGTATGTTCGCTCCAGACCGCAGCCAGATGAGTTTTTCCGCTGGCGGGCAACCCATGCAGGACCAGCACGGGCGCAGGCCAGTCCGGCCAGCGGTCAATCCACCCGACGGCATCCCGATTGCAGGGCGCAACAAGAAAATCCTCACGCCCCAGCGCCGTGCGGTAGCCAAGATCAAGCGGAATCTGGCGCGCCGGATCATACGACATTGGGCGCGCCCCCCGCATCGGGTTTTTCCTCCGGCATATAGACGATAGCCTGTCCGTAATAGGGGCTCTTGCGGTACTGTGATACGGCAAAGCTCCCCAATACGCCGATCACCGCCGCCACCGGAACCGCCAGAAACATCCCGACAATTCCGAACAACGTTCCCCCGGCGACCAGAGAAAATAAAATCCACAGCGGGTGCAACCCGACGCTTTGCCCTATGATACGCGGGGTAATGATGTTTCCTTCGATAAACTGGCCGACCAGAAAAATGGCGGCGATTATACCAACATAACCCCATGCGCCGCTCTGGAACCATGCAACCGCGACCGCCACGATCAAACCGATACTCGACCCGACCAGCGGAATAATCGACAGAAAACCTGCCATCAGACCGATAAGAAAGCCGAATTTCAGACCTGCAAGCGACAGGGCAACCGCATAGGCGATCGCCAGAACCACTGAAACGATCAACTGCCCCCGGACGAATCCGGAAAGCTTGCGATCCATCTGCAACAAAAGATCACGCACTGTGTGATAGCTGCCGCGCGGGATCATGTCGTCGATCCATTTTGTAATTCTGACCCACTCTTCCATCATGAAAAAGGCCACAATCGGCGTCATCACGATAAAAGCGGCAAACCCGCCGACCGCCTTGCCGCCGCCAACAATACCGACCACAAGCGTCCCGCCGAAACGAAAGGCGCGACCGATATTATTTTGCAGCGTATCTTCAAAAGAACTCAGATCGCCGACAGGCAGAGTGCTTTGCAACCATGCGATATAGGGTGCCAGATAATCCTGCACCTGATCGGCATAGCGCGGCAGGTCCTGCGCCAGTTGCAGCAATTCCCGGTATACGAACGGAATCATCATCGCCAGAACAAGACTCAGCACAGCAAAAAATGATAACAGGATCGACATCGCAGCCAGACTGCGCGGAACACCGGCACGGATCATCCGTGACACGACCGGGCCCAGCAGATACGCAATCGCCAGGCCGACGATAAATGGCAGCAGCATATCTTTCAAAATCCAGACAGCCCCCAGAAAAAGGGTCGTGGCCGAAAGCCAGAAAAGGGCATGCGCGCGCAAGGTCATACAAATGATCCTTTCTTAAGGGTCAGTAGGAAGCATATTTTCTCAACATCACCGAATAAACGGCTGAAGGCGGATAGCCGTAAGAGGCATCGGGGTACATTTGCGGCTGGCTCAGGACCAGATCGGTTTGCGCCATCATTTGCCGCAGGCGATTGGTATCTCCGGCAAACCGCAGATCCACCTGCGCCTCACGCGGGGTAACCGATCGGACCTTCATGTCCAGTATCCCCTGCACACGCATCAATGCCTGACGGGTTTCCACCCATTGCTGCATCGTCTGGAACCGGACATGGACGGTAATGGTGCTATCCTCCTCAACCGGATTGACGACCATCTGTGTTTTCCAGTCCGACTGTATCGCATCGCGGATTATTTTTTCTGCCTTTTCATACAGTGCCGCGCCGGTTATTCCGGGTGCCGCCTCCACCCGCACGGTACGGACAAGCTGGGGAACATAAGTGTCCGTCCGGTACATCATGATGCTGACCGCTTCCGGCGCATCGCCGTTACCTGTCTCCGGCACCGCCACCAGAATAACGGCCTCTCCCGCGCCATAACGGGATACAATGGAATTCAGCCCGTGCGGGGAATAGGTCAGCGCCTCGTTATCGCCAATATCGGCAACATCGCGAATATCCCCGAGCGGCACCGCGATCGGGACCAGTGTCCCCGCCGGGGAACGTTCATTGGCCCACGCAGCCAGCCACGGGTTGTCGTCCTGCCACAAAATCGTGCGCCCGGGCAATTGATAAAACGGCAAGACCAGAACCGGCTTGCTGGCGACATCATTGTACCGCATCCCGCCCCTGTTGAAATGATCGCGCACGGAGCGGCCTTCGAAGCGGAAAGTATAGGTGCCGATATAGCGAACAGCAGACAGGCGTTCGTCGGTAATTTCAAAATCCTTGATCATCGCGGAGATCACGGCAATGTCGGGAGCTTTGTAACGGGCAAAATCCGCATCGCCGACAAGCTTCCTTGCCAGCGCGGTAAAGGCCTGCACCTGCGCTTCGATGAAGGCCTTCTCCCGCGCGGCGACCGCATTTTCTGCCGTGACATCAACCTTGACATCGCTGACGGTAAACACATCATCCGCCCGGACCGGGGACGCCAGCACGAATCCGCCCGCCAGAATCAGCAGCAGGACTGTACGCAGGACACGAAAACATTTATAGATGAGCATAACGTCCTCATTTCATCACTTTTGAGCGAAACATGAAAGCCTCCCCCCCGGAAAAAGATGCCTATCGTGACGCCGGAGTCGATATCGCGGCTGGCGACGCCCTTGTGGACCGCATACGCCCCCATGTAAAGCGCACCTCCAGAATAGGTATAATGGAGGATATTGGCGGATTTGGGGCGCTCTTCGACCTGAAATCCTGCGGCTTCCGCGATCCGGTGCTGGTTTCCTCCACGGACGGTGTTGGTACGAAACTGCGAATCGCCATCGACACGGGATTCCACGACACGATCGGGCAGGATCTGGTTGGCATGTGCGTCAACGATCTGGTGGTTCAGGGCGCAGAGCCACTGTTCTTTCTCGACTACTTCGCCTGCGGCCGACTTGACGTCACAATTGCCGAACGGGTCATCGCGGGCATTGCCCGGGCTTGCGCAGAATCGGGCTGTGCCCTGATCGGCGGCGAAACGGCGGAGATGCCGGGACATTATGCGAAAGAAGATTACGATCTGGCCGGGTTCACCGTCGGCGCGGTCGAACGCGACAGCATTATCACTGGTGCCGATATTACCCCCGGCGATGTAGTTCTGGGCCTTGCTTCCTCCGGGCCCCATTCGAACGGTTATTCCCTGATCCGGAAAATCATTGCCGATCAGGGGCTGGATTTTAACGCCCCCGCCCCCTTCGACCCGACACGCAGTCTGGCGGATATTTTGCTGGCCCCGACGCGGCTTTATGTGAAACCAGTTCTCGGTGCGCTGAAAGCGGACCTGAAAATTCACGGTCTGGCGCATATCACTGGCGGCGGCCTGCTGGAAAACATTCCGCGAATTCTGCCGCAGGGGACGGCCGTCACCCTCGACCCCGCCACATGGGACCTGCCCCCGGTTTTCGGCTGGCTGGCGCAAAAAGCGCAGTTAAGCGTGAACGAACTGGCCCGGACGCTGAACTGCGGGATCGGCATGGTGATTATCTGCTCGCCGGACCAGACCACCGCCCTTATCACCCATTTTGAACAAAGCGGCGAATCCATCCGCAGGATTGGCATCGTAACGCACGGGCCCGACAAAATTGTCACCCTGCCCGGTGCGGCAAAAATCTGGGCCCTCCCCGCATGAACAGCAAGATCAATATTGGTATCCTGATCTCGGGGCGCGGCAGCAACATGGCGGCGTTGATCCGGGCCTGCGCCACGCCGGATTATCCGGCCCGTATCGTAACGGTGGTTTCCAACCGTGCCGATGCGCCAGGGCTGCTCACAGCCGCACAAGCCGGGATTCCGACCGCAACACTCCCGCACCTGAATTTTCCCAATGCAGACGCCTTTGAAGATGCAATTCATAACCATTTGATTAAAAATGATGTTCAGCTTATATGTCTGGCCGGATTCATGCGCCTGCTCAGTGCCGCATTTGTCAAAAACTGGACGGAGCGTATTTTAAACATCCACCCTTCCTTGTTGCCAGAATATCCCGGGTTGCACCCGCAGGCCCGGGCACTGGCAGACGGACAACATGAAACCGGCTGCACGGTCCATATTGTTACCGCGGCAATGGATGCCGGGCCGATCCTGACCCAGCGGCATGTGGCCATCCTGCCCGAAGACACGGAAGAAAGCCTGAGCGCCCGGATCCTCGCACAGGAGCATCTGGCCTACCCTGAAGCCGTTGCGCTTTACGCACGAAAGCTCTTGAACCCCACAACGGCTTTGGGTACAACATTCCCGCCGCGCAAGGAGAGCCCCATGGACACGCATCACATTTCCGTAAACACATATGTAGACCCGAAAGAACTCGATCGCGCCCACGCCATGTGGGCGGATTTTACCCGTTTCACCAAATACGGCATTATCACCGTTGTGGCCTTGCTGATTCTGATGGCCATTTTTCTGGTCTAGGGACCGCGCCCCTCCCACAATGACGATGTCCGGGCTTTTCACGATTCCGTAACCTTTTCCCATCATCATGGGACCTGTAACCCTTGGACACGGGCAGGTTATGTCTTTGTTATTTCAGGATATTTTAAAAAGGATACCCCAGCGGACATCCCGCGCCCATCCTGCACTGACGGGGGCGCTGCTGGTCGTCTGGGGGATTCTCGCGGCCTTTCCTGCCGGGGCGCAAACACAACCCGCAGCACAAAGCGCGGCACCGATTGTCCTGCCCGGACTGATTTTCCTGAAAGAGGGCGAGGATCGGCTGAAAATCGGGCCGCGCACCTATGTCACCCACGATGAAAGAAACGCGGTCAATTACACCACCTTGATCGAAAACCACCTGACCGGACGACGGGGGGCCACCGCCAACAAAACGATCCTCTCGCTCGGCGCGGCACCCGTCCCGTCATGGCTGATCTTTTCGGTGAAGAACGACACTCGGATCAACCGCCACTGGGTTCTGTCGCTCGGCGGCCATGCCGATGGCCGCTACGGCGCAGCGGAAAAGATGTTCCTGTACGATCATCTATCGCAACGTTACGCCCTTTACGCCATGCCCGATAAAAAAGGCATTTCCCCGGCCCGCGAATCCCTGCCGCTTTACGGCACGGGCATTCCTTTTGAACTGGCCCCCGGTCAGCAGGCCCTGATGGTTCTCTATATCGTTCCAGAAGCAGGGATGCCGGTCACGCTGGTCCCGGAAATCATGACCCAGCACGCATTCTGGCAGGAGGAATCCGGATTTTTCAACCGTGCCACCATTGTCCCGGCAACCCTGCTTGCCGCCCTCGGCCTGTTTTGCGGCCTTCTGGTTTTTTCCCGCCAGTTGATCGCCCTTCCGGTGATCCTGTATCTCGGTGCGCAAATCGCCTTGTTTGTGGTACAGGATCAGGAAATTTATTCCAGCTTTCCACTTGCAAGCGAAATTACACCTCTGCTGTTCATGCTGATGTCCGTCAGCGCCTTGCTTCTGGCGAAGTTTTTCCTGAATATCAAAGACCATAAAGACCGCAGCAGCCTGACCATCTACAGCCTGATGCTCGTCAGCGCATTTTCAGCGGCAATCGGTGCCTTCGTCCTGCCGGATACCATGACAGGACGTACGCTTCTGCTGGCGCTGGTCCCACTGATGAATCTTGGCGTTATAGCGGTCATATCTGCCACCATGCGCTTTCATGGAAAACCCGCTGCCGGATTTTTTGCCGTCGGATGGTTTATCCTGTTCTGCGGCGCTGCCGTTTCCATTCTTGCGCTGGCCGGTATTTTGCCTGCGACATCGATCGTCGCAGGATCTTACTGGATTGCACTCCTGATACAGATCCCCGTCCTCAGCGGCGCGGTATTCCTCCGCCAATGGCTGATGCATCAGGACTCGGAGAAAACGGAAAACGTAGCCGGAGAGGATGCAGAAAGCATATCACGCATCCGTCAGGCCAAGGACGGTGCGGAGAACACAAGGCTCCTGCGGGTGATCGAACACGAACGCCAGATGTTGCAAGATCTGCGCGACCGTGAAATCGAACAGAACGAAGCCATGCGCAAGGCAAAAGAGAATGCCGATATGGCCAACCGCGCCAAATCCGCCTTCCTCGCCGTTATCAGCCATGAAATCAGAACCCCGATGTCCGGCGTCATGGGCATGGTCCGGCTTTTGCTCGAAACCCAATTGAACAAAGACCAGCGCGATTATGCCCGCACCATTCAGGATTCCGGTGACGCCATGCTTGCCCTGCTGAACGACATTCTCGATTTCGAAAAAATCGAAAGCGGAAATCTTGATCTGGAAGTAATCGATTTCGATCTTCCGCGCCTGATCAACGACATCATTACGCTGATGTCCGCGCACGCGACGCAAAAAGGCATTTTCCTGCGCGCTGAACTAGGGCCGGATATCCCCCGCTATGTGCGCGGCGATCCTGTGCGCCTGCGGCAGGTTTTGCTCAACCTCACCGGAAACGCCCTGAAATTCACATCTGAAGGCGGCGTAACGCTTAGCCTGAAACGCACCAACTGGGAGGGTGTGTCACAAAAAGGCATGGCCAGACTGACCTTTTCCATCCGTGATACGGGGATCGGCATATCCAAGGACGCCCAAAAAAATCTCTTCAACCCGTTCTCGCAGGCCGATTCCAGCATCACCCGGAAATACGGCGGCACTGGCCTTGGCCTGACGATATGCCAGCGCCTGATCGAAGCAATGGGCGGCGAAATTCTGATCGACAGCACCGAAGGCGAGGGAAGCACATTCTACTACACGATTGCGCTGGAAGAAGGTCAGGCCGATCAGGTCTCCGAATCCGGTACTGCCGCGATCGGTCGCGGCGCAGGATCAAGACCGGAAAAAGTCCTGACAATCCTGTGCGTCGATGACAACGAGGTCAACCAGAAACTCTTGAAGGAATTCGTCGGACGTCTTGGCCACCAGCCCGTTCTGGCAGGGTCCGGGGAAGAAGCGATTGAAAAAGTGAAAGCGTTCGATATCGACATGGCCTTCATGGATATCGAACTTCCCGGCATTTCAGGGATGGGCGCAACCCGCGCCATCCGCAGCCTGCCCGACGACGCAAAAGCCACCATCCCGGTGATTGCCATGACCGGCCATGTTCGTGACGAAGATGTGCGCGCATGCTACGCGGCAAATATGAACGGGCATCTGGCAAAGCCGATCGATCCGGAAAAACTTAAATTGCAAATCGAAAAAGTTTTGAAATCCGCGCTCGACAACCCCGTGGAACTCGGGGACAGGACAACACTGAAATCGGCACCGCAGGAAACCAAAATTGTCTCCGCGCTGCCGCCCGCAGCACTGCCACCGGAAGATACCCCTCTTCCCGGGCTGCGGGATGATGACGGGATAGAGGATAAACAAAAAGACACGGGTAAAAATATGGACGCTGACGAAGAACAGGATAGTCCCGATCATAACGCCAATGTATCGCCGTTGCGGGTTTTCGCCATGTCCGAATTGTCACAGGAAAACAGCCTTTCAATCCCCGAAGATTTTGGCCTGCGGGATGAGGACCTCGATGAGGATTCCTTCGCCCGGGCCATCGAAGTATCCGACTCCACCGCGGGCAGCATGGTTTTCGACCACGCCATGCTGAACGATCTGAAGAAAAGCATGAAACCGGCAGACCTGCAGGATATGATCGACAGCCTGACCAGCAAGGCCGATGAAATCATCGACGCCCTGCAACAGGCAATTTCACAGGGCGATGCCGAAACGCTGACCGTGCGCGGACATGAACTTAAAGGAATGTGCGGCAATTTCGGTCTACGACAGCTCAGTGAAATCGGCAGCATCATCGAAAAGGCCGCCAAGGAAAAATCCCTCGACGGCCTCGCCGAAATCATTGATGCCCTGCCGGAGACGAACAGCCGCGCCAAGCAGGAAATCCATTCCTGGATCAGGTCTTAACCGACGATCTCGCAACCGCTGAAAAAGAAGGCGATTTCAATCGCCGCATTTTCCGCAGAATCCGAACCGTGCACGGAATTGGCCTCGATGCTTTCGGCAAAATCCTTGCGGATCGTGCCCTCAGCAGCGTTCGCCGGATTGGTAGCGCCCATGACCTCGCGGTTTTTAGCGACGGCATTTTCACCCTCCAGAACCTGGACCACGACAGGACCGGAGATCATGAATTTGACCAGATCGCCATAAAAGGGGCGCTCCTTGTGCACTTCGTAGAATTTCTGAGCCTGAGTCTCTGTCATCTGAATGCGTTTCTGGGCCACGATGCGCAGGCCGGCTTTCTCGAAACGGTCATTGATCGCACCGGTCAGATTGCGGCGGACAGCATCCGGTTTCAGGATGGAGAAGGTTTGTTCGATGGCCATGGTAGCTATCCTCTTATAAACATTGGAATTTTTTCAGGAATTTCCCAAAAATCTGCATCCTTATAATCGGATGAATGATAAAATGCAATGATTTCAAAAATTAAAATTTTATTTCAAATAATGCCAAAAACGCAGAAAACTATTGCGCAAATTAGACAAAACGCATTTTACTAATATGGACAAAGGGAACGGGATTTGATGTCGCTGGAATTGGTTATCAGCAATGGAAATACCTCTCCGCAGCCTTCACAAATGGCGTGCGATTATGCTGCGTCGACTCAGATTGCGCGGAAAACTCTTGACGAACTTTTTAACGATGTTGCTTCCGGCAAAAAAGCCGTCCAGCCCCATTCAAATCCAGCCCTTCTCAAAGCCGAGGCGCAGATCGCCCGTGTCCAGAACAATGATGCGCTCGGCCTTTATTTCGCATCACTGTTTAATTCCAGTAAAAAGACCGCCCGTGAAGTCGGCCCTGAGAAAAAAATCGAGCGCATCAAACAGAAATGTCGTGAACGCGCCAATACCTCTGGCAGCAGCAATGATAACGACCCCCTCACTCAGGCAGGGTGCATCACAGATTATGAAAGGCAGCGTATCTGGCTGAAAAATATGTCCTCTGCACAGAAAGCCATTGAACTTTTGGGGAAGGTCGGGACCGCCGTCCTGCCGAATGGCAAAAAAATCTATATTGTTGATGTCGATAACAGCTTTCTCGACCCAAACCCAAAGAAGCCCGGTCTTCGTGAACTGGCAATCAAATATGCCACTCCAATCACACTGGCAGATGGCACAGAAACCTATCACATCTGCGAAACGCAGTTCTGGCTGGAAAAAGCAGCAAAAGATTACAAAAAGTCCCATGAGCATTTCTGTGAAAGCCGTGATGCAAACGATCTCCAAGGCAGCATCCTTCTGGCGATAACCTTGGCAGAGCCGGCAACCATCAACAGCCTGTCCAAAGAGTGGAAAAAGGCCGGTGAGCGCCGCATGTTCCATACGGAAGAACGTAACAGGATTAATCTGGCTGTTGAGCAAAAACTACGCATCGACGAAAACATCAAAGACAATCAAAATTTCAAACCCGCCTATGCCAATATCGGGCCATTCCCGACTAGCATTTCTGCCCCGCGTCTGGCGCAGGCTTAAAACTCTCGCAAAAAAAATTTTAAACCTATATAAGCCTGATCTATCATTCAGGAACTGTTTTACATGCTTGCCTTTAAGAACAATATTCAGGTCACTCCAAAATATTTCAGCAGGAACGGCCTTCCTGTCATTGCCATTATCGGACCGCAAAATACCATTTTGCAGGTATGGTCGGCGCAACCCGGTTATACAGACCTTCAGTACCATTATAGCCTTTCTCATGAGCTGCATTACCACCCCAACGATTTTGAGCGGTCCTCTGCAAAAAACCATACTACACTCTGCCAGAAGAACGGCATTAACCCTGCCCTGCCGATCAATCATGACAAAGGCCTGCAAATAACATTTAATTTGGCGAAAGATAATCCGGAAATGTTTCTGGTCCTGCCTGAAGAAGAAACTGCGTTGACCGCACCGTCTTCCAATCAGCCAAACCTTGCCTATACACCTGCCGCCTAAGACGCCAGCGCCTTCTCAATCGCAGCTACAGCATCATTCGCCGCCGCACCGTTTGGACCGCCGGCCTGTGCCATATCAGGACGCCCGCCGCCACCCTTGCCGCCCATTGCCTCAGCCCCGACCTTGACCAGATCGACGGCACTGTAGGTTTTGGCCAGATCGTCAGTGACGCCGACAACAATAGAAGCTTTGCCGTCATCGGTGGCAATCAGCGCCACAATGCCGGAGCCAAGTTTTTTCTTTAAATCGTCAACCATCGGCTTCAGATCTCTGGCAGGAAATCCCTCGAGAACGCGGGCGGTAAATTTAATGCCGCCAATTTCCTTGATAACCGGCCCCGTTCCTGCACCCGCCCCGCCCCCTGTTGCCACCTGACGGCGGAGATTGGACAATTCCTGCTCCAGTTTTTTCTTTTCATCCATCAGGGTTTTTAAACGCGGCAAAACATCTGACGGCGCGGCCTTCATCAGGCTGGCGGCGTTATGAACAATCTGTTCCTGTTCTTCCAGATAGCGCAGCGCATTAGCCCCGGTCAGAGCCTCGACCCGGCGAATTCCGGCGGATACAGCCCCCTCGGAAACGATTTTGAACAGGCCGATATCACCCGTTCTCCGGACATGAGTGCCACCGCAGAGTTCGACAGAAAAAACCTTCGCGGCCCCCGGTGCCTGTGTTCCCATTGCCACCACGCGCACCTCGTCGTCGTATTTTTCACCGAACAACGCCATGGCACCCGTGGAAATAGCATCATCGATCGGCATGACCCGCGTAACCACTTCGGTATTCGCCCGGATTTCAGTATTGACGATCTGTTCAACCGCGGCAATTTGCTCCGGTCTGATTGCAGATTGGTGGCTGATGTCGAAACGGGTCCGGTCTTCGTTCTGCAAGGAGCCCTTCTGGCTGACATGCTCGCCCAGAACCCGGCGCAACGCCTCGTGCAGAAGGTGCGTGGCCGAGTGGTTGGCACGAATTGCTTTACGGCGGTTATGATCGACTATTAGCTCAGCCGTTAATCCTAACTTTATTTCACCTGATTGAACTTCTACATGGTGTGCGAACAAACCACCTGCGTGCTTAGTTGTGTTCGTAACTTTAGCTATAGCCCCTTCGGCAGTTCTTAAAGTACCAGTATCACCAACTTGACCTCCGCTTTCGGCGTAAAAAGGTGTTTGGTTTGTAACAATAAAACCTTTGTCATTTTTTCGAAGGCATCCTACATCACTAATATTTTTAATTTTAGTGATGTCCTCAGGAGTAGTTTTTAGAATGCCTATTATTTTTGCCTCAGACTCTTCTGAATTGTAGCCTAGAAATTCTGTTGGACCGTGCGTTTGAATGATGTCATACCACGCTTCATGTTCGGCTTGTGCACCTGAACCTGCCCAGCTTTTACGCGCTGTAGCCTTCTGTTGTTCCATCGCGGCTTCAAATCCAGTCATATCCACCTCAAGGCCCTTGGCCTTGAGCGCATCCGCTGTCAGATCAACCGGGAAGCCGTAGGTATCATAAAGTTTGAAAGCCACATCACCGCTGAGTTTTTTGCCAGAGGAAAGCTTTTCCGTTTCCTCATCCAGCATTTTCAGGCCGCGATCGAGGGTTTTCTTGAACCTTGTTTCTTCATTCTTCAGCGTTTCAGCGATCAGCCCCTGCGCCCGGACCAGCTCGGGATAGGCCTCGCCCATCGACGCCATCAGCGTCGGGAGCAGGCGGTGCATCAGCGGGTCCTGCGCACCGAGCAGATGCGCATGGCGCATCCCGCGACGCATGATCCGGCGCAGGACGTAACCACGCCCCTCATTCGAGGGCATCACGCCATCCGCGAGCAGGAAGGAAGCGCAGCGCAAATGATCGGCAATGACGCGGTGGCTCGGGGCCTGTGCGCCATCAGGCGATACGCCCGTCAGATCGGCTGAATGCTCGATGATCGAGCGCAGCAGGTCAATATCGTAGTTCGAGGTCTTGCCCTGCATCAGGGCCGACATGCGCTCCAGCCCCATGCCGGTATCAATCGAAGGTTTCGGCAGCGGTTTGCGGTTATAGCCACCCTTGCCGTCCGGTTCCTGTTCAAACTGCATGAAAACAAGGTTCCAGAATTCAAGGAAGCGGTCGCCATCCTGATCGGCGGAGCCGGGAGGGCCGCCCGCGAGTTTGTCACCTTGATCATAAAAAATTTCAGAGCACGGGCCACAAGGGCCCGTATCACCCATCATCCAGAAATTGTCATCGGTCGGGATGCGGATGATTTTGCTGTCGGAAAATCCGGAAACTTTCTTCCATATGTCGGCGGCGGCTTCATCCGATGTGTGAACGGTGACCAGAAGTTTGTCCTTTGGCATGCCGAATTCTTTGGACACCAGGTCCCATGCAAATTCGATCGCGTCTTCCTTGAAATAATCGCCGAAGGAAAAATTCCCCAGCATCTCGAAAAACGTATGGTGGCGGGCCGTGTAGCCTACATTGTCGAGGTCGTTATGCTTGCCCCCGGCGCGCACACATTTCTGCGCTGTGGTGGCGCGGGTATAGGGGCGTTTTTCAACGCCGGTGAAAACATTCTTGAACTGGACCATGCCGGAATTGGCGAACATCAAGGTCGGGTCGTTTTGCGGCACCAGCGGGCTGGAGGCCACCGCCGTGTGTCCGTTCTTTTCAAAGAACCCAAGAAAAGCGTTGCGGATATCCTGAACCGTTCTGGTCATGGCAAAATGTCCTGAAAAAAAAATGTGCGATGACGGAATATTAAGCGCGTTTTCAGGAAAAATCCAAGCAGAATCTTGGAAAAGCGCCTAGTTGGACGCCAGACGGAACGGACGCATGGTCTGAGTCAGGCGAATGGTGGCGCCCTTGTCGTCCAGCGGCACATAGGAAGCCTGCCGTCCCTCCACGACCATGTCCAGAGTCGGCACCGACTGGCCCATGCGCAACGCATAAATCCAGTAATTGGCCATCACCCGTTCGACATAGTTTCGCGTTTCCACCATCGGGATCATTTCAATAAACAGCAACGGGTCATCAATCGCCATTTCCCGGCGCCATTTGCGCAAATTCCCCGGCCCGGCATTATAGGCGACAGCCAGCGACAGCAGGTCTTTTTCGACCTCAACCTGCGTCAGAAGGTGATCGATATATTTTTGTCCCACCTCCAGATTGGTTTCCGGATCGGTCAGATGATGCTTTCCTGCATGTTCGCCAAAACGCCGCGTGTCCATGATATAACTCGCCGTGGTCGGCAGAACCTGCATCAGCCCCATCGCTCCACTACTACTTTTGGCCCAGGTATCGAATTTCGATTCCTGCCGCGTAATGGCGTGAATAAGGGCACGATCTACCGTATAGCCGCCCTTTGGTTCCCACGGCAGCAACGGATAAAGTGCAGCATCATACATGCCGCCATCGGGGCGCTTGAAATTATTCGCCAGACGCATCGATAACGAGGGCAAGTGGGTCGCATGCGTATAGGCCAGCAAGGCTTCCTTCACCGTGACATTGTCATCCGGGTCGATCTGCAACAACTCTGCTTCCGCCAGATGATTTTGCCCGGCCTGCACCAATGCCATGGCCCGTTGCGCCGCAGGAATGGACACCAGCGCACCGAAATGTTCCTTGGTGAATTGTGGCGACGACCAGTCGAAATCGAAATCCCAGCCCAGTGAGCGCGTAGCGATCATGCCGTAGAACGTGCGCGGATGCGCCGCAGCCTCCTTCAGCCAAACCGTCACTTCCGTCATATTGCCCGCCCGCATATGCGCACGCGACGCCCAGTAGGCCCCGCCTGAGCGAATCCACCCGGAGACATAGGGCGATGTCGCTGTATATTCAAACAGGGTGGCCGCGCCGCGATAATCTTTCTGCATCCATGCGGCAAGCCCCCCGGCCCACCCGGCCATCGGGGCCTTGTTGCCGGATCGGCGCGTACTGGCCTGCGCCAGCGCCAGCGCTTCGGACGGTTTTCCCATCAACAGGTAGCCATTGGCAATCTGGCCGCGAAGCTGGTCGTATTCGACCGCGTCCATGGTTTTTGCGACAGGATCGCTGTTCAAGCGGCGGAGGGCTTTGGTTGGGGCACCGCGACCAATATCGGCATTCACCGCCCTGACCAGACGCGCAACCCCCGCCCGTTCCGCCGGATTACGTTTTTTATCCGGAGCGTAAACCTTGCTGGCGTTTCTGGCGTGCAGAGTCCCGGCACCAAGACCAATCTGGTTTTGCGGTTTGCGCAACGTCCCGGAAAAATCCTGCGGCTGGCGGCTGGCGGCCAGACGATAGAGGCGATCAGCACCCGGATGGTCGGCGTAGCGCTCCATCCAGCTCTGCAATTCTACAAAACCGGCCCTGTAGGCGGGGTGCATGTAACGCTGGAACAAGACATGACCGCGCAGGCGCTGATCCTTCAGCCGCGCGAGAGCCGCATCGGCATCGGGCCAGTCTCCGGCGCTTTGCGCGGCAAAAATGCGGCGGTAAAGCATGGCATCCTGATCGGACAAGGCTTCGGTACCACGCGACAGCCGCGCTGGCACCGTGGATTTCGACAGTTCCAGACGCGGCCTATGCCGCACATCCGGCGTAACCAGAGCCGGTTTTCGCGGTGGTGTCGGGGCCCGGCGCACGCTGGACCCGGTAAAGCTCGCCGGTTCAATCGCCGCCAGATCGCGGGCAAGGGCCTCTGCCATCTCCGGCGGGGCCGGACTGTCGGACACAGGCCCGCGTTCCGGCTTGATCGGCGGCAGGGGAATGATTTTCGGGGAGGGCGTGAAAGCCACCGGCGTCGCCCGGAGCAAATCTTCGGCGGAAACAGAATCGGGCTTTTCGGTCGGCACGGGCGCGAGCGCTCCCGCCAATCCGGTTCCTGCACTGATCAGCACTACCGCGCCGATCGCCATCAGAACCGAAATTCTGCGGCGGTGTGTTCGTCCCCGATTGAGTTGCATAATGGGCGTAGTCATACCCCATAACGGGGGCTTTTGTCCAGAAAACCGCCCAGACCTATGTCAACCTATTGATTTTAATTGATTATTTTGAGCTCTTTGTGTTTTTCCAGAAGAGCAAGCATATCCGCCCAGACCAGCCGTTTCTGCGCCGGGGTCTGAAGCAGGAAATCCGGGCTGTAGGTCGCCAGCGCCGGAATTGGCGCAGCCCCCTCTCGCATCTCCGGTGTCCGGGGAATGTACGCATGCCACTTCCCGCGCAGGCGCGAAATGCTTTCGCTGCTGCCCAGCAAGGCCTGCGCGGCAACCGCCCCGGTCAAAACCAGCAACTTTGGCCGGATCAGTTGAATATGCCGTTCGATCAGCGGCAAGCTGACCTCGATCTCCGCCGGGGTCGGGGTCCGGTTCCCCGGGGGGCGCCAGTTCAGGATATTGCTCATATATATTGCCTGCAAAGGGTCCGGGGCGGTGCGATCCAGCCCGACACAAGCCAGAATGCGATCAAGCAACTGGCCCCCGGGACCAGAAAACGGTCGGCCCGTCCGATCCTCCTCTGCGCCCGGTGAATCACCGATCAGCATCAGCGGTGCGGTCCGGTTGCCATCGCCAAACACCATATTGGTGGCGGTCGCTTTAATGCTGATCCCGTCAAACCCGGAAATAGCGGCCTGCAATGCTTCCAGCGTCGTGGCCGCCAGTGCCACCCCGACCGATTCGATCCGGGCCTCCGATGCCCCAAGCGGCAGGGATGATTCTGTTGAAAAGGGAAGAACATCCCCGGAGCGGCGTTTTACAGATTCAACCTGCGCGGGGGGCGCATCCGCCCTAGTCGCCATCAACCCTCCCGGATCTTCTGTCCAGGCCGCATCCGCCCCGGCATCGAGATGCCACAGGAGCGCCGCCTTCAAAGCCTGATATTCCAGCGTGATCATCGGGGTCTCGAAACCTGAATTAATGTGATAGAGTCCAGATGTATCGGATGTCTTGCAGAAAGACAATCATCAGGAGCTTTTATCCCCATGTCGACCCCTTTACGCCCCGACCGCGAGGTCATGGAGTATGACGTTGTGATCGTCGGTGCCGGTCCGTCTGGACTGTCCTGTGCCATTCGCCTGAAGCAGATTGATCCGGCCATCAATGTCTGTGTACTGGAAAAGGGTTCCGAGGTCGGCGCGCACCTGCTGTCCGGCGCGGTATTCGAGCCACAAGCGCTGAATGAGCTGATTCCCGACTGGAAGGAAAAGGGTGCGCCGCTGACGGTCGAATCCCGGGAAGACCGTTTTTATTTCCTGACCCGAACCCGGGCGATCCGCCTGCCCAATCCGCCGCAAATGCATAACAGGGGCAATTACATCATTTCTCTCGGCCAGTTTTGCCGCTGGCTGGCGCAACAGGCAGAAGCCATGGGCGTCGAAATCTATGCCGGTTTTGCCGCCGCCGAAGTTTTATACGCCCCGGACGGGTCCGTGTGCGGCATCGCCACTGGCGATATGGGCGTCGGAAAAGACGGTGAAAAGACTCCGCAATTCCAGCCCGGCATGGAACTGCACGCCGCACAGACCGTCCTTGCGGAAGGCTGTCACGGGTCCCTGACGAAAACCCTGATTGCAAAATTCGACCTGCGCCGCGATAGCGACCCGCAAACCTATGGTCTCGGGATCAAGGAAATATGGGAGATCAAACCGGAACATCATAAACAGGGCCTGTCGATCCACACGCTTGGCTGGCCGCTCGATACAAAAACCTATGGCGGATCGTGGATGTATCATCTCGACGGCAATCAGGTTTCCATCGGCTATGTGACGGGACTCGATTACTGGAACACCTGGCTCTCCCCTTTCGAAGAAATGCAGCGTTTTAAAACACACCCGCACATCCGCAAATATCTCGAGGGCGGACGGCGCATCGCCTACGGGGCACGCGCCCTCGTCGAAGGCGGCTACCAGTCCTTGCCGAAACTGACCTTTCCCGGCGGATTGCTGATCGGTGACACGGCCGGATTTTTGAACGTGCCCAAAATCAAGGGAAACCATATGGCGATGAAATCTGGCATGATCGCCGCCGACGCGCTTGCACCATTTTTGAAAAACAGCAGCAAAGGCGAATGCACGGCCTACCCGCAGGCGCTGGAAAAAAGCTGGGTCTGGAAAGAATTATACAAGGTGCGCAATATCCGCCCCGGCTTTCATTCCGGCCTGTGGTTGGGATTGCTCCATGCCGGGTTCCAGACCCTTGGCGGCTGGCTCCTGCCCTATACGCTGAAAAACCATGCCGACCATGCACAACTCAAAAAAACGGGGGATTGCCCTCCGATCCCCTATCCAAAACCAGATGGGATCCTCACCTTCGACCGCCTGACTTCCGTGCGCCTGTCCAACACGATGCACGAAGAAAACCAGCCTCCGCATCTGAGGCTGCGCGACCCGTCCATCCCGATCAATGTCAATATGCCGGCCTACGCCGAACCGGCGCAGCGTTATTGCCCCGCCGCCGTTTACGAAGTGATTGAGGAGGCCGGGCGCAAAAAATTTATCATCAACGCCCAGAACTGCGTTCACTGCAAAACCTGCGATATCAAGGATCCTTCCCAGAATATCGACTGGACCACGCCGGAAGGCGGGGGTGGACCAAACTATCCGGCGATGTAAATAAATAACTGCTGCTGGAAAGAGTAAACGAACCGTTAATAATGTTGATGCTAGGATAAAAGGGACCTTCATATGAGAACGCCCATGACACGCAAGACTCTTCTCGGAACCGCGATGGCCGCCTGCATCGTCGTCCTGCTCGCAAATGGCGGCCTGACCCCACAGCCGCTTTCTGCAGAGATGCCGGTTCTTCTCGAACCCGCCAGCGGCGAAACCGTGGCACCCGTGATACCGATGGGCCAGTCTACAGCCGGGGCCTATCTGTCCAGTCATTACGCCCAAAATCAGAACGACTGGAAAAAGGCCACCCAGCTTCTCGACCATATCTTGCAAAAAGATCCCGGAAACAAGGAACTCATCCGCCAGTCCATGGTGCTGGCCGCCGGTTCCGGGCAACATGATCTGGCCGGGACGCGGGCGCAGGCGCTCGTGGCGCTCGAGCCGGATGACGGGCTTGCCAATCTTATCCTTGCCACCAACGCACTTGCGGCCGGAAATTACGATGAAAGCCTGAAAGTCATCGCGGCCATGCCCAAAGGCGATATGACCGAATTCGTCCTGCCGTTGCTGGAAAGCTGGGCCAATGCCGGGAAAAACATTTATAAAACCGATGCCCTGAAGGGCTCCACCATCCACGCATGGCATGGCGGGCTGATCGCCGTATACATGAAGCGTCCCCCGGATGACATTTTTCAGTTTGCGGAAACGATTCTGGCCCCGAGCGGCCTGACTGCGGAAGAAGTCGAGCGTTCCGCCGACCTGATGGCTGTCTCCGGTCGCCAACAGGACGCACTGAACATCTACAAGGCGTTACAGGCACAAAAGGGCGGTTCTGATACGCTGTTGCAAAAAATAGAACTGGCCGAGAAAAAAGGAGACATCAAAACACTTGTCCCGGTCTTTTCCATGACCAGTCCGGCGCAAGGTGCCGCCCGGGCAATCTATGATCTCGCCCGCATCCTGTATCAGGAACAAAGCGATGTCAGCGCCCGTGTCTTCGCGGAAATGGCCCTGAACATGGACCCCGGCCTGACCGATGCCCGCATCCTGATCGCGTCCTCGAACGCGCGTAGCGGCCAGATCGACGAAGCACTGGCCCAATACCGTGCTATCCCTGAAACTCACCCCGCCTATCTCGATGCCCAACATGCTTCGGCGGAGTTGCTGTTTGAAGACGGGCGCATGAATGACGCCGTGGGGCTTCTGACAGCACTCTACGACAAACACAAGGACCCCGACTCCATGATCCGGATGGGCGATCTTTATCGCGGCAAGGAAGACTTTAAAAAAGCTCTCGAAATTTACAATGCCATCGCGGAAAAACTGCCCGATCCCCTCCCGGCGGAATACTGGCATCTGCTCTACGCAAGAGGCATGGTCTATGAACGTCTCGGCCAGTGGGACAAGGCGGAGGCCGACCTGAAAGCCGCCCTTGCCTATAATCCCGACCATCCCTATCTGCTCAATTATCTCGGCTATGGCTGGGTCGATCAGGGAATGCATATCGACGAATCGATGAAAATGCTATTGCGGGCATCGGCTTTGCGCCCGAATGACGGCTACATCACCGATTCCGTCGGATGGGCCTATTACAAATCTGGCCAGTTCAACAAAGCTGTCCCGCATCTTGAACAGGCGGTGCAGCTATTGCCCTACGACCCGACTATCAACGAACATCTGGGCGATGCCTATTGGCGTGTCGGACGCAAGCTCGAAGCGAAATTTCAGTGGGAACGGGCAAAAAATTACGCCAAGGACCCACAGGCCCGCGAAACCCTCTCTGCCAAACTGACCCGCGGCCTTGATGTGGAGGAAAAAACTAAGCAGGCGCAGGGAAAGATCGATTCACCCATGGAACGCTAGAGCGCCCCTATGGCTGAGCGCGCCACATTATTTGCCCCGGCAAAAATCAATCTCTATCTGCATGTCACGCAAAAACGCGATGACGGCTATCACGAGCTCGATTCGCTCGTGGTGTTTGCCGATATCGGCGACAGGATCGTGATTGAACCCGCCAATGATTTTCAATTGCTTGTCAACGGCCCCTATGCAGACGCCTTCGGTGTCCGGGAAAGGGATTCTTCCCCCGCGTCAGGCAATCTGGCCGTCCGTGCCGCGCGGTCGCTGGCGCGGCACACGGGCCGTACGGACAACCTGCGCATCACCCTGACAAAAAATATCCCTCTTGCCTCCGGCCTCGGCGGCGGATCAGCAGACGCGGCGGCGGTGTTGTGGGGGCTGATGGATATGTGGAAAGTACCGCTTTCCACCGCCTTCCTGCCGAGGCTGATGCGCGATCTTGGGGCGGATGTGCCTGCCTGCCTGCGTTGCGCCCCTGTCCGCATGCGCGGTATTGGCAATATTCTCGACCATATTCCGAACCTGCCGGAAATACCCGTCGTGCTGGTCAATCCGGGCAAACATTGTCCGACACCGGAGGTCTTTCGCCGCTTTATCGGCCCGATGCGGGGTGAGCTCACCTATCCCGACACCCTGACCGACCCGGACGCCTTTATCGACTTTCTGGTCGCGCAGGAAAACGACCTGACCCCGGCAGCACTGGAGCTCGTCCCGGAAATACACGATGTTCTGCGCGCCCTGCAAGGAACCAAAGGCTGCCGCCTCGCCCGGATGAGCGGCAGCGGCGCAAGCGTTTTCGGATTATTCAGCAATGCGGACGAGGCAAGTACCGCAGCGGAAGAAATATCCATGACCCGTCCACGCTGGTGGGTCAGAACCGGAACCATCAACAGTCCGGAACGATACTGACAGCTATTCCGTCATCCCCGCCGCAGCGTTCAGTTCCGTCGCCAGCATATGCACCAGCAGATCTTCGGAAACCTTTCCCGTCACAGGCAGTTTATTGCGAGCCTGGTAGGTACGGACAGCATCTTCGGTCTGGGGACCGCTGAAACCGTCTGCCGGACCGGGATAGAGGCCCATGCGGACAAGCTGTTCCTGCACCTGCGCGACCAGAGCCTGTCCCTTGGTCACCCCGAGCAGGCTTTTCGTCTCCTCCGGCGTCAGGGGCGGAATATCGTTCAGCGTCAGCGGCGCGGCGGGCATCGCCTGATCGGCGGTACGCAAAGGCTGCGCGGTTGCGGTTGCTATCGTCGTGGGAGTCGATTTTTTTTCAACGGCGGATTTTTTCTGCGGCAATGGCTGGCCGTTTGCATCAAAACCGTAAACCGCGCCGTATTCCTTGACGATACGGCTGATATCCGCCGGTTTCAGGGTCATGGCCTTGACGATCTGGTCAAAGGCCACGCGCGCTTCTGGATTGTAATCCGACGATAATTTGTACCAGAACACCGCTTCGTTCATGTCTGGATCGCCCAGCAACCCGTTTTCATGGATCAGGCCGAGATTATAGGCCGCCTCGGTCACGCCGCCTTGTGCTGCAGTCTGGAAATAATCGGCAGCAACGCGCGGATTGTATTGCGTTCCGATTCCTTCGATATAGGCGATGCCGAGATTATATTGCGCCTCCGGGTGGCCCAGCGCGGCAGCGGCGCGGTACCAGTTGATGGCCTTGTTCACATCGCGCTCCACGCCCAGCCCCTGATGATACAAGACGCCGAGATTGTAGCGGGCATTGGCGATGCCGTTGACGGCGGCTTCCTGAAACCAGAGTGCGGCCTTGCTGTAATCCACGGTGACGCCGCCATGCCCGGCGGTATAGATTGCGGCCAGATCGTGCTGTGCTTCCGGCACACCTTCAAAGGCCTTGGCTTCGACCTGCTTTATGACGGCGGGAAGCGCCGCATCCGGATTGATTCTTTCTTTCAGGGAACGACGTGAATCAATCGCCGCACTGACAAACGCATCTACATCCGACAATTGCGCAGGCTCCTGCGTTACGGTCTGCGGCGCGAAAGACACCGGCTGCGGATCAAGAATTGCCTCCGCTGCGGATGGCGCAGAGACATCTTCTGTTCCGGCATCGCTTCCTTTATCGGCCTCTGCCACCGCGCCGGAGACCGATGGTTCGATCCGGTTCAACGCCGCGGCTACCGCATCCGGGTCCGCGTCCATTTGCCGCGCCAATGCAGATGTATCGCCCATGGTGCTGCCACCATTATAGGCCGCCAGTTCCGTTGCATCGGTACTCTCGGATATGTCCTGCGGCGGTGTGGGCGGGGAGTTTTCCTGTGCCGCGACAACCACAGGCGCGTCACCCGGAACGATTGCGGATTGCGGCCAGTGCGCGACCAGTTGCGACACGGCCAGAATCATCAGCGCCCCGCCGGTCAGGACACTGGCAATCAGCGCCACTTGAGTCCGCAGCGGTTTCGTCCACCAGATTTCCGCCGTTGGGGGCGTATCGTTATTGGCGGGTTGTGGAATGACTGTGGAGGAGCGGGTCACGGCATTCGCGCCGAACACCTCGCGCGCATCTTCTATGCTGGCCTCTATCCGTTCGATCTTGCTCAGAATCCGGGCCTTGTCCTGCGCCGTGCGTTCCAGACGGCGGGCAAGGCGGTTTTGCAGGATGATCGCCTCTTCGATCTTGCTGGTCAGGGCTTCGGTGCGCTCCAGACGGGCCGCGTTTTCGAGAGTCAGGCGCTCCAGTTCCTCCTGCCGTTTCAACAGGCGGGTTTCCACGCTTTCCTGTTTGTTGATGCGATCTTGAATCGTCAGGAAAATCCGCTCCGTCTGTTCGGCGCGATTTTCGAGCTGGCTCAACGCTTCACGGGCATCGGCCAGTTCCACGCGCACGGTAAAGCGTTCCTTCTCGCTGCGGACCAGCCGGTCCCCCAGTTCCTCGAGAAGATGAATCACTTGCGAATTACGCGAGTCGCCTGCCCTGCGGGGCTCTCCTGCCATGGACGTTCTTTCGTCGCTGTTTTTGTTTTCCGGATAATGGGAAAGACTATAGCGATTGCGGAAAATAAGGCCAAGAAAAACTTGCCCTTTCATTCACAAAGGGCTGAAATCCGGGAAATTCCCGTTCTTTCAATCCGTTATCCAGCACGACACTTCATGCATTATGTCTAAAAATGGGGCCGGGCGCTATTTCATCACCGGCATGACAAAGTTGCTGCCCTCGCGCAACCCTGTCGGCCAGCGCGATGTTACAGTTTTCTGCCGTGTATAGAAATGCACGCCTTCGACGCCGTGCATGCCATGTGCGCCAAAGACCGAATGCTTCCAGCCGCCAAAGGTGTGATAGGCCACCGGAACGGGAATGGGGACATTGACGCCCACCATGCCAACCTTGATCCGGTTGACGAAGGTGCGGGCCGAATCGCCGTCGCGGGTAAACACCGCCGTACCGTTGCCGAACTCATGCCCATTGACCAGAGTCACCGCATCATCGAATGACCCCGCACGCACCATCGCCAGAACCGGGCCAAAAATTTCCTCACGATAGATTTTCATCTCCGGCGTCACATGATCGAACAGGCATCCGCCCATAAAAAACCCGTTTTCGTAACCCTGTTTCTTCAGTTTAAAACCGCGCCCGTCAACGACCAGTTTTGCGCCTTCCTTCTCCCCCGCGTCAACATAAGATAAAACTTTTTGCAAATGTTCCCGCGTTACCAACGGACCCATTTCAGATTCCGGGTCCGTGCCGGGGCCGATCTTCAACGCCGCAACGCGGGGCTTCATGATATCGAGCAGCCTGTCGCCAGCATCCCCCACTGCCACCGCAACTGAGATCGCCATGCACCGTTCCCCGGCAGAACCGAAGGCCGCGCCCATCAGCGCATCCGCCGCCTGTTCCATATCGGCATCGGGCATGATAACCATATGATTCTTGGCCCCGCCCAGCGCCTGCACCCGCTTGCCGTGCGCGGCGGCGGTCGCGTAAATATACTGCGCGATTGGTGTCGAACCGACGAAACTTACCGCCGCCACACGGCTGTCTGTCAAGAGGACATCGACGGCCTCCTTGTCGCCATGCACGACATTCAGCACCCCTTCGGGCAGGCCCGCCTGCCGCAAAAGATCGGCAATGAACAGGGCCGCCGACGGGTCGCGCTCCGATGGCTTCCAGACGAAAGTATTACCGCAGGCAATCGCAACCGGGAACATCCACATCCCCACCATGGCCGGAAAATTGAACGGGGTAATTCCGGCACAAACACCCAGCGCCTGACGCAGGGAATAGGTATCAATATTGGTGCCGACATTTTCCGAATATTCGCCTTTGAGCAAATGGGGAATCCCGCAGGCAAATTCAACGACCTCGATCCCGCGCTGCACCTCTCCGGCGGCGTCGGATAAAACCTTGCCGTGTTCCGCCGTGATGATCGCCGCCAGCGTCGCCGCATGCTCCTCCATAAGTTGCTTGAACCCGAACAACACCCGCGCCCGCTTCAGCGGCGGCGTCGCCGCCCAGTCGGGGAAGGCAGCGTCTGCGCTGGCAATCGCCGCCCGCACATCATCGCCCCCGGCCAGAAAAACCCGGCCCGCGACTTCGCCGGTTGCGGGATTATACACATCCGCATGCCGCGTTCCGGCATGCCGGGTTTGGTTGTTTATGAAATGGGGGATGTCTTTCACGGCTGGCATGGTATCATTCTCCTTGATCGGCCCAGATGGTTCTACCAGCATTTTGCCGGAGCGTCACCAGAATCGCCCCTGCTGCTTCGCAACATGATTGTGTGAGGTGACAAAGTCACGTTTTACACATATATTCACTATGGTTTTCCGAAACAGGGTCAAAACAAACCACATCATGAAAAAAAATCGTACCAATAATCCGTCGCATATCGTCCTGACATCCCATCCACCCAAGGACGGCAAGATCCCCAAAATCAACTGGGGTGCACAGACATTGCAGGAACGCGGACCGCTGATCGCCAGCATGGCCGATCACGCCCAGTCGAATGTCATCGGCGCCTATGCCGGAGCCTATTCGATTTACCGTGCGGTGGCGGTAGCCACGGGAGCGCTTGATCCCCTGCATGTACCCGATTTGCACAATACCGCACCGCCGGAAAAAATCGGCCCGCATCCGCAATGGTTCGAAGCCGACCGCATCGTCAGCCTCGACCCGTGGGGCCACATGGTGGGTGAGGCTTTCGAGGAACACCGTCTCAAGGGTCTTGATGTCCGCCCGACCATCGCCGTGACCAAGGCACACATAAACCTGCCGGAAATCCACGATGCGGTCCGCGCCGGACGCCTGAAGCCCGATGGCAAAATTCTGAAGGAAAACGGTGATGTGCGCGTTACCAAGGCGGCGATTGACCCGGTCTGGCACTTGCCCGGCATGGCCAAACGCCTTGATGTCGATGAAAACGAATTGCGCCGCTCCTTGTTTGAAAATTCCGGCGGTATGTTCCCCGAACTGGTCACGCGCCCCGACCTGAAAGTCTTCCTGCCCCCGATCGGTGGGCATACACTATATTTCATGGGCGACGTCAGCACCATTCACGATCCGGATGTGCCGCTGGCCTGCCGTGTGCATGACGAATGCAACGGATCGGATGTGTTCGGCTCCGATATTTGCACCTGCCGCCCCTATCTCTGTCACGGCATTGAAATCTGTATTGAGACAGCACAAAAAGGCGGCTGCGGTCTGGTCGTCTACAACCGCAAGGAAGGCCGTGCGCTGGGCGAGGTCACAAAATTCCTTGTCTATAACGCCCGCAAACGGCAAGAAGGCGGAGATTCCGCCGCTAAATATTTCGAACGCACGGAATGTGTGGCCGGGGTACAGGACATGCGCTTTCAGGAATTGATGCCGGATGTATTCCACTGGCTCGGCATCAAAAAAATTCATCGGTTTGCTTCGATGAGCAATATGAAATTCGATGCGCTGGCCAAGCACGGCATTGAAATCGTCGAGCGCATTCCTATCCCGCCGGAACTGATCCCGCCGGATGCCGCCGTCGAAATGGAGGCCAAAAAAGCCGCCGGATATTTCGTATCCGACCCCGATCAAATCGCAGATACAGAAACGCTGCACCGGATTCAGGGTCGCAAGCTGGAAGAATAACTTTTTAAAGGAACGCTATAAAAATGTCTGAAAATGTACACGTTATCGACCATCCTCTCATTCGCCATAAACTGGCGCTGCTGCGTGACAGGAACACATCCACCAACGAATTCCGCGATCTGCTGCGGGAAGTGTCGCTGCTGATGGGATATGAACTGCTCCGCGATCTGCCTACGGAAGATGTAGAGATTGAAACGCCGCTGGAAAAGATGACGGCGCAACGACTCTCCGGCAAGAAGCTCTGTCTGGTTTCCATCCTGCGCGCCGGAAACGGGTTTCTCGATGGCTTGCTTGAACTGGTTCCCTCCGCCCGTGTCGGGCATATTGGCTTGTACCGCGACCCCGAAAGGCTGATCCCGATTGAATATTACCTGAAATTTCCCGACGATCTGGCCACGCGCCGGGTGATCATCGTCGATCCGATGCTGGCGACCGGGCATTCCGCCGTCGCTGCCGTTGACCGGGTCAAGGATCAGGATGCCGGGGATATCAAATTTCTCTGCCTTATTGCCTCGCCTGCGGGGATACAAACCCTGCTTGAGGCTCATCCGGATATTGACATCTATACGGCAGCAATCGACCGGGAACTGAACGAACACGGCTATATCCTGCCCGGGATCGGCGATGCCGGGGACCGGATTTTCGGGACCAAATGAAATAACGCGCATAACCCGATCAGTAATGCGGCGGCTTTTCCAGCGCCGCCATTTCCGCGACTGACAGGGTATCGGTCTTGTCAGTCGCACCAAGACTGCCGAGCCTGTCTTGCGCCATTTCAAGCTGTCGGCCCAGCAACGCGATCTGCTGCCATTGCAGGGCGATCATTTCGCTTAAATCCTGAATCTGGCGCTCCTGATGCGCCAAGATCATCTCAATGCGGATAATGCGTTCTTCTGTCATGTTCGCCTCTATAGCATAACACGCTCAGGCAGCAATATCTTTTTCCCATTAGTTCAGGAATGGGACGGCAGCCTGCTGCGGGGGAACAGCAGGCCGCCGAAACATGTTCTGCCTTTACCACCAAGGGATTATTGTACCCGGTTTCCGGCAAAAAAACCTGCCAGACTTGCCACCATCAGGGCAGTTTTAGGGTTTTCGCGAATAGGTGATTCGAGTTCATCTCCGATCACATCGCACAAATCTCCGACCGTCCGCGCCAGATCGGAATCGTGTTCCTGACGATGCCGCGCCTTCCTCTTCATGATCTGCAGGCCTGTCAGGGTCGCGATCATGGAAAACCCGAAGGCTACTGCAGCGACCAGATACGCCGCAACATCATGACTATAATGGAGCTGTAGCGTGACAAACCCGGCATAAAGCAAAAATCCGGAACCAAGCACCGCCCAGACGGCGGCAAACCAGACCAAAAATAATCCTTCTGGTGCAAAGCTCCGCATAACTCCGCTGCGCATGACCTGACCAACCACCATCTGCCGGATGAGTGATGTCAGATTGCTTCGCTGCGCTTCCTGCGCCGAGGCCATTATCGGCGCGCTCCCAAAAACACGCTCAAAGCAAGCCCCGCGCAAAATGCAATAACAACGCTTTGGGCTGGCTTTTCCCGCACACGCTCCTCCATGCGCCGGAACTCATCCTGTCCGGCCGCGCGCAAATGCCATAAACTATCCTTGGCAACGGCACCGCCGCCATCCCTGATATCGTGCGCCAGCGTAACCACGTTGGTCTTCAACGATCGTAGATCTTCCTTGATTTCCTGCATTTCTGCACTGTCAAGAATCTCTTTTACGGCCCTGTTCTCATCCATAATGCGCCTCCCTTAAGGTTCACGCGACACGATCATAGCATCATGCCGCTCGTTGTGCTCTTTCATTGACGCCAGATTTTGCAATCATGGTCAATTTTTCATCCACGGCCTTTTCTTCCTCCAGCGTTTCATGCAGGAGAGAGGCAACTTCCGTATAACCAAGATTTTTTGCTATCGCGCACAACGTTCCATAGCTTGCAATCTGGTAATGCGCGATTTTTTGTACAACGGCAATCAGCGCGGCATCCATGACGGCCCTGTTTTTTATCCGTCTCGTCACGCCCTCTGCTTCCTGAACCAACCCTTCCAGCGCATCACATTTATCAGAGCGTATTTTTTCATCCAGAAAAACAAAAGCCGTGTCCAGACGGACGATGTGACCTTCCGCTTCCCTTATGCAGTTTTCAAGCATCGCCTTCAGATTTGCGTCCGAAGCCTGTCCGGCCATTTTGGGCAAAGCCTTGATAATCTGCTTTTCAGCATTATGGAGATCAGAAAGCGCGGCCATAAAAAGGCTTTCCATTGTTGTGATATGCATGAGAAATTCTCCTTGCCTTACAGGGACGGCGATAACCAAACCGTTTTCCGGCGCATAAAGTTCCGACGGTTCCGCCGTCTGGAACGCAAGGTCACCTTGCCGGGTTAGTAGCCACACGAACACTCCAGAAAAAAATCTGAACAGGCAACCACAAGGAAACGACATCATGCAAAACAGAACCACCGACACTCCACCGGAACAAGGCGAAAAAAAATCAGGGTCCGGACGCAACGCGGAACGCGCTCATAAATACGCATCGAAAACAGCGAATACCACTGAAAATCAGAAATCGGGTGATCGTGCGAAAAGCGGCGACAAGAGTACGCAAGAGACACAACGCCGCCATTAAAATGATTGTTGCAATGGCCGCCCCAGAAACGGGGCGGCTGTTCGCGACGGATCAGGGCCGTGCCTTTTCATTTTCCACAGTCACAGGCTCGCAGAACATGTACCCGATCCCCCGGACCGTCTTGATCAGGTGCGGAGATTTCGGGTTGTCGCCCAGCTTTTTACGAAGACGCGCAATATGGATGTCAACGGCGCGATCATAGGATTGATAATCCTGCCCGCGCCCCAGTTCAAAAAGCTGTTCCCGCGTCAGGGCGCGCCCTGACGCATTCAGAAGGATTTCCAGCAATTTGAATTCCGCCGTAGTCAGGTCCGCAGATTTCCCGTTGACATCGTAAACATCGAAAGACGCGCGATCCATGATCCAGTCGCCAAAGCGCAATTTTGCCGCCTCGACCCTGCTGGTTAAATCGTTCGCGGCATGAACTGCACCACTGGACCGCCGCAGGACTGCCTTGATACGGGCATATAGTTCCCGCATCTCGAACGGCTTGCCAATATAATCGTCGGCACCGAGCTCAAGCCCTAGGATTTTATCTGTGGGATCATCCTTGCCGCTGACCACGATAATGGGTGCGGCAGTATGTTTCCGCACCTGCGCCATCAGATTGAGACCATCGCTGTCGGGCAAAATCAGGTCCAGCAGAATGACATCAACATGGACATTCTGAATCTTTTCCAGAAGTTCTCGACCATTGCTCCCGGTCAGGACATGATAGCCCTGATCTTCCAAAAATCCCTGGACGACAAAGCGGAGATTTTCATCATCTTCAATGGTCAGAACGGTGGCTTTGTTCACAGGCTTTCCTTCGAAAAAATCCTGCTGAAAAACATCTGAAACACAAGGTTGTATAAAATAATTTGTACAAAAAAGATACAAAGATTTTTATTCGCGAAACAACCCGACCTCATTGTACGCACAGTTCCTCCCTAGGATAAAGCATACGCAAAGAAAAATCCCAAGAAGGAGACTGCTATGTT
This sequence comes from uncultured Micavibrio sp., assembly GCA_964400125.1. Classification (GTDB taxonomy): domain Bacteria; phylum Pseudomonadota; class Alphaproteobacteria; order Micavibrionales; family Micavibrionaceae; genus Micavibrio. Next base: position 69,540 of record CAYNSR010000004.1, on the reverse strand, counting down.
TGCCAAAAACGCTTTGGTCGCCGAAACCGTAAACCTGCAAAAATTCGCGCTTCGTCTCACTGGCAGCAAGGCCGACGCCGACGATCTGGTCCAGTCTACGTTTTTGCGTGCTTTGGAAAAAGCAGATTATTTCGAAGACGGTACCAGCCTGCGCAAATGGGCTTCCAAGATTATGTTTAATCTTTTCGTTACTGAATACCGCCGGAAGACGAAATTTGAAACCCAGTACGACCCCGAACCCTATATTCATTCCCAATCCGTGGAGCCTGCTCAGGAGCACAAAGTGGAACTGCGCAGCGTCGGGGACGCCATTAACAAATTGTCCCCCGATCACCGGGAAATTCTGCTGATGGTCTGTGTCCGCGACATGCCCTATCAAGAAGTGTCCGAAGCGCTCGATATCCCGGTCGGGACCGTACGTTCCCGCCTGTCCCGGGCGCGGGAAAGTCTCCATTCTGCCATGACCCCACCCCCCATGCGGCGGAAATCGGCCAATATGCCAACCATTGCCGCCCATATCGCCGCGAATGCCATACAACACCATCACAGCCGCGCGGCCTGATCCTCAGGTGTTCCGGTTTACCGTATCCGCTTTCAAAGGGGCCGCCACGTCATGGGCGGACCCTCTGTTTGCGAGATATTCCGATATTTCCGCAATCAGATCAGCTTCCGCAATCGGCTTTGCCAGATAGGAATCCATACCGGCGGCGGTGCATTTGTCCTTGTCCTCGACAAAAGCATGCGCGGTCATGCCGATAATCGGCGTGCGCGGCAGGCTTTTTTCATCTTCGATCGTACGAATCAACCGAGTCGCGGTCAGGCCATCCATCTCCGGCATCTGCACATCCATAAGAATCAGGTCGTGCTGTCCGTCCTTCCAGAGATTAACCCCTTCCAACCCGGTCCGGGCGACGTCATACGGATAGCCCAGAGATTCGAGGATATAACCGATCACGGCAATATTCCCCTCGTAATCCTCGACCAGAAGAATGCGGCTCTCCCCCCGTCCGACCGCAGCCATGCCCTGTGCCAGCCCCGCATCTCTGACGGGTCTGGTCATTTTCATTGCTCCCTCCTGCACAGATTTAAGCGGCAGAACGATGGTAAATTTCGAGCCCTCGCCGATTTTGCTTTCCAGAAAAATCTGGCCGCCCATACCCTCGACAAGGTTCTTGGAAATCGGCAACCCCAAACCCGTCCCGCCATATTTCCGGGACACCGACGGATCTGCTTGCCTGAACCGTTCGAACACGGTCGTGAAATGCTTCGGATCAATGCCGATCCCACTATCGCGCACCTCGATCTGCAGGGCCGGTCCGGATTCATGCGCAACAGCTGAAGCGCGTACATCCACAAACCCCGCATGGGTAAATTTCAGGGCATTTCCGACCAGATTCATCAATATCTGCCGTAACCTTATTTTATCACCAAGAAAAATCGTCCCGGCCACATCGCTATAGTCAAAGGAGAATTTCAGTCCCCTCTCCTGCGCCCGCACCGACATCGTGCTGATAATTTCCTGAAACAGATCGCCCAGCATGAAGGGCTTTTCCTCGAAGACAAGCTGGCCGCTTTCAATTTTTGAGAAGTCAAGAATATCGTTAATCAGCTCTTTCAGGTTTGTTGTACTGAGGTTGAGGACCTTGACCAGTTGCTGCTGCTTCGGCGACAGGTCCTTTTTCTGGTTCATCAGAATCTCCGCCACACCACTGATACTGGTAAGCGGCGTGCGGATTTCATGACTCATATGAGCAAGAAATTCTGTCTTGGCCTCGTTGGCTTTCTCTGCCTGATTTTTTGCCTCCTCAAGACGAACTTCGTATTCCTTGAGATTGCTGACATCGCTACAGGTGCCGATCAGGCGGACTGCCCCGCCATCCTCATCAAAAATCGCTTTGCCGCGCATACTGACCCAGACCCAGTGACCCGCCTTGTGATGCAAGCGGAAAACACAGGACAGATCGGACAAATCGCGACGCAGGTATTTATCGACAGTTTCCCAGACAGTATCCCTGTCAACCGGGTGCAGCAGAGAATCAAGTGTTTCGCGGGAGGCCGCCAGTTCGCCCTCTTCATAACCGAGCAATGATTTGAATTGTGGCGACCAGTACAGATCGCCGGTCTCCAGATCCCAGTCATAAACGCCGTCATTCGTCCCCTTGATCGCCAGCCGCAAGCGTTCCTCAGTGTCCTTCAGCGTCTCTTCCGCGTCCCGACGGCGACCGTTCATGTCCATCAGATAATAATTCAGCAGGGTTAGGATGATGGATGCAAGAATGACACCATAGATCAACTGTTTGTAGAGCGACATCCGCGCCTGTTCGAGCTGGCGGATATAGTCGTTCAAATTCTGGTTTTCATGCAGCAGCATCGCCCGGGCAACGCGGCCCAGAGATTGACGCAAGGACGCGACTTTCTCCAGATCTGCATCGTCACTCCGGTCTTTGCCATCGCGGTAATTTTGGATCATCTGGTCAAGAACATCGGTAAAGGCCAGATAATGTTCCTGAAATTCATCAACACGGATTTTTTGAGTTACATTGGACTGGGTCAGGATTTTCAACTTCGCAATCTGGTCGGACATCCTGGCCTTGTTCGAATCGTATTCTCCGATAAATTCAAGATCACCTGACAGGAGATAACCGCGCTGAACCGCCAGCGTCGAATAAATAAGCGCAAGAGTTTCCTGCATCTGACCGATCACTTCACGGGTCTTGTCGATTCCCTGATCCGATTGTGATATCGTATGGTCTTTCGCAACAAAGACGAACCCCAGCCCCCCCAGACACAGGACCGTAATCAGCATAAAAACAAGAATATGGAACCGTGTGTCATACATCACGAACTTTATATCCGCCAAATATGACGATAACGTGGCTGAATCGTATCGAAAAAATACAGACTTTGCGCCGCTGAGAAATTTTATTTCAATGCGTCATGACGAAAAAGTGACTGTTACACCGCGTTTTTTGAAGTAGGATTGCATCATCTTCCGACCCTGCCTGTTGTTTTGCACCAGCCGGGCAGGATCGACAACGATATCCCCCGCCCCGCCCAGCGCAACCTTCAGATCGGCAATGCGGGCATCAATATCCTCATTATCGTTTTGTAAAGAGAGGTAAACATTCTCCAGCGCCTGCGCCACGGTCAGGTTCGTCATCATGGAACTCCTTTCTCAAATCATGTAAACTTTCTGGCATAGAAAGCCCGGACTGGCCAGAGCAATTTTATACATATGAAAGATCCCCGCACATGACAAAGCAAGACCCCGCCACGGCAAAGAACATTCCCGACCCCGTCGAAGGCAAAACTGTCTTCCAGATCAACGCCAATATCCGCATCCGCTTCAATTCCGACGGATGGGTCGAGGAAATCAGCAAAGGCGGCGCTGACGACCCTCTCGGCACGACATTGCAGGGTCGTTCGGGGAGCCGTCTTGATGATGTCTGCGCCCGGCGCTATTACGACCTTTTTACACGCGCGATCGTCCTCGATATCTATCCCCGCCGCGCCGAACGCCATAGCGGCGCCACGGGGCTTGTGCTGTTCAAGGACCTCGAACAGGACTCCCCCCTCTATCAACGGGTAAGAAAAATCATCGAAATCGGCAATCACCACTTCAATCTGGGCCTGAAACCGCTGGATTGAACTGACATCCATAATTGCTTGACAGCCGATAACAGGCCTTGCTATGGATAGCGCCATGTCAGGATATGTTTTTGCACAACAAACACGCTTCGCTTGGTGGCCGGCCCGGCCCCGATAACCCCTGTACGCACCCTTTTTCCTTTTACCATCAATTCATACTGCCATGACAAACATGGCAAAAGGCGCAATCCCATGTGCAGCGCATCAACCGACGAACAAAAACAACGCCTGACGCAATTGATCGACGATCCTCTGGATGAATGCGAGCAGATTGCCTGCCTGCGGCAGTTAAGACTTGAAGATACGGGTCCGGAAATTCTGGAATACGCGGTACTGCGGCTGCGCGAACGGATGATCGCCGTGCCGGAAACCGGCCTCCGCCTCGTCGATCTGTGCGGCACCGGCGGAGACAAAAGCGGCAGTTTCAACATATCCACAACGGCGGCGCTGGTTGTGGCCGGGGCCGGATACCGGGTTGCCAAACACGGCAATGTCTCTATCACCAGCAAAAGCGGCAGTATCGATCTCTTGCGCGCCCTGAATGTCCCCCTGCCGGAAACCCCCGGTGACGCATTGGCGCAATGCCAACAGACGGGGATCACGTTTTTGTTTGCGCCCTATTATCACCCGACATTCAAAAAATTCGCGTCTGCACGCAAAATTCTCGCGGCGGAAGGAACGCGGACGATTTTCAACCTGCTCGGGCCGCTGCTCAACCCTGCTAGTGTCAAAAGATCACTCACGGGCGTTTTTGATCCACATTTTGTTATGCCGCTTGCAACAGTTCTGCATAATACCGGCACGGAAAAAGCGATCATCGTCCACGGCGACGGCATGGACGAAATGTCGCTGACCGGGACGAACCATGTTTGCGAAATCAATGGCGGGAAAATCGTTTGCCACACATGGACTCCCGACGATTTTGGCCTTCCGGCCTGCCGTGGAGAAGAATTGGCAGGCGGAACGCCCGAAGAAAACGCCGCCACCACACAAGCCCTGCTGGACGGCACATTGACCGATGCAAGAAAGAACATGGTTCTCCTCAACGCTGGCGCGGCAATTTACGCCGCCAGCGACGACCCTGACCTAACCCTCAGCCACGCAATCACACTGGCCCGCGCCAGCCTCGAAAACGGCAAGGCACTGGCAATACTGGAAAGCTTACGCGCATGAACGAATCCATTCTTGAAAAAATTGTCCGGCACAAGCAGGCAGAAATCTTACAAATGCCAGATATCCTGACGCCGCCTTGTTGCGCGCAGGATTTTTCCTCCATTTTTACCCCCCGGCCCGGTATCATCGCCGAAATCAAGGCAGCATCCCCGTCGGAAGGGGATATTGTGCATGATTTTGACCCGGTGGCGATTGCGCAGTCTTATATCGATGGTGGCGCAAACGCCATATCGGTCCTGACCGACCTGAAATTTTTTAAAGGCTCGTTCGATATCCTGCGCGATATCCGCGCCATGACCGACAAACCACTCCTCTGTAAAGACTTTATCCTGTCCGGAAAGCAAATCCGCTTTGCCCGTCTGCATGGCGCGGATATGTGTCTGCTGATTGTCAAAATTCTTGACCCGGACACATTGCAGGACCTGAAACGACAGATTGAGGATCTGGGGATGATAGCCGTCGTCGAGGTTCAAAACGATGCCGAACTTGACACCACCCTGAAAATTAATCCCGAAATTATTTTGGTGAACAACCGTAATCTGGACAGCTTTGCCGTTAACTCCGGCACGTCCAACATGCTGTCCAAATGTATTCCGGATCCGATCCGGGTGATTGCCGCCTCCGGCATTCACGCTCCGGGCGATCTGGCAAGATTTTCTTCCCGCATCGACGCCTTCCTGATCGGAACAGCCCTGATGCGCAGCAATGACAAAATCGGGTTTTTGCGGGGGTGCCGTGCGACCGAAAATTAAAATATGCGGCATCACCCGCGTCGAAGATGCCCTTTTGGCGGAATCCCTTGGAGCGGATTATATCGGCCTTGTCTTCGCCGCAGGATCGCCGCGATGCGTATCTCCTGACTTGGCACGCTCCATCACATCCCGCCTGAAGAGCGCACAAGCCGTCGGCGTATTCGTCGGACAGGATTTCGAAGAAAGCTGCTCCATCGCAGCAGCATCTTGCCTATCCGGAATACAGCACTACACCCTGTTTTCACACAAGCCGGAGCCGTATTTCTATCTCCACGCTCTGCCCGTTCGGGGAGGAATAGACAAATCGTTGTTCGACAACCCCGTTCCCGATTATTTTCTGCTTGATACCTATGCAGAAAAACAACATGGCGGCACAGGAAAGACCTTCGACTGGTCTTTAATCCCCGTTGCCGGGCGGGATCGTCTTTTTATTGCCGGGGGAATTGGCGCCCACAATATCGCCGCTGCGATGATGCTACGCCCCTATGCGATAGATCTGTCGAGTGGTGTCGAAGAAAGTCCGGGAATAAAAGACCAAAACAAGCTCAAACATTTTTTTGCGGAGATTGACCATGCCAGTTACAAAATATAACACCGTTCCGGATGATGGTGGCTACTACGGTACGTTCGGCGGGAGATTCGTTCCTGATACGCTGATGCAACCGCTGATTGATCTTGAAAAAGCTTATTTTTCATTCAGAAACGATCCGGAATTTCAGAACAGATTCAAACAACTGCTGAAAGATTTCGTCGGAAGACCAACATCACTTTATTTTGCCGCGCAACTGACGCAGGAAACAGGCGGCGCAAAAATTTACCTGAAACGTGAAGATCTTGCCCATACCGGGGCACATAAAATCAATAATGCGGTCGGCCAGATGTTGCTGGCGCAACGCATGGGAAAAACACGCATCATCGCAGAAACAGGCGCTGGGCAGCACGGTGTTGCCACCGCTGCCGCAGCGGCAATGATGGGACTTTCCTGCGTTATCTACATGGGAACGGAAGACATGAAGCGGCAAGAACCGAATGTTTTTCGCATGCGCCTTCTGGGGGCAGAAGTGCGCGGCGTCAACAGCGGATCAAGAACCCTGAAAGACGCCGTCAGCGAAGCAATGCGCGACTGGGTCGGAAATATCGGCGATACACATTACATCATCGGCTCTGCGCTCGGCCCGCACCCATACCCGCTGATGGTACGCGATTTCCAGCGCATTATCGGCGAAGAGGCACGGGCACAGATTCTTGAACGCGAAGGCCGCCTGCCCGATGAAATCGTTGCCTGCCTTGGCGGCGGTAGCAATGCTATCGGTGCGTTTCATGCCTTTTTAGATGATGACGGCGTAGCCCTCACCGCTGTTGAAGCGGGCGGAAAGGGTGTTGCCACGGGCGAACATGCGGCCCGCTTTTCCGGCGGACGGATCGGCATTTTTCAAGGCATGAAAACTTTCGTCCTTCAGGACGAGCACGGCCAGATTGCCTCTACACATAGCATTTCCGCCGGGCTCGACTATGCCGGTGTCGGCCCGGAACACGCGTGGCTGATGGAACAAAACAGAGTTTCCTACCATGCCGTCGACGACAACGCGGCGCTGCACGGTTTTTCTATTTTGTCGCGAAAAGAAGGAATTATTCCGGCACTGGAATCATCTCATGCCATCGCCTTCGGACTGGAATGCGCCCGCAAACGCAAAAAGGATAACATCGTCCTGATTAATCTTTCCGGTCGCGGTGACAAGGATTTAAGCATTGTAAAGGAGCCATTGTTGAATTATGTCTGATCGTATCAAAAAATGTTTTGCACATCTTGAGGCAACAGGGCAAACCGCCCTGATTCCCTATATCACCCTTGGCGACCCTGACCTTGAAACCAGTTTTCAGACCATACGCACCCTGACCATGGCCGGGGCGGATATGGTTGAGCTGGGCATTCCCTTCACAGATCCGGTTTCGGACGGCCCCGTTATTCAAAAAGCCTGCGACCGCGCTTTACTGAATCCATTTTGTATGGAAGATATTTTTGCGCTTGCCCGCCGCGTCCGTGAATCCGGGATTGAAACGCCGCTGATCCTCATGTCCTACGCCAATCCGGTATTTTCTTCCGGCTTTGACCATTTCTGCAAATCTACTGTGGACAGCGGAATTGATGCGGCGCTGCTGACCGATATTCCCCCCGAAGAGGCCGGACCCTACCGCCACGCCGCGACCACACATGGCCTTGAGACGATTTTCCTGTGTTCTCCGACCACCACGCCCGAACGCCTGCGGCTGATCGATGAATGCAGCACAGCCTATGTATATTATGTCGCGCATGCCGGTGTCACCGGGGCGCGAGATACGCTGCCAGAAGAGATTACCGCGCGTCTTCATGCCCTGAAATCCAGCCTGACGCACCCGCTCTGCGTCGGATTTGGAATTTCCACCCCGACCCAGGCGACAGTTCTGGCACCCCACGCCGACGGACTGATCGTGGGCAGCGCGCTGGTCGGTCTTTTTGAACAATACAACGGGGAAGAATTACAAAAACGCATTTTTTCCTTCATTCAATCCATGAAAGACGCCACACGCCATGCCCCAGCCGCCGCTTAATGCAACTATCGATACGACCAGATCATTCGTCCTGATAGAAAAAAACGGGTCCGTCAGCGCCCTTCAAGGAAGATTTCATGCGTTGAAATCCCTGATGGATATTCATCTCCTGTCAAAAAAACAAAAATGCGACGTTGCTTTTGTCCTTCCTTATCACACCATTCGGGAAAAAGGTTGCGATGCCATAGGCAACGAGCCAATTTTGGCCATGGCCATCGAAACCACATTCACCCTGCCGCTCGAAAAATTCGCGCAATCACTGCCCGATGAAGATATCACTATCGACGGTGACATCGTTCCATCGCTAAGCGATACAGAATTTTCCTCTCTGGTGCGGCAATTCCAGAAAGACGCCATCGAAAAGGGCCTGTGTTCACAAACCACCCTGTCTCGCACTTTTTCCGGAAAAATTTCCGGGTTTTCTTTGACGAAAATTCTCAGCCTCTATAAACGCCTGCTCGGCCAGAGCGGCCATTACATGACGGTCCTGTTTGCCAATATCGACCCCGATGACAGCAACAACAGCAGTTTTATCCTCGCCGGAACACCGGAGCGGCATCTGGAAATAAGCGGCAACGAGACGGTGATGTGCCCGATTGCCGGAACATGCCGCAAGGAAGACCCGGAAACCTTCCCGGAACGGCTCAGGCATTTTCTTGATGACCAGAAAGAGATCAATGAGTTGTTTCAGGTTCTGGACGAAGAAATGAAGATGATGGGCGTCATTTGCCCCAAGGGCGGCGTCATTCACGGCCCGTACCTGCATGATGTCGGTGCAGTGGTCCATAGCGAATACATGCTGATCGGAAGACGCAGCACCCATGCGATCGATGCACTGCGCGCCACGCTGCACGCGCCTACAGTCGTTGGATCGCCGCTCATCAGCGCTGCGCGCCTTATTGCCCGGTACGAACGGGATTCACGGCGTTATTACGGTGGAGAAATCGGCCTGTACAGACAACCCCGCACCGATCTCCCCGACGGCGATCTCGATTGCGCCATTTTGATTCGCGGCGCAGAAATTTTTTCCGATGGCCGTTTCCACATTCAGGCGGGAGCGGGAATTGTGCGCGATTCCGACCCCGACAGCGAAGCCAGTGAAACCCGGGCAAAGGCCATGGGCATCCTGCGCGTCATGACCGGGACAGCAACAGGGGGGCGTTACCTGACGGATGATATTTTACAAAGAATCAACCCCCTGCTCAAATCCAGAAACATGGCGCTTTCCGGATTCTGGCAGGCGGATCAGGGAGCAGACTCCCCTGAAATCCGGCCCGATCCCTATCTGCAGGACAAATCGATTACGATCATTAACAATGAAGACGATTTTGCCTATATGATCGGGCATATGATCCGATCCCTTGGCGTTCCGGATATTAAAATCATCGATACGTTTGATTTTGACAGCATGGCGGACCATAGCGACCTTGTGATCCTCGGCCCCGGCCCCGGCGACCCCACGGACATGACCATCCCGCGCATGCAACGTCTGCAGGACATCGCCCACGCCCTGAAAAAAGAAGGGCGGCCTGTTTTGGGAATTTGCCTCGGCCATCAGGCTCTGGCATTTGCCGCCGGACTACCGGTTCTGCAGCAACACAGCGCAACACAGGGCATGCCGCGCCGCGTCCGGATTGACGGCGAAGAATGCCTGTTGGGATTTTACAATTCTTTTTCTCCTGTCGCAGGCGACAAAACAATGCCATTTTCCGTCGATCTTGATGAAAACGACAGAATCATCGCGCTTTACGGCGACCGCCTCATTGGTTACCAGTTCCATCCTGAATCCGTCATGTCCGTCGATGGTCGGAAATTACTGCACCGGGCCGTTCAGCGGCTATTGACGGTGAAGACCGTTTCGGATGAAATGACGGGACAAGACAAGGCTCATCAACCATCAATGGATTAAACAAAATGCGCCTTTCCGCCCTGATTACCGTGATTGCCCTGACCCTCTCCGAAACGCCTGCAGCATTGGCCCAGCCCCCCGTCGCGGGGTATCATAACGCAAATAATGGGTCCATCGAATCCTTGACTGTCGAAGGCGGCCCCATCGCCTCCAAACATTTTCAACAAGGCGACGATGATTTCCGCGAACGCCACGGCCTTGCGGTCATAAAACTGGGGACACGGGACTACGGCAACTGGGGGCTCTACATTCTTGCCCCCAACAGTGTCGACAGGACATCTGTAGGTGCTGGCTATATCACGAACCCCTATGTGCTTCCGCTTGGTCCGACGCAACTGGAACTAACCGCTGCGCTCGGACTGGTCAGCGGCTATCGGGATTATCCTGTGCCGCTTCTGGTCGGGCAGGCCAGACTGGCGCTTTTTGAATACGGCAAATGGAACGCAGGAATTTCCATGGTGGCATTGCCCTATTACATGGAAGATAAAACGAACGGCGATGATGAGTGGGGCATCGTTGCCACGACCCCATTCTTGAGCCTCCGCTACAACTTTGATTAGCGTGAGAACCTGATGATTGAAACCGGAAAATGCCTGAACAAAACCTCTGCGGGAAATGCCGAACCGGCAGTCAATGTTTTTTTTCCCAGACAATCATAAAAAGCCATCGCATCAGGAAACGACACTTCCGTTCCCCTCCAGTAATCCTGTGGGAAAGCCAGCGATGAGCATGGCAAAAAATCATCCAGCCTGATCGGCAATGTTATCACCCACCCTGCCCTCCCGTCCGCCGTCGTCCGGCAGAAGGACATGATCCGGCAGGCATGCGGCCCGGAAACCGGCAACAGGGACAATATTTTCGCATCCATCGCCATGGCCTCCTTGCGTATAGCCAGAAGCTCCCGTGTCAGCCATAATTTGATTGCTCCATTCCGCCAGTTTGCACATAAACCGGACAGGAAATCATCCCCGCCCTCCTGCTCTTCCGCCAGTACGGAATCAAACACCGTACGCCGTAAATCGTAATCAACAGGCCGGCGGTTATCTGGATCAACCAGATGGAAATTCCACAATTCTGTTCCCTGATAAAAATCAGGAACACCGCCGCCCAGTACCTTGAGGCATAGAACGGACAAAGATAAAATTGCACCCATTGGACTAACCAGTGCGGCAAAACGTGCTACATGTTCCTGAAATATTCGGTAACGAAAACAGCGTATTGTGAACGCCTGTAGCTGTCTTTCAAATTTTTCATCCGGCCTCAGCCAGCTTGTCTCCATCTTCATTTCCCTGCTGGCCTTGAGCATGTATGAAAAAATTCTGTCCTTGTAAACATCATCGCCCCCGCCTGCCAGAGGCCATGTAGAAATCAGCGACTGGTAAAACAGATATTCGATCCGCGCAGGAAATCCGGTCGGCCTGATCGCCGTATTTATTTCACGCGCCTTTTCAACGAAAGAGATCCATTGCCCCGGTATGGCGCTTGCGGCATAGAGCCTGTGCCGCGCATCCTCAGAACGCTTCGTGTCATGCGTTGATGTCGCATTCAGTGTCCACGGATAATTCCGGCTGCGCTGGTTCATCCAGTCGATAAACTGAGCCGGGCCGGATTCGGACAAATCAGGCACGCACCCGACCTCGTTCAGCGCCGCCAGCGGCACATAACGGTAATGGGCTGTATCTTCCATCCCCTTCGCCATGAGCGGCCCGGTGAATTGCTGCCATTCCTGCATGCCCCGGACCTGTTCTGCCGTGCGGGGTCGTAAAAAAATCATGGCGACACGCTTTTCCCATCCGGGGAACAACCCGGCCCGCTTCAGAGCCGATTCAATCCAGCCAATATCTCCGATGGAAACAGATTCCTGTAAAACATATGTCCTGTAGACTGGCAGCATCAACGTCAATGCCTTCCAGAAATACCATGTCCGATCATCTGTCGCCAGCAGTGCCGCAATTCTCTGGAATTCCGGCAAAAATAAATCCGTCAAAATTTTTTCTCTGGATGCAAGCAGGCAGGAATCAAAACCATCCCACATATTCTCAATCTTGCCACGCCAAAAAGACTCAATTTCATGAAAGCCTGCAACATCAACAAAAATCAGATTCATCCGGTCAATAAATTCGTACCCGGTTGTCCCGCACACGGTCCATCCTTGCGGAATGATTTCCGCGCGCGCAAGAATTTTTTCAACCCATATCTGGTCGAATTCTCCATGCAATTCCTGCAAATACCGGGATGGATCAGCAAGGCCGTCAATATGGTCAACACGGACCCCGTCAATCGACCGTAAAGATTTTTTTAGCTCCAGCAGCAGACGGTGCGTGTGTAAGAACACTCTTCTGTCTTCAACCCTGACACCGACCAGATCCGAAACATCGAAGAAACGCCGATAACTTGCACCTTCGAACGCCCTGAACCAGCCAATGAATTCATAGTTCTGCTTTTGAAGAACAGCTATCGTTTCTTCCGGCGTCAATGATCGCGTATCGCCGATACCGACGAGACTGGATTTTTTTAACGGGTAGAAACTGTCCTGCAAACGAAAAAGTGTTTTTCCATCTCTTTCTTCTATCGCCGCCTCGCCGCAGCGGATTATCCGGATCATTTCCTTGCGCAGAAATGGCAATTTTATTTTATGACCAGCCTCAACCCGCATATCAAAAAAATACCAGTATGGCGACCCTGCGCCTTTCTCCAGAACATCGTACCAATAAGGGTTGTCAGGATTAGCACTCATATGATTCGGCACGATGTCGACGATCATTTTAATCGGCGGATTAAATGCAGACAGCACCGAATCAAGATGCATCAATCCGTCTATTCCACCACGCTCAACGCTTATTTTTTCGGGATCAATTACATCATAGCCGTGAACGCTCCCGGCCACGCTTTCAAAAAACGGTGAACAATAGACATGGGATATACCGAGATCACGCAAATATGGAACTATTCCGGCAAGATCATAAAATGTAAAATCCCGATTGAGCTGCACCCTGTAGGTTGCAACAATATCAGACATGGGCGAATATCCGCAAAATTTCCGGGCCCAACCTGTTCATTATTGTCCGCCCTCCATTGATACACCGCTCGGGCCAACGCCTATTGTCTCCATGTGGTTCCGCCCCCGGATAAGGCTGGCGGAAAAGGGTGGTATTTCAATATCCGCCACGACATCTTCTTTCATCTCCGGAGAGAATCCCTGCGACCGCAGTAAAATTTTCCACACCATACCTGATGGCAGGTAAAAAAACGTGCGTTCAGATGCAAAAGATAGAATCACCAACACAATATCATCATGTTCGTATCGCAAAATTATGCGGTCTTCATGACAAGAAACCGCCTTTAATTCCATCATCCGCAAACGTTTCGACCATGCAATCAATTCGGTATAATAGGCTGTCATAGCGCCCTCCTGCGAATCCGAAGAAAATTTTCGATCATGCAGAATACATGAATTAAAATCGCCTTCGTGATCGGTAAAAAAAGAAAATTTCTGCCTGCAAAAAAATTCATCTCCCATAAACAAAAACGGCGTAAATGGTGACAGAAAAATACATGCTGCTGACAATTTCAGTTTTTCGAAATCAATCTGCACGCTCAAACGATTTCCAGAAACCCTGTTGCCGATCTGGTCGTGGTTTTGCATGCCGACAATCAGGGATTTTTTATCAACCCCGGTATAGGGTCGCCCGTGACGACGCCTCCGGTAGCACGAATATTGACCGGAAAAGGCAACGCCACCTTTATAAATTCGCGCCAATTGCGCGATTGTACCGTAATCTGCGTAATACCCGCCCCGTTCCCCCGTCAATATCGCATGCAAACTATGGTGGAGATCATCTGCCCATTGCGCATCAAATCCAGACCCGTTCTTTTCTGGCTGAAATAATAATCGCGGATCGTTCATATCGCTTTCTGCGATCATGACCAAGTCTTGCCCACGCAATTCTTCTACTGCATTTTTTAAAGAAAAAACTTCTTCAAGAAACGGCACTGGTGCCCTGTCGTAAATCTCCTGAACGGCATCGAATCGCAGGCCATCCACCCTGTATTCCATGATCCATTGCCATATGCCTTGCAAAAAATAACGCCGCACCTCATCGCTTTCAAGCCCGTCATAATTGATTGCCGGCCCCCATGGCGTATGGCATTTTTTCTGTACATAAGGACCGCATGAAAGCAGGACTCCCCCTTCCGGTCCGATATGGTTGCAAACAATGTCCAAAATGACGGCGATTCCGTGGCAATGGCAGGAATCAACCAGCATTTTCAGACCCCGCGGACCGCCATAACTGTTCTGGACCGCATGCGGAAAAACCCCGTCATAGCCCCAGTTTTTATCCCCGGAAAATTGCGCGACCGGCATGATTTCAATGGCGCTCACGCCCAACGCTTTCAGGCGCGGCAAATCCTCCACGATCCCGAAAAAATCATGGTGCCGCGAAAACGCCCCCGTATGAATTTCATAAATAACCCATTGCGAAAACGGTTGTATCGCCACGCCACCATTCGTCCAGAGATAAAAATCTGCCACCACCTGGGAATAACCGGAAACGCCTTCCGGCTGAAATCGTGAGGCTGGATCAGGGATCGGCAAACCATCATCCAGAATATAATAGTAACGATCTCCATCGCCTTTATCTGGAAAAAATCCTGTGTAATATCCCCGATCTTCCCGCTGCAAGGCAATCCTGTCTTGATTCTCCCACAAGATAAAAGCCCGCTCCGCCCACGGTGCCCAGAGCCGGATATAAGTGCCTTTTCCTGTAACAAAGGTTGCGCCAATTCTCTGATCGGCATGAACGAACTGCGCAATTCTCTCCTGGGTCAAAGAATCCATTTCAAGAAGATTCCCCCCAAAGGCGGCAAATCAAGCGACAGAGTCTGATCCATCCCGTGCAACGAAAAATTATCCGTCGTCATGACACCGTTTTTTGCCGCATCGCGACCACCATAGAGCGCATCATCACTGTTGAAAACTTCCTGCCACCGTCCCGCGAACGGAACACCGACACAGTAACCACGCCGCACAACGGCAGAAAAATTGAAAACGCACAGAATATAATTTTTTGTTTCTTCATTTCCGCGCATATAGAAAATTACGCAATGTTTCGAATCCGATCCGTCGATCATCCTGTACCCGGAAGGGTCGCAATCGATATGCAAGGCTGTTTCACGGCAATACATGACATTCAAATCCCGTACCATATTTTGTATGTACCGATGCGAATCTGTATTTTCCAGTCCCCAGTCAATACTGCCATCATGATTCCACTCTTCCCATGGGGCCAGCTCGTTTCCCATGAAAAGCAGTTTTTTTCCAGGCTGCGAAAACATATAGGCATAAAGACAGCGCAAATTTGCGTATTTCTCTTCCACATCACCGGGCATTTTTTCTACCAAAGACCCCTTGCCGCGGACGACTTCATCATGCGATAACGCCAGAATAAAATTTTCATGATAGGCATAAAGAGATCGGAATGTAATTTCGTTCTGATGTTCTGTTCTCCGGGATGGCGGGCGCGATAAATAGCGTATCGTATCGTTCATCCAGCCTATATCCCATTTCAGATCGAACCCAAGGCCGTTTATGCTGGATGGTCTTGAAACACCCGGCCACGCGGTCGATTCTTCGGCGATCATCATGACGCCTAAAAAATTCTCATAAACCGCTTCGTTCATTTTCTTCAGAAAATCGACCGCCCCGAAGTTAACCCTTCCCCCACGGATATGGGGGATCCATTCATCGGTTTTTTGCGAATAATCCAGATGGAGCATCGACGTCACAGAGTCAACGCGCAAACCGTCAACATGATATTTTTCGAACCAGAACATCGCACTGCTGATTAAAAAACTGCGCACCTCATTGCGTCCGTAATCGAAAATGAAACTTCCCCATTCCGGATGCACCCTTTGATTCGGGTCGTCATGTTCGTAGAGAGGCGTGCCGTCAAAACAGGACAAGCCATGAACATCACCGGGAAAGTGGGACGGAACCCAATCCAGAACGACTCCTATTCCGGCCCCGTGCAAACGATCAATCAGAAACATAAAATCCTGCGGGCTGCCGTAGCGGCTTGTCGGGGCGAAATAACCGGTAGTATGATACCCCCACGATCCGCCGAAGGGGTGCTCCATCACCGGCATAAACTCTACATGCGTAAATGCCATTTTCCGCAGATAAGGAATCAACTCTTCCGCAAGAGTCCTGTAAGAAATCGGATACACCCCTTCTCCGGACGATTTTTGACTTCCCCTGCGCCACGACCCCAGATGCATTTCATAAATTGACACCGGACTTTCCTGCATCCTGTATCCTTTCCGCGCCTCCATCCATGCCGCGTCCGACCATTGAAAATCAAGATCCGTGATAACAGATGCCGTATGCGGGGAAATTTCTGCGGAGAACGCAAACGGGTCAGATTTATCAATACCCTGCGCATAAGTACTGGACACAATATGATATTTGTAACACTGCCCCCGCCGTGCCGCGGGAATGACCCCGATCCAAATTCCGGAATCCGCTAGCGGTGACAGGAAATGCGCACGCTTGCTCCAGTTGTTAAAATCACCCATGACCTCTACAGATAGCGCATGCGGTGCCCAGACTGAAAAAGATACGCCATCCTCCTGTTGCCCGTTGATATGCGCGCCCATTTTACGGTAGAGCGAAAAATGACGCCCTTCCCTGAAAAGACGAAGATCTTCGGAAGAAAGATCGCTGTCATGGATAACGACATCACGCATTTTTTTCCCCGCCACAATACGCCGTGTCAAACGCACAAGGCAACCGCACGGTTCCAGAAAAATCATGGGAACCGGGAACTTCCCGGTACGTTGGACCGGGGAACAGAGGAAAGGAATAACCCTGATGCACTCTTTTGGTGAATCCCTTCAGCCCCGCTGTCCGCTGCATTCCTCGGATACGGAGTTTTTCCCTGCCCGGGCTGTTGCCGCTCTGAAAAATCACGGAAGATATCTGCATTGCACCGGAAATGACTGTCCTATAGATAGCCCCGGCAGACATGCTATGCAGACAAGGATTGCGGCACATCCCGCGCCAGAAGATCCGCGTACAAAATCCGGTACTGCCGGGCCGATTTTTTCCAGCTAAAATCCCTTGCCATGGCGTTGCGTTGCATACACATCCACAATCCCGGCCTGCGAAAGGTCTTGCGTACACGCCGCAGGGCGTCTTCCATATCCGCAACATTGGCCTCTTCGAACAAAAAACCGTTCGCCCCGGGACCGTTTCCTTCCACCGTATCGGCCAATCCGCCCGTGCGGCGTACAACTGGCAAGGTGCCGTAACGCAAGGCATACATCTGCACCAACCCGCAAGGCTCGAAACGGGAAGGAACCAACAAGGCATCCGCGCCGCCGATGATACGATGAGCCAGCGTTTCGTTATATCCGGTTTTGACTGCGACCTGTCCCGGCCATCTTGCCGATAATTTTTGCATTTGCGCCTGCAACACGGCATCTCCTGCCCCGAGAATGACCAGCCCCGCCCCGGCATCAAGGCTTTCTGTCATTGCCTCCGGTAAAAGATCCAGCCCCTTTTGCGGTACCATGCGACTGACGACGCCGAATAACGGAACATTTTTCCGGACAGAAAGACCAAGCGCTTCCATCAGGGCATGACGATTTTTTCTTTTATCGCGTATGGTGGAAACGCCATACGGCGCGTGCAGATAAGAATCTTTTTCAGAATCCCAAATATCTGTATCAATGCCGTTCAGAATACCGCGCAAATCCCGCGCCCGGTGGCGTAAAAGACCGTCGAGACCGCAACCTAGCACCGGGTCCTGAATTTCACGGGCATAGGTCTGGCTGACTGCGGTGATGGCATCTGCGTAATAAAGACCAGCTTTTAAAAAACCGACCTGCCCATAAAATTCGACACCCGCAACGGAAAAACATGATTGCGGCAAAGCCAAAGACGCACAAGTGGAAAACGGAAACAATCCCTGATAGGCAAGATTGTGCACGGTCAGGACGCTTTTCGGGCGGTCCTGCTCTCTGGCATTCAGATAGACTGGCATCATGCCGCATAACCAATCCTGCCCGTGAACGATATCCGGTTTCCATCCACGGTCATAGGAATCCAGTGATGCCGCGACAAAACCCAGCGCCCCGAAACGCAAATGATTATCAGGCCAGTCGTGTCCGTTTTCATTGTAATAAATTCCTGAACGGTCGTAAAAACGGGGAATATCGATTACATAGGCCATCAAACCGTGCGGCAGGCGCCCCAGAACGATTCGCGCTGTATCCTGCCCGCAAAAACGCGCCTGCACCGCCAGAACCGCCGGATTTTCAAGATTTTTCAGGACATCGGGATATCCCGGAAGCAATAACCGGACATCCATTCCATCTCCTGCCAACGCCCGCGGCAAGGCATCGGCAACATCGCCGAGGCCGCCAAGCTTCGCAAACGGATAGATTTCGCTTGAGACATATAAAATCTTCATCTCAATGCACCGCCGCCAGCATGGCGGAAGTAATCAGGACAACGCCTTGTTCAGTCCTGTAAAATCGCCTTGCATCCTCTTCCGGGTCTTCTCCGACAATCAAACCTTCGGGGATTTGGCATCCGCGATCGACGACTGCCTTGCGCAATCGCGCGTGCCGACCGACAACGACACCCGGCAATAGGACAGCATCCGATACATCGCAAAATGAATGCACGCGCACTCCATTCGATAATAACGACCGCTTGACTGTTGCTCCCGATACGATGCACCCACCCGACACGATGCTGTCCAGAGCGACACCACGACGGTCTCCCTGATCGAAGACGAATTTTGCCGGCGGAAGTTGTTCCTGATAGGTGAATATCGGCCAGTGTGGATCGTAAAGATCCAGTTGAGGCACAACCCGGGTCAGGTCGAGATTGGCTTCCCAATATGAATCAACCGTCCCGACATCACGCCAGTAGGATTCCGCTTCCGGATGTCTGACACAACTGTCTGAAAACCTGTGCGCCATCACTCTGGCACGCGGGACCAGATACGGAATTATATCCCGTCCGAAATCATGAGTGGAATCCGGATCATCCGCATCGCGACGCAAAACATCATAGAGAAACCTTGCATTGAAAATATAAATTCCCATGCTGACCAGCGCCATGTCCGGCCTGTCTTGAATTCCGGGCGGATCAACTGGCTTTTCACAAAATGAAATGACGCGGTTTTCTCTGTCCACATGCATAACGCCAAATCCTGTCGCTGCCCTGCGCGGCACTTCAAGACATGGAATCGTGACATCGGCATCGCTGTTGATATGATCTTCCAGCATGATGCTGTAATCCATCTTGTAGACATGATCCCCGGCCAGAACCAGCACCCACTCCGCGTCATAGCCATTGAAAATATCCAGATTCTGATAAACCGCGTCTGCGGTTCCCTGATACCAGTGCTGCTCGTCGATACGCTGCTGCGCGGGAATGACATCGACAAACGCCCCCATATCTCCGCACAGAAAATTCCAGCCATGCTGCATATGGCGCATCAGGCTATGCGATTTATACTGCGTCAGCACGCTGATACGGTGAAACCCTGAATTAATGCAATTCGACAATGGAAAATCCACGACCCGGAATTTTCCACCGAAATGAATGGCCGGTTTGGCGCGATGATCCGTCAGGTCCTGCATGCGGCTGCCGCGCCCTCCGGCAAGGACGATGGCAATAGCCCGTTTCGTCGCGCCACGCATATGGGCCCGGACCGGCGAAGGCAGCGGGGAGAGAGCAGGCGTCATCATCAGCATAAAAGCATCTCCCGGGGTCAAAAGCGTACAAGCAGCTCCTTGAAAAACGCTGTCCTCCCGGGCCGGGTTCCGGCAGAAGCATATTTTCTTTTTCATATTTATGAAAAGCTCTTGACCCGCACCGCTACCGATGGCTAGGTCAGGGGATGAGCAAAGCCTTTACCAAAGAAAACGATGGCGCAGAAGATCAGGATCCGGGCGAATCTGATCCTCTGCCCGCCAATGTCAAAAATTACATGACCCCGACGGGGCTGGCCGCATTACAGGAAGAATTGCGCTGGCTGCTGCGGGATGAAAGACCGCGAATCGTCGAAATCGTTTCCTGGGCCGCCGGAAACGGCGACCGTTCCGAAAACGGCGATTATCTCTACAACAAAAAACGCCTGCGTGAAATCGACCGCCGTGTACGCTACCTGATGAAACGCCTCGACAATGCGGAAATCGTCGATCCAAAAAACCAGCAGGGTCTGGAACAGGTTTTTTTCGGCGCAACCGTGACCTATATCCGCGAGGATGACACAAAACTGACCGTCACACTGGTCGGCGTCGATGAAGCTGACCTGGATCGCGGCAAAATTAACTGGCTTTCTCCTGTTGCCCGCGCCCTGATGAAGGCACGCGTCGGCGATACGGTCGAGGTCCGGACGGGAAGCGGCGCAGAATCGCTCGAAATTATTAACATCTGTTATCCTCTGGCAGATGACGCAATATGACATCACACCCTATAAAATCTCCGGCATGACACAATCATCCAGAAACATCGTTTTTCTTGACTGAAGCGATGGCCGCATTACCTTTGATCCGCACCAACAAGGAGATGCAAATGTCAAAAAAAATGAAGGCCGCCATTTTTGTTGAACCGGGCAGGATCGTTCTGGATGAAAAGCCGATTCCTGATATCGGGCCCATGGATGCGCTTGTCCGGGTGACGACAACAACGATCTGCGGGACAGATATTCATATCCTCAAAGGGGAATACCCTGTAGAAAAGGGCCTGACTATCGGGCATGAACCTGTTGGCATCATCGAAAAACTGGGTTCATCTGTCACCGGATTCACAGAAGGGCAGAGGGTCATCGCAGGCGCAGTCACGCCCGGCGGATACAGCAATGCCTGCCAGTGCGGGCGTTGTTCACAAGACGGCTCTGGCACGAAACACGGCTGGAAACCGATGGGAGGATGGCGATTTGGCAATACGATTGACGGCTGTCAGGCGGAATATGTCCGCATCCCTGATGCCATGTACAACCTGGCCGCAGTCCCGGACAGGTTGCGTGATGAACAAGTCCTGATGTGCCCGGATATCATGTCCACCGGATTCGCCGGAGCGGAAAGTGGAAAGATAAAAATCGGCGACATCGTGGCCGTTTTCGCGCAAGGGCCGATCGGTTTATGCGCGACGGCAGGGGCGAAGCTCATGGGTGCATCGACCATTATCGTCGTCGACAAATTTCCCGAACGACTTGATATGGCAAGGCGCCTTGGGGCAGATTATACGGTGGATTTCAGCAAGGCCGATCCCGTCGCCGAAATATTGCGCCTGACGGACGGTCGCGGCGTCGATGTCGCTATCGAGGCACTGGGGACGCAAGCGACTTTTGAATCCTGCCTGCGCGTTCTTAGACCCGGCGGAACCCTATCGAGTCTTGGCGTTTATTCTTCCGACCTGAAAATCCCGCTTGATGCCTTCGCCGCCGGTCTGGGCGATCACAAAATCGTCACGACGCTTTGTCCGGGCGGCAAGGAGCGCATGCGCAGACTCATGGCCGTGATTGAATCCGGGCGGGTGGATCTTTCGGCCATGGTCACCCATCGATTTAAACTCGATGATATTGAAGCCGCCTACGACCTCTTTTCCAACCAGCGCGATGGCGTATTCAAGGTCGCCATCACGCCATAAGAGGGCAAAGACATAATAAAAACAGATCGTGGGGGAAGGCATGCCGACAGAAATAGAACTGAAAGAACGGGAACACTGGCATCATTGCCCAGCATCCGAGGCACTTGCATGTTTTTCAGTCACGGAATCCGGCCTGACCCGGGACGAGGCCAAAAGCAGGCTGGATAAATACGGGCCCAATTCCCTGCCGGAACCGCCTAAAAGGAATGCTTTTCTTCGTTTTATCCTGCATTTTCACAACATTTTGATCTATGTCCTGCTCGGCGCCGCGCTTGTAACGGCCATTCTCGACCACTGGGTCGATACCGGAATCATCCTTGCTGTTGTTTTCATCAACGCCGTGATCGGCTTCATTCAGGAAGGCAAGGCCGAAAAAGCGATGGAAGCGATCCGGCATATGCTATCGCCCCACGCCAACGTTCTGCGCGGCGGAGAACGCAGCGGCATCGAAAGCGAACACGTCGTTCCCGGCGACATCGTCTTGCTGGAAGCAGGAGACAAGGTTCCCGCAGACCTGCGTCTGCTCAAGACTCACGGATTGCAAATTCAGGAAGCTATCCTGACCGGAGAATCTGTTCCGGTGCAAAAACATACAAAACCCGTTCTCTTCGACAGTGCGCTGGGCGACCGATTTTGTATGGCCCATAGCGGCACCATGGTCACAAGCGGTCAGGGCATGGGCGTTGCCGTGGCGACAGGCGCAAAAACAGAAATCGGGCACATCAGCGGCCTGATTGCAGATGTGCAAGTCCTAACCACCCCGCTTGTCACCCAGATGAACAGCTTCGCACGGTGGCTGACGGTCTTTATCCTGCTGGTGGCTTCGGTTCTGCTGGCGGTCGGTTACTTTATAGAGCATTACGATTTTATCGACATGTTCATGGCCGTCGTTGGCCTATCCGTGGCGGCGATACCGGAAGGCCTTCCCGCCGTCCTTACCATCACGCTGGCCGTCGGCGTACAGGCGATGGCCCGTCGTAATGCCATTGTCCGCCGCTTGCCTGCAATTGAAACCCTTGGATCCGTGTCCGTTATCTGTACGGACAAAACGGGAACCCTGACCCGGAACGAAATGATGGTCGGTACGGCGGTAACGGGGGATCATTCATTCACGCTGGACGGGACGGGCTATACGCCTTCCGGGAATATTCTGCTGGAAAACACCATCATCAGGATCGGCGATCACAGCATTTTAGAAGAACTGGCCCGTGCCACCGCCCTGTGCAACGACGCGGCCCTGCGCGAGCAGGACGGTGCATGGCATGTGGAAGGCGATCCGATGGAAGGGGCATTGCTGTCTTTTGCCGCCAAGGCAGGGATCAACCTACGACAGGAACAGGCTGCATGGACGCGGACGGATGCCATCCCCTTTGATGCAAAACACAGACTTATGGCGACCCTCGATCACGATCATGAAGGTCATGCCTTCATTTTCGTCAAGGGCGCGCCGGAAAAAATCCTATCTCTGTGCAAGGATCAACGCAGCCCGGTTGGGAAAACAGAAACACTGAACAGGACATACTGGCACGAACAGGCCGAAACCATCGCAGCCCGAGGGCAGCGTGTTCTGGCCCTTGCCGTCAAAACTGTGGAAACCGCGCACACGGTTTTGGAATTTTCCGATCTGGAGGGATCGCTCACCCTTTTGGGAATAACGGGCATGATCGACCCGCCACGCCCCGAGGCCATTGATGCCATCGCCGAATGTCGCGGGGCCGGAATCCGCGTCAAAATGATCACCGGCGACCATGCGGCCACAGCCGCAGCCATAGGACGGCAGATCGGTTTGCAAAACCCGGACAGCGTCCTGACGGGTGCTGATCTCGACAAAATGGGCGATGCGGAACTGGCGCAGTCCGTTCTCGAAACGGATATTTTTGCCCGCACCAGCCCGGAACATAAATTGCGCCTTGTCATGGCGCTGCAATCACACGGTCTGACAGTGGCCATGACCGGCGACGGCGTCAATGACGCACCCGCCCTGAAACGCGCAGACGCCGGAATCGCCATGGGCCTGAAAGGCAGCGAAACCACCAAGGAAGCAGCGGAACTGGTCCTTGCGGATGACAACTTCGCCTCCATCGTCGCCGCCGTGCGCGAAGGGCGCACCGTTTACGATAATATCAAAAAAGTCATCAGCTGGACCCTGCCGACCAATGCGGGCGAAGCCATGTGCATTATCGTGGCCCTTTTGTTCGGAATGACCCTGCCCGTGACCCCTACCCAGATTCTCTGGATCAACCTGATTACCGCGATCACGCTCGGCCTTGCTCTGGCCTTTGAACCGACGGAGGACAATACCATGCGCCGCCCGCCACGCTCGCGGAACGATCCCCTGCTGAGCGGGACACTTCTTTGGCATATCGCACTGGTCTCGGCCCTGTTTCTGTGCGGCGTTTTTGGCATTTACACCTATGCCATCGACAAGGGATATTCGGTGGAGCTGGCACGAACGCTCGCGGTCAATACGCTGGTCGTCATGGAAATTTTCCACCTGTTTTTTATCCGTAACATCTATGGCACATCCCTGACATGGAAGGCCGTGCGCGGTACAAAAATCGTATGGTTGACGGTTATCATCGTCACAGCGGCACAATGCGCCATCACCTATCTGCCGCCGCTGCAGGCGATCTTTGCTACCGAGCCCGTATCATTTCGTGACGGGGCAATCATCATCGGTATCGGCATTACCCTGTTCGCCATCATCGAAACGGAAAAACAAATTCGCCTTACATTGCAAAAAAAGGACGCATAGCCAGAACAAATCCTGTTCTGGGTTTTATGCCGCCGATGCCGCAGGCTCAGCAATCTTGTGTTTTTCCTGCAAGACGCCAAGGTGACGCTGCGCCTTGATAGCCTGCTCCATCATGCGGCGGATCGCGCTCAGATGATCAAGCATGGCAGAAAGCGTCTCCACCGATATTTTGTGCCGTGCCCCGGCTTCAAGAAGGTTTTCTTTGACCTTGTGATAACTCCTCACAAAACCAGTCATCACATTTCTTGCAAGCAGCACATCATGCGCTATGTCGTTCAGGATAGTGGCGCATTTTTCGAGGAAGGCACGCAGGTCTTCCACAGTTTCGATATCTTTTTCTTGCGCAATCGCCCGGCGGATATCCTCCGCCCGCAAGGACAGACTGGCCAGTTCGCGCAAATAGCGATTGGTCCGCAGCGCCGCCCGCAGAGTCGCGGCGGTGTCCTCCGCCGTTTTTTCCTGCGCCAGATCACCGGAAAACGATGTGATATGCGCGGACAGCGTGGAAAGCGCCTCCCGCCTGCGGCGGCGGGCCGTATCGGCTTTTCCGTTCATCGGCCCTGCGAAAGCATCCAGTGCGTTTTCGCAGGCCAGTGTCTTGAACCGTACCAGTTCGCGAATCAGGGCATTCATCGCCATGGCGGGCATGTTCAGGGTCGTCGAATCCAGAAAGGCGGGTTTTCCATCCTGCTCTTCTGTGCTGATAAAACGTTTCTCCAAAAATCGCGTCATCACCGGGACCAAAGGCGACAAAAGCATAACCCCCATCAGGTTGAAGACCGTATGAAACAGGGCCAGCCCCACAACCGGCGTCGGCACAATGCCGAAGATAATCTCGATCTTTTCAACCGCAACCAGAAGAAACGGCAAGATGCTCAGCGCAACAACAGCCGTCAGCACATTGAACAAGACATGTGCCGCCGCCGCGCGTCTGGCATTGGACGATGCACCAATGACGGCCAGAACGGCCGTTGATGTAGTTCCAAGATTCGCACCGATAATCATCGCCGCGCCCCCGGAAAGCGTCATCATCCCGCCCGCTGTCCCCGTCAGGATCAGGGCTGTCGCCGCGCTGGAGGATTGCGTCATCACTGTCATCGCAAAACCGATGGCCACTAAAACGGCAAGGCTGAAAAAACCGGATTGCGAAACAGATTCGAATCCAGCCTGCGTCGCGTAGGCGCTGAACGCGCCCGCCAGAATATCGACGCCGACGAAAAACAGCCCGAACCCGGCTATGGCCGTTCCCGCAGCATTGATTTGCCAGCGTTGCGAGAATGTTTTCATCAGCATGCCGAAACCGACCAGCGGCAGCGCGAAAATTTTAATATCGAAGTCAAACCCGGTAACGCTCACCAGCCAACCTGTCATGGTCGTTCCGACATTTGCACCGAAAATTACCCAGATTGCATGATGGAGCGGAATAACGGCGGCATTCACAAGGCCTATAACAATCGCCGTCACCGCGCTTGACGACTGCAAAATGGCTGTTACGACACTACCCAGAAACAACCCCTGCAACGGCGTCCGTGTCCAGCGCAGCAGAACGCCGCGCAAGACATTGCCGCTAATCATCTGCAACCCTTGCGTCAGCATGGAAATCGCCAGCAGGAAAATCCCGATGCCACCCAGAACCTGCGCCGCCGTCAGAAACACGCCTTCAGGCAACATGATCTTCCGTGGCTTTGCGCTTTGCCCCGACCAGCCACAACCATGTAAATCCACCGACCCCCGAAATAAGAGAGGCCAGCAAAATACCGGTCTTGGCTGTCAGCAAAAGATTGTCATGGCCATAAAACGCCAACTGCGCGATGAAGATAGACATGGTAAATCCGATCCCGGCCAGCAGCGAAACACCGGCAATCTGTGAAAAACTCGTTCCTTCCGGTAAATCGACCAAGCCTGATTTCAGCGCCAGCCAACTCGCACCGGTAATGCCGATAAATTTTCCGACGACAAGACCGAATACAATACCCAGCAAGACCGGATCGGCCAGCATCCGCATACCGTCCCCAGCGCCGAGAACAATCCCGGCATTGAACAGGGCAAAAATCGGAATCACCAGATAGGCCACCGGCAGGTGCCAGATATGCTCCAGCCGCTGCAAAGGCGTCATCACGTTCAAAATTGCATTTTCCATGGTCTGCACCAGAGAACGCAGATCATCATTGGTCGTGATAGCACGGTTCGTGCGGTAGCTGGAATCAAAGCGCGACAGAATATCCTTTGTCTTTGCGCTGAAATAGGCAGGATCGTATTTAGGACGGGCAGGCACCGTAAACGCCCCCAAAACCCCGGCCAGCGTCGGATGAATGCCGGAAAGCAGCAGCGCGTACCACAGAAAAACGGCAAGAATGAAATAAGGCACAATCCTGCGTATCCCCACAAGATTGAATATAGAGAGCATTGCAACGATCCCCGCCGCCGCCAGCAAGGCCCCGGGTACGAGATCACTGGTATAAAACAGGGCAATCACCGCGACAGCACCCAGATCGTCGACAATGGCCAGCGCCACCAGAAACGTAATCAGTGCCTTGGGAACGCGCCGCGCCAGCAGGACGAGCGCGCCAATGGCAAAGGCAATATCCGTGGCCATGGGAATACCCCAGCCTTTAGCGCCGGGGCCATCCATATTGAACAGGAAATAGATCAGCGCCGGAACGGCCATGCCCCCGATTGCCGCGACAACCGGCAGCATCGCCTTGCGCAGATCGGCAAGCTCCCCGGCAAGCAATTCCCGCTTCAGTTCCAGACCGACGACAAAGAAGAAAAACGCCATCAACCCGTCATTGATCCAGTGGTGCAGGCTCATTTCAATCGACCACCCGCCCAGCGCAACCGTCACCGGAACATGCAGAACATGGTCATAGATCGCGGACAACGCGCTGTTCGCCAGCACCAGCGCCAAAATTGCCGTCGCCATCAGCAACAGGCCGCTGGTGGTCTGGCGATGAATAAAGTCCTCAAACGGCGTGATGATATGACCGAAGGATTTTTCCAGCGGGGCATAATGGACGCCCGCGCCGTCATGCCCGCTTTCTGCGGCGTTTCCCGTATCGGCATTATTTTTCATAGCAATTTCTCCCGGACGACGACCCGTTCATTTTTACAGCATTCGGGTTGGCCAATAAAGCAAAATAGGGCCTGCACCGGAACAGGCCCTATTTTGGAATCGCTTGTCAGAAAAACGTGCTAGAACCGATAGGTTACATCGGCATCGACGATCCACGGATCCAGATCGATATCGGCGGTAATCGCCCCGTTGTTCAATTCAACATCAATATTCAGAAAAATCTTCTTCACATCAAGATTCACTCACCAACGATCATTCAACCAGTAATCAAACCCGGCCAGAAACAATCCTGTTTTCAGTTTCATAATGCTCTCTCCTCCAGTAAGCAATCACCATCATGCATGCCAAAGTCTGCTGAAAAGCGTAACTGCCGTCCTTGATAATCGTCAATTCCCGCATGGGTCATCCCCATCTTCATCATCCAGCAATATGCGCCGCGAGGCCCCTTCAAGATCGTCGTATTGTCCGGACCGCAGCGTCCAGATAAAAACGCACAACCACATCAGGCCGAGGAAGAGCGCCAACGGGATCATATAAAGCAAAACACTCATTTTTGCCTCACCAGCCGGAAGGAATTGAGAATCACCAGCAGGGAAGAAAGCGACATGGCAATTGCCGCCACCAGCGGCGTAACCTGCCCCGTGACGGCCAGCGGTACAGCGATGATATTATACAAAATTGACAACCTGAAATTCTGCCTCACAAGTTTTTGTGCAAAATCGGCCACCGCGCAGGCCCGGACCAATGGCCGTAAATGTTCTCCGGTAAAGACAATGTCGGCGGCATTCTGCGCGATATCGATTGCCGATGACGGCGACATCGATACATCCGCACCGGCCAGGACTGGCGCATCATTCAATCCGTCTCCTACCATCAAAACCCTGTGTCCTTTGGACTGGCATGATCTCAGGGCGGCAAATTTCTCCTCCGGCGTCATTTCCGCCTGCCACTCGTCAATCTCTACTTCTCCAGCGACCCGTGCAACGACGCTCTCCCGGTCCCCGGACAACAGGCGTATCTTTTTTCCAGATTGGGAAAGCGCCCGCAAAACATCACGGGCATCCGTCCGCAACGGATCGGAGAAAACAAATCTGACAGGGTCACGTCCCGGCATCGCAAGCCATAACTCCATATGCGTCCCGGCATCCGGTTTTTCTACCACGGCACACCATGACCTTCGTCCCAACCGTACCGTCCCGCCCTGACTCTTCGCCTCAAGGCCAAGACCAGAAAACTCCACCACCGCCATATCCAGAACCGGGCCGCGCCATGCGGCCGCCAGCGCACGCGACAGGGGATGACGGCTATGAACCGCCAAAGATGCCGCCATCCGGAAATCATCGTCAGCAATCTCTCCGGCATTTTGCAAAACAGGCTTACCAATGGTCAGTGTTCCGGTCTTATCAAGAAAAACCGTGTCGGCTTCCGCCAGACGCTCGAGCGCATCCCCGGCCTTGACCATGATTCCATCGCGCATCAGACGGCCCACAGCCAACACCTGCACGACAGGAACCGCCAGCCCCATGGCGCAGGGGCAGGTAATAATCAAAACCGTGATCGCAATCAACAATGCGTCCTGCCATTGCGCCCCGATGACAAAAAACCAGACGATAAAACTGGCTGCCGCCAGCGTATGAACAAACGGCGTATAAAACCGCGCCACCCGGTCCGCCAGTCGGACATAAGCGGATTGCCCCTGCTCCGCCTTTTCCATCAGGCGAATAACATCGGCCAGAAAAGAATCTTCCGCCCGCCGCATCAGACTGATTTTCAACGGTGCCGACATATTCACCGCACCGGAATGCACAACGTCACCCTGACCAACGGCGCATGGCAGGCTCTCCCCGGTTAGCAGACTGATATCGATTTCCGACTGGCCGTCAATAACCTTCCCGTCGGCGGGAATGCGTTCACCCATGCCGATCTGAACGATCATGCCTTCATGCAATTCTGCAACCGGAACGACCCGGATCGTGCCACCGTCCAGAACCGTTGCAGCACCCCCCATCAGGGACAGAAGATCACCGGCAGCACCACGGGCCCGCGCCCGCGCATGAAAATCCAGATACCGTCCAATCAGCAAAAAAAACATCAGCATGACGGCGGAATCGAAGTAGGCATCCTCGGCATGATTGACAAGCTGGAAAACGCTCATTCCCGTCGCCAAAATCAGGGCAAGAGAAATCGGCACATCCATGTTGGTTCCGCCCGCCCGCAGGGCACCAAACGCCGAATAAAAAAACGGACGCCCCGAAAAGGCGATCGCCGGAATGGCAATCAACGCGGAAATCCAGTGTAAAAAATCGCGCGTTCCAACTCCCATGCTCTCCATCGTCGTCGTCCAGAGCGCAAACGACAGCAACATGATATTCCCCGCCGCGAACCCGGCCACCCCCGTACACAGCAACAGGAAACGGTTTTCATGCTCATGCTGCGCCGTGACCCGGGCGGGATCGTATACTGCGAGCTTATACCCCAGCGTTTTTACAGCATCTACCATCGCGTCAATGCGCTCCGCCGGGCCGTCCCAGACAATCTTCAGCCTGCGCGTAGAAAAATTCAACCGCGCTTCCCGCACCGCCCGGTCAGAATGTATCGCGGATTCAATCTTGCCGATGCACCCGGCGCAATGCACCCCGTCCACCATCAGGACGATTTCATGCAATCCGTCGTCGCGCCGCCGCGCAAAAGCTACAAAATACGGGCTTGTCGAGGGAACCACGGCGGGTTTCGTGTCTAGCGTACGACCACAACCCTGCTCGATTGATACTGCCTGTTCTGCCATTGCGCGAAGACCCTTATTTCCCATTGCCCCTTGAGGGGGAAAACGATTTGCGACTGATACGATCCATCTTCCAATTCGCTTAAAGGCATCTCGAAATCATGCCCCGCCTGAACCGGACGACGGACCCGCGCGGTCATGCTGGCCCCGCTGATCGTGCGACCACCCTTATCCTCCAGCAAAACCCGCAAGGTATTGCCTTCCAGAACGATATCGCTGCGCCAGCCAAGATCATCCTGCGCCCGCGCCGCTTCCAGAACTCTATTATAGGCAAGGCCCTCTTCATAGGCATTTTCCCGTACGATGCCGGTTTGTGTCCTGACAGCAACAGTCACAAAAATTCCATCGACAACGGCAATCACGACAAAAAACAGTACGAAATACCAGGGAATCAGGCGATCCGCCCTGCTATCCTTTACATTTTTTCCGTCCATAGTACCCCTCATTTGCTGACAAATATGCTCTCATGGACCACGCGCGTGCCGTCAATGCTATCCGTCAGAATAAAATCGACAGGTACGGGGCTGATTCTTTGTGGCGGCGCTTTCAAAAAAACATGAAAATTGCCGACAGAATCGGGAGAGACCTCCAGCACTTGGGAATCTCCGCGCGCCGGACCCTTTATCGCGATATCTGCACCATCAATCCGCGCGACATCCAGCATATAACTTTTGTGGGCATGGCTTTTATTCAAAATCTTGATCTCGTAACCATTACGAATATCGCCGTCCGACAAGGTGACATATAAAGGATTTCGGTCATGCAAGACATGCAACTCCAGCAAGGAACGATTTACCAAAGAATAGACAACAAAAGCAAACAACGCACATAAAACAACGGAATAATAAATCGTACGCGGACGCAGCAATTTTAAGACGTCTGGCTGTCCGGCGCGGCGACGCTCAATATTGTTTTCCGTGTCGTACCGGATCAGGCCCGGCGGTAAGCCTACCTTGGCCATAACATCATTGCAGGCATCAACACACAGACCGCAGGCAATGCATTCCATCTGTAAACCCTTGCGGATATCAATCCCTGTCGGGCAAACCTGAACGCAGGCCGTGCAGTCGATACAATGGCCGCGCCCTTCCCAGCTATCACCTTTTTTATGATGCCCGCGTGGCTCGCCCCGATCCTGATCGTAACCGATAATCAACGTATCCCTGTCGAACATCGCTGCCTGAAACCGCGCATAGGGGCACATATAAATGCACACCTGTTCTCGGGCAAACCCTGCCATGATATAGGTAGAAAACGTCAATCCGGCGATAAAGGTCAAAACAGTCGGTGAGACATCAAATTCAAGAAAACTCCGTACCAGCGTCGGCGCATCGTTGAAATACAACACGAACGAACCAGCCGTACACCACGCGATCACCAGCCAGATCATATGCGTGATACCGATTTTCCTGATTTTTTCCAGCGTCCATGGGCCTTCTTGCAACTTTTTGCGTGCATTGCGGTCACCCTGCACCAGCCGTTCCGTCCAGACAAAAAGATCTGTCCACACCGTCTGCGGGCAGAAATAGCCACACCACACCCTGCCGAACAGGCTGGTGACAAAGAACAGCAAAATGGCTGCAAACACCAAAATAGCCGTCAGGTAATACACTTCCTGCGGCCATATCTCGATAAAGAACCAATAAGCGCGGCGATTCGGCAGGTCAATCAGCACCGCCTGATCAGGCGCGGTCGGCCCACGGTCCCAGCGTAAAAACGGCACCAGATAATAAATGCCCAGCGTAACGATCATCGCCACCCATTTCAGGCTGCGGTAACGTCCCGATACCCGGCGGGGATATATTTTCTCACGCTTGGCAAAAAGCTTTACGGGCTCATTCGGGGATGACGGTTCCGGCCCCTGTGTCTGCGTCTGGTTCGTCTTTGTCATCTGCATCACCTTCTTCGCCGCCACCCAGAGAATGGACATATACCGCAAGCTGACGGATCGTATTGTCATCGAGCCTGCTCTGCCAGTATGGCATTACACCGCGACGGGAATAGAACACCGAGGCATGAATCGCATTTCTGTCCCCGCCATACAGCCAAATCGCATCCGTCAGGTCCGGCGCCCCCACATCCCGCCCCCCTGCTCCGGTTTCACCGTGGCAAAAAGCGCAATTTTCCTGATAAATCGTATAGCCGGGATGGCTGGTACCGCCTTTCCCGCGATTCAGCACCATAACGTAATCGACAACGGCATCGATTTCCTCACGTTTGAGAACCGCGTCACGGCCAAAGGCGGGCATTTGTGAAAAATGGGTCCTGTCATGCCCGGACCGGATGCCATATTGCAAAGTCTTATAAATTTCGTCGATCTTCCCGCCCCATATCCAGTCATCATCGTTAAGATTGGGATATCCCTTTCCGCCCGCACCGCCACTGCCGTGACAGGTGGCGCAATTATCCTTGAACGCCGAACGCCCCCCGGCCACAGCAAAATTGTAAAGCGCGGGATCGTTCATAATGTCATCAAATGATGCTTGCTCGAAACGATCCAGATAGGCCGCCTGCCGCTGGACGATCTCCACCTGACTCCGCTCCAGCCCCTTCTGTTGTGTCCAGTTGATCCAGCCCTTCGTATGTCCGGACAATGTCGGCCACGCCGGATAAACCACCCAGTACCCAACCGACCAGATCACAGTAATATAAAAAACCCACAGCCACCAACGCGGCGTCGGATTGTTCAGTTCTTTCAACCCGTCCCATTCATGACCCGTTGTTTCGACGCCGGAGACATCGTCGATCTCGACTTTGCGATTGTCATCGTTCATCTGATTCATCCTCTTTTAAAGGAATTTGCGCCTTTTTCTGATAGTCCGCTTTCGACCCCGGACGAAAGACCCAAAGCAGGACGGCCAAAAAAAAGGCGAAAAAGAACAAAAGACCGATAATACCGGCATGTTCGGAAAGCCATGTCATTGCGCCGCCTCCTGTGCCGCGACAACGGGCGCGGGTTCGTAGTCGGCGAATTTGACCATCGTGCCCAGAACCTGAAGATACGCAACCAGAGCATCCATCTCTGAAACCAGCCCGGGATTGCCATCGTAATCACGGACATTGACGTCCCCGTAACGCAACGCCAAACCGCCCGCGCTATCGCCATCGTCCTGCGCCTGATTCATTGCATCGTTATACGCCTGCGCGATCATCTCGTCTGTATAGGGAACACCAAGATTCCGTAATGCATTCAGATGCGCAGATAAATCATGCAGCTTCGCGCCACGCTTCGCAAGAAAGGCATAGGACGGCATGATAGATTCCGGCACGACATCACGCGGATTTTTTAAATGCGCGACATGCCATTCATCCGAATACTTCCCACCGACACGCGCCAGATCCGGTCCGGTCCGCTTCGACCCCCACTGGAAGGGATGGTCATACATGCTTTCCGCCGCCAGAGAATAATGCCCGTAACGCGCCACTTCGTCACGCAATACGCGAATCTGCTGGGAATGACAAAGATAACATCCTTCGCGGATATAGATATTACTTCCCGCCAATTCAAGCGGCGTATAGGGCCGCACACCCTCCACCGGCTCGATCACGGTTTCCATGCGGAACAGCGGCACGATTTCGACCACACCCCCGATCAGAACCACAACGATCACGCAAACCAGCAGCAGGATCGAATTGCGCTCCAGCTTTTCGTGTTTTTTAAGAAAGCTCATGCCGGGACTCCTTGCACCGGAAGCGGTGTTTCTTTCTGACAGACATCGCCGCGAATGGTACGCCAGAAATTGTAAACCATGATAAGCGCACCCCCCAGATACAATGCCCCGCCCAACGCCCGTATCAGGTAATACGGATGCATCGCCATAACGGTTTCAACAAAGGAGTATTCAAGGAAGCCCATCGAGTCGTAGGTCCGCCACATCAGGCCCTGCATGATACCGGAAACCCACATCGCGGCGATATACAGGACAATCCCAAGCGTCGCGATCCACAAATGCAAATCCACCAGTTTGAGGGAATAGACTTCCTTCCTTCCCCAAAGACGCGGAACCATGTAATAAAGCGCGCCGAATGTGATGAATCCGACCCAGCCCAGCGCCCCTGAATGCACATGTCCGATCGTCCAGTCTGTATAATGCGACAAGGAATTGACCGCCTTGATCGACATCAGAGGCCCTTCAAACGTACTCATCCCGTAAAAGGCGACAGCAACGATCATAAACCGCAAAACAGGATCCTGCCGCAATTTGTGCCATGCGCCGGAAAGCGTCATCATCCCGTTAATCATCCCGCCCCATGACGGCATCCAGAGCATGATGGAAAAGGTCATCCCCAATGTCTGCGCCCAGTCGGGCAGCGCCGTATAATGAAGGTGATGCGGACCGGCCCATATATAGATGAAAATCAGCGACCAGAAATGCAGGATCGACAAACGATAGGAATACACCGGTCTGTCCGCCCGCTTGGGAATAAAATAATACATCATCCCCAGAAATCCGGCTGTCAGGAAAAAGCCGACGGCATTATGGCCGTACCACCATTGAATCATCGCGCTCTGCACACCGGCAAAGGCGCTGTAGCTCTTGGCGTAGCGCATATCCACCGGCAGGCTCAGCCCGTTCCCCAGATGCAGGACGGCAACCGTGATAATAAAGGCGAGAAAAAACCAGTTCGCCACATAGATATGAGGCTCCTTCCTTTTCACCAGTGTCATCATGAAAACGGCAAGATAGGCCAGCCACACGCCAGTCAGCCATAAATCGGCATACCATTCCGGCTCTGCATATTCCTTGCCCTGCGTGATGCCCAGAACATAACCTGTTGCCGCCAAGATGATAAAAATCTGATAACCCCAGAATGTGAATCTGGCCAGCCCGTCATTCCACAGCCGGGCTGCGCATGTCCGCTGCACAATGTAATAGCTGGTTGCGAACAGCGCATTGCCGCCGAAGGCAAAAATAACCGCCGATGTATGAACCGGACGCAAACGCCCGAATGTCAGGAACGGCTCAACATTCAGCACCGGAAACGCCATTTGCAGGGCGATAAAAAGACCAACGGTAAATCCGACCACGCCCCAGAATATCGTCGCCAGCGTAAAAAGCCTGACGACATCGTCGTTATAGACAGGCCGTTCGTTCACACCCGGGAATGACGTCATGTTTTCCTCTTATAAAATCAGGGTTCCGGCAAAATAGAACAGGGACAGACCACTCAGTACAATCAGAACGGCAGACAGGCGCGGCACCAGAGCCGGACACAGAGCCTTGAGCGCCTGCCCCCCGGCCGCCGTCAGGAAAAGTGCCGGGATCGTTCCGGCGACAAAAGCGCCCATCACCATGGCTGCCTTCAAAGGCGTCCCCGCCGTCGCTGCCGCCAGAATCGCCGCCACCACCATACCGCACGGCATGAACCCAAGCAAAACCCCTAAAACATATCTGTGCCAGACAGACGGGCTATTCAGAAACGGGCGGGAAAGGCGGTCGAAAACCCCGACTGGCAGAGGCAGGCGCAGCCCGGCCAGCCACGGGAACACCGCCGCCAGCGCCGGAATAGCACTGGTCAGGAAGATCAATCCAGCCATTGCCAGAGCAAGCGCGGAAAAAACGGCCCTGACAGGGGCCTCCAGTAACACCAGACTGAGTATCCCGCTAAACAAAACCGCCATGGCGACATAGGTCGTGCCCCGGCCCAGATGATAGGGAATGAGGGCCGCAGCGCGCAGCTTCCCCAAAATCCCCGGCCCTGCATCGCGCTGCGTGGCCTGCGCCAGAACAAAAGGGCCGCACATCCCGGCACAATGGGTAAAGCCCCCGACAAGACCTGCGGTAAACAGACTCGCCGCCAGTCCTGTTTCGGTCAGAAGACCGCTATGAAGGCATAAATCGGACATGGAATACGCAACCATCATTTTCCGCCAGCATGCATGCCAGCTGGCCGCCCCGAAAATATTTTACGGGGCCATTTTCTGCCTTGATGATAGTCAAGTCTTCAAAAAGAGGAAACCGTTTTCCCCGGCCAGACGGAACTCTTATGGCAAGAATACCCGGCCAAAGAACCCCGCGACGCCTTTTCCTTGATGAAAACCTATTCGAGGGGCGGAGTTAAATCACGCGGTGATCGAGCGCCTTCAACTGCGGAAAAATCCGGTCGCGATCACTGACAAAGGGGTCGCTCAACGGCCATTGAATTGCCAGATCCGGATCGCTCCATAAAACACCGCCTTCATCGGAAGGCGAATAATACTGTGTACATTTATAATTCATGCAGGCAAAATCACTCAGAACGCAAAACCCGCCCGCAAAACCCGCTGGCATGTAGACCTGCGTAGGCTCGGTATGACGCAGTTCAATGCCAAAATGCTGGCCATAGGTCTTCGAGCACGGCCTAACGTCAAGAAGAACCTGATAGACATGGCCATACACAGGCCACAGGATTTGCGCCTGCGCCCGCTGGATATGCAATCCACGCAAAACATGCCTGCCCGAATAGGAACAATTATCCTGGAGGAAGCCTCCCTCAACCCCAGCATCCCGATAATCCTGCAGCCGCCACGATTCATAGAAATAACCGCGCGCATCCGAAAACACACGAGGCTTGAATAACAACAGCCCTTCAATCGGGGTTTCAACGATCTCCATACGGCTCATAGCACCAGCGTCGCCTCCAAGGCTTCCCGATAGGCACAGTTCGGGAGTGCCGCAATCAGCCTTTGATAATGATCCAATGACAGCAACCCCATCCGCCACGCAATTTCCTCAGGGCTGGCAATCAATACATTCTGGCGGTTTTGCAAAACCTCGACAAAGATCGAACCCTGCAAAAGGAAATCAGGCGTCCCCACATCAAACCAGACATTACCGCGCCCAAGCTTATGAGTCATCACGTTTCCGGATGCAATGTAATGGCGGATCAGATCAGTTATTTCCAGTTCGCCGCGTGCGGAGGGTTTTAAATTTCTGGCCTGCTGCGATACATCGGGTGGAAAAAAATACAGCCCCGTTACCGCCCATGGAGACACGAATGTTTTCGGTTTTTCTATAACATCCGTCAACTTTTTATCGTCATCAAGTTTTGCAACACCGTAACGCGACGGGTCCTTGACGTTGTAAAGAAAAACATGCGCATGATCTGTGTCTACTGCGCATTCCAGCAAAAGGCTGGAAAAACCCTGCCCGTAAAATAAATTGTCGCCGAGAATCATCGCGACGGATTCACCGCCCATGAACTCCTCGCCCAGAACGAACGCCTCCGGCAATCCCTTTGGCTGCTCCTGTATTTTATAGCGGATCGACAAGCCAAACTGCGACCCATCCCCCAAGAGGCGTTCGATCGCCGGAACGTCAACGGGCGTACTGATAATCAACACATCGCGAATCCCCGCCAGCATCAACGATGTCAGAGGATAATAAATTGTTGGCTTGTCGTAGACTGGCAATAATTGCTTGTTGACCGCCCGCGTCAAAGGATAAAGGCGGCTGCCCGTTCCTCCGGCGAGAATAATACCCTTGGTACATGATGTCATGACGCACCTGCCTTGCCCTGACGCACCCGTGCCGGAAGCATCATCAGGCGATCCTGCTCCTGCAAATACCAGGAAATCGTTTCCATCAACCCGTCATCAAAAGATGTTGCTGGAACCCAACCGAGATCATTCCGTATTTTTGAGATTTCTGTCGCGTAGCGAAAATCATGACCAGGACGATCCCTGACGAAAGAAATCAACGCCGCATAAGATTCCTCGCCGCGTCGCGGCTGCCGGATGTCAAGAATGTCGCAGATGCGCTTTACAAGCTGGAGATTGCGAATTTCATTCCCGCCGCCAACGCAATAGCTCTCCCCCGGCACCGCTCTGGTCAAGACAGCCCAGAGGGCATCGACATGATCCCCGACAAAAAGCCAGTCACGCACCTGCTTGCCTTCGCCATAAACCGGCAGAGGCTTTTCCTCAAGCGCGCTGAGGATCATCAGCGGAATCAGCTTTTCGGGATATTGATTTGGTCCATAATTATTGGAAGAATTCACGATGATTGCGGGAAAGCGATAGGTTTTCCAATAGCTGCGAACCAGCATATCGGATGATGCCTTTGATGCCGCATACGGCGAATTGGGCTGATAGGGCGTCGTCTCGTCGAAAAATCCGTCTTCCCCCAGCGCCCCAAACACCTCATCAGTGGAAAGATGGACAAAACGAAAGCGCTCCCGATCCGCGCTCTCCAGACCCAGCCAGTAATCATATGCGGCCCGAACCAAGGTGTGAGAGCCAACCACATTTGTTTCAATGAACACTTGCGGCCCATCGATGGAACGATCAACATGGCTTTCCGCCGCCATGTGCAACACGGCCTCCGGCGTGAAATCGGCGAAGAAGGCGCGAATCGCCCGGTCGTCACAAATATCGGCCTTTTCAAACCGGTGTCGGGGGTGGTGGCGGTATTCTCCCAGATTGTCGAGCGACCCGGCATAGGTTAGCTTGTCGACATTCAAAACGTCGCATCCCTCGTCCAGCAGACGACGCACCATGTGCGACCCGATAAACCCTGCGCCGCCCGTGACCAGAACACGCATCGATCAGGCCCTCTTCTTTTCGAGTTCGGGGCGCAGCAAGGCAATAGTCTCGCCGATGGCCGTGCGCAAATCGTCCTGCGGCGTAAAACCTCTGGCTTTTATCTTTTCTCCGGACACTTCGTAGGATAACTGGTTCATAATTTTATTGTCGACCAGCGTAACAGTCAGGTCCGGCACGAATTCACAAATCGTATCGACGACATCGCGCACCGTATAATTCTGTGTGACGATGTTATAAAGCTGATTGTCGAAAATCCTTTCGTTCAGCATAAAACCCAGAAAACGGCAGGCGTCGCCGATGCCGAGATAGGGACGTTTCTGATCCATTGCCGTGCGCCATACGGTGATCGGCTGTCCCATGGCCGCCTGCCAGCAGAATTTATTGACCGCCGTGTGGAACCTCATGCCGATTGATGTTCCAAAAATCGTGCCGAATCGCGTCAGGCAGTATCGCAACCCATCATCGCCAAATCTGCGTATCAAGGCTTCTTCCTGAATCTTGCATTCCGCATAGGGGCTTTGTGGTTGCAAATGATTGCATTCTTCATCCACCAGGCCTTCCTGTACACCGTAAACACTGGTCGATGACGGGAAGAAGAGAGGGACGTTGTTTTTTATGCAAGCCTGCGCCAGCGCGGTCGTTGCGGGCAAGTTGTTTTCAAAAATCAGGTCGGGGTTCCCCGCCGTTCCGGCTGCGTCTGTCGTCGCACCCAGATGAATGACGGCTCCGGCCCCGTCCAGATAGCGGTCAAGGTCGAGCTCCTGCACGTTGCCTTCAACAAAACTGTGCTTCAAATCCACCGGAAGATCGAACAGGCTGCAATAACGCTGGGTCGAAAGATTGTCGATAATGACCACCTCCGCCCCGGGCAGAAGAGCGGGCATCCGGTGTAAAAACGCCGAGCCGATATGGCCCAACCCGCCCGTGAGAATAATTTTCATAATGCACAGCCACAGATCGTTGATTTCGCCCCGATCCTAATGGCCTTTTGCAAAATTTTGAAGGGCTTAAAGCTGCCGAAACGCCAGATAATTGTCATAGTCACGAATATAATCAGTCTCGTCGTAGCCGTGGCTGGCCAGAACCATCAAAACCGCGCCTGCATCATAGGCTTGCGAGGCCCACAACCCTGCCGGAAGCAGCATCCCCCGACCCGGAGCATCCAGATCGACCATGATTTTCTTTGCTCCGTCATCGACCGTCACGCAGACCCGGCCATGCACACAGATCAGCAATTGCTGGCATTCACGATGCGCATGGGCACCGCGGTCGATGGCCTCCGTCGCGGTGGTGACAAAGACACGCGCAATCGGAAAGGGGACCTCCGCCGGGTGCTCGTAAATCGACAGCACCGCACCGGGCGTCAACCTTTGGGGAAAATCGATACAACGCACATCATCAAGCCCTGCGCGCATCACAGCCCCAAAATCGTCTTGATACCATCGGAATAACACGAAATCTGCTCTTCCGTCAGAGTAAAG
Organism: uncultured Micavibrio sp.; assembly: GCA_964400125.1. Lineage (GTDB taxonomy): Bacteria > Pseudomonadota > Alphaproteobacteria > Micavibrionales > Micavibrionaceae > Micavibrio. The sequence continues at coordinate 29,183 of CAYNSR010000004.1, read as the reverse complement.
GCGCAAGGCAGGTTAATCCCGCGCCCTGAAACATCATAGGCCACGGGCGCGTTGCGCTCCCCGTCAGCCGCATATTCGGGGAAAGCAGGCAAGGATGTCAGCGGATAAAAGAACGGGCGCACAGGAAGACCGAGAGCGGAGAGTTTATCCATTGCATCCTGCTTTGCCATACCGTGAGATTTTCCAAACACCAGAGCGGGGCACCAGACGCCATTGAACACATTGCTTGGTTCCGGGTTCAACTGAATATCCGGAACATCTTTCAGATAATGCCGGAACGTTTTCCAGATCCAGCGTTTGCGCTCGACCAGTTCGTCCACGCGCTTGAATTGCGCATAGGCCAGCGAAGCCGCCAGATTGGACGGCATGTATTTAAAGGTCACTTCCGTATTGTAATACGTCCCCGGTGCGCGGCCATGATCGCGGATGAATTTGCAGCGTTCGTAAACGGCATCATCATCAATCAGGACAATACCGCCCTCCCCCGTGGTGATGGTCTTTGTGCGGTGGAAACTGAAAACGGAACCAATGCCGAATTTCCCGGCGCGAATTCCCTGATAGGTGGAGCCGAGAGATTCGGCTGCATCCTCGATCAGATATATCCCCGCGTCGTCGCAAATTTTTTGCAGCGTATCCATCTCCGCCATATTGCCAAATAAATTGACGGCAATGACGGCCCTTGTCTTCGGCGTAATACGCGCCCTGACCGATTCCGGATCGATACACCATGTCACCGGATCGATATCGGCAAAAACAATCTTGCCGCGCTGGTAAACGACCGGCGCGACCGAGGCGATCCATGTACAATCCGGCGCAATCACCTCATCCCCGTCCGCAATCCCCAGCCCGGCGAGCAACAGATGGATGGATGTCGTGCAATTCGGCGTCATCAGCGCATATTTACGCCCGTGCCACGTCGCAAAATCATGCTCGAATGCCTCAACATACTTATAGGCCTCCTTGCCGTACCAGCCATTGCGCAACATATCGGTGACAACGGCAATATCCTCCTCGCTCACCCAAGGACCAGCCATATGAATTTCATCGGATTGGGGTAATGCGGACATGGTAACTCCTCTTGCGGTTCTTGGTGTGTTTTTCAAAACCATCCAATTGAATTCAAAATATTCTTAACCGCAGAGCCGCAAAGAAAAATATTCAATACAAAGTACAAGAATATTTATTCGTAGACTTCATGTTAAAAGTTTCTGCGATCTCTGCGGTCCATGTTCTACTTTCCAAGCTTTTTGATACAGCTTGATCGCCCTTGAAATAGACTCACCTACTATGAAGCCTTACGCCACACCCAACCCTTTACGGGGCCAAACTCCCCGATATTCTGGGGTAAAGAAATAGCAAGCTTGTTGATTTCGGAGTCATATTTCAATTCACCTCCATCGGCCTCACCCAAAGCTGCATAGATAACACGGCTCAAGAAGTGGTAAGTGCTGGAAATATGGTCAAATCTCTCAATCCGTCGCGCAGGACTCTGCCACGATTCAATATCAGAAATGTGGAAAAATAAATTATGCCAAGGTATCTCCATTTTCTCGATACCCAATATCGTCCGCAAGGCATTTGTTTTGTTCTGACCATCTATGGTGCATTCTACCATGACAAAGATTCCGCCTGGATTGACCAGATTCATGATTCCTTCAAATGCTGCTCTCTGTTCTTCATAAGAGTTCAGATTTATCAACGAGCGCTGCACATATACAGCATCAAACTGGCCTATATCATCAGGAAGTTGACGCACATCAGCAAAAGAAAAGGACAAATCTTGAGAGTATTTCTTTGCTCTGCTTTGTGCAAGCGCCACCATTTCAGGTGAGAAATCAAGACCAATACCTGTCACGCCCAGTTTTTCGTGAGCCTCTATCAAGGTGTCGCCGTTTCCACATCCAATGTCCAAAACTCGCCCTTGACGCGGAAGGTTGCGAAGAATGTAATCTGTCTCCACCCTCTTCAGCATAAAATCATTGCTGCCTGCATTATCTCCAAGTTTGGAACGGTCATTCCAGAATTCGCGTTTTTGATCAACAAGGCTGCTCATAAAAACTCCCCAAACGGTTAGATGATGATTTTCTGTCTTATACAAAAAGACAGGACAGCACAATATCGTTAGATTTTTTTGGAAAAAATCAGGTGACTGGCCGTTTTAATCCGGTGTGTTGGCGGTAAATCATGGGTTGGAAAATAATCTTCCCCTGCCAGTGGATAATAATGGGTGCGAAAAGTTAGGGCATAGGAAGTCTGCGACCAAAATTGATAAAACTCCTCAATATTGATGCATTTGACAGGTGTTACCCTATCATAATACTGCTGCGCCGTAACAAAGCTGGGAATGGCCCCAACAAGCAGGTCGGAAAGAACAAAGGTATCAGGAGACAGCCCTTCAATAATTTTCATAAAAAACGATTGCCAGTCTTCAATGTATTGAAGAACACTTCCACAATGAACAATATCTATTGGACTTTCTATTTCGTCTATCCCGGTCAAAAAAGTCAGGCCCGGTAAGGCACGAATTTTATCAGGAATCGCATCAACAACGCTTTGCGTCTCAAGAATAAAATAAGACATACTGTCCGCTGCGCCGGGGATCTTCCCGAGAATATCCAGATAAGTCTGCCCCATCGCTCCACCATAATCGAGGACAGATATTTTTTTTCTGACTGGTAAAAGCGCTGCCAAAAAAGCTGGCAATGGATAGTCACGAGACTTTGCGCCTTCAGGAATAGCATAGCCGGACTGCATATGCTCCAGCGCCGTCAATGCCCGCACTCGCTGTTTTTCGGTCCATAGGGATGAATCAAAAATCGCGGAGCCCTTCGGGACCTGATTAAATTGATCGTATACACCTGACCAGATACTTTTTTCCTGCTTGGAAACCGACATCTATTTCAAGCACCGCAAATAGCCGCCCTTGTCGAAGGTCATCAAAACCTTGGCGTTATAGTAAGGGTCCAGCTCGAAACGGTCGGTTGTTTTCAGGAATTCATTCACCGCCGTCTTCGGGTTGTCCCCTGGTCCCCACGGACGCGGGCGGTGATCCTGCGGCGGGATATCCTCTACAATCGTGTCGGACACAATAATATAAGACCCCTTCGTGACCAGCGGCGAATACAGTTTCAATTCGTCAAGGACATGATCGTGTGTGTGATTGCTGTCCAGCATCAGCATCACCGTCTGGCCGGGCTTTATTTTTTCCCTGACCTGATCGACGATATTCCCGTCGATCGACGATCCTTCAATCATGGAGATACGTTTTGAAAACGGGTAGGCCATGATTTTGTCGATATTGTCCTGCGGCAAGACGACATCAACACCAATCACCTCACCCTTGCCGATCAGTTCCAACATCGATGCGTATAAAACCATGCTCCCGCCCCAGGCAATCCCGGTTTCGACGATCACATCCGGCTTCACCGCCCAGATCAGTTCCTGCGCCGCCATGACGTCTTCTGTCATCTGGATGATGGGCAGGCCCAGCCAGTTCCATTGATAGGCATGAAAATGGCGATCCGATTTCGTAATCAGATCAATGGCGAGTTTTTGCACCTCGTTGTCCTGTTCCAGCGTCTTCGCGGTTTTCAGGCGGTCGGCGTCGAGTTGGGCGCGATCAAAAGTCATGGCATTGCTCCTGTGATGATACTCAAAACGATGGAAACGTCCCTTGTCAAGGCGTTCTTGAAAACCGCTGTCCTTATGAAATCCCGAAGGGCGACACAAGCGGGCACAAAACCGTAAAAGACGAACAGATGCAACAACATCGGCAAAAAAAGAAATGGCGGGCCGCCTTCGCGCCGTATTCTTGCAAGGCGTGGAAAATGGCTGAGCGCGGCCCACATCCGCAACGGAATATTCCTGTAATAACGGCCCAGCGTATCTTGCGGGTTGTTATCGATAAAACGCCCGTGCTCGCGCCGGTGGATCAGACGCTCCGGCACGATATCGATTCCGCCGTGCAGGACCATGGCAATCAGGCCGGACAGTTCCGTCGATGCGCTATAGGCGATCTGTTTTTGATCGTCGGGGTAAATATCGCGCAAGACCCGCCGCCGCATCAACCCGTGCAGAGTGAAATTGAAATAGGTAGGATCGACATCGCTGTAATATTTTCTGAAAATCTGCGCCGCCTCCTTGTAACCGGTCCCGTAAACCGGGCAGAGCTTGTGCATGGTCGTGACCCCGGTTTCAACATGCAGCGTGTCAAACCATGTCTGGCACACCGCCGCCTTCGGATTGTCGAGGAGCCGTTGCCGCGTTTTTTCAAGAAAAGTCGGCTCCCACCAGTCATCCGCGCAGGCCCAGATAAAAAATTCCGCCTGCGGCACGGTTTCTTCGACGAAGCGCAACGTGTCGTACAGATTGCGAATAACGCCCTTGTTCGCACCATTTCGCAGCATGGTGACATGGGGAAACTTCCCGCGATATTCCTCTGCGATGGCAAAGGATCGATCCGGCGAACAATCATCGACAAAGACAAGATGAAAATTCTGATAGCTCTGCCCCGCCAGCGTCTCCAGCGATTGGCGGATATCGGCCTCATTATTGTACGTCATCATCATGACGGCGATATCGGGGCTAGAGTGCATTCAGAAACTCCGCGATTTTTTGCGCCGATAACACCGGGAATTCCGGATAGATCGGCAAGCTCAGAACACGGCGGCTCAAATCTTCCGTAACGGGCAGGCCGCCGGGCGAAATCCCCGCCAGACCCGCATAGCCCGGGTGCAAATGCGCCGGGTGGGCATAATGCACGCCAAGTTCGACATTTTCTGCAGCAAAGGCCCCCCGGATATGGTCCCTCCGGTCCGAAGCAATGACATAGAGGTGATACACAGGACGAACGCCGGGCAAGGCCGCAGGCCGCGAAAACGCGCCGTCTTTGATAACGCGATCATATGTGGCGGCAATATCGCGGCGGCGCTGGTTATCCGCATCCAGATATTTCAGTTTCACGGACAAAATCGCGGCCTGCAATGGATCAAGGCGCGACAAGGCCCCGGCCACATGCGCAACGCGGGTCGCGTCCCATCCATACTGGCGGCGCTGGCGCACGCCTTCGGCGATTGCTGCATCATCGGTAATGACCGCCCCGCCATCGCCGATCGCGCCAAGATTTTTTGTCGGATAAAAACTGAAACATCCGGCATCGCCCATCGTGCCGACCTTTTTTTCACGGTAAAGCGCCCCGTGGGCCTGTGCGCAATCTTCGATAACAATCAGGCCATGCGCTCTGGCAAAGGCCAAAATCTCTTCCATCGGGCAAGCAAAACCATAGAGATGCACGGGGATAATCGCCTTCGTGCGCGGCGTCACGGCTTCCGCCAGCCCTGACGGGTCCATCACCGCCGTGTCCGGATGCACATCCACCAAAATGGGCTTTGCCCCGGTCAGGACAATCGCCGCCACCGTGGCCAAAGCGGTATGCGAAACGGTGATGACCTCGTCCCCCGGCCCAATTCCAAAGGCCTTCATCGCCAGCACAAGCGCGTCCGTCCCGCTGCCCACGCCGACCGCGTAACCTGTATTATTCCATGCGGCGAATTCCTGTTCGAATTTTTCAACCACGGGGCCGAGAATATGCGGCCCCTCTGCGCATACCGCCTCGATCGCATCGAGAATTTCTGCACGATGCGCCGCGAACTGGTCCACCGGGTTGCCGAAATATATCTTGCTTTCAAAAAGGGGCATGGATTACGCAGCCTTTACTTCTGGACAGAAGAGAATCCATTTCTTTCCGTGCGCCTCGTAATCGGTTTCCTTTTCGAATATTTCCTGCGCGTGGTTCCACGCAAAAAGGACAGAGTAGTCGGGATAGGATTCGCGGAATTCTTCAAAGGATTTCACCGGGATATGCATCCCCGGCGAAAACTTTCCTTGCTTGATTGGCGTTGTATCGTAAATGCACGAAATCAGGTCCGGTCCTATGCCGCAATAATTGAGAATGGTCGTGCTTTTCGATGTTGCCGCATAACCGACGACCCTTTTTCCCTCCGCCTTCAAACGGGTAAGCATACCCACCAGATCCTGCTTGTTCTTCTCGCAGTTACAGGCAAAATTCCGGTAGGCATCAATGCTGTTCAACCCGAGATCATCTTCGTATTTTAGTTGCCTTAAAACGCTATTCCGAACCTCATGAGAACCCTTGCGACACAAATGATACCGCATCGACCCGCCATGCGTTCCCAGCGGCTCGACATGAAACACTTCAAGCCCATACGGCGCGAATGCATTCGATACTGAGGTCACAGAAAAAATATAAACGTGCTCGTCATAAATTTGGTCATACGACGTCTTGGAAATCATGTCACCCAGATAGGGGTCTTCGAATTCGAAAACGCCGCTGTCTTTCAACAGAACTGCGACCCCCTTGCCCACGGAATGCAGGTCTGGAATGTGGCACATGACATTGGATGCGCTGATGATATCAGCCTGACCGTATTGATCGCACACCTTGCGTGCAACATCTTCGCCAAAAAATTCAACGATAGTATTGACGCCGTTTTCTATGGCGACTTTTGCAACGTTTCCGGACGGCTCAATCCCCAGATGAGGAATCCCTTCGACGGCAAAATGCTTCAGCATAATACCATCATTGCTGCCTAGCTCGACAACAAATGCAGATTTTTTGTCGGGGATAAAGGCAGCGATATGGTTTTTGGCCTTCTGTTCGAAATGCCCCGCCATTTTTTTCGATGTGCCGGAAAAAAACGCATATTCCTCATGAAACATCGCTGCCGGATCGGGCTGCTCCACCAGTTGCAGCATCTTGCATTGCGGGCAATGTGATACGGCCAGTTCGAAAAAATATTCGTTGGCGAATTGCTCCTGTAAAAGAAAGGCATTGGCCAGCGGCATTTTCCCGTAAGAAATAACCGGAACCATTTCAGTGTCACAGATGCGGCATTGCGTCGTCATTGATATTCCCTTTCAACAATCTGTCCATTTTTAAGTGTAATGACCCGGTCCGCAGATTTCAGGGTATCGATGCGGTGTGTGACCGCAATAATCGTCAGACCTCGGCCTTTCAGCCCATCCACTGCCTGCATGATAGAGGATTCCGTCTCAAGATCGAGGGCCGATGTTGCCTCATCCAACATCAAAACATCAGGCTTGATATAGAGGGCCCGGGCAAGCGCGATACGCTGCCGTTCCCCCCCGGAAATTAAAACACCCTTTTCGCCAATCTCGGTATCCACCCCCAACGGCAGGCTTTCGACGAAAGGTGCTAATTGCGCATCGTCTACAACCCGCAAGATCAGATCATTATCACGCTCTGCGGCAGGGATGCCGAAGGCGATATTGTCGGCGATAGTACCATCGATCAGGTGAAAATTCTGTGCTGCATAGCCGATTTTGCGATGCCATTCATGTGCATTAGCCACGAATTTCCCATCGATCAAGACCTGTCCCTGACCGGGGATCAAAAGCCCGAGCATGAGGTGCAACAAGGTCGATTTACCCGATCCCGTCTCCCCGATAATGCCGACGAATTCTCCTTTTTGAATATCGACACTGACGTCCTTCAAAATATCGCGCTGCGTTCCGGGATAGCGATAGGTCACATTCCGGACCGCAATCCCTTGATCGAAGGTCATATCCGGCTCACTGACATAAACCCCGGCATTCAGCGGGGAACGCAACTCATCGACGATGCGACCGATACTGGCCTCAGACATTCTGACATTGCTCAGATGAATAACCAGCCTGTTCAGGCTCGGCAACATGCGAAATCCCGCATACAGATAGGCACTTAAAAGAACCGTCAACTTGTTCGGGTCGTAATCAACGACATAGGCCATGACGATCAGTCCGGCGAAAAACATCATGAAAACCGCTTCCAGCGTCACACGCGGCAACACCTGCGAAACGCCTGACTTTACGGTGACCTCCGCACGGCGGCGCGCCTGTTCCTGATAAAGCCCGGAGAAATAATCAGCCCTGCCGAAGATCAGGATATCCTTGTAGGATTGCATGATCTGGAGAGCCTGATGAAATCCGCGCTCCGCGCATTTTTGCACATCATGGCCCCACTGCTTGAATTTCGGCGCAAGATAGCGCAGGAAAAGAAAAGCCATGACCGCAAAGATCACAATCAGCACCAGAGTAATCATCGGCTGCATATAGACAAGAAATCCCATGAGCGTCACAGCAACGCAGATTTCCGAGAGCATAATCCCCATCGACGTCAAGCCGATCAGCATCCAGATATCCACATCGCTGTAGAGCACTGAAAGAGACTGTCCGGAATTGCGTGTGATCTGCTGCGAATAATCCATCTGTGTGTAACGTGAAATCAGACGTTGTTTGAAATCGAGGATAATGCTCTGGATGCAACGCCCCTGCATATAAATGTCAAATGTTGCCATCCCCCCCTTCAGCACAAAGATCACAACCGCCACAAGAGCAAGCCAGATCAGACCACTGGTCCCGTCCGGACTGGTCAGCCCCTTGGCCAGTCCGACAATCAGCGTAGCAGCAATAATTTCCGTAAGAGTTACAAGCAGTGTAATCCCTACACACAAAAGAGCGCGCTTTCTCTGCGCGGGCGTCATCAGGGCAAAAAGCGCCGGTAAGGAATTGCGAAGATTGTGAATCATGGCCTGACAGTACGCTTTGCGGACATTGATATTATGTATAGTACGACCGGGATTTCGGATGCTCCATCTATGGTCATCGGGGGGCGCGATGTCAAGATTCTTCGCTTCATATCTCCATGGCGCAGGGTGGACAAACCGCATTGCGCCATGGTCAAATCAGGCACCTTTTTCACATCGGGGGACCGGCCTTGTCTGGCGCGGCACAAAACAAACTGAGAGTTCTTTTCATTCTTCCCAATCTTGACGTCGGCGGGGCCGAACGTGTCATGGTGACCCTGATGAACGGTCTGAACCGGGCACGTTTTGAGCCCGTCCTTCTGGCCCTTGACGACCGGGGGCCGTTGCGGACGCAAATCGCGCACGACATACCCGTACATCACATGAACGGATGCCGCGTATCCCGCGCCCTGCCCGGGCTTTACAAAAATATCAGGGATATGGCACCGGATATCGTTATTTCCACCCTCACCCATATGAATATCTCGACGCTTGCGCTCCGGCCCCTCTTCCCGCGCACGCGCTTTGTCGTGCGCGAGGCGGCCATGCCATCACGGATCCTGAAAGCGAAACCCTCCATCGCGTGGATCATCATGTTGGGATACCGCCTCCTCTACCCATGGGCCAATCTTGTGATCGTACCCTCCTGCGCCATCATGGAAGATTTTTTGCATCTGGGCGTCCCGGTCAAAAACCATGCCCTGCTCTGCAATCCCGCTGACGAAACGCGCCTCCGCAATGCCGCAACCCTTACGCACGACGGGGATTCGCCTCGAGAAAACACGGTACGCTTCGTTGCTGCCGGGCGCCTGTTTCCTGCCAAGGGCTTTGACCGTCTGATCGAGGCCCTGCCTGATCTGCGTATGGGCTATAACTGGCATCTGACGATACTGGGGCATGGGCCTGACAGGGAAAAACTCGAAGGGATGATCCGGGACAGAAACCTTTCCGACCGCGTCAGTCTACCGGGATTTCTCGAAAATCCATGGACATCCTATGCCGGGGCAGATTGTTTTTTGCTGCCCTCCCGTTCAGAAGGCTTGCCGAACGTGGCGCTGGAATCGCTGGCCTGCGGCACACCCGTCATCGCCATGCACGAAGCTGGCGGCATCACCGATATCGCACCCTGCGCCGCGCCAGGCGCGGTGACGGTGGCACCGGATATGGAAGCCTTCCTGCGCGCCATGGAAAAAATAACGCCGCAACAAAAATCCGCCCTGTCTCCCTCTCTCCTGCCGTCTGAATTCAAGCTGGAAAACGTTATTTCTGCTTTTTCAGACATGCTGGAAAACACCGGAAAAAAAGCACGAACGGCATAGACCATGGAAAAAGTCGATACCGTCGTGATCGGAGCTGGAGTCATTGGGCTGGCGATTGCCCGCGCCTGCGCTCTGCATGGACACGAAGTGGTTATCGCGGAATCGGAAAGCATGATCGGCTCCGTCACCAGCGCGCGCAATTCCGGCGTAATCCATGCGGGTATTTATTACGCGCCGGAATCCGCCAAGGCACGATTTTGCGCACATGGCAGGGACCTCCTTTATGCTTACGCGCAAGAACGCAGCATCCCGTTCCGTCGCTGCGGGAAACTGATTGTCGCAACATCCGCAGCAGAAATCCCGAAACTGGAACAGATCATGCTGGCTGCGCGAAAAAATAACGTCCACGACCTACGCCTGCTCGCCCGCGACGACGCCATGACGATGGAGCCGGAAATCTCCTGCCACGCTGCCCTGCTGTCGCCATCCACCGGCATTGTCGATGTACACGCCTTCCTGCTTTGCCTGCTGGCCGATACGGAACGGGCGGGCGGATTTCTAGCGTTACAAAATACCGTTTCCTCAGCACAGGTGACAAAAAACGGTATCGTTCTCGAATTCAATGGATCTTCCACGACCCGCGTGATCGCCAGCCATGTCGTCAACGCCGCCGGGCTTGCCGCACAGGCGGTCGCCCGCGCCATCTCCGGAATTCCGACGGAAACAATCCCTAACCGCTATCTGGCCAAGGGAAACTATTTTTCTGTTTCCGGACCCGCACCTTTTTCAAGACTGATATATCCGGTTCCTGTCGCCGGGGGGCTGGGTGCGCATTTTACGATGAATATGGCGGGAAACAGCCTGTTCGGCCCCGATGTCGAATGGCTGGACCCCGCAAGGTCAGAAGATCCAGACTATCATGTCGATTCAAGCCGCATCGGTACGTTCTATAACGCTATACGCAAATACTGGCCCGGAATCGACCGGAGAGAATTAATCCCCGCCTATGCGGGGATTAGATCGAAAATAACCGGACCCGGCGCGACCGACAGCGATTTTGCGATCCGGACACCGGACGATCACGGCATTCCGGGACTGGCCTGCCTTTACGGCATTGAAAGCCCCGGCCTGACATCGTCTCTGGCGATTGCCGCATATGTGGCGCAGACCCTGTACGGGCGGTGATTTCCGGTTAGCTTTTACGAACCATATCCATCGGCAAAGCATTAGCGCAACAATCCGGTAAATCTTCGATAATATGCAGCATCGCCCGCTCGACCTTGACCAGAAAATCCGGCGTACTTTCAATCGTGCGGTAACGCGGGTGCCGCGACCAGATATCGTGAATGCGCCCGTCGATCTCCGCCGCCTGCGCCGCCGATTCCGTACGCAAGGGATTACTGTGGTTATTGTAGCCCAGATCTTCATCCGGCGTCCTCAGATGAATCACGGAATGATAGCGCGCATATTCAGCTTCAAGACTAGTTCCTGCAGCCTGCCAGAAATCGCGCGCATCCCCCGGCCAGTAAGCCAGCCCGTCCAGAAGGCCGCGATCGCACAACCCGACCGCCCATGTTTCTTCCCCTAAAACCAGACGCTCTATTTCCTGCTGGATGTGCAAAATCGCCCGCTGCGACGCCTGCCGCGCCGAAATGGATTGCAAGCGCCAAAACCCGCCGCCGAACACGATCGACGCGGCCTCCGGCAGGATCACCACATGCCCGCATAATTCCTTGCGGATAATCTCCAGCACCGCCGTCTTCCCCGCGCCTGGGCCGCCCGTTACCACCACCAGTTTCGTCTTTCCCGGCGGACGGGCGCAACCGCACTGCCCTTCGCAGGTGGCGGCTTGTGTGATCGCGCTCATTTATAACTCCTCCTGGTGCATATAGGCAGGAACGATTGTATCCCATCCGAATTTTTCCCTGACCCTGTCGCGCATCGCCCCGGCAGCTTCTTTTTCGCCGTGGGTAATGAAAACCCGGCGCGGCGTATCCGTGAAATTCTCCAGCCATGTCAAAATTTCGGCATAGTCGGCATGGGCTGACATATTGTCCATCTTGACGATTTCTGCCGCCACGGGCCACATCGTACCATGAATTTTCAACTCCTTCTCTCCCCGCGCCAACCGGTCGCCGCGCGTTCCTTCCGCCTGAAACCCGGCAAGAAGGATCGTATTGCGCGGGTCGCCGAGATAATGTTTGAGGTGATGCAGAACCCGACCCCCGGTTGCCATGCCGCTGGCTGAAATAATAATTTTCGGCATGTTGTTGCGGTGATTGTTCTGGTTGATGGCCTTCGATTCTTCGGCTGTTCTGGTATAAATGGCAACATCGCATACCGCCGCGCACTCCTCCGGCGACAGGCGATGCTCGTTCATATGTTGCGATAGAAGATCAGTGGCATTGATCGCCATCGGACTATCGAGATAGATCGGGATATCGGGAATGCGCTTTTCCTGCTTCAGCACATAAAAATGATACAGCAATGCCTGCGCCCGTCCGACGGCGAAAGATGGGATAACAACCGTACCACCACGCGCCGCCGTCCGGCGTACAATTACCTCAATATCATCTGTCGGATCATCCCTGTTGTGCAGGCGATCACCATAAGTGGATTCCAGCACCAGATAATCCGCCTTCTGTATTTTTGCGGGAGGCTTCATCACCGGGTTATGCAACCGTCCGATATCGCCTGAAAACAGGATCGACGTTCCATCACCACAGGTCACCTGAATAAAACAGGCTCCCGGAATATGCCCTGCCCGATGCAGGGTAAAGCTCAGGTCATCGCCCAGCGCATGCGGCACGCCCAATCCGACCGTACGAAAGACCCGCAAGCTGTCACGCGCATCTTTTTCCGTATACAGCGGCAAGGCCGGATGGTGGCGCGAATAACCGTAACGGTTGGCGGTCTCGGCATCCTCTTCCTGCAAATGCCCTGAATCGGGCAGCAGGATACGGCACAGATCAAGCGTCGCAGCGGAACAATAAACCGCACCGCCGAATCCATCCATGACCAGTTTGGGGATATAGCCGCTATGGTCGATATGGGCGTGCGTCAGCAATACGGCATCCAGCGCCGCCGGACGGAACGGCAATCCATCCCAGTTACGCTGGCGCAGATCTTTTGGTCCCTGAAACAGGCCGCAATCGATCAGAATCTTTTTATTGTCATGTTCGAGGAGATATTTCGATCCGGTCACGGTTTCGGTCGCGCCGAGGAAGGTCAGTTTCATATGTCTTTGTCCTTGCCTGCGGATTATGCTGGGCATGGCAAACCTTGTAAAGTCTGGCCGTGCCGCCTTCTCAATATTAACATAACAATAATGTTGCGGGACCGCCCCACGCACATTATAAAAGGCGGAAAAGGGACGAATTTTATGGCCACCGACAACGATCACACTGAAGATTTTCTGCGCAAACTCCCTTTCTTCACGGGATTGCCCGAGACCGACATTTCTGCCTTTTTAAGCGCCTCTGCCCTACGCGACTACGCGAAACAGCAACCCGTCTTTGAACAGGGCGACGCCGCAGACCGCTTCTTTGTCGTCGCGCAAGGGTGGATCAAGCTGTACCGCAATACAATTGACGGCGACGAGGCCATTGTCGCCCTGTTTTCGCGCGGCGATGTTTTCGGCGAAGCGGCAATCTTTGGCGGTGCTGGTTATCCTTTTTCTGCCGAAGCCGCAGAGGCCACGCGGCTGATTGAAGTCCCCGGCACGGTGCTGCGTGATCGCGCCCGGAAAAATCACGACGTCATGGCCCGGATCATGAGTTCCATGTCGCAGGAAATGCGCAACCTCCAGATGGAAAACGAACATCTCGCGCTGATGAGCGCACCCCAGCGTGTCGGCTGTTTGCTGTTGCAGCTCTCCGGGAATATGATCGGCAAGGGCGGAATTTTCTCTTTCCCATACGACAAATCTCTGGCCGCCGCCCGGCTCGGCATGAAGCCGGAAACATTCTCCCGCGCGTTGGCGCAACTCCAGCCCGTGGGCGTCACCGTCAAGGGACCGGAAATCAAAATCGATTCTTTTTCAGCTCTGGTTGATTATTGCTGTGACCATTGCACCGCCACACCGGGGGAATGTAAAGGTTCGCGCATGGAAAATTGTGCGAGCGTGGCCGCATGCCCGGGAAAAACGCGGCAATGCGGATCACCCTAAAACCAGACGATTTCTTTCAATGCCGCGCTGAGTGTCCGCTCATCCATATCACTGAGTTCTCTGCTGATTTCTGCAACAATTCTGGCATGCACCCGCTGGCTGAATGCGCCGCGCAAACGCTCAAGCATGGGCGGGGCGGCAATCACGACAAGTCGATCAAAGGCATCTTCTCGTACTGCCTGCTCCAGCCAATCGGCAAGACAGCGCAGGAAATACTCCTCTGCACGCCAGCCCCCCGACAGATCGGCAATGGATTCCAGAGCACTTTCCATGTGCCGATACAATCGCGCCTTTTTTACTCCCGCCACAATGACCCAGATTCGCGGCAAGGCCTGTCCGGCGCGGGGTGCATGACCGAACGCTCTGAAACCCTCTTTCTTTATTTTACCGCTGACATGCATTGCGCTTTCTTCCTGCGACCGCATAGAAATCGTCGCCGGAATACATCAAAACATCCGCCTGCAGGCGGATGTTTGATATAAGTCAAAAAAGCAAAAAATACCCGCCCTAGGGTCTCAACGGATAACTGGTTTTCGGGTCGCTTCCCTTCGGCATCGGCGGGCAGGATATCGTGCCTACATGCTTCCCGGCGGGATCGACACTGTGCAGGATAACCCGGTGGCCGCCGGACGGATCGCCTCTGCCGCTCCAGAGCATGTATAAATGCTTCAGAACCTCTTCCGTCTGGTCATTCACCGGACGACGGTTATTCATCGTATGGAACAGGAAGAGGTTTCGGTCAGTTGATTTGTTGAAATGACCAACTTCAATGCGCGGTTCCCTGTTGCCGAGATCGTACTGGGCGGCAAGTTTCGCGCGCACCATCTCGAAGCCATCCTCGTTGTGGATAGCACCAACACGCAAGGTTGCTTCCTTGTCGTCGTCATTGATATGAAACAGTCTGAAATCACGCATAACCTTGGGCGAGAGGAACTGATGGATGAAGCTTTCGTCCTTGTAATTCCTCATCGCCGTATCCAAGACGGAAACCCAGTTCGGATCTCCGGCAAATTCGGGGAAATAGCGACGATCTTCCTCCGTTGGCTTCTCGCAGATACGTCTTATATCCGAATGCATCGCAAATCCAAGCGCATAGGGATTGATGCCGTTATACCATTTTTCATTATACGACGGCTGGTGTGTAACATTGGTATGCGACTGAATAAATTCCGTGAACATCTTGGTATCGATAAGCTTGTGTTCCCAGTAAAGATCATTCATCAGCGTATAATGCCAAAACGTCGCCCAGCCTTCGTTCATCACCTGAGTCTGGCGTTGCGGGAAGAAGTACTGCGCAATCTTGGAAACACCGCGCACAATATCCCTTTCCCAATCCTGCAGGAGCGGTGCGTTCTCCGCTATATAACGCAGAATATTTTCTTCCTCCAAAGGATTGCACGCTTCGTAGAACGATCTGGACAACTCGGAATTCTTTGGTGCCGCGGCTGCCGCGGCGGCGGCAAAGAGCGGGTTATGGTGAAACTGTCGGAACCTTTCAGCCTCCTCACGCCGGGCGCGGTCCTCTTCTGCAGAACGCGGGATGGGACGGGTGCGGCGATCCACGCCATAATTCATCAGGGCATGGCATGCATCGAGAACGGCCTCAACCTCCTCCTCCCCATACAGACCGCGGTAGCGGTCGACCCGTTCGGCAAAAACGGTCATATCGTTTATGATGGTTTTTGAATCCGTAAACTGACGGAAAAGGTGATTCCCCTTGAAAAAAGAATTATGCCCGTACGCGGCATGGGCAATCACCAGATTCATCATCATCTTCGTGTTTTCTTCCATGCAATAGGAAACGCACGGGTCAGAATTGATAACGATTTCATAGGCCAACCCCATCTGGCCTGCCTGATATTTCTTGCTCTGCTTGATGCTTTCCAGACCGAACGACCAGTGTGTGTAATTGACGGGCATACCGACGCTGGTATAGGCATCGATCATCCGTGCCGAGGTAATCACTTCGATCTTATTCTCATAGGTATCAAGACCGTATTTTTCATGCGCCTGAATGCCGTGAATATCGGCAACAACGCCTAGCCATGTCTCGGACAAGCCCGTGTCCTTATATTGCGGCTTGATTCGCGGCGTATATTTCCAGTCATCGGGAAGAATCAGTATTTCGCGCCCTTCTTCATATTTATCGACGAGCGCGTCGATATGCTTCGCATAGTCTTTGTTCTGTTTTATCATGACATTGCCCTGTTACACTCTTTTTTATCGTTATTGCCGCATCTGTCCCTACGGTGCCGGAGAAACGTCAAGCCTGGAAACCGGCGCACCTTCTTGCTTCTTGAACAATTCGCGGAATACCCTGCCGACATCTTCGGTGCTTTCGACATGGCCCATCCTGAAACGATCCGGGAACGCATCGCGTAACTTCTCATAGGTGCGCCAGAGATTTTGCCGATCACCGTCCGTGATCTCGGCATAGATAAATCCCTCAATATCGGGAAGGATTTTGTTCCGGAGCAAGCTGTCGCATGTCATATTGTCGTTGTCCCAGTTGTCTCCGTCGGAGGCCTGCAAAGCATAAGTGTTCCACTTGTCCGCCGGATATCTTGCCTCCCGGATTTCGATGATTTTCTGAAGGGCCGTGGACACGACCGTGCCGCCGGATTCCTTGCTATTGAAGAATTCATCCTCATCCACTTCCTTGGCGGTCGTGTGGTGACGAATGAATACAAACTCAACATTTTCGTATTCTCTTTCAAGAAAAAGACTGAGCAGGATAAACAGCCTTTTCGCGTTCGCCTTCCTTTCCTCGTCCATCGATCCTGAAACATCCATCACGCAAAACATCACCGCTTGCGAGATTTTTACGGGAACGCGGGCAAGGGCATTGAATTTCGAATCGTATTGCGGATCGATCCCGGGAACCTGAGACGCCATCTGGTTCCTGATCCCCTCTATTTTTTCATCGATCTCGGCAATCCGGCAGACATCGTCTTCCGATAGATAATCTTTCGCCCTGTCATGCAGCACGGCAATATCCCGGACCAGATCCTTGACCTGATCCGACAGGCTGACAAAATCGTCGGCTTTTCGCACGCGGAACCCGGCGGGCAACACCCCGCCTTCAGGATCGCGACACGACAAAATTGCTTTCTTTTCTTCCAGAAGGACAATCAACTTTCTGTTATAGGGCGCCAGCGCGGGAGTCGTGCGCTCCAGACGCTTCTTCCATGTTCTGGGAAGATTGCGTCGGTCTTCCGGACCGGAAGACGAAATCCCTGCCCGCTTCAACTGCGTCTTTCGGGCATCCACCATGCCCTTTTTCTTCAGGTTCGGCAGACCGAGATCCTTGAAAAACCATTCGAGGAACTCATCACGCGACATGTTGAAGGTGAACTCATCCTCGTGTTCACCATCCTGACTGGCTTCACCAGCCCCGCTGCCGCCACCGCCACCCTGCGGCCGTTTGATTTTGTCGCCGGCGCTAAACTGGTCGTTGCCGGGAAAGACCTGATCCCAGATTCCGCCACGCCCATGTCCGATTTGCGGTCGACTCAAACCGCGCTTCGGCACAGTGACATCCACACCGTCCTTGTCAAAATCCTTGATGCTCCTGCCGTTAATGGCACGGTCGAATGCTTTTTGCCGATATTCCTTCGTCCGCTCGAAAAAACGGCGGCGGCTGGGGGACCCTTCGCTCCTGAAACGATCTCCTGTTGTATCAACGACAACGGCCATGATCGGGACTCTCTTTCTCGCTAATTTCTAGGGTTTTGGCGGCGCGGCATCGGTTGCGTGCCAAGCCATCGCCCGTCCCGGCACAAACGCGGGACCGGAGGACGGGTTGTGTGCTACACACCCCGCCTCCTATAACAGTCCGGGGCCTAGTGAGCGATCTGCAGCCCACTATGATATGCCGTCATCAGGCGAGTTTGCTTCGGCGTATAACCCTTCTCCCCCATACGGGAGACGAAATTGTTGCGCGTCGCCAACTCGGACTCGCTTACCTTTGCGTCAAAGGACAGGATTTTTGTCATCTCCTCCGTGTTAATCTTAACCTTCATTTTCAACACATCGGCCATCTTGTGGTGATCCTTCCACTGGGGCGTACGACCCTCGTTGGCACTCCTGTAACGGAAATAGAAATTAATGACCTCATTGCGGAAATCTTTTGGATTAGCGACGCCGCCCGGCTTTTCAATTTTTTCCAGCTCTTCATTCAGCTTGGCGCGATCATAGATCATGCCGGTATCCGGATCGCGAAAATCCTGATCCTGAATCCAGTGATCCGCAAACAGAACATAGCGGTCATAGTAGTTCTGGCAGTACTCGTCGGACGACTCCAGAAAGGCTTCGCGAATGTCATTGTCGAGCGCCTTGTTGAAAACCGGACGCAGATATTCCTTTATAAAACCCTGATATCTGTCCCGAGTTTCCCCGGAATACTCTTTATCGACAAGATCCTCCAGTACATGGAACAAATGGACTGGGTTGGCACCGGGCTCATGGCGGTCATAGTTGAAGACATCAGACAAAACCTTGAATGCCGAGCGCGTTGAGAACCCCGTCATACCCTCCTGTTTCCCGGCATAATCCCTGTACTCCTGCAAACTTTTTGCCTTGGGGTCCTTATCCTTCAGATTCTCCCCGTCATAAACCCTCATTTTTGAATAAAGGCTTGAATTTTCCGGTTCTTCCAACCGGGTGAGGACAGCAAACTGCGCCAGATATTTCAGCGTATTTGGCGTACAAGGCGCACTCGCAAGCACACTGCTGTTCAGAAGTTTTTTATAAATCCTCTCTTCTTCCGTAACACGCAGGCAATAGGGGACTCCGACCGTATAGATGCGGTCAAGGAAGGCCTCATTGTTCTTGTTGTTCTTGAAGGCCTCCCATTCGCTGTCATTGGAGTGTGCCATAACGATACCGCCAAACGGCATGGCCGCGCCACCTTCCGTCCCTTTAAAGTTTTTCTCCTGCGTCGCGGTCAGCAACGGGTGAAGAACCTTGATCGGGGCCTTGAACATCTCGACGAATTCGAGCATACCGCGGCTACCAATGCACAACCCGCCGCTATAGCTATAGGCATCGGCATCATCCTGCGCATAGGACTCCAGCTTGCGAATATCGATCTTACCGACAAGGGCTGAAATATCCTGATTGTTTTCATCCCCCGGCTCCACCTTCGTAATCCCGACCTGCCGGAGCTGGTCGTAACCAAGCTTCTCGATCTCGAATTGGGTCAGATCGCCCTCATATTCCTCAAGCCGTTTCAACGCCCATGGCGTCGGAATTAAATTAGCCAGGCGTGCTCGGGGGATCCCGTACTCGGCCTCAAGCCGGGCCTTGGTTTCCTCGTTCTCGGTGACATTCCCGGTCAACAGCAATCCCAACGGATCTTCATGCGTGGGGGACCCCTTGACGGCGTAGAAAGATTGCGTCGTCAGCAGCGCCTTCAGCTTTTCCGCCAGGGACGACTTTCCGCCGCCGACAGGGCCGTGCAGATATAATACCTGCTTGCCTTCCTCGAACCCTTGCGAGGATTTTTTGAAATAGCTGACGATCCGCTCAATGGCATCTTCCATGCCAAAAAAATCATCCTTGAAGGCAGGGTAAACCTTGAGTTCCTTGTTGGCGAAAATGCGCGACAAACGCTGGTCAAACCGGGTATCGAGGTATTCCGGCTCACCAATCGCCCGCAACATCTGTTCCGCCGCGGTGGCGTAAGCCCCCTTATCTGTTTTGCACAACTCAAGATAATCCAAAAGCGTCATCGGCTCAGGCTTCGGCTCGCGGCGGCGGGCGCTCAAGGATTCAACAAGATTGGATTTATGCGCAGCACTCATAGACGTATCCCCTGTGTTCATTTGTTTTATTTTTGTGATGGCACTCAAGACAGCATGTCCCGCCCGTCTATGTCAATAATAAAAACTGTTGCAACACCGCACCGCAAATGGGAACGGGCGCATGCGCTAAAATGTTTGAGAATCAACGCATTCAAAGAAATACTTTATCTCGCGAAAACGGATTCTTCCGCCTAATAATGCATTATCGCTAATAATTTGTTTGAAAATTTCCGCTTTTCTCAGGCGCGCTCCAACCCTCGCTATGCGTTGGAGAATCTGTGACGAAGGAAAAACGCCATGAACACGCCTTGGGAAAATCCCGCCCACAACCTCTTTTTTAGACAAGCGGAAATGCAGACCGGGCCAGAACGAGAAGCGGAATCATCTCGCGAATCCGCAGCAGAATTTTGCCACATGGCGGCGCACGACCTGAAGGCTCCGGCACGCCGTATTGCTCAATTTTGCACGATTTTAAAGGAAGAATCGAACGGTATGCTAAATGCGGAATGCCGTGATTACGTCGAAAGAATCGCTGTCAACGCACTCCGCCTGCAAAATCTCGTCGACGACATCTTCGCCTTCACGCAATCCGCAGCCCCGCAGGAAGAACGGCAGCGTATCGATACAGGAATCATCCTGAAAGAGGTCATCGCGTCGCTGCAAAAGGAGATCGATTCCGCACATGCCGAAATCCGCATTGGCACAATGCCGGAAGTCAACGCCTATCCGGCAGCGCTGGCGGCGCTGTTCAGAAACCTGATCGACAATGCCATAAAATATCGAGGTCCCGAAAATCCGCTGATCCGCATCGCCTGCACGGAAGGAAAAACGCATTTCGCATTTACGATCGCGGATAACGGATCCGGCATGGAGGAAAAATTCCACGACCGTATCTTCAAACCGTTTGAACGCCTGCACACACAAGACGAAGTGGAAGGAAGCGGGCTGGGACTGGCCATCTGCGAAAGGATCGCAGCACTGCACGGGGGGGAAATCTGGCTGGAACATTCGGTGCCGGGGATAGGATCCGTTTTTCAATTCACGCTGGCGCGCGCCCCACTCAGGCCGTCGGCCAGTCCCATCCGGTCCTGAACACCTTGTGGATATGCTCGAGATCGAGCGGCTTTTGCAAAAATGCATTCGCCTTGAACCGAAAAGCTTCGCGGGTTCGCTCTTTGGAAACGTCACCAGTGACGATCACCACGGGAATATCCCGTGTCATCGGATGTTCCTTCAGATTGCGCAACGTATCAATCCCGTCCGTCCCCGGCATATAGATGTCCAGCATGACCAGAGTCGGGATATAACGTAATAAATTACCGCTGTAATACCCCTCCTTGACGAAATGGGCGATCAACTGGTCGCCTGTGGCGAAACACTGGACCTCGGAAACATACGGGGATTTCCGCAACGTATGCAGCATCTGCTTCCTGTCGTCGAGATCGTCCTCGACAAGGTAAACGATATACTGCTCAACGCTCTCCAGAGGCGGTTCCGCACCTTGCGATTTTTCCGTTACGCTCGACATCATACGCGCCCCCTGTTTCAGGACATCCACATTTCCTCTTTCGGCCACTGCCACGCTTTGCTGAAAAACGTCTGGATATTGTAGACATTCAACGGCTTGCTGAAAAATCCGTCGGCGCGGAGACTGTGCGCCTTTCGTACGTTCTCGTAAGACGGGTCGCCGGAGACGACGACAACCGGAATGTCCTGCAGGAACGGATCAGATTTCAGCGCCGCCAGAACCTCGAAGCCGTCCATCTTCGGCATGTTCAGATCAACGATAATCATCGTCGGCGTCATGCACATCACGGAACGATCCTGAAAACCCTGTTCCTTCATATAACGGATCAACGCGTCCCCGTCGGGAAAAACCAGAACCTCCCTGACATGTTCCGACGCTTCAAGCCGCCGTTTGTTGAGAAGCCCGTCATCAACATCGTCCTCGACCAGAAACACCCGACACGGCGCGATGGGACCAATCTTCGCGGATTCCATATTGACACCCGGCAAGTGCAAATTTTTACGGATCATGCGCGACAACTCCCTTCCAACCGTCCCCATCACGCATCACGCCGACAGGGCAGCCGCATCGTTATTACCATTACATATAGCTAGAATTCCCTTGCAACCTTTCCAGTAATGTTGCAATTTTATTGCCGTAAATTTTACTAACGCTGCTGCGGCCACGGCCAGCCATGACGCAAGAAAACATGCAAATCGCAGGCACTTAACGGCTTCCTGAAAAACGCATCCGCTTTCAATGCAAAGGCCCGGCTGACATTCTCGAATGTCGGCGCACCGGACACAACAATCACCGGCACATCGCGCAGCAAGGCCTCGGTCTTCAATTGGCGCAACACCTCGAAACCGTCCATTTTTGGCATATTCAGGTCAAGGACAATCACCGTCGGCGCACTCCGGAGCGGCGTATCGCCTGTCTCCTGCTGCCTGATATATCCCATCAGTGCCGCACCATCGGGAAAACACACGACTTCACCGACTTCGCCGGAAGTTCCAAGATTTTTTTTTGCAAGAAGACGATCATCGGGGTTGTCTTCAACCATCAAAACCCGGCATGGTTTCTGGCAGACTTCCGATTCTTTCTGATACTTCGAATACATCATTGTCCAGAGCCTCCGGCAATCACTGTTCCGTATACAGTGACTCTAAGCCGACAGGTTTTTAAATTGTGTGAAGAAGGCAGAAAAAACGTGAACAAAATAAAAATTTAAAAATAAATGGAACCTTCTCGGGAGAACAAAATGCCAGAGACAAAAAAACGGATATTGCTGGTCGAGGATTACGAACCGACGATCATTATGACTTCGTATTTCCTCGAAGACGAAGGATACGAGTGCGATGTCGCGAGCAGCGGAAAAGCCGCGCTGCAAAAATCCATGGAGAACAATTACGCCCTGATTATCATGGATGTACAGTTGCCGGATATGGACGGCATGGAAATCACTCGACAGATCCGCAACAGGGAAAAGGAAAAACACACGCCACCGACGCCAATCATTGCCTCCACCGGCAAGGCCACGGGAGACGACAGGATGTTGTGTCTGAAGGCCGGGATGAACGACTGCCTGACCAAACCCTTCCGGCTCGAAGAGCTGGCACAAAAACTGGAGCAATGGACATGAACGCACAAACTGCATTCCTGCCCGACATCCGAACCGGGGAAGACAGTAACGCTTTCGCGGAAATCGCGGCGGATCTTTTTATCTCTTGTCTGGAAGCAGTTGAAAATCCACTGGTCGTCCTGCCAACGGGACATACGCCGCTGGATATGTATCGCATGCTGGTTACCCGTCACGGCCATCGCCGCAATCTGTGGGACCGGATGCGCTTCCTTGCTCTCGACGAATATATCGGCCTGCCGCCCGGCGATCCGCGATTGCTCTACGGCTGGCTGCGGAAAGAATTTCTTGATCGGATTGGTCACCCGGAATCCGCCCGCACAATTTTCTACAGCGACACACCAGACCCGGCAGCAGAGGCCGCACGGATCGATCTCTGGCTGCAACAAAACGGCCCCATCGACCTCGCCGTTTTAGGGCTCGGTACCAACGGCCATATCGCCTTCAACGAACCGGGTAGCCCGTTCGACGAGCCGGCCCATGTCGTATTGCTGACGCCGGAAACCATCGCCGCCAATGCCGCGTACTGGGGCAGCGCCGAACGTGTTCCAAAAATGGGAATGACATTGGGTCTTGGCAATCTCGCCGCCGCGCGCCGCACATTGCTGCTGGTCACCGGCGCGCACAAGGCTGCCATCCTTGACCGGGTTTTGCATGAATCCGTCGATCCCGCCCTTCCCGCGACCTATCTGCGCACCATCCCGGGGGTCAGCATCGTTACTGACCGTGCTGCGCGTTGCGGTCGTCCACCCTGTTGACATGCATTCCCTGCAAGGTGCCGATGAATCGGCCCGGGCCGGATTGATCGTTCCCGTCCTCGTCGGGCCGGAGGCAAAAATAAAACAGGCTGCCGCCGATGCCGGGATCGATATTTCAGCCTACGAAATCGTCCCCGCAGACCACAGCCACGCCGCCGCGCTCCGGGCGGTGCAACTCATCGGCGAAGGCCGCGCCGAATCCCTGATGAAGGGAAAAATCCACACCAATGAATTTCTGGGTCCAATCGTTGCGCGGGAAGGAAGCCTGCGCACCCGCCAGCGCATGTCGCATCTGTTCCTCCTCAACGATCCGTATTACCACAAACCGCTTTATATCACCGACACCGCGATTAATACCGCACCCGATCTTAAAACCCATGTCGATATCATCCAGAACGCAATCGATTTTTTCTGGCGCATGGAAGGCCGCACGCCCGATGTCGCGCTGCTGGCCGCGACGGAAGACGTCCTCGAGGAAATGCCTTCAACCCTCAACGCCGCGATCCTGAAAACCATGAGCCTGCGCAAGCAGATCCGCAACGGCAATGTCGACGGCCCGCTTTCACTCGACATCGCGATTTCGCCCGAGGCAGCAAAACTGAAAGGGATTTTTTCCACCGTGGCCGGACATCCCGATATTTTAGTGTTTCCTGAAATCCAGTCCGGAAATATCTTTTACAAATCCCGCGTCAAAATGGGTACTGCCGAAGGCGGCGGAATCGTGCTGGGTGCAAAAGTCCCGATCATCCTGACCAGCCGCGCCGACGATGCCGCCTGCCGCAAGAATTCTGCAGCCATGGCTCTGTTCTGCGCCCGCAGCGCACCGGGGGCGACACCGTGACTGGCGGGAACGCTCTTCCGGCCCCGGCCTCGATTCTGATCGTCAATGCCGGATCGTCGTCGATCAAATACGCGCTCTACCGCGCAGATACCCTTTCCGTGATCGCACGGAACAAAATCGAAATCGACGACAAAACCGGATATGACACCGCCTTTCAGAACATTCTCGACCTGATCCCCGCGCACAACGTCATCGGCATCGGTCACCGTGTCGTGCATGGCGGGCGGCACTACGCCGCTCCACAAAAAATAGATGACCAGGTTCTGGCAGACCTGCGGGCACTGATACCGCTTGCTCCGCTGCACCAGCCACATAATCTCAACCCCGTCAAACGCATTCTGGCGCAACACCCGGACCTGCCGCAAATTGCCTGTTTTGACACGGCCTTTCACCGGACCCAGCCACGCCTGAACCAGATTTACGCCCTTCCGCGAAGCTTCAGCGATAGCGGAATCATTCGCTACGGTTTTCACGGATCATCCTATGAATACATCGCCTCGATCCTGCCGCAGGTGGCACCCCGCCACGCGCAGGGCCGCGTCATCGTCGCCCATCTCGGCAACGGCGCCAGCATGTGCGCGATGAAAAACTGCCAAAGCGTTGCTACAACCATGGGCTTCACCCCGCTCGAGGGCCTGATGATGGGAACCCGCACCGGCACGATCGACAGCGGCATCGCCCTGCACCTGATGGAAGAAAAATCCATGTCGGCCAAAAGCGTCAGCGACCTGTTCCAGAAACATTCCGGCCTTCAGGGGGTTTCCGGCCTTTCCGCCGATATGCGCGCATTACTGGCCAGCCCGTCCGCCGGGGCTGCCGAGGCTGTCGATCTTTTCTGCCTGATCGCGGCACGGCATGCGGCATCGCTTGCCGTCGATCTCGGCGGAATCGATGCGCTGGTCTTCACCGCCGGAATCGGCGAAAACGCCCCCGTCATCCGGGAAAAAATCTGCGCCCGCCTTGGCCATCTCGGCATCGTTGCCGATGCGGCGTCCAATCACGCCAATCTTCCTGAAATTCACGCTGCCGCCGGAAAAATCGGCATCTACGTTATCCCGACCAATGAGGAACTGATGATGGCGCGACATGTCAAAAACGCGATGCAGGCCGCACCCGCACCGTCAATCCCGCCACCCCCGCCCGCGCCATGAAAGAAACATGCCTGTTTTTTTGAAAATGCCCGTGCTAGAAAAACCCCATGGAATTCTACACAACCCTTGAATCCCTTCCCGAATCCGCCCGGGGGAATGTGATCGTCATCGGCAATTTCGATGGCGTCCATCGCGGCCATCAGGCCCTGATCGCGGAAGCCTGCCGGATCGCGCGCGAACGGGGGGGGAAATGCATTGTCCTGACTTTTGAGCCGCATCCGCGCCATCTTTTCCGCCCCGACGATCCGTCCTTCCGCCTGACCACACCCGAAACCAAGGCCGAACGCCTTGCCGCCAGCGGTATCGACGCGCTGGTGACCCTGCCCTTCGACTGGGATTTTGCCTCGCAAACTCCGGAACAATTCATCGAACGTATCCTGCGACAAGGGCTTGGTGCCGCGCATGTCGTGGTAGGGAATGATTTTTGCTTCGGCCAGTTGCGCAAGGGCAATGCGCAGACCCTGATCGATTCGGGCCTGAGCGTCACCGTTTTGGAAAAATTCGGCGACGACGACGACGGCGTGGTTTTTTCCTCCAGCGCCATCCGGCAGGCCCTCCGCGCCGGGGACATGGACACCGCCAACGATCTTCTCGGCTGGCCATGGGAAATTCGCGGGGTCATACAGGTCGGCGACCGCAGGGGCCGCGAACTCGGCTACCCGACCGCCAATGTCCCGCTAAAGGATATTTTGCATCCCGCCTATGGTGTCTATGCCACCTTCGTCAAAATTATCGAGGACGGCCCGGATGCGCCGTGGCTGCCAGCAGCCACCAATATCGGTATCCGCCCGATGTTTGCCCTGAGCGAAGGCCAGGTCGAGGCGCATATCTTCGATTTCGACCGCGATATCTACGACAAAACCCTGCGCGTCCGCCCGGTCAAACGCCTGCGCGGCGAAGCAAAATTCGAAAATCTCGACGCCCTGATTGCGCAAATCGGGCAGGATTGCGCCGAAGCGCGGCGCATCCTGAAACAATAATTTCCATATATCTAAAATGTGTCCGTGAAATGCGACTCTGAAAACCCGGAAAACCTTGATTTCCAGCACTATTTACGCAAAACTGCCCGCTCTTTCCCTTTGATATCAGGCAATGCACAAGACCATGAGCAATCAGGACATATACAAAGACACCATTTTCCTGCCCCGCACCGATTTCCCGATGCGCGGGGAGTTACCAAAACGCGAACCGGAAATCCTGAAAAAATGGCAGGACCTAGATCTGTATGCCCGCCTGCGCGATGAATCCGCCGCGCGTGATAAATGGGTGCTGCATGACGGACCGCCTTACGCCAATGGCGATATTCATATGGGCCATGCGCTCAACAAAATTTTAAAGGACGTCATCAACCGCTCCTTCCAGTCTCTGGGCTATAACGCGCCCTATGTGCCGGGCTGGGATTGCCACGGCCTGCCCATCGAATGGAAGATCGAGGAAAAATACCGCGCCGATGGCCGCAACAAGGATGATGTAAACATCCTCGACTTCCGCGCCGAATGCCGCGCCTTCGCGCAAAACTGGGTCGATGTGCAGAGCAAACAGTTCCAACGTCTCGGCGTTACGGGCGACTGGAAGACGCCGTATCTGACCATGACCAAACGCGCCGAAGCGCAGATTGTGCGCGAGATTCATAAATTCCTGCTGAACGGTGGATTATACAAAGGCGTCAAACCAGTGATGTGGTCTGTCGTTGAAAAGACCGCACTGGCCGAAGCGGAGGTGGAATATAAGGAGCATAAATCGATTACGGTGTGGGTGAAGTTTCCTGCCAAATCAGCATCACGACCTGAACTGAAGGATGCTTCGGTCGTCATCTGGACGACAACGCCATGGACGCTCCCGTCCAACCGTGCCATCGCCTATGGCGATAAAATAAAATACGGCGTCTTCCGCATCGACAATCCCTCCATCCCAACCCTCCCCCCCACAAGTGGGGGGGAGGGCAAGGGCGGGGGGGCTGGTGCCCCTCGCATTCAGGCGGGTGAGCGCCTCATTATCGCCCTGTCACTTGCCGACAGCGTAAAAGAAGCCGCAAAAATAGACTCCTGGACTCTTGAAGCCGAGCTCACCGGCGCGGATTTAGATGGGACCATCTGTTCGCACCCTCTCCACGCGCAAGGTTACGATTACGATGTCCCGATGCTGGCGGGCGGTTTCGTTACCGAAGACACAGGAACCGGATTCGTCCATGTTGCACCGGGACATGGCGAAGATGATTTTTGGCTTGTCCAGTCGCGTAACTTTAAAGTCCGTTATTTAAAATCAGTGCTTTTAGATAAGCAGAGACCCGAATCAGAAAAAGTAGTTTGTAATGAGCCACTTGTTGAAATTGAAATTCCCGATAACGTCAGTGATGATGGGAAATTCCGCGACCATGTCCCGCTGTTCGCAGGAAAAGAAGTCCTGACGCAAAAAGGCGAAATGGGTGATGGCAATTTTGCCGTGCTCAAGGCCCTAGACGAAGCTGGCTCATTGCTGGCCAAAGGCTCCATCCGCCACGATTACCCGCATAGCTGGCGCTCCAAGGCCCCGCTCATTTTCCGCACCACGCCGCAATGGTTCATCAGCATGGATGATAAAATGTCCGGTGGCGGGAAACTGCGTGATCTTGCGCTCCGATCCATCAAGGATACGCGCTGGGTTCCAACAAAAGGCGAAGCCCGCATCACCGCCATGATCGAAAACCGCCCCGACTGGTGCATCTCGCGCCAGCGCGCCTGGGGCGTGCCGATCGCGTTGTTCGTCAACAAGGCGACAAACGAACCGCTGAAAGACGAAGCGGTCCTGAAACGCATCGCCGACACGTTCGAGACCGAAGGCTCCGATGCATGGTGGTCGCATGACGCTAAATTCTTCCTCGGCGATCAATATAATCCGGATGACTACGATCAGGTATTCGATATCGTCGATGTCTGGTTCGAATCCGGCTCGACTCACGCTTTCGTTCTTGGCGACACCAAAACATGGCCTGTTTTCGATGGTGTAAAAAAGGCAGACCTTTATCTGGAAGGCTCCGACCAGCACCGCGGCTGGTTCCATTCCTCGCTGCTCGAATCCTGTGGCACGCGCGGCCGCGCGCCGTTCGACGTCGTGCTGACGCACGGCTTCTGCCTCGACGAGAAGGGGCAGAAGATGTCGAAGTCGGTCGGCAACGTGACGGCGCCGCAGGACGTCATCAAGCAGTCGGGCGCCGACATCCTGCGCCTGTGGGTCGCCGCGTCCGACTATTCGGACGACCTCCGCATCGGCCCGGAGATCCTGAAGAACTTCGTCGAGACCTACCGCAAGATGCGCAACACCTTGCGCTGGATGCTCGGCACGCTCGCGCACCACAAGCCCGGGCTCGAGGTGAAGGTCGCGGACATGCCGGAGCTGGAGCGCTATATGCTCCACCAGCTCACGCAGCTCGACGTCGTCGTGCGCAAGGCCTACGCGGAGTACGATTACAAGCGC
>CAYNSR010000003.1:0-224821 GCA_964400125.1 uncultured Micavibrio sp. | reverse complement strand
TTTTCCCGCCCGACGCCCTGACACTGCATGCAGTTATATTTCCCGCTGCCGTGACACTGGCCGCAGGCATTGTAGAAAATAAACACCTTGTTCAGGCGGTCGAGTTTGATAACCAGCCCGTCGACCAGAAAGCCCTTGTCCTTGCGGTGGTCGAGAAAATCGGTGGCGGCGCGGATGATGACGCGGTTGAAGGTCGTTTTTTCCACCGCCTGCCGGACCTTGATTTTCAGGTCGGCCTCTGAGGCGCAGACAATGCCGTGCGTTTCTTTGCCCGGCATGTGTTTTTCTGAAACCGTCGGAATGATTTCAAAGAGGGAACGGGCGATGAAATTGAGCGTTTCGCCTTCGAACCCGTTCAGCAAAATCGTGTTGGGGTCAACCCGGTTGCCGCGCGCGGCGGCGCGCACGCGCATGACGGCTTTTTGCAATATAGCCGGGTCCACCGGATGTCTGATGACCGGAAGCTCTGCGTCGGGATCTGTTGTTTCAAAGGCGTCGTTCACGCGTTCCGTCTCAGGCTGCCTTGTCCATTTTCAGGTTGCGGACCAGAAATTCTTCCGTGCGCCGGTCGGCAAGCGTTGCGGCGTCGGCGTTGTAATGCTGGCCGTTCAGGCGGGAAAAGGCATGATCGACGCCGGGATAGCGATGGATGGTCGCCATGGGGTGCGCGGATAGAGCAGCGATGATTTCATTCTGCGCCGCCTTGCTGACAAACTTGTCCTCCCCGGCGATATGCAGCATCAGTGGTTTTGAAAGCGTCTGTGCCTCATCGAGCAGGTCTTCCAGGCCGACGCCGTAATAGCTGACGGAGGCGTCGATTTTCGTGCGCGTCGCCATCAGGTAGGCCAGTTTGCCGCCGAGGCAATATCCGACGCAGCCAACCGTGCCGGTGGTCTGCGCATGGCCGCGCATCGTATGTACGGTCATGCGCAAATCCAGAATGCCCTGTTCAATGTCGAAGCGGTTGAGCAGGTCGAGCGCCTTTTGCCATTCCGCTTCGGTCTGGTCAGTCAGTTGCACGCCCGGCTCCATACGCCAGAACAGGTCCGGGGCGATGGCGACATAGCCCAGCGCCGCCATCCGGTCGCATTTTTCGCGCATTTCGGCATTGACCCCGAAAATCTCCTGAATCATGACCACCGCAGGGGCGGGGAGGCGATCCGGCATGGCGATATAGGCTGAAAACGAGCGCCCGTCCTGGGTCGGGATAGTGATTTCCGGCATTTTCTTTCCTGTTTATTCTTTTCAAAAAACGTCCGGCCACAGGATACCGCAACGCGTCAACGATGGAAACACGCGAAACTTGACTCTTGCCACATTCTTGTCATAAATAACGAAAATCAAGAACAACTGAACAGGGCTTTCATGGTCAGACGACCAGAGACTGCGTATCGCCACCCGTTATATCCCGGTGCAAGGACGGTGTAACCATGTCGACAGAAAGCGGCGCTGCCCCGCTATTACCGTCGCGTAAATCTTCCATTGTTCCACGCTGGGCCTATGTTCTCGCCGCAATCGGCGGATCGGTCGGGTTGCTGGCATGGTATGAAATCAACACTTCTGCCCTGTCCTCCCAGCCTTTGATAGATATTGCTGCCGGGAAAATGGCGACAACGGTCGAAACCACCAATCTTTGCAAAAATTTTGCTTCCGCCGCAGGCCCGGTCGATGACAGGCGCGGTTATATGCACGCTCCGGCGATTTGCGAACGAGTCACGGCGCGCGGCTTGGAGCAGGTCTCTGAAAACGTGTCATGGCTACGCCGCACGGTTTTTGGGGTGGATCTTTTTACGATCTATAATGAAAAGGCGCAGGCCGGATTTGAAATCCGTGACATGAACGGTGCGACGCTCTACAGGGCGCAGTTTCCGCAGCATGTCTACAAAGATTTTGACGCGATCCCGAAAGAGTTTCTGCATGCTTTGGTGTTTGTTGAAAACAAGGAGCTTCTTGGGGATAACGCACCAACGCGCAACCCGGCAGTTGAATGGCTGCGCTTGGTGATGGCTGGCTTGGGTTATCTGTTTGGCACAGGAGATGGAGCCGGGGCATCGACGCTTGCGATTCAGCTTGAGAAATTTCGGCATAGCCCCGGCGGGAACAGCAACCGCTCGGCGCGGGAAAAGTTCCGCCAGGTGATGACGGCTTCGGTGCGGGCCAAAATGAACGGGTCGAATACAATGCCGCGGCGGCGGGACATTGCGCTGGAATATATCAACGGCCTGCCCCTTTCTGCCGTTTCCACGGGTGAGGTTCATGGCCTCGGCGACGGGCTGGCGCTGTGGACGGGCGAGGATTTTGAGGCGGCGAATGCGTTGATGCACCGTCCTGAGCACGACCTCAGCGATGCGGAGATGGCGCGCAAGGGCGAAATCACCCGCAAGGGCCTGAGCCTGATTATGTCACTGACCATGCCGGACAAGTTCCTGCGGCCCGGTTTTACGGTGGTGGTGGATGGTGAGCGCTTGTCCGGGCGCGAGGCGCTGGATCGGCGGCTGGAAAAATATCTTCCGCTGTTCCGGCGGGAGGGCATTTTGTCCGAACGCCTGTACGCCGCCGTGGCGGCAGCAAAGGTCACCTATACCACACCCGAGGACCATATTCGCTCCCGGGAAAAAATCGAGCAGAAATCCGTCAATATGCTGCGCGCCGAGTTGTCGCAACTGATGAATGTCAAGGGCGGATTATATGGGCTGGACCGTATCGACGGTTCCGCCAATAGCACGATCCACGGGCAGGTCAGCAAGGATATCAACCGGTTCCTGCGTTTTGCCAAAACCCCGGAAGGAGCGAAAAGGATTGGCCTCGTCGGTGATAAATTGCTGCCGAGCGCGGAGACTGCCGCCCGCGTTGATTTCGCCTTTACGCTTTATGCGATTACGGAGCGGGGCAATGTCCTGCGGGTTGAGGAAGATACCAGCGACCAGCCCTTGAATCTCAACCGTCATGTCAAGGCCGGGTATGGATCGACCGCGAAGCTGCGTACCTTTGTCGATTATCTGGAAGTGGTCAAATTTCTGCACCAGCGTTATCAGGGGCAGGACCCTGAAACCCTGAAAGGGATCAAGCTGCATCCCAAAGACGGGATTACCCGCTGGGCGCTGGACTATCTGGCCGATCCGGAGACGGACAAGTCGCTGAGCGGCATGCAGAATGCGGCGCTGGAGCGGCGTTATTCCGCCAATCCGCACGAAACCTTCTTTACCAGCGGCGGCGTTCATCCGCCGATTGCGAATTTCGACAGCAAGGACAACCACACCAACCCGACCGTGCGCGAGGCGTTGTACCGTTCCATCAACCTGCCCTTTATCCGCATTATGCGCGATATCGTCTATTTTACCCAGTCGCAGAAAATGCAGGTTGACCCCGAAATCTTCACCGACCCTGCGAACGCGCAACGCCGGGACTATCTGGAAAAATTCGTCCATGCCGAAGGGACGCAGTTTATGTGGCGGTTCTGGAAGCAGCAAAGCAACAAGACGCCGGAAGAAGTCTTGCGCGATCTGGCGGCAAAGACCAGCCGTTCTCCGGACCAGTTGGCGGCGATTTATCGCACGGTGCATCCGCTGGGCCGTTTCGAGGAGATGCGCAGTTATATTCTGAAAGAATGCACCGAATGCCTGCCGGACCCGGAGCCGGGATATGAGCCAGCCCCGGACGAGATCAAAAAACTGGCGAAGCAGGAACAATATTTCCGCGCCAAATACGATGAATACGCCCCCGGGCAATTCGATATCAACGATCTCGGTTACCGCGCCCGCCCGGTGCATCCGCTGGAGCTGTGGCTGGCGCGGCACAAGGCCGCCAACCATGCCGATGCCATCACCACCCTGCATGGTCAGTACAGCCAGATGAACGCGGAGGCGTTACGCGCTCTGAAGATCGATGCCAAAGACCCGATTTCACAATGGGCGGTCGCCTATTTTCTGGATGAATCCGTTCCGGACAAATCGCTGGCGGCGATGTTGCTGGCGGGACGCGATATCAAGATGATGGATACGGGCTGGAAAAATGCCGTCGATGCATCGGCGGAGGCGCGGATCGTGTCTTACAAATGGTTGCTCGACAGCAACAGGATGCAGGGTCAGAACAACCGCCTGCATACGATTTTGGAGAAGGAGGCTTTCGTCCATATCCAGAAAAGCTGGGCGGCAGTCGGTTTTCCCTTTGATAAAATGATCCCGTCTCTGACATCCGCGCTTGGTGTGTCTTCGGACAAACCCGAAGCATTGGCGACGTTGATGGGGATCATCCAAAATCATGGGCGCTGGGTCGATACCACCAGCTTCACCGACCTGAAACTGGCGGAACACACGCCTTACTGGAAACATTACCAGCCGCGGATGCCGCAGGGCCGTCAGGTGATCGATGAATCGACCGCCGTGCTGACGCGCGAGGCATTGATTGGTGTGGTTGATTTCGGCACTGGCAGGCGGATGAAGAACGTTGTCAGACTCAGTGACGGCACCGTTCTTGAAAACGGCGGCAAAACCGGGACCGACAATCAGGATTATGCGGCGGAGCCGAAACGCACCATGACCTTTGTTACGCTGATCGGGGAAAAGCATTATGCGGTGATTACCGCGATTATCCACGACCCGAAACCGAACGAAAAGCCGACCAGCGGTCTGGTGGTGCAGTTGATGAAATATATGGCACCGTTGATCACACCGATCCTCGACAGCGATTACGGCATCCCGTCGCCAGCGCCTGTGCCGGGGGAGCCCTCAACGCTGGGAAAACTGATGGAACCCCTCCCCGTGCCGGAAACCCGCCGTCCGTCCCGTCCCGCCTTGCGGCGTTAGGACGGGATATTCAGGGGTTGCAGCGATGTTGAGCCGCTGGAGCAGGGCGTCGGCTCTGTCTTTTTTCTCCCCGCACAATCCAGCGCGTCCGGCGATCACGGCGCAAATATCGTTTTCGACGACGAATTTTTCTACAAGGCCATTCGCCCGCAGGCTGTTCCCGCTTTGCACCAGATCACAAATCACATCGGCACGACCCTGTTCCACCGTGGCCTCGACGCCGCCGGAACGCACGAGTACGCTGGCCGGGGTGATTTCCCGCGCCGCCAGCCAGCGTTCGAGAATCCCCGGAACGGATGTAGCAAAACGCAGGCCGTTGAGGTCGCGTTCCCGCCATGGTGCCGCATCGGGCCGTCCGGCGATGCAGATCCGGCAGGCGGCCACCCCGTTAAAGGTTTGCAACAAGGAGGGTATGTTTTGCATCCCCGATGCGGCATTGAATTCCAGACAGGTATCCCGGCCCACGACCGCAAGGTCGGCGGCCCCGTCGGCCAGCGTTTGCAGGGCATCGTCGGGGCGTTCCAGCAACACCTCTATCGGCGGCATCGTGCCGCGCAGGTCGGTTATCAGGCCGAAGTCGATCCGGTCTCCCCGGGGATTGAAACGTAAATCCGCCGCCACCAGCAGCGGATCGAAAGCGTCCTTCAGCCGCCCTTTGGCGGGCAGGACAAGCTTGAGACCGGAGCTGTTGATTTCCGCCATTTTTGACACGCGCCTCGAACGCCTACCCGTGAAACAGTATCACTGTAGTAGTACGATAATACACCGTCTGTCAATCTTTTGTTTTTTCTCCCGCCTTGCCCGTGGCCGGGGGGGCGTCCAGCCGGTCCATGACCAGCCGGTAGCCCTGATGCGTTTCATGCTCCAGAAACCGGGCGACGCGGCCAATGGTGGTGGTGCTGGCCCCGGTCAATGTGCTGATTTCACGATAGGAATGGTCCCCGGTCGCCAGAAGCCGGGCGATCAGCAGGCGTTCCGAAAATTCGGAAAGTTCCTTGCGGGTACAAAGATCGGCCAGAAAACGCTGGGCCTCTCCGGCATCGCGCAGACTGGCAATCGCTGCGAACAGCGCCGCTTCACGATCTTCATTTAAAAGTGCTGTGGTTTCTTTTATGGTCATGCTCACCTTGGAACGAATTAATGCGGAGAACGTCATGAAAGTCAATTTTGATATCGAATGCACCCCGGAAGAAGCGCGTGTCTTTCTCGGCCTGCCCAATGTCGCCGCCATGCAGGACCGGATCATGAAAGACATGGAGGACAAGATTCATGAAAATTTCAACGCCCTTGATCCTGAAACCCTCATCAAGACATGGATGCCGATGACCATGCAGGGCTGGAACGACATGCAAAAAATGTTCTGGGAGCAGATGATGAGTGCAGGGGGCGGCGTGGCAACCCCGGCGGCAGCCCCGGACAAGAAACAAAAACAGGCACCGTGATGGCCGATACCATTTACGCGCTGGCCAGTGCGCCGGGACGGGCCGGTGTTGCGGTGATCCGTGTTTCCGGACCGCAGGCGGCGGAGGGTTTGTTGCGTCTGGGTCGGACGAGCGTCCTGCCCCCGCCGCGTCAGGCCGTGTACAGGGCCTTGCGCCATCCGGAAAACGGGGCGCTGATCGACCGCGCGCTGGTGCTGTATTTCAAGGGCCCGGCCAGTTATACGGGAGAAGACAGCGTTGAATATCATCTCCATGGCGGCCCGATGGTGGTGAGATGTTTGCAGCAGGTCTTGTCGCGGCAGCCCGGCCACCGTCTGGCCGAGCCGGGCGAATTCACGCGCCGCGCTTTTGAAAACGGCAAAATGGATCTGACGGCGGCGGAGGCCGTGGCCGATCTGATCGACGCTGAAACGGAATACCAGCAGCAACAGGCGCTGGGCCAGATGTCCGGCGTGTTGGCCGCGCTTTACGAAGGCTGGCGCAAGGATCTGTCGCGGGCGCTGGCGCATCTCGAGGCGGATATCGATTTTCCCGACGAAGATCTGCCCGAAGGGGTGGCGGCGCAGGTTTTGCCGGTGTTGCAGGGTATGAGTGCCGCTATCGCGGACCATCTGGATGACAGGCGGCGGGGTGAACGTTTGCGCGATGGTATCCAGATCGCCGTCATCGGCGCGCCGAATGCAGGGAAATCATCCTTGGTAAATGCGCTGGCGCAACGCGACATTGCCATTGTTTCGGAACATGCCGGAACGACACGCGACATTATCGAGGCGCATCTCGATCTGGGCGGTTATCCGGTTATTCTGGCCGATACGGCCGGGTTACGTCCGGACCAGATCGGGGCCGATGCGCAAGGTGCGATAGAAGGCGAAGGCATTCGCCGGGCTATCGCGCGTGCGGCAACGGCAGACATCAAAATTCTTGTCTTCGATGCGACCTGCGCTGTGCCGGACAGGCATACGCTGGCCTTACGCGATGAAACGGCGCTGGTTGTTTTTAACAAAATCGATGCCACCCCCGCGCGGGAAGACGCAGGGGATGCGGTTTTCCTGTCGGTGAAAACGGGGGTTGGTCTTTCGGACCTGACAGCCGCGCTGGTTACCAGAATTGAAACCCTGATTG
This sequence comes from uncultured Micavibrio sp., assembly GCA_964400125.1. Classification (GTDB taxonomy): domain Bacteria; phylum Pseudomonadota; class Alphaproteobacteria; order Micavibrionales; family Micavibrionaceae; genus Micavibrio. The sequence goes on along the minus strand of CAYNSR010000003.1, from coordinate 217,452 downwards.
GCGGGGCGCGTGCGGCACCATCCCTCACCCGGCAGCGGCACCGGAGCGCCCTTGAAGAATGCCGCGCCAGTCTTTTACGCGCGGAACAGGCGGGGGCGGCGGAATTGATGGCGGAAGATGTGCGTCTGGCGATGCGGGCTCTGGGCCGGATTACGGGCCGCGTCGATGTTGAGGATCTGCTCGATATTATCTTCCGGGATTTTTGTATCGGGAAATAGGCCTGGCCCTTTACGGGGCGGGGGATGCAGGCGGTGGTGTAAAAACGGCGGCTGGTCGCACTGTGCGCTGCATAAACGCCTCCGGCGTGATGTTGTGCCGCGCCAGAAATTCGCGCAGCGTCGGGAGGGTGTTTTTATCGTCAATGCCCAGACTGTCATTGAGTTTTTTCAGGCGTTTTGCCGTCGCGCCGGAAAATTCAATCGGGATGCCGTGATGCGTGGTCAGAGGGGGGGTCCCCTGCAACGGGCCGGAAGGGGCGGGGCTGAAAATAACCGGGCCGAAAGACCGGCTGATATCCTCTATGTCGGCGGCGCAGGCGCGTACAAAAATAAAATTGTCCTTCCCTTCCCTTTGGCGGATATCAATGGCGTTCCTGTAATGGGCGAGGGCGATATCCTGCCAGTTATGCGCGAAGCAATAAGGCGTGTCTGACGGGGAGCCGTCTTTTTTGACCCAGAATTTTGTCATGGCGGCTTTTTCAGCATAGAGGCGCAAGCCCCCTTCGAGATTTCCGGCCAGATTGCGACAGCGGCGGAATTCTGCCGCACCGCCACCGGGCCCACCAGCTCCGGCATGGAGAGCCTCAGGCATATGGTCGGCCAGAAGGCTGTTCAGCCACGCTTCCTTGGCATAGGCATCTTGTTCGCAGTGTTCATCGAGCACGATCCAGTCATCGGGGCAGATAATCACCGAGACATTTTCTTCCCTTTCCACGCCATCGGCACCGGTGGTCTTGATTTGCAAGGGTGATTCATTGAACGGGCTGGCGTGCAGGGCGGCGCAGGATTTTTTCTGCAGCCCGTGCAGGGATTCATGCACATAGGCGTTGAAGAGTTTGAAGGGGTCCTTGGCGGCCAGTTTGCCAAAGGTGATGGTGTTGATAAAGCCGGGGTTTTTTGGGCTCAGTGAAAATGAACAATAGGTGGCCATGCACCCGAGCGCGGGATCAAGGGTGGTGGTGAATGTGCTTGCCGCGATGCGGGCTTGCAAATCCGCGCCAGTGGCGGGGTGTTCGTTATCGTGCAGCCCGGCCAGCCAGCCTTGCACGAGATCGAGATGCTGCTGCATCAGAGGGGGGAGAACAACCAGTTCTGTCTGCGCACCTTTGGTCAGGGCGGCATCGATGTCTTCCATGATGCGCGGCAAATCATGTTCCGGGCGTGGCGGGTTTTGCGCCAGCAATGCGCTTAAATGTTCTGCCGCCCGCCTGAACGCCGCCGCCGCATCCTGCAGGTCGTCATTGCCGCCTGCATCGTGGAAACCTTGTTGCGGATTCATTTTCCCTGACCCTGCTGATTATTTTTTGCTTTGGGACGATCATAGCGGGCGGTGCGGCGCAGCAGCAAGAAAAATAACCCTCCGTACGGAGGGTTATAGAAAGTTTTGAATACTTGTTTATCTATCTTGGCTGGATATTTGACAGAGCCTGACATTGTACATCAATCATCACCGGATAAGATTCGATATATTTAGAAGCCCTCCAGCGTGATCCGTAAGATTTGACCACGCAGGCGGAAGGAACTTGTGGAATGGCATTGGCCACATCATCGGCCAGAAATGGTGTTGCCTTGGTTGCCAAACTCCATGCCATGTGGGCCAGACTTGGCTTGATGCGGAAATAAACGGCATCTTCAGGCTTGCAATCGGGCTTTTCATCACAACCGCCTGACGACCAGACATTATTTTCCGGGTCGATCTCGGTTCGTCCATTCAGAAAGAGTTTTTCAGTACGAATTTCACCGCCATGCAGCATCGCGTTTCCAAGCATTCTGGCGGTATCGTAAGGCGGTTCATAAATCAGGCCGATTGCGACAGTATTGAAAACATCCGGAATAAACGCACCAACTACAGGAACCTGTCTTAAGCCGGGGACCAAAGCCAAGGCGGTAAATGCCGCTGCAATGGCGGCTCGATGCGGTTTGAACGGACCGCGTTGTTCTACTTCCTCCGGTTCTTTTTGTTCTTTCGGTGCAGTGGAAAGAATGTTTTTCATTGACAAGAACGGTGCCTTTATCATCCCCAGAACGCTTTTGTGAAAGGGTTGCGTCGGGTAGCAGAATTTATTCCAGCCCCAGCGATAGGAATCCCAAGCCCAGCCAAGAAATGGGCGCAAAATCTTCCCGACGGGTTTGAAAACATTTTCATTTGCGACAGCCCATGTTTTTCGGACTCTTCCTACAAAACCGAAAAACGCCTTTGCATTATCCACGGTCTCCGTTGCAGCTTTTCCTGCTTTGGCAGCGGCGTCCAGCGCATCCATTGCAGCCATTTTTTCCCGCATTTCGCGGATTTGTCTTTGCAGATCGGTTTCTGGTTTGTTGCTCATACTGTTTTCTCCTTAAAGTCAGGATGGCCGTGCGGCAGCCTGAAATCCACCTGCGGCCCCGCTGGCCAGCTCACGTTTCATGTCGCTTTCGTTGGCGATCACGATTTTTGGCGGATGAATGACAAAAGACCTGTGGGTTTCGTCGTAATCGACAGCGATTTCGCCTTTTGCATCGGCATCGCCGAACAGGATGGTTCTGGCGATATCCGGATAGATCCGTGAGTTGAACAGTGCTGGAATTCTTCGAGCGCCAACCCCGGGCGCATAAAAATCGCGGCACATGGATTTTAGGTCCGCCGGATCTATCGCAACGGACAATTCCCGTGCGGCGACCTTGCGGTTCAGGCTGGCCAGTTCGCGGTTGGCGATTTTTTCCAGTTGCGGCAAGCCCAGCCTGTTGAACATGATAATGTTTTCCTTGCCGTTGAAACGGTTCAGGAATTCCGGGCGGTATTTCTGTTCCAGATCGCGCATGGCAAGCGCTTTGGATTCTTCATAGGTTAACGTTTCATCAAGAAAATATTCCGACCCGATATTCGAGGTCAGGATGACGATTGCGTTCCGGAATGAAACCTTGCGGCCCAGATTGTCGCCAAGTTCCGCGTCGCTCAGGATCTGCAACAGCAAATCCATGACATCGGGGTGGCCTTTTTCGATTTCATCAAACAAAACGACGCAATAGGGGTTTTTACGAACGGCGTTTGTCAGTGCGCCGCCGATTTCAAAGCCTTCATAGCCCGGAGGCGCGCCAATCAGTTTGGCGGTGGCATTTTTTTCTTGATATTCAGACATGTTGATCCGGATCAGGGCGCGTTCATCGTCAAATAATTCGACCGTAATGCCCTTGGCGCTTTCCGTCTTGCCCGTCCCCGACGGACCGAGGAAAAGGAACGACCCATCCGGAAGGTTTGGCTCTTTCAGCCCTGATTTGGAAATCAGGACTGCATCAGACAGCGCCCTGATTGCCGGTTCCTGACCATAAATTCGCCCGTTCAGTCGGTTTTCCAGACCCATCAGTTTTTCACGTTCGTTCTGGTTCAGCTTGTTGGCGGGGATGCCGGACAATTTGCTGAATTCGCTCAGGACGTGATCAACGTCGAGTTCCAGTTTGCTGTTGATTGCCGCCGCAATCGCCAGATATTCGGCGCGCTTTGCGGCAACAGTTTCTCTCCCTTCGTCTATTTCCTTCTTGAGCTGGCGGATCTCGACATCCATGTCGTAGCCGCTGGATTCGATATCGCCCCTGAACGATTGTGCTTCTTCGTATCGTTGCCGATCTTCATCGGAAAGCTGGCCCGCATCGTACATGCGCTTGATGCGGGCATTTTCTTCATCGGCCTTTTGCTTCAGGGCGTCGCGGCGATTGTCGATTTGTTCTTCGCGTTTGGTGATACCCTCTTCTGCGCGCCGTTTTTCGCGGGCCAATTTCTGGATTTTTTGTGTCGTCGCGCTCCAGTCCTGCCGGGTTTCCCCTATCTGGGATTCTAAAACGGCCTTGCGGGATTCCAGTTCTTCTGTGGATTGACCTTCCAGTTCCTTGCTGAATTTCCCGGTGGTCAGCGCCGCCATGATATCCTTCATCTGTGCTTCGTACAGGTCGAGTTCTGGCGGGTTACGGTGAGAGGCCATGCGATAAGACAGCATGGCGTTTTCCAGCAATGCCAGTGTTCTGCCCGGTTGCGCGTCGCTGAGGATGGAATCTTTGGCCATATAGCGTGATGTCATTTCCAGCGCCATGTCCACGGCAGCCGGGTTGATCCGGATGCCGTCGCGCCGGGCGATTTTGTCAGCGGCATTTCTGACGATTTCTTTCAAGGAATCCACGGACGGCTCCTGAATTTCCTGAAGCGTAAACAGGGTGTGCATGTCGGAATGCGCGTTATATACGGTTTTCAGATTGTCGTCGCGGCACAAAAAGACGGCCTGATTACCACTTTTGTCGCCGAGGTCATGCATCAGCATATTAATGAAATGCTTGCATCCTGCGTTTGTCGCCGCATCGATAAAGTCACCGAGGTCGGGAACAACCAGAACGGAATCTTGTTGTTTTGCAAGTGTGGCGAGGGCTGCCTTGAAACCCTTTTCAATGTCTTCCTTGCTTTCTTGCGAGAACAGCCGATCGGTTTCAAAAATGTAATAGCGTTTATGCACCATGTCGAACGGCGTATTCGGGTCGGATTTGGCGGCTTGCAGCCCGTAAATCATTGAGGAGACACCAACGCCACGCAGACCGGTCAGCAGGACGTTGTTTTTCGTCGGGTGCATCAGGATCTTGAATGTCTTATCCAGATCGTCCTGCCGTCCGATCAGCTTGAAATCGGCGGCGTTTTCTTTCAGATAATCCGTGCCACGAATCAGGAAGTCCCGCGAAGGGGCGCGTTGTTCTTTTTGCGTATCGGGGGTGTCTGTCATGTCAGTCATTTGAAAAACCTTTCCATCGGGCCGGGCTGCAGCGCGTCATTCAGGGGCAGGAGATGCGCCTGAATGATCCATTTTCGGGACAAGGTGCGCGGAAAGAGTTTATCCGCGCACCTTGATCGGGATTTATTGCATCGTAAATTTCGCGAACGGATCGTCCTTGTCCGGGGCCTTTGCCTTTTGTACGGATTCGCGGGCGGCCGGTGTGGATGTCACCCTTTCGCCTGTCACATGAGCTGCCTGAACATCCGTTTCGACGGCTGCTGCATCGTTCAGGGCTTTTCTGCCCTCATCGATTCTGGCGGTCAATTCGTCCATACTGCCCAACAGGTCGGAGATTTTGCCTGACGCGCCGTCTTTGAAGTCGTTCATGACGCTTGCCAGCGATGTGACGCTTTCAATACGCTCAAGAACCTGACGGTTGCGCTTTTCCAGTCCGCGTTCGGCGCTGGTGAACATGCGGCTGATGGAATTGCGGTTGTCGGCATCCATCTTGTTCAGCAGATATTCCGCCGTCTGTGCGGCTTCTCCTGCTGTCGCGTTGTTCAGCGACGCGAAGGTTGTGGTCAAGCGGATCGCCGTATCGGCAACCGCGCTGGTGGCCAGATCGTTGGTTTGTTCGATCTGCTGATCGTTCAGCTTCTTGGCCCCTTCGATGGCGCCTTTTTGCGTATTGATCTTGCTGATCTGGGTGACGATGCTCTTGCTGACGCTCAGCATTGCGCCGTTATAGTTGTTAACGCTGGCGCGGGTGCGTTCACGTTCCAGCGTCGCCAGCGGATCTTCGCCATCTTCGGGGTGTTCCGGATCGACCACAGGATTTTCCAGCGTTTTGGCAAAAGAAACATTGTCCTTGTTGGCCGCGCTGATACCCTTGGCGATGACCATGTATTTGTCGTTGAGGAAGTCGCTGAATTCGCCCTGTGTGCGCAGATCGGCCTTGACCTTCTCCATGTTATCGACGGCGGTGCCCAGTCTGTTTTTCGAAAATTTGACGAATTCCAGCGCCGTGTCGCGCAATTTGGTAATTTTTTCCTTGTGTTCGTCGGTGCTGATGTCGAACAGCCCCTGCATCAGTTCCTTTTCTTTCTGGTATTCAGCAAATTTGGTTTCCACTGGCGCAGACAGTTTTGCATTGGCCTCGGCCAGTTTATCGGCGAATGATTGCTCCGTCTGCGTGACCTGTTGCGATACGGATCCAAGCTTCATTTGCAATTGCGTCAGTTCGACATCGGCTTGCTGGAGTCGTTCTTCATTGACGGCCAACGCGGTTTTGGATTCTTTTTTGATGCCGCCGAAAAAGCCCTTGTTTTGTTCGTGTGCGGCGTTTTCTTCGCGCATGCGGCGTTTGGAATCTTCCAACTCCTTGCGTCGCTGGTCAATCTGGCGCAGTTCTTCCGCGTGTGCTGCACGGGCGGCTTCCGCTTCCTGCTCAAGCGCGGCCTTCTCGGCCAGCAATTGATCCTTGCGTTCCTGATCGTCGAAAATTTCGCTCAGGACGTCCAGCGCCTTGTCATCATTGCGCAGGCGCTCCAGCGCATTTTGCAATTCGCCGTATTCACCCATTTGCGCGGTGAATTCAATCAGGCGGCGGCCCAGCTCTTCGTAAACGCCGCGGGTTTCGCCGAAGCCTTCGACTTCCATTTTTGCCAGTTGTTCTTCCGAAAGTGCGGTGGCCTTGGATTGCAGATAGGCGTGCAGTTCCAGAACCGCATCTTTCTTGGCTTCATTTTCCCGGGCTGACAGGGCCGGGTCGTATTTCGCGGTTTTATGGATCAGCGCTTCCTGTTCTTTTTCAGACAGGGCCGGATCGAAAATAATTTTGTAGAACGGATTGCTTTTGATTTTCGCGAACTTGTCTTTTGGGGCCTTCTCATCGTCAGCTTGCTCAGCAGTTTTCGGCGTGTCTTTTTGTGAGAACCTTTCCTGAACCTGCGATGCCTCCTGCAAGGCATCTGCGAATTTACGGGCGGCGGCAGCGGATGAAGTGGTCATATGTTCCTCACGTTTCGTATAAAGATTATGGATGTTACTCCGCTTATACGGAAAACAAAAAAGAGTCGCAATAAAATTTACATATCTTTAATCTGTTATGGTAAAAAACAGTAAGAATCGCAATAAATATAAAAATTCATGCAATAGAATATTATGATTATGGAAAGAATGACAGGGTTTTGCTCCGGAGGCCGGGCGCGTAAAAAGAGCGCTTATACGTCGCCGCCCCATGTGATTGTCCGGTAATCGAACCCGGCTTCGAGGGTTGGTTTGATGATCTGAAAATACGGCGAAATATCGAAATCGCGGGGTGTATAGAGGCTGTGGTGGCGAATATGCATAATCTCGCGTTCGCTGCCGTCCTCGGCGGCGGATTTTTTGATCGTCGGCAGGATCGGGTAGCGGATGTGCTCGAAGGCCTGCGCGATGAGGGTCGAACAGATCGCCCGGGTCGGGTCGCCGCTGCCCAGCGCCAGAAGCCGCCGCCGCCAGCGAACTGGAACGGGGGGCTGCGGGAGCAGATACCGCAGCAGGTCGATGGCATTCTTGATGTCGTAGGTCATGCCGATTTTCCCGATCATAAACGCCACCAGCGCCGCCCGGTCTTCGTCGCGCAAATGGACCGGACGGCAGATGCGCACATGCTGCCCGGCATATTTCGACAGCGGTCTGGCGACGACCCCGTCGATCACATCCGCCTCGATCAGGCAAAGCGGGTCGGACGGATCGTCACCGCCCGCGATTGGTCCGGCATAAAAACACGCATGTGACCATGTGGACTGAGTCAGGTATTTGATGGCCGTGCTGACCCGCAAATTCCCCTCGACCAGCAAAATGTCGCCGGGATGCAGACTGGCGGCCAGATGCCGGGGGTTCGTATGCGTCGTCGGGTGATAGCCGGGCAGCTCCTTTTGCAGGTAGCGCGCTAGGTGAAAGCCGGTTTTTTTGAGGAGTGTGTTCATGTCGTCTGTCGGTCGTTATTCTCCACTACAGATAGTTTTTTAATTTTCCATTTTTTTGGAGTCGATGCCATGTGGAGCGTACGGTTCCGGTTTTAATGCCAAACATTTTTCCGATTTCAGCATCAGTATGGCCCTTCATTCTAAGGCGTACGACTTCCCTTTTAAATCTTTCACCAAGCCTGTTTCCGCGTACTTGTACCGTGAAAGGCAATTTTTCCCATATTTCCCTGTATCTTTTCTCGTAATCCGGGTGTTTTTTGATATATTTGTTGAAATATTCTCGGCGCGGCATATCCGGATCTTTTGCCACTTCGGACGAGGTTCTTCCTGCCGCGATGCGCCGTAAAAACGTGTCCATTTCCTTCGTTGACCATGATTGTTGTTCTTTTTGCTTTCTGGAATGGCGGGAAATCGTTGTTTTTTCCGCGGCAGTTCCTGTTTCTTTCAGCCTGTGCCACAAGCCGCGCACAGCATTTTGAGGTACATCCAGCTCAGTGGCGATCTGATCCCATGACAGTCCGGATGTGCGCAAATCGATAACAGCTTTTCTGAATACTTTACCTGTTCTATGTCCCCGCACCTGTACTGATAAATGCAAATTATTCCAGATATCGTTATATTTTTTCCTGAATTGCGGGTTTTCGCGAACATGCTTGTCGAAAGCCAGTCTGCTTGGCATATCTTTATCTTTGCCAACTTCAGAGGGTGTGCGCCCGGTTTTAATGCGTTGAAGAAATTTATCAAACAAACGCGGATCGATCCTGAGGCTTTTTTCGTAGTCTTCCAGCATTTTCCGCTTTTTACCGGTGCTGGCATGTTTTACCTTGAACCAGATGTTTCGTGCTGTGGGCTCTGGTATTCCCAAAAGGCGGCCAACATCTGGAAAACTGTTGCCTTTCATCCTTAATTCAATTACCCGGTTTTTAATTCTGTCGCCAAAATGGAGGCCGCGCGATTGTACTTCAAAAGGAAGTTTGTCCCATATTTTTTCGAACTTACCGTGGAATTCAGGGTTCTGCCTTGCAAATTTATGAAAGAGATAATCGGCAGGCATATCTTTATCTTTGCCAACTTCAGAGGGTGTACGACCGGTTTTGATCCGGCGCAAATACTCTTCAAAATCTTCTGGGCCCCATTTGCGTTCGAGTCCAAATCTTTCAAGGACGCGCTTTCCGGCATCGTTTCGGACAGCCACAGGAACGTCCCTGTTCTTCTGTTTTTTATAGGCGTGTAATTTCCGGATATGCTCAGGTTCAGGCGCGTAGGGGATTTTTCCATCACGCCTGCTCTTTTTAAGGCGCTTGCTCTGGTTTGTTTTTAGTGTTTTCCCACTCAGACCGGACGACCAAGGAAGCCCGAATTTTTCTTTATAATCATCAACCGATATGCCGTGGCCTTCTACTACATGATTGCCAAGTCCCGCATATTCCTTCCCGCATAACAGGCATTGCAGCTTGTCATGAGAAAAATAAGCACTCACTTCTTCCATGCTCTGGAATTGTCCTTCCCATGGAAATCCCGGTAAAGGCGGGGCTTTGTATTTATATCGATATTTCTTTTTCGAATTCATCAATGTTATATAGCTATGAAGGTAAAAGCCCGGTCACACTGTGGAATGAGCAATAATAGACGAGTGGATTTTCCGGCATTGTGTTCACTCAAACGCTTTTTCAGGTCCGCTGTGTATCCAACGTAAAAACGTTCCGGCGTATTTTCGCTTTGTAGAATATAAACGTAAAACATGCAGCCCGTCTTCGTTCCGTTTCACTTCACTACGACGCGGCATCCGTTTCGCACGCTTCTCCTCGCCAAGTCTCGTCGAAGCTAAAATTTTGCCGAAGGCAAAATTTAGCGAAGACGGATGGCGGACAGAGGGGGATTCGAACCCCCGATACGGTTACCCGTATACACACTTTCCAGGCGTGCGCCTTCAACCACTCGGCCACCTGTCCTTTGAGGAAGAAGGGTATCAATAATCAGAAAAAGGTGAAAAGGCAAGGGCTTATTGCTGCGCGCGGCGGGTCCGGATTTCCCGTATTTTCCGCGCCGCCACCGGGCCCAGCGCCAGCAGGGCCAGCAGGAAAAACCCGGCGGCGATTTGCGGGGTGAACAAATCGGAAAGCGATTCTACCGTCCCCAGCGCCTGTCCGAGATAGACCAAAACGGTGATCGCGGGCAGGAGGCCGATTGTCGTTGCGGCCATAAAGGTTTTGAGCGGCACATCGAAAAGTGCCGGCAGGATATTTGCGACAGAAGACGGCATCCCCGGTATCAGCCGCAGAAAAATCATGTAGTGGAAGGCATCGCGCCGCATGGGTGCGGCATAGCGGTCGTAGAATTTCACCGCATATTTGCGCAAGACGCCGCCCAGTGAGGACCGCGCCAGCAAGAACAGCAACGCGGCTCCCGTGACCGATGCCGTCAGCACCAGCGCGGCCCCCGCCCAGAAACCGAAGAAATACCCGGCGGCCAGAATCGTGATCGCGACGGCTGGAATGCACAGCAGGATCAAAAGCGTATAAAACATGAAAAAGGCCAGTTTTCCGGTCACGGGGCGGGCGTCGAGCCACTCACGCAAGGACTCCCCGGAGGATTGGATAAAGGCAAAAGACAGATAGTCCCTGAGGCCTGAAAACCACAGCGTCGCGGCGACAAGCGCGAGGATCAGCACCGCTGTGACCGGGAAGAGTCGTCTCATCCCGCACCGGCCTTGCCGAGCGCGGTCCAGTGCCGGGCGTGGTAATACAGGCCGGTGCAGATATTGATGATCGCGATGGAGATGAAGACGCCGGGCGCACCGAAGACATGCCCGCCAAGAAAGGCGGCCGGAATTTGCAGGACGATCATTTTCACGATAATCATCAGCGCCGATTTTTTAGGTTCCCCCAAAGCGTTGAGTGCCGAGCCCCAGCCTTGCACCAGATTGCCGAAGGCGTAGCTGAACGGCACGATCCAGAAATACAGGGCGACATAATGGACGACTTGCGGGTCTTGCGAAAACAGCGCGGCAATCGGTGTGGCAAAAAGGCCGAGTAAAACCGCGACAAACAGCGACCACAAAACGCAAAAGCCCAGCGACAGGCGCAGGGTTTCACGCACGCGCCCGCTATGGCCCGCGCCGAAATTCTGCCCCAGAATCGGGGACATGCCCGTGGCGAGCGCCATGATGATAACAAAGGCCATGGCTTCGACCCGTGTGACGACGCCGAAGGCGGCAACGGCCTGCGTCCCGTACCCGGCCATAATCCCGGTCATCACCCCTTGCGTCAAAGGCTGGATCAGGGCGGCGATCCCGGCGGGCAGACCGACGGTCAGGATGGCCTTCGCGGAATCACCAAAGCGCGCCCATTCCATATCCCCGCGCAGCAGCAGATTTTTACGCACACGCAGAATATAAAGGCTCATTCCCATGGCCAGAACATAGGAAATCACTGTCGCCAGCGCGGCGCCTTGCACCTCCATGCGCGGCAGGCCCGCCAGCCCGAAGACCAGAAAAGGCGAAAGGAGGGCGTTGAAAATCGCCGCAAACATCATGACCAGCGCGGGGTTGAGCGTATCGCCGCTGGCCCGCATGGCGGAATTCCCGACGACCGAAACGGTGATAAAGCCCGTGCCGATAAACCACAGGACCATATAGTCGCGGATCATCGGCAATGTTGTCTCATCCGCGCCCATGGCTTGAAAAAGCGGGTCCATCACGACAAATCCGATGAGGCTGAGCCCCATGGCGATGAGCGCCGCCAGAATCAGCCCGTGCGTGGTAATCCGCACGACATCGTGTTCTTCCCCCGCCCCGATCCGGCGCGACAACACCGAAGACATGCCGATGCCAAGGCCGATAATCAGGCTGAAGATGGTCATGGTGACGGGAAAGGTAAAACTGATGGCGGCCAGCGGGGTCGTACCGAGCAGGGAGATATAATAGGTATCGACCAACTGGAAGCTGATAATGGCCAGAATGCCCCAGATCATCGGTACGCTGAGCCGGATCAAATGGTCCAGAATCCGCCCTTCGGTCAGGTTGCCGCGATGGTTCCGGAAGATGGGGGCTGCATGATTCATAATGGTGGCGACTATGGCCCGGAATGGAAGAGGCGGTCAATGTTCCGGAAGGAAATAGCCGCAGAATCCTTCATTCCCGGCGTTTTACAGCCTGAGAGCCATTCTCAGATTGATATTCCGAGAGATACATTTATCATTTACATAAATCTTTAATCAATCTGCCGTATATTAGAAGAATGCGCTCTGCGAGGGGGATCGGCAGCAGGGCGCGTGTGAAACAAAAGAAAAACAAACAAACCGTGTGGGCAGGCCCGAAGAGGTGATCCGTGCGGATGTGAGTGGGGGAGACTAAAAACAATCATGGCACCGATCAGCGGCACCAACGGCAATGACGTTATCATTATGGACGGTACGGTCGCCCAGTACGACGCGACCTTCGTCAATCCCTATAGCGGCGCGGTTATCAGCGTCAGCGATACATACTACGTCAACAACAACACCTATGACGGGCTCGCGGGCACGGACACCTTGCTGATGAGCAATCTCGGTGATGTCCTTGTGCTGGATGACGGCACAGGGGCCCCGACGGTACAGAATATCGAACGCTTCGTGGCCGGGGCGGGTGGCGACGTCATCATTCTGGCGGATGCGACGCTGGTCATGGGCAATACCTTCATCGATGGCGGCGCCCAGGATGACCTGATCTGGGCCAATGTGGGTAACGATACGATCAACGGTTTTGACGGTAACGATATTATCGATGCCGGGCCAGGGAATGATATCGTGAATGGCGGCAATCACAATGACACGATCAATGGCGGGGATGGTCATGATACACTGAACGGCGATGGCGGCGACGATTTGATCTGGGGCGATGCCGGAAACGATGTCCTGAACGGCGGTACGGGCAATGATGTCTTGTATGGCGGGTTTGGCAACGATTCGCTGAATGGCGGGGATGGTGACGATATATTGTATGGCGGAAACGGGTCCGCCGATAATCCGAACGATTTTACCCATACCGTCACCCTGAGCCACAGTTTTGTCGGCAGTCTCTATCCGTTCCAGTTGCAAAGCCAGCCCGGTCATGTTCATGTCCCGGCGGAAAATGTCGGAGTCGTTGAATCCAACCTCCAGATCAGCTACGCCACGACCGTACAGATGACCTATATGTTCAGCGAGGCCGGATATCGCAACGCAATCGGCGCCTATGTCGTCGGGGCGGATGGAAGCATCGAAAACGTCGAGATCATTTTCAAAAACCAGCATATGCAAAGTTACGGCGATAATTTCACTTATGATTATCGCGGTAACGCGGGCGATGCGCTGGGGCTGTTTATCGTCGCCAACGGGTGGAATACCGATCAGGCGTTTCGCCATGCTGATTTTTCAAGTGGAACGGTGCAGTTCGTTTATGATTTCGGCGGCGTCAACGAACGTGTTGCCAAAATAACCGATGACGGTGCGCAGGTTTCTTTGGTGTTCGATGACGGTGCTACCCGGACGGAATTTCGCGTCAATGTCTATCACAGCTCCCTTGCGGGCGACGGTGCAGGATTGAATGATGACGGCAAGATCCATACCGTTTCCGGCGTTGTCGACGGCGATCCGGCGGTGATGCGGGTCGGTTTTGAGGATTTACGCAATCTCGGTGATGCGGATTTTGAAGATGTTGTGATGGATATCCGCGTGGACAGCCGGAGCTACACCATGATCGGCAACCCGGATAACGATATCCTGAATGGCGGCGCGGGGAATGACACGCTTTACGGCGGTTTCGGGGACGATGTCCTGATTGCCGGTCAGGGGGCGGACCACCTTTATGGCGGCGCAGGGGCCGATACATTCCGGTTTACCGCCAGTGATGGCCTGCTCGACCATATTTATGATTTTTCCAAGGCGAAGAATGACAGACTCGATATCAGCAGCGTTTTGTCGGGCTATGATCCGTTGAGTGCGGCACTGGAGGATTTTGTGCGTCTGACGTCCAGCGGGGCGGACGATATCGTTGAAATCAGCGCGACGGGCAACGGCGTGTTCGTACAACTGGTATCGTTTGACGGCGGCCTTGGCGGCGATACGTTGGCGGATCTGCTGGGCAGCGGCCATCTGGTGGTTGCCTGACGCATCCCGAGTTTGGCTGAACCACAATGAACGATTAAATCCGGATCAGCTATGGAATCGCGAGGCCAAACCCACCCGGCCTCGCGGTTTTCCTTTCTGGCACAGGCAGAAATTTTGCCGGATTTTTCTTAAGAAACACGATACTCTGTCGTCATGACCGATGATGTTTTCCGCGCCCTGACCTATCCGCTCGAAACCGGGGACATTGCGTTTCCTGTGCAGGGGCGGATTCTTTTAATCAATATGCGCCCCGGGGGCGTCGCCGGGACGTTTCCTGCGGCGCGGACGGTTTGCTGGAACTGGGACAAGTGGGCGGCGGATTGCTGGGCGGATTCCGGATATGATGTTGCTCCGGTTGTCCCCGACGGGACGTTCGCCACAATTTTTCTGGCCTTGCCGCAACAGCGCGATGCGGCGTTGGGGCTGATTGCGCAGGCCGCGACATTGCTTGGGGAGGACGGCGTATTGGTCGTGGCTGCCGCCAATGACAGCGGCGGACACCGTATTGCGGGCGATATGAGCCCCTTTTGCGCCGGATTGCAGATGGCATCCAAGCATAAATGCCGGATCGTGTGGGCGCGGCAGGCGGATCTTGCGGCGCTGCCCGTGTCATGGATCGAGAAGGCGGCCCCGCAATACCATGCCGGGAGCGGCATGTGGACCCGGCCCGGCATTTTCAGTTGGGACCGGATGGACGTGGCGACGGCGTTATTGATTCCTTTTGTCCCGCAGGCGCAGGACGGGGTTTTTGTCGATCCCGGTTGCGGGAATGGCGTGTTGGCCTGTGAAGTTCTTCGCCGCAATCCGGATGCGGCGCGGCTGCTGGCCTGCGATGTTGATTTTCACGCCGTGGAAGCCTGCCGCCGCAATGTAGCGGCGTGCGGTAGTGCAACGGCGGTGGAGATTGGCTGGAAGGATTTCACCAAAACCCCTGCGCGGAAAGAGGCGGATTGGGTGATTATGAATCCGCCCTTTCACCGGGGAAAAACGGAAGCGGTTGCACTGGGGCAGGATTTTATTTCCTGCGCCGCAGCGTGGCTGAAGCCCGGGGGCGTGTTGTTGATGGTTGCAAATGCGCATCTGCCCTATGAAAAAATTTTGCAGGATCAATTTTCTTCCGTAGAAAAACGGCATGAGGGGCAGGGGTTTAAAATATTTCAGGCGCGCCTGTAGAAACGGGCTAAAAAAGCCTTATAATGGGGGTATGAAAACAGATTTAATCGATATCAAGGGGATTCTCTGGGATCTCGACAACACGCTTTATCCGGAGACACAGGCGGTCTATGACGGTTTTAATGCTGCCGTTGCCCGTGCGGTTCTCACGCTCGGCGTCGATCTTAGCCTTGAGGAGGCCATGACTCTGGCCGCGCGGTCGTTTAAAGAAAGCCGCCATAGCTGTTTAGTCTTTATCGAAAAATACAATATCCCCTTCGACAGCCTCCATCCGCTTCTGGATCAGTATCTGGATCATTCGGTGGTGGGGGTTTGCCGCGAGACGGAATCCGTTTTTTCAAAAACCGTTCACGATCATGCCCTGATTACCCACGCGTCGCGCAACTGGGCGATCAATGTCCTCAATCATCTGGGTCTGAAAAAATGGTTCCCTGACGAGCAGGTGTTTGGTTTTGAAAATTACGACTTCGAAAGCAAGGCACGCAGCCGCAGGCCGTTTGAAATGGCCCTTTCATCCATCAACCGCAATCCGCAGGATGTGATGATGGTGGAAGATACAATCGAAAACCTGCGTGTTCCGCACGAGATGGGCATGACGACAGTTCTGGTCCATCATGGGCAGGCGCCG
The DNA here is from genome assembly GCA_964400125.1 of uncultured Micavibrio sp. Lineage (GTDB taxonomy): Bacteria > Pseudomonadota > Alphaproteobacteria > Micavibrionales > Micavibrionaceae > Micavibrio. The sequence goes on along the minus strand of CAYNSR010000003.1, from coordinate 201,605 downwards.
GAGGATATTCCCGGCTATGTCGATTTTCATTGCAACGATGCGCGGGCGCTTCTGGGGCGGTTTTATTCCAGCGCATCGGGATGAACGCCGCATTCCTTTGAAATCATGTAATAGACGGATTTTTTTTCAAGCGCCGTGCCGCGCCCGTGCATCTTGACATGGTAGGCGCAGGCCGCGTCCATCATCACGATTGATTTATCCGGCTGATAACGGCGGCGCAAATGTTCTTCGGTCAGTTTGACGATACGCGCCAGTTCTTCGTCAGGAATGGAAATGCCGTGGTGTTTTTCAAACCCGCCGCGCAACGCATGCATGATGTGCAGCGTTTCTTCCGCATTCGGCACTTTCAAATTGATACGCTGGAAACGGCGGTCCATGGCGGGATCGAACGCGACGTAAACCCTGTATTCGTCAAGGGTGGTTGCGCCGATAATGTGCAAATTCCCCACGGTCAGATAGGGCTTCAAAACTTCGGACAGGCCCTTGTAGGAGCTGCTCTCGCAGGTTGGCATGATGGTATGCATTTCATCGATGAACATGACCATTTTGGGATAATCAGGATCGTGATAGCGTTCAGCGATCCCCTTGCAGATGGGGACGAAGCGCCCCTGGAATTCCGCGATGGATGATGTCCCCGCGGCCATACTGGGCAGTTCCAGTTCGATGACCCTTGCATCTTTTAAATATTCCGGCACCGCGTCCTTGACGATCGTTTGCGCCAGTCCGACGACAAGGGCGGTTTTACCGACCCCCGCCGGGGCCAGCAGGGCCGCGTTCTTGCGCCCCTTTTGCAGCAGGATTAAAATGACCTGATCGATTTCCTCATCCCGCCCGGTGATTGGGTCGAAGCGGTTCTGCCGCGCCAGCGCGGTATAGTCGCGGCAGTATTTTCCAATCGATTCTTCAAGCTGGTCGTCAGAAACGGTAAAATTTTTTTTCGACATGATGATGATCCGGAAACGGATGGAACGAACGCGCAGTGTAAATCATGACAGGGATTTATTAAAGGACTCTGAATTCCCCTAATCCGGCATCAATGCAGGTTTGGCACGAGTCCTTGGGCGTAGAGGGCGGCGCTGAGGTCGCAATAGAGCAACTGGTTATCGAGCGATTCTGCCAAAATCGGCTTTGGCCGGTAGCCCACCCCGAATCCGGCCGCCTGCAGCATCAGCAGATCATTGGCCCCGTCGCCGATCGCCATGATTTCCGATTCGTCGAGGCCGAGTTCATCGGCGTAGTGGTTCAGGAATGCCAGTTTGCTGTGTTTGTCGAGAACTGGATCAAGGACATTTCCCGTCAAAACGCCGTTTTTGATTTCAAGGGTATTGCCGTGATGGTGCGAAAAACCGGTATTTTGCGCCACGGCGGAGGTAAAGAAGGTGAAGCCGCTGGAAACCAGAACGCAAACGGCCCCCTGTTGCGCCATGCCGCGCACCAGCAGTTCCGCGCCGTCGTTATAGGTGACCCGCGCCAGAATGTCTGCCAGCGTGGATTCGGGCAGCCCCTTCAGCAGGGCAACACGTTCCCGTATGCTGGTAATCAGGTCGATTTCCCCGCGCATGGCCTTGTCGGTGATGATTCGGCATGCGTCGCCCAGTCCGATTGTGTCGGAAATATCATCAAGGGTTTCATTGGCCAGAATGGTCGCATCCATATCGGAGAGCAGAAGTTTTTTCTTCCGCCCTTCACTGCGGTTGACCAGGATGTCGATCCGGTCTGCCGCCAGTATCCCGCGCAGCGCCTTCATTTGTACGGGATTAGGGCGTTGCGCCGTATACAGGTCCGCTGCCTTGTGCGGGTTCAGCCAGCGCGGCGGGGCCGCAAGGGCGACGCCTTGCGAATCCAGAAAATTGGTTATTGCAGCCAGATGCGCCGTGTTCAGCGGCTTATCGGCGGCGATCAGGGTCAGGACGAAATGCATCAGAAGAAAAAACCCGCCAGTTGTGTGACGGGTTATCCTAGCATAAATCGTTATTGTGCCTAATGCTTCATGCCGTTATCGTGCCGGGGCGCAGCAGGACCAGGGACAAAAATCTGTTCTGCGGGCGCAGATTGATATGCGGCCTGCATGAAGATGCTCAAGACATCGCTGGCCCCATGTGTCCTGATATGGTCGAGGCGTTGCTGCCGTTCGCTGGTCATTTCTTCTGCCATGGCCCAGAAGCCGGGGTCCTTGTTGTTTTCGCGGCATTGGATGGTCTGGAGTCGCACACCTTCGATATCGTAACGGGCCGTGCGCGGCTGAGGTGTCACGACCGGTGCGGATGCGCCGGGCAGCAGGGTGAATTTTCGCGCCCCCGGAAAATTGACGAGGGCGAGAACTTTTTCGTCCCTTATTTCAAACCCCAGCAATTCCGGCATGGCTTCAGTCCCCCTTGATGCTCTTCCTGAAAAACTACGCTAAAAAACTTAAAGAAATGTAAAAAATTATGAAAAACATTTCGCGATTGCAACATGGCAAAGAAATCCATAAATCTGGGGGACATAATCCGTTCAAAAAAGGGTGTTGCCATGATTGTGAAGCCGACTGTGAAACCTGCCAATCCGTGTTTTTCCTCCGGCCCGTGCGCCAAGCGTCCCGGCTGGTCGCTGGCGGCGCTGGAAGATGCCTTTACCGGGCGTTCACATCGTGCGGCGGAGGGCAAGGCGCGTTTGAAAGATGTCATCGAGCGGCACCGCGCCTTGCTGGGCATTCCGGCGGATTTCAAAATCGCCATCGTTCCGGCTTCGGATACCGGGGCGATTGAAATGGCGATGTGGTCGATGCTGGGGCAACGCGGTGTGGATGTTTTAGCCTGGGAAGCTTTCGGGGAAGAATGGCTGGTGGATATCACCAAGCATCTGAAGCTGCCCGATGCGCGTACCTTTGCCGTTGATTACGGGATGATTCCCGATCTGGCGCAGGTTGATAGTGGCGAGCGCGATGTCGTCTTCACATGGAACGGCACCACCGGGGGCGTGCGTGTGCCTAATGCCGACTGGATCAGGGCTGACCGCAAGGGCCTGACATTCTGCGATGCGACGTCGGCGGTGTTCGCCTATGATCTGCCGTGGGACAAGCTCGATGTTACGACATGGTCGTGGCAAAAAGTGCTGGGCGGAGAAGCTGCGCACGGCATGCTGGTGTTGTCGCCGCGCGCGGTCGAACGGTTATTGACCTATACGCCGGACCGACCCTTGCCGAAAATCTTCCGCCTGACTTCTGGCGGCAAGTTGATCGAAGGGGTTTTCGTCGGTGAAACTATCAATACGCCGTCGATGCTGGCGCTGGAGGATTGTCTCGATGCGCTGAAATGGGTGGAGCGTGTTGGCGGCGTTTCTGCCCTAAAAAAACGTGTGCAGGCGAATTACGACATCGTTGCGAACTGGGTTTCAGGAACCGATTGGGTGGATTTTCTGTGCGCCGATGAGGGTGTGCGTTCAAAAACCGCAGTATGCCTGCAAATCACCGATCCGTGGTTTACCGCCAAGGACGATGCCGCGCGGCAGGACTTCATCAAGGCGATGACCAAGCGTCTTGAAAAAGAAAATGCGGGCTACGATCTTGCCGGGCATGCCAAGGCTCCCGCCGGATTACGGGTGTGGTGCGGCGCGACCGTGGAAAGCGCCGATCTGGAGGCCGTATTGCCGTGGCTGGACTGGGCGTTTGCGACCACAAAGGCGGAAGCGCTGGAGCAGGCCGCCTGAACTCAAACCAATACAGAAATAATAATAGAAAAGAGGGTTTAAAAGAATGACTAAAGTGCTGATCGCCGACAAGATGGACAAATGCGCCGCCGAGATCTTCCAGAATAACGGCATCGACGTTGATGTGAAGCCGGGTCTGTCCCCGGAAGAGTTGGCCGGGATCGCCATGAATTACGACGGGATCGCCGTACGGTCTTCTACCAAAATAAAGGCCGATATTATCGGGGCCGCCGGGGCGCGCCTCAAGGTGATTGGTCGTGCGGGGATTGGTGTCGATACGATCGATGTTCCGGCGGCGACCGAGGCCGGGATTGTTGTCATGAATACCCCCTTCGGCAATTCTATTACCACGGCGGAACATGCGCTGGCCATGATGTTCGCCATGGCGCGACAGATCCCGCAGGCCAATGAATCGACCCACGCCGGGAAATGGGAAAAGGCGAAATACATGGGCGTCGAGCTGTACGGAAAAACGCTGGGTGTTATCGGTTGCGGCAATATCGGATCGATCGTCGCCAATCGCGCTTTAGCGCTCCAGATGAAGGTGCTCGCCTATGACCCATTCCTGACGGCGGATCGGGCCCGCGAACTGGGTGTGGAAAAGGCGGATACGCCGGAAGAGATTTATCCGCGCGCCGATTTTATCACCATCCATACGCCGATGCTCGATTCCACACGCGGCATGATCGATGCGGCGGCTTTCGCCCGGATGAAAAAAGGCGTGCGCATCATCAATTGCGCGCGCGGCGGGCTGATCGTCGAAAAGGACCTGAAGGATGCGCTGGATTCCGGCCATGTCGCGGCGGCGGCGCTGGATGTTTTCGAAGAAGAACCGGCAACGCAGAATGTCCTGTTTGGCCATCCGAACGTGATTTGCACCCCGCATCTGGGCGCATCGACGTCGGAGGCGCAAGTTAATGTGGCGATTCAGGTGGCGGAGCAGATGTCAGATTTTCTGCTTAACGGCGCGGTGGCGAACGCCGTCAATATGCCGTCGATTTCAGCCGAGGACGCGCCGCGCCTGCGTCCCTATCTCAAACTGGCGGAACAACTGGGCAGCTTCGCCGGGCAGATCGCGGATGCGGCGATGACCCGCGTGGAGATCGAATATGAAGGCGATGTCGCGAAACTGAATATCAAACCGCTGAACGCCATGGTGCTGGCGGCCCTGTTCCGCCCGGTGATGGACGGCGTCAACATGGTCAACGCGCCGCAGATCGCCAAGTCCAGGGGGATTACGGTTTCGGAAACCCGCACAGAAAATTGCGAGGATCTGCACACGGCCATAACCGTGACCATTACCGGCGAGGACGGTACGCGCAGCATTCGCGGGACGCTGTTTGCAGGCCGGGAGCCAAGAATTGTCAGCATTGAAGGCGTGCCAGTGGAGGCCGCCGTTTCACCGTGCATGCTGTTTATCCGCAATGACGACACGCCCGGATTGATCGGCGCGGTCGGGACGTTGCTGGGGGATGCAAAGGTGAATATCGCCGATTTCCGTCTGGGCCGCATTCCCGGCCAGCCAGTTGCGGTGGCGCTGATTGCGGTTGACGGCAACGTGCCCGATTCCATTTTCACGCAGATCGCCACCTTGCCGCAGGTTCAACAGGCGAAAAGACTGTCGTTTCTGTGATTTTTAAAGGACGGGGGGTGTATCCGGGGTGCTGCCGCCCCGGCTCATCTTGCTGAAATAGCGCTTGCAGGCGTCGCGCAGTTCCCGTTCCAGCGCGGCGCCCTGTTCGCCGCCCATGCCGGACATTTTTGTGTTGAGGATCAGGGATAAGGTCTGGTGGTGGGCGTTGACGATTTCGAGCGCCGCATCGTCGAGGCCGTCGATGTGTTCAAGAAAATCAAGCACGATCGAGGCCAGCGTTCCGATCAGTTCATAATGGAACATGGACGCATTGGCCTTGATCTGCATCACCGGGGCCGCCATGGCCCGGATCAGGGAGTCTTCATCGGCAGTTTTCTGCTCCGCGTTCTTCAGGACAACGGCGAGTTCTTCGAGAAGCCTTAGCCCCATGGGCACGAAATCTGTCGTCGTCGTGTCGATGATTCTTTGCATTTTCTGAATTTTGGCGTCTTCAATTTCGCCGGAACCGACCTTGCTTTGCAACAGGTGGCTTGCTTTTATAATGCGGACTCTGTGCGGAGGAAAATCCTGGTTCATGGCGGGTTTCAAATGTTTGAATGTTTCAATTATTTCGAGGCGGTCTGGCTGTCGTTCTGATCCATCAGGCGGCGATACGGGCCCTTGTAGTCGGGTTGCGCGCGCCTGCGGCGGTCGGGTCCGAAATAGGCGACGGAGTCGATGAAGTCACGCGGTTTGTTGATGACATAGGCGATTCGTTTGGCCAGATCGTTGGCGGAAAACGGCTTGACCAGAAATTCTGTGACGCCCGCGTCTCTGGCTTCGGCCACGCGGGCGAGCGCACTGTAGCCTGTGACCAAAATGATCGGCACCATGCGATTTGGCGAAAGCTGGTTTCTGCGGATCTCTTCGGTCAGGGCGATGCCGTCCATCGGCGTCATATGCCAGTCGGAGATGATGATATCCTGATTGTGTTTCCTGAAACTTTCAAAGCCGCGTTCACCGCTATCCGCCGCGTGGACATGCCCGACGCCAAGCGATTCCAGAACCGAGACGATGAGCTTTTGCATCGGCAGGGTATCCTCGACGACCAGGACGCTGAGCTTATCGAATTTAAATGCCATATTGCCGGGCCTAGGTGAAAATATTGAGTGCCAAGGTTTCAGGCTCCCAACAATAACCACACTGGTACAGCCATTCAATGAGAATCTATGAAAAGCCTAGCTATTCAGGCGGGCTATACCAAAGCTTAGGGTTAGGGCGAAGCACAGCCAACCCAGATAGGGCCAGAGCAGCAAGCTGGAAAGACGGTGGTGGCACCACAGCGCACCGATCAGCCATGCGGTCAGACCGATCAGGCCGCCAATCCACACCACGCTGAACCAGAGCCAGTGCATCTGGAAAAACAGGTAGCTCCACACCAGATTGACACCAAGTTGCAGGGCAAAAAGCCGGAAGATGAGGCGGGGGATATCCCCGGCCCGTTGCCACAGCAGCCCGAGAGACAGGCCCATCATGACATAAAGCAGCGTCCAGGTCGTGCCAAAGGCCCAGTCCGGCGGGGTGAAAGACGGTTTTTGCAAGGTCTGGTACCAGCTCTCCACACCCTGCCGGGTTGACAGGCCGACAAAGGCACCCAGCGCCGGGATCGCCAGAACCGGCAGTAAAACCCGGATCAGGGCGGGCAGGCGGGAGGAATCACGGAAAAAGGGCTTCATTGCCACGGGCCTTTCATTCTACTATTCGACGGCACACCATAACAGATGGAAGGATAATGCGACATGACCGGATATCAGGATCTTTTGCGGGAGCAGGCCTTTATCGGCGGCGACTGGGTTGGCGCGGAAAGCGGCCGGAATTTTGCCGTCACCAATCCCGCGACGGGTGCGCAGATTGCATTCGTCCCTGATATGGATGCGGTTGATGCCGAAAGAGCCGTGTTCGCGGCGCAGGCGGCGTTTCCCGCATGGCGTGGGAAACTGGCCAAGGAGCGGTCGCGTATCTTGCGCAACTGGGCAGACCTGATCGCGGCGCGCGCTGATGATCTGGCTCTCCTGCTGACTACGGAACAGGGCAAGCCTTTGGCGGAGGCGCGCGGCGAGGTGATGGGGGCGGCGGCCTTTGTCGAATGGTATGCCGAAGAAGCCCGGCGCGTTTACGGCGATACGATCCCGACGCACAAGGCGGATGCGCGGGTCCTTGTGAACAAAGTGCCGGTCGGCGTGGTTGCGGCAATCACGCCGTGGAATTTTCCATCGAGCATGATTACCCGAAAAGTCGCCCCCGCCCTTGCCGCCGGATGCACGGCGGTGCTGAAACCTGCAGAAGACACGCCGCTGTCCGCGCTGGCGCTGGCGGTGCTGGCGGAACAGGCGGGTTTGCCAAAGGGTGTGTTCAACGTCGTCACGGCATCGTTGCAGACGACGCCCGCCGTCGGCGAGGTGCTGACGACGCATCCGGTGGTGAGGAAATTTTCCTTCACCGGATCGACTGAAGTGGGAAAAATTCTGATGCGACAATGCGCATCGACGGTGAAAAAAGTATCGCTGGAGCTGGGTGGGAACGCGCCCTTTATCGTTTTTGATTCCGCTACGCTGGACAAGGCGGTGGACGGGGCGATGGCCAGCAAGTTCAGGAATGCAGGGCAGACTTGTATCTGCGCCAACCGCATTTATGTGCAGGAGGGCATTCACGATGCCTTCGTTGAAAAATTCGCGCAACGTGTCGCGGCGCTGAAGGTCGGGTCCGGCGACAGGGAAGGCGTGCAGATGGGGCCGCTGATTAACGCGGCGGGGCTGCAAAAAGCGCAGCAGCATATCGACAACGCCGTCGCCATGGGTGCAACGCTGGTCACGGGCGGGAAGCCGCACCGGGCCGGGGATTTGTTTTTTGAACCGACCGTGCTGACTGGGATGAACGCCGACATGTTGCTCAATGCCGAGGAAACTTTTGCGCCGGTGGCGGGGATCTTCCGGTTCAGGGATGAGGCGGAAGTCATCCGCCTTGCGAATGATACGCGCTACGGGCTGGCGTCGTATTTTTACACAAACGAACTGGGGCAGGCGTTCCGTGTCGCCGAGGCGCTGGAATACGGCATGGTGGGAATCAATGAACCGTTCCTGTCGACCGAATCGGCCCCCTTTGGCGGCGTCAAGGAATCCGGCTTCGGGCGGGAGGGGTCCTATTACGGGATAGAGGATTTCTTAAGCGTCAAATACGTTCTGGTGGGCGGATTGCAGGAGCAATAACGTTTTGTAAAGGCTCTTTCCCTTAAGATGGAGGTCCGCCGGAGGACAAAGGGGGCCGGGGGTACGCAAAAGCATGCGCACAGACACAAGAAAAAGCTCATGTTTCACATAATAATGTTTGACAGGGGGGGATGATTCATATAAAACTGCGCCATTCCCTTCATTCCGGGCGGCGGGCATGCGTGTGCGCGCCTGATCCGGAACAATAAAAATATCAAGGAGATCAAGACGATGGCCCAAAACATATCCGCAGCAGACAACGCAGCCGCGACACAGACAGAGCCCCTGACGGTGGCGCTGACGACGGCGGATATCAAGGGGATGGCCTTGAGCGCATCGGGTGGTTTGGTGATTACAAAAACCGACGGGGCTATGCTCGTTATTGAAAACTTCAAGGATATGGCGGCGCAGGGCGCGAAGATAGCACTTGCCGATGGCGATCAGATCGATGCTGCGGCGCTTTTTGCAACGCTTTCCGGCGGGGCGGTTGCTGCCACACTCGACGATACCGCTAACCCGGAGATTGTGATTGTCGGTCCGCAGCCTGCGACGGTTTTGCAATTCACGCTCGTCCCGGGCCAGACTTATGTGCTGGAATTCGACCCCAAGTCGCAGGAAACGCATCTTGAAAACGGTACGCTCATCCTGACCTTCGCCAATGGCGGGACCGTTGTCTTGCAGAATTACGAACAGGCTATGTTTTCTACCACACCGCCAGTCATGAAGATTGCCGGGGGGCTGGTCATTGACGGGATTGAATTGCTGGAATGGTCGCGTCTGGCCGGGAAGGAAGATGTCCGCGCCGAACCCGAGATGGCGCAACTGGCCGAAGAACTGGCGCAGGTTGAACCTGCCGCCGGTGAAACGGGTGCCGCCGGGGGTCGCGGTGGTTTCGGTTTCCAAAGCAGTGTCGATTCCGCGCCTTTGGGCTCCCCCGCTCCTGTCGGACCGATTGGCCCGACGGCGCTGCAATTTGGCTTGCCGCAATTCGATGGTCGCGTTTTCGCCGAAAGCGATCCCGCGCCGCAGCCTCCGGGCACGCCGGGTTTTGAAACGCAGGATGTGTTCGTGAAGGAAGACGGAACGGTTCAGCTTTTGATTGTCGCCAGTTCCAACGGATTCGCCAATGTCGATACAACCGTAACATTGAGCGGCATTCCTGCCGGATGGACGGTCGATCCCAATGGCGGCACATACGATGCCGCGACCGGAACGTGGACGCATGACATGCCCGGTGGCGGGACTTTTTCAGGCGGTCCGTTGCTATCGCCCCCGGCGGACAGCGATGTTGATTTGCCGAATCTGGTTGTGACCGTCACCAATACCAGCACCGTCAACGGCCTGTCTTCGTCCCAGACCGGGCCGGTCAATGTTTTTGTCGATGCAGTTGCCGATGTGCCGACACTGGCCACGCAGGATGCTGCGGGTCTGGAAGACGCGGTTTTGCCTGTTGGGATTACGACGGCTGTGACCGATGTGGATGGTTCTGAAAGCATCACCCGTATCGAGATTGCCAATCTTCCGTCCGGGTTCACCCTGTCTGCGGGAACCTATGATGCAGGAACCGGAATCTGGACCCTGACCCCGGCGCAACTGGCCGGGCTGAGTGTCACCCCGCCGACCGGATTCCATGGGGCAATCACGTTGGATGTGACCACCTATAACAGCGAATCGACACTGAGCGGTGACGAACAGGATCTGACCGACAACACCAACAGCAACACCGGACCCCTGACACTGACATGGACGCCGGTGGTTGATACGCCGGATATTCTGGTCAATGGCGGCGTGGATGATGCGCAAGTGCTTGAAGACGGCACGGTAAACGTAACCGTTGTGGCCAATCTCGGCGTGAATGCGTCCCCGAATGAAATTCTGACCGTAACCGTGACCGGAATTGACACGACATGGGGCTTCAGCGTTCCCGTCGGCACTTATGACGCGGTTGCTGGTACATGGACCGTGACCTTGCCGCCGGGGCAAAATCTCAGCACGGTGATGACCTTCACCCCGCCTGCGGATTCCGATATCGATATGAGCGGTCTGGTCGCGACCGCGACGGCGTTTGAGCCAGCTTCGGGTACCAGCGCACAGGCCACGGACGGATTTAATATCGTTACTGACGCGGTTGCCGATGTGCCGACACTGGCCACGCAGGATGCTGCGGGTCTGGAAAACGCGGTTTTGCCTGTTGGGATTACGACGGCTGTGACCGATGTGGATGGTTCTGAAAGCATCACCCGTATCGAGATTGCCAATCTTCCGTCCGGGTTCACCCTGTCTGCGGGAACCTATGATGCAGGAACCGGAATCTGGACCCTGACCCCGGCGCAACTGGCCGGGCTGAGTGTCACCCCGCCGACCGGATTTAACGGTACGATTACGCTGGATGTGACAACGTTTAATGCCGAAACCAACAAGAGCGATACGGATTTCGATCTGGGGAACGACACCAACAGCAATAATGACGCACTGGTCCTGACATGGAAACCAGTGGTGGATACACCGGATATTCTGGTCAATGGCGGCGTGGATGATGCGCGTGTCAAGGAAGACGGTTCGGTGGATGTGCCGATTGTTGCCAATCTTGGCGCGGATGCGGCCCCGAGTGAAGTTCTGACCGTGACCGTGACCGGAATCGATGCTGCATGGGGTTTCAGCGCCCCTGTCGGCACTTACGACGCGGTTTCTGGTACATGGACCGTGACCTTGCCTGCTGGCCAGAACCTGAGCACGGTGATGACCTTCACCCCGCCAGCGGATTCTGATATCGACATGAGCGGTCTGGTTGCGACAGCCACGGCGTTTGAACCGGCTTCGGGCACCAGCGCACAGGCCACGGACGGATTTAATATCGTTACTGACGCGGTGATTGACACACCGATTCTTACGGCATCGTCCCCTGGTGGGGAGGAAGACCGCGCTATTGATCTCAATATCGCGACATCCGTGACCGATCTCGACGGGTCCGAAGCGATTACACACCTGAGCGTTTCCGGTCTGCCGACCGGGGCGAGCCTCAATCAGGGGACGGATCTTGGCGGCGGTGTCTGGCAACTGACGCCGGCCCAGTTGACGGGCCTGAAGCTGAACCCGCCCACGGGCTTCAGCGGGACGCTCAACCTCAGCGTCACGACCTATGCGTCGGAAGTGAGCCTGAGCGGGTCGGAATATGATCTGACCGATAACGATACTTCCGTGACTGTTCCTCTGGCCGTGACGGTTGCGCCCGATGACGTTCCGCAGAATTTCCAGCCGGGAACGAAAACAGTCGATGAAACCGATCTGGCCGCGACAGGAACGGTTAGCGTTTCTCACACTATGACCGCCAATTTCGGCAGCGATACCCCGGGCGTTTTTGGCGCGACGGGCGCTTTCATTTCTGCAATTCCGCTGACATCGAACGGCGTTCCGGTGGATGTGACCCTGACCGGTAACACCTACACAGGTGTTGCAGGAACGGACCCGATTTTCACGCTTCAGGTGAACGCGAATGGCACCTATACCTTCAACCTGACCGGGGTGATCGATCATCCGGATGTAACTGACACCAACGAATCGCTGGCCCTCAGCTTCGGGGTCAGCGCGACGGATAGTGATGGCGATGCCGTCACCGGCAATGTCGTCATCAATGTTCTGGACGATGCACCGAAAGCGAATGACGATATCAATAATTTTGACCTGCTGGATGGCGGGACCGACGGGAACGTCATTTCCGGCCTGAATGCGGATAATATCGGCGCTGCTGACCTCGGTTCGCAGGATGTCCCGAATAAGGTTACGGCGGTTTCCTTCGGGACGACGACCGTTTCTGTTCCCGGTACTGGCGATGCGACCATCAAGGGTGACCACGGAACCCTGACCATTAAATCCGATGGATCATACACCTATGTCCTCGATGGCAGCCCGACGGCCCCCGCACAGGATTATAACGTGGTGATGATGTTGGATGTCAGCGGCAGCATGGGTTCAAACACCAGCGCGACGTCGAAAATATCCCTGCTGGCGAACGCAGTGAAAAACCTGATGTCGGATTTCCACGATTACGATAATGGCACGGTGACGGTCCATCTGGTTCCGTTCGGCACTAACGCTGGTGCTGGCGTGACATTCAATGTGACAGACGATTCGGGATTTCAAAATGTTCTGAATTACCTGAACACGTTGAACGGAAACGGAAACACCAATTACGAAGCGCCGTTGCAATCGGCGCTCGACTGGATCAATGCGAACACGTCTCCGGATGTGAAGACTATCAGCTATTTCGTTAGTGACGGACAGCCGAACACCTATATCAATGCTTCTGGAAACGCGGTGACGGGCAATCTCGCGACCGTGATCGGCCAGTTGAGCGGCAGCGATGGCAGCGATGAAATCTCGATGATCAAGGCTGCGAGCGACGAAGTCATTGGTGTCGGGATCAATGTTACTGCCAGCGCGTTGGCAAATATTGCCCTGATTGATTCCGATGGCGTTGCTCTGAACGTACAAAATCCTCAGGATCTGGATGCTGCACTTGCTGGAAGCAACCCTATCGGCAATCAGAAGCCCTCGACCGATGTGTTCACCTATACGCTGACCGATGCGGATGGCGATCCGTCTTTGGCGACATTGACGCTGAACGCCGAAGCCCCTGTCATTCTGCCGCCGACGATCACCGTCAACAACAATATCGATGATGTGATCGTCAAGGAAGACGGCAGCGTGTTTGTGCCGATCGTGGCAACACTTGACCCGGCCGGTCCGGCGACGCAGGTATTGACCGTGACGGTGACGGGAATTGACCCGACATGGACACTGACCAATACAAACGGGACCTATACGCCAGCGACCGGCACATGGACGATTACCCTTCCGGCCGGCCAGAATTACAATGGCGGTCTGACGTTTGCGCCGCCGGCGAATTCCGATCTCGACCTGACGGGCCTGAATGCGTCGGCCAAGGCGACCGAACCCGTTACAGGCCAAAGCGCAATCGTCAATGACGGCTTCCAGATCATCACTGATGCGGTCGCCGACAAGCCAACGTTGAACGCCAGCGCCGGGACGGTCGAGCAGGGTAATCCGGTCAGTATCAGCCTGTCTTCCGCCGTGACCGATCTCGACGGGTCGGAGACCATCACCGGTTACCAGATCAGTGGCGTTCCTGCCGGGTTCTCTTTCAATCAGGGAACCAGTCTCGGCGGCGGTGTCTGGACATTTACCCCGGCGCAGGTTGCTGGTCTGCAATTGAGCGGTCCGGACAGTTTCAGCGGAAACTTCAACCTGACCGTCCGTGTCAATAATGCCGAGACCAGCCTTGGCGGTGCCGAAGTCGATTTGAGCGACAACACCAATTTTGCGACCAAAACGCTGGCGATTTCCATTACGCCGGACGACCAGCCGATCGTCGCGCAGCCTGCGGTCAAGGTCGTTGACGAAACCGCTCTGGTGTCCGGAACGGTCAGTACCAGCGGCGCGGTGACGGCGAATTTCGGCAACGATACGCCGGGGTCGTTCTCCGCGACCGGAGGGTTCAGCGCGGCTATTCCGCTGAAATCAGAAGGCATTCCGGTTCTCGTGACCCAGACCGGGAATGTCTATACCGGGAAGGCCGGGACCGAGACGATCTTTACCCTGACGCTGGAAAGCAACGGTCAGTATACATTCGACCTGACCGGAACGCTCGATCATCCGGATACGGCCAACCATAACGACGCAATCCGCCTACAATTCGGCGTGCGTGCCACGGACAGCGATGGCGACAGTGCCAATACCACGATCCGGATCGATGTTCTGGATGATGGCGTCGTCGCGGTTGATGATGCCGCCACGGTCGATATGGGCATCGGTTTCGTAACCGGGAATGTCCTGTCCAATGATACGCTCAGTCAGGATACACCGAACGCGGTTTCCAAGGTCCAGTTTGGCACGACGGTTGTCGATGTTCCGGCCACGGGATTTGCAACCATCACGGGCAAGGACGGGGTTTTGAAAATCGCCGCCGACGGGTCCTACACCTATACCCTGCTTCCGGGGGCGGGAATGACGACAACCATGAATACGCTCGTTCTGCGCGATGCGGCGACGGGCACTGAATTCACGGTCAATGCGGTGCAGACCGCGACCGGGGTTGAATTCACCCTGCAACTGGTCAACGGTACGGGAGATCTGAACGGGTTCTTCCTCGATATTGGCGGCGATGGCGGTCCGATTTTTTCGGTTGGGGATTCCTCCAATAATATGGGCGGCATCAGCAACGGTTTTGATTATGCGCGTGTTCTTGGGTCGGTTGGCGGCGGTGATGCCGATGTCACTCAGGCGACCTTCGAGATTGCGGGCCTGAGCCTGGCCGATCTGGACGATGCGATCATCGGCATTCGTGCCACCAGCGTGGCAACCGAAGCCAGCCTGAAGCTGACCGGGACTGTTGAGACGGAAACGGTCGTGTGCGGATGCGCCGATGACCAGTTCGTTTATACCTTGCGCGACTCCGATGGCGATACCGATACGGCGAAGCTGGATATCCAATGCGCGGTTCCTGTCTTCCTTGTCGGGGAAAATGTCGATGATGCCGCTGGCTCGACCATCCCGTACAGGGTTGGTACGGGTGTGGGCACGATGAACGGGGCCGGGGCCGGCGATATCCTTGTCGGGGATGTTGGTGGTGCGACCATCGTCAATCAGGTAAAGGATTACAACATCGTCATGATGCTGGATGTCAGCGGCAGCATGGGGTCGAAAACAGATGCGAATTCGCGGATTTCCCTGCTGACCAAGGCGGTGAAAAATCTGATGGAGGATTTCAGCGCCTATGACAACGGCACGATCAAGGTGAAGCTGATTACGTTTGCAACCGGAATTACCCAGACCGGGGAATTCACGGTGACGACGGATGGCGGCTATAACAGCGTCGTGTCCTTCCTGAACAACCTGACCGGCAACGGTTGGACGAACTACGAAGCGCCGTTGCAGTCCGCGATCAACTGGTTGCAAAGCAGCGCCCCGATCCCCGGCGCCGAGACGATCAGCTATTTCGTCAGCGACGGGGAGCCGAATCACTATGTGAACAATAGCGGCACGGCGACCAGCGGCACGCTTTCTCAGGTGATGGCGCAGTTGAACGGAACGGCGGACGGTACCAATGAGATCGCGACGATCAAGGCGCTCAGCGACGAAGTTATCGGCGTCGGGATCAATATCGGGTCCAGCACGCTGGCGAATATTGCCGCACTTGACTCTGACGGTGTTGCCCTGAATGTACGCGACCCGCAGGATCTGGATGCGGCGCTGGCGGCGACCAATCCGCTGAACAGGCCGGCAGCCGTGGGCGACGATCATCTTGTTGGCGGCGACGGCAACGATATTATTTTCGGCGATGCCCTGTTTACCGATGCTGTGGCCGCAAGTTTCGGTCTGACGGCGCTGCCCGGTTCCGGATGGGATGTCTTCGCCCGTCTCGAGGCCGGAGAAAGCCCGGTCAAACCAGACTGGACCCGTGCCGATACGCTGGCCTATATCCGCGCCAATGCCGAATCTCTGGCGGTGGAAGCGACTGGCGACGGCGGTGCAGCCCGTTCCGGCGGTCATGACCGTCTGGAAGGCGGTGTCGGGAACGACCTGATCTTCGGTCAGGAAGGAAACGATCTGATCATCGGCGGGGCCGGGGATGATCTCCTTTACGGCGGCAGCGGCGCGGACACGTTCCAGTACAACGCGATCACGGATGGTTTTGATACGATCGGTGATTTCGATGTTACGGAAGGCGACGTCCTCGACCTGTCGGCCTTGCTCGGCGATGTCGGGTTTGACCCGGTCAATGATGCGATCACCAACTTCGTCTTCGCTACGGACACGGCGCAGGGTACGGTGATCCAGATCGACCTGACGGGGGCGGGCAATGCCGCCGGGGCGACATCCGTGGTGGTGCTGGAAGGCGTTCACGGCGTCACGCTGAACGACCTGCTGGCGAGCGGGAGTCTGACGACGGTTTAGGCGTTATGCGAACGATTTAAAAAAACGGGCGGTTTGCACAGGCAACTGCCCGTTTTTTGTAGAATAAAGTTATGAAAAACAAGACCTCTTCGAAAAAGCCTCCGCGCCAGAAGATAGCGGACATCGGAAAATAAAGCTGGAAAGCAAGGCGGTTTCAGGCTAAAAACCCAGTCATATGAAGGCGATAGCCTTGGCCATTTTGCAGGTCTCCGCAAGGGCGCGGTCGGACCTGTGTTTTGAAGCAAAACCGAAGGGAAATATTGAAATGTCTGCACGCCTGATCTCACGTTTAGCGTTTGGCGCGTCTGTTGCCGTTTTGTCATGGGGGATCGCGGCGGCGTCGCATGCGGCGGACCAGAAAACGGAATATGCGCCCCTGACCGTGGTTGAACATGATGGTGCGACGGCAACGGCGATTGATACGGGCATGCTGGCGCAGGTCAATCCTGCCGCCGCCGCGCCCGCAGGGGGCTTGCCGGGGAAGGTTAGTGTTGCCGAGGCGGTTTCCTTCGGCGTCAGCACCAATCCCGAATATACCCGCAATGCCAATAACCGCCGCGCCACGGATGAAGAGTTGCGGCAGGCGCGGGGCCTATATCGTCCGTCGATCGATTTTCGCGGCGATTTCGGACCGGAATATTCCGACAACGCGGCAACGCGCGGCGATGGCGACGGCGATGATTCGGAAACGCATTTCCGCTATCAGGCCGGTCTGACCCTGACGCAATTGCTGTTTGACGGTTTTGAAACGAAGTATGAGAACAAGCGTCAGCAGGCCCGCGTTCTTTCTGCCGCGCATCGTGTGCGCGAGGCGTCGGAGCTGGTCGGTCTTTCCATCGTCGAATCGTATCTGGACGTTTTGCGCCAGCGTGAATTGCTGCGCATTTCCCGCCAGAACGTCGCGGATCACATATCGATCATGGAGCAAATTGAAGACAGCGCGTCGTCTGGCCGTTCCACCGGGGCCGATACGGAGCAGGCTCGCGCCCGTCTGGCTTCCGCCCGCGCCAATGAATCCAGTGTGCGCGAAGCCTTGCGCGTGGCCGAAGCGGCCTTTATTCGCGATGTCGGCGACCAGCCGCAGGAACTGGTCATGCCGATGGTCCCCGTCGATGCTCTGGCGGCGACGCTGGAAGACCAGCTCCGCGTTTCGCTGCACCAAAGCCCGACGCTCGATATTTATGAAGCCGATATCAAGGTGGCGAATCATGAATATGAAGGGGCCAAAAGCCTCTTCTATCCGCAGGTCGATCTGCAACTGAATGCACGGCACGGCGAAGATCTCGGTGGGGTTGAGGGTGAGGATACTTCAGCCTCGGGTCTGGTCGTGGTCAACTGGAACCTGTATCGCGGCGGCATCGATACCGCCCGTGTCCGCGAACACATCAGCCGTGAAGCGCAAGTCAAGGAAGAACGCGCCAAGGCCGCCCGCAACATCGAAAACGAAGTCCGCACGACCTGGGCGCGTATGGTGTCTTCCGGCGAACGTGCGCGTGAATTCGCAACCCAGGCGGCGGCCAATCAGGAAACGGTAAAGGCATACAAGGACCAGTTCGATCTGAACCGCCGCACCCTGCTGGATGTGCTCGATTCGCAAAACGAACTCTTCGTCTCCCAGAGCAATATGGTGAATGCGGAATTTGTCGAGATGTTCGCCGTTTATCGCCTGCTGGCCCTGAAGGGCGAATTGCTGCCGACTCTGGGCGTGGCTTACCCCCGCGAGGCGAATGCGGCGAAGATGTAGAATTTTTGTGCTTTGACAACACATGCGAAAAAACCCGCTTCCGGCGGGTTTTTTTCTGCCCGGAAGAGATCGCCGCGGCGCTTGCCGTTTCTCCGGACCACCCCATATGAGTCTGGCCCCCCGCAGGAAGAATTTTTATAACGTTATGGAATTTATCTGTTTTTCTTCAGCGTTTTTTAAGGGGAGCCGATTGAAAATGGAGCGGAGAAATTCCCGCAGTCTCGTCTGACGGCTTTGTGTTAGGCTTGTGTTTCCGCTCCGCAAACAGGAAGGTTTGACCTGTGTCATCATCCCCATCGTCCGAACGGCCCGCAGCACCGGGCACGACAGAATCGCCTTCCGCAGAGGCCACCGAAAGCGCGTGGCCGCTACAGGCGGACCGGGTTGCGGTTTCCGCGCCCCTTGTCGAGACCTTGCGGATTATTGCCGGGCATTATGGACGCCGCACCTCGCCTGCGGCGCTGACGGCTGGATTGCCGATTGCAACCACCGGCATTACCCCGGCCCTGTTTATCCGCGCGGCGGAGCGGGCGGATTTGAATGCGCGTCTGGTGGAACGTACGCTGGAGGCGCTGGCTATTGCGCCGATTCTGCCATGTGTTCTGGTTCTGGAACACGGCCATGCCTGTATCCTGTGGGATATCAAGTATCCGGACAAGCACCCGCCCGCGAAAGAAGTGGGGCAGGCACCGGAGATTCATCCTGAAACCCGGTTTTTGATCCAGTTCCCCGAAACCGAGGATGAAAAGAAACAGGTTTCACTGGGGCAATTACAGCATCTTTATGCCGGATACGCCTTTTATATCCGTCCCGTGGCCCGGGTGGACGAACGGGCTGGACCGGCGGTCATCGATACGACACGCGACTGGTTCTGGGCGGCCCTGAAGGAACATAAAAAAATATATCGCGAAGTGGCGGTTGCTGCCGTGATGATTAACATGTTCGCGCTGGCCAGTCCGCTTTTTACCATGAATGTTTACGACCGCGTTATTCCCAATTCGGCTTTCGATACGTTGTGGGTTCTGGCGGCAGGCGTCCTCACGGTCTTTGTGTTCGATTTTATTTTAAAAAACCTGCGGGCAAAATTTCTGGACTATGCCGGAAAGAAGGCGGATGTAAAAATGTCCGCATCCATTTTCGAACAGATCATGGGCATGACCATGGCGGCCCGCCCCTCAAGCGCGGGCGTTCTCGCCAGTAACGTCAAGGAATTCGAGGGGCTGCGCGATTTCTTTACCTCGGCAACGCTGACGGCCATTATCGATTTGCCGTTTGCGCTTCTTTTTGTCGCTCTGATTGCAGTGATCGCCGGGCCTGTGGCCCTTGTGCCGCTGGCGGCAATGCCGCTTGTCATTATCATGGGGTTTGCCTTACAAAAACCGCTGGAGCGGGTCATCAAGCAATCGATGAATGAATCCGCGCTGAAGAATGCTTTGCTGTTCGAAACCATTTCCGGTCTGGAAACGATCAAGGTGCAGGCCGCCGAAGGCCACACCCAGCGCAAATGGGAAGAGCTGAACGACAAGGCTTCCGGTACGGCGATGAAGGCGCGGGAGATTTCTTCATTCGCGCTGAACTTTGCCATGCTGATCCAGCAGGCCGCCAGCGTGTTCATCATCATTGTCGGTGTTTATCTGATTAGTGAAGGGGAGATGACGATGGGGGCGCTGATTGCCTCGGTCATGCTGGGTGGTCGTGCCTTGGCACCGCTGGCGCAAGTGGCGGGTCTGATGACGCGAATGAACCAATCGCGGCAGGCATTGAAACAGCTTGACGATTTGATGAAACGGCCCGTCGAGCGTCCAACGGGGAAACATTTTATTTCCATGCCGGATGTGCGCGGCTATGTCGAATTCCGCGATGTTTTGTTCCATTACCCGGGGCAAACCGTTCCGGCCCTGAACCACATCAGCTTTACCGTCGATCCCGGCGATCATATCGGGATTATCGGCGCGGTCGGATCGGGCAAGACGACCATCGAGCGCCTGTTACTCAATCTCTACCAGCCCGAAAGCGGTTCGGTGCAGCTTGATAACACCGATGTCCGCCAGATCGATCCGGGCGATTTGCGCCGGTCGGTGGGCGCGGTGCAGCAATCGCCGCAATTGTTTTACGGATCGGTGCGCGAAAATATTACCATGGGGCATGAAACCGCCCCGGACCGTGCCGTTTTGCGCGCGGCGGAACTGGCGGGGGTGATGGAATTCCTGCGTGATTCGCAGGCTGGTCTTGATACCCAGGTCGGGGAGCGTGGCGAAGCCCTGTCGGGCGGTCAGCGTCAGGCTGTGGCGATTGCGCGGTCATTGCTTTACGATCCCCCGGTTCTGGTGCTTGATGAACCAACCGCGTCTTTAGATCCGGCATCGGAGCAGCGTTTGCTCAAACGCCTGAAAGTCTTGTGTGAAAACAAAACGATGATCCTGATTACGCACAAGGGCAGCATGTTGACTCTGGTGGACAAGATTTTGTTGCTGGATCGCGGACGCATTGTCGATTTCGGTCCAAAAGACATCGTCATTAAAAAACTTCAGGCGCGCCAATACGGCACTTCCGCCGAAGATACGGGAGCATAGGCATGACCAACCCCGCAGAAAAAAAACCGGCGCAGCCGCAACCGGAACAGAAGAAAAAGGCCAAGGTTGAGGATCTTGATATCAACAAGACCGAGGACTGGGCGAAGATTCAAAAAAACTGGGCGGCGGCCCAGCTTGAAAAGGCGCAGGCCCATGCCGACAAATTTTTTACGACGGATGAGACGCTACCGCTATCGGCGCATCTTTTGTTGACGGCAATTGTCACGTTTTTCGTTGTTTTTCTGGTCTGGGCGAATTTCGCGACGCTGGACGAAGTGACCCGGGGTGAAGGTAAAATCATTCCGTCTTCGGCGGTGCAGGTCGTTCAGACCCTTGAAGGCGGGATCGTCGATGCCTTTTTGGTAAAAGAAGGCGAGGAGGTTGCCGCCGGACAAGTCCTGTTGCAGATTCGCGATATCGATGCGGCGTCATCGCTAGGGGCAAACCAGCAAAAATATCTCGGTCTGCTGGCGGCGATTTCCCGGCTGAAGGCGGAGGCGGAAGGAAAGTCCAGCCCCGAATTTCCCGACGAGGTCATGAAAGGCACGCCAACAAGCGTGACCGAGGAACTGGAAGCTTTCCGCGCCAACATGCAAAGTCTGGCATCCCAGACGCAAATCTACCAGCAACAACTGGTGCAGCGGGAACAGGAAATTCGCGAGATCAACAGCAAGGCCGCCGATCTGCGGCAGGTGATCGCCTTGTCCCGGCAGGAACGGGATATGATCGCCCCGCTGGTTGAACGCGGATCGGCACCGAAGATTGAATTGATCCAGTTGGAACGCAGCCTGACGGAACGTCAGGGCGAATTGAACAGCCTTCTCGGGGCTCTGCCCCGGTCGCAATCTGCGGTGGCGGAAGCCAAGGCCAAGATTGAAGAAGTGACCAATACCTACCGGGCGCAGGCGCAAACGGAATTATCCGCGAAGATGTCGGAGATGAACGCGATCAGGGAGACGCTCGGTTCGCTGGAAGATCGCAAGATGCGCACGGAAATACGCTCCCCCGTGAACGGCACGATCAAGGATATCAAGATTTCAACCGTCGGGGGCGTATTGAAGCCGGGCGAGGATGTTTTGGAGATTGTTCCAAAAGACGACCAGTTGCTGGTGGAGGCTAATATCCGCCCCGGCGATATTGCGTTCCTGCACCCGAAACAGGCGGCGATGATAAAGATCACGGCATATGATTTTGCAATTTACGGCGGATTGAAAGGCGAATTGATCGATATTTCGGCGGACACTATTACCAACGAGAAGGGCGAGAGTTTTTACCGCGTGCGGTTGCGCACCTTTGAAAACACGCTTAAACGCAAGGGCGAAGTGTTGCCGATTATCCCCGGCATGGTGGCATCAGTCGATATTCTGACCGGAAAGAAAACGGTCATGGAATATATCCTGAAGCCCTTCATCAAGACGCTGGGCAATGCCATGAGCGAACGTTAGGGTTTGTGTATGTAGGACAGAACCCAGTCCAAGGCTTCTTTTTTCTGTTCGTCGTCATAATAGCGGATTTCTGCTTGCATGATCGGATCAAGCATTTTCATCATTAGCATACGGCTGTCCGGGGCGTTGATATAGGCGAGCCTGCGGGCCTTCGGGCTGAAGGTCGAGATGCATTTGAAGCTTAAATCCGCAGCCTCAGGGGACCAGCCGATAAATTCCGGATCGTAATAAATGTAAAGGTTGTAATAGCCGTGTTTGGGAACGATTTCCTTTAACGGTGTATCGAAGTAATCGTTAAAATCATCCGCCGTGATTTCACCGCGCAGATGCAGGCACAAAGTCGCGCCTCCGGTTTCCGGCAGGGTGATGATTGTTCTGTCGGGTTCCGCCATCTCTATTCCTCCTCTTTTATCCATGCGATCGCGTCTTGCAGTTGTTCGGATTCAAAAAAACGGGTTTCCCCGACGGTGATGGGTTCAATCATTTTCATCAGCAGCTTGCGGCTGTCGGGCGCGTTGATATAGGCAATTTTTCTGGCCATCGGCGCGTAGGTCGAAATGCATTTGAAACTTAAATCTGCGGCGTCTTGCGTCCAGCCGGAAAAATCCGTGTCAGAATGGATCAATGCGCTGACATGACCCTGGGCGTCATAAATCGCCTCCAGCGGCTTTTCAAAATATTCCAGATAATCTTCCGCCGTGACCGTGCCGGAGAATGTCACGCACAGAACGGTATCGCTAGTTTCGGGCAGAATTGTGATGGTTTTCCTGTTTATCATTTTGTGATCGCTTTATAAAATTTCTAAATCGTCGTGAAATAACGCGGAGCGGAAAAAACGAAATACACATAAAGTCTTTACGGCGGCAACAATACTGATTGTTTCAACTTTTCCCTGAAATTCAAGAGCATTCCACGGCAGGCATGCGGGCCGTTTTCCGGAGTCCGTGCATATCAACGGAGATAGGGCGATGCGGGGTCCGGGCAAATGCCGCCCCGTCGTTTTGGTGCAATCACTTGCAATTTCGTGGGGAATAGTCTTATTTCAAGGGGTTAAACGTCGACAACCCGCACCCGGATAGTGATTATGAATAACATTGCGCCAGCCATGGACCAGATGACTCTGACCCTGCCGGACGGGTCGACCCGAACCGTCCCGCGCGGCACGACCGGACTGGGGATTGCCGAATCAATCGCCAAATCGCTGGCCAAGGCCGCCATTGTCATCGAGGTGAATGGACAATTGCGCGACCTGTCCCGCCCGGTGGAAGAAGATGCAAGCATCCGCATCTTCAAACGTGAAGACGATGCGGCGCTGGACCTGATCCGGCATGATTGTGCCCATGTTCTGGCCGAAGCCGTGCAGGAATTATTCCCCGGGACGCAAGTGACGATCGGGCCCAGTATTGAAAACGGATTTTATTACGACTTCGCCCGCAATGAACCCTTCACCCTCGAAGACCTGCCGAAGATCGAGGCGAAGATGAAGGAGATCGTCGCGCGCGGCGCGGCGTTTGAGCGCGAAGAATGGGACCGCGATGCGGCAATCAAATTCTTCACCGCCAGAGGTGAAATGTACAAGGCGGAATTGATCCGCGATTTGCCGGGCACGGAAACCATCACCATTTACAAACAAGGTGAATGGCTGGATCTGTGCCGGGGCCCACATATGCCAACCACAAAGCATGTCGGCACAGCCTTCAAATTGACTAAGGTTGCCGGGGCCTATTGGCGCGGCGATTCCAGCAAGGCGATGCTCACCCGCATTTACGGGACCGCCTGGCGCACGGAAGCGGAATTGCAGGACTATCTCACCCAGATCGCAGAAGCGGAAAAGCGTGATCACCGCAAACTGGGCCGTGAGATGGATTTGTTCCATTTACAAGACGAAGCACAAGGGTCTGTTTTCTGGCATGCGAAGGGATATACGATCTGGCTGGCGCTGGAAGGGTATGTGCGCCGCCGTCTGAACAGTGCCGGGTATATCGAGGTGAAAACGCCGCAATTGATGGATTCCCGTTTCTGGGAACAATCCGGCCACTGGGGAAAATACCGTGAAAACATGTTTGTGGTGCCCGATGTCGTCCCCAATACGGAAGAAGGCGGCAAGGTGTTCAAGGAGGAGCCGAAGCATTTTATGGCGCTCAAGCCCATGAACTGTCCGGCCCATGTGCAGATTTTCAATCAGGGTATCAAATCCTACCGCGACCTGCCGATCCGCATGGCGGAATTCGGTTGTTGCCACCGCAACGAGGCACACGGGGCCTTGCACGGCCTGATGCGCGTGCGCCAGTTTACGCAGGACGACGCCCATATTTTCTGCCGCGAGGACCAGATTGAAAGTGAAAGTCTCGCCTTTTGCGAATTGCTGCGTGTCATGTACGCCGATCTGGGCTTTACCGATGTCGTGGTCAAGCTGGCCACCCGCCCGGAACAGCGTGTCGGTACGGAAGAAAGCTGGGATTATGCGGAAAACGCTCTGCGTCAGGCGCTGGACAAGACGGGTCTGGTCTATGAGATCGCGCCGGGAGACGGGGCGTTTTATGGCCCGAAACTGGAATTCCACATTCGCGATGCGATTGGCCGTTCCTGGACCTGCGGCACGTTGCAACTGGACCCGAACCTGCCGGAACGGCTGGGGGCGTCTTATATTGGTGAAGACGGGCAAAGACACCGCCCGCTAATGCTGCACCGGGCCATTCTCGGTTCGTTGGAGCGATTTATCGGTATCATGATTGAAAACTATGCCGGGAAATTGCCGTTGTGGCTTGCCCCTGTTCAATGTGTGGTCGCCACCATCACCTCCGAAGCTGATAATTATGCCCGTGATGTCGTCGAAAAACTGAAAAGCGCTGGAATCCGGGCCGAGATGGATTTGCGCAACGAAAAGATCAATTACAAGGTTCGGGAGCATTCTTTGGCCAAGGTCCCGGTGATGTTTGTGGTCGGCAAGCGCGAGGCGGAGGAAAAAACCGTGGCCATTCGCCGTCTGGGCGAAGAACAGCAATCCGTCGAGGCGAGGGAGGCCGCGATTGCCGGGCTGGCGGCGCAGGCGGCACCGCCATATTAGGCGGCGGACCCGTTTTTGTGCTTTATGAAAAAATGACTCGGGACTTCCTGCCGTAACACCTTGCAAAGGCAGGAAATCCGCTGTATTTGTATTTTCCTGAATTCTATTATCAACAATTGAAGGAATTACCACCATTCGTCCGCCAAAAGCCCCCACGCCCCCGCCCCGTCCCGATGACGGTGTGCGCATCAACAGCCAGATCCGCAGTGAAAAAGTCCGTCTTGTCGGTGCCGATGGAGAAATGGTCGGTGTCGTGACGATTCGCGAAGCCCTCGGCGCAGCGGAAGAGGTCGGTCTCGATCTGGTCGAAATCTCCCCGAATGCCGAACCGCCGGTGTGCAAGATTCTCGACTACGGCAAGTTCAAATACGAACAGCAGAAAAAAGCAAACGAGGCGCGGAAGAAACAAAAAACCGTCGAGGTCAAGGAGCTGAAGCTCAGGCCGATGATCGAGGATCATGACTATCAGGTCAAATTGCGCGCGGCGAAGAAATTTCTCGAAGAGGGCGACAAGGTCAAATTCACCCTGCGCTATCGCGGGCGCGAACTCGCGCATCAGGAACTTGGCCTGAAAGTGTTGTTGCGCATGAAGGCCGATCTGGTCGAATTGTCCAAGGTCGAGCAAGAACCGAAGATGGAAGGCCGTCAGATGATTATGATGCTGTCTTCCTCCAAGGTGTAGATGTGTCCGATGCTTTTGCCGCCGGAACCCGGTTATAGCGACACCTATTACAGCCGTACGATTGCAGACCATCACGCGCTCTATCCTGTTCTGGACGGAACGATAGAGGCGGAGGTATGCGTCATTGGCGGCGGTCTTGCCGGGATCGCAACGGCGCTTGGTCTGGTCGAACGCGGAAAATCAGTCGTCTTGCTTGAATCCCGGCGTCTGGGCTACGGCGCATCGGGGCGCAATGGCGGTTTTTGCCTGCGCGATTATGCGGTCCATATCGACGGCCTGATCCGGAAGGTCGGGGTCACGCAGGCGCAGGCGCTTTATCGTATCGTTGCCGATGCGCAAGAGCTGATCCGTGAACGGATCGCAAAATACAATATCGATTGCGGCCCGAACACGCCCGGATATCTCAACATATCGTGGAAGCCGCAAGCAGACAGCCTGAAGCGCTATGCCGCCTTGATGCGCGAAACCGTCGGGCAGGAAATAGAAGTCTGGCCGACCGAGAAAGTCAGGGATCTTTACAGTACGAACCGTTATCACGATGCGCTGTTTTATCCGCAGGATTTCCAGCTCCACCCTTTGCGTTATATCCACGGGCAGGCCGGGGCCGTGATTGCGCAGGGCGGCAGGATTTACGAACAAAGCCCCGCGCTTGCTCTCCGCCAGACGACGGATGGTTATGATGTGAAAACCACGGCGGGTCTGGTGAAATCCGCGCAGGTCGTTTTATGCGGGTCTGTCTATGGGGATGGTCTGCATCCACGGGTCAGGTTCAGCATGTTGCCCGTTGCCACCTATATCATGGTGACCGAAGCCATTGATCCCGCGACCTATGCCACGGCCATTCGCGCCCCGTATGCGGTGATGGATATGCGTTATGCCAGCAATTATTACCGCCGTTTGCCGGACGGGCGTTTGCTCTGGGGCGGTGCGGTCAGTCTGCGCGATGATCCGCCGGGGCTGCAGGAAAAAATGCGCCGCGACATGGCCAGTATTTATCCGCAGCTCAGGAATATCAAACCTTCCGTGACATGGTCGGGATTGATGGGATTCGCAACGCACAAGATGCCCCTGATCTACCAGATTGAACCCGGGCTTTGGACCAATACCGCCTTTGGCGGCCACGGCGTTTGCGCAACGACCGCGGGCGGGGAGGTTGTGGCGTCGGCAATCGCCGCAGGGGACACGCGCCATGAACTGTTCTGTCCTTTCGGGTTCGGATATACCGCCGGGCCGGTGGGGCGTGTGGCCGCGCAAGCCCTTTATGGTTGGTGGCGGCTGCGCGATTATGCCGGATTGTAAATATTTTCAGGTGTTCAGGAGATCTTGTTCCGGCATGTCGTCGATAAATCCGGAGGATTGCATGGCCCAGAGCCGGGCGAAGTGACCGCCCCGGTCGATCAGGGTCTGGAAAGCGCCTTGTTCGACGATGCGGCCATTTTCCATCACCACGATGCGGTCGGCGAATTTCACCGTCGAAAGGCGGTGGGCGATGATAACCATCGTGCGTCCGGCAAAGGCATTGGTGAGTGCGTCTTGAATGATCTTTTCCGACAGGCTGTCCAGCGAGGCTGTGGCTTCGTCAAAAATAATCAGATCAGATTCGCGCACCAGAGCGCGGGCAATGCCCAGACGCTGGCGCTGGCCACCGGAAAGTTTGATACCGCGTTCGCCGACCATGGTTTCATCGCCTAGCGGCAGAGTGTCGATCAACTGGTCGAGCGCGGCCTGTTTCAGGGCAGTTTGGTAGCGTTCCTCGTTCCCCGCATGGGGCAGGTCCAGCAAGATATTATCGCGGATATTCATGTTGAACAATTCGACATCCTGCGGTACGAAGCCGATCCGCCCGAGCCAGTCGGCGGTAGGAATATGTTTCAGATCGGTATCGTCGATCATCAGGCGGCCCGATGATGGCTCCACCTGTTTCATCAGCAATTTGACGAGGGTTGTTTTCCCGGCGCCGCTGCGTCCGACCAGCGCGATCTTTTCCCCGCGCATCAGGGTCAGGTCGATGTGATGGAGGGCGGGGGGTGTGTCCTTTCCGCCGCCTTCATAGCGGAAATCGACCGCATCGAACCGGATTTTTGCCCAATCCGCAGACAGGGGCGCAAGCGGCGCGTGATCGTAACTGACTGACGGCGTTTTCAGCGTTTCGGTCAAGCGCATGAAACCGTTGCGGGCCTCGAGATACTGGTCTTGCATATAGACCATTTCTTCCAGCCGCGACCATAATGCGCTGGCCAGAAAAAAAGTTGTGGCGAAGGTTCCGATATTCAGCCACCCGCCATACACACCGGAAATCCCGACCAGCGTAAATACCGCGATCCAGAAAAACCCCGTGCCGTTGAGGATCATCCATTTGGCGTAAGTGGCGCGAAAGACATGGCCCATGGCGATATGAGCGTCACCCTCGCGGGTGCGGGCTTCGCGTTCGATATAATCGCCCATATGAAAGGCCTTGACCGTGCGCACCGCGCTGACGAATTCATAGACACCCGCCATCAGGCGTTCATGCATCATATTATGCTTGTTGTGGAGCGCGGGGATTTTTCGTGCCGCCCACCACGCCGCCAGTGCAAAACTGACGATAAACCCGGCATAAAGCGCAAGATAGAACAGCGGTGCGCCCATCATGAAAATAGACAGAAAAATGGCAATGATGCCGCCGATAAAAGGCACCAGCGACCATTTATAGACGGCATAAATCTGCTTTATGCTGTTGCGCGCGGTCATCACCCGTTGCAGTTTTCCGCCGGAGCCTTGTGATTCGTGCCATGTTAGGGGCAGGGCGTTCATGTGCCGCACACTGAACAGGGTCATGCCGCGCACCATGCGGTCTTCCATGCGGGCTTCGCGGATAAACAGGAAGATCGTCATGTTTGCCGCCCCGTAAAGCAGCAGGAACGTCCCCGTCAGCATTATCAGGCGTTGCGGATGTTCGAATCCCCATCCGCTCTCGAAGGCGTTGATCATCATGCCGATCATCAGCGGCACCAGCGATAAAACAGTGTAGCGCAAAACGCGGAAGCCGAAAAACACGGCGAAAGTGCGCCTGTAGGGTGACAGGAAAAACCACATCCAGCGCAGGAATTTATCGCTGTGTTGCGGCAGGGCGGCGGGATCGGGGAGGATTATCCGGTCGCCCGCGTGCGGTTTATCCATGGCGGGTCCCCTTTACAGGACCGATGCGACCCATTCGCTCAACTGGGATTTCGACATCGAGCCGACGCGGGTGTCCACCACCTGACCGTCCCGGAACACCATAAAGGTCGGGATGCCGCGCACGCCGTATTTGGTCGGCGCGTTCGGGCTTTCGTCGATATTGATCTTGACCACCTTGGCCTTGCCGCCCAGCTCTCCGGCCAACTCATCGACCAGAGGCCCCATGGCCTTGCACGGCCCGCACCATTCCGCCCAGAAATCGACCACGACGGGTTGGCTCGCGTTCAGGACTTCGGATTCAAAATTGGTATCGGATACTTTCAGACTTGCGGACATGGACTAATAACCCCTTTGGTGACAAGAATTCTTCAACATTCAATATGGGCCCCCTGCGTATCCGGTCAAGGGAATTTCCCGGATAATAAGAATATGAAAAATGTTGGGAAAAGCGGTCCCCGAAAATATTTGGGGCTGGCCTAGATAGCAGAACAAATAATCTCAACTGCTTGATTTATATGATTTTATAAGCAATTATTGGTTATTCGTAAAACAGGGAGGCTTCAAAATGGCGGGCCATATTCTTGTTCCGACCGATCTTTCTAAACGGTCGGAATTGGCGATAGTCAGGGCTATCGCGTTAGGAAAGCTCTGGAACACCAAAACATCCGTTCTCCATGTTGTGGACAATGACCAGCCAGCGGAAATCATCCAGCAGAAGATGGAACAGGCCCAAGCCTATCTAAAACACTATCTCTTGCGGGGAGATTCCGACCATTCGAATATAGAGATGATTGTACGGGCGGGTGAGATATATGAAACGATTAACGCGACAGCAAAGGAAAAAGGCAGCAGGCTTATCGTGATGGGGGCGCACCGTCGCAATATCATCCTTGATGTTTTCAGAGGAACGACCATCGAGCGGGTGCTGCACACCGGCAATATCCCGGTCCTGATGGCGATCAGGGACAGCAGAAACGGATATGATGCGGTAGTTTTCGGTGTTGATATGGATGAATATTCAAAATACGCCATCGGCAAGGCGTGTGATTATGGTTTGGTAAATACAGCACGCCTGACCGTTGTACACGCTTATTCAGATATTGTGAAAGCGGAGCTGAATTTTGCAGGCATGAATTTCGAAGAAATAAAAAAACATATCGGCAAAGAATACAATCGGAATGTTGACCGGGTGTATGGTTATTTATCTGAAACACCCCTCGTGGATAAGAATTACCGCCTTGTGCTTGAAGAAACAGACCCTGCTCAATTAATTTTAAAAGTTGCCGGGGACATTGAAGCGGACCTGATCGTTATAGGTACGCGTAGCGCCAGAGGCATAAGAAAGGTAATTTTGGGAAGTGTTGCCGAATATGTGCTTCGCCATGCCCATAGCGATGTTCTCGTCGTTCCCCCGCGTGTGAAATGAACAGGGCCGCCTTGAAAGTAAGCAGAAAGATAAGGAATGGAAAGTATAAGTCTGGTCAATACGATGCTTTTGTTCGGATCATTGCTCATATTGATTGGCATATTTTCCAGTCTGGTCGCCAGCAGATTTAGTGCTCCATTACTTTTGGTCTTTCTGGGCATAGGCATGCTGGCGGGCGAAGACGGCATTGGCGGTATTCAATTCGATAATTACCAGGTGGCCTATTTAATAGGGTCATGTGCTTTGGCCGTGATTATTTTCGACGGGGGGTTACGGACACGTTTTTCGGTTTTCAAAAGTGTTCTTGCCCCCTCGATGACGCTTTCCACGCTTGGGGTGGTGATGACAGCCGCACTACTTGCCGTTCCGGCGGTATATTTGTTTGATTTTACGCCGTTGGAAGGGCTCTTGATGGGATCCATCGTCGCCTCGACGGACGCGGCGGCTGTCTTCTTCCTGTTGAAGGCGGGCGGATTGCGATTACGCCATAAGGTCGGATCAACGCTTGAAATTGAATCCGCGACTAACGATCCGATCGCAGTGTTTTTGACCATAGTACTCGTGCAATTGATCGCAGCCGGGGCGGATCCATCATTGTCCGTGCTATCCACTCTGTTTCAGCAGGCGTTTTTTGGCGGGCTGTTTGGTTTTATAGGGGGATATACGGCCTTATATTTGTTAAATCGGGTGAATCTTCCCGGCGGGCTGCATCCCCTGTTTGTCGTTGCATTTGCGCTGATGGTCTTTTCAGTAACGGCAAAACTCAACGGCAGCGGATTTCTGGCCGTATATATCGCTGGTCTGGTTCTCGGTAACAATCCGGTCAGGGCGTTTCCCAGTATTATAAAATTCCACGATGCTATGACGTGGCTATCCCAGATTATTATGTTTATCATGCTGGGATTGCTGGTAAATCCAAGCGATTTGCTCCGCTACGCACCAATCGCCATCGAATTTGCGTTATTCCTGATCTTCATCGCCCGCCCCGTTGCTATATGGCTATGTCTGATCCCGTTTAAATTCAGCGCGAGAGAGAAGACTTTCGTATCATGGGTTGGTTTGCGCGGCGCTGTAAGCATTTTTCTTGCCGCGATACCTATGCTCTCGGGCCTGCCTCATGCCGAAATTTATTTTAACGTCGCTTTCTTTGCCGTCATTGTTTCCCTTGTTCTGCAAGGCTGGACGATTAACACGGCAGCGCGAGGGCTAAAGGTTGCCTTGCCCAGCGGAGGCCCTCAGGTTAACCGCGTTGAACTTGACCTGCCGGGACAAACCACTTTTGAACTGGCGGGATATAGCATCGCTCCCGACAGCGATATACTTTCTCATGGGGTTATTCCAAGCTGGGCTACTTTAACCTTGGTGGTTCGTGCAGGAGATATTATCAAGGGGAGTCAGGCGGGGGCTCTACGGGCGGGTGATTACGCTTATTTTCTTGTTCGACCCGAGCAAGTGCAGCGGCTTGACCGTTTGTTTGTGAGTAGTGATGATTTGGCTTTGGGTACCAGAAGTATCTTTCAAAAAATCAGCGTCGATGGTGAAGCGACATTATCGCAACTTGTGGAGCAACATGGGGTAAAAATTCACTCTGACCAAAAGACCCTGTCAGTAACGGAAATTTTTGCCAAAAATGTAGAAAAAACTCAGGAAGCAGGTGATCGTATCGCCTTAACATCCGGCATTCTGATTGCGCGTAAGGTAATGGACGGCAAAGTCGTGAAGGCCGATCTCTTAATCGAGGGCGCGTCCGAGAGGCGAGGAGGCATCGAGCTAATACAGCTTATTTCTGTCTTTATACGCAAAGAAATCTTTAATTTTAGGAGCTTTCTCCGCCGCAAGAATGCAGAGTAAAGCCTGAAAAGAAAACGCATTGATGATCTGACTGATAACGGAACACAGTTTACTTTCCCTGTTATTCCACCGTGACCGATTTCGCCAGATTGCGCGGCTGGTCGACGTCGGTGCCTTTGGATATGGCGACGTAATAGGCCAGCAATTGCGCGGGAATAACATACAGGATCGGCGTGATAAACGGGTGGGCGGCGGGTAGTGGCACTGCCCAGCGGCATTTGCCTTGCAATTTAGCCATGCCGTTCGCATCTGAAAACAGCAAAACCTGACCGCCGCGCGCAATGGTTTCCTGCACGTTGGAGGCTGTTTTTTCAAACAGCGCATCTGCCGGCGCGATCACCACGACGGGCACATCGTGATCGATCAGGGCGATGGGGCCGTGTTTCATTTCCCCGGCGGCGTAGCCTTCGGCATGGATGTAGGAAACCTCCTTGAGCTTCAGGGCACCTTCCAGCGCGATGGGATACATCAGGCCACGGCCCAGATAAAGCACATCCCGCGCTTCGGCAATGTCGCCTGCCAGAGATTCAATCGGGGCGGTGCAGTCTTTTAGTATCGCATTGACCAGCGCGGGCAGGTGCCGCAGGGCTTCGGCCATGTTTGCGAGATCTTCCGGCGGGCAGGTTTTTTTCTCTGCCGCGACGGCCAGCGCCATGCAGGACAGTGTGGTTAACTGGG
The DNA here is from genome assembly GCA_964400125.1 of uncultured Micavibrio sp. Classification (GTDB taxonomy): domain Bacteria; phylum Pseudomonadota; class Alphaproteobacteria; order Micavibrionales; family Micavibrionaceae; genus Micavibrio. The sequence goes on along the minus strand of CAYNSR010000003.1, from coordinate 168,480 downwards.
TGGTAAAGGCCTTGGTCGAGGCGACGCCGATTTCCGGACCGGCCAGCGTATGCAAGACCAGATCGGATTCGCGTTCGATGGTGCTTTCAATCGTATTGACGATGGATAGAATTTTTTGTTTCTGGCGCTTGCAATAGCGCAAGGCTTCGAGCGTATCGAGCGTTTCCCCCGACTGGGAGACGAAAATCGCCACGCCGCCCTCAGGCATCGGCGCTTCGCGGTAACGAAATTCGGAAGCCACATCGATCTCGCACGGGATTCTAGCGATCTGTTCAAACCAGTATTTTGCCACCATGCAGGCATAAAACGCCGTGCCGCAGGCCACCAGCGTTAGACGGGTTGTTCCGGCGAGTGCGGCGATGATCTCGGGCGGCAGGGTAATGGCGCGTGTCGCCGGATTGATAAAGGAATTGAGCGTGTCGCCGATGACTGTGGGCTGCTCATAAATTTCCTTCAGCATGAAATGGCGGTATTCGCCCTTGCCGGTCGTTGCCCCCGATTGTGCGGTGATGCGGATCGGGCGTTTCAGTTCTTTCCCGGCACGGTCATAAATCGTCACGCCTTCGGCGCTGACGCGCACACGGTCGCCATCTTCGAGGAAAGCGATTTTTTTTGTCAGTGGCGCAAGTGCATATGAATCCGAGGCCAGATACATTTCGCCTTCGCCATAGCCCACGGCCAGCGGCGTACCCTGCCGGACCCCGACCATCAGGTTGTTTTCATTGGCAAAAATGACGGCCAAAGCATAGGCCCCCTCCAGCCGGTCAAAGGCGGCATTGGCGGCCTCTACCGGTTTCATGCCCTGTTTCAGGTGGTGCGAAATCAGGTGTACGACAACTTCGGTGTCGGTTTCGGTTTCAAAGCGGCACTGGTGTTGTTCCAGTTCGGCCTTCAGCGCACCGTAATTTTCGATGATGCCGTTATGGACCACCGCGACCTTGTCGGTCGCATGCGGGTGGGCATTGCGTTCTGTCGGCCCGCCATGCGTCGCCCAGCGCGTATGGCCGATGCCGATCTGCCCCGACAGCGGTTCCCTTTTCAGGCGCGTATCGAGATTGACCAGTTTTCCTTCCGCCCGACGCCGTTCTATGACGCCGTTATGCAAGGTTGCCACGCCCGCCGAATCATAGCCGCGATATTCCAGCCGCCGCAAACCATCGACCAGTCTGGAGGCGACATCATTTTTGCCGACGATACCGATTATTCCACACATTTTGTTTTCCTGTCGTTTATTTCCGGGTGGATTTTCTGGTCCGGTTGCGGGCCGCCCAGCCTTCAATCAGGCGCGGTTCCGCCCGCTCGACCGAGAGTGCATCTGCCGGGACGTCTTTGGTCACGGTGCTGCCTGCGGCCAGATAGGCCCCGGCACCGATGGTTACCGGGGCAACCAATGTCACATTGCTGCCAACCATGACGTTGTCGCCGATGATCGTCTTGAATTTTTCGAATCCGTCGTAATTGGCGGTGATCGCGCCGCAGGAATAGTTGGTGCCTGCGCCGATTTCCGCGTCGCCGATATAGGCAAGGTGGTTGGCCTTGACCCCGTCATGGAGCAGAGAATTTTTCACCTCGACGAAATTGCCGACGCGTACATTTTGCCACAAATGCGTCCCCGGACGCAGGCGGGCAAACGGCCCCACCACGCAGCCATGGTCGATGCGCGCCCCTTCGAGATGGCAAAAGGCATGAATGGTCACATCGTCACCGATGACGACATTGGGGCCGATGACGACATTGGGGCCGATGACGACATCGCGGCCAATTTTGGTGTCCCATGACAGGAATACCGTATTGGGGTCGGTCAGAGTCGCGCCGTTTTCCATCGCACGCCTGCGCAGGCGTTTTTGGACGATGGTTTCTGCCGTGGCCAGTTCGGCGCGGGAATTGACGCCCGTGACTTCCTCCGCGTCGTAAAGCGTGCTGACGCGGGTTTTGATTCCTTCGGCGGCGGCAATGGCCGGAAGGTCGGTGATGTAATATTCCCCTTGCGCGTTTTTATTCTCCACTTTGCCGATCCATGCGGCCAGTTTTGACCCGTCGATGCAAAAGGCCCCGGTGTTGCACAGTTTGATGTTGCGCTCTTCCGCGCTGGCGTCTTTGTCCTCGACGATGCGGTTCAGGGTCTTGTCGGGGTTGAGGACAAGGCGGCCAAAGGCGGGCGGATTTTTATATTCGACACCAAGGACGGCAATGCCTGTCCCTGCATCGTGCTGCCGCGTGTCGATTAGTCCCTGCATCATCCCGGCAGAGAGCAGCGGCATATCGCCGAGGAGCACCAGAACGTCGCCATCAAACCCCGCCAGCATCGGCAGGGCGGCCCGCACGGCGTCCGCCGTCCCCAGAGGTTTTTGCTGGACCACGGTGGTGTGCGGTTTGACCGCCTGCGCCACGCTCAGCGCATCGGGCGCGGTGACGACGATGATTTTTTCCGGCCCCAGTTCTTCGACGCTGTGCAGTAGCCATTTAATCATCGGTTGCCCGGCGATTTCATGCATGACTTTGGGTTTGGCCGATTTCATCCGTTTGCCGAATCCGGCGGTCAGGATCACGCAGGCGAGAGGGGTTTTTGTCATCGGGCGTTTTTTCCGTTTTTGGTTTTTTGATCCTGCCGCAATTGCGGCGGCGGGCAACACACATCATGTTGCAAAATATAACATATCCGTAAACACCGGAATATTCCGGTATTTACGGGCTGGCTATAAGTGCCATATTTTGTGAGAAGAGAGAAGCCGTCTATTCGCGCAATACCACCGGGGCGGGTTGGGCTTGCGGCGCGGACCGCGTTTGCGGGGATGCGCCGTTGTCCGTTGCGATGATATCGGCGGTGACGATGGACGCGCCATCGTCATAATTCACCAGATGCATGAACATTGCGCCATATTCGCTTTTTACACGAATTTTGACTGGAACGGCTGGTCCTGCCGGATCAAGTTTGGCGAACCAGATTGTAGGCAGGCTGCCTTTCTGGCGTCCTTGCTCCTGAATCGACATCCAGCCACGGGGTTTTTCGTGCCATTTTCCGGCAACGGGCGTGACCTCGACGACGCAACGCTGCGCCGGGCCTTGATAAACGTTGTAGCGGGACCGGGACAGGGTCTCGTTTTCTTCGAAGAGGAATTCCATTTTGAAGCGTCGCTTGCCGTCAAAGACTTCCGCCGACCCGGTGCAGGATTCGCCCATGGCGATTTCGTTCATGACATTGAGCGTCGCGGTCAGGACATCGACTGTGCCCTGCACCAGTTCCGGAGCAACATCTTTTTTCTTGCCGTCGTTTTCCGGATCTTTGATGCTGTAGCCGACAAAATTACCCTGCCTGTCATAGCTGTATTCCTTGACCTCTTCCTCATTGCGCCAGGTTGCCGTGGAACGGTGCAGTTCCGGCTGGTCCATGCCTTCTTTTTTGATCCAGCCATGGGTTTCGAAGGTTCCCTTCCACGGCACTAATGCGCCGAGAAAACCCTTGGTAAACGCGGACAGAACCATGCTGTAGCGTTGTTGCGGCGTTTGTTTGACATCGATTTCTGCGCTTACGGCGTTGATTCCTCCGGCATAAACCTCATAGGTCATTTTCTGGATGCCGCCAGCGGCGAAAGACGGCGACGCGCTCAGGACGAGCAGGGCCAGCGCACTAGGAATAAAGCCCCGCCAGCGTGACCCGCGTTCCGCCGAGGCCGTCTTTGAATGCGGAAACGTTTTCTGCGCTGTCGTCATGAATTCCTCCGAGATCAAAATCGCTGATGCCCTTGTCCTTCAGACGCGAAAGGGCGTGCCACAAGAGCCTGTAATGTCCGCCGAGCTGCCTGCCGTCCGTATCGCTCCATCCCGCCTGATAGGTGGCGGACGCGCCATGACACAGGATCAAGATAGAAGATACCGGACGGTTGTCCAGCAGGGCCTGACCAATCATACAGCCCCCATCCTTAACAAAAGATTGCCCGAGGGCGCGGAGAACGCGCGGCGATGGGCCGGGATAGCGCCGCGCCGCCTGATCGGCCTGATAACCGGCGACAAATGTTTCGAGGAACAGGCCTTTTTCGTCCCATGCCAGTTCCAGCCTGCCGCGTTCCGCCTTGTGCAGCGCCCCGCGCCAGTTCTTGCGCAGGTTGGTTTCCAGAACGTCCAAAGGCGGGGTCAGGTCAAGCCAGGTGGTCGTATAATCCGGGCCGATATGAAAAAACCCGGCCTGCTGTAAAATGCCGTGCGCCGCCGGGCTTTTCGGGATTTCCGGGATAATACGGCGGCGGCGGCCAAAACGTCCGGGAAACTGGCGCTGGATTTCGTCGAAAAAGGCCCGGATATGCATGATCCCGCCAAAGCCCGGAAACCATAAGGGGCCCCGGTCGATGGCCATGGCGTGCAGGGCGCGTCCGAACAGTTTCGCTTCCAGCATCTGCACCAGCCCGGCTTCCGCCCCGCCGATCCGGATCAGCCCCCAGTTTGCATGCTGGTGATAGACCGGGCAGATGCCCCGGGCATAGGCGTAGCTTTGCAGCAGGGTGGAGCGGCGGATTTTTGAAAAACGCGCTTCCCATGCGGGCAGATCAAGGCTATTCCATTCGATGGTACATTCTTGCATCAGGTCCTTATAGCATCATGATTCCCGTACACAAAACCGACGATCTGGAAACCGCGATCCATCAGGCATGGGATATGCGCGATTCCCTGTCCCCGACGACATCCGGGCCTGCCGCCGCCGTGGCGGAGGCGCTGGACCTGCTGGACCGGGGCGCATTGCGCATCGCTACCCCGGGGGAGGGGGGCTGGATCGTTCATCAATGGCTGAAAAAAGCCGTGCTGCTGTCGTTCCGTCTCAACCCGATGAAGGAAATTCCCGGCGGTCCTGATAACGGGCCGTGGTGGGACAAAGTGCCGTCGAAATTTCACGGCTGGGACCATGATGATTTCCATGCCGCCGGGTTCCGTGCCGTGCCGGGGTGTTTTGTGCGCCGTTCCGCCTATGTTGCCCGCAATGTCGTTTTGATGCCGAGTTTTATCAATGTCGGGGCCTATGTCGATGAAGGCACCATGGTTGATACATGGTCCACCATCGGGTCTTGCGCGCAGATCGGGAAAAACTGTCATATCTCCGGCGGTGTCGGTATTGGCGGGGTGCTGGAGCCGTTACAGGCCGGGCCGGTGATTATCGAAGACAATGTCTTTATCGGTGCACGCAGTGAAGTGGCCGAAGGCGTGATCGTTGAAACCGGCGCGGTCCTGTCCATGGGTGTTTTCCTTGGTGCATCGACAAAAATCGTCGACCGTGACAGCGGCGAAATTTTCATGGGCAGGGTCCCGGCCTATAGTGTCGTCGTCCCCGGAACCCTGCCGGGGAAAGACGGCGGGCCGGGTCTGGCCTGTGCCGTTATCGTCAAGCGCGTCGATGAAAAAACGCGCAGCAAAACTGCGATTAATGAGTTGCTCAGAACATAAAGATTATTACCCTCAAGACACTAAGGACACTAAGGACACTAAGAGGCTGTTGAAAAACGCATAAATTGCATCGTCATTGCCTGAATTTTCTGCAAGGAAAATTCTAAGGCAATCCATAAGATGTGGATAGTCATGGGTTCCCCTAGAATTTTTGCAAGCAAAAATTCGGGGAATGACGGCGGGGAGGGTGTTTTGAAATAGATACTAAGACATTTCAGGAATTGACGCATAGCGCGTATAAAATATATTTTATACGCCTGCGGCACAAAAATTGCGAAGCCCTTCGTGCCCTTAGTGGTAAAAAAAGGATCTATCCTTGAAACCCGATGTCGTCGCACTGACCCAAAACCTGATTCGTTGCCCCAGTGTCACGCCGGTTGATGCCGGGGCGCAGAAGGTGCTGATCGATATTCTCGAACCGCTGGGCTTTGTCTGCACGACGCTCAGATTTGGCAGGGTGGAAAATTTTTTCGCCCGGCGTGGGACGGTGGGGCCGCATCTGTGTTTTGCAGGTCATACCGATGTCGTGCCGCCGGGGGGTGAAAGTCTGTGGTCTTCCCCGCCCTTTGCCGCCGCCATCATTGACGATTCTATCATCGGACGCGGTGCTGCCGACATGAAGGGAAATATCGCGGCCTTTGTTGCGGCGGTTGCCGCCTGTGACGGCCCTGGGTCCGTCAGTTTGCTTATTACCGGGGATGAAGAAGGTCCCGCCGTGGATGGCACGGTGAAGGTGCTCGCATGGATGCAGGAAAACGGTCATATCCCCGATGCCTGCATCGTTGGGGAGCCTACAAATCCCGAGGCGCTGGGCGATGAAATAAAAATCGGTCGCCGGGGATCGCTTAGCGGTGCATTGCGCGTATACGGGGTGCAGGGCCATGTTGCTTATCCGGAACGTGCCGACAACCCGATTCCGCGTCTGGCGCAGATGATCGACATTTTGTCTTCGGCGGAATTCGATCAGGGTTCAGAATTTTTCGGGCCGACGACATTGCAGGTCACCGATATTCAGGTCGGGAATACGGCGGGCAACGTCATCCCCGCCAGTGCTGCCGCGTCTTTTAACGTGCGCTTCAACGATTTGTGGACGGCGGAAAGTCTGGAGCAGGAAATTCGCCTGTTGCTCGATATTGTCGGTGGCGATTACAGCATTGATTTCACCTGCGGTGCGGTCAGTTTTATGACCGCCCCCGGTCCGTTTACCGATCTGGTGGTGGCGGCGGTACGGGATGTGACCGGACGGACCCCGCGCCTGACCACGGGCGGCGGTACGTCCGACGCGCGGTTTATCCGTCAATACTGCCCCGTTGTTGAATGCGGTCTCATTAATAAAACCATTCATAAAGTTGATGAATCTGTCAGGATTGCCGATCTGGAGTGTCTGGAAAAAATCTACGCACGGATCATTCGGTCCTGGTGCGGCGGATAATCCACCCGCATCAGGTACAGCCCGTCCGGCGGCGCGGTCGGCCCGCCTTTGGTGCGGTCTTTTGCCGCCAGTGCCCGGTGCACATCGTCGCCGGTCCATTTGCCTTCGCCCACCAGCACCAGCGTGCCGATCATATTGCGCACCTGATGGTGCAGGAAGGATCGCGCTTCGGCATAAAAGCGTATTTCCCGTCCGCCATGACCGTCATAAGGCGTGATTTCAAAATCAAGCCGGTCGATGGTTTTATCAGGCGTCTTTGCCTGACATTCTCGCGCGCGGAAGGTGGTAAAATCATGCGCGCCGAGCAGATGCCGGGCGGCTTCCTGCATGGCCGCGACATCGAGCTCACGCCGGATATGCCAGATCCGGCCCCGCTCCAGAGCCGGAGGTGCCGAACGGTTGAGGATGCGGTAACAATAAAGTTTATTCACGGCGTGGAACCGGGCATGAAAATCCGGCGTGACCGGAGCGGCGGCAAGGATGGAGATATTATGTTCCGCCTTGCGCAGATGCGCATTGAGGGCTTTCAATAGGTCGAGACCGCCGAGCGGCCTGTCGCCGTAGTCCAGATCGAAATGCGCCACCTGCCCGCTGGCATGGACCCCCGCATCGGTGCGGCCCGCGACATGGAGGGTGATGCGTTGCTGGCAGAATCCGTCAATCGCGTCCTCGACTGCCTTTTGCACCGAGGGCACCCCGTCTTCCTGCCTTTGCCATCCGGCATAGGCTGTTCCGCAATATTCGAGCGTGAGTTTCCAGCGTTGCATTCGGTCCGTTTTTATCCTCTACTCGGGGACAACAAGCAAAAAAAGAAGAACACGGGATATCACGTTTTTTATGAAAACAAAAGACCTGACCATTCAGGAAAGTCTTTTTCATACGCATGCCGATGCCTGTCTGGTGCGGGGAATTCTGCGCGACGAGGTTGCCCGGCCGCGCGCCGCGCGGCATGTCGTCGGCTGGATCGCCCGGGCGGCCCCGCAGACGCTTCTGGCCCCGCGCCGTTGTCTCGATGCGGCATCGGCCATCCGGGTCTTTCAGGAAACGCTGGAAACGGACGATGTGCCCCCGGCGCTTGTACGCGCCAGAGACTGGCAAAAGAAACGGGTTTATGACTGGGAAAATGAATTGCTCGTTCCACAGGCCGAACCGGTTGAGGGTGTAAAGACGGCGCGCGCGATTCTGCGGCAGGTCGCGCGGGATCTGGCCATTCCGTGTCCGAAACTGGTCTGGCGGGAGCCGGGCGGTGAAGATTCTGAATATGATGATGATTGTCATGAAATTTCATTCGGTCATCGCGAAAAAATAAGCCTGTTGCATGAAATGGCCCATGCTGTTCATGCCGTCCGCACGGGGGAGAGGCTCGGGCCCCATCATAGTCCCGGTTTCGTCTGGATAGCGATTGAGCTCTATCATCGCTATGCCGATGTCGATCTCTGGTTTCTTGTCCAGAGTGCTGCGCATCGCGATTTACTGGGCGATATCGTCCCGCACAGGCCGGACGCGCCGCCTTTATGCCGGAACGGGGCTCCGAACGGTCCCGCGTTGCGTTGACATCCGGGGCATTTTGCCTTGTATAGTGATGTCAGGACGGGAATGAAACATGCATAAGATATGGACGATTTTTTTGCCGCTTTGTGTGCTGGCGGTACAGATCGTGACGGAACGGATTTTTACCTACGCGCAGATGTCGGCGATGCTGTCCGAAAACGGGCCGGTTGAACTGGCGCAGTTTGTCGTGGTGTGCATCGCTTTCGGTGTGGCGTTGGCGGTGCTGCGTAAAACGGGGCCGCGCAAGGACCCCTTCCTGTTCGGATGGGTCTTGCTGGCGGCAATCGGGTGTTTCTATATCGCCGGGGAAGAGGTGAGTTGGGGCCAGCATTTCCTGAATTGGGATACCCCGGCCTACTGGCAGGCCGTCAATGACCAGAGCGAAACCAATCTGCATAACACGACATCGTGGCTGGATCAGAAGCCGCGCCTGATTTTGCTGATCGGGATTGTTGTCGGCGGAATCGTTTTCCCGTTGCTGCAACGCTTCCGCCCGGGGATATTGCCGGAGCGATTCGCGATGATCTATCCGCCGTTTGCGCTGATGCTGGTGTCGTTGCTGGTTCTGGGGCCTTATCTGGCGCAGGAAATCGCCGAGCATTTTTTTGATCGCGGCGTTTTCGCGCGCGTCAGCGAAGTGCAGGAGCTGTATATGTATTACTTCGTCTTGCTGTATCTGGTGACACTACGCAGAAGACAAAATCACGGCATGGAACGGTGATGTGGATAAGGCCGCGCGGAAGGCTGGTGTTTGCGGCAAGACAGACCTATCCTTATAGCCGGGCCGATGGGAAAGTCCAGACTTGAAGTAACAGGGAAAATAAGCCTCAATCGCAAGCATAACGCCATAAACACAAGGCGACATATTGGGCTATAGAAACGAAATCTATCGTGCGGAAGCGGCAGCGATCCCTGCGGGATCGGTCTGCGTTCCGGCATCATTGCAGGAATGGCAGGCGCGCGGCTGGAATGTTTTCGCCGGGATCGACCGGGCCGAGAAGACGGCAACATGTCCCAATCCAAAAGACGGCAGTATCGACGGGCTGGCCTATGCGCTGCATAGCTGTCAGGAAGGTGATGGTCCGGTGGCGCGTGAAAAAATTCTGGTGCGCATTGATTCCTGGCGCTTCACCCATGGTGGCGATACGACCGATCTTCCGGTTATGGAATTTGTTTTTGACGCAGCGCAAATGACGACTCCGGCGCAGGCCCTTGAATCCTTGAAAATCATGGCCAGACCGTTTCCCTTGACTGAAAAGGTTGCCATGCGTGCGGTGAATGGGGCATTGTTCCTTATCAATCAAATAAACGCCGGACAGGTCCCGGATTTTGAACGGGTTCTCGAGCTGCACAGGATTCATCCGGACATCAACCTCACCGGACGCCATGTGACAGAGGAACAAAAAGTTCATAACCCGTCGTTGGTGACGCAGGCAGCCAATGCCAACGCGCCGGACGACGCACAGGACAAGGAATACAGGCGATGTGATTGAGACAGGATGATTGTATCCGCCGGGGGGTGGATACACGGGGTTTTTAAAAAGAAAGTCTGGGAATCATGGACAAAGACCAATCTCCTTCGCACGAGCAGGATCATCGCTCTCCCTCCGGATCACAGTGGTTTGATTTTGAGGTGTTCGCGTCGATGGTAGGGTTCCAGAGCGGATTGCCGACTCTGGCCGAAAAAGGCGAAATCAAATGGACCAATACGGCCACGCATATGCGCACCGGCGGCATTCACGGCCTGCGTTACAAGGTTGAAAAAGATGAATGCAACGCGCCCCTGATTTTCTTGCAGCATTGGGTTCACTGGCCCGGCGGCAAGGTGCCTTCCGAAGAACAAAAGCGCCGCTCGCCGCAAATTCTGAAATTCAGGACCGAAACACGCACCTTGCCCGATGGGCGGGTTCAGGTGCGCCCGGTTGATGCCGAATGGATGGGCAAAACCTATACGGAAAGTGGCGATCTTGTTCGGCTGATGCATTTTTTGCAGGAAACGTCGGCGGAGATCCGCGATAACATCGCCCACAGCATGCAAACGCAGCCCCACGATAAAAATACTTTCCCCGAGCTTCAGCGCCGGGTGCGCCAGACCAAGCGGCGCGACGAGATTCCCAATCTTTATCATCTCGCCCAACGCTGCGAGTTGAAAACCGTCACCGCCTTGCAGGGTATGAACTATAACGGCGAATTCAATTTCGGCGAACCGGTACGGAGCAATGCTCCACCTGCCTATCCGGTGCAGTTGCTGCGCTCCATGCTGGCGCTCGAGGCGGAATTTGTCCATCACGGGATTAACCCCTTTGCCCGGTCGCACACCGTCCCCAACCCCGATAATGGCGGTTATGAAGGCGTCACCTATTCTTTTTCGCCCGCCTTTGACAGTTTCGACCTGCAATGCCGTCTGTGGCATACCGGAAAATCGGGCGAATCCGAAAACAAGATGCTGTATCACATCAGCTTCAGGGCCGATGACAAGGACCCGTCTTTGTTTCGACTCAATAAACTGGAAATGCTTGGGCAGTCGCCGGATATTACCGATCACAAGGGCGTCGCGCGCGCCATTCGTGCGATGAAATACATCCATCTGGCAATCCAGCGTGGCGAAGCACCGCAATTCAGCGAGATTCTTCACGAACATGATCTGAAATCTTTTTTGACCGGATTAAAACAGCCTGTGGCGACACCGGAAAATCCGCGCACCATGGTGCAGGTTTTCGGTGCCAACACCGATGCGGCCTTTTCAAAGAATGAACTTGGTATTGGCAGTAACGGTTTTGTCCTGATCCGTGATTTCATGAAGAACGGTCAGTGGATTAAACAAGGTATCGGCGGCGATTGGGGGGTTACGTTCGGTGACCCGAAGAACGATTATTATCACACCATCACGCATAATTATGGTCGTTATGTACGGCATCCGGCCTCGCCGCATATTCATCCCTATGTCGATACGTTTCTTAATCTTGAGACGCATGAACATGAAGACCATTTGCGTGGTGTCGCACGGCTGGTGAAATTCGGCTATGCCTTGCCGCCGATGGTGATGAACAAGCATACAAAGCGCGTTCTGACGCGCATGATGAATGAAGAGGGCGTCACCAAGGCCAAGAAAGAAGAGATTCTGGCGCGTTGCCATGTCGTCGAGATTGCAGATATTGATCGCGATCATCCGGAATCTGTCAGAGTATACGAGTATGGCGATACTGTGTTGGAGCAGGGTACGGAGATTATCTGGTCTGAGGCAGAACGGAGAAACAAATACTTCCCGAAAATAACCGCCTACACGAAACAGCACCCGGAGGCAAAAACGAATATTCGCATCGGTCCCGCAGGACATTCCGCCCATGCGCTGATGTTTGATGTGGAAGGTGTGCTCTATACCGGCGATTACAAGCTCGACCAGACGGTTGAGGAAGGGCGTCGCACCGATCTCGACTGGTTGAAAAAATGCGCCGAAACTGCCGCCGTGCATATTCAGGAATGCACCAATGCGGCGAAGGACGTTCCGTTCAACCCGACAACGGAAGAAGTCAGGGAGACACGCAAGGGCATTTTGCGCAAGCATACGGGCAACCGGATTTTGTACGACACGATCGGGTCCAATGCGCTGGACATCGTAAAATTTTGTGAGGCGGCCGGGGATATCCGCAAGGAATCTGCCGCAGGAACCGGCACGGCAAGCCTTCAGGACGATACGTTGCCGTTCAAATACGTCATTTTTGCCGGGGCGGCCATTCGCAACAAATACGGCGATATGAACGATTCGGACGGCTTCAAGTCACGGATGCGAAGGGAATACGGGATCGAAACCATGCATGTCGATTCCGCTACCGCCAAGGCCTTGCTGACAGGCGAGAACAAGGCATCCTATATCGTTATCATGACCGGGACGCAGGACGAGCCTTTGTCGCTGACGCATCGCGTTTCGCGCGATCTTCATGATCTGATACGCCTTGGTACAAACGATGTCGTCATTCGCGGGCAGACACCAATTCCGGGGGACGGGCGCTATGAAATCCGTCATGAACAGAATAACCGCTATCGTCATGATTTTGGCTGTACGGTTTATGATTCGCTGGAGCTGGCACAGCAAAATATCTACATTTATGCCTCCAGCCATGCCAGTCAGGATGATTACCGCCAGGTCCACAACCTGACCGGAGGATTGCTCAAGCTCCTGCATCATGGCGGGCCGCAGCAGCTTAACGCCATGCAGGGCCGGATGAAGGAAATGAATGCGCGGGCATTGATTCCCGATAAACAGGCGGTCTATGAAATCGATCGGAAAAACAAAGCCGTGACAATCATCGCCCAGACACCGGAAGAACGGGTCGGGTATCGCGAGATTCGCGCCGATCAGGACGAGTTTTTCAAAAAGCAAAGGCAGCAGGCCACGGTTATTCGCGTCAAGGATCGCTGGCACGGGCCGGTCGCGGTGGCGATCAACCGCTTTGAAGCGATCGTCAACAGGCGCGAAGACCTAAAGTCATCGCACGCCCCGACCCATCGTGGCGCCAATATTACCGACCAGTATAACGAAGGTGCAGGCGTTGCGGATTTCCCGAAAATTGGCGTATTGCACCCGGAAATTGCGCGGCCTTATCACGAGCGTCAGCGCAATATCGGGGCCTTTATCGCCATGGACACGGAAACCACCGGCAAAGACACCCCCGTGGATGTGCATACCGATATCAGTTTCGTGGCTGCCCGCACGGACGGCATCATCTTGCGGGAAAAAACCCTGCGGCACGGGCTGCGGAAATATTTTCTCCCCTCTCCTGTGGCGCTGAATGTAACACATAACGACAATCCCGGCGGGCTTTACAAGGGTCTGGCTTTGCGCAAATACGCATTGTCGGTCCTCGAAACCTATCGCGAATGGCCCCAAAAATTGCTTAAGGACAAGGATGCCCGCGCCGTGTTCGCCGGGTGGCGGAACGGGGTCTTCGACGATCATATTACCCTGCGTATGATGGGTATGGCGATTGCCAGCAACGATATGAAGCCGATGGCGACAGGGGGAAATCTCCAGCTTGATCTTTATAATCTCTATACGGCGCTGATCGCGCTGGTGCCAGACAAAATTTCTGCCAGAAAAGACATGCAGGGAAATTATATTCGGACGCTGGAGGCGGCGTGCAAGGAAAACGGCGTGGAATACGATCCGGACAAGGCCCACGGCAGCCGTTACGATGCGCAGCGCACCTTGCAATTATTGTTTAAATTCAAGGAAGCGGCCCCGGATATTTTTGAGCAGATGCTGATGAACTGCGATTTCAGCGCCAGTCGTCGTTCGCCGATGATCGATCATATTTTGGGGCAGAATATGAGTTTCAACGATCAGGCCCCCGTGTTCGCCTATGTGGATCGCCGTGATCGAACCTGCGCCCCGCGCCTTGGCGCGTTGGTCACGATTGACACGGTGGTCAGCAAGGCATCGGATGCAATCGTTCTTGACCTGGCGCAGGCGGATATTCACCAGCTTGAACAGCTTTCCGATGCCAAATTGCTGGAGCTGATGAACAATCGCAACGGGCCGTTTGCGGTGATGAAGATGAACAATTCGCCGTGCTGGTTCCCGGCGCAGTTTGTCTGGAACGACCCAAAAATTCGCGGTAAAGCCATTGGGAGGCTGCCGAAATCGACGATTTTACAGCGTGCCAACGCGCTCAAGCAAATGCGTTCCGACGGGCAGGAAGTCGGCAATAATTTTATCCAGCGCGTACAAAGGCTCTATCCGCAAAGCCGCCTGTGCTACAACTCTGATCGTAGGGCGGCAAACGGAAATACGCCGTCCCGATCATTTGAACTGCCGAATGAACGTATTTTTTCTCTGTTCGATATTATCAAGGCGGTCAACCAGATTCGTGATCGACACATGAAAGAAGCGGCGAAATTGTTACGCGATCTCCAGCCCTCTCGCAATGAATTCACCCGTGATTTCAACAAGGAACAATTCTGGAAGGATGCCCTGTCGCGGGCGCAAACGCTATCGCGCGAGACCGGCGGGAGGAACCAGTATAAATGTATCGAGGATTTGCGTTTCCTGATCGAATGGCAAGTCTACGATATCAATCCGCGCTGGTTGCCGCCGGAAGATCGGATCAAGATCAACGCCCTGAAATCAGCCATGCTGCATGGCCCCGACAATGCACAGACCATGACGATAGAGCGGTTCAGAAAAGAACTGGACGATATCGAAAACGACCCGGAACAATTGGCCAGATTTGTCGGCACCGGCGACGATGCGCAGGAAAAATGGGCGCGCCGGAAGGAAAATTATCTGGCCTTTGTGGAAGCCATCGCAGGGAACAAGAAATTTGCCATGACGGAAGAAAAGCGCGATACCCTGCGGGCGTTCCGCCGGGCCAATGCCCCGGCCTACAGGGCGCATTAGGTCGCGTTTGGTTCCTTGCGCAGGAGTAAAGCGCTCCATTCGCCGTTATGGATGGTTTTGAGATAGTGCAGGCCGAGCGGCTGATAACGCGCCATCACATCGGCTTCCTGATCCCGCAGCAGCCCCGAGAGGATCGCATGGCCGCCGGGATTGAGATGCGCAACGAGATCCTTCGCCATGTCCTTCAGCGGCCCGGCAAGGATATTGGCAATAATCAGGTCATGCCCGCCATCAATCGCGGCAAAGCCGTCCCCGGGCCGTGTCTGCATCTGCACCCCGATGCCGTTGACGCGTTTGTGGTGGTCGCTGACGCGGACGCATTCTTCGTCGATATCCGTGGCCAGCACCGGTGCGTCCCACAGCTTGCACGCGGCGATTGCAAGAATGCCGGAACCGCAGCCGAGGTCGAGTATTGTCCCCGGTGCGAATCCGCCAGCCTTTAAATGCTGCAACAGTGTCAGGCATCCGGCAGTCGTGCCGTGTTCACCCGAGCCGAAAGCGGTTGCGGCATCAATCACCAGCGTCATTTCCCCCGCGGCGGGTTCCGGACGGGCATGGGTGCCGCAAATATAAAATGCGCCGACCCTGAAGGGCGCGAAACCGCGATAACTTTGTTCCAGCCAGTTCACATCGGGCACAGGCGCGATGTGCGGGGCCAGATCCTGATCCGGCGGGAGGCCGAACGTGGCGGCGGCAAGGCTGATTTTTGTGCAAAGCGCGGCGTTATCGGGTTTTTCCGGCAGCAGCCATTGGATTTCCCAGCGTGCCGGACCGGCCTTC
Source organism: uncultured Micavibrio sp. (assembly GCA_964400125.1). Taxonomy (GTDB): domain Bacteria; phylum Pseudomonadota; class Alphaproteobacteria; order Micavibrionales; family Micavibrionaceae; genus Micavibrio. The sequence continues at coordinate 152,890 of CAYNSR010000003.1, read as the reverse complement.
AGGACCGAGATGGACAGGGCGTCTTCGGCCACGAGCGCAGCAAAACGGCTGACCTGATCGTCGTTCAGGTCAGCCGGAAGGTTCAGAAAAGCGGTGTGTAAAGATGCTGTCGCGATGTCGTTCAAACCTTATTTTTTCTTGCGTTTCGGCTTGGCGCTATCGTCTTCGTCGTCATCGTCTTCGTCGTCTTCGTCATCAAGGTCGTCGTCATCGTCATCGAGATCGTCGTCGATGACGTCTTCATCCAGTTCCAGATCGGGATCGCTTGCATCTTCGTCCTCCTCGATCACTTCTTTGTCGTCGTCCAGATCTTCAAGGCTGACGACGCCCTCTTCGGCGTCAACCAAGATATCGTCATCTTCTTCCTCGTCCGCACCGCGTTTTTTCTTGGCAGCGGTGGCTTCCGTAACCTGACCGTCTTCGCTGATATCGTTGGCCGGACGGGCACGGCGGGCGCGGGCCTTGATTTCGCCCGTAAATTCCGTCTTGCAATTCGGGCAGTTTATCGGGCGCTTGTTGAAATCATAAAAGCGCGTGCTGCAGCTTGGGCAGATACGTTTCATGCCTTTTTTGTCGGCGGATATGGCGGCCACGGGTTTATCTCCTTAAAATGCGTCAGTTCGGACCCTTTTGCTGCCCGATTTTTGGCCTTCTGTCAAAGGGAAAGAGTGGAAAGCCGTGGATTCTGTCGCCATATCTCTATAGAGTGAAGATCGCCGGATTTTCCCGGATTCTCATTGATGCCCCCCGGAGGATTTTTATGAACCGTTCCGTTGTTGTTTGCGGCTATAAGCGCAGTCCCTTTCATTTTGCCACCAAGGGGGCGCTGGCCGGAGTCCGCCCCGATGACATGGCCGCCGCCGTCATCACGGCATTGATCGACGAAACCGGGGTTAACCCCGATGATATTGAGGATTTACTGATGGGTTGCGCTTTTCCGGAAGCGGAGCAGGGGTTTAACATAGCCCGTATCGTCGCCCAGCTTGCCGGATTGCCGGTCAGTATCGCCGGGGCGACCATCAACCGTTTCTGCGGATCCTCGATGACGACGGTTCATATGGCAGCGGCCATGATTCACATGGGCGCGGGCGAGGTTTTCCTGTGCGGCGGTGTGGAATCGATGTCACGCATCCCGATGGGCGGGTTCAACCCGATGCCGAATCCAAAAATGCGCGAGATTTACCCTGCCGCCTATATGGGAATGGGGGAAACGGCCGAGAACCTTGCCAAAAAATACCAGATCACCCGCAAGGATCAGGATGCTTTCGCCGCCGCGTCGCAGGCCAAGGCCGCGCAGGCCGCCGCCAGCGGCAAATTCAGGGCGGAGATCGTGCCTGTGGCTGGAATCAGTGAAGATGGCACGATCCGTCCGGAAACGACCCTTGACGGTCTTGCGGCACTGAAACCTGCCTTTCTTGAAGACGGCACGGTTACTGCCGGGACGGCGTCGCCCCTGACTGACGGCGCGGCGGCGGTGCTGGTGGCCTCTGAGGATTACGCGAAAAAACATAATCTGCCGATTCTGGCGCGGATTTTGGCAATCGGCGTGGCGGGGTGCAATGCCGAGATTATGGGGATTGGCCCGGTTCCGGCGTCGCAAAAAGCGCTGGCGCGGGCCGGGGTCACGATCGGAGATCTGGATATTGTCGAACTGAACGAAGCGTTCGCAGCACAGGCGCTTTCCGTCTTGAAAGAGCTGGGAGTCGAGCAGGGCAAGGTGAATCTCGACGGCGGCGCAATCGCTCTCGGCCACCCGCTTGGTGCATCCGGTGCCCGGATCACCGGGAAACTTGCCAGCCTGTTGCAGCGTGAAAAGAAAAAGCTTGGGCTGGCGACGATGTGTATCGGCGGCGGTCAGGGGACAGCGATTGTTCTTGAGGCGGCGTAATTCTTGATCCCGGATATTTTCACATGAATGATGATTCACTTCCGGCGCTTCTGGGCTTTCCCCCTGACGGGGCCGATTTCGGCGATATTGGCCGGGGTTTCATCGATCATGTCAAAACGCATGTGCAAAAGGGGGCTGACAGCTATGACGACGAGGCAATCAAACAGGAAGAAGATTACCTTTGTACATTGTTTCCCCGATTTTTTGATTTCACCGTGTACTGGATTCGCGACGAAATTGCGCGGAACAAGGATGCGCGCAACCACCCGGATGCAACAGCCCTGAAAAACGAAGCCAAGGGGGTTTTGCGAACATTACAGGACAATATCATCACCTTTACCATTGTTTCCATGCGCATCAACCGGTTTATGATTCTGGTGCGCGATGAAATCAAGAAATCGAATATCAAGCGCATCAATTACAGCAGCAATAAAAAAATAAAATGGACGAATGATACGGGGGTTATGCTGGGGAGAAACAAGAAGCGCAAGATCGAAATCGACGCGCTACTTGCGAAATACGAAACGGCGATGCCTGTTGTCCAGTCCGCAGACAGGGAGTTGAAAGCCTTTCATGAAGGCGCGGCTTCTATTTTCAGTCACGATGATGCAGAAAAAGTTTATAGCGCCGTTCGTTCCGCGCTGCGGGTTGCGAATTTTGACCGAGCGCGCGGCGCGTTGCGTGAAATGGGAAAAATGCCGCCGCGCTTCACCGTTGACCGGGGTGCCGCAGATGAAAAAATCAAGGCACTGGCGAAGACCGCAGAAAAATTTATCCTGCTGCTGGAAAAAAATGCCGAGAATCTGGTCAGCGAGGACGGGAAGCTGTTTCTCGGGATTTCAGAATTGCGGTTGATTCAGGATTCTCTGGGCATGGAGGCGCGGAAGATACGCGCCTATATTGTGAAATACAACCTGCCCTACATGGAATACAAGCTGGACCAGCTTTCTCTGTTGCGCGACAAGTTGCTGGTGGTCGGTTCGCTGGATTCCCTGATGACGCTTTACCTGCGTCTGGTCGGCGGCATGGCCGGGACGATGACAAGGCTTGAAGATGTCCGTTTATACGAGGCCGAAGTGCTGGGTCCGATCAGGTTTATGCAGGGCGGGCAATTCGCGGAAATCCCCCGCATCATGACCGCCGCCGAAAAGACCGTGGAAGAATTTCGCCGCGTCCGGCAGGAATATCAGGACGAACTTTCCGCCTTGTCGCAAGATGCCGGAATCGAGGATGCGTTGCAGGATCTGGCGGACGGATAGGGCATGAGGAACAAACAGAGGAAAACGATATGACCATCGCAAAAGTAGCTGTTATCGGATCGGGCGTTATGGGCTCCGGCATTGCCGCGCAGATTGCCAATGCCGGGGTTCCGGTTGTCTTGCTCGATATCGTTCCGAAAGAGGCAAAGGACCGCAGTGTTTTGGCCCGAGGGGCAATTGCCAAAATGCTCAGGGCTGAACCTGCGCCGTTCATGAGCGCCAGTGCGGCGCGGTTGATTACGCCGGGAAACATGGAGGATGATCTTGCGCTTCTGGGTGATTGCGACTGGATCATCGAGGTCGTTTTAGAAGATCTGAAAATAAAGCATGCAACCTATGAGAAATTACAAAAACACCGGAAAAAAGGGTCGATTGTATCCTCCAACACCTCGACCATTCCGCTGCATCTGCTGACGGAGCCGTTTGGCGATGCGCTGGCGAAAGATTTTCTGGTGACGCATTTTTTCAATCCCCCGCGCTATATGCGCCTGCTCGAACTGGTGGCGGGGCCGAAAACGCGGCCCGAGGCTACGGAGGAAGTCAGGCGGTTTTGCGATATCACGCTGGGCAAGGGGGTCGTCGTCTGCCACGACACGCCGGGATTTATCGCCAACCGGCTCGGCGTGTTCTGGCTGACCGCCGGGATCAATGAGGCTTTCAATACCGGTATTTCCATCGAGGCCGCCGATGCGGTGATGTCGAAACCTGCGGGGATCCCCAAGACCGGGATTTTTGGCCTGATTGATCTGGTGGGAATCGACCTGATGCCGCATCTGGCGGAATCGCTGCTTTCGACCTTGCCGGAACGGGATGCTTACCGGGATATTTTCATCGATTACCCCTTTATCCACGCGATGATTTCTGCCGGATATACCGGACGCAAGGGCCGGGGCGGTTTTTACCGGATCGATCCGCAAGCGGAGAAAAAAACCAAACGGGCGCTGCGGCTCAACAAGGACGGCTTCGACGAGAATACATCCTACGCCGATGCCGACAAGCCAAGGCTGGCTTCCGCCGAGGCTGGGAAGGCGGGGCTGAAGGCCGTGGTGACGCATGAAGATATCGGCGGCCAGTATGCGTGGAAAGTTTTGTCGCAAACGCTGGCCTATGCGGCGTCCTTGGTGCCGGAGATTGCGGATTCCATCGCCGATGTCGATGAAGCGATGCGTCTTGGCTATAACTGGAAATACGGCCCCTTCGAAATGATCGATCAGCTCGGCCCGGCATGGTTTGCGGCAAGGCTGAAAGAGGAAGGCAAGCCCGTCCCTGCCTTGCTGGCGGCGGTTGGCGACGGTTCTTGTTACAAGGTCGATGGCGGCAGGTTGAATTTCTTTGGTGTCGATGGCGCGTACCACCCGGTTGTCAGGCCGGACGGGGTTTTGTTGCTCCGCGATCTGCGGCTGTCGAAAAAGCCGGTTTACAAAACGGCTTCAGCGGCGTTGTGGGATATTGATGACGGGGTTTTGTGTCTGGAATTTACCGGGAAGATGAATGCGCTGGAAGATCAGGTTTTTGATGTTATCCATCATGCGATAAAACTAATCAAAGACAGCGGCGGGGCGTACAAGGCGCTGGTCGTTTATAACGAAGGAACACATTTTTCCGCCGGGGCGAATCTCGGGCTGGCGATTTTTGCGATGAATATCGCGTTGTGGCCGCAGATCGAAGAACTGATCGCGGGCGGCCAGCGTGCGTACAGGGCGCTCAAATTCGCGCCGTTCCCGGTGGTTTCTGCACCGTCTGGCATGGCGCTTGGTGGCGGGTGTGAAATTTTACTGCATTCCGATTTTATTCAGGCCCATGCGGAAACCTATTGCGGTCTGGTGGAGGTCGGAGTCGGCCTGATTCCGGGCTGGGGCGGGTGCAAGGAAATGATTTTGCGTTTTCAGGAACGTGAGCGCGCCCGGTATAAAAAGAATGTCGGCGGCGACCGTTTGTGGATGTCGCCGCAGGTCACGCCGATGGGAGCCGCCCGTCAGGCCTTCGAGGTTATCGGGGCGGCCAAGGTGGCAAAATCCGCCGCCGAAGCCAAAGAGATCGGTTATTTCCGTGACCGGGACGGAATTACCATGAACCGTGACCGCCTGCTGTTCGATGCCAAGCAACGGGCGCTGGAACTGGCGCGGGACTATATGCCGCCGGAACAGCAAAAGGATTTGCGCCTGCCGGGTCCGTCGGGGAAATACGCACTGGATATGGCCGTTGGCGATTTGCGCAAGAGCGGCAAGGCCTCACCCTACGATGTCGTGGTGTGTGACTTGCTGGCGCGGGTTTTGTCCGGTGGGGACAAGGGCGATTGGACTCACCCGCAATCGGAAGACGATATTTTAAAACTCGAAATTCAGGAATTCATGAAACTGGTGCGCAATCAGGGGACGATGGACCGGGTCGAGCATATGCTGGAAACTGGAAAACCGCTGAGGAATTGATGGTGTCTGTATCAATCATGATCGGGGCTGTCACGGGGCAGCCTGAAAACAAAATCCACCTGCAACTGCGCTATGCCAATCGGCACGGCCTGATTTGCGGCGCGACCGGGACTGGAAAGACGGTAACGCTGCAAAATCTTGCCGAAGGATTTTCTGCCGCTGGGGTGCCTGTTTTTCTTGCCGATATAAAGGGCGATCTTTCCGGCCTGTCGCAACCAGGTGCGATGCAGGATTTTCTGGTGAACCGTGCGCAGGAGATTGGTTTTGGGGATTATGCTCCCCGTGCTTTTCCGGTCGTGTTCTGGGATTTGTACGGCGAAAAGGGACATCCCGTCCGCACGACGGTTGCGCAGATGGGGCCGTTGCTGCTCAGTCGTCTCCTTGACCTTAACGATGTGCAGGAAGGGGTCATGGCCATTGTCTTCCGCCTTGCCGCAGAGGAAGGGCTGCTGTTGCTCGACCTAAAGGACTTGCAGGCTGTTTTGGCCATGGTTTCCGGGCGGGCGGGCGAATTATCGGCCCGTTACGGCAATGTCTCTGCGGCCAGTGTCGGGGCCATTCAGCGTAAATTGCTAATCCTCGAGGATCAGGGTGCGGCGCATTTCTTCGGTGAACCTGCGCTGGACCTGAATGATTTTTTGCGTTGCGATGCCTCCGGGGCCGGGCATGTCAATATTCTGGACGCCGCCCGGCTGATGCAATCGCCGCGCCTGTACGCGACGTTTCTGTTCTGGATGCTGTCGGAACTGTTCGATACTCTGCCAGAATGTGGCGATATCGCGAAACCGAAACTGGTTTTCTTTTTTGACGAGGCGCATTTGTTGTTCAATGATGCGCCGAGGGCACTGGTCGAAAAGATAGAACAGGTGGTGCGTCTGATCCGGTCGAAGGGGGTCGGAGTTTATTTTATTACCCAAAACCCCGGCGATGTTCCGGACAGCGTTGCGGCCCAGCTCGGGAACCGGATCGTTCACAACCTGCGCGCTTACACGCCGCAAACGCAAAAAGCGATCAGGGCCGCTGCGCAAACCTTCCGGCAGAGTGCCGCTCTGGATATCGAGCAGGCGATTACCGAACTGGCGACGGGTGAAGCCATCACCGGATTGATGGAGGACAAAGGAATCCCCGGTATGGCCTGCCGTACGCTGATTCGCCCGCCATCGTCCTTGCTCGGCCCTGCTCCCGATGCGGCCCGTCAGCAAATGATTTCCGGCAGTCTGTTTGGCAGGCTTTATAGCCAGAGCGTTGATCGTGAATCGGCGCATGAAATCCTGAAAGCGCGTATGGCGGCCCGTCCGGTCCCCGTCGCGCCCGCACCAAGATCCCGCGCATCGTCGCGGCAGGGCTACGGCGAAACGCTTGCCAAATCCATGCTGCGTCAGGCCGGGAATACGATCATGCGGGAAGTCATCAAAAGCCTGAAATCAAACCTGCGCGGGAGGCGCTAGTTGCCGGTGTTCAGGGAGCTTTTTGGAGGGAAGAAGAAAGCGGAAGAAAAGGCCGCGCGGGATGCTGCGCAAAGGTCCGCCGCCCTGCGTGAAGAGGCCATGGCCAATGCCCGTGCCGCGCGGGAACGTCTTGGGGATGAAACCATCCGGAAAATCGCTGATGCGTTGCAGGCACAATCCGCCGGAAAACAGGCCCGCGACCGGATTCGCGATATGGATAAGGAACGCATCGCGGCGCACCTGAAATCGTTGCTGGAGGATAAATAAGACGGGGTGCTGGCGGGGAACGCCCGCTGTTTTTGTTGACATAATGCAAAGTACGCTGTAAAACCCGCCTTGCTGTTTTCCGTTTCCAGTCTGGACAGGATGTTTTGCGATGTTTGAAAAGCTTGTGGTTTATACACCTCCTTCCAGCGAGGATATGCAATCAGTGGCCGGGGCCAGAGTAATTTGCCTGGCGGATTCTTTTTTGCAAGCGACGCGGTGCAGGCCGGGCTGGGCGGTGCGGGTCGGGACATGGTTGCGGGCGTTGTCGCCGTTCCCGAAGGAGATCTATTCCGCCGTGTCATGGCAGGATCAGAAAATGACCTGCAAAAATCCGACGCTGTGGAATGTCAGGGTGCCTGTCGATCCCGAATCGTCTTGTCAAATTCTGCTCAGGGATCTTCCTGAGAGAACCTCCGTCAATCTGGAAGCGTGGGATCATGGTTGTAAGCAGATTAATTTTTCCATCAGGGGCCCGGGTTTTACGGATCGCCGCTTTGCCTACTCCGATAGCGGGACGGTGGATGCGGGTTTAATGGAGGTAGCGCAGCATGCGCAGCGCCATGGTCTGGGGCGTAAATTGATGCGCAACCAGATCGAGTTCTTTTTTGCCGCAGGTTTCAGGGAGTTCGGCATCATCGCAGGACTCGGTGTCGGGGGGTATGCCTGGGCCCGTTGCGGTTTCCTGCCCACGGATACGGAAGGCGAGTCGTTTTCGGTGCATGCGCGGCGATACGCGCAGGACAGGTACGACGCTATCGCCCCGTTGCTTGCGCCGGAGGAGCGTGCCTGCGTCGAGCCTTATCTCCCCTTGCAAAAGCGGCGCGATATCTGGGCGCTGGCCGATAGCGATATTGATCTTTCCTCAAGGCTGCATACCGTCTTTGCAAAGCCGCTGGAGGGCTCGGCGGATCAGCGCACTATCCAGAGCGCCCTGAGGGCCGAATTCCAGAAGCGAGCGGCGGAGGGGAAAAGAATATCGCTGGGTCAGGTTCTGCTGGTCGGGTCGCACTGGAAGGGAATCCTCGACATGACCGATCCTGAACAAATGACCCGCGTCGGGCAATATGTTGGCGGGTGGAAATATATCGGAATTCTGCCGCGTTAAAGGATGTCGTCCCTTATACCTTCTCGGTCTCCCGGCTTTTGCTGCGGTCTTCGTCATAGGCGAAGGTCAGGAGGCCGTCTTGCAGGTCAACCTGAACGATGCCGCCTTTGGTCAGTTTTCCAAACAGCAATTCCTCGGCCAGCGGGCGTTTGACCTGTTCCTGAATGACGCGGGCCAGCGGTCTGGCACCCATGGCCGGGTCGTATCCGGCGGCGGCCAGATGGTTGCGGGCGGCATCGGTCAGGTGAATGGTGACATGGCGGTCGGCAAGCTGGGCTTCCAGTTGCATGATAAATTTTTCGACGACGCGGATCATGGTTTCCGGTTTCAGGCTACTGAACGGGACGATGGCGTCGAGGCGATTGCGGAATTCCGGGGTGAAAACACGTTTGATTTCCTCTTGATCGTCATCTGTGCGCATGCCGCGTTCAAAACCGATCGGGGCTTTTGCCATCTGCGCCGCCCCGGCATTGGTGGTCATGATCAGGATCACGTTTCTGAAATCGACGGTTTTGCCGTTATTGTCGGTCAGTTTGCCGTAATCCATCACCTGCAGCAGCAGGGCATACAGATCCGGGTGGGCCTTTTCGATTTCATCGAGCAGCAAGACGCAGTGCGGGTTCTGGTCGATCGCATCGGTCAGCAATCCGCCCTGTTCAAACCCGACATAACCCGGCGGCGTGCCGATCAGACGCGAAACGGAATGTTTCTCCATGTATTCAGACATGTCGAAACGCTTCAGTTCGATGCCCATTGTTTTGGCCAGTTGCCGGGCGACTTCGGTTTTTCCGACCCCGGTCGGGCCGCTGAACAGATAGGAGCCGATGGGTTTTTCATGATCGCGCAGACCCGCGCGGGCCATTTTGATAGAAGAAACCAGAATATCAACCGCCTGATCCTGATCGTAGACCATGGTTTTCAGGTCGCGGTCGAGGCTTTTGAGTATCTCTCGGTCGTCCTTGGTGACCGATTTTGCCGGGATGCGGGCGAGAATGGCAACGACGGCTTCGATATCCTTCACGCCGATGGATTTTTTACGCTTGCCTTCGGGGAGGAGCATTTGCGCCGCGCCGACTTCGTCGATGATATCAATGGCCTTGTCGGGGAGTTTGCGGTCACCAATATAGCGGGCGGAAAGCTCCACCGCCGCCTTGATCGCTTCTGCGGTATATTTCACATTGTGATGTTCTTCGTAATAGGGCTTCAGGCCCTGCAGGATCTTGATGGAATCCTCGATGGACGGTTCCTTGACGTCGATTTTCTGGAAGCGGCGCACCAGCGCGCGATCCTTTTCAAAATAATTGCGGAATTCCTTGTAAGTGGTCGAGCCGATGCAGCGCAACTGTCCGCCGGAGAGGGCAGGTTTGAGGAGGTTGGACGCATCCATCGCACCGCCGGAGGTGGCGCCAGCGCCGATGATGGTGTGGATTTCGTCGATAAACAAAACGGCATGATCTATTTTTTCAATTTCATTCAGGACCGCCTTGACCCGTTCTTCGAAATCGCCGCGATAGCGTGTCCCGGCCAGAAGCGCCCCCATGTCGAGGGAATAAATTACCGCGCCTTTCAAGACATCCGGCACATCGCCATCGACAATGCGGCGCGCCAGCCCTTCGGCAATCGCGGTTTTCCCGACGCCGGGGTCGCCGACATAAAGCGGGTTGTTCTTGGAACGGCGGCACAGGATCTGAATGGTGCGGTCGATCTCCATGGCGCGCCCGATCAGGGGGTCGATTTTGCCGCGCCGGGCCTTGTTGTTGAGGTTGTGGCAATAGCTTTCCAGCGCGTCGCGCCCAGTTTTGACGGGTTTTTCTTCGCTGCCTTCATGGTCTGTACCAGTGGGCGTACGGTTCTGGTCGGTGTGACCGGGAACCTTCGCGATACCGTGGGAGATGTAATTGACTGCATCGAAACGGGTCATATCCTGTTCCTGCAGGAAATAGACCGCGTGGCTTTCACGTTCGGAAAATAACGCCACCAGCACATTGGCACCTGTGACCTCCTCCCGGCCCGAAGACTGCACATGAATGGCGGCGCGCTGCAAAACCCGCTGGAAGGCGGTCGTCGGTTTCGATTCGTCGGCATTGCGATTGACCAGATAGGTGAGTTCGCTCTCCAGATAATGGATCAGGTTTTCCCGCAGGTCCTGCAAGGAAATCCCGCAGGAGCGTAACACGGCCATGGCGTCCTGATCCTCCACCAGCGCCAGCAGCAAATGTTCGAGCGTCGCGTATTCATGATGCCGCTCGGTCGCTAAAGACAGGGCACGGTGCAGGGTTTTTTCAAGATTGCGTGAGAGCATGGATATGTCCGGATTTTTTCAGAAGGTTAAGAATACAATTATAGCACTTTTCGGCGCAGGCCAGTGCCCCTCCATCCTGCACAGAAAGATTTAGCTAAAGATTAAGATGGGCCTCTAAGGACATTTTTCGACCAAAGAATATGGGAATTATTCCTTCTCCATCATGCATTGCAGCGGCTGTTCGCTGGCGCGGGCGAAATCCATGACTTGCGCCACCTTGGTTTCGGCCACTTCATAAGTGAAAATGCCGCAAATCCCGACGCCGCGACGATGGACGTGCAGCATGATGTCGGTGGCTTCCTGACGGTTCTTGTTGAAGAATTTCTCCAGCACATGGACAACGAATTCCATCGGCGTGTAGTCGTCGTTCAGGAGTAAAACCTTGTACATGTTCGGCTTGGCGGTTTTGGGCCGGGGCTTGAGCAGCAGGCCGGTCTGGCGTTCCGGACGCGTATTGTCGCGGTCATCGTCATGCGGTCCGGAGGGGCCGGGCGGGTCGTTGTCGTCGTTCATGCGATCCGTCAGATCAAAAAAAATCATGGCCAGCCAGTTTTTCATGCAAAAATTCAGGAAACAAACTGATTATAGCATCCCTTCTCCCTGAGGCAAACCGGAACAAAAAAGCCCGCCCTGGGGAGAAGGGCAGGCTTTGATGCAGCGAATTTTTAAAAGCTCAGGCCGCCGAGGCTTTTTTCAGCGTCTTGCCAAACTGGCTGTTGATCGGCTCCAGACTGTCCGTGGCGATTTTAACCGTCAGTTCGGAGATTTTGGTGGTGCTGTTGACCAGATCGTCGAAGGATTGTTGCGCCAGTTTGGTCTGGGTTTCCGTCAATTCGTTGAGGGTTTTGCAGCCCATCAGCGTTTTCATGGCTTCGGAGTTTTTCTCCATCGCTTCCTGTGCCAGAGAGACGCAGGTCTTGACGATTTCTTCGGTACCGCGCACCCACAGCGTGCTGGATTGCATGAAGGCCTCCATCTGGTCCTTGTTCAGGGCGGCGGTGTCGGCGGTCATTTTTTCTGCTTTCGTGGTCATATCAATATCCTCATGGTTCTGGTTCAATACGGTTTTCCCTGCTTTCGGGCCTGTTTTCGGGGCGGCGCGGGCGACAGGCTTTTTGCTTTTTTTCGTGGTCATTTTTTCGACTCGCTTTATTGCAATGCACAATTCAGAAAGTAGCACGCCACCCCGGCATCGTCAAGGGAAAAATATTGCATCGCAGCATAATTCCGCCGATTTTGTTGACAGCTTGCGGCATATCTGGTTTTTCTTGCTGAAATAAAAAGAAAATACCGCCGGGACGCAGGGGCAGGGACTATGTATTTATCGGGCCTTTCCAGGGAATTTTTCCGCAATGCCGGGATGGCGTTGGTACTGGTTTTTGCCGCCAGCGCGGCGATGATTCCTGCGGAAGCAGACGCCGGGCAGAAGAAAAAGCCGGTCGCCGCCCAGAAGGCCTCCCCGAAAGCGTCCCCGAAGAAGGCCTCCGGAAACGGGGCAAAAAAAAAGCAGGCCCCGAAAATCCTGCGCGCCTACCTCTATATGAACGCTGAAACGGGGGATGTTCTGGAGGAATTTAATGCCCGGATGCCGCTGGAACCCGCCTCGCTGACCAAGGAAGTGACGGCGATGGTGGTTTTTGATGCTCTGCGCAGCGGCCAGCTCCGGCTGGATCAGAGGCTTCCTCTGGCGTCCGCGGGGGCCGTCGAGCGGCGCGCCCCTGTCCTTTTGCGCAACCGGGCCGGGCTGGCGCTGGGGGCGCAATTGAGCGTCGATGAATTGCTGCAGGCCACCGCCGTGGCCTCGGCGGCGGATGCCACGGTGACTCTGGCCAAGGGGATTTGTGGCAGCGAGGCGTGTTTTGTGTCCCTGATGAACCGCAAGGTGCGCGAAATTCTGGGGGTGCCGCCCGATGGCAAATCGACCACGATCTTTACCAATTCCCACGGCATGCCGGGGAACCGCTCAACGGCGTTCGATCTGGCCCGGATCCACCGACATATGATCCGGGAATACCCAGATGAATCCCGTTATTTCGGGGCAACATCCTACAGTGTCAACGGTCAAAGCCGTCCCGGGCATAATGCGCCGCTGGCCGAGTATACTTGCGAGAGTTCGGTGGGCCTGTCCTACAAATGTCTCGAACGCAGCAAGACCGGTTTCATCGGCGCGTCCGGATCGTGTATCGTCGGGGATGCTATCTGGAACGGGTATCATGTCATCGGCATTGAGATGGGGCATGGCTCGGCGGTCAGCCGTAACCGGGTTTTTCAGCAGGGGCTGGACCGGAATTTCCGGTTGCTGGAAGCCGCCAATGCCCCGAAGACCGCCCCCCGGCCTTCGCGTTTCCCGCCGCTTCTGCCGCTGCCGCTGGGTCGTGAATCCGGTGCGGCGATGTCGTCGCAAACCGCCGCCGCTATCCGGATGACGCCAGTCTATGTTCGCTAAAATATTGTTTAAATTCGTTATATTCGTAACCTGTCTTTGGCGGCACAGGTCTTGCAGATGTGGACAAAGCGCGCCAATCTTTATATCATGAAAGATAAGGTGCGTGTTTTGCGCATGCTGTTCCGGGCAACGGTTCTTACGGAGTCATCCACCCCATACCGGATGTAGAAATTTGAAAACGGGTAAACGACAATACGACCTGATTGCGCTGGTCCTTGCCGCAGTGCTGGTTCTGGTTCTGACCGGCCCCGCCGGGGCGGAGACGCGTAAATCGTCGAACGCTCCCAATCCGCGCTACGCCGCGATTGTCATCGATGCTGATAGCGGCGCCGTCCTCTATGAGCGCCATGCCGACAAGCGCCTGCATCCGGCTTCGCTGGTCAAGATGATGACCTTGCTGATGGCGTTCGAGGCGCTTGAAAACGGCACATTGACCCTGAACAGCCGCGTCCGGATAAGTTCTCATGCCAATTCCCAGCCGCCCAGCCGTATCGATGTTCCGGTTGGCGGATCGATCAGCGTCAGGGAAGCCATTTATGCGCTGGTCACGAAATCGGCCAATAATGTTGCGACCGCGCTGGGGGAAACCATCGGCGGGTCGGAGGCGAATTTTGCGACCATGATGAACCGCCGGGCGCGGGATCTGGGCATGACCCAGACGGTGTTCCGCAATGCCCACGGTCTGCACCACCCGCAACAGGTGACCAGCGCCCGCGACATGGCGCGGTTGTCGCGGCATCTGGTGATGAATCATCCGAAGCAGTACAAATATTTTTCAACCCGGAATTTCAGCTATAACGGCGCGTCTTACCACAACCATAACCGATTGATGGAAACGTATAAAGGTATGGACGGGATCAAGACCGGCTATATCCAGCCCTCCGGCTTCAATCTCGCGGCCTCGGCGGTGCGTAATGATCGCCGCCTGATTGCCGTGGTTTTTGGCGGGCGCACCACCCAGAGCCGGAACGCCCATGTTGCCGAACTGCTCGATCAGGGCTTTGCCCAGCTTGGCGCGGGGAAAGATGTCCGGATTGCCCGATCAATTGATGGCGGCAGCAAAAAGACCGTGACCGCACAGGCCCCGGTGCCGCCGCGCAAACCCGCGCAGCGCGACATGCTGCAAGATTCTGGCCGTGAAGGGCGGCAGGCGCTGGCGGCTTCTGCGCCAGAGATCATGGGCGGGGAATTGATCGGGGAAGGGGATTTCGACCCGGCGGTGGCCCGGCGTTTTGAAGCCGGGATGGTGGCGATCTCCGCACTGAAGGGTCAGGGGCGGAATATCGTGCTGCCGGTCGCGTCGGTCCCTGTGAATATCACGGAACAAAAACAGATTGCGGCCACCCCGACAGAAATTGACGCCGGAATCCGGCATGCCGCCCTCACCCATGCCGACTGGGCGGTGCAGATCGGGGCCTTTACCAGTCGTGTGCGCAGCGATCAGGCTTTGAACGAGGCGGTGCGGAAATTGCCTGCGGGGCTGCGCGATGTCGCGCGTCCCGTGATCGTGCCAATGCAGGCAGGCGACGGGTGGGTGTTTCGCGCCCGCCTTCGCGGCCTGTCGCGGGATCAGGCGATGGCGAGCTGCAAGTATTTCGAGAATTGCATGACCATTTCCCCGCGGGCCTTTTGATGAAAGGTGTCACCGCATCATCCCAGTCCGGGAACATGATTTTTATTATCCTGCTGGCCATTGTTCTGGTCGGGCTGGTGACGGCGGCCTTGCGCAATAGCGGGCTGGAAAGCGGCGGTATTGACCGCGAGGAATTGATTATCAGGACGGCGCAGGTCCGTCAGCATGCGGCGGAAATCGAACGCGGCGTTTCTTATGTGCTGCAAAACGGCCTCAGCGAGGCAGGTATTTCCTTCGCCCATCCGGATGCGCCGGCGGATTACGGCACATACGGAACCGCGCCCGCCGCCGAGGTGTTCAATCCTGCCGGGGGTGGCGCGACATGGCGGGACCCGCCCGCGGGACTGGCCTTCGGCAGCGCGGCGCATCGTTGGGAATTTTATGGCGGGACCGCTATCCCCGGCGCCGGGACAGACCGGGCGGAACTTGTGGCGGTGTTGTCCAATGTGAGCGAAGCCTTCTGCCAGAAGATCAATGAAATGAACGGGCTGGGCGGCCAGCCGGTCGATGACGGCGCGTGTGTTTTTACAAATACCACGGATCGTTTTGTTCCTGCCGTGCCGCCGTCAAATCCGTTCGACCCGTCGCCCAACACCATGAATGCGGGCACGTTCAGCAAGCTGCCCGCGCTCGAGGCTTGCGTCCGGTGCGGTGCGGGGGCAAATGATCCCTTGCATTTTTATCATGTGTTGCTGGTGCGGTAGGTTGTATCTTACGGGCTGGAGACAAAATCGCCGATCGGGTTTTCGTCGCGATTCTTCCGTTCTGCCGCCGTCAACGTCATGTCACGGAATTCGCGGGTCAGCGGCAAGGTGTAATCATAGGCCGCGATGATGCGCTGGTCGGGGGATTGGATGACCCGGAGACTGACCAGAATTTCGCCTTTCCCGCGTGTATAGGTTCCGGTGGCCAGAGCCTCTCCGCCGCCGGAAGGTTTCATCCCCATTTGCCGGGGCTGCGGCGCGCCGGACAGGTCGAGCGGCATCGCCGTCGCGAGGGGCATCGCCGCCATGGACGGCGGCAAAGGCATGGACTGGACGTTGTATCCAAGCTGGACGAAGCGGGAGCCGACATGGTTCGCCAGTTGCTGGCCAAAGGGCGTTACCTCCTCCGGCGCGGTAACATTGGAGATGACCGCCATGCGCAGGGGGGTCATCGGCGTCATATGCGCTTTGGTCTGTTGCGCCAGCATGTCTGTTGCCGCATAGGTGTTTTCCGCGAGATTGATTTTGGTTGTGTCGAAAAGCGCCGTCTGGATTTCCTGCGTCACTGCGCATCCGCCGCAAATCAGGGCGGCGGAGATTGCAAGGACGGACAGGAAAGACAGGCGCATATCGCGGTCCTTGGGCTATTGCAGGGACACCGGTTCCGGTATACCCATCGGCATTGACGGTCCCGCATAGGGCCCCGATTCCGACACGACGGGATCATGGTTGGACATGAAGGTGATCGTCGCGGCACCGCCGGAGATCGCATGTTCAAGCACAAACGGACCGTCGCCGGGATTGAGCGCGACCGGAACATTGCCGCGCTGCAAGGCAATTGTCAGACAGCGGGCCAGCGGCGACATGACTGGAACATAGACAGGTTCCATCGGGCGTCCGAAATTGGTCAGCAGGCGTCCGACCAGGTCGTCTGCCGCAGTACACAGGACGGAATCAGGATAATTCCCCATGGCATCGGGCCCACCGCCAAGCAGGGTGGATTCGGTTTGCACGACCGTCATGCCATTCGATGCAACATCGCCCGCCGCCAGAATTTTTGCGGGGGGCTGCGCTTCCGGTCCGGGTTGCGATTTGTAGATTTCATTATGATAGGTATAGCCGGTCGGCATTGCCAGATCGGCGCTGGCGCAGGCAACCAGCGCCAGCGGCGCGGCCAGAAGGACAAAACGGAAAAAACGGGAAGCGGTCATGATGAAATCCTGTGACAAAAATGAACGCACGATTCGCGCATTGCCGATGGTATCAGGGATTAATCCGGAAAAACAGGGTTTATAGCCATATCCGTTCATGGACGGGGCAGGGTCAGGCTGCACCCTTCATTTTATGGATAGTTTTGGTCGTACTTTTCCCTTCCTCCATCGGTGCCAGCCAGACTTCGCCCCCGGTCGAGAGGACATAATCGGCTCCGATCACCGTATCGAGGGTATAATCGCCGCCCTTGACCAGCAGATCAGGGGTCAGTTTCTTCAGCAGCATGACGGGTTCGTCGTTTTCTGCCGGATTGACCGCGAACGGCACGACCATATCGACGCTGCCCAGCGCCCCGAGAACGCGGGCGCGGGCGGCTTCGTCATTGATCGGGCGTTCCGGGCCCTTCAGGCGCCTGATAGAATCATCGCTGTTGATGGCCACCACCAGCCGGTCACACCGGGCGCGTGCCATGTTCAGATAGGTGACGTGGCCGGAATGGAGGATATCGAAACAGCCATTGGTAAATCCGACCTTCAGGCCGCGCGCGCGCCAGCGCGCCACCTGTTCGGCGGCTTCGTCCCAGTTGCATGAAGGGGCCTGACGAACGCTGTCGAATTGCGGGCCTTGCCCTTCCCCGCGAAAGGCGACCTTGTCGGCGCGGCCAATGGCGGCCAGCAATTCATCGCGCCGTATCGGGGCGGTGCCGACCTTGCCAACGACAATCCCGGCGGCGAAATTGGCGATGGCTGCGGCTTCATACAAATTTGCGCCGGCGGCCAGCCCTGCTGCGATGGTGGCAATCACGGTATCGCCCGCGCCGGAAACATCGAAGACTTCGAGGGCCTCTGTTTTCAGGTGGATTGCGGGGTCTTTCGGACCACGCAGAATGGTCATGCCGTCCTGCGACCGCGTGGCCACCACTGCAGCGATTCCGGAATCGCGCATCAGGGTCTGCGCGGCGGCAATCACTTCCTCATCGCTACTGGTCGGCATGCCGACGGCGTCCGCCAATTCCTTGCGGTTGGGGGTGACGATATCGGCCCCCTTGTAAATCGCGTAATCCCGGGCTTTGGGGTCGACCAGCACCGGGATGCCGGATTTTTGTGCGGCTCTGATAATGGCTGAAATGACCGCTCTGGTCAGGACACCCTTGCCGTAATCGGACAGAATCACGGCCTGAACCTGCGGGACGAGAGAGACGGCCCGTTCAATCAGGGCGTTTTCAAGCCCTTCGGCCACGGGGCCGATATATTCGGCATCTGTGCGCAGCAATTGCTGGTTGGAGGCGAGAAAGCGGGTCTTCACCGCCGTTGGGCGGTCTTCCGCCTCGAGAATGCCCACCGGGTCGGCTCCACGCTCACGGACCAAATCTCGCAGCATCTTCGCCGCGTTGTCGCAACCAGCGACCGCGACGACATGGGCCTTAACCCCCAGCCCGTAAAGGTTGGACAACACATTCCCGGCCCCGCCGAGCATATGCGTTTCACGCCGAATCGACAGAACTGGAACCGGGCTTTCGGGTGAGATTCGTTCGACATCGCCATAGACGAAACAATCCAGCATGATATCCCCGACCACCAGAACCGCCCGCCCAGTCATGCGCGGGACAACGCCTTGCAGGTCGGAAAGGTCAGCGGGCAGAAAGGGTTGGCGGTAGGTATTCTCCGGATGGGCGTGCATGGTTTTGAAACCTTTCGGGCAGAAAAGAGGAATTATGGCCCTTTTTTGCCTGTTTGTTTAGGTTTCGTCAATCTTTGTAAGGTTAAATTAAAGGACCATTAAGAGAGATCGGGGTTTCTTTGACGAAACAGGGGCATCAATCCGCAGACGACACCGCCAGACAGGGCGGCGTTTTCAGTGCGTTCCGGCACAGGCTGGACAGAAACCGTCTCGGTGACCTTCTGGTGACATATGGTGCCTTGACTCCGCAGCAACTGCGCTATGCGCTGGTGCGCCAGCAGGCGACGAAGATGCCGCTCGGGCAGCTTTTGATTCAGGAAGACATGATTGCCCGCCATGCGCTTTACCGTGCCCTCGGCGAACAGTGGCTGGCCCGTTTTCTGATGGCGTTGATGATGACCATGACGCTGTCTGTAGCGATTTTCGGCAGCAAGCCCGCCAAGGCCGGGTCGATTCGCGACGTTCCGGGGCAGATGACGCTGGTGGGCGTGGCGAATGCCGCTTTCGCGCCGGTCGATTATTATCCGGCGCTGCTGGGGTCGGCGGAACGGGCTTCCGCCAATCTCAAGCCTTTCACCAAATGGACCCAGATGTTCGATCGTCTGGAAGTCAGTCTCGGCACCCGTGTCGGACAGGATGCAATTCACAGGTTTCAGGGCGAACTGGTCGCGATGCAGGGATTGCCGCTGATGGCGATGGCGCGGAAGGTCAATACGCTGATAAACAAGACCCCCTATATCGAAGATAGCCAGAGATGGGGCATGAGCGATTACTGGGCAACGCCGGTGGAGTTTTTGAATCGCGGCGGCGATTGCGAGGATTTTGCAATCAGCAAATATACCGCTCTGCGCATGCTCGGCGTTCCGGAAGAGCGGCTGCGCGTGGCAATTGTCCATGACATTCAGAAAGATATCCCGCATGCGGTCTTGATCGTTTATACTGATGACGGCGCGATGATTCTCGACAACCAGAGCAGCGAGATGCGTCCAGCCAACGATATGATCGACCGTTATCGCCCGATTTTTTCCATTAACCGCACTGCATGGTGGCTGCATACAAAACCGAAGGATACAATTGTGGCTTCGGCGCAGTAGGATTTCATTTTCAGACTCCCTGTTCGACCTTGCGGCTCCCCTCGGGGGGTCGTTTTTTTGGTCGGTATCCGGGCTATTCTACCCATGCCACGCGCAGGATATTCGTCGATCCCGGCGTGCCGAAGGGGACCCCGGCGGTCATGACCAGACGCTGTCCCTTTTGTGCCAGACCAATCGCGGCGGCCTTTTCAATCGCCGTTTCGACGGCCTCGCTGAAGGTTTTTTTATCTTCGGTGAACACAGCGGTTACCCCGTAGGACAGCATCAGGCGGCGCGTGGTCGCCTGTGAATGCGACAGGCACAGGATCGGCATCGGCGGGCGCTGCCGCGCGGTGCGCAAGGTGGTGGAGCCGGAGGAGGTGTAGTTGGTAATGCAGGCCGCCCGGATCGTCTGCGCTACCTGACATGCGGCCAGCGTAATTGCGTCCGAGGCGTCGGATTCGCTGTCGGGGTGGCTGGTGTCCATAATTTTACGGTAGATGTCGTCGGCTTCGACCCGCTCGCAGATCCGGCTCATGATCGATACGGCCTCAAGGGGGTATTGCCCCGCTGCTGTCTCGGCAGAGAGCATGACGGCATCGGCCCCGTCATACACGGCCGTCGCCACATCGGAAGCCTCGGCCCGGGTCGGGGACGGGCTTTCGATCATGGATTCCAGCATCTGGGTGGCGACCACCATCGGTTTCCCGGCCTGACGCACGGTCCGGACGATATGTTTTTGTACCGAAGGGACGTCTTCGGCGGGGATTTCAACGCCCAGATCGCCCCGCGCCAGCATGATCCCGTCAACCAGATCGAGAATGGCGTCGAAATGTTCCAGCGCCGAGGGTTTTTCAATTTTTGCCATCAGCGCGGCGCGCCCGCCGATCAGTTTCTTCGCCTCGGCAACGTCTTCGGGACGCTGGACGAAACTTTGCGCAATCCAGTCGACTCCCATGTCGAGGGCGGCAACGAGATCCTTGCGGTCTTTTTCGGTCAGGGCCGCGATGGGCAGGATCACGCCGGGGACATTGACCCCCTTGTTGTTGGACAATTTTGTGCCGGATACAATTTCGGCATCAAGAAAATCATCTCCCTTGCCGATAATCTTCATGCGGACCTTGCCGTCATCGCAAAGGATGAACGCGCCGGGCTCCAGCGAGGAGATAATTTCCGGATGCGGCAGGTTGACGCGCTTTTCATCGCCTTCGGTCCTGTCGAGATCGAGACGGATCACCATGCCGGGTTTGAGGGCAATCGCCCCGTCCTTGAATCTGCCGACGCGCAGTTTCGGCCCCTGCAAATCGCCGACAACGCCGATCGGGCGGTGGTATTTTTCCTCGATCGCGCGGATCATCGTGATGCGGGCGGCATGGTCCTCATGCGCGCCGTGGGAAAAATTCAGCCGGAAATTATCCACCCCGGCCAGAAACAGTTTTTCAATCATCTCCGGTGTTGCCGATGCGGGGCCGAGCGTGGCAAGGATTTTGGTCTGGCGGTTGCGAATCAGGGCCTGAGACATAATGAAGGATCTTTTTGCATGGGTTATGGTGGGCAAGTATTAACACAGCCGCAGGCAGCGTGGGAACTCTCTTGGAAGGGAATTTGCTTGTTATTGCGCAATATTATTACCCGGACGCAGAGTTTTCAGAAACAAGATTGATTTTTCTTGCCTGCTCCGCAGATTCGTCGCTATAAAAGTTACGGAAACAAAAAACGCGACAGGGATCGAAAATGGGGCAAGCCTCAGCCATAGCGCAGATTATCAACAAGGCGGAGTCGATCGCGGCAGAGATGGGCAATGCTTTTGTCACGCCCGCGCATCTGGCGCTGGCGCTGCTGTACAGGCCGGATGTTCATCGTGCGATCAGGATGATTGCGGGCGGCCCGCAGCAAGATGTCATTGGGACGCTGGTGCGCGATCTCCGCGCAAGCCTTCGCGACCACACGATCAGCGGCCAGTTGCTCCCGCCGGAGAGTCCGATTTTGTTGATGGAAACCAAGGATATCATCAAGGCGGCGGAAGAAGAAACAAGGCGCGAAAACCGGGCCGTTGAAGGTCTGGATCTGTTGCGGGAAATATTACGCGGCCAGACGAGCGATGCGCGCGGCGTGTTGAATTTTGACGGTGTAACTCTTGAAAAAATTGAAAACTACATGAACAGGAAGGAAAAACGATCAATGGAAGAAAATGGCGCGAAGGACGACAAGCGGTCGGCATTGGAAAAATATACGGTCAATCTCAACGAGCGGGCGCGGGCCGGGCAAATCGACCCGGTCATCGGGCGGGAAAAGGAGATTGAGGATGTGATCCGGGTTCTGCTGCGCCGGCGCAAAAACAATCCGTTTCTGGTCGGAGAGCCGGGGGTTGGAAAAACCGCCATTGCCGAAGGTCTGGCCAATTGCATTGAAAACGGCACGGTGCCCGAGGAAGTGAAGGGCAATATCTACGCCCTCGATATGGGGGCCTTGCTGGCGGGAACGAAATATCGCGGGGATTTTGAAGAACGCCTGAAGGCGGTTCTGGGCGAACTGGAAAACGACCCGGGGGCCATGCTGTTTGTTGATGAAGTGCATACGCTGGTCGGCGCGGGCGCGTCATCGAGCGGCGCGATGGATGCTTCCAATTTGTTGAAGCCTGCACTGGCGCGGGGCGGGCTGAAGATGATTTGCGCAACCACCTATAACGAGGCCAAGATCATCGAGACAAAAGATCCGGCGCTGGCGCGACGTCTGCAAAGGGTGAATGTCGGTGAGCCGAGCGTTGCAGAAACTGTGCAGATTTTGCGGGGATTGAAAGGAAAATACGAATCGCATCACCGCGTCCACTACACGGCGGATGCCTTGCAGGCGGCGGCGGAGCTGTCAGCAAAATTCATCCATACCCGCAGATTACCGGACAAGGCGATCGATCTTATTGACGAGACAGGCGCGGCGGAGCAGGCAAAACCCGCATCGCACAGGCGCAAGCGCATCGGTAGAGAACAGATTGCCGATCTGGTTGCCCAAATCACCAACACCCCGCCGAAGCGGGTGAGCGGCGACGAGCGTTATGCGCTCCGCACGCTGGATGCAGACCTTAAGGCGAAGGTCTTCGGTCAGGACGCGGCCATCGATGTTCTGGCCAGGGCCGTGAAGATGAGTCGGTCCGGGCTGGGGGACGATCATAAGCCCGTGGGCAACTTCCTGTTTGCGGGTCCGACCGGGGTGGGCAAGACGGAAGTGGCGCGGCAGCTTTCCCAAACGCTCGGGATCGACCTGATCCGCTTCGATATGTCGGAATACATGGAAAGGCACGCGGTGTCGCGCCTGATCGGTGCGCCCCCGGGCTATGTCGGGTTCGACCAGGGCGGTTTGTTGACCGAGGCAATCAACAAGAAGCCGCATTGCGTCTTGTTGCTCGATGAAATCGAAAAGGCGCATCCGGATATTTACAACATCTTGTTGCAGGTGATGGATCACGGGACGCTGACCGACAATAACGGGCGTCAGGCGGATTTTCGCAATGTCATCATCATCATGACCACAAATGCTGGTGCGGCAACGGTTAGCAAACCCCCGGTTGGTTTCACCGGTGCGCGTGAAAATACCGACGGCATGAGTGATATCAAACGCCTGTTCTCGCCGGAATTCCGCAACAGGCTTGATGCGACGGTGACATTTGAGTCCCTTGATCACGGCGTCATTTTGAAAGTGGTTGACAAGTTTGTCGGCCAGTTGCAGGACCAGTTGCAGGAAAAGAAAGTCACCAGCGAATTCACCGAAGCCGCGCGCGGTCGTCTGGCGGTGCTTGGGTTCGATCCGCTGATGGGTGCGCGTCCGATGCAGCGGATTTTGCAGGATGAAGTGCGGGCTGCGCTGGCGGACGAGCTTCTTTTCGGGAGATTGTCAAATGGCGGGCATGTGAAGATCGATTTCGATGCGGCAGCGCACGCACAGGCCGTCAGGGCGGGAACTGTTCGGGAGAAGGACGCCAATCTGACATTCACATACGCAGACAAGGCTGCGCCGCAACAAAAAACACCAGCCAAGGCGGAAAATTCCGACCGTCCGCAGGAGAAGGCTTTGGCCCTGTCCGTGTGAAGTTGCGTGTGGGTATGAAAGGGGCTTGTCACGGGTCTGATCCGGTGGCTATAACTGATTTGCAATCATAAAAACGATATAAATACAGGGAGAATACCGTGGGAGAGAAGTACACGCAGGATCTGGAATCCGCGCTGCGGCGCGCCGTGGCACTGGCTGAGTCCTATCGTCACCAGTATCTGACGCCGGAGCATTTGCTGCTGGCGTTTGTCGGCGATCCGGCCAACCCGACTCAGCCCGGAGACCCGAAAATCCGCGCGGGTATTGCGGCGCTTTGTCCGGCGGATGCGCTTGCAAAGATCTCTCATGATGTGAAAGAACTGCTGGGCGGAAAGTTCGGTCAGGAAATGTGCCTGTCTTCGCCGCAGGAACCCCAGCCCTCCCCACAATTCGATCAGATCAGAATGCGGGCGCAAAAGATAACGGATGCAGCCAATGCCGAGAGGCCAAAAGACCAGCAGCGGCAGGTTGAAAGCTGGAGATTTATGGAGGCGATGTTCCATCTCAGGGACAGCCATGCCATGTATATCCTGCAAAATCAGGGTATCGATCGCCCGAATCTGGTGACGTTTTTCACCCACGGCATCGTCTCCGGAAAACCCGCAGATAAACCGGAGGCGCAGGAAAATCAGGAAGCGGGGGCGGAACAGGAATCCTTTCTCGAAAAATTTGCCGTTAATCTGAACGACGTCGCCGAACAGGGAAAAATAGATCCACTGATCGGGCGTGAAGGGGAGGTAAAGCGCATGGTCGAGATCATGTGCTGCCGGAACAATCCCAACCCCATGCTGGTCGGTGAGGCTGGTGTTGGAAAAACAGCCATCGTTGAGGGGTTGGCGCAGAGAATCATCAACGGGGATGTACCAGAAATTATCGAAGGCCATACTATTTATGCGCTTGATATGGCGGCGTTGGTCGCCGGGACAAAATATCGCGGCGATTTCGAGCAGCGACTCAAAGGCGTCTTGAAAGAACTGAAATCGAAGCCAAAATCGATGCTTTTTATTGATGAAATACATGTCATCATGGGGGCGGGGGCGGCCAGTGGCGGGACGATGGATGCAGCAAATCTGCTCAAACCGGCGCTTGCCAGGGGCGATATCAAATGTGTCGGGGCCACGACGTTCAGCGAATACAAACATCTCGAACGCGATGACGCCATCAAGCGGCGGTTCCAGAAAATCGACGTGGTTGAACCGGGAATCGAAGAAGCTATTCATATCGTCACCGGTGCCGTGAATGCGCCGCAGCGTGGCTATGCCGTGCATCATGGTTGTACCTATACACCAGAGGCAATTCGTAAGGCGGTTGTGCAGGCCAAAAAACATCATATCGGATTTCTTCCCGATGGTGCCTTTAAGATCATCGATCAGGCCGGGGCGCATCAGCATGTTGTTGACAAGGCATCGCGCGTCAGCGTGATCGACGTTTCGCAGATCGATGAGATGGTCGCCCGGATCGCCAGAATCCCGGAACAGGTTGTCAGCGGCGATGACAAAAAGACGCTACGCAACCTGGAAGACAACATGAAATCCGTTGTGTTCGGTCAGGATCGGGCCATCGAAAGTGTGGCCAAGGCCGTGAAGATGAACCGGTCCGGCCTGGGGGATGACCATAAGCCCGTGGGCAACTTCCTGTTTTCCGGTCCGACCGGGGTGGGTAAGACGGAAGTGGCGCGGCAGCTTTCCCAAACGCTCGGGATCGACCTGATCCGCTTCGATATGTCGGAATACATGGAAAGGCACGCGGTGTCGCGCCTGATCGGTGCGCCCCCGGGCTATGTCGGGTTCGACCAGGGCGGTTTGCTGACCGAGGCAATCATCAAGAAACCGCATTGTGTCCTGTTGCTCGATGAAATCGAAAAGGCGCATTCGGATATCTACAACATCTTGTTGCAGGTGATGGATCACGGGACACTGACCGACAATAACGGGCGTCAGGCGGATTTTCGCAATGTTGTCCTCATCATGACCACTAATGCCGGTGCGGCGGCGCTGGAGAAAAGTGAAATCGGTTTTACCCCGTCCAGACGTAAGGAAGACAGTCTTGCGGCAATCAAGCGCGAGTTCTCGCCGGAGTTTCGCAACCGTCTGGACGCCATCGTTCCGTTCCGTGCGCTGGACCGGGAGATTGTTTTGCGGGTGGTCGACAAATTCATTCGTGAATTGCAGGTGAAACTGCGCAATAAGAACATCGAAAGCGAATTTACCGACACGCTGCGGGCGCATTTCGCGGAAAAAGCCTTCGACCCGCTGATGGGTGCGCGCCCGGCGCGTCGGACCATTCAGGATATGGTTGGTGCGGTTTTGGCGGATGAATTGTTGTTTGGCAGGCTGACCAATGGCGGCAAAGTTACGGTTGATTTCAACGCCGCAGCGGAGGAATTGACCTTTGCCTATGAAGCGCCGGAGAATCCCCCCGCGCCTGCCGTGCCTGAGGCTCCGCCTGTGAAAAAGATTGCGGCCCTGCTGAGCGGGCCGCCTTCGCCCACGCCGTCCGGTTGATGCGGCTCTTTTACCGGGCGATCAGTACCGCAAAAAAGACGAAAGAGCCATCGGCGGGGGTGGTGTTTGTCTGGAAGCATCCGGAGCGTTTTCCGTGTAACGCGGCGGCGTTGAGCGCCTGACCGTTCACAAACTGCCCCGAATATTCCGTGACGATATCGAAATGCGCATCGTCCACGGGGATGGTTTCCGATGTCGTAACCTCCAGCCTTTTGTTCAGGGCCAGACAAACCCCGCGCTTGATATAGGGAAGAACCATCAGCAATTCATTGCACGCGGCATCACCGGGCGTTCCGCAATCCGACCCGACCCCGGTGACGGCGTTTGCGCCGCTGAAAACCCATTGGCTGAAAGCTGGCTGGCCCGTATGGGCCGGATCAAAAATATCCTTGGCGGAATCCTGCCATACGGCCCCGCCGCCGGAGGGGGTAAAAATCTGGTTTTTTGAATCGCCGCATCTGGCGTGATTATAATCGCCATGCCCCCAGCGCGCCGTGTCGAAACACAAATCGGTTGGGGCGATCCCGTCAACGATCATGGATTGTATCGAACGGCGGATCATGCCGGTGTAATCGAGAATCTGGGTCGCCAGAAGTTCAGAGCGTTCGCGGTCAACCGTGCCGATCCCTTCGCGGCTGTTGCGCGATACGGCGAAGCTGAGGGCGGCCAATGCGGCAATGGCGATGAAGATGTAAAACAAAACGCTGCCGCGTTCGCCGGATTTGGATTCAGGGCGCAGGAAGGGCATGGAGACTCCTTATCCTTCGATTCTAGCAGCGAACAGGGAAGTTCCAAAAAGAAAATCGCCGGAGCGCCACGGCTTCCGGCGATTTTGAGGGTATTTCCTTGTGCTATTTCTAGGGCGTCAGCGCCGCCCGTGTCGTCAAAACACGGTCGATCAGGCCGTATTCCTTTGCTTCCTCGGCGGTTTTGTAATTGTCCCGGTCCGTATCGGCGAAGATATTTTCGATGGTTTGCCCCGTATGTTCCGAAAGCAATTTGTTCAGGCGTGCCTTGGTGCGTTGGATATGCCGGGCGGCAATCTCCATATCCGATGCCTGACCCTGCATGCCGCCGAGGGGCTGGTGAATCATGACTTCGGCATTTGGCAGGCCGTAACGTTTCCCCTTCGCCCCGGCCGAGAGCAAGAAGGCCCCCATCGAGGCGGCCATACCGGTGCAAAGCGTCGAGATATCGGGGGAAACAAAGTTCATGGTATCGTAAATCGCCAGACCGGCAGAAACGGACCCGCCCGGGGAGTTCACATAAAGGAAGATGTCCTTGTGCGGATCTTCCGATTCCAAAAAGAGCAACTGGGCCTGAATCAGTTCAGCCATCTGGTCCGTGACCGGGCCGTTGAGAAAAACGACGCGCTCTTTCAGCAGGCGGGAAAAGATATCATAAGACCGTTCGCCGCGCTGGCTTTGTTCGATCACCATGGGGACAAAATTCGCCGCCCGTGGCGCACTGGCCGCCTGATTGAAAGCATCCTTGTAATTGCCATGTATCCATAAGAGGCTCATGCCTGTTTCTCCCTGAAGATTTTTTTGTTGTGATTTAAGGGGAACCATAGAGCATATTATTTTCCAAAACAAGGATATTTGCGCAGACCCGCAACATCCGCGTCGTCACAGCCCTCCGTGCCCGGAAAAGTCTTGATTTGGGAAGGGCTTTGCGGCATTTATGAGGGGCGCACGGGGCTGCCGTGCTGCAACAAACCATTCATCGGAACATTATGGGCCTGTTCAGTTTTCTGGGTGCGCTGTCACCCGTTCACATCAATCTGGTCACATTGCTGTCCGGGGCCAGAAAAATCGGCACGGATGCAGGTGGAAACCGTTATTTCGCCGCTCGTGCCCGTGCGGGTTATGCGCATGAACGGCGCTGGGTTTTATATAAGGGCGCGCCGGAGGCATCGAAAGTGCCGCCGGAATGGCATGGCTGGCTGCATTACCAGACGGACGAAATCCCGGAGAGCGGTAAAGCGTCGTTTCGCCGTTCGTGGCAAACGCCGCACCAGCAAAACATGACCGGCACCACCCGGGCCTGGCGGCCGCCGGGGCATTTGCTTTCGGGCGACAGGCGGCCATCTGCGACAGGCGATTACGAAGCCTGGTCGCCGCCGGAATCATGAAGTTGCGTTTATCAGGGGAAAAGGTATGAAGCGGAGTGTCATTGAAACGGTTCTGGGCGGGGTTGTGCTGTTTGTGGCCGCCTTTTTTCTGGTGTTCAGTTACAAGACGGCCAATGTGTCGCCGGTGCGCGGTTATGATCTGGTTGCCGATTTTTCGACGATCGGCGGTCTGAAGCCGGGGGATGATGTCCTGATCAGCGGCGTCAAGGTCGGCACCGTCAGTCGCGTTGATCTGAACCCGGAAAACTATCTGGCCCGCGTGACTCTGACACTCGATCCGTCGATCAGCGTGCCTGACGATACGGCGGCACTCATCAGTAGCGAAAGTCTCCTCGGTGGACGGTTTCTGGCGCTGGAACCCGGCGGTTCGGAAGAGATTCTGGTGGCGGGGGCGCGGATCCCCTACACGCAATCACCGCAAAATCTTGAACAATTGCTCGGTCAGTTTATCTTTAGTATGCAAGGTGCCGATAAAAAGGGCCAGAGCGCCGATTCCGCCAATGTACCCTGAATTACCGACCGGCAAGCAGCGTGTATTATTGCCCGGGCGCTCCGGGTTCAGGGCTTGCGGATTTCTGCTCGCGGTGCTGCTGGGCATATGTATTCCTTTCACGCGGGCGTATGCGGAAATGACAGATTTCCCGGTGGTTCGGCTGCAATCCCTCGACAAGGCCAGCGCCCGCACAATGACCTTCGAGGCCCGGGTCGGCAGTACCGTCAAGTTCGGTCCCATTTACATCAAGGTACAATCCTGCCGCAAGGCATCGCCGATGGAGCCGCCTGAATCGGCGGCCTTTCTCCAGATATGGGAGGTTACGCCCAAGGCAGAATCGGTTTGGATTTATAGCGGCTGGATGTTTGCGTCCTCTCCGGCGCTGTCGCCAATGGATCATCCGATTTATGATGTCTGGGTGCTGGATTGCCTTGAACGGAAATCGACCGACCCCGTGCTTGAAAAAGCGCCTGACAAGGTTTCGGCAGCGACTGCTGATGGTGATGGTGAAGTCACCGGTGTGGAAGCCGAACCCCCGCAGGATGTTCCGGTGGAGCCCGGAGCCGTGCCGGGGGATGCTGGTCCGACCGTGACCTTTCCCGGTATGGAATAGGGTTATCCTTTATTCAGCGTGGCTGCGGTGTCTTGTATATTCGCGCCCGGGCTGATGTGGAAGGCGGGCATTGTCCCTGCATCCGTCTTTTTCCAGATATGCACTTTCGACAATGACCCGCTCGCATATTTATTCAGATACGCGGTGTAGGATTTTTCATTCAGGCGGCGTGCCTGTTCGCGGGCGTCTTCACAGGTGTGGTGTGTGTTTTCCACTGTGGCAAGACCCCGGCCGAGAAGCTCATCCAGCCCGTCCCGGTTGACCGCGACGTAGGCGAAAACGGGGTAGCGGGCAATGCATTGTTCTGAATTGCCCAATCCTGTATGCGCCATCACGGGAAGGGCAAGGATGGCGGCGGGCGGCTTGCCGCCGGTGCGGTTGAGGAGCTTTGTTTCAAAATCCCGCGCTGACAGGCTGAGGCCCCGGCTATTGAACTGCCAGTCGTGGGTGAGGCGAAGAGAGGTTGTCGGCCCGTATTCCATCGGACACCGCCTGTTTTCCTATTGTGAGATACCCTCAGATTAACAGCGGATTAAGAAATCGTCAAGTTTTTCTTAAGATTTTCCGCAAAAAGAAAATGGTTGACCAACCTTTCCGGCGTTGCCTGCGGATGCCCCGACAGGTGAAAATCGGCCCGGTGCTGCAAGGCCTGTTGCAGGCGTTCAAGATAGGCGTGGCGGGAGATTTCATAGGCCCCGAACTGGCCAGTATGATCGTTATATATCTGGGAATCGAACAGGGTAAAGCCTCCTGCCGCCAAACGGGCGCAAAGATAAACCAACGCAATCTTGCTGGCACCCGGTTCCCGCGAAAACATGCTTTCTCCACAAAAAACCGTCCCCAGCGCCAGCCCGTAAATGCCCCCGGCCAGCATTCCGTCCGGACGCCAGCATTCGACGCTATGCGCATAACCTGCCCGGTGCAAACCGATAAAGGCGTCCTGAATGGTGCTGTTTAACCACGAAAAATCGCGGTTTTCGGCGCAGGCCCGGATCACTTGCGGGAAAGCAGTGTTGATGTGGATGTCATAGGGGTGTTTTCGTAGCGCACGGCGGAGCGATTTTGGAACATGCAGGTCGTGAATCGGCAGGATTGCCCGCTTTTCCGGGCTGTACCAGCGGATATCCAGATCGTCGCCGTGATCCGCCATGGGGAAGTACCCTGCCGCATAGTGCAGGAGATAGCGGTGCACGGTTTCATCTGGAATATCTTGGGTCATCACCGTTTCATTCTAGCAGTTTGTGCGTGTTTCTGGAAACGAGCGGAAAATTGTGGATAAGTTTTGCCGTGCGGGCTTGTCAGAGCCGATTTTCTGCGGCTATCATGAATTTGCCTTAACCGGCGAGAAAAAGAACAGGGATGTCTTCACGGACAAGGAGCGCCGCCAAGGGAAACCTGGGCGGTGCCTCTTTCAGGGCAAGGCACATTAGCCAAAAGAAATAAAAGAAAAAACGAATATACCGCCCGGTCCGCAGCGCATACCCGGGCGTTCAGGATACCAGCGCGATCAGGTCGTCGTCTTGAAGGTTCTTTTTCTCGTCGGCCAGTTTCTTGAAGCGCAGGAACGCATCCTCCAGCGCATTTTCCCCAAGCGTGTAACCGAGGTCTTCGAGTTTTTTGCGAAAGGCGTGGCGTCCGGAATGTTTGCCGAGCACCAGTTCCGAACGCGACAGGCCGACCGATTCCGGAGTCATGATTTCATAGGTCTGCGCGTTTTTCAGCATCCCGTCCTGATGGATACCGCTTTCATGGGCGAAGGCGTTGGCGCCGACGATGGCCTTGTTCGGTTGCACGGTGAAACCGGTAATGTCCGAAAGGCTGCGCGAGGCGTTTATGATTTTTGTTGTATCGATATTGGTAGCGAAAGGCAGGTCGGCATTGCGGGTCCGGATCGCCATGACGATTTCTTCCAGCGCGGCGTTCCCGGCGCGTTCGCCGATGCCGTTGATGGTGCATTCGACCTGACGCGCCCCAGCCGCCAGCCCCGCGAGGGAATTGGCAACGGCAAGGCCGAGGTCGTTGTGGCAATGGACTGACAGGATCGCCGAATCCATATTGGGAACCCGTTCGCGCAGCATGCGAAAGCGCGCGGCATAATCATCCGGCAGGGCATAACCGACCGTATCCGGGATATTGATGGTTGTGGCACCGGCCTTGATGGCGGTTTCTACGGCACGGCAAAGAAAATCATCTTCCGTTCTGCTGCCGTCTTCGGCAGACCATTCTACATCGTCGGTGAAGTTGCGGGCGAAGGAAACGCTGTCATGGATTGCGGCAATCACATCTTCCGGGTCCATCTGCAATTTGTGTTTCATATGCAGCGGGGATGTGGACAAAAACGTGTGGATACGACGATGCTTTGCGGCGGCCAGAGCGTCGGCGGCGGACTGGATATCGCCGCGTTTGGCGCGGCACAACCCGGCAATGGTGGCGTTTTTGACAGTCTTTGATATTTCCTGCACCGAATGAAAATCGCCGGGGCTGGCGATGGGAAAGCCAGCTTCGATGACATCGACGCCCAGATCGTCCAGCACTGCCGCCATGCGCAGTTTTTCGTCATGGTTCATGGAACATCCGGGGGATTGTTCGCCGTCGCGCAAGGTGGTGTCGAATATGATAACGCGGTCCATTAATCAGTCCTCTATTTTGCGGGCTTCTTCTACCAGCATAACAGGAATCCCGTCCCGGATGGGATAGGCAAGTTTCGCCTGATCGGAAACCAGCTCCTGACGCGCCGCATCATAACGCAGCGGCACCTTGGTCAATGGACAGACGAGAATGTCCAGCAGCTTCGGGTCAATCGGTGTGGTCATGGCCGGATCATAGGCGAAGGAAGGGGATTGTTGAAGCGTTTTTCGGGCCTTTAATGGCAGCACGGTTTATTGGTTTTCTTACGCTGTGCGTCGCGGGTGGCCATTTCCAGCATGGTCATGAACAGGGCGGCGCGGGTCTTGCAGCAGGCGGCCTCCAGCAGGGCCTGTTTTTCACCGGCGTCGAACGGACAGATCATGGCAAGGCAGGTCATCAGCTTGTCGTCGCTGGCATTGTCGATTGCGGCCCAGTTGCAATCCATATCCTGCATGTCAAAATAGGCATGCAGCAGCACGGATAATCTTTCCCGGTCGAGATTTAATTCTGCCGCCGGATCGCGGTCGCAGGCGAAGGCGGACCAGTCGGGGCGGACATGGCGATAGCCGCCCTTGGTCGGGTCAAGTTCTTCGGCGATATGATAGCGCGAAATGCCGCGCAAGGTGATTTCATAGCGTTCGTCGCCGATTTCGGAAAAACTGACGATCTTCCCGGCGCATCCGGTCCGGAACAGGGTGCCGTTTTCCTGAC
Organism: uncultured Micavibrio sp.; assembly: GCA_964400125.1. Classification (GTDB taxonomy): domain Bacteria; phylum Pseudomonadota; class Alphaproteobacteria; order Micavibrionales; family Micavibrionaceae; genus Micavibrio. The sequence goes on along the minus strand of CAYNSR010000003.1, from coordinate 120,278 downwards.
GGGGTTGGATCATGCCGATCAGGCGGTGCGTTTTCAAAGCGTCGTCGACCATGGCGCGATAGCGCGGTTCAAAAATATTCAGCGGCAATGACCCGCGCGGCAGCAGCAGCACACCGGACAGGGGAAAGACCGGAATGTCATCCGGCAAGGCGGTGGATTCGGGCGTGCGATGCTGCGTCATGACGAGGAAGATAGTGCCATATTTTCGCCAGGAAATCCCCCGCTGCCGGAAAAATCAGGAAAAAAGCAGGGATGACAGTTTTCGCCGCCCCGCCATCGTCTCGGGATCGGACGGGCCCATGGCATCGAAGAACTTCAAAATCTGTGTCCGGGCCTTGTCGTCTTCCCAGCTTCTGTTGCGGCGCATGATTTCCAGTAACTGATCGATGGCCGCAGAACGCTGGCCAGCCCCGAACAGCGCCAGCGCGTAATCGAACCGGGCCTGATGGTCGTCAGCGTTTTTGTCAACCGTTGCGCCGAGAGAGTCCAGCGCGGCTGCGCCGGGGGTGCTGGAGGCGACCTCCACGGCCGTGCGGACGGCGGCGAATTGCGGGTGCGCGGCGACGGATTCGGGCGCATCATCGATCATGTATTGCGCCTGTTCGAGATCGCCGCTGGCGATAAAGCTGCGGACCAGTCCGCCATAGGCGGCGACATCGTTTTCATCCTGCGCCAGAATTTGTGTATAAAGCGCTTGCGCTTTTGGGATGTCACCCTCGGCGAGGGTCTTTGCTGCCAGCGGCAGAATTTCCGCGACATTGATGGCATCTGGCTTTGCCTGCGTTGCCATTTTCGCCAGTTGGTCGATCAGGAGCTTGATTTCGCTGGCGGGGCGCGCCCCGGTGAAGGCGGTGACGGGCTGTCCCTGAAAGAAGGCAAAAACGGTCGGTACGGATTGCACACGCATGGCTTGCGCCAGTTCAGGATTGTCATCGATATTGATTTTGGCCAGCCGGACCTTGCCGTTCGCGGCGGCGACGGAGGATTCCAGAACTGGCCCCAGTTGTTTGCACGGGCCGCACCATGGTGCCCAGAAATCGACCAGAACCGGCGTGGTCATCGACATGCGGATGACATCGGCCTCGAATGTTTCTGCGGTCACATCGACAATGTGGCCGTGATCGGCGGCTTGCATGTTTTGCCCGGATTCTTTCTTGCTGCCAAAAAGCATGCCTTGTCCTTCTTTCCTTCAAAAAGCGCAGATATTCGGTTCGTGTCCGGTGCTGCGGATGAATTTCAACAGATCATCCGGGGCAACCCCGATGGTCATGGTGTTGACCAGCGGATGAAAATTGACCAGATCCCCGCGCATCATATAGCCATCCAGCACCGGCGTGACAAGATTTTGCGTGTCGTTGACCAGAGCATAGGGGCAGACCGACCCGGGGCGCACCCCCAGCGCGGTCCACAGGCGTTCCGGCGATCCGAAAGACAGGCGGGCGCAGTCCAGCCGCGATTCCAGCGCCTTGAGATCGATTATGGTTTCGTTGGCGGCAGAAATCAGGAACATGCGTTGTTTTTTGTCGCGCACAAACAGGTTGCGGCAATGAATTCCCGGCATGGTTTGTTCCATTTCCAGACTTTCCGCCACGGTAAAGACGGCTCTGTGGTGGTGCAAAACATAGCGAATCCCCAGCGATTCCAGCCGCGCCAGCAAGGTTTCCGGGCTGGTCGGCAGGGGAGAATCGGCTAAATCGGACGGTTGCGCGGCGGCCATGATTTCTGGATTAGATAAAATTTTAGGGAAAGTAAACCAGACTTTTAATGTTTTAGGCTAAATTATGACTGTGTGAACGGGAGTCGAATGAAAAATGACCTATAGCCATGATGAAATTTGCGCCAAACTTCAGGGGGTTCAGGCCTTTGATCCGGCGGAAAACCTGATGGGGGCGCGCGGGGCACCGGTGATTGCGGAAATCTGTGCCGCCAACAATATCAGCACCGCCCAGCCGCAACCTGCCGCCACCCCTGCACCCGCCCCGCAGGCGGACTGGAAAAACGTTTTAGGATAGACCGTTATGAATGTTGAATTGGGAAAATTGAGCGATGGGGGGCTGGTGGTCATGTGTGATTCGCCGTTTCCGCATGAAATCCGCCGGATCGAATATTACCGCGACCAGCGCCTGATGATGCTCATTTACGATGATCCCGCGCATGAGGGCGATCTGATGCATTACGAACTCTCCGGCGTGGCCGCCCAGACCGTCGAGGCCAGCCCCAGTGTGCTGGTGGTCGATCATGCCCCGGACCGCAAGCTTTACGGCTATGATGTGCCGCTGGTCCAGATCGGGATTTAAAGGCGTTTTTCGGCCCTGAAAGGCCCTGTTATTCCCCCGTTTTTTTGCTTGCAATCCTCCAACCGATGGCTATATTCACGCCTTGTCCAAAATCGGGGCGCGGGTGTAGCTCAGGGGTAGAGCATAACCTTGCCAAGGTTAGGGTCGCGCGTTCGAATCGCGTCACCCGCTCCAATTTTGGGCAAAGATCACAGACAATGACAAAAAGGCTCGACGGGAATGGTCGGGCCTTTTGCCTACCCTCCGCAAAAGTAGAGGGCTCAGGCTGATGTGTCATAGCTTGCGGGGAAGACGCAAGTTTTATCCCGCCGGATGTAAAGCTAGAGGTAAAGAAATGGGCTCTCTAAATCAAATTTGTCCGGACGGAAAATTCAATTCTATTGCTGAGTATGAGTCTTTCTTGGAACGCTTGAACGAATTGGTGAGTAGCAATATCGTTCATAAGATTGAACCAAGGCGCAGAGATAAATGGGATGTGATGGCAACCTTTTATTTTGATCCATTGGAGAAAGAGATATTTAAACTTGTGCCTCCAGAATTTCCATCCTGCGGGGAGTGGAGCAAGGTGAAGGACGCATAGGAGTGTGAAGGGTTTCGCCCTTCACATCTGAAACGGCTATGCTATGATAATGAGTCTCTCTATGGCAAGATTAGTTTAGTCATAGTTTCCTGAGGGGTGGAGCGAAAGAAATGCTGCGTCCATAGCCAGAATCCCGGCGGGAACAGCGGTTGAGTACTTGCATGGCCACGCAATTATGAAGGTTGGTACCGATGGAAGAGATTATATTGGCGATGGCGAGCAATTGCGATTCAAGTCGTTTGATCTCGCGTGGATTGTCGAAACCATGAAGATTGAAAAATGACGCAGATCAACGATGAATTCATAAGATTGATCGACGAGGCAATCTCCGCCTGCAATAGAGCACAGTGCCGACGCCGAATTGTTGGGAAAGGCATGGATGTCGAACTTGGCGACAAAATCAAGGAGCAATTTTGACCAACTCAGAGAGAATGTTGCTTCTGGGAGATTTGTCCCGGTGCCAGACAGTGGCCTTGGAATATCTATGGCTCTTGGTGAATGGGCTCCTGAATATTTGCGGGCGGCCGGTGATGCCGTTGAGGATTACTATCTAAATAATATGTGCTCGGGTTTGGGCTGATCTTGCCGGGGTATGAGTGTCGGCCTCCATGTCGTTCGCCTGCTGAAAGGCCCCTTTTGCAGCTCAGCTGAACTGATTTGTCGAGTTCGAATTCATTGGCTTGCCGCTGCGGCGTCTGGGGGTGTCTGATTTTCGGCGACCTCAAAAATATGTGCCCCGCAGCATAAAATCTGCTGATTTTGAAGGTCAACGCCAGCAAACCCCACAGAAGCAATGCCAATGTCAATTCCCAGAGAGAAAAATCAGCGCCCGAGTTTTGCGCGCAGGGCAGCGACGGTGTCGCGCATGACGGGCAGGCTGGTTTGCAGGCATTGCAGGACGGGTTCTTTTTCCTGCGGCGTCAACGGGCTGTGGTTGGTGGCGATGGCGCGTTCGGCGTAATCCATGCTGCGCACCGCTTCCCCCAGATTACTCAGGATGCCATAGGTTTCGGCGGTCGTATTTTCTTGCGCCAGCTTGTCCTTCAAATGTTCCATGCGCGCAAGGAGCGCAGTCGGGGCGTTTGACGTTCCGTAGTGCCGATCCGGGCGCAGCGGGCTGTTCAGGGCATAGGGACCCTGCGGCGAGAAAATACCACCCTTCAGCACGGCTTTGGTGAATTCTTGCGCCAGCGCTTTGATTTCCTGACTGTCTTCATAGGCGGTCAATTTTGTCATGGCATCACCAGAGTTCCTGTTTGCTATAATGATAGGGCGGATTCTTTAAGAAAACGTGAACCGGAACCGTTGGCGGCGCTGGCGCATTTGCAAGCATCGTATGACGTTTTATACAGGGAATTCAGAAATGAAAAGCATTGCCGCCGTATTCAAAAGCCGCCTCGCCGCAGAGCAGGCCCTGACCCAGCTCGAAAGTGCGGGGCTGAAGCGCGACCAGATCAGCGTGGTCATGACCGATGCGGCGCGGGGGTCGCATTTTGCCTTGCGCGAAAGCAGCAAAATCGATGAAGGCGTTGCCGCCGGAGCCGGGCTGGGCGGGCTGGCCGGGGCGATACTGGGCACGATCTTGTCTGCGAGCGTGCTGGTTATTCCGGGACTCAATCTGGTGGTAACCGGTGCGCTGGCCTCGAGCCTTGCCGGGCTTGGCGCGGGGGCGATGATGGGCGGGTTGCTTGGTGGCCTGATCGGGGCGGGCATCCCCGAACATGAAGCCAGATTCTACGAAGAAGAAGTACGCAAGGGCAATGTGCTGGTCGCGGTCAATACCGCAAACGATATCGAAATGGATATGGTGTCGCGCATTTTCAAAAACGTCGATTCTGAAAGCATGGCAGCCTGAGCCCTACCCTCCGGCCCCCAAAAAATCCTTCAGATGCGGGGCCAGATGGGCCGCGCCGTAGCGGTTGAGGTGATTGGTATCCAGATACATAAAACGCCCCGCGCTGTCGAAGGGGGTCTGGATAAAAGGTGCCGGATCGAAATAGGCAATCCCGTATTCGCGCAGCAGGGGAAGGATGCTTTGATGCGTTTCTGCGATGCGGGCATCAGCATAGTCTTTGTCCAGCGCCATGCAATCGACCGCGTCGCGGGGGAACCATCTGGTAATCAGCAGGTTATTTCGGATCTGGCATTCATGCGGATCGTCCCTGAACATCGGAACCTGCCCGAGGAAGATCGTTGTTTTTCCGTAGGATTTGATTTTTGCGATGGAATGGCGGATATCATCCGTATCCTTGGGCATCAGCAGACCAAGAAAGACATAGCGGATGCTGTCGTCTGTGGCGAGCGTTTCATAGAAGGATTGCGTCAGCGCCATGCAATCATGATCGATCCTGCCGTTTTTGACCTTGATATCCGCGCTCTCCACCCATGTCCTGCATGCGCCGCGCAGGAAGATGCGCACGGTCAGGCCGTTTTCCTGCGCCCAGTCCAGAACTGTCGGCGTGTAGTGCGATGCGTGTGAATCGCCGACCAGAATGACTTCGTAAGCATCCTTGTTCGGGCCGATGATGCAGTCTTTGGTGTTCATTGCGCCGCCTTCGACGGAACATATTTTGTCGAGCGTGTGCGGGGAACGCACATGCTCCACTACATCGTATGTCACCCGCCACCCGGCATCGTTTTCATTCTTGACGACATTGGATGCGACAATAAAGGTGACAATCAGGCCCAGAGCGGCGGCGACGACTTTTTTCGGCGCAACGCGCATCTGCCGGAATGGCTGTTCGATCCAGCGCCACGAAATATAAGCCAGCACAAAAGACAGGATCAGCATCTGGATCTGCACGGTCAGGGTCAGCTCGGTGCTGAAGTAACTTTTGTAATAGGCCACAATCGGCCAGTGCCACAGATACAGGGAATAGGACACCAGACCCGTAAAAACAAAGGCGCGTGCGGACAGGATTTTATGCGCCAGCCCCGGTCCTTGTTGCGCCGCGTATAAAAACAGGGCGGCACCAAGGCAGGGAATGGCCGCTTTCAGGCCGGGAAAGTCGGCGTTTTGATAAAAAATGGCGGCATATAGCACCAGCGCCAGCCCGGCGGCCCCGGCCAGTTCGTTCGGCAGGCGCGCACGCAGCGGCGGCAGGACATTGAGGGCAACAATGCCGCCTAGCGCCAGTTCCCACGCCCGGGCATGAAGGTAATAAAAGGCCGCCATCGCATCGGTGCGCACCAGATATTCGCTGACCCCCAGACTGAGGAACAGCAAGACAGACAAGGCAATCAGGCTGCGTCCGGGGCCGAGGAATTTGTGCGTCAGCAGCAAGAGCAGGGGCCAGAGCAGGTAGAATTGTTCCTCCACCCCCAGCGACCATGTGTGGAGCAGGGGGGAATGGTCGTTGCCCGGTGCAAAATAATCGACTTCCTGCGCGAAGTAAAAATTGGAAATCTGCCCGCTGGTCATGCGCAGGGCCTTGAAAAATTCGTAATACTGGTGCGGCCCGAGAAAGACGATTGTTGCCAGCGACGTCAGGAGCAGCATGACAAACAGGGCCGGAAAAATGCGTTTGATCCGCCGCGCATAGAAATTCCAGAAGGAAAACCGCCCCTCGCGCATATCTTTGCTGATGATCCGGGTAATCAGATAACCCGAAATGACGAAAAAAATATCGACACCGATAAACCCGCCGCCGAAAAAGGCGATATCAATGTGAAACAGCAAGATCGTCAGGACGGCGATGCCACGCAGCCCGTCGATATAGGGCCTGTAGTCTGGATTTTGCGTGTGGTTCATGGCGCGTCCCCCCGGTGATGTTCCAGCCAGGATTGAAACATCAATACGGTCCACAGACGCCGGGTGTTGCGGTCATCCCCGGATAAATGTTCCTGCCATGCGGCCCCGACCGGGACGGGATTTAGATAACCCTGCTGTTCCAGCCGCGACGCATTTAAAAGATCGTGCGCCCAGTCGCGTAGCGGTCCGCGCAGCCATGTTGCCATGGGGGTATCAAATTCCGTTTTTTTCCTGTCGAACAGATGTTCCGGAACATGGCGCCTGACCACCTGCCGCAACAGCCATTTCCCGGTGGTTTTTCCGCCGTGAACGCGGATGCGGGCATCGATGGGCAGCCGCCAGCAGAATTCAAACATGCGGTGATCCAGCAGCGGCGCGCGCGTTTCAATACCGGAGGCCATAAAGCTGCGGTCGGATCGTACCAGAACATCATTGCCGAGCAGCAGCAGGGCATCGGCGTATAGAACGCGCTCGGCGGCCGTCAGGCCGCGCGGTTGCCATGCGGAATCATGCAGGCGCGTCAGGGGTTCGCGGCCATCGCGCACGAGCGATGCAGGTTTTTGCCAGTGGCTGATCGTATGGATATAGGCCGCGTCGATATCCCGCAGCGGTAAAAGGTCGGCAACAGTGTAGATCCATGCGGCAAAATCAGGTCGGTTGCGCATGATCTGGCTCCAGCGCGCTGCGGGGATTTTATGGATTCCCCTTGCAATCACCTGCCGCAAGGGGTGCGGCCACCATCCGGCCCGTTGCCACAGGGCCGGAATAAAACCGTGACGCGCCAGACCGCCCATGGTTTCGTTCCCACCGTCGCCTGACAACGCGATATGGACATGATCTTTAGTGAAATCGGCCAGTAACGCTGCGGAAACCGACATCGTTCCGGCGAAGGGTTCGTCGTAGATTCCGGCCATTCCCGGCAAAATATTGACGGTATCCTGCTGTGTTACGATGCGTTCGTGGTGTTCCGTCCCCAGATGCCGGGCCACGGCATGGGCTGCTGCGGCATCGTCATAGCCGCGTTCGGTGAAGCCGATGGAAAATGTTTTGATCCTTTGTGTCGTTTGCATCTGCATCAGGGCGGCAATCGCCGATGAATCGGTCCCGCCCGACAGGAAGGCCCCGGCGGGGACGTCCGCTTTCATCCGGTCCTGCACACATTCCTTCAGCAAGGTTTCAAACTGGTCGGTCAGGGCGGCATCATCCCCGGTGAGAGGGTTGTGGCAGGATTCCTCGACCACGCGGGCCATATGCCAGTACGGCGACCATTCCTTTTGCAGGTCGTCTCCGGCGGCAAGCAGGTCGAAGACCAGCGTCATGCGGTGGCCGGGCGGCAATTGCCAGACGCCGGAAAAAATACTGTGTGGTGCCGGGACGCAGCCAAAGCGCATGTAAAGGGTCAGGCTGTTGCGGTCAATCACGGGGCGGAAGCCGGGATGAGCGCGAAATGCCTTTATTTCCGAAGCAAAAACAAAATTGTTCCCGGCCCAGCCGATATAAAGCGGTTTTTCCCCCAGCCGGTCGCGGGCCAGATGTAACTGGCGTTTTTCACGATCCCAGACGGCAAAGGCAAAGCTGCCGTTCAGGCGTTGCAGGGTGCGGTTGATCCCCCACAGGTCGAAGGCGGCAAGGACGGTTTCGGTATCGCTGCGGCTGCGGAACCGGGCATCTTCCGTCTCCAGTTCCCGGCGCAGGGAAAGGTTGTTATAGATGGCACCGTCGAGCGTGATATGGTAGCGCCCGGATGCCGACGCCATCGGTTGCGCCCCGGCAGCAGACAGGTCGAGCGTGGCAAGGCGGCGATGCGCAAGAACCAACGGCACATCAGGGTCGTTCCAGATGCCGCTGCCGTCGGGGCCGCGATGGGCGATGGAATCGCCCATGCCGCGGGCGATGCGTTGTAATTCGCCGCGCCGGGTTTTCCGGTCGAGATCGTAAAAACCGCAAATGCCGCTCATGAAAAAGAATACCCTTTCCGCCGGATTGCATCATGTTCTCTCACATGTGCCCCGATATCAAAGACAATCTTCAGCACGATCAGCAGCAAGAGCGCCAGTATCGGCGCACCGAAAAATTCAACCATAGCTCCGCCGAACAGAGTTACAACGTGCAACACCATGACTCTTCCATAGGGTTGGAAGATCAGGTTTTGTGGATCGGCATATTCCCGTCTATGAATGAAATTTTCCACATAGGACATGAAATGGGACGCAAACAGCCCCAGCGCCGGAAGGAAAAGCAGTCCGCCGGGCAGGAACAGGTTGCGCATATGCTCCATATCGGAATCGTTCATCGCGGCCATATGAAAATGGGTGCCGTCGCCGAAAAGGGCAAAGATAAAAGCTCCGTGTACCAGCGTGAAAAGCCCATAATGAAAAATGAAAAACGGGGCCAGAACAATTCCGGAATATTTTTTCCCCATAGTCACGACCGTCAGGATTTTCAGGACGTGGACAAGGCCGATGACGACGTTTTCGGCCCAGAAAACCAGCATGACTTCGAGAACAGACCAGTCCCACAAAAAGACCCCGGCGACCGGAATCATGTTAGCCAGAACCAGCACGATAACGGAAGGAGAAAACCGGCGTAGCGCTGTGGCACCCGGGAGGATGGGCGTCATGTCAGTTGCCCTGTTGCTTGCGGATATGTCGCCATTGCGCGGCATTGCGTAAATGTTCCTCCAGCGTGCGGGCGAAGAGATGTCCGCCGCTGCCGTCGGCAACAAAAAAGAGATAATCGTGTTTTTCCGGATTTAACGTCGCGGCGATGGCCGCCCGCCCCGGATTGGCAATCGGCCCCGGCGGCAAGCCGGGGTATTTGTAGGTGTTGTAGGGTGAATCGGTTTCTTCGATATCCTTGCGCAGCAGGCGGCGGCCGAGCGGCCCCATGCCGTCATCCTTCACCACGCCCTTGGTCATGGCGTAAATGACGGTGGGGTCGGTTTGCAATGCGATTCCCTGGCGCAGACGGTTCATAAAAACTCCGGCAATTTTGGCGCGTTCGCCCGCCATACCGGTTTCTTTTTCGACGATAGACGCCAGAATAACGGCTTCTTTTTCAGTGGTGATGGGTAAATCCGGCGCGCGGGCGGTCCAGAGTTCGGCAATTGCCTTGTCCATACCGGATTGCATCTGGCTGATCAGTGCGGCGCGGTCCATATCGCGCGTATAGTGATAGGTTTCGGGAAGCAGGCTACCTTCCTGCGGGATATCGCCGATGTCGCCGCCGAGCATCTCGATACCATTGAGAATCTGGACGATTTGCCAGCTCGTGCGGCCTTCGGGGATGGTGATCTTGCGGTCGATGACGTCGCCACGCGCCAGCATGTCGAGAACCTCGCGCATGGTGATTTCCGGCCCGAAGGCATATTCACCCGCCTTCAGGGAGGATTGCTTGCCGGAGATGCGGGCTGCGATTTTAAAAATCAGCGCACTTTTAATGATGTCTTCGTTTTTCAGTTGAGTCGCCATCACCGAAACGCCGGTGCCACGGGCGATCACGATTTCTTTCGGCGCGGCCAGCGGTCCCGGCCCGGTCCACGCGCCATAACCATAAAAAAACGCCGTCGCCACGAGAACGGCAAGGAGGGTATTCAGGAAAACAATAAAGCCGAGAACAAAACGCATGATGGGAAGAGTATAAGGCGGACGGCCCCGGACGGGTAGGCTATTTTTGCCGGATTTTAGACGGCCCGCATGATTACGGAAGCGTTTGTACCGCCAAAACCGAAGGAGTTCGACAGGGCGACACGCACCTTTTTTTCCTTTGCCACTTTCGGCACCAGATCGATTCCCCGGCAGGGTTCCGAAATATTCTCAAGGTTGAGGGTCGGCGGCAAAATTCCGGTTTCAATGGCCTTGATGGAAAAGATCGCCTCGACCGCCCCGGCGGCCCCGAGAAGGTGGCCGATGGCGGATTTCGTCGACGACATCGACACGCTGTCGAGGTGATTGGCAAACAGGCGTTTGACGGCCGTGCATTCGATTCCGTCCCCGACCGGGGTCGATGTGCCGTGGGCGTTGATATAATCAATATCGCCGGGGTTCAGCTTCGCCGATTTCAGGGCGGCCTGCATGGCGCGGAAGCCGCCGTTGCCGTCTTCCGCCGGGGAGGTGATATGGTGAGCATCGCCCGACATGCCGTAGCCTATGATTTCGGCATAGATTTTTGCGCCGCGTTTTCTGGCGTGTTCATATTCTTCCAGCACGACGATACCGGCCCCTTCCGCAATGACGAATCCGTCGCGGCCTTCGTCGAACGGGCGGGAGGCGAGGGCGGGGGTGTCGTTATAGGCTGTGGATAATGCCCGCGCGGCGGCAAAGCTGGCCACGCCCAGACGGTTGACGGCGGTTTCTGCCCCGCCCGCGATCATCACTTCGGCATCGCCCAGCATAATCATCCGGGCGGCATCGCCGATGGCGTGTGTTCCGGTGGCGCAGGCGGTGACGACGGAATGGTTGGGGCCCTTGAAACCGTATCGGATCGAAACATGACCCGATGCCAGATTGATGAGCATTGCCGGGACCGTGAACGGCGACAGGCGGCGCGGGCCGCGTTCGCTTAAGGTAACGGAAGATTCGTACATGCTGTGCAGACCGCCAATGCCGGAGCCGATCAGGACGCCAGTGCGGCATTTATCTTCCTCATCCGTCGGCATCCACCCGGAATCCTCGACCGCTTCCTGCGCTGCGGCCAGCGCATAGCAGATGAACATGTCCATTTTCTTTTGTTCCTTGGGCGGAACGAACAGATCGACGTTGAATTTGCCGTCGGCGGGGGCGGGATCATCCGTGCGCGGGACTTCTCCCGCGATTTGCGACGTAATGTCGGAGGCGTCAAACCCGGTAATCCTGACAATGCCGCTTTTGCCCGCAGTAAGCTGCGCCCAGTTATGCTGAAGCCCGACGCCTAGCGGGGAAACGATACCCATACCAGTGACAACGACACGTCTCATTGTTATATCCTCTTAAAATAGAAAAAACGCAGTCTTGATCCTCTCATGACTGCGCTTGATCGTTTTGCCCCGCGTCTTATTCGACGGCGTTGCTCTTGATGAAGTTGACGGCATCGCCGACGGTCTGGATTTTCTCAGCCGCGTCATCGGGAATCTCGACATTGAATTCTTCTTCGAACGCCATGACCAACTCGACAGTATCGAGGGAATCGGCACCCAGGTCATCAATGAAACTGGCGGCCTCGGTTACTTTGCCTTCGTCGACGCCCAGATGTTCAACGACGATTTTTTTCACGCGCTCGGCTACGTCACTCATGATCAATCCTATTCTTCTTTGGTTGGGTTTTGGTTTCTTGCAGTTTTTGGTCGGTTTAAACGTCAGGACCATAATGACAGGCCCTTTTGAAAGCAAGGGCTTTGTTGTTTTTATATGAAAAACCAAGGAAAACCGCGCCCTCACGGCAGGAGGCTATGAAAAACTGGACAAGACGGGATAAATAAGGTTAAAATGTAGTTAACCATTCGTGTTGAGAAGGCAGAATATGACGACAGGGACATCGAGCATGATGACCGGAATGCCGGGCGGCGCAACCAGCAAGGGGAGCGCCGACTCGAAGACTGGTGCCGCCAAGCGCAGCGAGATGCGCAATGCTTCGGTCAGGGCGCGCTGCGATCTGTACGGGGCCGAGTCCGAGGAAAAGGCCTCCGGTGGGGCTTATACCCATGTTGCCGGGGAAGACCGCCATGAAAGCGCCCTGAGCTTGTTCTTGCGTGCATCGTCTAACGCTGAAACTCAGATTCTGCTGGGGGAGCCGTGGCTCAAGGCCAAGTTCAACGATGCCGGGATGGCGCAGGAATTGCTGGGTCTGGAAAAAGGCCATCATTATGTGCGCATCGATAGCGTTGAAAAGGACATCAAGGCAAAATTGCTATCCAAGTCTATTTTGGAAATGAATAAGGATGATCTGAGATACCTGAAGGACAAGTTCGGTCAGTTGGGTCTGAATATGGGTGACGATCAGGGTAATGACCGTCTGCTTTCCGCGATCACCAATTTCCTCAGCGACAAGCCATCATTCGAACAGCAGGTTGTCGCCAAGGGCCCGGTTCTGCGCCCGAACTGATGCGGGCATGAATTTCAAAAAAAGCCCCCGAAACGGGGGCTTTTGCGTTTATGCAGACGGGGCATACGCCCTATATCATCGCCATCCCGCCATTGACATGAATGGTCTGGCCCGTCACATAAGCGGCTTCGTCGCTGGCGAGGTAGACGCAAGCCGCAGCGATATCCTCCGGCGTTCCCATGCGGGCCATGGGGATATTTGCATTGATCTTTGCCTTCTGGTCATCGGTCAGCACATCGGTCATCGGCGTGGCGATAAAGCCGGGGGCGATGCAGTTGACGGTGACGTTGCGGCTGGCGATTTCGGCGGCCATGGCCTTGGTCCAGCCCACAAGTCCGGCCTTGGAGGCTACATAGTTGCACTGCCCCGGATTGCCCGTTGTGCCGACGACCGAGGAGATATTGATAATGCGCCCATGCCGGGCCTTCATCATGCCGCGCTGGCAGGCTTGCGCCAGCAGGAAGGTTGCGGTCAGATTGACGCGGATCACCTCATCCCATTCTTCCGGTTTCATCCGCAGCGATAAATTATCGCGGGTCAGCCCGGCATTGTTGACGAGGATGTCGATCTTGCCCATTGCTGTGGTCGTGGCCTTGACCAGCGCTTCGGCGGCTGCCGCATCATTCAGGTCGGCGGGCAGGATATGGACGTTATGCCCCAGCGTCGCCGCCAGTTCTTTGAGTTTTTCTTCATTTCGCCCTGAAATGCCAACCACCGCGCCCTGCGCGTGCAGGGCCGTGGCGATGGCTGCGCCGATGCCGCCCGTGGTGCCGGTAATGAGGGCCGTTTTGCCGGAAAGATTGAACATTTATTTCTCCATTCTTGTTTTTACCGCAGAGGCGCAGAGAACGCAGAGATTTTTTTTATTCCATCGTCATCACCCGGTTTATCCGGGTGATCCATTTGACCGTATGGATTGCCCGAATAAATCGGGCAAGGACAGCATTGAAAATCTCTGCGTTCTCTGCGCCTCTGCGGTTCATTAAAAGGGTTACTTCAGTTTTTCGATCAGGTCGTCGACCTGCGCCACGGTGCCGACGGAAGATGTGGCGACGTCCGCTTCGATCCGTTTGACAAGGCCTGACAGGACCTTGCCCGCGCCGAGTTCGATCATCTCATCGACGCCGTTTTGTTTCATCCATGTGACGGATTCGCGCCAGCGGACGATTCCTGTGACCTGTTGCACCAGCAAATCGCGGATTGCGGACGGGTCGGTAACGGCGGATGCGGTGACATTGGCAACCACCGGGACGCGCGGCGCGTTCATTGTTGCGGCGGCCAGTGCCGTTGCCATTTCATCGGCCGCCGGTTGCATCAGCGGGCAATGGAACGGGGCGGAAACGGGCAGGAGAAGCGCACGCTTCGCCCCGCGTTCTGTCGCCAGGGCCATCGCGGCCTCGACCGCGCCCTTGTGGCCGGAGACCACCACCTGTCCCGGCGAATTGTCGTTGGCCGCGGTGCAAATCTCGGTATGCGATGCGGCGGCGGCGATGGTCTTCACATCTTCGAAATCAAGGCCAAGGATCGCGGCCATCGCGCCCATGCCGACGGGGACGGCGCGCTGCATGGCCTGTCCGCGCAGTTTGAGAAGTTTTGCCGCCGTCGCCAGATCGAACGTCCCGGCGGCGGTCAGGGCGGAATATTCGCCAAGGCTGTGCCCCGCGACATAGGCGCAGCAATTTTTGAGGGAAAATCCGCCCTGTTTTTCCAGCACCCTTATCACCGCCATGGACACAGCCATCAACGCAGGTTGCGTGTTTTCAGTCAGGTTCAGGTCGCTTTCCGGGCCTTCGAAAATGATTTTCGAGAGTTTCTGGTCAAGCGCGTCATCGATTTCTTCAAAAACATGCCGGGCCTCAGGGAAGGCTTCGGCCAGATCCCTGCCCATGCCGGGAAACTGCGATCCCTGTCCGGGGAAGATAAAAGCGCGGGTCATATCTCTAAAACCTCAATATTTGAAACAGCCCTGTGATAGCCGGATTGCCGGGCAGGATCAAGGCCGGGAGCCCAAGTCCGTTAACGTAATAATCAGCACAGGGAAGAATTTGCCGATGCAGGAAATCATGAAGCGCTGTTTTTTTGTTGACATAATTATTGAGGGGGGGGGTAGGGTGCGGAAATTCCGTTTGATTTTGCCGTTGTGAAAGGAAAAGAGATGTCGAATAGTGGAACGATCGCCGAGGGGGTTCTCTCTATGTGTGTGCTATACGCTGCTGCGAGTTGCCTAAGCACCAGTGTAAACGCCACCAAACTGATCCCCCCGGCAGAAGACATGGCTATGCGCAACATGGCGTCTTTCACTGCCATGACCGACGACCGGAGAGAGCTCAACCATTCATCGCGGTCACGGACATGGGAAGATCGCCAGTTTGCCATCAGCCACGCGATTCTCGCCAACGGCAAGCTGGGCTGGGACTGGATTCCATTTGCCGGATACCGCTACGATCTGACCGAGACTATGAAAAAAGCGAATATGGCCCTTGTTCCGCACGCGAAACCGGGCCAGCCAGCAACGCTGGTGGTGGATAATGGGCATGGCTGTCTGCTGGTCGATGTCGAACGGGATGATGAGGCATCGGCTGATGACGCCCGCGTTCTGCTGGATGCATTTAAACGTCAAAGCGGTCAGGCTTATGACTATCTGGGCCGTTATGTGCTCAATGATACTGCGAAAGAAAAGGTGGAATTTTCAGCCGGTGGCAATGCCGTGGAGTATTGCCCGAAACCCCAGTGACCCTGGGCCGCAAAAACTTTGTTTTCCGTCTGGTTTTGTGGTATGCTCCTTGCATTATCGAACACCGAGAAAATTGAGGGTCCGCCGCCGCGTTCGGGGTTTTTCCCGATGCCGCGTCAGGACTCCGTCCCGTGGCTTGTGAGAAGGAATACCATTATTATGTCATGTCTGATCGTCAGCGACCTGATTCGCGTACAATTGAACAACCTCGATGTGGCCGTCCCGGTCGAACATGTGATTGCGCCGGGTTCTATCGCCGCCGCCCGCAGTGCCCTGCAACGTCCGGATATGAACCGGATGCGTCTGGCGGCCATGCTGCGCCGTTCCGGCACCCGGACCGGCGTTGACGGGATGCGCCTGACCTGGGCGTCGATGCTCAATAGCCGGATGGCGAATTGCGCGAACAGTAATTAAACGAAAAAACCGCTACCTGCGGATGGACTCTGACAAAAAGCGGCTTTATGGGCCGCTTTTTTCCTTGCAAGCTGTGGAAAACTCCCTATATTGCCCCCGTTCTTGTAAATTTTGAAAGAACCTCGCTGGCGGCATGGTGTCGTCGGCTTTGTGACCAGCCAATAGGGTCATGTAACCCAAGAGGAGCGTATAATAATGGCAATCTACGAAACCGTGTTTATCGCACGGCAGGATTTGACTGTGGCGCAGGTTGATGACCTGACAACATTCTTTTCCGATATCCTGAAAAAAGACGGCGGCAAGGTGCTGAAGACCGAAAACTGGGGTCTGCGCCAGCTCGCCTACCGCATCAAGAAAAACCGCAAAGGGCATTATGTCCTGATCGAATCCGATACGCCGCCTGCGGCGATGCTGGAGATGGAGCGCAACATGCGCATTCATGAAGATCTGCTGCGCTATATGACGATCAAACTGGACGCACCGTCCACCGGCCCGTCCGTGATGATGGGCGGCAGCGACCGTGCAAATGACAATGTTACAGAAGACAAAGAGGTCGCATAATGGCTGAATATCAGAAAAGAGACGACAAGGAAGGCGGCGAAGGCCGCGAAGGTGGAGCCCCCGGCGGGCGCCGTCCGTTTTTCCGTCGCCGCAAAAGCTGCCCGTTTTCGGGTCCGCACGCCCCGGTGATCGACTGGAAAGACACCCGGCTTCTGGGGCGTTTTGTGTCCGAGCGCGGAAAGATCATGCCGAGCCGTATCACTGCCGTTTCGCAAAAGAAACAGCGTGAATTGTCTCAGGCGATCAAGCGTGCGCGTTATATGGGATTGATGCCCTATGTCCGTCAGGACACGGCTGATATCCGCAGCCAATAAAGGAAGGTAAAGATCATGGCAATGATGGAAGTCATTCTGCTGGAACGTGTCGACAAGCTGGGGGCGATGGGTGAAACCGTGCGCGTTAAACCCGGTTATGCTCGCAACTTCCTGCTGCCGCAGAAAAAAGCCCTGCGTGCAACTAACGAAAACAAGGCCTTTTTCGACGCCCAGCGCGCCGAACTGGAAAAACAGAACGCCGCGAAGCGTGCCGATGCCGAAAAACTGGCAAAGTCGCTGGATGGCGTGAAGGCAACCCTGATCCGCAACGCCGCCGAAGGCGGGCAGCTTTATGGTTCCGTCACGACACGGGACATTGCCACGGCTGTGACCGGGGAAGGCAAGGGGACGATTGACCGCACCATGGTGCTGCTCAATCAGGGTATCAAGACGGTTGGCCTGTTTCCGGTCACGGTCATGCTGCACCCCGAAGTGAAAGTCGTGGTGACGGTCAATATTGCCCGCACCGAGGAAGAGGCAAAGATTCAGGCCAAGACAGGCAAGGCCCTGATCGCGGATGACGGTCGCAATGTCGCGCCCGCACCCGTCGCGACCAAGGACAGCCTGATGGAAGAAGAAGCCATCGCCATTGAACAAGCCGATGCGGAAGCCGAACAGGCTGACGAAGCAAAGGCCGAAGCGAAAAAGGCGAAGAAAGCGAAAAAAGCCCCCGCCGAAGAGGCGGAGGAAACGGTCGCCGAATAGGCTTCGTTCCGATACGAAATGGAAAAAGGCTCGCAAGGACATTGCGGGCCTTTTTGTTTTGGCGGCGGGCGGACAAGACTATCCCCGTGATTCACATGGGGAGATGTCGAGGTTTATGGCGGGGGCCATCGGGGTTTGCTAGGCTGCCCCCATCATGCAAAAAACAGCCCTTTCATCGGATAAAACGGTCAGCTCCTCTTCACTGATGGAGATCGCGGAGCGCAGTTACCGCACCTTGCCGCACAATCTTGAAGCCGAACAGGGCTTGCTGGGCGCGGTGCTGGTCGATAACCGGGCGCTGGAGCGGATTGATTACCTCAAGCCGCTGCATTTTTTCATGCCCGCGCACCAGCGCATTTTTGAAGCGATTATGAAACTGAGTGATCGCGGCCAGAATGCCTCGCCGGTGACGCTCAAATCCTATTTTGAAACCGATGCCGATCTGGAGCAGGTGGGCGGGGCGCAATATCTGGCCGAACTGGCGGCCAGTGTTATCACGGTGGTCAACACCGAAGACTATGCACGCAGCATCTATGACCTGCATCTGCGCCGCGAATTGATCGCGATGGGCGAAGAGGTCGTCAACAGTGCCTTTGATATCCGTCTTGATCGCGATGCCGTGGAAACAATCGAATTAGCGGAAAATCGTCTGTTCGTTCTGGCTGAAACCGGTGAAGTCAAAAGTGGCTTTACCACCTTGCGCGATTCCGTCATGCGCGCCATTGAAATCGCCGACAAGGCCTACAAGACGGATGGCCATGTCACCGGAGTGACCACGGGTTTGCGCGATCTGGATGATAAGCTGGGGGGGTTGCATAAATCAGACCTGTTAATTCTGGCGGGGCGGCCTTCCATGGGGAAGACCGCGCTTGCGACCAATATCGCGTTTCAAGCTGCCTTGCGTTATGCTGAAACCGGGGGCAAGGAAGGCGGCATTGTCGGGTTCTTTTCGCTGGAGATGTCATCGGACCAGTTAGCGACGCGTATTCTGGCGGACCAGTCCGGGATTTCGGGCGATGCGATCCGTAAGGGCAATGTCAGCGAGCTGGAATTTCGCCGCTTTGTCGAGGCCAGCCAGAAACTGGCGCAAGTGCCGCTTTATATCGACGATACGCCCGCTTTGTCCATCGGGGCCGTGCGCAGCCGCGCCCGCCGCCTGAAGCGCCAGCACGGACTTGATCTGCTGGTGATCGACTATCTCCAGCTTTTGCAGGGGACCGGTTCGCGCCAGTCGACCGAAAACCGCGTGCTGGAAATCTCCGAGATTACGCGGGGGCTGAAGGCGATTGCCAAGGAACTGGATATTCCGGTTATGGCCCTGTCGCAATTGTCGCGGGCGGTGGAGCAAAGGGAGGACAAGCGACCCCAATTGTCCGACTTGCGGGAATCCGGCTCGATCGAGCAGGATTCGGATGTGGTCATGTTTGTCTATCGTGAGGAATATTACGAAGGCCGCAAGATGCCCAATATCGAGGATGCAGAAAAATATGCGCAGTGGCAGGAAAAAATGTCGCGGGTGGCTAATGTTGCCGAAGTCATCGTCGGCAAGCAGCGCCACGGTCCGATCGGTATCGTCAATCTGTATTTCGAACCGAACCTGACGCGTTTCGGGAATCTGGACCGCACCTATGTCAACGCGCCGCTGGAATAATCCGGCGGGATATTTCAAGAAACAGCTCTCCATCGGTCATTTTATGGACACTCACGCTGCCGCCGCCATTCTCGATATCGATCTGGACGCGATCAGGCACAATATCGACCTGATCCGGCAACGGGTCGGTGACGGTTGCGCGGTGGCGGGCGTGGTCAAGGCCAATGCTTACGGGATCGGTCTGGAACAGGTCGCAAATATTCATCTCGCCTGCGGGACCAGAACTTTTTTTGTCGCCACCCCGGAAGAAGGCATTGTCCTGAGGCGGATTTGCGATGCGCAGGGCGCCCGCCCGGAAATTGGCATCCTTGGCGGATTGTTTCACGGCGCGGAAGGGGAATATGTGCGCCATGGACTGGTCCCGGTCCTCAATTCCCTTATGGACATCGAACGCTGGCGGCATCCCGATCCGGTCATGATCCATATCGATACGGGGATGCGCCGCCTTGGTCTGGATACGGCGGAGACCGCGCGTTTGCAGAATGATCCGGCGCTGCTCCGGGATCTGAATGTTGCCGTTGTGTTGAGTCATTTTGCCTGTGCCGATGAGCCGGGACACAAGCTGACTCGCGTACAATATGAACAATTCCGCGTGTTGGCGGGGTTGTTTCCGCAGGCGCGGAAATCCTTGAGCAATTCCGCAGGGATTTTTGTTTCACGGGATTTTGATTTCGATCTGGTGCGTCCGGGCATGGCCGTTTACGGTTTGAACCCGATGCCGGGACATCCCAATCCGATGCGTCCTGTGGTCCGGCTCAGGGCGCGGGTGTTACAGGTCAGAACCGCGCAGCAGGGGGAAAGCGTCGGTTACGGCGCCAGTTATGTCTGCCAGAGTGAGCGGCGTGTGGCCACGATTGCGCTGGGCTATGCTGACGGGTTTTTGCGGTCTTTGAGCGGGCGCGGCAATGTGTTCTGGCAGGGCAGGGCGTTGCCGATTCTCGGGCGTGTGTCGATGGATCTGGTGACGATCGACGCCAGCGCTGCGCCGGGGCTTGAGGCCGGCGACTGGGTAGAGGTGATCGGGCCGGATCAGGATGCGGATTCACTGGCCGCGCTGGCCGGAACCATCGGTTATGAAATCCTGACCGGGCTGGGCAGCCGCTATCACAGGCGCTACCGGACAGCGGCGGCAGGAGACACGAAACTCTTTGATTCCAAAGATTTTTCAGGGTAAAAACGGGATCATGAACAAAGTCAGGCTCGACCGTGAGGTCATGATTATGGACGGGTTGGAGAAAGTGCGCCGGGGGCGTGATTTTCTTCTCGATGTTTGCGCCGCGATCGGGGCGACGATCCTGCGTTTTTTCCGGGCCTCTGGGCGTGTGTCCGTGTTCATGGGGCAATCTGTCGCCCATGTTTTCCTGCCGCCTTTTTTCCCCCGGCTGATTTTACGCCAGTTGATTGATATTGGTTATTATTCCCTGCCGGTGGTTGGTATGACGGCGATCTTTACCGGTATGGTTCTGGCGCTGCAAAGCTACACCGGATTTGCCCGCTTTAATGCTGAAAGCGCGGTTGCCGGGGTGGTGGTGCTGTCGATGACCCGTGAACTTGCGCCGGTGCTGGCCGGTCTGATGGTGGCGGGGCGAATCGGGGCTTCGATTGCCGCCGAAATCGGCACGATGCGCGTCACCGAACAGATCGACGCGCTGACGACCCTGTCGGTCAACCCCTATAAATACCTGATTGCCCCGCGCATTCTGGCCGGAACGCTGATGTTGCCGGTATTGGTGCTGGTGGGCGACATTATCGGCGTGTTCGGCGGCTATGTCGTCAGCATCTACAGTCTTGGTTTTTCACCCGGGCGCTATCTGACGCAGAGCTGGGATATTCTCGAGGCGATGGATGTCATATCCGGCTTGATAAAGGCGGGCGTGTTCGGCCTGATTGTTTCACTGATGGGATGTTATCACGGTTTCCATTCCCAGCGCGGCGCGCAGGGCGTCGGGGCGGCGACAACCAATGCCGTTGTTTCCGCGTCGATCCTGATTTTGATTTTCAACTTCATTCTGACGCAGGTTTTCTTTTCATGACCGATCCGGTGAAGCTGCAATTATCCGGCGTAAAGAAGTCCTTCGGCAAAAAGAAGGTGCTGGCCGGAATCGACCTGACGGTTCCCAAAGGAAAATCGATGGTGGTCATCGGCGGTTCCGGCACAGGAAAATCGGTGATGATTAAATCGGTGCTGGGGATCATCCATCCGGACGAAGGTTCCATCCTCGTTGACGGTCAGGAAGTGGTGGGGCTTGACGCGGGCGGGCGTGACCAGATGATGCGCAAATTCGGCATGCTGTTTCAGGGCGGGGCTTTGTTCGATTCACTGAAAGTGTGGGAAAATGTCGCCTTCGGGCTGGTACACGGGCGCGGCATGGGTCGCGATCAGGCCTTTGGCATTGCGATTGAAAAGCTGAAATCGGTCGGGCTTGATGAAAATGTGGCGCAGTTGTTCCCGGCGGAATTGTCCGGTGGAATGCAAAAGCGTGTGGCACTGGCGCGTGCCATTGCCACCAACCCGGAAATTATCTTCTTTGACGAACCCACCACGGGCCTTGACCCGATCATGGCTGATGTCATCAACGATCTGATCGTGGAATGTAGGCAGGAGCTGGGTGCAACCACCCTGTCCATCACGCATGACATGGCCAGCGCCCGCAAGATTGCCGATTATGTAGCGATGATTTATGAAGGGCGCATCATCTGGACGGGGCCGGTTGACGCGCTCGATCATTCCGGGAACGAATATGTCGATCAGTTCATCCATGGCCGCGCACAGGGCCCGATTTCCTTTGGCGTGACGGCGGCCTGATCCGTTTTAATTACACAGTTGTCATGCGCATTTGCGGCGGCAGATCCCGGTCGCTGAGCGGGGCATATTGTTCGGAATAGCTGGCGGGGAAGCGAAAATCCCACCATTCGCTTGGCAGGGGAAGAAGGGGACGGCGCAGGTCGCGGGCGGCTTCGACCATGCAATCTTCGAGAATTTGGCGGTTGTCCTGCGCCTGAGCGCTGATGCCCTGAAAGCCACGCCGCGCCGGATTGACGGACGGATTGGTGGTCAGGTGATCGAAGCGTGTTCCCATGTCAACCAGCCCACCATCCTCCGTTTCCAGAACGATATCCACGGCCATGCCGCGCGGGTGTCCGCCTTTTCCGGGCGGGGACAAGAGGCGGTTGGGTTCTTGCGTCCAGTGCGGATTGGCCTTGACGATAGCGGTTCCCTGCATCAATGCCTGTGCTTCGACAGTACGCAGCCCGTCCTTCAGGACGAAAACCAGCCCTCGCGCCGCATGGCATCGTTGTGCCGCTAGCGTTACGATTTCAGCAAAATCCCGGTGCAGCCACATCCGGGCATCCGGGCGGTACAGGGCCATCCCGAAAATATTTTCGGGGTGGGCGGGTTGCGCATAGACGATATCAATCCGCAAGGGCGTCCGGGCCGTCAGTGTGTCCATGGCAATCAGGTCGTCCGGGGAGATTGTGCGCGGTTTTTCGGTCATATCGAAGTCCATCTTGTTGTAAAACAAGGATAACGCAAAGCGTACGGAAAGAAAGCAGGTGGCGGCCTTTATCCCGCCCGATTCCTGTGCCATATAAAGGGGATGCGTTTTTTCTATTATCTGTTTCTGGCGCTTTTTTCACTGGGCATGCTGGGCCTGATGGCCGGGGTCGCCGGGGGGATTTATGCGATTTCCTATTATGGCCGCGACCTGCCGGATTACAGCCAGTTGAAATCCTACAATCCGCCAGTCATTACCCGGGTTTATGCCGGTGATGGCCGCATGATGGAGGAATATGCCGAAGAAAAACGGGTCTTTATCCCGGTTGATTCCATCCCCGATCTGGTCAAGCAGGCTTTCCTGTCCGCGGAGGACAAGAATTTTTACCAGCACCACGGGATTGATTTAACCGCAATCCTCAGGGCCGCCCTGAAAAACCTGAAAAACCCCGGCGACCGTCCGGAAGGGGCCTCGACCATCACCCAGCAGGTGGCCAAGAACCTTCTGCTTTCCAGCGAAGTGTCCTATGTGCGGAAATTGCGCGAGGCCATTCTGGCCTACCGGATGGAAAAGGCCATGGGCAAGGACCGGATTCTCGAGCTTTACCTGAATGAAATCTTCCTCGGCCAGCGGGCCTATGGCGTAGCGGCGGCGGCAATGGTGTATTTCAACAAGTCTCTCGAAGAACTGACGATCGAGGAAGCCGCCTATCTTGCCGCCCTGCCCAAGGCGCCCAGCAATTATCACCCGGTGCGCCATCGCGACAGGGCGGTCCAGCGCCGCAATTTCGTTATTGACCGCATGATGGAAACCGGTGCGATCCTCCCGGCGCAGGCGGAGATTGCCCGGGAAAAACCGCTCCTGACGGCGGCGCGGGCGGAAACGGCTATCGTGAATGCCCCCTATTTTGCCGAAGAGGTGCGACGGGAACTGCAACATCATTACGGGGCGGAGGTCTTGTACAAGGAAGGTCTGAGCGTGCGCACCAGTGCCGATCCGCGTTTGCAGGATGCGGCGCAACGGGCATTGCGCAACGGCCTGATAGCGTTTGATCGCCGCAAGGGCTGGCGCGGGCCGTTTACGCATTGGGATGATATGTCCGGCTGGCAGGAAAAACTTGCGGCGCTGCCCCGGCCCCCGGCGATGTTGCGGCACTGGATCTTTGCCGTAGCGCGGCCCGACGGCAGTTTCGGGCTGGCCGACGGTACGACGGTGCGGCTGGGCGAGGATGAATTGAAATGGTCCGGATCGCAACCGCTGAAGGCGGGCGATGTCGTGATGATGGAGATGACGGGCGAGAAAAAAGATGTTCCTGTTTTACGTCAGGTGCCAAAGGTCAACGGTGCCCTGATCGCGATGGACCCCCATACAGGGCGGGTTCTTGCCATGCAGGGGGGATGGAGTTTTTCCGAGAGTTCCTTTAACCGTGCGACGCAGGCAAAACGCCAGCCCGGCTCCGCTTTCAAGCCGTTTATCTATCTGGCCGCGCTGGACAAGGGGTTTACGCCGGCAACGCTGGTTCTGGACGCGCCGATCGTACTGGAACAGGGGCCGGGATTGCCAAAATGGCGGCCTAAAAATTACAACAACGAATATTACGGCCCGACGCCGATCCGGGTGGGAGTGGAAAAATCCCGTAACCTGATGACGGTGCGTCTTGCCGATCATATCGGCATGGACACGGTTGCCGCCTATGCCGACAAATTCTGGGTTTCCGATGCGATGCCCCGCAATATTGCCGCTTCGCTCGGTTCCAACGAAACGACGGTTCTGCGCCTGACGACGGCCTATGCCATGCTGGTCAATGGCGGGAAAAGAATTACCCCGACCCTGATCGACCGCATTCAGGACCGGAACGGCAAGACGATCTTCACGCATGACAAACGGGTTTGTACCAATTGCGGGCCGTTGCTGGAATGGTCGTCGCAGGTGACGCCGGAGATCGAGGATGTCAGGCCGCAGATCAACGATCCGCGCACGACTTACCAGATGGTTTCAATCCTTGAAGGGGTGGTCCAGCGCGGGACGGCCACGCGACTCAAGGATATGAACAGGCCGCTGGCCGGAAAAACCGGGACCACGAACGATTCCAAGGATGCGTGGTTTATCGGCTTCTCTCCCGATCTGGTGGTGGGTGTTTACGTCGGCTATGACGATCCCAAGCCGCTGGGCGGCAAGGAAACCGGGGCTTCGGTCGCGGTCCCGGTTTTCAAGGAATTCATGGGGGAGGCGTTGAAAGAGGCCCCGATTCTTCCTTTCCGGATTCCTCCCGGCGTGCGGCAGGTCCAGATCAATTCCGAAACCGGGACCCGCGCCCGCCCCGGTGACCGGAAGGTGATCTGGGAAGCCTTTGTGGCCGGAACCGAGCCGACCGACAAGGTCTATGTTCTGGATGGCGGCGGAATCAATACCGTATCCGGTTTCCGCCGCGACACGCCCATCCCCGAAGGGGTCGATACGGAATTGATGGGCGATTTTGACATCAACGGTGCTTATGGCGACGACGATGGGCAATTGCAACCCGGCACCGATCCGAACGCGCCGCCCTCCGCGCCTGCGGCAACGCCGCAGGCGGTCATGACCGGAACGGGCGGGCTGTATTGATCGGTTTCGTTTATTGATGCAATTGCAGGCGCATGGCGCAAGATTCTGCACCGGTGATGCTGACCTCGCCAGCCTTGTCTTCGACCTGTATATCCCTGACAATCCCGTCCTCAACGATCATGGAAAAGCGTTTTGCGCGGAACCCGAGACCGGCCCCCGACCCGTCCATGCCAAGGCCAAGGGCGCGGGTAAATTCGCCGTTGCCGTCGGGCAGCATGGTAACCTTGCCTTGTGCGCCCGCGACATCGCCCCAGTGCTTCATCACGAAGGGGTCGTTGACGGCCAGACAGATGATTTCATCAATGCCTTTGGCCTTGATCGAATCGGCTTCATGAATATAGCCGGGCAGGTGTTTTTGCGCGCAGGTCGGGGTAAAGGCGCCGGGAACCGCGAACAGGACGATTTTTCGGCCCTTGAAATAGTCGGACGTTCTGATCTCTTCCATGCCTGACGGGCCAAGCCGTTTCAGGGTGATGTCGGGAATTTTGTCGCCTGCGGAAACGGTCATTTTTCTCTCCTGTCGGTGTCGTGTTGAAAACCCGTTCCACCATAATGCGAAACCGGGATTTGCAAAAGCCCCGCAAATGGTGTTGAGTCAATTCATGGCCCATAACAACGATACCGACCTTTCCGGAAAATTCCTTCTCGCCATGCCCGGCATGGGCGATCCGCGCTTCCACAAGGCGGTCATTCTGGTTTGCGCCCATGATGATAACGGGGCTATGGGGCTGGTCATCAATCACATGCTGCCGGGAATCGATCTGGAAAATCTGCTCGGGCAGTTGAATATTACTCCCTCCGCCGGAAAGCCGAATCCCGTTTCCGGCATTGCCGTCATGAGCGGTGGTCCGGTGGACAATGTGCGCGGTTTCATCATCCACACACCGGAATTCCACCAGCAAGACACTGTGCGCATCAACGGTGAAATCAGCGTCACCGGAACGGTCGATGCCTTGCGCGCCGTCGCCAGCGGCGAAGGACCGCAGCAGATGATTTTCGTTCTGGGGTATGCGGGCTGGGGCCCGGGCCAGCTCGATCAGGAATTGCAGGACAATGCGTGGCTGGTTTTCGACGCAATTCCGGAGATTATTTTTGAAACCGAGACCGACAAGAAATGGGACGCGGTTGTCCGTCGTATGGGCATCGACCCCGTTATGTTGTCCAGCACCGTAGGCCGCGCCTGAAAATTCAGGCGGTGATATTCAGTCCGCTATTGCGGCCCTCCGCTGTCAATCCGAACAGTAAATGGTCCTGCCATTCGCCGTTGATCTGGATATAGGCGCGGGCAAACCCTTCCTCTTCAAACCCGAGTCGGCGCAGCATTTTTATGCTGCGGCCATTATGAGTCAGGGTTGCGGCGTTGATGCGGTGGAGGGCAAGGTCGGTGAAGGCGTGCGTTATCAGCAATCCTGCGGCCTCGTGCATATAGCCGTGACCGAGATAGGGCAGACCCAGCCAGTAGCCGAGCGTGCCGAATTGCGCCGCGCCACGGCAAATATTGTTCAGGTTAACCCCGCCGATGACGGGTCCGCTCGTCCCGTCATCCTTGCGCAGATGGATCAGGAAGGAACGGGAAAGGTCGAGCCGCCAGTCCCGTGCCTGCCGCGAAAGACGGCGGCGATAGAGGGTTTCAGTCAGGGAATCTTCGTGCCATTGCGGTTCGAACGGAACCAGATGATCGCGGCTGGCGGCGCGCAATTCCGCCCAGTTTCTCCAGTCTTCCGGTCTGGGAAAACGCAGCACCACGCGCTCCCCCGCAAGCTGCGTGTCGGGCAGAAGGGGTGATGTTGCCGTTTTATGCGGCCAGACGGGAACAGATCTGATCATAAGGCTCCAGATTTTCCAGCGGTCCGAGGCCAGCCAGTGTCGGGCGGCTGGAAAAAACAAGCGCTGCCAGTTTCTGGATGGTGTCCGCATTGACCGCATCGATATCGGAAAGGATTTTTTCGAGATTGAGCGTATGGTTGAAATGGATCAGGTGCTTTGCCTGCTGCCCGGCCCGGGTCATCATTGATTCCCGCGCCATCAGCAGGTTGGAACGCATCTGCGTCCTGACCCGCGCCAGTTCCGCTTCGCTCACGGGGCCGGTAATGATTTTGCTGATTTCGTCGCAGATGACCGGAACCAGTTCCTGCAGGCGTTCCGGCCCGGTCCCGGCGTAGATTGCAAACTGCCCGTCATCGTCGAAGGCAGAATTGAAGCTGAAAACGGAATAAACCAGCCCCCTTTTTTCGCGCACCTCCTGAAACAGGCGCGAAGACATGCCGCCGCCGAGAATGCTGGACAGGGCCACGGCGGAATAATACCGATCGTCATGCCGCCCGATCGAACGAAAGCCTAAAACGATATGACTTTGTTCCAGCGGTTTTTCCAGACGATGTTCGCCGCCCTCGTAGCGCGCGGCAATGGTGCGCACATCCTGATCCTGCGGCAAATGACAAAAAGCGTCCTCGACGATTTTGACCAATGTTTCATGCTGTATATTGCCGGCGGCGGAAATGACCAGCCGCGAAGGGGTATAGCAATGCTGCACATATTGATGCAGGGATTCGCGGGTCATGGCGGCGACGATTTTCGGTTTCCCGAGGATTGGCGCGCCCAGAGCCTGGCCCGGATAGGCGGTTTCCTGATAGGTGTCAAACACAAAATCATCCGGGGTATCCATGCTCATGCCGATTTCCTGCAGGATAACCTTGCGTTCCCGCTCGACCTCGTCTTCGGGAAGGGTGGAATTTTGCAGCAGGTCTGCAAGGATTCCGACGGCCAGACCGACATGTTCTTTCAACACATGGACATGATAGGCGGTAATTTCGCGGCTGGTATAGGCATTGATGCTGCCGCCGACGTCTTCGATCTCTTCGGCGATTTGTCCTGCGCTGCGCGTGGCTGTACCTTTGAACAGCATGTGCTCGACCATATGGGCGACGCCGTTTACGGATAAATCCTCATGCCGCGTCCCGACCCCGGCCCAGACGCCCAGTGCGATGCTGTCAACGGCGGTGACCGTATCGGTAATGACCCGGAGGCCGTTATTCAGGGTTGTCGTTTGAATGTTCATCCTTCTACAGATAGGCCATCACGCGGCTTTCGTCCAGCCCCTGCGGTCTAGCTTTTCGGCGTTTCCGCCCGTACAAAGGCGATCACCCGCTGCAGATCGTTGGGCATGGCGGTGTAATATTCTGTCCGGTCCATCAGGTCTGCCAGATGATCCGGAAGGGCCGGGCGGATTCCGGTGGCGCGCTCCACGATATCGGGGAATTTTGCCGGGTGTGCGCAGGCAAGAATGACGGACGGTATGGCCGGATCGTCCTGCGTCTGCAGGGCCGCATGGACGCCGACAGCCGTATGCGGATCGATCAATATGCCGGTTTCTTCGTAACATGAACGCATCATGTCGATGGTTTCAGTATCGCCGCAGCGTTCAGCCCGGAATTCATCATTCGCCTGTTTTAGAATTTCCGGTCCGACCCGGAAGGATTTCCGGGTGTTCATATCCAGCATCAGGCGGTTGAGTCCGGCATGGTCGCGCCGCAGGAGGTCGAACAGGTAGCGTTCGAAATTGCTGGAAACCTGAATATCCATGCTTGGCGACAGGGACGGCATGACCTTGTCGACGCGCATTTCCGCCGTTTCAAAAAATCGTGTCAGGATATCGTTGCGGTTTGTCGCCATGGTCAGGCGGTGAACGGGCAGGCCGATTCTCCGGGCAACCCATCCGGCATAGACATTGCCGAAATTACCCGTCGGTACGGTAAAGGAAACCGGACGTTCCGGCGCGCCGAGGGCGACGGCGGCGGCGACATAATAAACGACCTGGGCCATGATGCGTGCCCAGTTGATGGAATTGACTGCTGAAAGGCGCAATTCCTGCTGCAAAGCGCTGTCCCCCAACATGGCCTTGACCAGAGCCTGACAATCGTCGAACGTGCCGTCAATCGCCAGATTATGCACGTTGGGCGCGTCCACGGTCGTCATCTGCCGTCGTTGTACATCAGATGTGCGGTCCTTGGGGTGCAGGATGATGGTGGTAATGTTCTTGCAATGACGCAGTGCCTCAATCGCGGCAGACCCGGTGTCGCCGGAAGTCGCGCCGATAATCGTCAGTTTCTGCCATTTTTGCCCGAGAATCTGGTCGAACAGGCGGCCGATGAATTGCAGGGCGTAATCCTTGAACGACAGTGTCGGGCCATGAAACAGTTCCAGCAGCCATGCATTCGGGCCGATCTGCACCAGTGGCGCAACGGCGGCATGGTCAAAACTGCCGCCTTCATAGGTGTCGGCGAGGAGGCGTTGCAGGGCATCTACGCTCAATGTCCTGCCGATGAACGGGGCCATGATGTTGGCGGCGACATTGGTATAGGGTGTCCCGGCGAGGTGCGAAAGGATATCATGATCGAATTCCGGCCAGCTATCGGGAACGTACAGCCCGCCATCCGGTGCAAGACCGGCCATCATGACATCCAGAAATGTTTTCGGGTCGCCCGGACCGCGCGTCGAGATATAGCGAATCATGGGTTTATTTCACCACAGCCGGGAAATCCTGTCACCTGTCATAACGATGCGCCGGACACAGTCCGGAGCATTATATCATATAGCGCACACGCGGGAGTTTTCAGGTCGAAAGACGCTCGAAAATCATATTCATGCATTTTTCGTCGAACATCTGGTCCTGCCAGGCGTTTTGTTCGAGTTCGTTTGCCTTCAGATGCAGACGGCCACGGTCGGAAGTGATTTCCCAGCAGGGGGGATTTTGCAGGATCATGTTGTCAAAGGCATGTTTGATATTAAAGATAATCGGCTGCTGCGGCCCGCCCATATCCAGACGCGGCCCCAAAACCCTGTAGGACAGGCCGATACGTTGCAGGGAGTGGAGTTGTTCGGGGTCCAGAACGCACAGACAATCCGTCAAGCCGTGTTCCAGCGCCCCCTCGAATGCCGCGCGTAACAGTCCCAGCGGCGCAAACGGAATCACGCGGCGCACATGCATGGTGGCCGCATGGGCAAGGTGGACATCCTGATCCTGTTCGTAATAAGCAGGAAGAATACTCCCGTCGCCGGGGCGTTTCCTGTAGGAACGGATCATGCACAACCGCGATATTTCGCAAAATTGTGGCACACGGTCTTCCATATGGATCAGCGGATGATCGCAAATAAATTGCAGCGGGAAACTGTGGAGCAGTTTGTTTTCACGCGGCAAGACAACGCGCACCGTTCCGACCGGTTGGTCGTTTTCCTTGCTGTAGAGCAGGAAATGCAGGGCATTGTCGTCGTAGGAATCCTTTTCAAGCTCCGTGGCAACGGTCATTTCATCGCCTGCGTCCATATCGTTTTCAGCGCAATAAATCTGGTAGCGGAGACGAAACGCAATTTCGCGCAGAGGGTCCGATTTTGCCTCAATCACACGAAAGGATTTCTGGTAAGCGGGATAAAAAGATTTGGAGCGCACGCCATCCAGACATGAATCCAAAAATTGCTGTGTCGACATTTGAGCGCACCCCATTCTCTTTGTTCCATCGGCCATGAACACTTCCATTATAAGGCGCGGCAGGTTGATATTTTGTAAACAAAATCAACATGTTGGCTATAATTTTGCTCAAAATTAGCTTAAGTTTGGAACGTTTCCCTGTCTGCTGTTTTTGTCGGGTCTTGTTGTATGTTTGCGCGTTGCCGTCTATAGGACAGGTCATGAGTTTTTCCAGATACGATGTCGTGGTCATCGGAGCCGGGGCCGCCGGATTGATGTGCGCCGGGGTTGCGGTCAAGCGGGGACGGCGCGTGGCTGTTTTGGACCATGCGGACACGATCGGTGAAAAAATCCGCATTTCCGGCGGCGGGCGGTGCAATTTCACGAATCTGCATTGCTGTCCGGAACGGTTTATTTCAGACAACCCGCATTTTTGCAAATCTGCCCTGTCGCAGTATACCCAGCATGATTTTATCGCGCTGGTTGATCTCCACGGCATTGCCTGGCATGAAAAAACATTGGGACAGTTATTTTGTGACGGATCGGCACAACAAATTATCGATATGCTGTTGTCCGAATGCGCTGGGGCGGAGATTCGCGGGCGCACGGTTATAAGACAGGTTGCGAAGCAGGACGGAGCTTTCCGGGTATCGACGGACGGGGGTGATTATGAATGTATCTCTCTCGTCGTCGCCACGGGCGGCCTGTCCATTCCAAAAATCGGGGCCAGCGGGTTTGGCTACGCCTTGGCAGAGCAATTTGGTCTGGATATTGTCGCACCGCGTGCCGCGCTGGTGCCGCTAACCTTCCAGCCGGAATTGCTGGCCCTGACGGGGCCGCTTTCCGGGATCGGGATCGACCCGGCGCGTATTTCCTGCGGCGGGACGCATTTCGATGAAGCGATGCTGTTCACCCATCGCGGCCTGAGCGGTCCGGCGATCCTGCAAATTTCATCCTACTGGGAAAACGGCGATGATATTTTTATCAATCTCGCCCCCCGGATTGATGTTTTACAACATCTCAAAACCATGCGCCAGTCGCAGGGGAAGAAAATGCTGCGCACGGTTCTGGCGGACATGTTGCCACAACGTCTGGCGGATATGCTGGTCCTTGCAACCGGGATTGACGGGATCATGGGGGATATGTCCGATAAAAAACTGCAATCCGTCTGTGATGCGATTTGCGCATGGCGCATCAAACCGGGCGGGTCGGAAGGCTACCGGACAGCCGAAGTTACACGCGGCGGCGTGAACACGGCAGGCCTGTCATCGAAGACGATGGAGGCCCGATCCGTTCCGGGGCTTTATTTTATCGGTGAAGTCGTCGATGTGACCGGCTGGCTTGGCGGTTATAATTTTCAGTGGGCGTGGTCGTCCGGGTGGTGCGCCGGAACGACCGTTTGATTATTCGTGCCCGTGTTTGCAGTTTTCGTCATGCACATGGGCATGCGAATCGCCGTGATCGTGCTTGCAGTTTTCATCATGGACATGGCCGTGATCGTGGTGGCAATGGTCGCCATGCACATGGGCGTGGCCGGATATTCCCGCTGTCCCCAGCGGCATGGTGCTTGATCCCATCAGGCCGGATCTGAGAAAGCTGAATTTTTTGCGTTCGGTCATGGGGTGCTCCTTTGCTGATGAGGCTTTATAGCCTGTTGGAACAAAAAAAAGGAAGTATCTATTGTTTTTCATAATTTAAAAAACAATTGGGACATTGCAAAAAATGATGGAACGGTTGTGCGCTGTTGGCGTTGGTGGGGCACAGCAACACATTCTGGCAAGCATACGCAATCGTGCAGGACCCGTAACCCCATGGCCTTACGCATTCAACCGACAATGCCGCCGCGCCCGCTTTTCCGCCGTCTGGTGCGGGAAGGTGCGGCGGGTGTCGTGCGCGGACAGGCCCTGCCGGGGGAGGGCAGCGCGTGGATGCGGGTTTCCGA
The DNA here is from genome assembly GCA_964400125.1 of uncultured Micavibrio sp. Classification (GTDB taxonomy): domain Bacteria; phylum Pseudomonadota; class Alphaproteobacteria; order Micavibrionales; family Micavibrionaceae; genus Micavibrio. Next base: position 87,686 of record CAYNSR010000003.1, on the reverse strand, counting down.
AGGGTGGCGATACCCGCACGCGGTCATGCATATCGAAACCATGGCGGCTTTGCTGGAGGCCTCGCTTGTTCCGGCCCGGCCTGACGGTGATACGCCCTATGAAGATACCGACCCCGTGATCGATCAGATTGATTTCGGCTTTATACCGCCGCAACCCGGAACCGGATTCAGTGTCAGTCGGCACGTTTAAAATCCGGTGATTGTTTCCAGATAATGTTTATCAATGCCGAAGCAGGATTTCGCCGCCGCGATTTTTTGCAGGATCGCCGGATCGTGCAATCTTGCTTTCGGATTTTTTATGCCGACGATCATGACGTTTTTTGGCGTGTGGGCGTCGGAGATAAATTCAAAAATTTTTGTTTGATAGCCGAAATATTCGAGGATCAGTGCTCGCAATCCGTCTGTGACCATTTCCGCCTGCCGTTCAAGCAAAATCCCGTGCCGGGTGAGAAAATCAAGGTCGTGATTCCCTTGGTTTTTTTCCATTTCCTTTCGAATTTGCTTGTGGCAGCACGGGGCGACGACAATCAGCCCCGATTGCGCCTGAATCCCGCTGGCGATGGCATCGTCGGTGGCCGTGTCACAGGCATGCAATGCAATCAGGAGATCAGTGCCGCTTGCATCGAATCCGGCGATTGATCCTTCGACAAAATGCAAGGCATCGAACCCGGAATCGCGGGCGATGTCATTGCACAGGGACACAAGATTGGCGCGATATTCGACGCCCGTGACCTGCGGGTGCAGATTCAAGGAGGTGCGGAGATAATCGTAAAGCGCAAAGGTCAGATAACCTTTGCCTGCACCCATATCGACAATGCGGCGTAATTCCCCCGCAGGCATGTTTTTGATCAGCCCGCTGACAATTTCAATATATTTGTTGATCTGGCGGTATTTGTCTTGCGCCGCCGCCAGTACGCGGCCCTTGGAATCGGTAATGCCGAGCGCATGGAGATAGGGCCGTTCGGCGGCGACCAGACGATTTTTGCTGCGGTCGTGATCCAGAGACGGCACATCCGAGTGCGTGGCTGCGGTGCGGCGCAGGGTTTTCCCGTCCCAGGCAAGATCAAACGCCGTGGTAAAGAGGGTGGCTGCATGGAAATCATGTTCCAGATAGTGCGCGACTAGTCTAAGTGCATCGGGGATGGCGTGGTTTTTGACAATGTCGCGGGTCTTGTAGCGCAGCGTGAAGCTAAGTTTTTCTTCACGTTTGATAATAATGCGGCGCAGGGTGATATTTTTCAGTTCTGCTTCGGACCCGGTATAATTGCCCAGCGAAAGTTTGACGAAGCTCCGATCCTGCAGGGCAGTTTCAAGAGCGGATAGAAGATCATGGAAGGGCGGCGTGCGGCTCATCCGGATAGTTTATAACGCAGGGGATGAAAAAGCGGAAGCTTTGGTTTGTTTTTTCAGTGACTGTGCTGCGATATTGTCCCGGCGCCCGCATCGTAAAGGCCGGATGGTGCGGGGGGTGTGGCATGGAGCAGGCTGATTGCATCCTGATAAGCCCGGGCGCGGATCAGCAAAACGACCGCCCAGATCATAAAGGCAAAACCGATCCAGAACTTGACCGTTAAAACCCCGGTCAGAAAGACGGCAATCGCCAGCAAGGCGCGAAAGCGCACATCGGCAATATATTCCGTCCGGGTGTTCTCATTGCGCAGGGCCAGAACCTTGACGGCGTCCCGTTCGGGCGTGCTGATGAGTGTGACGGTTTCGCCGTCATTGAGGTCGACGCTGTGGTGAAAATATACTGGTTGGTTATTGACCCGGAAGGTCACGACATTGCGTTCGTCCGGGTGGGTCAGTCCGGCCTTGTCGATATTGCTGACCTCACCGGATAGAACGGTCATCTGGGTCATGATATGGTCCCTGCGGTTGTTTTTAAATTCAACGATATGCGCGAAGAATATAAACCGGGCCTGCTTTCCGGCCAAGCGAAGTATTTGCCTTAATGTGCAAAAAATGCCGGAACCGCAGGGGTTTTTCAATCATTGGTGGCTGCCCGTGTGCTTTAAAAAAAGAGGTTCCCATGCCGCAGCATGAAAACCTCTGAAGGCAAGGAGCAATAGCAGGAATGAAAGCTCAGTTTCCAACTGCGGAGAGGAGTGTCACCGCATCGATTACTTTTTTACCAGCCTCTGAAATCAGCAGGACATCCTTGTCAACCCGTACATATTGATGACCGCGCGGCGCGGGTCCGAGCAGATCAAGAAGATCGTTCGGCACGGGCCGGAATACGATTCCCGGCGGCAAGGCTTCGCCGATCCGGTATTTTTTGGCAATGCCCGGCGGCATGCAGCCATTGTTTTTCTTTGCCAGCCCCGGCGGGCAGTGTCTCCGGTGGTCATCGCCCAGATAGCGGCGTATGATGTCACGGTCACGATCGCCGATGGAGATGCGAACGGTGTCGTCATCGCTCCCGCGACCTCTGCCGCGATGATCGTCGTCGTTGTGCCGGACCCAGCTTCTGGAATCGAGGTCGAAGATATCTTCATGATGGCTGTCGTCCCGGCCCTTGTTGCTGCCGCCCTTGTCGGCGGAAGCGGGGGTGGCGGCCAGAAAAACGCAGGCGCACAGGCTCAGGGTCATGGCGGTGGCTTTCAAAACGCATGTGTTCATTGGTTCCGGTCCTTTGATTGTGGTTGTGAATAACGTCACAGGAGACACCCTAGCAGATGATTGTGGAGGGAAAAGGGCTGAAATAGGGCGTTTTGGCCCGATCAGACCAGCTTTTTCCCGATGGCCCACAAATGTTCGAATTGCCGCCGCTGGTAATCCGCAAGATTGGCATTCCGGATGATGATGACCTGTTTTTTGTCGAACAGCATGATGGCAAAAGTGTTGTGGTAGATAAAGGATGGGGCGCTGGCGGAAAAAAGATCCCCGGGAATGGCGCGGTGCCACTCCGCCGGGCCAATAACGTCGCTGATTCCGGTGCCGTTCTGCACCAGAATGCGCTGGCGTTTTCCGGCGGCGATCAGGCCGTCGATATTTTTTTGCACGGCGGTGCGTGTGGCATTGTCAACGATAGAAAAATCGACACCGTTGATAAGGACCTCTTCCGCCCCCGTATGCAGCAATGTTTCAAGATAGATTGCAGGCATGCGCGTGGTGAAATCATCGCCTTCGATAATTTCCATCCCGTCGGGGCGCAGACGCACGCCACCATCGAGAAATTCAACGCCCGCCCGGTCGAAGGCGTTCAAGATGCCCCCCATGGTACTGTCATTGGGGCGGTGTTTTCCGGTTTCTATGTTGGCGATGGCCGCTTGCGATAGACCGCTTTCCCGGCCCAGATCGCTCTGGCTCCAGTCAACAAGGGCGCGGGCGGCGCGCACCAGATTTGGGGTGATGATTGTCATTTTATCTTCCTGCTGCTAGTACTTTAACCATAATCAAAATGAACGCAAGGGGATGTCATGACCGATGGAAGATCCGCTGCCGCTTTCCGGCCGGAATGCCGATATTTTGCGGCACCCGATCCGGGCGCTTTGCGTGAATGGCTCATGCGTCTGCGCATGAAGGCCTATGCACCGGGGTCGCATTATAACGTCGCGGATGTTTTGGGCATGCGCTGTGCCACCGGTATGTTGTATTTTGGTGGTGTTAATGTCGAATGTCTGGATCATCGCCAGTCGGTTCATTCCGAAGAATGCGCGATTGCATTCCTCGTGACGGCCATGGGCAAGAAGGCGGCGATCCATGAGGCGTGGCTTCTGGGTGCTCCGGCGCATCTGAGTGGACCAGACGCGCGCGCACAGGCCGATCTCGACGCCCGCCCCTGCGGCAATTGCCGCCAGCAAATCCTCGGGCTGGCCGCTGATGACGATATCCCCGTGCATTGCCTTTCACTGAATGGTGGCGACAGGATGAAATCTATCGGCTATTTGCTGCCCGATGCGTTCCAGTTCGCGGATTTCGATCCGGACGCGGCGGCGGAACGCGAGGCTGCACGGGGATTTCTGGCACCGGAAGATCCCGGGGTGCTAATCGACCGGGTTATGCGTTTCGGTCTGTTATCGCGTCAGGCGCTTCACGAATGGATCAGCGGTCTGGAATCCGTCGATTACGCCAGTCGTATCGGTCAGGCGGTGATTATCCGGCTGGATAACGGGTTTTATGTCGCCGGGGTCAGGGTTGAAAATGCCGCCTATACAGGATTGAGCGCAATGCAGTCCGCGTTGGGGATCGCCACGGTCAATTTCGGCAAGGTCAACGTGACGGAGATTTACACCCTGTCCAAATCCCGCCGCCCGGATATGCCGGATCAGGACAGGGTCTATCCGTTGTCGTTACCGTCGATTCAGGGGCTGAACGAATTCGTCGCCGGTCCGGGCATTCCGGTGACATTGTTCACGCAGGGCGGGGATCATGTGGTGATGGCCTATCGCGATGCGGCGGATTGCTTTTCCAATTTCACCGTGCAGTCCTATCGTATCCGCGAGGGCAGGATGCAGGCGCAGTGAGCCCAACCTTTGTTTTATGACAAAATAGAGAGCGGTATTTTATTAACTTTCGTCCCCTATATTATGTGGAGAATGCATTTTCCGTTCGGGGAGTTTTTTCATGCCAGTCTATACCGCGCCGCTCGAGAATATCCGTTTTGTCCTGCACGATGTTTTGAAGGCAGAAACGCTGGCGGAACTTCCCGGCTATGCGGACGTATCGAAAGACCTGATCGACCAGATTCTCGAAGAGGGCGCAAAGCTGTGTCAGGAAGTTTTATTTCCCCTCAACCAGTCCGGCGACAAGGAGGGGTGCGTCTATGAAAACGGTGTGGTGCGCACGCCGCAGGGTTTCAAGGAAGCGTATAAACTGTTTTCCGAAGGCGGATGGTGCGGCCTGCATGCTGATCCGCAATATGGCGGCATGGGAATGCCTGCGACGCTGAATTGCGTTTTGCAGGAAATGATCTGTTCCGCCAACATGTCGTTCGGCATGTATCCGGGTCTGTCGGAAGGGGCGTATAACGCGCTTTACCTGCATGGAACGCAGGACCAGAAAGACACCTATCTGCCCAATCTCGTCACCGGGGAATGGTCCGGGACGATGTGCCTGACGGAACCGCAATGCGGAACCGATCTCGGCCTTATCAAGACCCGCGCCGTTCCCAACGAGGACGGGTCATACAGCCTGAGCGGGACCAAAATCTTCATCTCCGCCGGGGAACATGATCTGACATCGAACATCATCCATCTGGTGCTCGCAAAACTGCCCGATGCCCCGGACGGGATCAAGGGGATTTCACTTTTTGTCGTGCCGAAATTTTTGCCATGTGAAGAAGGCGGGCAGATGAAGGCGGGGACAAAAAACGGTGTTTCCTGCGGCTCCATCGAACATAAAATGGGCATTCGCGCCTCCGCCACCTGCGTCATCAATCTCGACGGGGCCACAGGCTGGCTGGTCGGGGAAAAGCACAAGGGCATGCGCGCCATGTTCACAATGATGAATACGGCGCGCCTTGGCGTCGGCATGCAGGGGCTTGGTATTGCCGAAGTGGCCTATCAAAACGGGTTGGCCTATGCACGCGACCGTTTACAAATGCGCGCGCTCGACGGACCGAAAGCGCCGGACAAACCCGCAGACCCGATTATCGTCCATCCCGATGTGCGGCGCATGTTGCTGACCGGCAAGGCCGTGACCGAAGGGTGCAGGGCGCTTTCCTATTGGATCGGCATGGCGCTCGACCGCGCGGAAAAACACCCCGATGCAAAAATGCGTGAAGAGGCGGAAGATCTCGTATCCCTGCTGATCCCGGTTATCAAGGCCTATCAGACCGATATGGGATTCGATGTCGCCAATCTCGCAGTCCAGATTTACGGCGGGCACGGCTATATCTGGGAGCACGGGGTCGAGCAATATGTGCGCGATTCCCGCATTGCCATGCTGTATGAAGGTACAAACGGCATTCAGGCGCTTGATCTGGTGGGGCGGAAAATGAGCGCGCATATGGGGCGGTATTTGCGGCGCTTCTTCCATCCGGTCGGCGCGTTTATAGAGGCCAATATGGCCGATACGCAGATGCAGGAATTTGTTGTACCTCTGGCCAAGGCGTATGCAAAGCTGCAACAGGCGACGGCAACGATTGCGCAAAAAGGGTTGAAGGACCCGAACGAAGCCGGGGCCGCATCTGTCGATTATTTGCGCATGTTTGCATTGGTGGCACTTGGTTATATGTGGTGCCTGATGGTCGCGGCAGCGCAAGAAAAACTCGCCGGGGATTCCGGTGGGAACGCAGAATTCTATCAAAGCAAGATTTCGACGGCGCGTTTTTTCTTCGAACGCCTGCTGCCGGAGACGGATTCGCGTTTCAAGGCCATTATGGCGGGTGCCGGGACGGTGATGGAATTGAAAGCTGCAAATTTCTAGACGGGGGCGCATATGACGTTGGAACAAATTACCGAAAAGATTGCCGCGAAACTTGGCCGCGCCGCGGGGCTCAATGCGAAGGCGAAATTCGATTTTGGCGATGACGGCATGATTTTTGTCGATGCGACGCAAGATCCTCCCGTCGTCAGTCACGATGATGCAGATGCTGATGTAACATTGCTCTCCAGCATCGATACATTCGGCGGGATATTGAACGGTACGCAAGACCCCAATGTGGCGTTCTTGATGGGAAAGCTGAAGATTCAGGGCAATATGGGGCTTGCGCTCAAGCTGAATGCGTTGCTGGAGGATTAAAACCGGTAGGTTACCCCCAGCGCGACGATGCCGACATCCCCTTCGGTATCTGCCTTGACGCGCACCGTGCCGCTGTTGCGCATGACGTCGATTTCTTCATCCTTCAGGCGGATATAGCTTGCCGCCATGTTCAGATCGATATTCCTGCCAAGCCCGTAGGTCGCCCCCAGCGCCACCCATGTGCGGTCGCCGTCCGGTGTGCGCGAGGTGCGGTATTCGTCCGTTGTCGGCGTCCGGTCGAATTGTACGCCGCCGCGTAAGGTCCAGCGTGAATCGAGCGTGTATTCTGCACCTCCGGCAAAAGACCATGTGGTCTGGTAATTTTGCGGGACGATGCTGGCGACGGCGCCGGAGTCGCGTATTGCGGTGATGTTGTCGAAATTATTCCATCCGAACCATGTTGCTTGCCCCTGCACGGTCAGGCGGTCGGTCAGTTTGCGGGCGAAACCCGCCGTCAGGTGGTCGGGGGTGGTCAGTTTGGCGGAGGCATCGCTGCTCAATGCCGCGAACAGCGCTCCGGCGGGGGAAAGAACCGCGATTTTCCCGTCCAGCGTATGATGCACGGCGGATTTATAGTTGATGCCGATCGTGGTTTTTGCATTTGGCGCGATCTGTATGCCGATTGAATACCCGTAGCCTGTATCCGTGCCTGCCAGGCGGTTGGTGAATTCGCCAAGGCCAAAATCAACGATACTTTGCAGGTCGGCAGAAGAATGCTGGATGTTCACGCCGGCGCCGACGGACAGGAAATCGCTGATCCGCCACGCCAGAGTTGGTTGTATATCGATGATGGTGAGTTCTGTTTTGGTGGAATCAAACCGCCCGAACCAGCCATCATCGTATTTGTTGCCAAGGCCGAACGGTGCCGTCACGCCGAGTCCGGTCCAGAATCCGTTGCCGATTTCATAAGAGATAAACGCATTCGGTACTGGCGTCGGTTCATAGGGGTTGCTGCTCCTGCCGATTCCGGGTGAGGTCGACCCCGTATCGGTCAGGATAGCGCGCGGTATCAAGATATTGACCCCGGCTTGCATCCGGATACCGTCCAGCCGCGTCATTCCGGCGGGGTTGAAAAAGACAGTGCCGGGATCGTCGAGATTGGCGACTGCGCCGGAGAAGGCCGCGCCGAGGGCGGAAACGGACTGTTCCTGAATAAAAAACCCCGCCGCCCGGCCCGTTCCGGGCAGGGCGCAGGCCAGAATCAGGATGGCGGTCAACAATCCAGGACAGGGCCGTCTTTCGCGCATGAAGCTTCTCCCCGGTGCGGGGGCATATATGCCCCATTCTGTACCGTCCAGCATAAATCTTCGCCGGTGAAGGCGCAATCGATTCAGGGTTTGATATATTGCCGTATGTCGTCCGCGATCCGGGATGGCGGGGTGGAGATACCATAGGCACCCATCAGCAATCCGTCCGGTCCGATGAAATAGATATAGGACGAATGATCCATGGTGTATTCACTCAAGCCGGGGTCCTCAACCTTGCGGGCATAGACGCGGTAGGCCCGCAACACGGAATCGATCTGCGCCCGCGTTCCGGTCAGGCCCATCAGACGCGGATGGAATTGCGGGACATAGCGTGCCATGGTTTCCTGTGTATCGCGTTCCGGATCGATCGTAATGAAAACAGGCTGGATTTTATCGGCCAGCGTTCCGGCTTCTTCCATGGCACGGGTTATTTTTTGCAGTTCTGTCGGGCAGATCGCCGGGCAGAAGGTAAAACCGAAATACATCAGTACATATTTCCCCGCCAGATCCTGTTCCGTCCGGGTAGTTCCCATATGGTCGATCAGGGTGAAGGGCCCGCCGATCTCGCTACCCGCGACGGATATTGCCGGGGTGGTGCGTTGTTTCGCGACGTTTAGTTTGACTTGCAGGCTGATGAGCGTCAGCACCCCGGAAAGGCCGAGGCAGAGCAGCAGCAGGTCGATGATGCGTTTCCTGTTCATGGCCTCATGCTTAACACGGCGCGATGTGCCGGAAAAGGGGGGCAAAAAAGGCCCGGCGAAGAAGGCCGGGCCAGTTTGTGCATTGCGGAGCGTAGAACGAGGAGCGTTTGTCAGATTTCTTCGAGAATTTTGGCAACCAGAGGGTGCCGGACAATATCGGCATGGTTCAGGCGGTTGACGGAAATGCCATCGACGGCTTCGAGTTTTTTGGCAATCGTCGCCAGCCCGGACATACCGTCGAGCAAATCGCTCTGGTCGGGGTCTCCAGTGATAACCATGGTGGAATTCCACCCCAGCCGCGACAGCAGCATTTTCAGTTGCGCATAGGTGCAGTTTTGCGCTTCGTCAATCACCACGAAGGCATTGTTGAGCGTGCGTCCGCGCATAAACCCGACCGGAGCGATTTCAATCGTGCCGTCTTCGAGATATTGCCTGACGCGCTTGCCGCCCATCCGGTCGCCGAGGGCATCGTAAAGCGGGCGCAGATAGGGGGCCATTTTTTCGTGCATGTCGCCGGGCAGGAAGCCGAGCGATTCCCCGGCCTCCATGGCGGGGCGCGACAGGATGATGCGTTCGACCTTTTCTTCCTGCAAGGCTTCGACGGCGGCAGAGATGGCCAGATAGGTTTTCCCCGATCCCGCAGGCCCGATGGCCAGAGTCAGGTTATGCGCGGCGATGGCATCCAGCAGAATTTGCTGTCCAGTGGAACGTGGTTTGACACGCTGGATAAATTTTTTATCACGGTTTCTGTCAATTTCCTCATCCAGCGGGTTCCATTCAGGCTTGCCTTGTTTTCCCGGCTTGCCCCCGAATCCTTCTTCTTGAACGGCGCGAAGATGTGACGTACGGCTTTTGTGCTGTTTTTTAGCCATGAGAAGACTCCTTGGTTGGGGTTGTCGTCAGGGGAGAAACAGGGGGAAGGGCAGCCATAGAAAATCGGGACCGAAGGGCTGCTTCGGGCGAGGAGATATTTTCGCCAGGGAGGGTAGGGTGGACGGTGGGGCAGGAACTGAGAAAGCTCAAATGCTGTGTCCAACGGTCAACGTCAAGGTGATTCTATCAGAAAACCCGTCACGCCTTAAGCGCTATTTGAAAAGGCCCCCGTTTGCGCAAAACCCGGCACAATGTTTGACATAATATAAAGGGCCTGTTAGCATGGCCACCATTCGTAATCCGGTGACGAGGGTTTTTTGATGCGAAACATGAAATTCTGGATGGTTGCTTCCACAGTTGTGGGGGCCTTGTGGTGGATCGGCGGTGATGATGCTCCTGTTGCTCCTGTCGTGACCCCTGAGACGCATCCTGTACCGGAAGTCGGGAATGATGGTGCGGACCCCCATCGTTTCACCCTGCCTGAAATCCACACCTTGCTGCAATCCGGTGCCGGTCTGGGCGATGGCGGTCTGCGTGCTTTGACTGGGCAGGATGTCTGCGCCCTCGGCGTGGCGTCGCAGGAAGGTGTAAAAGTGAAACCGGATTTTGCTGCCTGTGCCCGCCGTCATCCGGAGCTTGATTTGGGTCTTCTGGTGGCCGGGGCCGTCGCCGGGCCAGGGGTCATCAACGGGGTCGGAAAAGCCGATCTTTGCGGTATGTTCTGGATGGCGGCCATGCGCGCCGATCTGGCTGATGCACAAAAACAAAATAGCGCCCTGCCCGCACAGGCGCAGGTTATCGACAGCATCAATGCCAGTTTTATCGCGTGTGAGGAAAGGCATGGCAAGGACTGGACGGTTTCGTCCGATCTTTGGGAAAAACTGGGCCGTTCTGTTGTCTTGAACAAGTTTTACCCCGAACCAGAAACACCGTAATCCGCAAACAGATATCCCGGCACTGTCTTCAGGCGGCCATGCGCTGCAATTTTTTGGTCTGACGGTTCAGCATGATCCATGCTACCTGACGGATCATGCGGTAGGGCAGGGACGGCGGCATAAACCCGCATGCCTTGAAGATCATCGCAATGGCGCGGTCGAGATGTTTTTGCTGGTAAAAGCCGTAGGCGCGGCGCACATAGGCGCGATTGCAGGCTACCCGGTCATACGGGGTGCTGCCGTCGTCATTGGCAGCGTAGAAGGCATAGGACAGCTCATCGTCTTCGGATTCTGCAATGCGCCCCAGTGCTACTTTCAACCGCCCGATCCGGCCCAGTTTTTCTCTGGCCAGATAACGATTCAGCGTATCGTAGAATAATTTGTAATGGCGAAATTCATCCGCCGCAATGTGTTTGCAAATTTCCTTCAGGACAGGTTCGTCGGTGGAATCGCCGATGGCGCTGTAATAGCTGCTGGTGCCGGTTTCGACCATGCAGCGCGCGACCATCTCGGCACTACGCGATCCGCGCACGGAAGTGGTGTTGTCGTTGACGAAATGATCCGGGACGTACCCGGCGCGGAATTTGGCCATGGCTTTCTCCAAAGACCAGGCGGGGTCTATTTTCTCGGCCCACAACCCCAGCGCCTTGCCGTGCTGCACTTCTTCGACCGCCCAGTTGCGGGCCAGTTGCTGGAAATCGGGGTCGTCCGAGAAAACCTTGCACAGGTAATCGGCATAGGCATCAGCACCATATTCGACGAGGGCGGCAGCCTTGATAACCTGCAAAAGATCGGACCCAACCCGGGAGGGGTCGAGTTTGTCCCATGGCAGACCTGCGATGGTCCAGTGCTGGTAGTCTTGGCTCATAACACCCTCTTTTTTGCATTTATGAACGATGCTGTGGTCGTAGCAGGATTTAGCGATTTTGCCAAGAAGTGCGGGGGATATCGTGCAAAAGAAAGGGGCCGGGCGCTTTTCGCAAACCCGGCCCCTTTCTTTTCCTACTGCGGTCTAACCGCACATGCCGTAAACATATGTGGCACCTTTTGTGCGCAGGAGTTCTTCAGTTTGCGCCTGTTGCGCAGCCCGGACGGCAGTGTCATCCGTTTTGGCCGCCGGGGTTGTTGGTGCGGCAAAGCTTTGCTGCAGGGGGACGACATCGTCCATTGCGGTATTGGTCGTTGATGGTTTTTCAGTATGTGACATTTTCAGATCCTCTATTTTTCAGTTGTTGTAAAAGCCGTTTGTCCGTGACAGGACCCTTTTTCAGGGCCTTCTTACAGTTCAGTCAGATGTGATTTGAGAAAAGGGGATATGTTGGCGCTAGGCGCCAATTAGGATGAGGGCAATAAGAATGGTTGCGGCTCTGTAGGTCATGAGTTGTTTATACGCCCGAATTTGTGCGTGCGCAACAAAAAACATCTTTAGAAAAGAATATAGCTGCTATGCGAAATATTCAGAGCTTCTTTTTTGACAAAAAGGTAATTAAATTACAAAAATGACGTGAGCAACAAAAAACCCTTCCGTCCATAAAACGGAAGGGTTTTTGTATTTGTCCTATTCGGCGGCGGCGATGGTTTTCTCATCGCGTTTGCCGTAATTTCCGGAAAAGACACTGTCGTCGAAAACTTCTTCCCATGAGCCTTGCGTCGAGGCCTTGGAATATTCAGTCGAGCGGTTTTCAAAGAAATTGGTGTGTTCCGCCCCGTTGAGCATCTGGTCCATCCAAGGCAGCGGGTTTTTCTCGATGCCGAAAACCGGATCGAGGTTGAGCTGTTGCAGGCGGCGGTCGCCGATATAGCGGATGTAATTCTTAACCTCCTGCGGCTCCAGCCCCTCGACGCCGCCCATTTCGAAGGCAAGGTCGATAAAGGCGTCCTCAAACCCGACGATGGTCTTGCAGCTTTCGGTGATTTCCGCCCGCAATTCCGCATCCCATATATCCCCGTTTTCGGCGATAAACGCATTGAACAGTTTAATCATGGAAAGACAGTGCAGCGTTTCATCGCGTACCGACCATGTGATGATCTGGCCCATGCCCTTCATTTTATTGAAACGCTGGAAGTTCATCAAAATCGCGAAGGAGGCAAAAAGCTGGAGTCCTTCGGTAAAGCCGCCAAAGAGGGCCATGGTCTTGGCGATATCGCGGCGCGACGCCATCGAAGCGGTCTGCATATAGTCGTATTTATCCTTCATTTCCTTGTATTGCATGAAGGCGGAATATTCGAGCTCCGGCATGCCGAGCGTATCGAGCAAATGCGAATAGGCGGCGATATGCACGGTTTCGATGTTGGAAAACGCGGATAGCATCATCTGCACTTCGACGGGGCCGAAGACCTGACTGTAATGCTTCATGTAGCAATTATTCACCTCGACATCGGCCTGGGTGAAGAAGCGGAAAATCTGCGTCATCAGATTTTTTTCCGCCGGGGTCATGGTTTTTTTCCAGTCGCGCACATCTTCCGCCAGCGGCACTTCTTCGGGCAGCCAGTGAATGCGCTGCTGCGTCAGCCAGGCCTCGTAGCACCACGGATAAAGGAAAGGCTTGTAGACATGGCGTTCCTTCAGCAACGGGGAGTTGGAATGGGTGACATCGTCGGTGATGGTCTGGGGGCCGACAGTTTTTGCGGACATGTTGCGTACTCCTGATTTTTGCGGTTCTAGGGTTTATTTAGAGCGAGTCCCGGTCCAAACCGAGTCATTTCTGAGGATTCGTCCACAGGGGGCGAAGGGGGTATTGTAAAAGACAGTATACAACATATAGCATGAAAGAAGCGATTTAGTCACCATATATAGTAGTTATCCAAAAAATGAAAACGTCCCCGCATGGAGCGTGCGGGGACGTTTTCATATGGCTGAAGCCAAAAAGTCCTACTGGCAGGCGAGGCACTCTTCGTATTTGTTTTCATCGTCCCGGACGGTCAGTTCCGGTTCGCGCAAGCTTGCGGCGTCCTTGATGGCGGCATCCTTGGAGCGCTGCCAGCTTGCGGCGCTTTCGGCGCGCTGGATGGATTTGGAGCGGCAGTAATACAGACTCTTCACGCCCTTTTTCCAAGCTTCCATGTGAATGCCGTGCAAATCGCGCTTGTGCACGTTCGCAGGCAGGAAAACGTTGAGCGATTGCGCCTGACAGATATAGGGTGTGCGGTCGGCTGCGTGTTCGATCAACCAGCGCTGGTCGATTTCAAAGGCGGTCTTGAAGACATCCTTTTCATCCTGCGTCAGGAAATCGAGATGCAGGACCGAACCTTCATTGGTGAAGATGGATGACCAGACCTCTTCCGTGTTCCGGCCTTTGGCCTCCAGCAGGGCTTCGAGATGTTTGTTTTTGACGGCGAAGGAGCCGGACAGCGTCTTGTGCGTATAGGCATTGGCGGCGTTCGGTTCGATGCCGGGGGACGCGCCGCCGGTAATGATGGAAATCGACGCGGTCGGGGCGATGGCCATTTTGTTGGAAAAACGCTCCATAATGCCGTAATCGGCGGCGTCGGGGCAGGCCCCGCGCTCATGCGCCAGTTTCACCGAGGAATCATCGACCTGACGCTTGACGTGCTGGAACATGCGGCGGTTCCAGACCTTGGCCATGACCGATTCCATCGGAATCATCTTGCCTTGCAGGAAGGAATGGAACCCCATCACGCCGAGCCCGACGGAGCGTTCGCGCATGGCGGCGTATTTCGCGCGCTTCATGCTGTCGGGGGCCTTGTTGATGAAATCTGTCAGAACATTGTCGAGGAAACGCATGCAATCTTCGATAAAGGTCGGGTGGTCCTGCCATTCTTCGAAGGTTTCGAGATTGAGCGAGGACAGGCAGCACACGGCGGTGCGTTCGTTGCCGAGATGGTCTTTCCCCGTCGGCAGGGTGATTTCCGAACACAGATTGGACATTTTGACATTCAGCCCGGCCATCTTGTGATGGGCCGGAATGGCGTCGTTCACATGGTCGATAAACAGCAAATAGGGTTCGCCGGTTTCGATCCGGGCGGTGAGAATGCGAATCCACAGGTCGCGCGCCTTGATGCGACTGACGATATGGCCGTCCTTGGGTGATTTCAGCGCCCATTCCTCATCCTGTTCCACCGCCTTCATAAAGGCATTGGGGATGACGACGGCGTTGTGCATGTTCAGCGCCTTCCGGTTCGGGTCGCCACCCGTGGGACGGCGGATCTCGATGAATTCCTCGATTTCCGGATGCGATACAGGCAGGTAGATTGCGGCGGACCCACGGCGCAAGGACCCTTGCGAAATCGCCAGAGTGAGGCTGTCCTGCACACAGATAAAGGGGACGATGCCTGATGTTTTCCCGTTGCGCCCGACTTTTTCACCGATGGACCGGACATTGCCCCAGTAGGAACCGATACCGCCGCCAAGGCTGGCCAGCCAGACATTTTCATTCCACAAATCGACGATCCCTTCCAAAGAATCGCCGGATTCATTGAGGAAGCACGAAATCGGCAGGCCGCGATTGGTCCCGCCATTGGACAGGATCGGCGTCGCCGGCATAAACCAGAGTTTGGAAATATAGTCATAGATGCGCTGGGCATGGGCGGAGTCGTCGCCGTAATACATCGCCACCCGGGCGAACAGGTCCTGAAAGGATTCCTCCGGCAACAGGTAACGGTCCATCAATGTTGCCTTGCCGAAATCGGTCAGATTCCCGTCACGGGACCGATCAATCTGGACGCGGGGGCCGCGCTCGACCTGGGCGACATCAAACATGGTTGTTTTACTCCTGTGTGCTTTTCATAAACATAGTGTTCGGCGCGCATCGGCGCAGACCCGTCCCGGGCCTTGACCGCGTGTGTCTTCATGGGTGTGGATTATGTGGATAACACAATCCATAGATGCCTTCACCCCTTCAAACTACAACATGTCGTGGTTGCCACCAAGATGACAAAATTCCTAAAGCTTCATCCGGGAAGTGGGTCAGGGGACCTAAGCGGGCGCATATGTTGAAAAATTCGCCCCTGTCCCCCGATCTGTCCCCATGCAAATACGCAATGTTGTTTCAGGATTACAGAAAGGATTCGGTCATCTCTGACCTGAAATCCAGTGTAGCGCAGGCTGATAAATTATCCAATAAGGCCTTTGTTTTTATCACCAAAATCGTTGAAAGCCGCAGAATGCGCGGGGTTGCGCCTGATTCGCGGGTGATTCGAATCGGTGCAGGTTTTTGCGGGCTATCGCTGAGGCGGCAAGATGCCGGATAAAAACCCGCGTTCCCTCGCCTGCAACAAGGCCCAGCGTGCGTAATCCATGATTTTCGGGTGGGCAAGGGCGTCGTCGAGCGTGTCATAATGCCGCGCTTCGCATTCATAACACCCGGTGATGGTCCCGGCGCGGTCGTGCCAGAAATGGATATGCACGGCTTCGCTATGGTCGGTCATGCCCTCCGTCACGGTGGCGATAAAACGCACATCTTCGGGCCGCACAATCGCGCCCAGTTCCTCGTGCAATTCACGGATCAGGGCGGTGATGACATCCTCCCCGTCCTCGACATGGCCACCAAAAATATTCAGGCATCCGCCAAACCGTCCGTATCCCTCGGGCCGAAACTGCATCAGGATTTTGTTGTCATGCGTCAGGATGACGCAATCGGCGAGGTGTTTGACAATCTGTGCCGCGCGCGTGGCGGGGTCGATTTCACGGATGGTGGTGTTCATGGCGGCGATTTTACCGCGAAAGGCCGGGGAAGCGAAAGGCTCTTCTTTTCTCTCCTTTCAGGCCGTCATCACCCGGCTTGTCCGGGTGATGACGGGGTGTGGCAAATTTTGCACATGGATATTCCCGCATAAAGCGGGAGATGATGGTGGAGGTAAGGAAACGGTTTTTCACCACGAAGGACACGAAGGGCACGAAGACGTCACGAAGTTTCCTTACCCCCTCATCGTCATTCCGGCGCAGGCCGGAATCCATGGACCCCGGCCTGCGCCGGGGTGACAATTATGTTTTGTTAATTTCGATTATTTCCTCAAAGCATGTTCTGTATATAAAAACCTTCTCAAACGCACCCGTCACTATGCCAGAAGGATTAAAATTGGCGATTTCAATATCTTGGATAGGATCGATAAAAATTATAAATAATAGCAGCCAAAGGCTGTCACATTTTTTATACCCATTTGATAATTCAGTTTTTTTTGCAATTTGTTCATTGACCGTTTCTGTAGACAGGAAATTTGGTGACGAACAACTCCGCACTTTCCAGAGGCAATCATCATATTCGTCACCTTTGAATACAAAAGAAAGTTCTGGAATGTCTTCGAACCTGCTTCTGCTGATTGCCCCAATTGGCTCCGTTCCCAAGGTGCTTACTAACGAAGCAAGGCGCTTTGAGAGTTGAGTAATGTCATTTATCCCTACGCCATTATTAAACCCAAAATGAAATTCTGTTTTGTGTCTAGGGTCGCGGCCATAAATTTTTTGTGCCTTTAAAACGACGTTCTCTTGCTTTGCTTTATGATCCAGATCGCCTCCTACAATCTGTGAAATTTCAATGCCTAGCTTTGTGTCACTGCTGCATAAAATGACATCTGGTTTGTCGCCGTAGTGAATTGTTCCATCTGGAATGGCATACTGCCCCTTGAAGCGATTAAAGATATATTTTTCAATATCTGAATTTCTTGCGTTCAATAAAGATCACTCCCACTCAATCGTCCCCGGCGGCTTCGATGTAATATCATACACCACCCGGCCAATCCCGCGCACTTCGTTGATGATGCGGGTGGCTCAATGACGCCGACATTTTGCACGGCCACTCTAGACGGCAGATTTTACAGAGTGTTATTTCCTTGACTCGCCATGCCGCCCTGTGGTTTATGGCGGGAGCATAATGGTTCTGGGCCACGGTTTTGTCGTGCGACCCGCGATCTCGGCGACTTTTCCTGATTTGACGTAATGGGAATGGAGTTTCCGGCATCAACCGCCTGCGAAACTCCATAAACGCGCACGGATTGTCCGGCGCGTAGAGAGCGTTTTATATCAGAAAGAGTAGCTGTCACATGACTGCCAATCACACCCCCAACACTATTAACACGACTTTTGCCTCCTTTAACCTGCCCGAGGCGATGAATGCGGCATTGGCGCGGATGAATTACACCGTGCCGACCTCCATCCAGACCCAGGCGATTCCCTTCGCCATGGCGGGCCGCGATATTCTGGGTTCCGCCCAGACAGGGACGGGAAAAACCGCCGCCTTCTCGATTCCGATGATCGCCAAATTGATGGCTGAACCGAACGCGACCGCGCTCGTTCTCGCCCCGACGCGCGAACTGGCGTCGCAGACGCTCGATGTCATCAACAAACTCACCTCCAATAATCGCGACATCCGCACCGCGCTCCTGATCGGCGGCGAAGCCATGGGCAAGCAATTCGACCAGTTGCGCCGGGACCCGCGCATCATCGTCGGCACGCCGGGCCGCATCAACGACCATTTGCGCCGCAATCCGAAAATGCTGGCCTTCGTCAACTTTATCGCCGTCGATGAAGCCGACCGTATGCTCGATATGGGTTTCAGCGAACAGATCGATGAAATCTTCAAGATGGTGCCGAAAGAGCGTCAGATGCTGATGTTCTCCGCCACCTTCCCGGATTCCATCGTCAAATTCTCGAAAAACTATCTGCGCAACCCGGAGCGCGTCAGCGTCAGCATGGAAAAAGCTTCCGTGCCGAAGATCCGGCACGATGTCGTGCGGACAACAGACGGCGAAAAATATACGCATTTGCTGGCGGAACTGACCGCCCGGGATGGTTCAATCATCGTCTTCGTCAAGACCCAGCACGGCACCGAACGCCTTGCCAAGCGGCTGGAGCATGACGATCACCTGAATGTCGTTATCCATGGTGGTCTGCGCCAAAACCAGCGTGAAAAGGCCGTGCGTGCCTTTCGCAATCAACGTGCCCGCATCATGGTTGCAACCGATGTGGCCGCGCGCGGGTTGGATATTCCGCATATCGAACATGTGATTAACTATGATCTGCCGCAGGTGGCGGAAGATTATATCCACCGCATTGGCCGGACCGCCCGTGCCGGGGCTGAAGGCAACGCGATGTGCTTTGTTTTGCCCAGCGAAACCGGGAAATGGAATGCGATCAACCGTATCCTCAATCCCGGTGAAGCGCCGATGCGTGGCGAACGCGGTGGTGATTCCCGCCCGAATCGTGGCGGCGGGTCTGGCGGCTATAAGGGGAAAAGCAGCAGCAATAGCGGGTACAAGAATGCTGGGGGCGGTGACCGTCCCTTCGTCAAAAAACCCTATGAAAAACGCGAATGGCGTAATGACCGTCCGGCGGCGTCCGCTCGCCCGTCGGGAGATCGCCCCTATGGCGACCGCAACCGCGACGGCGGCAAGTCATTTGTAAAACCCTATGCACCGCGTGGTGACTCGCCCCGTGGCAATGACCGCAAACCGGATGATCGTCACTGGAACAACAAGGATGATCGCGGGACTTACACCCGTCCCAAAGAGTACAAACCGGAATGGCGCAATGAAGGTCGCAGCACCGGTGAGGGGCGCGGCGATGGACGCATGGACAATAATCGTTCCTCGGAACCGCGCGGCAATGGCAATCGCGGCAGCGCCGCCGGGGAAGGGCGTCATGTCTCGACGAAATCCTATTTCCGCACCGATGACCGTACCGGGAATGGTCGGGGCGAAAACAGAAATGTTGCCAAAGCGCCCTATAAAAAGGACGATCGCGCTGGCTTTAGAAGCGAAGGCCGCACCGATGTCCCGCGCAAGGCGAGATCGGACAAGCCTGTGGCGGCAAAAAAACCGTTCAAGTTCAAGGAACACAGCCGTAAACCGACCCGCGCCGCGGATAAGCCCCGGGCGGCCGTCTGATCCTGTAAATATCTGAAAAAAATAAAAACCCCGGCGCAGATGTTTTTTCGCCGGGGTTTTTGCAATAGGCTGAACGGGTTTCTTACGGTGTCGGTGTCGTTGTCGGCTCCGCCGTTGGTTCCGGTGTGATTTCCATGTCCATTGGCGGTGCGACAATTTCAGGAATGGCGGTATTGTCTGGCGTTGGCACAATCGCTTGCCAGCCCTCTACAAATTCAGGCCCGCAGACCTCGGCAGCGGTTTGGCCTTCACCAAGTCCTTCGCATTTGATCTCGTGGCATTCCCGTGCGGTGGCGGATTGGCACTCTTCCTGAGTGGCATAAGTCACGATCGGCGACTGGAAGGCGGTGGTCTCCCCTTCCGCATCGACAACCATGGCGGCAGTTTCCTGCATCGGTTCGGTCGACTCTTCCGTGGCGGCGGGCGCGGTCATTTCTGTTGCCGTCATGTCAGGTGCTGTTTCGACCGGGGCAGGGGCGGGTTCTTCTACGATCACGGATGCGTCCGGCACGCTCTGGTTAGCGTTCTGCGGCATCGTCATGGCATATCCGGCGAGAATGACAGCCGTGACGGCTCCGGCAATCAACAGGGGCTTGGTATTCATTTTGTAATCTCCATATTTTTCAACAAGGAACAATATAGGCGAGCGGCAGCATACAGAGTACCCCGAAAATGAAACGTGCCGCAGTTTTTGGAATTATGGAGAATGGCGGCGCGGTGTTGCCGTCTCCCGCTCGCGACGCCGCGACTGCAAGAGGAGGAAGGAAAGATACGCCGCCCCCAAAACCATAAGCGTGCGGTAGACGATTTTATCGATGCCGCGCTGATCCTGCACTGCCCTGATATCGCCGTGCATCTGGCTGGCCTTGTCTTCAAGACACCGGTTCAATGCGTTGCGGTCCGTCCCGCAACCGTCGCTCTGGCACTGGTTGAAACGTTCCATAAGCGGCACGTTGATCGCGGAAATCCGTTCATCCGCGATTTGCTCGCTCCTGAAATCAAGCGCCCCGGCCCCGGCGATTATTCCGGCGGTCAGTATGCACCCGGCATACCGGAAGGATGGTGACAGCGACATCGTTTTTCCCCTGTTTTCCCGTTCTGTTCTTTTTGATCGGCGGTCTTTACAGCGGGACAGAATAGGTTTTTTAGGGGGTTTGCGCAAGTTTTCATATGCGCGGCAAGAAGCGAAGGCCCGTGGCCGCGTTTTTATGCCGCCCCGGCCTCGCGTTCCTTGTTCATTTTCTTTTTCGCGATTTCACGATCGGTCGGGCTCAGATGCTTTTTACGCAGACGCAGGGATTTTGGCGTCACCTCGACCAGCTCGTCCTCATTAATATAGGCGATCATATCTTCAAGGCTCATCTTGCGCGGCGGGACTAAAACGACGGCTTCATCCGTACCGCTGGCACGGACATTGGTCAGTTTTTTGCCTTTCAGCACGTTGATGTCGAGGTCGTTGTCGCGGCTGTTTTCGCCGACGATCATGCCCTGATACACCTTGTCACCATGCCCGACGAACATGGTGCCGCGATCTTGCAAATTGAAGATCGCATAGGCCACGGCATCACCCTTGTCGGTGGAAATCAGGGCACCGTAGCGGCGTCCGGCGATCTCGCCCTTGTAGGGTCCGTAGGAATGGAACAGGCGATTCATCACGCCCGTGCCGCGCGTATCGGTCAGGAACTGGCCCTGATACCCGATCAGGCCGCGTGAAGGGGCGCGGAAGGTGATGCGGGTCTTCCCAGCCCCGGAGGGGCGCATATCGGTCATCTCCGCCTTGCGTTGCGTCATTTTGTCGACGACGCCGCCGGTATATTCCTCATCGACGTCACAAAAAACTTCTTCATACGGTTCGAGCAGATTTCCAGCTTCGTCTTTTTTGAACAAAACACGCGGGCGCGAAACGGAAAGTTCGAACCCTTCGCGGCGCATGTTCTCAATCAGAACGCCAAGCTGAAGTTCGCCGCGACCGGAAACCTCGAAGGCGTCGCGGTTTTCGCTTTCGCTCAGGCCGATGGCGACATTGGTTTCCGCCTCCGCCATCAGGCGTTCGCGGATCATGGTCGAGGTCAGCTTCTTGCCTTCGGTTCCGGCATAGGGGGAATCGTTGACGGTGATGGTAATCGACATGGTCGGAGGGTCGACCGGGGTCGATTTGACCGGCACGCTCACGGACGGATCGCAAATGGTGTCGGCCACGGTGGCTTTTTCCATCCCGGCGATGCAGATAATGTCGCCAGCCTCGACGACATCGACCGGAACCCGGTTCAGGCCGTTGAAAGACAGGAGCTTTGTCAGGCGGAAATTCTCGACGGTTTTCCCGTCAAGGCCCATCGCCTTGACGGCCATGTTGATCTTGGCGCGGCCCGAGGTCACACGGCCCGTCAGGCAGCGGCCCAGATAAGGGTCACGATCAAGCAGGGTGGCCAGCATGGTAAATTGCGCGTTCGGGTCAACTTTCGGCGGCGGGACATGCCGGATCACCAGATCCATCAGCGGATGCAGGTTTTCGCGCGGATCGTCCAGCGACAGGGCTGCCCAGCCGTTCCGGCCAGACGCATACACAACCGGGAAATCCAGTTGTTCGTCACTGGCGTCGAGGTTGACAAAAAGGTCGAAAATTTCATCCAGCACTTCGTCGGGGCGGGCATCGGCGCGGTCGATCTTGTTGATGACGACAATCGGACGCAGGCCCTGTTTCAGGGCTTTGCCGAGGACGAATTTTGTTTGCGGCAGGACGCTTTCCGCAGCATCGACCAGCAGCAGGATGCCGTCGGCCATATTCATGATGCGTTCGACCTCGCCGCCGAAATCGGCGTGGCCGGGGGTGTCGATAATGTTGACTTTCGTGCCTTTCCACTGCACGGCGGTGCATTTCGCCAGAATGGTGATACCGCGTTCTTTTTCCAGATCGTTCGAATCCATGGCCCGTTCGGTCATTTGCTGGTTTTCCCGGAAAGTACCGGATTGCTGCAAAATGGTGTCGACGAGGGTGGTTTTCCCGTGGTCAACGTGGGCGATAATGGCAATATTGCGAAGGTCTTGGACAGTCATAAGGCTACACAATCAAAAAAAGGGTTAAAACGCGCCTTCCATGTACCGGAAATGGTTGAAAATAGCCAGAAAAATCGTGTGGAAAGGTTTCCCACGCCGTCATCGGCGCAGGCCGGGATGACGTTTGCCGGGGTATATAGCAGGGCTATTTCAGCTTCGTCTTTGTCCGGGGGAAGTCGCGCCAGTATTCCCCCGTCCCCCGGCGCAGCACCGTATCTGTGTCATGGATCTCGAACGGGGTGAATTCTGGTTTTTCGCGGTATTCCTGATATAGCGGGACAAAGGGGCGTTCGATACATTCCTCGAACAGTTTTTCGAAGCTGTCGACGACGAAATAACTGGCCTGCAGGTCGTCGATATAATAGCCGGTGCGCAAAACCCGTTCGAGATTGAACGCAAGATGATTGGGAGACGGATCGTCCAGCGCATAGCGGGCCTCGCCATAGGACGAGACAATCCCGGCCCCGTAGATCCGGATATCGCCGTCGTTTTTAATCAGGCCGAATTCGATCGTGTACCAGTTGAGGCGGGCGAGATATTTAACACCTTTGTTGGCAATCGCCGCATCCCCGGCGCGGCCATAGGCCAGCATGTAATCGGCATAGGCGGGATTGGTCAGGAGGGGGACATGGCCGAAGACATCATGAAAAATATCGGGTTCTTCGAGATAATCCAGTTGTTCCGGCGTGCGGATAAAATTTCCGGCTGGAAACTGGCGGTTGGCCAGCATGGTAAAAAACGGTTTCGACGGGATCAGCCCGGGGACGGCAACAACTTCCCACCCGGTTGCCGCGCGGAGGTTTTTGTTCATCTTTTCAAAATCAGGAACGCCTTTGGCATTGAGGCCCAGTGTTTCCAGCCCGGCGAAATATTCGCTGCAGGCCCGGTCCTTCAAGACCCCGGTCTGGCGCTCAAACAGCGTGGCCCATGTGGCATGGTCCTGCGCCGTGTAGCGCCCCCAGTTCTGATCGATAATGCATTCATCGACGCTTTGCGCATTTAAGACGGCGTGTCCTTCGGACATGTTTTTTCTCCCTGTGCGACCATTTTATATTTTTTTCGGTTTTTGACAAACGATAACGCTATGGTAAATATTGAGGCGTGGGCTTGTCTTGATCTATGCAAGTTTCATTTTTGGCTTTATGGTGCGCACAGCAACGCAGGAGATGGCAGGAAGACCATGGAAATTCTTAAACCCTATCGCGCCCGCATTGATGCCCTTGACGATGAGATTGTGGATCTGCTGGTGACTCGTGTCGGTATCATCCGCGAGGTTGGCGTGCTGAAGGCCCGTGAGGGCATTCCGGCCACTTTGCCTGACCGGGTCGTTGCGGTGCGCGAACGCGCCGCCGCCCGCGCTGCCGCCGCGGGGTTGGACCCCGAACTGGTGCGCCGCCTTTACACCATCCTGATTGATTACAGTTGCGCGCTTGAAGAAGATATCAAGAAGGAAGTGGCGTAGTCGCGGCGCAAGGGCCGTATTTTAGAGACGCCCCGGGAAAATATCATGTCCAGTATCCATCTCCAGCCTGACCTCCTCGGCGAAACGCAATCCGTGCCGGAAATGTTGCAGGCGCGCAAGGTTGCCGTCGTCTTGCTCGATCAGGTGCTGACGCGGCATATGCCGCTCGATCAGATTCTCGAAGAAAACAAGGAATTTGCGGCCCTGCCAGTCCGCGACCGCGCCTTTGTGCGGATGATGGTGGCAACGACATTGCGGCGCATGCGCCAGATCGACGACCTGATCCGCCGCGCCACCGAAAGGCCGGATGCCCCGAGTCCTCCATTATTGCACCATATCCTGCGTCTTGGTGTAGTCCAGATCATGTTTATGAACGTGCCGGACCATGCGGCTGTCGATACGTCCGTGCGGTTGGCGGAATCGGCCAGTCTCGGGCGGCAGAAAGGGTTTGTGAACGCCGTCCTGCGCCGCATGACGCGGGAAGGAAAAGACTGGATCGGCCAGCAGGATGAATCGCGCATCAACATTCCGGACTGGATGTTATCTGCGTGGGTTGCTGATTACGGGCCAGATATTGCGGTCAAAATCGCGCAGGCATCGCTCGGCGAAGCGCCTTTGGATATCACCCTGAAAGACCCGGCGCATGCCGAACACTGGGCCAGTGTGCTCGAGGCAACGGTGTTGCCGACGGGGTCGCTGCGGCGCGAGGCTGGCGGCAATATCATGGACTTGAACGGGTATCGTGATGGTCTGTGGTGGATTCAAGACGCGGCGGCGGCCCTGCCAGCGCGTCTTTTGGGGGATGTTTCGGGGCGCAATATTGTTGATCTGTGTGCCGCCCCCGGCGGAAAGACGGCCCAGCTTGCCGCCGCCGGGGCGCAGGTTACGGCGCTGGATCGGTCGGTACGCCGTTTGCAGCGTTTGCAGGAAAATATGGCCCGCTTGCGGCTGGAAAAACTTGTCCATACGGAACCCGCGGATGCGGTGCAGTGGTGCCCAAAAACACCCTTCGATGCGGTTTTGCTGGACGCACCCTGTAGCGCCACGGGGACCATTCGGCGGCACCCTGATATCCTGCATTCCAAAACGCCGGAAGATGTTGCGCGGCTTTGCGCCTTGCAGGCGCAGCTTCTGGATAATGCCGCGCATATTCTGGTCCGGGGTGGCATGTTGATCTATTGCACCTGTTCCTTGCAAAAAGCCGAAGGCGAAAATCAGGTGGCGGATTTTATCGCGCGCTCCGGCTTTAAACGCGCTCCCGTTACAGAATCCGAAATCGGCCATATCGATGGCGCGATCAATCCGGAAGGCGATGTCCGGATTCTGCCGACCCATCTTGCAGAGCAGGGCGGTATGGATGGATTTTATATCGCGCGGTTGATGAAACCCTGATTTCCCGTTGCGCCGCGCGCAAATTTTTTCATAAAGACGGCATCTTTTTATACGGTTGCCTTTTCCGGTCTTTGTACTACAGTTGAAATACAAAATGAATCGCCACCATCGAGTGCGCGGTCGCAAACTGGGAGATACATATTTTGGGAAGATCGCAGGGCTTTTTAGCCCGGCAGTTTCATGCTGCCAGCCGGAATCCGGCTTTTGTTTATATCCGCAAAAAACTTGTGGCTTTGGGGCTGGCGCTGCCGATGCTGGCGCTGTCGCCTGCCTTTGCAAATCAGGCGGCGGCAGATATGCCCGCCCCGTCCCCGGAGGGTCTGACCACCCATTCCCGCAGCGTTGATGATTTAAATCGGCGTTTTGGCAAAGCGGGGCCGCATAACCGTATTTTATTTATCGACCGCGATGACGTCACCCGGCGCATGGCGCAAATGCCGCGAGGGGTCAGTCGCGATGTTGCCTTGCAAAAAGCAGTCGAGGACCATGTGCTGGAACGTATCGGCGTGCGCCTTCCAGACGAAGCCTCCGAGACAATTGGGCAGGGTATAGCCAGCGGCGGGGGGCAGGCACTGGCCATTACATTTCGGGACGCATCGGGGTTGCAATCGCTTTGCACGGTGACGGGGCAAAACCCCGATCTTTCGACCCAAGCCTATCAGCAAAGAATTATGGGCCTGATCGCGGGGGTGCATGATGATTTTCGCAACCGCCCGATGCTGCGGCAGCTTTCGCCGGAGATAAGCGCTAAATTCACCGATTATCACGAACTCGGCCATTGCATGGATGATCGTCACATTGCGCAGTTCCTGCAAGACCCTTTTGCCATCCATGATACGGACAGCGCCGTCAATATAACCCACAGGGCAGAAGCCTTTGCGGAAGTTTTCGCCGTGCTGATGCTGGCGCGGGACGGGCACCGCGATGTCGCCGGAATCCGGGCGGACCATCGGCTTGTGGCCATCGCTACGAACGGGTATATCGCAACGCAACGGGTTGGCTGGGACAATTTTTTGAAATATACCGGATTTATCTATGCTCTGCATGAGGCGTTGTGGGAAGCGCAGCGTGAAATCGACCGTCTCGGGCCGGAGCATCTGGACACCATGTCGCCGCAAGATATTGCCGCGCTTGCACATCGGATTACGGAGCGCAACCCGTTACAGAATCCGGGCGCGGATCATGCCGTGACGTTTTTGCTCAACAACGGGTTCTCGCTTGATCTTTGGGAAAATCTTCGTCACGAATTCCCACATATTGAGGAACGATACCAAATGGCTATCACCGTGCGGGATCATATCGCGCAGGCCTTTGTGCGTGTCTTCGGCGCGGACGTTTTTTCTCCGGATCGTCCGGGTCATGCGCAACTGGCGCGGGATATTCCCGCCGGATTTTTCCTGCGCAATACACAGGACGGTAATCTCATGCGTGCCGAGGCTATATCCCGTATTTCCGCAAGCCTGCGCAATGGCCCGGCCTATCATGACGATCCGGAAATGCGCATTGTGCTGAATGCCGCGCGGGAGAGGGAAAATCTGCGCCGCAAACTGGATGATACAACCTTGTCCCGGGATGTTCGCGAACAGGCGATGGCCGATCTGGCCGTGATGCCGGATGCGATGCGTATGGCGATCATCGCCTTGCGTCAGGAACGTGGCAGTGCGCCGTCGATGGATAATCATGTGCGCCTGATAAACCCGTTATCGCCGGGGACGGCTCCGGGCTAGCCGGGCGTGCTGCCCTGTCCGGAAAGGGTGAAAAACCTCAAAACGTGGGGGTGAATTTCGTATCTGATTCTGTTAAGCTGGGGTCAGGCCTTGCGTCGTTCGCGCATCCAAAGGGCCGCCCTTTCAGAAAACATGTTGTTTTTCAAATAGATGACGAATTCCGCCCTGCACATCGCGCCCTCGATTTTGTCTGCTGATTTTGCCCGGCTGGGCGAAGAAATCCGTGCTGTCGATCAGGCAGGGGCCGATTATATCCATATTGACGTCATGGACGGACATTTCGTGCCCAATATCACCATCGGGCCGAACGTGGTCCGGGCTATTCGTCCGCATTCGGCCAAGGTTTTCGATGTGCATCTGATGATCGCGCCTGCTGATCCCTATCTCGAGGGGTTTGCACAGGCGGGGGCGGATATCATCACCGTTCACCCCGAGGCGGGACCGCATTTGCATAAAGATCTGCAAACCATCCGGAATCTGGGCAAGCGTGCCGGGGTTGCGCTGAACCCGGGGACGCCACCTGATGTTCTTGACCATGTCATGGATATGGTCGATCTGGTGCTGGTGATGACGGTCAATCCCGGTTTCGGCGGGCAGTCTTATATCCCGCTCGAAGACAAAATAAAAACTGTTGCGCAGATGATTCAAAGAACCGGACGGGTCATTGATCTCGAAGTTGATGGTGGAATCAATCCGGAAACGGCCCGCAGGGCCAGAGCAGCAGGGGCAAACGTATTGGTGGCTGGAACCGCCGTCTTCAACGGCGGCCCCGACCGCTACGCGGCCAATATCGCCGCGTTACGGGGAGAATGACAAACGTAATAAAAAACAACAGGCCACGCCATAATGCAGCGTATGAATATCCTGAGTCACTTAAAACATCGTGCTTCCGCTGCGGCGTATGGCACCACCATCTATCAATGGTCGCTGGGCGGGAACATCCCTGATCGGCTGGCGGTGATTCCGCCTGACCCGTGGCCGGGTGATGCGGCAAGTGGTCGGTTGATGTGCCACGACATTTTTACCTGTCAGGGTGAAGAGCTCGCGGCAAATGGTGGAACATTCGAACCCGATGGTGCGTCGCCAGTCTGGCGGGATTATATCCAGTCTTTCGAATGGTTGCGCGATCTGCGTACGCTGGGCGGCGATGTCGGACGGCGGCAGGCGCGGTCCATGGTTTTAGCCTGGGTCGACCGCTACGGGAACTGGAACGAATATGCCTGGCGTCCCGATCTTGTCGGACGGCGGGTGGCGATGTGGCTGGCCCTTTATGAATTTTTTGCAGCCAGCGCCGATGATGTTTTCCAGACCAATTATCTAGCCTCTTTGCTGCGGCAGGCGCGGCATCTGTCGCGTTCGTTGCCCGGCACACAGGCCGGTCTGGGGCTGTTGCAGGCGATCAAGGGGCTGGCCTATGCCGGTCTGGCGTTCGAGGGCCGCGAATCATGGCTGGAACAGGCGTTAGGCTTGCTGGAACATGAGACCGCGAGACAGATTTTGGGCGATGGCGGCCATGTCAGCCGCTCCCCGGCGCAACTGGTTGAAGTCATGCGGGTTTATATTGATCTGCGTGCCGCCTTGCAAGCCGGGCAATACCCGGTGCCCGCGTTCTTGCAGCATGCAATTGACCGCATGGCGCAGGCCATGCGATTCCTGCGTTACGCTGATCGCGGTCTGGCGCTGTTCCACGGTGCGCAAGAAGGCGACCGTGCCCTGATGGATATGGTGCAGATGATTGCCAATGCTCATGGCAAGGTGATGAGGTCTTTGCCGGACACCGGGTTTGAACGGGTCGGCATCGGACGCAGCCTGTTGATGGTCGATACCGGGCGCGCCCCTGTCTGGCCCTATGATTCCAGAGCGCATGCGGCACCGTTGTCGTTTGAATTCTGCTACGGCAAGGAACGCATGATCGTTGCCTGCGGTACGCATCCCACAGACCCGCAATGGCAGGAATCCTTGCGCGGTACGGCGGCGCATAACACGGTAACGCTCGATCACAAAAATGCCTGCGAGATCCGTCAGGACGGGCATTTCGGGCGGCGGACCCGCAATGTCGTCGTCACACGCGAAGATGTGAACGGCGCAAGTCTGATTGACGGGGTGCATGATGGCTATGTGCCGATGAACGGCATATCGCACCGCCGTCGCATGTATCTGTCCGATCACGGGCATGACCTGCGCGGGGAAGAAACCCTCACCTGTTCCATCGGATTGAGTCGTCCGGTTGATGTGACACTGCGCTTCCATTTGCATCCGCGCGTTCCCGTTTCTCTGGTGCGCGGGCGGAAAGATGCGCTCCTGCGTTTGCCCAGCGGTGCCGGATGGCGTTTTACCCAGACCGGCGGGACGTTAAGTCTTGAAAATTCGGTCTATCTCGGCGAAGGCGGCAGGCCGCGAAAAACCAAGCAACTGGTGATTTCCACCCGTATGGAGAAGGATATGTTGCAGATGAAATGGGCGTTGCAGCGGGAGGGGTAATAAAGTGTTAAGGTTGATATGTTAACCTACTCAAAGAAAAGGGAGGGGTGATAAAAGGGAGGGGTGATAATGGCAACCGAAACGAACAGCGAAAAATCATCTGCATCAGGTTCCAGTCTTCATGAAGATATTATTACAGCGATCCATCGTGCAAAAAACCCCAAAATTGACCCTCTGAAAGACCCCAAAACCGTTGAACCGATTGGTCAGATTGCACAGATCATGGCGCATGACAATTATGACCGCGATAATCGTCTTACAGGCAAGATCAGCGATACGGAAGACGTCCATGGTTGGAAAAGAATTGACCGCATTCAGAAAGATAATAGCTCTGTCGATAGTCTTAGCATGAGTTTGTGGAAAAAGGGGGATGCTGTTGTTGCAACTGTTCTTTCTGTTGCAGGCCCCGGCGAGGCTGTACGAAACAAGCTTGGCCCACAACCGGAATCCTATGCACAAGGGAAGGCGCAGATTGCACAGTGGAAGGGACAACATCCCGGTCTTGTTTTGGTTGGCCACGGTGATCGGGGTCAACCATCGCTCTGCATGAAGCAAAGTCGCAGAATTTGCCAGCGATTGCCTTTGCACCTGATCCCGGAAAGCTGAAACTTTCCGGAAATGAATCGATTATCAGCTTTGATATGAGTGCAAGCGCAGTGCCGCAGGGCAAGTCTTTTCAACAGGACAATGGAATTGTGACGCGCGTTCTTGATGGAACCAATGTGGCTGGAACAGGCCGCCAAGTTGCTAGCAATTTTCTCGACCGTATCGACATGCGCGGCTATAACGCGGCTTTTGGCATCGGTCGTTTGCAGATTGATCCTGCGAAGTCAGAGCAAGTGCGCAATGTTACATATGCAGAACAACCTTTTGGCGTACGCGTATTCAATAATCCCTTACGCACTCTCGGCAGCATAGCTTCTGATGTGGTCGTTGATTATCGCCTGAACCAGTTGAATCAGGAGATAACCTCTGCAGAAAAAAGCACTGAAACATCCCCTGCGATGATACCGATTCCATCCTCTCCTGCGCGCAAGCCGTTCTCCGGGTTGGATAATGTACCTAGTTTAAAGCCGACATTCTCAGATTCGGCTGCAGAAGTGGCGCAACCAGATCCAGTGATTGCGGAGCATGAAACCTACCTAACGCAAAGAAATAATATTACTCCAGGGCAAGGAAGATAGTTTTCGTTATTGAATTATACTCAAGGAAATGCATGACGGCCTTGAGATTGCGGCATTAATCGGGGATAAAGGAGAATATTGCTACAACCCCGATACGGATGATCCTTCATGGCCAAATCACGCACATCTTTCGTCTGTCAGTCCTGCGGTTCGGTGACGTCGCGCTGGAGCGGAAAATGCGATTCCTGCGGGGAATGGAATTCTATCGCAGAAGAAGTCGTCGAGGCCACGACGCCGAAAGGGCTGGGGGCCAAGGCCAAAGGTCATGCTTTGGAACTGGTTGATCTTAAGGGTGAAGATCATACCATGTTGCCGCGCATGGTGACGGGAATCGGTGAATTCGACCGCGTGACGGGCGGCGGTCTGGTGCCGGGTTCGGCACTGCTGATCGGCGGCGATCCGGGGATCGGAAAATCGACGCTTTTATTGCAGGTTGTCTGCGCACTGGGGCAGCGAAATGCACGCTGCATTTATGTATCGGGTGAGGAAGCCGTCGATCAGGTGCGCCTGCGCGCAAGCCGCCTTGGGCTTGCGGAATCACAGGTGTCGTTGGCGTCTGCGACCAATGTGCGCGATATTGCTTCGACCATGGAATCGGAAAACATCCGGCTGGTTGTCGTTGATTCAATCCAGACCATGCATATCGATACGGTGGATAGTGCGCCCGGAACAGTGACGCAGGTGCGCACGGCGGCGCAGGAACTGATCCGCATTGCCAAAAAACGCAATATCGCCGTGCTGTTCGTCGGTCATGTCACCAAAGACGGGCAGATTGCCGGACCGCGTGTGCTCGAACACATGGTGGATACGGTTTTATATTTTGAAGGCGACCGTTCGCACCAGTTTCGTATCCTGCGCGCGGTGAAAAACCGTTTTGGCCCGACCGATGAAATCGGCGTTTTTGAAATGGCCGCCGAAGGCCTGATCGAGGTTGCAAATCCATCCGCCTTGTTTCTGGCGCAACGGCAAAGTGATGTCGCGGGCAGTGCCGTTCTTGCAGCGCTGGAAGGCACCCGGCCTTTGCTGGTCGAGGTACAGGCGCTGGTGGCACCCAGTACCTTCGGCACGCCCCGCCGTGCGGTCATCGGTTACGATGCCAACCGCCTATCGATGATTCTGGCCGTGCTTGAGGCTCGCTGCGGCGTACAGATGGGGATGAGCGATATCTATCTGAATATCGCAGGCGGCATCCGCATTGCCGAACCCGCGGCCGATCTGGCCGTGGCGGCGGCGGTCATGAGCGCCTTTGGCGGATCGCCGCTTCCGGCGGATACGGTTTTTTTCGGTGAAATCGGTCTGGCCGGGGAAATCCGGCAGGTATCGCAGCCCGATACAAGGCTGAAGGAGGCTGCCAAGCTGGGGTTCAAGCGCGCCTATATGCCTGCCCGAAAAAACAACCGCAAGGACACAAAGTCAGACCCGTTGGCGGTCACGGAAATTGACCGCCTCCAAGCCCTGATCGACCAGACCATCGACCGTCAGGCAATTCGCGCCGTGCAGGGATAGGAACGGCGCGAATCTCTTTTTTTGCTGCCGGTCCTTGCAATTCGCTTTCGAAGCGTTACCATATCGTCCCAGACACCAACCACCCGGGTTTTTCCATGATTTTTGATGCCATTGTTCTGGCGGCTGTCCTGATTTCTTCCGTTATAGCCTTCCTGCGCGGTTTTATCCGCGAATTGCTGACGATTGTCGGCGTCGCAGGCGGTCTGGCGGCATCGTATTTCGGCGGGCCGATTCTGGTGCCGGTAATGCGCAACTGGCTCGGCGTCAGTGACGACCCCGATAAGATTGAAAAGCTTTTCGATGCCGTTCCGATGGATATTGTCGCGGATGTTTGCGCATACGGCCTGATTTTCGTTGTGGTCGTGGTTGTCCTGTCGGTTTTGTCTCATTTTCTTTCCGCCGGGGCCAAGGCGGTCGGGCTTGGCCCGGTGGACCGGACGCTGGGGGTGTTGTTTGGCGCGGCGCGGGCGGTATTGCTTCTTTGTCTTTTGTATTTACCGATCATGCTGCTGGTTGAAAAGGACGAACGCGATGCGTGGGGGCCGATGAAAGGCAGCCGGACCCACGACTATATTACGATGGGTTCGCAATGGATCGCCGCTTTCCTGCCCGAGGGTGTCGAAAAATCCGCAGAGAATGCAGACACACAGGCCGATAAAAAAATGGATGAGGCCCGCAAGCATATGGAAGAGATCGAGGCTCTCAAAAATACCGCAGAAAAGGCCAATGCCGTGCGGGAATCCGTTGCGCCGCGCCCTGATGTGGAGGACGGTGCCGGATACAGGCCCGAACAACGTGAAAGTCTCGATCAGTTGATTGAAACGAATCAGTAAGGAAACGCGATGCACATGCACCCGTTCGACGATGACAAGCTTCACGAAGAATGTGGTGTGTTTGCGGTTTATGGCCACGACGATGCCGCCGCGCTGACGGCGCTGGGGCTTCACGCTCTGCAGCATCGCGGACAGGAAGCCAGCGGAATCGTCTCCTGCGATGCAACCGGATTTCATGCGCATCGCGCTCTGGGGCTGGTTGATTCCATTTTTACAAAGGGCGATGTGATTGCGCGCCTGAAAGGGCGCACGGCGATCGGGCATAACCGCTACGCCACAACGGGCGCAACGCTGGAGCGTAATATCCAGCCGCTTTATGCAGATCTCGCCTTTGGCGGATTTGCCCTCGGCCATAACGGGAACCTGACCAATGCACAAATGTTACGCAACCGGCTCGTGGAAAACGGCGCGTTATTCCATTCCACAACCGATACGGAAGTCATTGTTCATCTGATGGCCGTATCGCGGTGCGCGGATGTTCCGGAGCGTTTTATCGATGCGTTGCGCCAGATCAAGGGTGCTTATTCTCTGGTGGCGCTTTATGACGGCGGCGTGATCGGCGCGCGCGACCCGAACGGCCTGCGGCCTCTGGTTCTCGGGCGGTTGGGGGGGGCGTATATTCTGGCCTCTGAAACCTGCGCCCTTGATATTATCGGCGCGGAACTGGTGCGTGATATTGAACCCGGCGAAATGGTTCTGATTGACGATAGCGGAGTCCATAGCCGAAAACCGTTCGGCCCGGACCAGCCGCGGCGTTTCTGCATTTTTGAATATATCTATTTTGCACGACCCGATTCCTTCGTGGAAGGGGAGTCCGTTTACCGGATGCGCAAGCTGATCGGTGCGGAACTGGCGCGGGAATCGCCGTGCCCCGGCGCGGAGGTCGTCGTCCCGGTTCCCGATAGTGGCGTGCCTGCCGCGATCGGGTATGCCGAATCCAGCGGCGTGCCTTTTGAATTCGGCATTATCCGCAATCATTATGTTGGGCGCACCTTTATTGAGCCTACTGACCAGATTCGTCATCTCGGCGTGAAGATGAAACATAACGCTAACCGCCCGCTCATCGAGGGGAAATCCGTCGTTCTGGTCGATGATTCCATCGTGCGCGGCACGACGTCGCGCAAGATCGTCGATATGATTCGCGCCGCCGGGGCGCGGGAAGTGCATATGCGGATTTCTTCGCCGCCGACAAAACATAGCTGTTTCTACGGCATCGCCACCCCTAGCACCGAAGAGCTCCTGGCGCACCGGATGAATGAAGAACAGATCAGGGAATTTATCGGCGTTGATTCCCTCGCCTATATTTCAGTAGATGGCTTGTACCGCGCCATGGGACAGGACCGTGCCGGTCCGGACAGGCGATTCTGCGATGCCTGCTTCACGGGGGAATATCCGGTGGAATTGACCGATCATGATGCCGCCTTGAACGGCACACACCTACAGTCAAAAGAAAAGCGGATCAAAGGATGAGCGTACAATACGAACAAATTCTGGCCGATCGCGTAGCACTCGTTACAGGGGCGTCGCGTGGAATTGGTGCCGCCGTGGCAAAGGCGTATGCGCGCGCGGGGGCGCATGTGGTTCTGGTGGCGCGTAATACACGGGCTCTGGAAAAGATAGATGATGAAATCAGGGGGGAAGGCGGGAAAGCAACACTGGTGCCGCTCGATCTTCTCGATCACGATAAAATAGACACGCTGGGTCCGGCGCTGGCGGAAAAAACCGGGAGACTTGATATCTTTGTCGGCAATGCCGGGATGCTTGGCACGCTGGGGCCGTTGGGGCACACCAAGGCCAATGACTGGGACCGGGTGATCGCCCTCAATCTCACCGCCAATTTCCGCCTTCTCCGGACGCTCGACCCGTTGCTCCGCGCCAGCGATGCAGGCCGCGTCGTTTTCGTCAGCAGCGGTGCCGCAGAAGGCTATCGCGCCTATTGGGGAGCGTATGCCGCCAGTAAGGCGGGGTTGGAATCTCTGGCGCGAACCTACAAGGCGGAAACCGATAAAACCACGATCCGCGTCAACATCGTCGATCCGGGACGGGTGCGTACCGCCATGCGGGCAGAGGCGTTTCCGGGAGAAAATCCGGAGACTCTGGCGACGCCGGATTATATCGCCAATCTCTTTCTCGAACTGGCCAGCCCTTCCTGCGCCCGCCATGGCGAACGGATCAAGGCGCAAGAGGCGTAATCGTCATTAACTTGTCTTGTAGGGGTTCTTGCTGGCCCGGACGAGCAGGCGTATGGGAACCCCCGGAATATCGAAGTCCCGGCGCAACCCGTTGATGATGAAACGCTTGTGCGTTTCCGGCAGATCGTCGGGGCGGTTGACCCACATGACGAACGTGGGTGGGCGGGCCTTGATCTGGGTAATATAGCGCAGGCGGTTATGGCGTCCCTGCGCCAGCGGCGCGGGGTTTTGCGCTTCCATGCCACGCAGCCAGCGATTCAATGCCGGGGTTTTGGCGCGGCGGTTCCATATCTGGTGGGTATCCAGAACCGTTTTCATCAGCGGATCAAGTCCGCGCCCGCGCAGCGCAGAAAGCGGCACGATCGGGACATCTTTTAACTGCCCCAGTGATTCTTCCGTGCGTTCGCGCGCCAGTTTCAGGCGCTCGTTTTTATCCTCGACCGTATCCCATTTGTTGATGGCGATCACAAGGGCGCGGCCTTCGCTGATGATGTGGTCGGCAATGACCAGATCTTGCCGTTCAAACATTGCTTCCGCATCCAAAACCAGAACGACCACTTCGGCAAGGCGAATGGCGCGCAAGGAATCATCGACGGACATTTTTTCAATCTTGTCGTCGACTTTTGCTTTCCGGCGCATTCCGGCGGTATCAACCAGACGAATTTTGTGGTTGCGCCATTCCCATTTGACGGCGATGGCGTCGCGGGTAATGCCCGCTTCCGGCCCGGTCATGACGCGGTCGTCCCCGACCAAAGCGTTCAGTAACGTCGATTTTCCGACATTGGGCCGCCCGACAATGGCAAGGCGCAAGGGTTTATCTTCATCGACCGGTTCTTCTTCGGCGCTGAAATCGTAATCCTCCAGCCCCTCCAGCGCATCCAGATCACGGTCTTCATGGGCCATGGCGCGTTCGAAGGCGGCATCGTCGTCTTCGGGTTTTTCATCCTCCCCCATCAGCGGCATAAGCGCGTGATAAAGGTCTTCAAGCCCGTAACCATGGGCGGCGGAAAACGGGATCGGGTCGCCAAGGCCGAGGACAAAAGCTTCGGCCAGTCCGGCGGCGGCGGCGTTTTCGTTTTCGCATTTGTTGACCCCGAGAATGACGGGGATTTTCTGGCGGCGCAGGAAATCGGCGAAATGTTTGTCCATGGGCGTCAGCCCAGCGCGGCCATCGACTAAAAACAAGATGGCATCGGCATGCTTCATCGCCGATTCCGTCTGGCGGCGCATGCGGCCAGGAATGGAATCGTCGAAGGCTTCCTCCAGTCCCGCCGTATCGATCAGCGCAATCTGGCGGTCAAGAACCCACCCTTCGGATTCGCGCCAGTCGCGCGTTACCCCCGGCGTGTCGTCGATAATCGCCAGTTTTTTACGGGATAGTCTGTTGAACAGTGTAGACTTGCCAACATTCGGTCGGCCAACGATGGCAAGTGTAAACATGGATTTTATTTGTACGCGCTAAGCGTTCCTTTGTCTGTCAGCAGATAAAGCGTGTTGCCTGCCACGATTGGTGAAATGGTGACGGGGCCGCCCGCGTCCCAGTTGCGCATCAATTCGCCTGTGTCGGGGTTGGCTTCCAGAACGGTTCCGTTACTGCCCGCGACAAACAGGCGGTTCCCGGCAAGGACCGGGCCGGTCCAACTGATCGGATCTTTGCGTTTGTCGGCGTTTTCGTATCTCGGCAGCGCCGTGACCCAGCGTATCACCCCGGTATCGCGGCCCATCCCGACCAGTTCGTTGGCGGTTGAAATCAGGAAGATATGGTTTCCGGCAACCCACGGTGTTTCCGACCCGCCGATTTCGCGTTGCCAGATGCGCGCACCCGTGCGTTCGTCGATGGCCACCATGCGTCCGCCGTAGCTGACGGCGAAGACCACGCCCTTGTCCATGACAGGCAGGCCGCGAATGGCGGAAAGCGAGGAGAGATTGCCGATGCGGCGGCTGGTGCTCAGGTTGTCAGACCACGCCACGGATCCGTTTTCAACCCGCAGGGCAAAGATTTCGCCGGAGGAAAAAGCCGGGATCACGATATCGCGGCTGGCCGCAGGACTGGCCGCGCCGAGAAGCCCGGCGGTTTCGCTCAGACCCGCAAATTCCCACAGCAAGGCCCCGTCATCGGTCCTGAAGGTCATCAGGCGGTTGTCGAGCGTCACCAGAAAAAGGCGGTTATCCATCACGGTCGGCGCGGCGCGGCTGGGGGAGGGCAGGGTTTTCCGCCACACGATCTTGCCGTTTTCCGGGTCAGCAACCAGTAATTCATTGTAACCGCTGGTGATATACAAACGTCCCTGCGAATAGGCGATGCCGCCCGCGATCACGGGGTCATCACCGTCTTCACCGACCGGCGCGATCTTCTGCCCCCAGATTTTTTTGCCCGTTGCAATGTCAAAGGCAGACATTCTGGATTCGGTGTCGAGGGTAAAAATTTTCCCGTCGACTAGAATCGGCTGCGTGATCAGCGGCAGGCTGTTTTGTGATCCCTTGCCGATATCGGCTTGCCAGGCTCTGGTCAGGGCGCGTTCCGGCAGGGCCAGATGTTGCATGGCGTGATTGGGATAGCCACCCTTTTGCGGCCAGAATTCATTGCTCCACGATTGCGGGGCGATAAAGCCCTGCGCGTTCAGCGCGTCGCTGTCGGGTTCGAGACGGCGTTGCATTTCCAGCACGGAAATACGTTCTCCGGCCAGAGGTTGCGTCTTGTCGTCCCCCATCCATCCGCTGCCGCAGGCCGACAGGGACAGGGCCAGAAACGCAATCGCGCCGTTCAGCAAAAGGATACGGTTTTTCATGGCTTAACCCTTGGATTCTGCAAGAGGGGTAGTGTCGGTTTTGGTGTCGGATTTTTCCTGCGCGGCCTTCAACCCATAGAGATGATCCAGCGCCCGTGCGCGTTCATGCAAGGATGAAGGCAGGCTTGTGTCCTGCAAGAGGGCCCCCAGATGTTTCAGCGCCGCCGCATGATCGTTCATCCCTTCTGCCGCGATCATGGCGGCTTGCATGTGGGCCTGTGCCTGCCACGGGTTGTTTTTATCGAGCAATGGCGCAAGGCTCGCATAAAGCGCTTTTGCATCATCCTCGGTTGCCTCGCCTTCAAAAGACAGACGCGCCGCCAGCAGCGTTGCCAGATCGCGCCAGAGGGCAGGTGTGGAGCCGTCAGCTTGAATTTTTTTTAAGACAGCGAGTGCGTCTTCCGGTTTTTCATCCGTGATCAGGGCGCTGGCCTGATGCAGCCACGCCACCGATTTATGGCCGCCCGTCAAGGACCCGGCCGCCAGATCCAGCGCCGTTGCCGGGAAAGGCGTCGACAGGGCGCTGACCAGCAGGTTGGTTTGCGCGGTATTTTGTTTCAGTTTCCAACCGTTCCATGCGGTGAAGGCCCCCGTGAACAAAACCAGCATCACGGCCCCGCCGAGAAAATAGGCGCCGTTGTCTTTCCAGAACTTGGCGGTTTTGTCGCGACGGACGGCTTCGTCGATTTCCTTGAACAGGTCGCTCATGATCGATCATCCTTGGTTGGCGTGTGGGCGCTATCTTAGCCAAATTCCAGCGCTTTTCCAGTTATTTCCGGTTCTTTAACACCTTGTGATATAATCACTCTATGGATCTGACCGTGATTAATAATCCGCATTTCGGAAAATTCGAAAAAGCCGGCTTCACCCGCTTCCAGTTCCAGCGCCTCGATGCGCTCTATCTGCGGGCCATTCAGGGCAAGGTTTTGATGTCGCGTTTCGTCGATTGCGATTTCGATGCGGGCATTGCGACGTTCAGTTACGCCAAATCGGACGTTCACCCGCCATTGTTCCGTTTCGTCATCCGTCAGGTCGGGCCGCAACAGGTGATGTACGAGCTGTACCAGCAGGGCAAAGGCCGGGCCTATAAAAGCGGCCTGTTCGACCGCGTCTATGACCGTCTGGAAGAAGCCGTCATGGCGCTGATGCCGCCGCCTTTATGACGCCACGCAACAGAACATATTATTCATAATCCTTTATTCTGCCGCCATTTTCAGGCACAATAGAGGAAAGGGAGCGTGATGCCGATGGGGAAGGTCGTATCAATCGACTTGATCCGTCAGTTAAGACGAGAAGGGCGGTCCGCCCGGGAATATGCCGGTGGCGGCGATGACGGCGACGGGCCGGATGGAATTTGTCCATCGGAATACATGGCCGTGATGGATCTGTTCGCGGCGGCGCGCGATGCCGGGCTGGTCCTGAAAATGAGTTTGCAGCCCTATGGCGATGGTTTCCTGTTCCGCGCCTTCGCGGTGGCCGACCCGTATTACACCCTGTTCGAAATCCAGAAAATCCGCACCGGAAAATATTTCGAATACCATGGCCGCGCCCGCCACCAGTTATTGGCCGTGGACAGCAATTTTTACCCCTTTATGGCGGCCATGCGCACCGAGGTCAAAAACCTCGTCGACCTGTTCGGCCCCGGCGATCCGCGGTATTGAGCGTTGCGAGGGTCGGCCCGCGTTATTTGCCGTCTCAATCATTTCAATATGGGTTTCTGTGAATGGTAAAGACTTGTTTTAAAAGGGAAAGGCAGATTCAATTTTACATCAATGTTCTCCAATGATAAAAACGTAAGGACCACCTTAGATAATCAAATATGATATTAGGATCAATTGATCCCATGGCGGGCATTGTTTCAGATTTTGATCGGGCTGCCCGTGTTTTGGACATGAGCCTTGATTTTATCCGGGCTCACGTCCTTGAGCCCGAGGGCAGAATTCATCTAAATTATATTCCTCCGTTTTGTCTTGAGTCATGGAGTAATATTCCAAGAAACAGGTGCTATAACTTCGCGCTGGACCGCAGAACTGACAGCAATCTACATCCCGGGGAAATTGCCAATACTGTTTCAAGATTAAATTTTATGACAGTAGATGATCTTGCGGAATCTCTGCATGTATCCCTGATAGAGGATGGTTTGCATTTCTTGGGGTCATCTTTTCAGGATACCGTTGACCACAGAGGTGCGCCTGTATTTGCTTTTGTAGGGGAACTCTTGTTAGACGAAGAATGGCAGAGGGACTTTCATTTTTATGCTCTGCGCAAGGTCCCCAACTCAAGGGATATTGTTATTGCCGGGAAGCCAGCAGAAGGAAATCCAGACATTATTGTTCAGGGAGACAATAATGCCGCGGCTATGTTTGCTGATGCTGCACAACGTGGATACGAGAGGTTTCTTGGCTGTTATGTTGCACCAGACGCATTAAGAACTTTACCAAGGCTTGCTGTTTAATCCCACGATCTGCTGGAATGCATCAAAGATAAAACGATCTGGCCGACGATCTCATCAGAATCATAGCGCTTGGACGAGGAAAAGGTGGCTCATCAATCCATTGAGAATCAGGGGTACTATACAATACCGATCAGGAAACAACCTGATTGATGAGGGAAAAAATGAAGGATTTTGTGAGTAGAAAATTTTTTATCATAATATGCAGCCTTTTACTTGTGGCATGTGTACCCATGGCCAGCAAACAAGCAACGGGGCAGGAAATAAAAACCCAAAAGAGAATTAAAGATGATGCCCAATTGTATGAGATTTGTAAAAACGATCTTGAGCAACAGAATTTTGAAAATACGCCTTGCGGTATGTACCTGAAAGGCTACAGAACATCGTTCATTATTTTTCTTATGCCTTTTATACCTATTTCTGCTGCAGGGCCCAGTGAAGAACTCGATGTTTACGAAGGTTCTGGCAACCAGACTATGGATGCAATGCTTGAGATTTTTGGCAGCTCTTGCAAATCTGGCCTTGTTTCTACGAAAAAGGCGGCAGAAGATTTTATCTTCTATGTAGAAAATGAATTAAAAAACCCAGAAAAATCAAAGGCCGCAGAAGAGGGATTTTTCTGGGATTATTTTTTAAGTTGCGGAAATCCTTCACTCGTACGCGAGAAGCTTCATAAATAGGGGTATAGATGAACCTTATCTCACGCCATTTATTTATTTAGTCGAGCGGCAATTGATCTGGGATTATGTTTTGAAATGGGGGCGCATGCCTGTCTGTAACGGGAAATAATTAACTGTTACCCCTGTGTTACCCCGGATAAAAAACAGCCTTCGCCCCAAAGGGGCCCTGTCTGTAACTCTCTGATTTTATAGAAAGAATTGGTGGCGGTGGAGGGACTTGAACCCCCGACACAAGGATTATGATTCCTCTGCTCTACCGGCTGAGCTACACCGCCTTGGTGCGAATGGCCTCGTTTATGGCGTTTTGGACTAAAAAAGTCAAGTTATGGTGCGGCGGGTGCGGTTTTTGGCGTCTTTATCGTGCAATATCGGTTCTTGAGCCCCGCATCACCATGGCGCAGGCCGGGGTCCATGGATTCCGGCCTGCGCCGGAATGACAACTACTATGAATCCGTTTCAAGAGAATCAAGTGGTTTTTTCTCTATTAGGGCCCAAACATTTTTTTCTCCGGTTGAGCCTCTTGCGCCTATCTTAATGAGAAGTCGTGTCGTTTCAGCCTGATCTGCGCCAATAACCTTGGAAAGAGTTTCAAGGTCTCTCCATTCGTGCTTCTTGGTGTCCTTCAGTAGGCATTGCAGAAGGCTCTCGCGCTGCTTATCAAGCTTTCTCTTCGGGCAGCCACGGAGCCATTCGATCACCCCTTGTCCGAGTATGCCAGTAATCACACCTATCAAGCCAACAAGGGCAACCTTAAAATCGAGATGAGATGATGCCGTGTGAATTATTTCCGTAGAAATTCGGGACACGATTTCTTCTAATTGATCCTCATTCATATTCTCACTCCCACTCAATCGTCCCCGGTGGCTTGCTGGTAATGTCGTACACCACCCGCCCGATCCCGCGCACTTCGTTGATGATGCGGGTGGCGACGCGGCCCAGGAATTCGTGGTCGAAATGGTAGTAGTCGGCGGTCATGCCGTCGGTGGAGGTGACCGCGCGCAGAGCGCAGACGGCATCGTAGCTGCGGGCGTCGCCCATGACGCCGACGCTTTGCACGGGCAGGAGGACGGCGAAGGCCTGCCAGATGGCATCGTATAATCCGGCATTGCGGATTTCTTCGAGATAGATCGCATCGGCGCGGCGCAGGATGGCGAGTTTTTCGCGGGTGATTGCGCCCGGAATCCGGATGGCAAGGCCGGGGCCGGGGAAGGGGTGGCGGCGGATGAAATCTTCCGGCATGCCGAGTTCGCGGCCCAGTGCGCGGACTTCGTCCTTGAACAATTCGCGTAAAGGTTCGACCAGTTTCAAATTCATCCGGTCAGGCAGGCCGCCGACATTATGGTGGGATTTGATGGTGACGCTGGGCCCGCCGATAAAGGAGACGGATTCAATTACATCGGGGTAGAGCGTGCCTTGCGCGAGGAAGGCGACATCCTTTTTATCCCCGGCGACGCGGTTTGCGATATCCTCGAACACCTCGATAAAT
The DNA here is from genome assembly GCA_964400125.1 of uncultured Micavibrio sp. GTDB lineage: Bacteria > Pseudomonadota > Alphaproteobacteria > Micavibrionales > Micavibrionaceae > Micavibrio. The sequence goes on along the minus strand of CAYNSR010000003.1, from coordinate 45,167 downwards.
AACGCGCCGATGGCCTTGCGCTTGATTTCCGGGTCGGTGACGCCATCGAGCGCGCCAAGAAATTTCTCCCCGGCATCTTCGTGGATCAGGGGAATATTGTAGTGATCGCGGAACATGGTCACGACCTGTTCGCTTTCGCCCGTGCGCATCAGCCCGGTATCGACATAGATGCATGTCAGCCTGTCGCCGATGGCTTCGTGCAGCAGTATGGCCGTGACGGAGGAATCGACGCCGCCGGACAGGCCGCAGATCACGCGCGATGTTCCCACCTGTTTGCGGATTTTAGCAATCGCTTCGGCACGGAAGGCCGCCATGGTCCAGTCGCCGCCGCAACCGCAGATATGCTTCGTGAAATTGCGCAACAAAATCGCGCCGTGCGGGGTGTGGACCACTTCGGGGTGGAACTGGACGCCGTAGAATTTTTTGGCGTCATTGGCGATAAAGGCATAGGGCGCACCTTCCGAGGTGCCGATCACGCGAAAGCCTTCTGGCAGTTGCGTGACGCGGTCCCCATGGCTCATCCACACCTGTTCATGCGCACCGGGGGTCCACAGATCGGCGGTGATGGGGCTGCTGTCCCTGACATCGACATAGGCGCGGCCAAATTCGCGGGCATGGCCGGATTCCACCGTGCCGCCGAGCTGTTCGACCATGGTTTGCTGGCCGTAGCAGATGCCAAAGACCGGAACGCCGAGCGCAAACACAATCGCCGGAGCGCGTGGCGATTCGCATTCCGTGACGGAAGCCGGGCCGCCGGACAGGATAATGCCCTTGGGGTTATAGGCGCGGATGCGGTCATCGGGCGCGGCGTTGAAGGGCCAGATTTCGCAATAAGTGCCGCTTTCACGGACGCGCCGGGCGATCAGTTGCGTCACCTGCGACCCGAAATCGAGGATCAGGATGCGATCATGACGGGGGTGCGGGGCGGGCGCTTGCGGTGTGGAATGAGAATGTTGCATGGCGGAAGAATAGGGCAGATTGACTATGCCGCCAATGGAAAAACGCGAAAAATTACGCGATGTCGCATTTCGGGATTTTGGGCCAGTAGCGCGAATCCGGGCGCGCCATTTCCTCATCGGAAAAACGGGTGCGGATCAGTTGCAGGCGGCGATAAGTGGCCTTGGGCGACCCGGATGCCGGGACAAGCGGGCTAGCGAAAACAGGTTCGTTGGTGTCGGGGCGGAACAGGATACTATGGCCGCGCCGTTCAATCCGCACCGCCACGGCATCGGGCCGGGCGGGGTTGCTTAAACTTTCACCACAGGCAATGACCCGGCGTACCGCCTCGCGCAAGGGGAGACTGTCGCGTAGCAAAGGGTGAACATTGACATGTATGTCGTCGCCTTCGAACAGGGATGAAAACGCCCGGGCGAGACCGCAGACGGTTTGCCGCGTATCTGCCGGGAAATCCTTGCAGGACAGAAGATTTTCGCTGACGCGGAGATACAATGCCGGGCCGAGGGCGTGTTCTTCGAGGATTTTTGGCAGATGCGGATTTTCCGGTGCCGCACTGCAGGCTGCGCTGAAGTCGCGGCCCAGCGCCGGTAGGGAAGACAAATGCACCAGATGGGTCGCGCCGGGATCGCGGAATATCCGGCAATCAGGGCGGGAATTGACCGGCTTGTAGCCATGGGCCAGAAAATACTGTCCGGCCTGTCCGGCATCGCGGCCCTGCAAGGGTGTAAGATCGGGCATTGATATTGTCATAATTATACCATCATGTTCAGGCACAGGATGATCCGCTTTGACGGGTCTGTCAATCATTCGCGTATTTTACCTGTGCTTTCAAGGGATTGCAGCCTTGCTGCCTGTCTTGTAAACGGCATGGTTTTTCTTGGAAAATCCACCCGTTTCAGGCAGGGTGCAGGCGGGAAGATATAAAGAAGGGAACAGTCACCATGACGGATCATCTCCACGATACGCTGCGCGGTTTTCTCGATCTTTGCGATGCGGCGGCGCTGGCAAATGTGCAAAACCGCAATGGCGGGCCGTTTGCGGCGGCGGTTTACCTTCAGGATTTCGGGGATGGAACATGGCAAAACATTGCCGGGCCGTGCGGCAATGCTGTCCTGAAAACCGCCTTGCCGACCGCCCATGCCGAGGATCAGGCCATTGCCCCCGCGCATCAGGAAAAATTGCGCGATGCCTTGCGCGGAACGGGTTCGGAGCGTGCAAATCTTTATCTGGTCTGTAACGCCGAACCCTGCCCGGCCTGCCATGCCAAACTGGAAATTCTGGCGCGCAACCTGTTGCAGGACGGGTTGCTGCTGCCGGGGCGGTTTACGGTTGTCTATGGCGCAAGCTACGAGGAGACTCGCGATGTGGCCGGATTTGACGACGGGGCGTATCAGCGCGATTTTTTAACCCCCCCCGGCACCGGGATGATCCGTTGTCGCGAGATGGCCTTGGCCGACATACCGGAAAATGTGCGGGCGGCGCTGCGCAATGCAAGGGCGGCGGTGCAGGCAGGGGACAGGATTGCCGCAGGCGACGGGCCGGGTGCGGAGGTCGCCGCTATTCAAAATCTTTGCCGTATGCAGCAAGCCGCCGCCGACCCGACGCCATGGGATCTGCGCGGGGCATCCTTGTACACGACGGCACAAACCATCGGGCCGCTGGCCTATGCCGAGGCGCAATGGGCGAATGTCACGCATTGGATCCGCATCACGGATGCGCCCCTGACGCACGAGATGCCGGAGGATGCGCCGGGGATCGGGAATGCGGCCCTGTTTCGCGTCATCGGGACGCGGCCCTATACCCACCCTGACAGCGCCTTGCGTTTCTTGCACCTCACCCCGTTTGCCAACCGGGCGCAGCAGGAATGGGCGCGGCTGGTGGAAGCGGGGCAGGTGCGGCTCTATAACGGTGTGTAGGGGCAATTGCTCCCACGGCGCACAGGTTTTTCTTGCGAAAACGCCGCAGGGTGCGTATTGTCATAAAAAATAAGCGCGAATATAACGGTTAGAGGTGTACCATGTCTTTGATTAAATTGTTAAAAAGTGGAATAAGCGCATTGGCCGACCTGATCCGGCCACGGCAATTTCTGCACCTGACGGGCCAGAATCTCGACAAGGCGGATTTGCGCATCAACGGGACCAAAGTTGATCTGGCCGAGGCCGTACATAAACCGGCACAGGGCCATATCAGCGAATATTTTACATTGAAAAGCGGCAGGACCACCTATGTCCTGTGGAACAACCCGGAAGCGCCGCAACACGCAATCCAAAAAGGTCGCCGGAACCACATTGATCTCGGGGATGCTGCCGACCGGACGCTGGAAGTGAGTACCGGGCGTTTTGGTGCGTCTTTTACCGCTGCGGCGGAGAATGCTCCGTCTTTGCCCGGCCTGCTTGAGGAGGCACGCATTTCCTTGCAGGAAAAACTGGCTGCGGCGCGCTTTCACCGTTCCGCGACATTTACAGGGTAGGCGTTTCGTCCCCCGACGATGGATCGCGCAGCAAGATGGCAGCGAAGAAGCCGTCGGTATTGTGTCGGTATGGCGACAGGCGCATAAAACGTGTGCCGATGGAATCGTCGCCCTTCAGGCTGTTCACCGGCAGCACTGAAAATTCCGGATGGTTGCCGAGAAATTTTTCAATCTGCTCTTCATTTTCCTGCGGCAGCAACGAACAGGTCGCGTAGACGAGCTTGCCGCCGGGTTTGACGCATCTGGCGACTTTTTCAAGAATCTCCGCCTGCACCGGCAGCAAGGCGTCGAGGCCGGGGCCGTAATCACGCCAGCGCGTATCGGGGTTTCTGCGCCATGTTCCTGTGCCGCTGCACGGCACATCGGTCAGGACGACATCAAAGGTCTGTTTCTGGCGTTTCAGCCATTTGCGTTGTTTGTCATCGGAAAGCGCGCGTACCTCGATATTGTCGTGGGCATGGGCGCGGCGGAAACGCGGGCGGGCTTTTTCCAGTCGTCCGCCGTCGATATCCATGGCGACGATGCGGCCCTTGCGCCCCATCGCTCCGGCCAGCGCCAGTGTCTTTCCACCTGCGCCCGCGCAATAATCCAGAACCTGCATGCCGGGTTCAACCCCGCAGGCCCAGGCGATCATCTGGGAACCTTCATCCTGAATTTCGACATGGCCCTTGGTGAAGGCTTTGGTGTCCGACAAAAACGCCTTGCCGCGCACCCGCAGGCCCCATGGCGAATACGGCGTCGGGTCACTCAGGACATGATCTGCGGCCAAAGACTGCGCCGCTTCCTCGCGGCTCAGCGCCAGAAAATTGACCCGCAGATCCAACGGGGCGGGGTGCAGCATCGCCGACATTTCGTCGCGGAAAGATTCGCCGAACAGGGTTTGCAGGGCAGCGTGATGTTGCGGCGGGCATTCGACCCGCACGGCAAGGTCCATATCGTGCGGCTCGGGGTCTTTGCCTTCGAGCGATTTGGCGAATTCGATTTCAGCCACGCTCAGCGGCGCGGCGCTGAATTTTCCGCCATCGAAAAGGTCCTCCAGTCGTCTTAACGAGATTTGGTCCTGCAACATGACATGGGCAATGATGCGCGTGCGCGGGGTATCTTCGATCCCGAGGCAACCGATCCACCAGCCTAGACGGGCATGGGTGCGGGCGATACTATAGGTGCGTTCGGCAATCTCTGCGCGATCCTTCGAGCCGATATAGCGGCGATGCCGCATATAGTCGCCCACCGTCGCATCCAGCGGCACGGGGCTGGCGCGGCATTTTTCAAGAATATCGAGAACGGCTTTGATGCGGGCGGCTGGGGTCATGGTCAGGACTTGTAACCCTTCGAGCCCGGCAAAGGCAAGGATTACGGTGTGCTATAGGGCAGAAAGTGTTGCGGTGCGGCATTTGACACCGTGCCCGGGGATATGGTTTGATGCCCTTAATCAAAAACAATACGAAAAAACAGGGAGAATATCGCTATGTCTGGTTCATCCATGGGCCATGCCGTTCGGGCATTGGCCGAAGAAGAGTTTCCGGCGGCCACGGCGCGGAAAAAATCCCCCACAAAACCCCGGGTGAAGCCGGAAGATGTTCCGGTAGAGGAGCCGCCTTCGCCGTCTATCGTTGCCGTTATTCCCATGCATGGCCCGGTTGTTCCACCGTATGCGGCAAAAAATGGTGTATCGATTATCAGCATCGATACCCATCTTGATGCGATTGCCATAGCATTTGCGATCGAGGGTGTGCGGGCGGTGGTTCTGGATATCGATTCCGGCGGAGGTTCCCCGGCGGAAGCCTATCTGGTGTCGCAGGAAATTTTGCGCCAGAAGCAGAAAAGCAACATCCCTGTTTATGCCTTTATTCGTGGAACCGCAGCTTCAGCCGCATATTGGCTGTCTTGTGCTGCCGATAAAATTTATGCCCTGCCGGTGTCGGATATTGGATCGATTGGCGTTATCCGGAGCGATGACGGTTTTGGCTATCCGAAGAAACTGAAAAAATCAGGAATCGAACGGCGTCTGATAACCTCTGGCCATCGCAAGGTTATGCTTGATCCGTATGCGTCTTTAAAAAAATCGGAATTGCGTCTTGTAAAGGAAAAGATGAGGGAGTTGCACGAGATTTTTTTTCAGGCCGTTACGGATTCGCGTGGCGACAGGTTGAATGCGCCGGATAAAAAACTGATGACTGGCGAATCTTGGCTGGCATCAAAGGCGATGAAGCAGGGTCTGATTGATGGTATCGGCGATATGCGTGGCATCATTCCGCAACTGGTTGACGGTCCGGTACAATATACCTCGCTGCAAGATATTATTGGCAATACTCTGGGCGGCGAGGAATCGCAGGAAGATGCTGGACCGGAAGAAGATGTGAGATCAGATCAGGCGTTTGCCGCACGCTTGCGCTATTTTATCCCGTTCCGCATGTAAAGAAAAACCCCTGCGACCGGGTGGGTGTCGCAGGGGGAATTTCAGGTTAGGCCGGAAAAGCGGGGGCTTGTCCGGCCCTTTTTCGCGGGAGCTGATTACTCAGCCGGTGCTTCTGCGGGAACGTCTGCTGCCGGAGCCTCTGCTGCAGCGTCTTCTTTCACCAGCATGCCGTCCTTGACTTTCAAGGTTACGCCTTCGGTGGATGTTTCATGGTCGCCATCCGGTGCGGCGGTCTTCACGCCTTCGGCATCAACGACAAAGACATGATCGCCTTCAACGGCGACTTTCGTGGTGCCGTCTTTCAGTGTGTATTCGGTGACGACCGGGGCAGTTGCCTCGGCTTCGGTGGTTGCAGCAACTTCGGCCTCAACCGCCACGGCAGCCGGGGCGGCATCTTCAGCAAAAGCAGGGGTCAGGGCAAGGAAGGCTGCGACAGCCAGAGTTGCCGGAATCAGTTTTTTCATTCTTTTCGTGCTCCATTGATAAGCGGGTTTGTCGGTTTTTTAGGGCCAATTCTTATGTGAATTGTAGACCATAGAGCCACGATAGGGTGACTTCGTGTCTAAAAAATGACCGGGTGGTGTCGAATTCAGGGTTTATGCACAAGGGGTTAGAATTTCGTTCCGTCCCAGTCCCTTTAAACGTCATCCAGCAGCAACGGCGTGGTATCACGCCAGCCAAAGGCAATTTCCGAAAGGCCGCGTCCGCCGATTTCCACCCGCTTGCTGCCGCATTTTTGCCCCCCCAGCGCCTTGTAGAAAGCAACCGCACGGGTATTTTTTTCTACCACCCACAGGCAAAGGGATTTTTGCTTGCGGTCTTTCAGGGCGCGGGCGGCCCGGTCCATCAGGCGGCGTCCCAGTTTTTGGCCCCAATAGGTGGGAAGGATATAGATTGCATAGATTTCCGCCGCATAAAGCGGGCGCACCGGGGACATGCCCGGGGGCGCCGTTTTCAGCTTGCCGAAACTGATAAACCCGGCCGGATCGCCATCATCCGCATGGGCGATAATGACGGTGGTATCCCCGGAACCCAGCCATTTTTGCCAATTTGCCGTCCATTCCGCCTCATCAAGCGAATCCAGAAAATGCGCATCGACCAGCCCGCCATAGGATGCCCGCCATCCCGCGATATGAATCCGGGCGAGAGCAGCGGCATCATCGGGCGTGGCGGGGCGCAGCTTCATGGGGGGCGTGTTTTCTTTTCATCAGGTAATTGGCGGGTGCGTCGGTCAGTCGCCAGTACGATAATTCGGCGCTTCCTGCGTGATGGTGACGTCATGGACATGGCTTTCCCGGTATCCGGCACCGGTCATGCGCACGAATTCGGCGCGGGTTTTTAAATCGGCGATGGTGGGGCATCCGGTATAACCCATGGATGCGCGCAAGCCACCGACCAGTTGATGGAGGACATTGCCGACAGCCCCCTTATACGGCACACGGCCCTCGATGCCTTCCGGCACCAGTTTTTGCGCCTGCGTGACGGTGCCTTGGAAATAACGATCTGCCGATCCGCGGACCATCGCCCCGACCGAGCCCATGCCGCGATAGGATTTATAGGACCGACCCTGATACAAAATCACATCGCCGGGCGATTCATCCGTCCCGGCGAGGAGGCCGCCGATCATGGCGCAATCGGCCCCTGCGGCAATGGCCTTGGCCAGATCGCCGGAATATTTGATTCCGCCATCGGCGATAACGCAAGTGCCGGATTTCTCGCAGGCTTCGGCCACGTTCATAATCGCGCTTAATTGCGGGACGCCGACTCCGGCGACGACGCGGGTGGTGCAAATTGATCCCGGCCCGATGCCTACCTTGACGGCATCGACCCCGGCGTCGATCAGGGCCAGCGCGGCGGCTCCGGTGGCGATGTTTCCGGCAATAATCTGCAAATTACCCAGCTTCAGGGCGCGGATCTGGCGCACGGTGTCGATGACATTGGCGGAATGGCCGTGGGCGGTGTCGATGACCAGAACATCCAGCCCGGCTTCCGCCATGGCTTCGGCGCGCTCAATCCCGGTCCGCCCCGTCCCGATGGCCGCGCCGACGAGCAGGCGGCCCGAGGAGTCCTTGCTTGCGGTCGGGTTCAGTTCCGATTTTTCGATATCCTTAACCGTCATCAACCCGGTGCAGCGTCCCGTGTCATCGACGACAAGAAGTTTTTCGATGCGGTATTTATGCAGCAATTTTTTGGCGTCGTTCTTGCTGATCCCGGCCTGTACGGTGATGAGATTTTCATGCGTCATCAATTCGCGCACGGGCTGGTTGCCGTCTTCGGCGAAGCGCACATCGCGGTTGGTCAGGATACCGACCAGTTTCCCGTTGCTTTCCGTCACCGGAATGCCGGAGATGCGGTGGTCCCGCATCAGCGCAAAGGCCTGCGCCAGCGTTGCATCGGGCAGGATCGTCACCGGGTTCATCACCATGCCGGATTCGAAGCGTTTGACCCGGCGGACCTGATCCGCCTGTATGTCGACACCCATATTGCGGTGAATCACGCCAAGGCCGCCGACCTGCGCCATGGCGATCGCCATGTCGGATTCGGTCACCGTATCCATTGCCGCAGACAGGAGTGGAATATTCAGGGAAACGGAGCGGGTCAGCCGGGTCCGCGTATTTGCATCGGCGGGATGAATGTCCGAAGCACCGGGCAGAAGCAGCACATCGTCAAAGGTCAATGCCTCGGGGATTGCGGCGGCGGAACGGGGGGCTTTGCGCGCGAACATGGGTGATTGCTCCTTTGTTCATAAGCACTATACGCAAGGCGGGAAACTTCGCAAGGGAGAGATTTGGTATCGCGTAAGCATCTGTTTTCGCAGGACGATTATCGCTCCTTTAGTTCGTTCGTTGCTTTTTTTGAATATTCTCCCTTTCTGCCTTTTTGAAATAAAAAAATGGGATAAGTGCAGATGCGCCCCTCCCATTATGGGGTTAGTACAGCATAAGCGATGCGGCGAGGTCAATCCAAATAAGAAAAAGTTCCTAATGTTAGGCTTGACTGAATGAATCAGAAAATGACAGAATCTATTAGAAAGGCAGGCGTTCAGGTTCCCCGCAAACGGTTAAGTTTTCTACTAGCTGCTACGGGGATCGTGGGGCTATCAGGCCTACCGCTTAGTACAATTTGAGAGGTACAGCAATGACAATCCAGAGTGCGGGCAGGCCCATTGCGCCCGGATTGCAAGATAGATTTTCTCTGATTTTCATAGCAGCTAGCGCAAATGTAATGTGAGGGTTCGGCAGCGCCTGCATCTTCTTTCAAAACATAAGCAAATGTTCCAGATTCAAATTTATACAACTGGTATTTTTGCTTCTCAGTTTCCCATGCTTTTACTTGAGTGAGTTTTTCTTCAAGACTGCGTATTCGTTGCAAGAGCGCAAATTGCGCCCCCTGCGCCTCAAGAGCTCCACTTTGGGCAGACAAAATTATTTGCTGAAGCTCGACGGCTTTGGCTTGGACTTCAGCAGTCGTGGTAATCTTGCTCATACCCTGAGCAAGATCGGCGGCGCTCTTAAGTGCAGCAATCGCGCCCTGGAAAATCGTTACGGGATCGGCCATGACAGCTCCTTTCTGAATAAGCCGATTCCGCACGATTCCCATAAAAGAGTCAAGGTTTAGCCGAGGGATCCTTTTATAGCTCGCCTCATCGCAGATCCCTCGGCTACGCTCGGAATGACAGCAAAAAAGACTTTTTGCACTATGTGTGTCCTACAAAAATCATTCTGTCACCAGAACGAAACGGCAGGGCTGTTTTTTTATTTCTGATCTTTTTTGCGGAACCCCTTGGCCACGACATATTGCTCGGCGCTTTCCTTGCGGCTGGAGGGCGGTTTGATGTGCTTGACGGTGGTGAAGTCTTTTTTCATTTGCTGCAATAATGCGCCTTGTGTGCCGCCCTGAAAGACCTTGGCGACGAAAGTGCCGCCAGGTTTCAATACCTGCAGGGCAAAATCATAGGCCAGTTCGATCAGGTTCATGATGCGGATATGGTCGGTCTGGCGGTGGCCCATGGTGTTTGGTGCCATGTCGGAAAGCACGATATCGGCGGCATGGCCGCCCATGGCAGCGATCAGAGCTTCGGGGGCGCCATCATGGGTGAAATCCATTTGCAGGAAGGTGACATCGGCCAGCGGTTCCATGGGGAGAATATCGAGGGCGACGACATGGGCTTTTTTCTGCGCAGCAATCTGCGACCAGCCGCCGGGCGCGGCCCCGAGATCGACCACCAGCATGCCGGGTTTGATGAGATGCATTTGCTGGTCGATTTCGATGATTTTGAAGGCAGCGCGGGAGCGGTATCCCTGACGTTGCGCTTCGGCCACATAAGGGTCGTTGAGTTGCCGTTCCAGCCAGCGGCGCGAAGAAGACGTAACCTTTTTCTTCTTTTTCACATGGACCGTTTTCTGGCGGCCCCGCGGGGGGATGGGTTTATGATCGTCTGCCATGATGCACTGTGTCTTACAGCACCATGGCCAGCATGGAAACACAAAAGCCAAGAATATAGAGGGAAATCATCGCCACGAGGAAAACCGCCCCCCGGGTCCGCGGCGAGAAATGTACCAGAATCAGGAAGAGCGTTATCAGCAGGCCGTAAATAATCAGGCCGCGTTCATATAGCCCAAGGTTCCATAATCCTAAAAACCCCTCCGGATGGCCGATTTCTCCCATAATTTCGAGTTGGGTCCGCAGGGTCAGGATGCAGGTCAGGATAAAGACGGCAGTGCTGATCCGCTGGCCGCGATGCGCCGCCAGCAGTCCGACCGGCAACCAGAGAAGGTCGATCCATTGATAAATCAGGGGGTGCATACTAGGTTCTTCAAAGGTGTTTTCATCGTGTCATTATTCAACCACAGTTTCGGGATAGGCTCCACGATTATGATCAGACGCTTTTTCCCGGTTCTGTTTGCGGCGGTTTTTGTATTTTCCGTCTTTATCGCGGCCCCGGCGCAAGCAAAAAAATCTCCGACCGTCATTCGCGACACCGAAATCGAAGTCATTTTGAAAGAATGGAGCGCTCCGCTTCTGGCGGCGGCGGGGATGGGCCCGAATGCGGTCAATTTCATCATCGTGCAGGACGATCAGGTTAATGCTTTTGTCGCGGGTGGGGCCAATATCTTCCTGTATACAGGGCTGATTGAAAAGACCCGCACCCCCGGCGAACTGCTGGGTGTGATTGCCCATGAGCTGGGTCATATTCGTGGCGGGCATTTGATACGGACGCGGGAAGCGCTGGAAAACGCATCCTATGAGGCGATTTTAGGCATGGTGCTGGGCATTGGCGCGGCGATCCTGACGGGGGATGGCAATGCGGCATCGGCCATTTCCATGGGCGGTCAGGCGCGCGCCCAGACTGGTTTTCTGACCTTCAGCCGGGTGCAGGAATCCAGCGCCGATCAGGCCGCGCTGGAGTTTTTCAAGGGCGCGCAGGAAGACCCGGCGGGGCTGCTGACCTTCATGGAGCAGCTTGAATCACAGGAATTGCTCCCCGTGTCGCAGCAACTGGAATATGTCCGGACCCACCCGCTGACCCGCGACCGGATTGATGCGATCCGCAAGGGGGTCGTGACCACGTCCTATGCCGGGAAAGACGGGCAGGCACGTTGGGCCGGGCAGCACGCGCGTCTGCTTGCCAAGCTGAACGGGTTTATTGCGCCGGAAAAAATCGGCTGGGTGTATGATGACCGTGACCAGACCCTGCCCGCCCGTTATGCCCGCACGATTGCCGCCTATCGCGAACACCGGGTGGAAAAGGCGCTCGGGATGATGGATGATCTGTTGCGTGAAGAGCCGGAAAATCCCTATTTTCATGAGCTTAAAGGTCAGATGCTGATGGATTTCGGCCAACTTGAACCGGCCAAGGTCTCCTTGCGTCGTGCCATTGCGCTGAACGCCGATGCGCCGTTGATTCGCATTCTCTATGCGCAGGTCTTGCTTGAAGGTTCGCATAATGGTGCCCGTCGGGAAGACGTTGACGATGCGGTCAAACAACTGGCGCGTGTCCTGCGCGACGAACCCCGGTCTTCTTTTGTCCACAGATTGCTGGCCACGGCTTATGGTTATCAGGGCCGGGAAGCCGAGGCGAAATTGCATCTGGCGGAGGAAGCTGTGCTGCAACGGCGTTTTTCCGATGCAAGGCGGCTTGCGGAGTCCGCGTCCGGTCAGCTAAAAGAGGGGGGCCGGGCATGGATTCGCGCTCAGGACATTCTGTCCTACATCCAGCATGCCGATAAAGACGGGGACAAGGACAAAACCGATTCACAACGCCGTGGTAATCATCGCGGCTGAAGGCCAGATAATCATTCACCCAAGGAGAAACCAAAATGAAATACGCCCTGACAACGACCGCGCTTGTGGCCCTGCTCGCTTTTGCCGTCCCGGCACAGGCGCAGAATACGTTCAGCGCCGAGCAGAAAAAAGAAATTGAAACGCTGGTCCACGATTACATGATGAACAACCCGCAGGTCATCATGGACTCGGTTGACAAATTCCGTCAGCGTTCCGAAGAGGAATCGACCAAGGCCTTTGATGAGAAAATAGCCTCCAGCAGCGACCGGTTGTATAACGACCCCACCAGCCCGATTGGCGGGAACCCGAAAGGCGATGTCGTTCTGGTCGAATTCTTCGATTACAATTGCGGCTATTGCAAGCTCGCCTTCAAGGACCTTCAAACGCTGATCAATGAAGATAAAAACCTGAAAGTGGTGTTCAAGGAAATCCCGATCCTGAGCGAAGCATCACACACGGCGGCACGTTATGCGCTGGCGGCGCACAAGCAGGGGAAATACTGGGATTTTCACCAGTATCTGATGGAAAACGGTGCTAATGGCGAGGCTTTGCTGCAAAATGCGGCGAAAAATACGGGGCTGGATTTCGAGCGTTTGAAAAAAGATGCCGACAGCACCGAAATCCGCACAGCGCTGGAGAAAAATCTGGAACTGGCGCGTGAAATCGGCATTACCGGAACGCCCGGGTTCGTTATTGGCGGCAAGGCGCTGCGCGGCCATTACGGCATCGAGGCCTTGCGGAAAACGGTAGCCGAAACCCGCGAAGCTCAGAAGAAAAACTAGGGCGGGAACGGGAAAAGGGTTTTAACCATGGTCGTTCGCGGGCTGTATGCGCTTGCATTCGTGCTCCTGTTGCTGGTGGTGTTCTTTGCCTTCCGGCTGTCACAATCCTATGCTGAACTGGAGAGTATGCCGGGGGTGGTGTCTTTTGGTGCCCCTGCGGAACAGGCGGATGTCACGCTTTTGGCATTTGTCGATTATACGTCGTCCTACAGTCAGGATGCGCATGCGCCGCTGATGCAGGCCGTGCTGGATGACGGGAAAACCCGCGTTACATTTTTCCCGTTGCCGCAAGGCTCGCCGACGTCCATCCGGGCTGCCAAGCTGATTCTCGCGGCATCGGCGCAGGGCAAGGGTGTTGCCATGCACGAAACGTTGATGCGCACCAGACGTCCGCTGACGGACGAGATTGTCAGCGAACTGGCCGAAAGTCTGGGGATCGATACGGCAAGACTGCAAGACGACCTCAGGAGCCGGGCGCTGGCGGAGCGGTTGACGGCGATTCTCGGTGCGGCGCATGGCGTTCGTGTCAAGGTCACGCCGAGCGTCATTGCCAATCGCAGGGTTGTCCTGCGCCCGGTTGAAGACCCGCTGGGGCTGGCCGATTTTGTACAATTGATCAAGGAAGCGAGATCATGAAACATGCTGTGATAACCTGCCTGATTTTGCTGGCCACGCTTGCCGCCGGACCTGTTGCCCGGGCGGAAAACGCGATCAGCATTGAAATGCCTTACGCTTTTGCTGTGCCTTCCGGTGCGCGGAGTGCTGCCGCCTTTATGACCCTGCGCTACCCGGAATCCGGTGTGGTCCCCGACCGTTTGATGCAGGTCCAGACGCCTGTTGCCGGGCGCGCTGAAATCCACGCGATTTTGATCGACGACAACACCATGATGATGCGCAAGGTCCCGGTCCTGCCATTGCCGCCGGGCGGAAGGCTGGAATTGTCCCCGCAGGGCGCGCATATCATGATGATGGAATTGCGCCAGCCGCTGAAGGCGGGGGAGAGTTTTCCGATGACCCTTGTTTTTGAAAAGGCCGGATCGGTTGAAATCGCCGTGCCGGTGCGCGCCCCCGGTGACATGCCGCAGGTTGCCAGTGAAATGACGGGCGTGGTCAAGGCCGATTCGGGTGTCGAGCCGCCGGAGGAAAAAGACGTTCATGATGAACTGGAAGAAACCCTCGATCACGGACATCACCACTGATATGGCGGATATCCTGATTCTCAATGGCCCCAATCTCAACATGCTGGGCGTACGGGAACCGCATATTTACGGTACGGCGACACTTGACGATATCGCACAGCTTTGTGCCCACACGGCGCGGGATCTGGGTCTGGATGTTGATTTTCGCCAGAGCAATCACGAAGGCGAACTGGTTACATGGATCCAGCAGGCGCGTGGCACGGTGCGCGGGCTGGTTATCAATGCGGCGGCTTATACGCATACTTCGGTCGCAATCCATGATGCGTTGAAGGTGCTGGAGGTTCCGGTTATCGAGGTGCATTTGTCCAACCCCCAGGAACGCGAGGATTTCCGGCATGTATCCTATATTGCGCCGTTGGCGGCGAGGGTGATTGCCGGACACGGCCCGCAAGGCTATGAACTGGCAATCCGGCACCTGTCCACCCTCCTTTAATTTGGTTACAGTATACTTAACTATAATTAAGTATACTGTAAGCAAATTTGGCGGCTTTGACTTTTGCGGCCAAGTTCTTTAATCAAAACAGACCGTAAAACAGGCCGAACAGGCGAGTGTGAGAGCAATGAAAATTGATGAGCAGGCCATCCGCAAGCTGGCCGAACTTCTGGATGAAACCAAACTGACCGAGATCGAGGTCGCCGAAGGCGAGCAGGTCATCCGCGTCAGCCGTGGTGGTGTGGTGGCCAGCGGCAGTGCGCCGGTTGCCTTTTCCATGCCGTCCGATCCAACCATCCCGCAGCAGGCCAATACCAATGCGCCATCCACCGTTGCCGCCAACCACCCCGGGGCCGTTGTTTCGCCCATGGTCGGGACGGTCTATCTGCAGGGTGAACCCGGGGCCCCGGCCTTTGTTAAAAAGGGTGATAGCGTCGATGTCGGCGATACGTTGCTGATTATCGAGGCGATGAAGGTGATGAACCCGATCAAGGCCAGCAAATCCGGGACCGTTACGCAGGTACTGGTCCAGAGCGGCCAGCCGGTCGAATACGGCGATGTTTTGATGGTGATTGAATAAAACATGTTCAAGAAAATCCTGATCGCCAATCGCGGTGAGATTGCATTGCGTATTATCCGCGCCTGCCGCGAGATGAATATCCAGACGGTTGTCGTGCATTCCACCGCAGACGCCAATGCGATGGCGGTTCGCCTCGCTGATGAAAGTGTTTGTATCGGTCCGCCTTCGGCGCGGGACAGCTACCTGAATATCCCGGCGATCCTGTCGGCGGCGACGGTGACGGGGGCGGACGCGATTCATCCGGGTTACGGCTTCCTGTCGGAAAACGAACAATTTGCACAAATGGTGATCGATCACGGCTTTGCCTTTATCGGGCCGAAGCCGGAGCATATCCGCACCATGGGCGACAAGGTCATGGCCAAAAAAACCGTCATGGCGCTGGGCCTGCCCGTTGTTCCGGGTTCAGACGGTGCTGTCGAAGATCTGGAATCGGGACTCGCGGCGGCGAAGAAGGCCGGTTTCCCCGTGTTGATCAAGGCGGCATCGGGCGGCGGCGGCAAGGGCATGAAAGTGGTGCGCAACGCCGAAGCGTTCGCCGAGGCCTATGCCACCGCCCGGTCCGAGGCCAAGGCGAATTTTGGCGATGATACGGTCTATTTCGAAAAATATCTGGAGCGGCCCAAGCATATCGAGATTCAGATTTTTGGCGATATGCATGGCAACGCCATTCATCTGGGCGAACGCGATTGTTCAACCCAGCGTCGCCATCAAAAACTGGTGGAGGAAGCGCCTTCGCCAGTATTGACCGAAGATCAGCGCAATCATATCGGTACGCTGGCGGCGGAAACCATTCGCAAAATGGGGTATGTCGGTGCCGGGACGATCGAATTCCTGTTTCAGGATGATGAATTTTATTTCATGGAAATGAATACGCGGATTCAGGTGGAACACCCGGTGACGGAGATGATTACGGGGATCGATCTGATCGCCGAACAAATTCTGGTCGCGGCAGGCGAGCCGTTGAGCGTCAACAAGGAAAAGATCCGTTTTCGCGGCCATGCGATGGAAGTGCGCATCAACGCTGAAGACCCCGATACGTTTGTTCCATCCCCCGGTGAAATCACCCAGTTCCATGCGCCGGGTGGTCTTGGCGTGCGGTTCGATTCCGCCATTTACGGCGGTTACCGGATTCCGCCTTATTACGATTCTATGGTTGGCAAGCTGATCGTCCATGGTCGCACACGCGAGGAATGCATCCGCCGCATGCGCCGCGCCCTGACCGAAACAGTCGTGGAGGGGGTGAAAACAACGCTGCCTCTGCATCGCTGGATCATGGAGCAGCCGGAGTTTCTGTCGGGCGAATATTCCATCCACTGGCTGGAAAAGAAATTCGCTGAACGGCAGGGCTAACGATCAGCGCGCTTTTTTCGCTTTGGCTTTCTTGGCTTTTGATGCCGTTTTTGCTTTTGCTTTCGTCTTGCCGGAGGCGGCTTTTTTTACCTTCTTTTTCACGGGCTTTTCCGGGCGCGGTTTGAACCAAGTGCCGCCGTAATCATGGGTGATTTCCTCGCCTGCGTGGATATTGCGCAGCGCCACCATCTCGATTTCGCGGTTGGGGTAGTCATAACGGAATTCGGCATTGGGTCGTTTGGAGTGGTTGTAAAGCATCAGATACCCCAGCCCGACGGCGTATTCGATATCCTCACCTTTTTCTTCCCATGTCAGGAGATAATGATCGAGTCTGGTCATCTTACCGTGTTGGGCTTCGAAATCGGCAACCGGGGCGACAACGACGGGGGAACGTTCCAGCACTGTGCCTTTCAGCGCATCCATTCGTGCGACGACACCGCGGCCTGCGCCGGGGACATAGTTCCATTCGACATATTCCGCGACGCAGGGGCGGTCGCGGCGTCTGGATGTCTTGCCTTTTGCGGCCTTGGCCTTGGGTTTGGCGCGGACCTGCGGTGTTTTGGCTTTTCGTGCGGTCATGTTCAGGTTCTTTTTTTCATGTTGACTGATTCGCCCCGGCGGGCTGCGCCGCAGTATAGCGGCAGCCCTGCCTTGAAACAATGATCGCCGCAAAACAAAAGAGGTGCCTCCACGAAGGAGGTGCCTCTTTTGGCATTTGTCGTTTTTTAGATCGCGGCGGCGGGGTCAGGCGTATTCCGCATCGTCCAGATCTTCCGGATTATCGGCGGGCAATCCTTGTGCCCTTGCGGCGCGAGCGGCCTCTCTGACCGGGTCGTGCGCGCGCTGAATCATCGGGGCCAGTTCGTCGAGATCGAGGAAGTGATCGGCCTGACGGCGCAATTCGTCGGCAACCATCGGCGGGGTGGTCTTGACGGTGCTGACGACGGTGACGCGCACGCCTTTTCTCTGGCAGGCCTCGACCAGACGGCGGAAATCGCCGTCGCCGGAAAACAGCATGATATGGTCGAGATTGTCAGCCATTTCCATCATGTCGATGGCCAGTTCGATGTCCATGTTGCCCTTGACCTTGCGGCGGCCTTGCGCATCGACGAATTCTTTGGTGGGCTTTGTGACCATGCTGTAACCGTTATAGTCGAGCCAGTCGACGAGGGGGCGTATCGGCGAATATTCCTGATCCTCGATCAGGGCGGTGTAATAAAACGCCCGCACCAGACGACCCTGATCGGCGGCCCAGCGCAGCAGTTTCTTGTAGTCGATATCAAAATCCAGTGAACGGGCCGCCGCGTAAAGATTCGATCCATCGATAAACAGGGCCAGTTTTTCTTCAGGATAAAACGGGATATGGGACAGGGTTTTTTTGGTCATAATAAATTCCATTCTTCTTTCTGTTGGGTACAAATAGGCGGGCCGGACAAGAAATAAAGGCTCCCGTCATGGACCCAGAAATATTAGCAGCTATTCATATAAGAAAAGCGGGGTCTTTTTCAACACTCTTTTTAATAAAATCGACGAACATCCTCCCTGATGCGCGACACATACGCCCGAAGCGGGGTTCCCGGTTCCGCCTGACGCAACGATTTGCGACAAAAACCTTGATCTGGCGCAGGGAAACCCCTATAAACGGGGCACATTGAATTGAAAAGAAACCGCTTTCCCTATAGGTATGGCATGGCCCGCGTCACCGTTGAAGATTGTGTTGAAAAAGTCCCGAACCGTTTCGAACTGGTGATGATGGCATCCCAGCGCGCCCGGAAAATCAGCTCCGGCGGGGCCCTGACCGTGGATCGTGACAATGACAAGAACCCGGTTGTGGCGCTGCGTGAAATTGCCGCTGACACGGTTTCGGTGACCGATCTCAAGGAAGAGCTGATCCGGAACAACCAGCGCATCATCGAAATGGATGATGGCGAAGACATTATCGACAAAATGGACGGCGAGGATGAATGGAATGCGCTTGCCGCCCAGAGCGCCGCGCTGGACATCGAAAGCCGCGACGAGGAAGACGACGAATTTGACGAAGATGAGGACGTCGCGCTGGAAGACTTGGCTGGCGGAAGCCCGGCTGGGGACGGGCCCCTCTAATCTTCCTTGTTTCACATTATGCATGTTAACAGGCTGGGGAACCCCGGCCTTTTTCATGGGGTTTTTCCTTGATCCGAAGCGTTCTGGCGTGAAATGTTAATGATTTAAGGAAAACTTCGTGATAATTTGAACATCCAATGATCACAGCCCAAGACCTCGTCACCCAAATTCGCGCATACAACCCCGATATTGCCGCAGAGGCAATCGAGAAGGCGGTGGATTTTGCCCGGATCAAGCATGAAGGGCAGGTGCGCGCTTCGGGGGAGCCTTACTATACCCATCCGGTCGAGGTGGCCAGTCTTCTCGCCGGGATGAAGATGGACCCGGCGACCATCATTACCGCGATCCTTCACGATACGCTCGAAGATACCAATACCTCGATAGAGGAGTTGAAGAAGAATTTCGGCGAGGATGTCGCCAACATGGTGAACGGCGTCAGCAAATTGTCCCGTATCGAAGGCCAGACGCTGGAGGGGAAGCAAGCCGAAAATTTCCGCAAGCTGGTGCTGGCCATGTCGGATGATATCCGGGTCCTGCTGGTCAAGCTTGCTGATCGTCTGCATAACATGCGGACGATCCACCATATTGAAAAGCCGGAAAAACGCCGTCGTATCGCTCGAGAAACGCTGGAAATCTATGCCCCGCTGGCGGAACGTATCGGAACGCACCAGATCAAGGAAGAGCTGGAAGATCTGGCCTTCAGCGTCATCAACCCCGAAGCCCGCGACAGTATCATCAATCGCCTGTCCTATCTGAAGGCCGAAGGCGGCAGTGATATGGTGAAAAACATCATCCGGACGCTGACGGAAAACATGCAGCAGGCCGGGATCGCCGTTGAGGTGCAGGGCCGTGAAAAGACCCGTTATTCCATCTGGCGCAAGATGCAGCGTAAAAACGTTGCCTTCGAACAACTTTCAGACATCATGGCGTTCCGTGTGCTGGTGGATTCCATTGAGCAGTGCTATCACGCGCTGGGCATCATCCACAGCCATTACCCCACTGTTCCCGGACGTTTCAAGGATTACATCTCCACGCCGAAGCCGAACGGTTACCGGTCGATCCACACCACGGTCATCGGCCCGGAAAACCAGCGCATCGAGATCCAGATTCGCACAAGGGACATGAACGCCGAGGCCGATCTCGGCGTTGCCGCACACTGGTCATACAAGGAAGGCAACAAAAAAGGCGCCTTGCAGGATGCAAAGAAATACCGCTGGTTGCGCGAGCTCCTCGATTTGATTGAAAACGAACACAAACCGGAAGAGTTTTTGGAGAATACAAAACTCGAATTGTTTCAGGAACAGGTTTACGCCTTCACTCCGAAAGGCGACCTGATAGAGGTCCCCACGGGATCGACGCCGATTGATTTTGCCTATGCAATCCACTCTGGCCTTGGCGACAAATGTGTAGGCGCGAAGATTAACGGCAGAATTGCGCCATTGAATACCAAGCTGCAAAACGGCGATCAGGTCGAAATCATCACCGCGAAAAACCAGACCCCATCCCCGACCTGGGAACGGTTTGTGGTGACCGGGAAAGCGCGGTCGCATATTCGCCGCTATATCCGGCTGCAGCAACGCAACGAATATGTGACGCTGGGCAAGGCGATGCTGCAAAAGGTCTTTCAGCAGGAAGGTTACGAATTTACTGAAAAAGCGGTCAACAACGTCCTCAGCCAGTTTCGCGCCGACGATGCCGACGATGTTTTTGCCGGAATCGGGCAGGGCAATATCGTGGCCCGCGATGTGTTCCGGACGATCTTCCCGGGACACAAGGCTACCCCCGCAGCAAGGCGTCTTGAAGGCGAAATCAACGAACAGAATATCATCAGCAAAAAGCAGGATAACGCTACAACGCGGCCTGTGCCGATCAAGGGGCTGATTTCCGGCATGGCGGTGCATTTCGCCCGGTGCTGTCACCCGTTGCCGGGGGATCGTATCGTCGGGATCGTAACTACGGGCAAGGGCGTGACGATTCATACCATCGATTGCGAAACGCTGGAGAATTTCGCTGATACGCCGGAACGCTGGCTGGACGTGTCATGGGGAGACGGGGCGGATTCGCCGGAGGCGCATATTGGCCGTCTCAATGTCACGATTTCAAATGTCCCGGGGGCGCTCGGGACCCTGTCGACGGTGATCGGCAAGAATGGCGGGAATATCACCAACCTGAAAATCACCAACCGATCCCTTGATTTCTGGGATATGTTGCTCGATGTCTATGTCAACGACACTGCGCATCTGAAGGACATCATTGCCGCCCTCAGGGCGACGCCGCAGATTGCCTCCGTCGACAGGACCAAGGGCCGTTGATTTTCATGCTGTTTAAACGTAAAAACCCGCAGAGTCTGACAAAAAAAATGCGCGAAACGGTATGGCCGTCCATGGGGCTGGAGCGGACGGCGGGTTATTTCCGCCACCGTATTTTCCGCCGGGCGCAGTCGCCGCATCAGGTCACGGCCGGACTTGCCATCGGGGCCAGCGTTTCTTTCAGTCCGCTGCTCGGGACCCATTTCGCGCAGGCATTGTTCCTGTCATGGGTCTTGCGCGCCAACATGATTGCCGCGTTTGTCGGCACCGCCTTCGGGAATCCGTGGACGTTTCCGGTGTTGTTCTGGCTGGATTATCAAGTGGGTGAATATCTGTTCACTTTCTTCGACGCCGCAGTGATGACTTTGCCGGAAGCGCCATTGACGCTGGGCTATCTGCTGGCGAACCCGTTGCAGCTTCTCTTGCCCATGCTGGTGGGCGGGGTGTTTTGCGGGGCGCTTTTCCTACCCGTTGCCTATGGTATTTTTTATTTTCCAGTCCGGGTCATGTATCGCGCTTATCACCGACAACGGCAGGAGCGGATCGCGGGCAGGGGGCGGCCATGATTATCGGCACGGGCAGCGACCTGATTGACATTCGCCGGGTAGAAAAAACGCTTGAACGCTTTGGCGAACGCTTCATCCGGCGCTGTTTCACCGCCGAAGAAATCGCCAAGGCAGAACGGCGTCGTTCCGCCGGAACCCATATTGCCACCTATGCCAAGCGTTTTGCCGCCAAGGAGGCCTGTTCCAAGGCGCTTGGCACCGGGTTTTCGCAAGGGGTCTTCATGAAGGATATCGGCGTTATCAACGACCCGCTTGGCTGCCCGACCCTGAAACTGACCGGGGGGGCGCAAAAGCGCCTGCAATCCATGATTCCCGCAGGAAAAAACCCGGTTCTTCATGTGACCATGACCGATGAGCCACCCATCGCCGCCGTTCATGTTATTATCGAGGCCGTCTAGCAATTTTCTGATTTATTGGCTAAAACCATTAGCCATGATCGATGAGACAAAAGTGCAGAACGATATCCAGGAAAAACAGCCCCCCCTGACCGCGCGGGAAGAATGGTCGGAATTCGGCAGGACGGCTGTAATCGCCGTCATTCTGGCGTTGATTGTGCGCAGTTTGTTGCTGGAGCCGTTCAATATCCCTTCCGGGTCGATGAAGCCGACGCTGGAAGTCGGGGATTATCTCTTTGTCTCTAAACCGGCTTATGGTTATAGCCGCTATTCTTTCCCCTTCGGTATCCTCCCGATTGAGGGGCGCATCAACGCAAAAGAGCCGCAGCGCGGCGATGTCGTGGTTTTCAAGCTGCCAACCAACCCGCGGATTGATTACATCAAGCGTATTGTTGGCTTGCCGGGCGATACTATCCGGGTGATTGACGGGCGGCTTTTTATCAACCATCGCATGGTGCACCGTGAACCGTTTGGCCTGAAACGGGTTGAAGAAAACGGTGTGACCACGACGATGATGGAATATCTGGAGACTTTGCCCAACGGAGTCATGCACAGGATCTACGAAGAATCCGATGACCGCCCTCTCGACAATACGCCGGAATTCATCGTGCCGGAGGGGCATTATTTTGCAATGGGCGATAACCGTGACAATTCGCAGGACAGCCGGGTCCAGAACATGGTCGGTTTTATCCCGTTCGAAAATATTGTGGGCCGGGCATCATTCATTTTCTTTTCTACCAATGGTCATGCACAGCTTTATGAGGTCTGGAAATGGCCGTGGTCGATCCGTTATGAACGCCTCTTCCAGATTATCAATCCGATTGCCGGAACGCCGGAACCGGACGGCACAAAGGTCGAAAAAAACAATGGGTGATCCGGGGATGCTCGATGTGTTCGAATCCCGCTTCGGTTACCATTTCCGTGATCGTGATTATTTGCGCCATGCGTTGACCCATGCCTCCACGGGGGCGGACCGGGATTACGAACGTCTGGAATTTCTCGGCGACCGGGTTCTTGGTCTGGTGCTGGCGCATTTGCTGTATGCGGAATTCCCCGAAGAAAGCGAAGGGTCTCTGGCGCGCCGTCATGCGGCGCTGGTATCGGGGGCAACGCTGGCCGTTATCGCCGGGCAGATCGGTCTGGGCGAAGTCTTACATTTATCCGACGGGGAACGTGCCGCTGGTGGGGCGAAAAACGACAATATTTTAGGGGATGTGATGGAAGCGCTGATCGGCGCGGCCTATCTGGACGGGGGGTTGGAGCCGTGTCGCGCCCTGATCGCGGCCCTGTGGAAGGATGCCTTGCATATTATGGTCCAGCCGCCGCAGGATCCGAAAACCGCGTTGCAGGAATGGGCGCAGGCTCGCGGTCTGGGGTTGCCGGAATACGCGCTTGAATCGCGTGACGGACCGGACCATGCGCCTGTATTCCGCATCCGCGTCCGGGTCACGGGGTTTGATCCCGTGTCCGGCGCAGGGTTGTCGCGCAGGGCTGCCGAAAAGGCCGCGGCCCTGCAATTGATGAAAATGATAGGAATTCCGGAATGACTCATACCCCCGCATTGCCGCGTTGCGGTTACGTTGCCATTATCGGCGCGCCGAATGCGGGGAAATCGACCCTGATTAACCATCTGGTCGGGGCCAAGGTGACGATTGTTTCCGCCAAGGTCCAGACGACCCGCATGCGGGTGCGCGGAATCATGATGCGCGGTGCGGCGCAGGTGGTCTTGGTTGATACGCCCGGTATTTTCGCCGCCAAGCGCCGTCTTGATCGCGCCATGGTTGCCGCCGCGTGGGACGGCGAACAGGAAGCAGATATCACCGCCCTGATCGTCGACGCCAGCCGCAAGGACCCGACGGCGCATGTGGAGATCATTCTTGAAAAACTAAATCGTCATGCGAAAGGTGAGGGGGAAAAGAAACCCGTCATCCTGATCCTGAATAAAATCGACCAGATGGCAAAAGAAAAACTGTTGCCGTTGGCGGCAATGATGAATGAAAAGCATGATTTTGCTGCAACTTTCATGATTTCTGCCGAGAAGGGAAGTGGCGTCGAAGATCTGGCGGAATGGCTGGCGGCGCATGTGCCGGAAGGCACGCACCTGTTCCCCGAAGATGAAATTTCCGATCTGCCATCACGGCTTCTGGCGGCGGAAATTACGCGGGAAAAAATATTCCACATGCTGCACGATGAATTGCCCTATGGCATGACGGTTGAAACAGAATCGTGGGAAGAATTCGATAACGGCGATGTGCGATTGTCGCAGGTTGTGTATATCACGCGTGAGGCGCACAAGCCGATTGTCCTTGGCAAGGGCGGGGCACAGATTAAAAAAATTGGACAGCGTTCGCGGGAGGAACTGGAAAAAATTTTCGGACGCCGTGTCCATCTGGCGCTGATCGTGAGGGTGCGCGAAAACTGGATGGACGATCCCGAGCGTTATTCCGTCTGGGGTCTCGATCACAAGGCCTGATACGGCATATTGGTTTTGCAAACATACGATTTTACGGCGCGCAGAACCTGAAAATCGAAACTTCCGGTTTTTTGTGGATAAGAGAATCTTGACTCCTGCGCGACTCTAGGCAGCGATTCGCGACACTGATAGTGTCCTCCATATCACAGTGATGAACGAAATATTTGCGGGTCGGTTGGTTTTATGCCGATCAGACACTGTGAATCGTAAAGCGGAGGATATTTAATGAGCTGGACTGACGAGCGTGTCGCTCTTCTGAAAAGGCTGTGGGGCGAAGGTAAATCTGCCGCCGAAATCGCAAAGGCTCTGGGCGGGGGGTT
Source organism: uncultured Micavibrio sp. (assembly GCA_964400125.1). Lineage (GTDB taxonomy): Bacteria > Pseudomonadota > Alphaproteobacteria > Micavibrionales > Micavibrionaceae > Micavibrio. The sequence goes on along the minus strand of CAYNSR010000003.1, from coordinate 20,526 downwards.
GACCCGCAATGCCGTGATTGGCAAGGCGCATCGCCTGAAACTGTCGAACAGGGTTTCCCCGATCCAGCAAAACAACAAAAAGCCCGCCCCGGTCATCCGGGTTGTTGAAGAAAAGAAAGTGGCCGTTGTATCCAAAACGCTCAAGAATAAGGGCGAGGGTGTGCAGATGGTCCAGTTGAAAGAGCGTATGTGCCGCTGGCCGCACGGCGACCCGCAGGAACCGGGCTTCTTTTTCTGTGGTGATGAATGCGTTCCGGGGCTGCCCTATTGCGACGATCATGCCAAGGCTGCCTATCAGGCACCCAGCCGTTCGCGCATCCTGACGCCGGAAGAATTCGAACGCCCGCATAGTCCAGAATATGAAGATGATTTAAAAGAGGCTGGTGCATCCGCCTAGAAAACAGGTTTATCGTTGTGATCCACAAACTATGAACGGGCTGCCTTTTTCAGGGCTGGCCCGTTTTTCTTTTTCAGGCGCGTTCATGTTTCTGCGGGTGGGGGGATGTCAGATCAATGCCACATCCACGGCTTCGCGACCCTTGGCGACGGTGCGGACGCACATGCGCACTTTCTGCCCGGTGTCCAAAGAGGGGATGTTGCATTTGTCGAGGCAGGCCCTGTGGATGAAGACATCCTTGCCGCCATCTTCGGGGACCACAAACCCGAACCCCTTGTCGGCCTTGAACCATTTCACCATGCCAGTCATCTCGGCAATCTGTTCGGCGCGGTCGTTGCTGTTGCTGTTCATAGGGGGGGCAATCTGGGCGATCAGAGCGTCGGACAGAATTCCGAAATTCAAAATCTGTGTGATTTCCGTGACCATAGCCCCTTTGGGGCCGCGCTGTATGCAGCACATGACGTCGGCCCCGTCGCCGATGGCGTTGATTCCCGCCCGTTGCAGGGTTGTAATATGAAGGAAGGCGTCGATATCCTCGCCGTCGGGAACGACAAAGCCGAAACCCTTCGGGCCGTTGAACCATTTCAGCTTTGCCCGGACAGGCATGTCCGCTTCTTCGCGTGCGCCGTTTTTCTGGGTCATCTGGACCGCGTTTTGACAAAAAGAACTCATGAAAAAACCAAAAAATAAAAACACAAACCCTTGAGAAGGATGCCGGAAATTTTTTATAGAATCCAGCAAAAAGCGTTGCGGCACAGCACTTAAGTAAGTTCTGATATAATGATATACTGATGTACGAGGCTCTTGGCCTCAGGTTGCATTGGCATGGCGCAATCGCGCCAATTCGCTTACACTGCCTAATGATCCGGGGAAGAATCCATTGTGCGCCGCACACGCCAGAGGGGATATTATGGTACAGACAAATTCGCATTACCCATGGGTGCAATCCTATCCTGCCGGGGTGGATTGGGCGGTGGACCTGCCGGTTATGCCCGTTGCGGATATGCTGGAGCGCACGGTCCGGACTCATGGCGCACGCCCGGCCTTTGATTTTCTCGACCGCAAATACACCTGGGCTGAAATCGGTGGACTGGTGGATCATATGGCTGCGGGCCTGCAGGGGTTGGGTGTCGGCAAGGGCGTAAAAGTGGGGCTGTTTCTGGCAAATACGCCCACTTTCCTGATTGCCTATTACGCCATTCTCAAAGTGGGCGGTACGGTAGTGAATTATAATCCGCTTTATTCCGTCAGTGAATTGCGCCACCAGATTGAAGACAGCGAGACCGATATCCTTGTGACGCTGAATCTGACGATGTTGTGCGACAAGGTTGCGGAACTTCTGGCCGGAGATGTGCGGCTGAAGAAGGTCGTCGTGGCCCGGTTTACCGATCTTTTGCCATTTCCAAAAAACATGTTGTTCGCGGTTGCCAGAAAAAAAGACATTGCCCGCATCGACCCGGCGGAATCCCGGATCGTCTGGTTTCACGACCTGATCGTCAATGACGGCAAGCCGTCGCCAGTTGCAATCGACCCGGCGGAAGACATTGCCGTTTTGCAATATACCGGGGGCACGACGGGTGTGCCGAAGGGGGCCATGCTGACCCATGCCAATATCGTCGCCAATACCGAACAGGCAATATTGTGGCTGGGGCAGGGAGAATTCGGGCAGGAAAAGATGCTCGGGGTTCTGCCGTTCTTCCATGTGTTCGCCATGACGGCGGTCATGAATATGAGCGTCTATGGCGGGTTTGAAATTATTGCTCTCCCGCGTTTTGAACTGGATGCAACCCTGAAATTGATTCACAGGAAGAAACCGACATTGTTCCCGGCGGTCCCGGCGATCTACAATGCGATCAACAATCACAGAAATATTGGTGAATACGATCTGACATCGGTACGTTTTTGCATTTCCGGCGGTGCGCCATTGCCGGTGGAGGTCAAAAAGAAATTCGAAGACGTTACCGGCTGTGTCGTGGTCGAAGGTTACGGCCTGACAGAAGCTTCGCCTGTATTGTGCTGTAATCCGGTTGCAGGAGAAAACCGGGCCGGGTCTATCGGGTTGCCATTGCCGTCAACGGTGATTGAAATCATCAGCACCGAAGACCACCATACACCGATGCCGACGGGCGAACGAGGCGAGCTTTGCGCCCGCGGACCGCAGGTTATGAAGGGGTATTATAATAAAAAAGAGGAAACGGAAAACGTGATGATTGATGGTCGCCTGCATACGGGTGATATCGCCATTATGGACCCGGACGGTTATTTTTATATTGTCGATCGTATAAAGGATATGATTATCACCAATGGTTACAAGGTCTATCCGCGTAACGTCGAAGAGGTGATCTATCTGCATCCTGCGGTCGAGGAGTGCATTGTTGCGGGCCTTCCCGATGATGCGCGCGGCGAGGTGGTCAAGGCCTGGGTAAAGCCGAAGGCCGGGATGACGGTGAACGAGGCAGAGCTAAAAGCGTTTCTGGAAGACAAGATATCCAGAATGGAAATGCCGCGCAGCATCGAGATTCGCGACCGGCCTCTGCCGAAAACCATGATCGGAAAATTATCCCGCAAGGATATTCTGGCCGAAGAGATGGCGAAGGCCGCCGGAGAATCCTAAAGCGTCTTCGCTTCCCGGGCGCGTTCCGTCGCCCGGCTGTAAAAGCGGGCGGCGGCCCCGGAATAGGGCGTTCCGGCGGTTAGAATCTGACCCAGCAATTGCTGGAGTCCCTCATCAATTTGTCCCTGTGCGCAGGATTCCACGCTTTTACGGATAGCGTTCTGGCGCGGCAGCAGGGTAAGGCGCGGATCTTCCGCAATCAGGCGGGCGGCAAAAACCTGCTTCATGGCTTCTTTTTCAAGGCAGCGGAAAACGTCGCTGCGCGTCCAGTTCGGGATGCGTGGCAAACCTTTGAGCGTCAGCATCCGGTCGATATCGAAACAACGGCGCATCTGGTAATGGTCGGCTTCCAGCCAGGCCCAGAGCAATTCGTTTTTTTCGTAGATCCGCATCAGCGTGGCTTGCGCCCGCCCGTTTTCGACGTAGTTCTCCGGATGACGGCGGGAGTCGAAATCGACCCTTTGCCCGAATCCGATCAGGATGTCGCCGCGGACCTTTCCGGTTTCGCCGCAGACAACGCCGCTGAATAACGCGCCAAACGGTGCCATTTGCGTTCCGAGAATGTATTTTTCAAAGGAAAATTCGTCGTGTCCATGCGGCAGGGCGCGCATGAAATTAATGTATATTTTCGCCAGTGTCACCCGGTCCAGATGCCCGAGCATCGGGTGCAGGAGGCTGCCGTCCAGCGCATCGCGCAAGGTGCCGTCGCCTTTTTTCAAGGTGTTGGGCAAAGGTTGTTTTTCGAAGGCCTGCTCCAGCGCCTTTGCCACCAGATTGTTATGGTGACGTTCCTCAAGCGCACGGTCGAGCAACAACTCCATGTTGATCTGATACAGAGGAACCTCGTTGAGCAGTCCGGCAAGCTGATGCACGCCCGGCAGTTCGTTCAGGTCCAGAATGTTAGGTTGACTCGAGAGCATGATGGCATCGTCACGAAATCCACCACAAGCGGGAATAACGGTTTTTACAGGGACGAAAGCATCCATGCGAACGGGCTGGTCCGGCTCGGCCAGAATGGATTCGATCAGATCGTCGAGGCAGAAATAAACACTCATAAAGGGCTGTGCCTCATGCGCGGAGTTGTCCGCCGGTTTTCGTGGTAACGCTATTGATAATCCGCGTGCAGATATCTTCGATTTCCTTGTCGGTCAGGGTTTTTTCCCGCGGTTCCAGCGTAACGGCGATTGCCACCGACTTTTTCCCGGCTTCGACGCCCTTTCCCTGATAGACGTCGAAAATGCGCGCGTCGGCGATCAGGGTTTTATCCGCCCCCCGTGCCGCCCGCAGCAGGGTATCGGCTTCTATTCCGGCGTCGACGATAAAGGCAAAATCGCGCGATAGCGGTTGCAGCGGCGAAAGATGCAGCAAGGATCTGGTTGTGCCCTTGTTCCGGGGTTGCGGTATGGCGTCAAGAAAAACCTCGAACCCCGCGACCGGGAAGGTGATTTTCATGTCTTCGAGGATTTGCGGGTGGATTTCACCGAAACGGGCGAGAATATTGGTACCCAGACGGATAATGCCGCTGCGGCCCGGATGATACCATGGCGGCGCATCGCGGGTAATCTGCCCGGCTTCGGCGGGCAATCCGGCTGCTGCCAGAACCGCCAGCGCATCGGCCTTGGCGTCATAGGCATCGACGGGGCGGTTGGTATCGCGTGTCGACCAGTGCCGTTCCAGCCAGATGCCGCTGCGGATTCCGGCTGCGCAAAGGCGCTGGCCGGTGACTTTCGGGGTTTCGAATACCGGCCCCACCTCGAACAGGGCGGCATCGGGATAGCCGCGATCGGCATTGCGTGCGGCGGCGGCGATCAGGTTGGGCAGGATAGACGGGCGCATGAAATCCAGTTCGCTGGAAATCGGGTTGGCCAGAGTCAGCGCTGCCGCCTTTCCGCAGTCATTTGCGCCGAATTTTTCGGCCAGATTGTGGTCCATAAACGACCATGTGATGCATTCATCCAGCCCGCGTCCGGCCAGAATGGTTCGGGCCCGGCGGCTGCGCGTGACGGCGGTGGTTTCGGCGCTTTGTGTCATGGGGCCTTGCTTCGGGACGGAAATCGACGGCATCCGGTCCAACCCGATCACGCGGATGATTTCCTCGACCAGATCGGTGCGGCCTTCGACATCGCCACGCCATGACGGCGGTTGCACGGAAAGCATGGAACCGTTTTTCTGCACGTTGAAACCCAGCGCATTCAGAATGGTGATTTGTTGTTCGACCGGGACGGCATACCCGGCCAGTTTTTCAACCGAATCCGGGTCGAAATCGATCCGGCGCTGCCATTGCGGCACGGCCCCTGCCGTGACGATTTCACTGGCCTCCCCGCCGCACAGGGTCATAACCAGATTGGTGGCGATATCCATGCCATCAACGGTGAAGGCCGGATCAATGCCGCGTTCGAAACGGTAGCGCGCATCGCTGTCGATTTGCAGGGCGCGTCCCGTGCGGGCAGTGCGCAGCGGATCAAAAAACGCGGATTCAATGTAAACATTGGTGGTGGTGTCGCTAACGGCAGTGCTCTCGCCGCCAATCACGCCGCCAAGGGCGAGGACGCCGGAATCGTCGCAGACGACAACCATGCCATCATCAAGCGTATAGGTTTTACCGTTAAGGGCGACGAAGCTTTCGCCTTTTTTTGACGCGCGCACATGAAGGTGGCCCTTGATTTTGTCGGCATCGAAGACATGCAAGGGGCGATTGAGGCCAAGGGTCATGTAATTGGTGATATCCACCAGCGCGGAGATAGGTTTTTGCCCCACCGCGGACAGCTTGTCGTGCAAATCCTTCGGTGAGGGATGGTTTTTTACACCACGGATCAGGCGGCCGAGAAAGAGCGGACAATAATGTGATGTGGTGGAATCAAAGGCCAGATTGATCCCGATAGGGCTTGTGAAAATTCCTTTAGTCGGTGTTGCATGCGACACTGGTTTTAGTGTGCCATGTCCCGCCGCCGCGAGATCGCGGGCGATGCCGCGTATCCCGGCGCAATCGGCGCGGTTCGGGGTCAGACCGATTTCAATCACCGGATCGCTCAGGCCGTAAATTTCGGCAAAGGGCGTCCCGATAGGGACATCGCCTGCAATCTCGATAATGCCTTCATGCGCATCGGAAAGCGCCATTTCACGTTCCGACACCATCATGCCGCAGGAATCGACGCCGCGAATATTCCCCTTCTTCAGCACCGTATCGGTACCGGGAATATAGCTGCCTTCGGGCGCGAAGACGCCTTTCATCCCGGCGCGGGCATTTGGTGCGCCGCACACAACCTGCACTTTGCCCTTGCCGGTATCGACGGTCAGGACTTTCAGGCGGTCGGCGTCCGGGTGTTTGTCGGCTTTTTCAACTGCGGCGACGAAGAACGGGGCATAAAGCTTTGCCTGGTCTTCCACCGCATCGACTTCCAGCCCCAGCGCCGTCAGCGCGACGACAATTTCATCGAGGGTTTTGGTCGTTTCCAGATGTTCGCGCAGCCAGCCAAATGTAAATTTCATAATCGATGCACCCTTCCAAGCGCGTCGATTAAAACCGATTTCTCCGGTCAGGCCAAGGACATTTCGTGCCTTTCCGGCAACAGGAATAATATTCCATAACATGAATTTTAACCGTTTCTTATGCTATTTCGATAATAATGATCGCAGGCGACGCAGGCAGGGGAGGAGAAAAACCTCAATGGCAGAGAACACAGGCAGGGAAACGCAGGCGCGTTCCATCGAGGAAATGCAGGCCTTGCTCCGGTTGATGCCGGGCAGTGCCTATGACGGCAATGTTGACGGGCGTATGGACCCTGCCACGCGGGAGGCTATCACATCTTTCCGGCAGGGCCAGGGGCTTGCCGCCGATGCGCCGGATCAGGCGATCCTGTCTGCTATGCGCAAGACGGTTGCCGCTGGTGCCGATACCATATCGATGATGATCGGTATGAAGCAATTCGCCACGGAAGACGATGTCAAAACCATACAATACGGTCTGCGCGCTCTGGGGACGCCGCTTCAGGTGACGGGGCAGATGAATCAGCCGACATTAAATGCCTTTGACAGGGCTCTTGCGGCGGCGTCCCCTGCGCCTTCTGCGGCAAAACAGAGCCTGCAGCATGATTCTAAGGTCGCAGAAATTCAGGCGGGCTTGCGTCTCCTTAGCCCCGGTGCGGGGGAAGGTTATGCATTGAGCCGGGTTGATGGATTGATGGGTGCAAAAACGAATGCGGCCCTGAGCCTGTTCAAACGGGATCATCAGCTTGATGAGACAGCCAGCCTTGATGATGTTTTGCAAAAAATTCAGGAAAAGATCAAGGCCAGCCCCGATCAGGTCAGGCAGAATATGTCCGCCATCATGGCGCAACAGGTGTATATGCAAGACGGCGGTGCTGCCGACAAGAGCGAGATCAAGGCCTTGCAATACGGACTTAATCTTGCCGGAAATGCGCTGGTGATGGATGGTGTTGCCGGACCAAAAACAGGCGCAGCTTTCGCGCAGTTCCAGTCATCATCCTCTCCCGCCCCGGCATCCCCGACTTCGGCTTTTCTGGCGGCGGCGGCCCCCGCCCCTGCGGGCGTTGTGGAGATAGAAATACCTCCGCCGGAAGCCGGGCAACCGATCATCTCCGTTACCGCAGGCGAAGAAACGGCGGGCATGGAAGCACCGCCCGGCGTTATCCCCATGGTGGTCGTTGACGACCCGGTCATATCCGAACCGGCACCGACCGCGCCGACGGAGTCTTTGGGAAGTGGACTTCAGGTACCAGCCTTTGCCCCGCCAGTGGTGGCGGAGCTCGGGGTGACGGCAGAGCCAGCCTCCGCCGCTCCCGTTGAAGAGCGCAGCATTGCGGCTGCTGCCCCCGTCCCTGCTGCAGCACCTTCGCGCTTCGTCGGCTCGCGGGAACGCGAATTGAGCCGCCCTGAAAGCGGGACGTTCGCGCGTGCCGCCACCCCCCGGCAAAGGCCGGAACCGGGACCGATCCAGCAGGCCAATACAGCCGTTCAGGGTGTAACCCGGACGATCAATCAGACGGTTGGCACATGGAAAGGATTCCTCGGCGCGATTGCCCAGGCCCGGAGATAGGTTTAAAGCGGCAGCACATGCAGCGTGAAGTCCAGCTTCAGGCCCAGTGACCGATAGAGATTCTGGGCCGCTTCATTTGTCGATTCCGCCAGCCAGTAAAGACGGGCCCAGCCTTCCGTGGTGCCTTTGGCTGCAAGGGTGATCACCAGCGACCGGGCAATTCCCCGGTTACGAAATGCCGGATCGACATAAAGATCCTGCATATAACAAACCGGCTTCAGGTTGCCTGTAGTTGGATGGAGAACGAAATGGCAGATGCCGGTGACAGGTCCGGTTTCCGATTCCCGCGCACACAGGCCGCCAATACCTGATTCGGAAGAACATATCCGCCGCCATGTTGTGTCCGTGACAGCATCGTTGACATTGTGTTCCATATTGGCCAGCCAAAGCGGGAGCCATCGGTCATAATCCGCAGGGCATAACGGCGCAATCAGCATCGTTTTACGACCCGTTCGCCCGGTTTGGCCGATCGAGCGGATCAAATCCGTAATGTTCCAGCCAGCGGACATCGGATTCAAAGAAGGTACGCAAATCCGGGATGCCGTATTTCAGCATCGTTGCCCGTTCCAATCCCATGCCAAAGGCGAAGCCCTGATATTCGGTTGGATCGATCCCGCAATGTTTCAAGACGTTCGGATGTACCATGCCGCTGCCCAGAATTTCCAGCCATTGCTGTTTGTCCGGGTCCGGGTTGCGGCCCAGCCGGAACCCCTTGTCATCGCGCAGATAACCGATATCAACTTCCGCGCTCGGTTCTGTGAAGGGAAAGAAACTGGGGCGGAACCGCACAGGCAGATCCTCAACGGCAAAGAATGCGCGGACAAAATCGGTCAGACAGCCTTTCAGATGCGCCATGGTGACGCCTTTGTCGATATAGAGGCATTCCATCTGGTGGAACATCGGCGTGTGCGTCATGTCCCAGTCGGAACGGTAGCAGCGCCCGAAACAGATCATGCGGACCGGCGGTTTGTTGGCTGTCATATACCGCACCTGCGCCGTCGATGTATGGGTGCGCAAAAGTTTCTTTGCCGCCTCGTCCTTTTCTTCCGGATCGTCTGGCAGGTAGAATGTATCGTGCATTTCTCGTGCCGGGTGTCCGGGCGGGAAATTCAATGCCGTGAAATTGTGAAAATCATCCTCGATATCCGGACCTTCGCCGACGACAAAACCCATATCCGCGAAAATCGCCGTCAGTTCCTCCGTCGTCTGGCTGATCGGATGGATATGGCCGCGCCGTTCGGGCCGGGGGGAAAGCGTGATGTCGATTTGTTCATTGGCCAGTTTCTGGTCGAGGGCCTGTTTTTTCAGGCTGCGTTCCTGTGAATCGATCAGGGCGGCGATGTCGTCTTTCAGGAGATTGAGCGCAGCTCCGGTGGTTTTACGCTCCTCGGGACTCATCGCGCCCAGTGATTTCATCAATCCGGTAATCTTTCCGTTTTTCCCCAAAGCGGCCACGCGGGCCGCCTCCAGCGCGGCCAGATCGCCGGCATCTGCAACCATTTTTGTCAGCTCGGTCTTCAGGGTGGTCATTGTATTGGTCATTTCAGCCACTTTCGCTTTTCCTTCAAAATTCCGGAAAGTTTTAGCATTTTCATGGCTGGATATCAAACTGCAGCAAGGTCGTCAGTCTTGTGAGCGTGTGAGTCTGCGGGGATCATGATTCAGTCGGCGGACATTCTGCGTGGCGTCCACGGCACCGTTCCGGCCACGAAATGCTCTATCAAACGCTCCTGTTGATCTCTTTTTAAACAGCTTCGACGCATCGCCCATTCTACCGGATAACCTGCCCGATCCCCCCGGTTTATGGGACATCCCCAGAAACAATGCTTGGTTGATCCTGACTGCCGGGAATTTTTGAGTTGACCAGTGTTTGAGCTTTATTGACTGGGCGCAGGGGGTGGCGATATGCCAGAAGAAAGTTTCGGGAAATTATCCCCCCGCTCCGTTTTTACGCCGCGTGCCCCCAGCACGTCATGTGCCAACGCTTCCCAAATCGGTTCGCGTTTATTGAACAGGCCTAAGCTTGATTTTTTCTCTTCGAGATAATCGAGCAATCCAGACAGATCCGTCGTTTTAACAAGCCATACACGATGAAACTCAAGGCAAGGACGAGAGTTGCGGTCATCTACCCCTAAAATTGCAATCTGAAGATTTGTATCGTGGCTTTTTTTTAAAATAGACAGGGACAATACGCGGCCAAATCCCGGTCCATCCCATGTTGCTGAAATTCCATTGTCAATGTTAGAAATACTTTTTCCTCTTTCCAGGTGATAGGTATTTGTCAGCAGATCATCAAGGCGATTCATCTGCTGCTGTACTGCATCGGAGACCTGACCGATAAATATATCGGCAGGATTTGGCTGAGCGTGCAAATTTTTCTGGTGCGCGAATAATTTTGCTGCCTTCTCAAATATCTTTTTCATTAATCGTTCTTATCTCTAAAATTAATCTGGGTTACTCTCAAGCAGAAATACTATGGGCCAAAAAGGCGCGGACATACTTTCTTCTCAGCCGTCTGTATCGCTGCCATCGTCATCTTCTGGCTGTAATCAATGAGTCCTGAGTCTATTCGCAATCTCTTATTTCCAGTATACCGGGCGACAATAACGTAGGCCCCTTTTTAATACAAGTTTAAAACTGTTCTATGACCAAAAGAAAGGCTCCAGAATTCCTTCCGGGGCCTTCTCAAATTCAGTGTCTTACTAAAACTGGCTAAGCGGCCTTCTGGTCGTGCTTCGCCAGCGCAGCCTTGGCCTTTTCAGCGATCAGTTTGAAATCATCCGGGTTGTGGATGGCAATATCGGACAGAACCTTGCGGTCCAGTTCGATCCCGGCCTTTTTCAATCCGCCCATCAGGGTGGCGTAGGTCAGGCCGTGCAGACGCGCGCCGGCATTGATCCGGACGATCCACAGGGCGCGGAATTCACGCTTTTTGTTTTTGCGGTCGCGATAGGCATACTGCCCGGCCTTGTCAGCCGATTGTTTCGCGATACGGATTGCCTTGTGACGCAGGCTGTAATGGCCTTTGGTCTTTTTGAGGACTTTCTTTTTACGGGCCCGGTTGGCGGGGCCTGCGGTGACGCGTGCCATGGTTTTGTTCTCCTATGCTGCTTTGTTCTGGTCGGCAGCTTGGGCTGCGTTCATTTTTACTTTCTTGCGTCCACGAAGATAGGGCAAGAAATTCTCCAGAATGATGCGTGCGTCGCATTCGGCCAGAAGCTGCATGCCGCGGATTTTCCGCTTCATCTTCTTTGGCTTGTTCATCATCATGTGGCTGGATTTCGCAGGCTTGAACTTCACGCGACCCGAACCGGTCACACGGAAGCGTTTTTTGGCTCCCGATTTGGTCTTCATCTTCGGCATTTTCTTCTCCTTTAAAAAGAAGGGGTGAACGGGTGACGGGCAGGCAGCCGAAATATGTCAAAAGCCAGCCATCGACCAAGTGGGCGTATATAGACAGGGCGGGAGCAGGGAATCAAGGGAAATCTGTGGAAAACCTTGTCCAAAGGCCCCGGAAAAGAGCTGTTTAGCAGATTTTTTTGAAAAAACCCCGCGTTTCCGCGAGCAAGCGCTGGCGCGGGACCGGGTCTTTCAGCCCGTGTTCGCCGCCGTCATAGGTCACGAATTCCAGACGGTCGGTCGCGGCACCCTGCATCAGGACATCCATCTGCAACGGCGAGGCTTTGCGGTCGTTGAGGCCGTGATGGATCATGACCGGCATGGTCACGCGGTTTAGTAAGGGGATAAGGTCGTACGTTGCGACCTCATGCAAAAATGCCAGCCCGATCTGGGTGTTTTCGGCCACGATATGATCCGCGCCATTTTCCTTCGCCTCCACTGCCGCCGGAGCCAGATCGGCCAGCCAACTGTGTTTTTGATCCAGAATGGGCCAGAGCATGACCATCCCCTGTACCAGCGGACGGAAGGAATCAACCAATGCGGTAATCGCGATACAGGCCCCGAGACCTTCGGTCACGAGACAGATTTTTTTGTAACCAAGCTTTTCCGCCCAGCGAAAGACCGCAAGGCAATCCTCGTGTCCGGATTTGAGTGTGAAAAAACGGGCCCCCTTGTTGCTTTGCCCGCATCCGCGCATATCGAAGCGCAGCGTATGAAACCCGCTCCGGACAAGGCGCTGCGATAATTCATCGAATACATTGCCGTAGGATCTGCTGTCGCCGGGGAAGCCGTGGATCATCACGACCAGCGGGGGAAAATCGTCGTGCTTCGGGGTGGCGCGATCATGCGTGGCCCAGATGAAATCGTATTTTCCGACGGGAATGGTCAGGTCTTCTGCGGTCATTTACAGTTCAGATTTCTCGTCCGGGGGCAGGCGGTGCGATATAGCTTTTTTCATTTTCCTCCCATGGAAAATGCAACCATGTGTCCTGAGAAACGCTCATGATGTAGGTGTCTACGGTTGGTTCACCCAAGGGCTTGGCGTAGATCGTGGCATAATGCGCCTTGGGCAGGAACTGGCGAATGGTCCGGAGTGTATTGCCCCTGTCGGCCAGATCGTCAATCACCAGCCAGCCCTCACCGTCACCGGCCTGATCCGCCTGCTTGATGATGTCTGTTTTGCCTTGCGTCTGGTCGTCATAGCTGGAAACGCAGAATGTTTCGATGTGGCGAACGCCGAGATGGCGGGCGACGATACAGGCCGGGACCATGCCGCCGCTGGTGACGGCAACGACGCCCTTCCACGGCCCTTTCCCGGCCAGTTTTAGCGCCAGAGACTTGGCATGAAGATTCACCTCTTCCCATGTTAATGGCATATCGAGATGGTTGGCGCTGGAAGACATGGTAGACCCCGTTCGTGCGTTGTCGATTTTTTCCCGTGATTTCGTTAAAGAATCACAATGATTATCTCTATCGCAGGGAAGGGTAAAAATCGAGGGAAATCAAAGGGATTTTTACGGTTCGCTGTTCCATTGGCGCAAAAGCCTGCGTATTCTGTGCCCATGAAGTGTTTTTACCGCAGCATTGCCATTGTCCTTGCCGTTGCCTTTCTGGGCGCGATGCCCGGGGCAGTACCTGTGCGGGCGCAGGATGCCCCGGGGACCGCTACGGGAAAGGGGCTGGTTTTCGTCGAGTTGTTCAGCGCGGAACGCTGCCCGTTTTGTCCGCAGGCGGAACGCAACATGCATGATATCCTGAGCGATCCGGAAATTCTGGGGTTTACCTGCATGGTCGATTATTTCGACACGGGGACGCCGGGGGGGATGTCGCAATCTTTTTGCACCGCGCAGCAGGATTTGTATATCCGGATGCTGAAATCCGGGTCGCGCTACACGCCGCAAATGGTCATCAATGGCCGCGTCCAGCTCCCGGGATATAACGTCCAGAAGACGGCGGCGGCGATTCTGGCGCAACGGGCGGAATCCTTTCGTGTTCAGCCCATGATGATTCAGCCCGGCACGGCGGAAGGTGTCTATGATGTCGTCCTGCCGTCCTTGAGAACCGATAGCGCCGCGCTGGAAGAGCCGTATGTCCTGCGCCTGATTATGATCCGGAAGACTCCACGGATTGCGCAGGGCGAGGGCAACCGTCAGGCGCGTGAAAGAATGCCCGCCTATGTCGCAAGCGGCATCATCGATTCCGGTTTCTGGGATGGAAACAGGCGCGTGTGGTCCGTGACGCCGCCGCAGGATATGCCGGGAGATGCTTTCGTGGTAGTGGCGCAGGACCGCCGGAGCGGCGCGATCCTGGCGGCAGGAAAGGCGGATCTGTCGCCGCAGGACGTGAAAAACAGTATAGACGAAGGATTATAAGGGGGGGTATGATGGCTGTCGAGGCGCGGATCAGGGAGATCGTTGAATCTTCCGCATTTTTGAAAACCATTACGGCCCTGATCGTTGTCAATGCGGTGACGCTCGGCCTTGAGACAAGCGATGCGGTCATGGATCGCTATGGCGGGTTCCTGCATGTGTTCGACCGGCTGATCCTGTCCGTTTTTGTTGTTGAAATCTTGGCGCGGATTTATGTGTACCGGTTGTCTTTTTTCCGCAACGGCTGGAACAATTTTGACTTTGTGGTGGTGGGGATATCCCTGATCCCGGCAATCGGGCCGTTTGCGATGCTGCGGACCTTGCGCGTTTTGCGGATATTGCGCCTGATGTCGACTGTGCCGAGATTGCGCCGGGTTATCACGGCTCTGTTCAGTGCCATTCCCGGCATGGCCTCGATCATGATGGTTTTGCTGCTGATTTTTTATGTCGCGGCCGTTCTGACCACGCAGATTTTCGGCAGATCCGGCGACCCGGCGCTCGAAGAAATCTTCGGGTCGCTCGGCAGTTCGATGTTCACGCTTTTCCAGTTGATGACGCTTGAGGGATGGGCGGAAAATATCGCGATGCCGACGATGGCCGTTTTTCCGTGGTCATGGATATTTTTTGTGATATTTATCATGATTACGACCTTCGCGGTCCTGAATCTGTTTATCGGCATTATCGTCGATGCCATGAATATCCTGCATGAACATGATGATCCGGACGGGTTGCAACATACCCATCATGCGCAGATGGACGTTTTACAAAATATTCGCGACGACATTGCCGGATTGCGTGCCGAGATCGAACGTTTGCAGGAGAAGAGATAGGCCTGTTTTTAATGCGCATCGGCCCAGTTATCGCCCCATCCTGCCTCGGCTTCGAGCGGGACGCCGATCTCCGCCGCGCCCTGCATGACGTTCCTGACCAGCGCGGCTGTGGCTTCGGCTTCGTTCTCCGGTACTTCGAAGACCAGTTCATCGTGTACCTGCAACAGCATTCTGGCGCTCAGGTCGGCATCGTTTAAGGCCTGCGGCATACGGGCCATGGCCATTTTCATGATATCCGCCGCCGTGCCTTGAAGCGGCGCGTTGATGGCCTGACGTTCGGCCCCGCTGCGCCACGCGCCGTTTTTGGCGTTGATATTGGGGATAAAGCATTTGCGGCCATAAAGCGTCCTGACATAGCCGAATTTCCGCGCCTCGTCCTTGCAGGCCTCCATATAATCCTGAATCTCGCGGAATTTATTGAGGTAACGTTTGATAAAATCACTGGCCTCACCGACGCTGACATTCAGTTGTCTGGCCAGACCGAAGCCGCTGATGCCGTAGATAATGCCGAAATTGACGGCTTTGGCCGAGCGGCGCAAATCGGGCGTGACCTGATCGAGTGGCACGCCGAAAACCTGCGACGCGGTCAGGGCATGAATGTCGATCTTGTCGATAAACGCCTGTTTCAGGGCTTTGACATCGGCTAGCGCCGCCGCCAGCCGCAATTCGACCTGACTGTAATCGACCGACAATATTTTCCAGCCCGGTTCGGCAATAAAGGCGCGGCGGATACGGCGGCCTTCTTCGGTGCGGATCGGAATATTTTGCAGGTTTGGATCGGTCGAGGACAGGCGGCCCGTTGTCGTTCCGGTCATGTTGAACGAAGTGTGGATGCGACCATTCACCGGGTTCATTTCATTTTGAAGCGCATCGGTATAGGTCGATTTCAGTTTTGACAGTTGCCGCCATTCAAGGATTTTATCGATGATGGCATGTCCCTGTCCGGACAGGTTGTCCAGCACATCGACCGCCGTTGACCAGTCGCCCGTCTTGGTTTTTTTCCCGCCGGGCAGGCCCATTTCCTCGAACAGAATGACGCCCATCTGTTTGGGGGATGCAACATTGAATTCGCGCCCGGCCAGTTTTGTGATTTCCTTTTCCAGCGCCACAAGCTTGGTGCCGAATTCGTGGCTTAAAGATTTTAAAAACGCGGTATCGATTTTGATGCCGGCATGTTCCATCTGCGCGATCACCGGAATAAGCGGGCGTTCGATATCTTCATAAACCCGCACCATATGTTCCTGCGCCAGACGCGGCTTCAGGACATGGTGCAGGCGCAGGGTAATTTCCGCATCTTCGGCGGCGTAATCGCGGGCCTTTTCAATATCGACCCTGTCAAAGCTGACCTGATTCTTTCCCTTCCCGGCGACGTCTTCGAAGGTGATGGTTTTGTGGCCGAGGAAGCGTTCGGAAAGTTCATCCATGCCGTGACCGTGTTCGGTCCCATCCAGCACATAGGACAGCAACATCGTATCGTCCATGCAGACCATATGAATGCCGTGATTGGCAAAAATCTGCCAGTCGTATTTGATATTATGGCCGATCTTTAAGATCGCATCGTCTTCCAGAACGGGTTTGAGCCGGGCGATCACATCGTCCAGCGCCAGTTGTTTGTGCCGCGCATTGCTGCTGCCGCCCAGAAGATCGACATGCAGGACATGTCCGACCGGAATATAGGCGGCCCGGTCCGGGGTCACGGCCAGCGATACCCCCACCAGACGCGCCTTGGCCGGGGTCAGCCAGGTGGTTTCGGTATCAACGCACAAAACGCCCCGGTCCCGTGCTTCTGCCAGCCATTCGTCGAGGATGGCAAGATCGGTAATAAGGGTATACTCCGCCTTGCGGACGGGCGGCAATATCTGCGGCGCGGGGGGCTGTTCCGTTTCCCGTTGCTGTGCCGGTTGCGGCGCGGGCGCACCGATCCGGGCGAGGGCGCTTTTAAACCCTTGTGCCTGTAAAAAGGTAGCCAGTTTTTCGGTGTGCGGGTCGCGGGCCTTTAAATCTTCCAGCGCACGGGGAACAGGCACGTCCTGATGCAGAGTCACCAGTTGACGCGACAGGCGGGCGATATCGGCATATTCGATCAGCGTGTCACGGCGTTTGGGCTGTTTGATTTCATGCGCCCGGGCAAGAAGATTGTCGAGCGTGCCGTATTCGGTAATCAGTTGCGCCGCCGTTTTCACGCCGATGCCCGGAACACCCGGGATATTATCGCTTGCATCCCCGACCAGAGATTGCACATCGATAACCTTGTCCGGCGTGACGCCGAATTTGCCGATGATATCGCTTTCATCCAGATAACGCCCCTTGATCGGGTCATACATGCGGATGCCGGGGCGGACCAGTTGCATCAAATCCTTGTCGGTGCCCACGATGGTGACGGTTTTCCCCTGTTCGAGCGCAAGGCGCGAATAGGTGGCAATCAGGTCGTCGGCCTCATAACCTTCCAGTTCAATCGCCGGAATATCAAAGGCTTCCGTCGCCGCGCGGATCAGGGGAAATTGCGGGATCAGGTCTTCCGGGGTTTCGCTGCGGTTGGCTTTGTATTCCGCATACAGATCGTTGCGGTAATTCTTCCGCGCCGCGTCGAAAATCACCGCGATGGATGGCGCATGCAGGTCGGTCAGCAATTTGGTAATCATATTGACGAAGCCCAAAACCGCCCCGACCGGAACGCCTTGCGGATTGGTCAGGTTTTGCGGCAGGGCAAAATAGGCCCGGAAAATATAACCGGACCCATCGACCAGAAAAATTTCATCTTGTACCGCAGCGGAATCGGGGAGTGCCTGTGCCATAGGCGGGAGTATAACAGCGGAAAAGCGTGTGACAATCTTATACGGTAAAGCCCGTGATCTGCAGCTTAAAGCCCGGCCTGCCATGGGTGGCGGAGTCCGGTGCGCGCGCGGCGGGGATGGCCTTGTAAATTGGGTTTGCAACATGCTGCAAATAGGCATGGCGCGAACGCATGACGCTGGCGACGGACGGCAATGTCGATCTTGGGTGCAGAATCGGGCATGGCGGAACTGGCTGGGACCGCGCCATTCCGGCAGCAAAAGCCCCGCCCAAGGGCGCAACAGCTTGCAGACCGCGATGTTTGCCGAAAAAAGACATGCCGTTTTTCTAGACCGCTTCGCCCCGAAAGGCAATAATTTTTGCTTTTTTATTATTTTACAAGGGCATACAGCGCCACGGCCGCCGCGTTGGAGACATTCAGGCTGGCAATGGGGAGTTGAGTTGGCAGACGTACCAGAACGGTGCAATGCTCCTTGACCAGACGGCGCATCCCTTCGCCTTCGGCCCCCAGAACCAGCACGGCTTTTTCAGGCGCGCCAATCTCGTCCAGCGTCTTGTCCGCATGTTCGTCGAGGCCGATCACGGTATAGCCGTTTTCGGTTAGTTCCTCGAGTGTACGCGACAGGTTTGTTTCATAGGCCACCGCCAGATGTTCCGTTGCGCCGCAGGCGGTTTTGCACAAGACGCCCTCCAGTTCCGGCGCATGGCGGCGCTGCATGATAACGCCGTCAGCCCCGAAGGCGCAGGCGGAACGGAGAATGGCTCCGACATTATGCGGGTCCGTCACCTGATCCAGCATCAAGACCACAGCGCGTTTTTTCCCCGCCCCGATCGAGATGATATCCTGCACGAAAACCTCTTCGATGGGCGCGGCGGACAGGGCAAACCCCTGATGCACGGTATCGCGGCCCAGCATGCGTTCGAGATCCTCCTTCGTGGCCGGAATCGGCAACGGGCGCTCGGTTCGCGGTGTCGGCCATGTGGCAAAAATCCGTTCGGTTTCGGCGGTCAGGTACAGTGCATGGACCGAACGTTTCGGATTGAGCCAGGCTTCGCGCACCGCGTGCATGCCGAACAGATTCGGGCGCGGCCCCAGATTTTTAACGGGGGTGCGTTCGCGCTTTTCATATGCGGCGGGAGTCTTGTCCCGGTGCCGGGGCATCGGGCGGCCTGCAACAGCGCCCTCCGCCCGGGACCGGTCATGCGCCGCTCCGGCATGTTTGCCGCGTGGGCGCTTGTTCTGTGCGGCGGCATCGTTGCGGGCGCGGGCGGTGGCGACGTATTTGCCTTCTTTGCCGTCCGTTTTGGCGGCAGGCCGCGAATCCTTGCGCCCCTCAGCCGGGCGTCCGGATTTGCCGGAAGGCCGCGCCGGGGGTCTCGAGGTGGATCGCCCCGATCCTTTTCCGGTATTTTTGCGTGAATTTTTCATGGTTTATTCATCGCACACTTGACAGGACGAGTAAAATTCTCTTTTTTGCTGGCACGAAACCCCGATGGTGGGGTGGCCGAGTGGTTAATGGCACCAGACTGTAAATCTGGCCTCTAGCGAGTACACAGGTTCAAATCCTGTCCCCACCACCATTTATTTAACAACCCGCCCCGCTTGGCGGGTTTTTCTTTGTGCAAAAGCCCAATGTTCGCGCGGTTTTGCCTTTCGCCTGCGTACTTTTAGAACGCAAATTCAGCCGAAATTCTCTCTCAAGTCTCATATTCTCTCACGGCCTCTGGCTACTAAGCGCATATTTAGTGGTCATGGCAAAGCCTTGATTTAGAACGACTTCCGAAAAACACGGTTTGCAAAGATAAAATGATGCATTCGAACAATGTTTCGAACTTTTTTTATTTCGTCGTCGTCGTTTTGAAGGGTGACGGCAAACCAGAGGAGAAGAACAAATTTGAAGGAGGTTTTTCTCTATGGATTACAGGGTACGCAATCCAGATGAAATGACGGGTGCGGAGCGTTATGCCGAGATTATCATGATCCTGGCGGGCGCGATTTTACGCCACCAGATTTACCAGCATAATCAATTAAATAGCTCGGAAAATGAGAGAAGTTTGACTGGACTTCCCTCTGCTTCGAAGCATTCATGTCCCAGCCGCAAACCCACGCAAGTGAGAGCGGAGAAAGGGGCAAAACAATGAAAATAGACATATTAAAAGAGTATGCATCGCTGGAAGCGATGGAAACCAAGGAGCTGCTCCAGGTCTGGAACCGGCATTTTGATGTGCCTCCTCAGTCACGCAATAATCGCACCTACCTGATCAATCAGATCATCTATCGGATGCAGGAGCTGACTTATGGCGGATTGACCAAATCAACAATTGATCGCCTGGAAGCGTTGGCCGAGGGTAAATCAGTCCAGCAGCGTCGTAGTGATGTTGGTCGCCTGGCGGTAGGAACACGATTAGTGCGAGAAGTCAAAGGCGTTGAGCATCATGTGTATGTGCTGGCTGATGGTTATGAATATCAGGGGCTGAAATATAAAAGCCTTTCTGGTGTTGCATTTGCAATTACCGGTACGCGCTGGAACGGCAATGCATTCTTTGGCTTGGGCAATAAAGAGGATAAGGAAAAACGACCCTATCACCGCGCCAAGTATTAGCCATACGCAGGACGACGAAGCCTTTTGCGGTATCGGGTCTTTTGACGATTTCGATTTGAAGATGTGGCAGGACTTTGGCCAGCGCGTCATGAAAGACGGGTCCGGCATAAGCACCATCAGCGAAGAGTTTTTTCAAAAACGGGAACAGGCCGAACAGCGTAGAGAGCAGCATGATGCCGTTCACCACCTCCCGGACATTCACCTCGCGCCTGCGTCCGCCACGACGCGCCGGAGGGATCAACGGCTCAATCAGCGCCCATTCCTCATCGGTCATGTCGCTGGGGTAACGCAGCTTGTCGCGATTGTATCGGGCGCGGTTCTCAGGTGTCCACATCGGCGGCCCCTCCTGTCGGGCCACATCCATTGAATCACAACTGATTCTTTTGATTCAAGAACTTTGCGGATGGACACTTACGTTCTCCCGTGGCGAATTTCCGCCTGTTTTTATCCTTGCCCGGGATTTTA
>CAYNSR010000002.1:143273-232296 GCA_964400125.1 uncultured Micavibrio sp. | reverse complement strand
GGCATCTATCTCGCCGCTGCCGTTATCTGGCTCAATTGATGACACGCCCTAGTTTTTACATCGCGCGAAATATTGGAAAACCGTGACGCCTATGAAACCATTAAATCGAATTTTCCAAGCGCAGAAATTGTTGGGTGCAGTACGTCCGGGGAAATAGGCGATTGCGTTGATAACGAAACCGTTAGCCTGACCGGCATGAGATTCGACAGCGGCAAGGTAAAAACCTACACCATGGATCTGTCCTCGTCAGATGAATCCCGGAAATGCGGACAAAAACTTGGGCAATCGATTGAAACCGACGATCTGGCCGGTGTCTTCATTATTTCACCGGGCTTGAACGTTAATGGCAGCCAGTTAATTGCAGGTTTGCGGGAAACCTTGCCAAAATCAACGACGATTTCCGGCGGGCTTGCGGGAGATGGCCTTGGCTTTCATAAGACCGCAACGCTGCACAATGGCAATGTCTCAGAAACACAGCTTATTGGCCTTGGGATATACGGCAAGAATGTAAAAATGCACTCGGCATCGCGAGGCGGATGGAAACCATTTGGCCCCCTTCGCAGGGTAACCAAAGCAAAAGAAAACTGCCTTTACGAACTGGATGGAAAGCCCGCCCTTGACCTATATAAAGAGTACCTCGGAGATAAGGCTCAAGACCTTCCGGCCAGCGGCTTGCTTTATCCCTTCGCGATCATGGATGAAAACAATCTGAACGCAATGGGCCTGATTCGTACCATTCTCAATATTAATGAAGAGGAAAAAAGCCTTATTTTGGCCGGCGATCTGGAAGTTGGCCAACTCGTGTGCCTGATGCATGCAAGTTCGGACGAGCTTGTCGCAGGGGCTGAAGAAGCGGCGAGAACCGCACTTCATGAAAACGCGTCAAATAAAAATGATGCTGTTATTTGCGTCAGTTGCGTTGGCCGAAAAATTTTGATGGGTGACGATACAGAAGACGAACTGGACGCGGTGAAAACAGTGTTTTCGAACAGCAATATTTGTGGTTTCTATTCCTATGGGGAACTGGGTTTTTCAGACCTCAATAACGGCTCCGAGTTACATAACCAGACAATGACCATAACCCACATAACTGAATCGGCGGATTAGGTTTGACTGAACGATCAAAAAAACTTTCGCGGCAATTCAGGAGATACCTTGGAATCGAAAACGCCGAGCAAGGTATATCCGATGCTATAGAGTATCTTGAAAAAACACTACCCGCCGACAAAAGGCAACATCTCGATCTTCTGAAAAAGATAAGCACCCTTTTCGATGCCGTTGATCAATCCTATGGGGAGTATGAAGACAGGCTAAAAATTGCCACCAGAAATATTGAGATCAGCTCCAAGGAGCTGACAGAGGCATTCCGGAACGTTGAACGCCTCAATGCTTCTATTAATGCGATTTTAGAAAGCCTTGGCCAGGCCTTCGTTTTTTTTGACGATCAGGGAATATGCTCTGATGTATACTCTCAGGCCTGCCTGGATCTTCTTGGCGGCGATCCGTCCCATAAAAAGGTTTCAGATATTCTTGACTTCGACACAGAGGAGCGAACAACTTTCGAAACGTGGCTCAACATCGCTTTTCATGGCGACACGGCGCTGGATTTCAATGATTTAAAAAAGCTCTTGCCTTGCAGCCTCTCCCAAAAACAGAACAAGCATATATCCCTTGATTACCGCCCGATGTTCACTGGCAATCACAAGCTTGTCTATGTTTTGTTAATTGCAACAGATATCAGCGCACAAGTTGAAACAGAAAAGAAAATTTCTAAAATCAAGGAAGAATCTGAAAAAACACTACTGATCGCCAGAAACAGAAACGATTTTCACAATTTAATTATTAATATCAAAGCATTTATAGAATCCGCCGCGCACACTAAAAAAGATCACGATGATATAAAAATCTTACAAGATCTGCATACCTTCAAGGGGATATGTTCTATGTTTGGCCTGTTGGACATCGCCTCAAAAATTCATAAAATCGAAGGGAAAATAAAAAATAACCCGCAAGCGTATTTTGACAGCGACTTCGTCAATGACCTCAAAGAAATCGAGGATGGAATCAACGCAGAAACGGTCTTTGCCACATCAATCTTTGGCAACGATTTTCTTAGAATGGGAACGGCACGCCTGATCGAGTCCGATAAACTCGAAAATCTGGCAAAAATGATCGATCGCGATATCCCGTCAGGAGAAGAAAAAAAATCCATTCTCAAATATATGAGAGAGCATATTCAATCAGTCCCCATTTTCTCTCTCTTTGGCCCCTTTAAAGATGAATTGATACGCGTTGCACGGCAACTTGGGAAAGACGAGCCTGAAATCCAGTTTCTGGGAGATAATCCGGGGATTATCCCCTCCGAGTATGAGGATGTATTCGCAACATTTATTCATATCGCCAGAAATATCATGGATCATGGAATTGAAACCCCCGAAGACCGTATTAGATGGGGGAAATCAGGCCGTGGTACTATAAAAATCATCGTCACGGAAGACCGGGAAAAAGGACGGATCGACATCAATATTCAAGATGACGGGCGCGGCGTGAACATGGAAACCTTGCGCGAACGATATACGGGCGACCAGACAGCGATAAGCGACCACGATCTTGCACAAAAAATCTTTGATATGGACTTCACAACAAAAATTTCAGCAACGACGATATCCGGGCGTGGAATCGGCTTGAATGCCGCAAGATCAGCTATCTTGAAAAAGGGCGGCACAATTCATGTCGTGACCAGCCATGCCGACAGCGCAGGCTGCACATTTAAAATATCGCTGCCTATCACGAATCATTGAGATTTTCTTTCAATCCACTCAACAACCGCATCCATGTGTCTGGACAACTCTTCCATTATCACAGGCTTGGTAAGATACGACGTCGCGCCACGATTCATCATACTTAATATGCTGTCCCTCTGAGCTTCAGAAGAAATCGTGACAAAGGCGACATTGTTATATTGCTTGTCTTTCCGGCAATGCATTAAAAAATCTTCTCCATTCATGACAGGCATCACCCAGTCCAGAGTGATAATATCATAATTTTTTGATTTCATAATCTCCAGCGCCTCGGCACCATTGGCAGCAAAATCAATATCGCAAAACCCGATTGCCTCAAGCTGGCGAGTCAAAAGCTTCACTGAAATCATATGATCATCAATGACCAATACGCGATATTTTGTGAATTTTTTATCCATTACAAATCTTGCATTTCATGTCATTCAAAAAAACATATAGAAGTATAGAACGTTTCCCGGCTCTGATTTTGAGAGCAGGATATGCGTAAGTCAACCTTGTTTGAAGGTTTTCACAAGCGCGTGCAGCGCATCAACAAAGCTAAAAAATGCTGCGGTACACAATTTCAATGCCGCGTCATCTCAACCCTAGATCGGCATTCTCATAATTTCCTGATAGGCATTCAGCATCCGGTCCCGTACGGCCACGACCGTCTGCAGAGTCAATTCGGCGGCTGTGACGGCTTCCACCACATCGGTCAGGCTGGCCGTGCCCATGACCGCTCCGGCGGAAGCCTTTTCCCCCGCGCGCAGGGCCTCGACCGCCTCGACGGCAACCCCCTTCAGCGCATCGGAAAAAGACTCGCCCTTCACCGCCGCGATCCCGTCGAGCGGCATGGTTTTGGCGGTATTAGCATACGCGCCTGCTGCTGCTGCCGGATTGGTGATGCCGTTGATAGCCATAATGAAAAATCCCTACTCTATCCAGATTATAGCACGAAATTATCGGCGGAGGAGGTCTATGGTCTGCATAATCATATTCCGGCTCTGGTCGATCATCCCCAGATTGGCCTCATAGCTCCGCTGGGCCTCGCGCATATCCATGGTTTCGATGATGGCATCGACATTGGGCATTTTCACATAACCTTTTTCATCCGCGCCCGGATGCTCCGGCATGTATTTCAGAGTGAAATCCCGCTTCATGTCGTCCCTGATTTTATCGACCTGCACCAGATCCATACCCTTGGCGCGGTCCATTTCATTTTTGAATGTAATGATCTGGCGACGATAAGGGTCCGCGCCGGGCTTATTGGCAGCGGTATCGGCATTCGCCATGTTTTCGGCGATCACGCGCACACGCTGGCTCTGGGCCTTCATGCCGTGGGCGGAAATTGTCATTGCACCGTATAAATCACTCATAACGCAATACTCCCCTTGCCTTTATCTACCCACGCCCAGCGCGGTACGGAACATCCCGACATTCTTCTGATAAAGGGTTGTCATCAGGTTGTAATCTGTTGATGTCTGGGCCGAATTGACCATTTGCTCTTCGAGGACGACCGCATTCCCGGTCGGGACCACATCATAGGTTTTCTTCATCTGTCTGTTCTTCGGATCATCAATCGCATGCGGCGACGGCATATGCAGCGCATTGGTCGTTTCCGGCCGCAACACATTGGAACCAGTGACCTCTTTCAGCACCGTGCCGAAATCAACCCGGGTCAGGTCTTTCGGCTTGTATCCCGGGGTGTTGGCATTGGCGATATTGTGCGCCAGCACTTTCTGGCGCTGGTCGAGATAACTCATTTTTGCATTCAGGGCTTGGAAAAGACCCAGATTCTGTGTTGTCATGAAAGGACATCCCCTGATGTTCAAACCCTACCGGGTCAATCGTTGCAGGAAACATGCCATGACCGAAAAATACGATGACGGCCCCGGAAACACCGGCAAAGACCCGCTTATCCCGTTGAATTTAAACAAAAAACAGTCGCAACAGGTCGCCGTGGCCATTGCGGGGCCGCAAGGCGAAAATGCCCTCCCCGCCGTCACCGCCGCCGGACGGGGAAAAATTGCCGAGCAGATCCTGCAACTGGCCTTCAATGCCGGGATTAAGGTCCGGCAAGACAGCGCCCTAGCGGAAATGCTGGCGGCGCTCGAACTCGATTCCCCGGTCCCGAACGAAGCACTGGTCGCGGTGGCCGAAATCCTTTCTTATGTCTACCGCGCCAACGGCCAACCCAACCCGTTTGATGCAACCCTTGAAGAACCTGAGGATGACGCCGATTAGGTAATGACTTTTCCTGCCCCCGCCCCTAGAATCCCCGCATGGAAATTCTCACCGGAATTCAGTTGATCCGTTTTCTGGCCGCGCTGATTCTGGTGGTCGGGCTGATGCTCGGTCTCGGCCTTGTGATGCGGAAAATCAATGCCGGTTCCGGGCTGGTCGCGCCGGGGAAAAAACGCCGCCTGCGGATCGTTGAAACCCTCCCCCTCGATCACCGCCGCCGCATGATCCTGATTCGCCGCGACGACCGCGACCATCTTGTCATCCTCGGGCCATCGGGCGAAACTGTTGTCGAAAGTGGAATCATCCCGCCACAGGAAACCGATAAAAATGAATAACACACGCATCCCGGCCAAAGCCGGGGTCCAGCAATTGCATACCGCTCTCAAATCCTGGTTCCCGGCCTTCGCCGGGGTGCTCCTCCTCGCGCTGGCCTTCGCCGCCCAACCCGCCTTCGCGCAGGCCGTCACCATCGACCTCGGCGGCGATAGCGACCAGCCGGGAAGCGTCAGCGGACGTCTGGTGCAGATGGTAGCGTTGCTGACCATCCTGTCGCTGGCACCGTCCATCCTGATTATGATGACGTCGTTCACGCGAATTATCGTCGTCCTGTCTTTCCTGCGCACGGCAATCGGTATCCAGCAGACCCCGCCGAACACCGTGATTATTTCGCTGGCGCTGTTCCTGACCTTCTTCATCATGGCACCAACCCTGCAAGCCAGTTACGATGCCGCCGTCAAGCCGTTATTGGCTGAGGAGATTGATGAAATCACCGCCTTTGAACGCGGCATCGGCCCGTTCCACGCCTTCATGCGCGAACATGTGCGCGAACCCGATCTGGTGCTGTTTACCGGGCTGAGCCAGAAAGGCCCGTTTGAAACGCCGGAGGCCATTCCGCTACAGGTCCTGATCCCCGCCTTCATGATTTCGGAATTGCGCCGCGCTTTTGAAATCGGCTTTATGCTGTTCCTGCCCTTTTTGATTATCGACATGGTGACGGCCTCGATCCTGATGTCGATGGGGATGATGATGCTGCCGCCAGTGATGATTTCCCTGCCGTTCAAGATCGTATTCTTCGTTTTAGTCGATGGCTGGCACCTGATCGCGGGCTCCCTGATCCAAAGCTACGGCATCACCCCGCTGGCGGGGACAGGGCTGACGCCATAAATATAATAATGACCTATACACCATTTCGTCATCCCCGGCTTGACCGGGGATGACAGGTGTTTATGATTCCAACGGAAAACATCACACCCTCAATTCGATGGATTTCCCGCGCGGTAGCTGTCCAGGAAATCCTTGAACATATCCACCTCGGACACCAGCGCGGCGATGCTGTCGCGTTCGGACATATTGCCCGTCCGGGGGCGGGTGACGACGTCAAACATTTTGGAACGCGACGATTTGCCCATGGCCTCGCCATACCGCGTGCGCATATTGGCCAATTCAACACGATCCCCGGCAAGGTTCAGCGCAACGGCGCGGTTCAGGATGAGATCGGCCTGTTTCTGGGTCAAAGGCCGGGCGACATCAATTGCTTCATCCAGAATCCGGTCGCGCAGGGCATCCGCCGCCTCATCCCACATTCCGGCCTTCCATGAAATATCGGCCCGCAGCGCATTAATATCGGGCGCGGGCGGAAATTTCGCTAAAATCGCCAGCGCATCCTCGACCCTATCTTTTTCAGACAGGGCGCGAGCGCGCAACA
This sequence comes from uncultured Micavibrio sp., assembly GCA_964400125.1. GTDB lineage: Bacteria > Pseudomonadota > Alphaproteobacteria > Micavibrionales > Micavibrionaceae > Micavibrio. Next base: position 225,567 of record CAYNSR010000002.1, on the reverse strand, counting down.
TCTCGATTTCCCGGGTCTTTCCAACGACCTGCGCCGTTTGCTCCAGAGCCGCATAGCTGGTTTTCGCCTTATCCAGCGCGGCAATCGCCTTGTCCGGCTCGTCGTTCAGCAAATAAATCGCCGCCAGCCTCACGGCAACATCGCCATTTTCCCGCCCGGTGATGCGGTAATCGATCTGGTGCTGCAACAAGGCCGCCGCCCGCGCCAGAAGATCGGCATCCACCAGACGCTCCGCCAGACGTTGCACCAGCCTGTTTCCTTCATCGCCCGGCGGGGTCAGTTCACGAAATTCTTCATAGACCGTCACCGCATCAATCGGGGTCAATTCATTGACCTGCGCGCTCAAAAACAGATTTTTGAATGAATCGGACATAAATCCAGTCACCTCGCGCCCGACATCCGTATCCGGGCTCATCGCCGCCGCATCGCGCAGGATCGTCAAGCCCTTCAGATAACGTTTCTGGTCCAGATACAGCTTGCCCAGCATGAAATTGATCTGCGCTTCCAGTTCGTCGCCGCGCCAGTGGTAACGCAACCCTTCGAGACGGTCGGTGGCCTTTTCCGCGGTAGTCGCGTTATTGTGCAATTCCATCATCGTCATCGCCAGACTGGCCTTGGTGCGGTAGAGATCGTCTTTTCCGGTGCTCAACGGCTTCCACAGATCCGCCGCCTGCGCCGTTTTTCCTGCCTGACGGTGCAATTCCCCTTGCAGGTAATCCAGCCCGGCCACCGACCACGGCTTCAGGAATTTTCTGTCTTTTTCCAAATTCCCCAGCAACTCTTCCGCCGTCAGCCGCGCACCGCCGCGCAAGGCGACCTCCGCCAGCCGCAAAACCAGACGTTCCTTTATCAAACGTGGATAATTGAAAAGCACCTCGAAGTCATTGGGCATGGCCGCCTTGGCCTGTTGCCAGTCTTCGAGGCTGGCCAGCGTATAGGCCCGCCAGTAATCCAGCTCGTTATAATCCTTCAACGCCGGAACCGACAAATCCTCGAACGCAAGCTGGAATTTTCCGGCCAGCGCCTCCGCACCGCCGCGCAGAGCTAGAAATTCCGGGCTTTGTGCAATCTCCGGCATTTCACTTTCGGCGAAGTTGAGCAGACCGACGGCTTCCTGCCCGCGATCATTGGCCATGTTCATTTTCGCCATCATCAGCAAATCCTGAACCCGTCCGGTTTTATCCTTCTCGCTCATGCCCGCCAGCAAAACATGCTGGTTTTCGCGCAACGCCTGAAGACCGCCCATCATCCAACGGTCGAAATCATAGATACGCCGGATATGCACGGCATCGGGCTTTTGATCCTGTTGCCCTGAAACCTGTTTTTCAATCAGCTTTTGATTGACATCGCGCATCCGCGACAAGGCCAACCCGCCCGGGCGCGTCACCCGCAACCCCATCCCCTGCGGTTCGGCCTGCAAATCGTCGGCCTTGGGGACAATCGCGATGCCGACGGGGCTGGACAATGTTGCAAAATCAACGAAATCGCGTGCCGCCCCGGCAAACTGGTCCGACTGGTCTACGGTCGCAACGATAATTTTATCCCCGATATCCGGATCGGTGATCGCCAGCGTTTTGGTGACACGCTGCAACGGCCAGAGCAATGTTCCACCACGAATTTCCTGCCCCCTGTCGAAATTCCGTTCCGGCGACGATGGCACGGCGTCACGCGGCAGAGTCGACACGATCAGTTTCCACACCAACCCCCCGCCCTCGCCCACCACATTCACGCCCTCGGGCATGGTGGTATGATAGGCAACGCCGCCATCAATTTTCATGCTTTCAAACGGGCCGAACAAACCCGCCTGCGGCCCGGCGATTTGCGGTGGAACGGCGATGTCACCACGATCAGCAACGATCCACAAACGGTCGTTACGCACGAACGCGGCCAACCCGATCGCCTGTGTAGACGACACGGTAATCACATGCGGCTGAATGGTTTTTTGTATCGCCGTCTCGACAACCGTCATGACAGGCTCCGCTTTTTTTTCGGCCACTTCCGGTGCTGGCATGGCAGGGACAGGCGGCGTTTCCGGCTTTGCTTCCGGTTTTTTTACCTCCGATGCCTTTGCCACCGGTGCAGGCGGTGCGGGTGTGGCCGCCGCGCCGGTTTTGCCGAAGACATCAAGCACAACCCTATCGCCGACCAGAAAATGCCGGTACGCAGCCCCCTCCGGTATCTTTACGCGCACCTTCAGGTTTTCACCCGAAGCAGAAATTTTCTCAACCCCGCGAATGCCGGGCGCCGTGACGCTATTCACGCCGCCCGCATTCATCTCCGCCGCCTTCTGAAAGGAAATCTCCACCGTATCGGTCCCGGCGCGGGTCACGGTGTAGGGGACCGATAGCGTCCAGTCAAACACCAGCCGGGAATAATCGGGATGCGTCCCCGTCCGGACCTTGACGCTGTCCTGCGCCCATGCCCCGCCCGGCGGCAGGAGCGCCGCCGCACAAACACAAGTCATCAGTACAAAACGGCGTAAACGCATCGGGACCAATCTTGCGCATGGTTTCTAGGGGACAATAATGTCTTCGACGACCTTTTTCCTGCGGCCATCGTGATTCATTATATCAATATCCACACGTCTGGACAGGTCCAGACGTTGTTTTTCGTCAACGACTCCCTCCAGATCCTCATATCGCCCGCTCGAAGCCCCGCGCACGGTCACTGGCTGGGTATAGCCGACCTTTTCAAGCGCCGCCGCAACCGCGACCGCCCGGGCCAAAGACAGGTCCCAGTTGGACGCATAGGCCCCCTCCCCCCCGCTTGTGATCGGGCGGGGATCGGCATGGCCGACCAGTTCAACCACGTTCTTCATTCGGGAAAATGCACCGCCGAGCGCAAACAACGCCCGGGTGCTGCCCTCCTTGATCTCCGCCTTTCCGACATCAAACAGCATATCCTCGGGCAGGGACATCATCAAATGGGTTTCCTGAGACATCAGCGTTACCGCCATATCCAGCGAATCATTGCTCTTCACCAGCGAACGCATCAGCGCCTCCAGATATTTGATCTCCAGAGCGCGGTCATAATCGATCCGGCTGATATCGATGGAATCCTCCGGCCCCGCGCTCATGATCTTACCGTAAAACCGATTGAACTCGCTCTGCAACGCAGATGTCATTTCCGCGAAGGGTTTTTGTTCCGGCGTCGACATCGCAAACAGCATCACAAAAAAGGTCAGCATCAGCCCCATGATGTCGGTAAATGTCAGCAACCAGATCATATTGGGCTCATCCGGTCGTATATCATCGGAACGCCGTCCCGTCCGGCGGCCTGTGTGTAGCCCCCACCCGTCGGTCGTGGATGGCACGACTTTCTGCGGCTGTTTATTGCGGCGTGATTTTTTGTTCATCCTCCGCACTTTCTTCATAACTTTTCAGGTTCTTTGCCCCTGCGGGGTCAAAGGGAACATGCCGTTGAAAAACGAGATCGACCATATCCGGATCACCCTTTTGCAAGCCGATGGTCATCAGTTTTGCCTGCAAACCCGCCTTTTCGATATCGCCCGCAACGGCGGCAATATCGCGGATAAGCCCGGCCATACGCTGAGGTTTCTGATTTTGCACCCGCGCCGGGTTTTCATCGGTGAAATAGGTAATTTCCATGCGATAGGGCGTTCCCCGCATGTCCGTCCGCATCAACGACACCAGCGTCGGCAGGAAGGCTGCGGAAAAACCGGAACCGCCCCCCTCACCGTTCTTCAACCCCTTCACTGCTTTTTCAAAATCTTCCCGCGTCACCTGCACCTGCATCATGCCGCGCTGCTTGTTCTTGACGACCTTGTACCCGGGAATTTGCGATTTGAACAAGGAATCGATACGCTCCATTGTATCGCCCTCATGCAGATTCTTTTCTGCGGATTGCGTGATCGCGGGCTTCTCATTTCCTTCCTGTGTGATCTTCGAGGCAAAAGTATCGTCGATACTCCTCATAATATCGGCGGTTTTTTGCTCTTCGAACGAGGACATGGAATTCAGGATCATGAAAAAAGCCAGCAACATGACAAAAAGCGACAGTCCCAAAAGGCTGCCGCCAATGCTCTTGGGCGGGTCTTGTATAATCACACGGCGTCTGCGCTGGCGCATATGGGCTCCCGTGGCGTTCTAGTTTTCAGGAGTCAGTGACGGCGCATGCCGCCGTTCGGCCAGCATAACCGTAACCGTACGCGCACGCTCCGGATTCATTTCCGACAGGATGGCCGATGATTTCCGTTCCGACATTCTGGTCATGATAATCATCAGCACTTCAATATCCAGCGTATTCAGGATACTGGCCGCATCCTTGGGCTTCATGCCTTCATATATTTTGACCAGACTGGCGATACGCGCCTGTTCTTCTGCGGATTGTTTTTTCATGGACGCTTCGATTTCTGTGCGGATATTCGTCAATTCCCGCAGTTTCTGATCGAGTTCCCGCTCGGCGGCGCTCAGCAATGCCTCGCGCACGGCAATTTCTTTTTCCTTGCGGTCCAGCATTTCACGTCGTTTGGCAAGATCCTTGTAAATTTCATCCCTGACGGCGGAACTCTCGATTTCGGTATCGATAGCATCCTTCCATTTGCCTCCGTCGTCCTGCATCACCGTGGCGGGGTCCGCCGGGATCGCGCCACTGGCTGCTTCATCTTCAAACTCCGGCCTGAGCGGCAGACCCTCTTTGCGCGACTCCAGATCCAGACGTCCCTTAATCTCCGCCTCTGGGGCGGGCGGGGTTGCGGGAGATGCGTTTTGCGCGGTTGCTCCGGCCATGGGCGGTGGTTGCGTGCTGACTTCGTGCTGGGCCATGGCCGCGCCCATATTCCCGAGGCCTGTGGCAAATTCGCCGACCCTGACCGTGAAGGCCAGCATCGCCACGACAATCAAAACAGGCAACAACCTGATTCTTTCACGCATCTTCATGATACGCCGCCCGTTTTCGCCTTGCCGCTTTTCCGCAAGGCGGCAAACAATTCCCGTTCTGCCTTGCTGTGCAGGGGATCGCCGGATGACCAGTCAGCATCTTCATCGCCGTCAATCTCGCCCTCCATCTCCCGGTCGCGAATGGCAAAAGACGGCCCCGTGGGCACGCTCTTTCCTTCCTGTACGCGCTTCAGGCTGACCTGGGATGATTGCGGAGGCATCGCAGGCCCGCCGGTTTTTTCGATGCGCTCCGCAATTTCGCGATTCCGTTCGGCCAGACGCTCGAGACGGCTGGCGATATTGTCCCCGGCCTCGGTCATCAGTTGCAATTCGTCCGACAATGCGCGGGCCTCCTGCACCAGTACCTGAAGGTCTTTTCCCGCATCGCGGCTGGCCTGTTTCAAACCGGTGATCGACAACTCTGCCTTCTCGATATTGCGAGACAGGTCCTGAATCAGCTTGTCCAGATCCTTTCGTCCCTTGCGAAACGCATTCAGGTTTTCCGACAGACGCCAGGCGACAAAAATGGTCGCCGCAAGCAGCAATATAACCATGCCGTCCAGAACCAGCGCCAAAATACCCATCTACCCATTATCCTTTTCCGGCGGGATGTAACTTTCGATCCGCACGGCGATGCTGCCCTGCTTTTGACCGACAGGCCCGCGAAACATCGGAAACTGCCCGCAGCGCAACTCAAGCTCATCATCCGTGCTCGTATTCAAAATCACCTGCGTCCCGACCTTCCAGTTAAGCAATTCATCCAGCGAAACCGTGACCTCTCCCAAAACGGCCTGCAACTGGACGTCGGTTTTGTAAAGTTCCTGCGTCAGGTGGTTTTCCCAGATGGAATCGCGTCCAAATTTTTCGCCCATGAACATCTGCAACAGCAATTCGCGGATCGGCTCCAGCGTCGCATACGGGATCAAAATCTCGACGCGCCCGCCGCGATCACCCATATCGACGCGCAGGCGCGCCAGAACGCAGGCATTGCCGGATTGGGTGATGGTCGCAAAACGCGGGTTCGTCTCCATCCGGTCAAGCGTAAAACTGACCGGGGCCAGCGGGTCAAAAGCGGTCGACAGATCCGCCAGTCCCACCTGCACCATGCGCTCGACAAGCTTGGTTTCAATCGTCGTATAGGGCCGCCCCTCGACGCGGATGGCGGGCGTGCCCTTGCGCCCACCCAGCAACACATCGACCACGGAATAGATCAGTGCCGAATCCACCACCAGCAAACCGTTATTGTCCCATTCCTCCGCCTTGAAGACGGAGAGCATGGCCGGGAGCGGAATGGAGTTCATGTAATCGCCGAAACGCACCGTCGACACCTGATCCAACGACACCTCGACGTTATCCGACGTCAGGTTGCGCAAGGACGTCGACATCAGGCGCACAAGACGATCAAAGACGATGTCCAGCATCGGCAGGCGTTCGTAATTCACCATCGCCGAATTAATCAGGGCCATGACCCCCGACATTTGTTCCCCGCCGGAGCCGTCGTCGTCAAAGCCCAGCAGACTGTCGATTTCATCCTGATTGAGAATCCGGGCGCTGCCGCCATCTTCGTCGTCGCCACCGTCAAAAGACGGCATGGCATCGAGCTTCGGCGGCGCCATGGATTCCATATCGGAAACCATGGCCCGTTCGTCGGGACTCATCGCGGCATTCTGCTTGTCGGTTTCCGTGTTGCTCATATCCTTACCTGGACATTCTTTATTCTGTTGTTGACACAACGCGGTGCAAAGCCCGTGCCAGCAACGCCATATTTACGAAACTATTGTATCAGTATCTCCTGAAACAGCACATCCTTGACCTCAACCGGATAGGCGGCGGCATTGACGCGGGACAATAATTCCATCTGCAACCGGTAAATCCCCGCCGACCCGCGCAAATCCTTCACCCGCAATTCACGCAAATAGGTCTGGAACTGATCGACCACCCGGGGCATGACGCCCTGCACCGCCGCAAGATCGGCCTGATTGGCCAGCTCCAGTTGAACCTTCAGGCGCAAATAGCGCGGCTGTTCGTCCGGGCCGCTCAAATTGACCAGCATATTCGGTATTTCAAGGAAAGCCGCCCCGGCGACGACAGGATTGCCGTGAGAATCCTTTGCGCCATGCCCGGCATCGGCATGTTCTTCGCCAGCGACGTCTTCCTTTTTCAAAAATTTGTCCAGCATGCCGCTGAAATACAGCCCCGCCCCGCCACCGCCCAGCAGAAACAGGGGCAGCACGACAAACAGCACAATCTTCTTTGCGCTGAACTTCTTCCCCGAATCCGCACCTTCGGTGCTTTCCGCGGATTTATCCTCGTCCAGATCGTCAGTATCGGCGTTTTTTGCCATGGTCAGCCTCGAAGCAGAATCACAGGATCGTGAAAAGCATTTACCCTAGGGGTATCATATCTGATTCCGCTCCAGATTATCATGGCGGGTTAACAAAAATCCTAAATTTCTCAAACATATAAGGAAAATACGCTGGATTATGGGGGATTCAATCCCGGCTTTCCGGAAAAATTTGCCGCCTTTGGTAAAAACTGTCCTGCCCGCCCGCCCCCGACGAGACCGGAAATCCGCCTGATCATTCTGTTAATACATTGTTATAAAACGATAAAATCAAATGGCACGCGACATGCATCGTTCTGCCGCAGGAACAGCATCGGTGCTGGACCAGCCAGACCAGAAGACATGATAACGCCATGGAAAATGCAATTTACGCCGGATTGTCCCGCGCTGTCGCCCTGCAACGGGACATGGACACGGTTGCCAACAACATCGCCAACATGAATACGCCCGGTTTTCGGGCCCAGTATATGCTGTTTGACGAAGTTATCGAAAAGCCGAAAGGAATCAACGATCCCCTGTCGATGGTGCTCGACCGTGGCCAGTGGATGAGCAACAAGCCCGGCTCCGTCCAGATCACGGGCGGACAGACGGACCTCGCCCTCGAAGGCGGCGGATTTTTCGGCGTCGATATCAACGGCGAAACCCTCTATACCCGCGCCGGGAATTTTGCCATCAACCCGGAAGGTACGCTCGTCACCGCCGAAGGCAACCCGGTCGCCAATCAGGGCGGCGCACCCATCACCATTCCCGCCGACACCACCGAAATCCGCGTTGCCGAAGACGGCACCATTTCCAACCAGAACGGGCAGATTGATCGGCTGATGATCCGGGAATTCGACAACATTAACCAGCTTGAACCCGTCGGGGACGCGCTGTACCGCGCCCGGGCCGAGGCAAACCCGCAAGACGCCCTCAACAGCCGTGTGCTGCAAGGTGCCATCGAAGGCTCCAATGTCAATCCGATCATGGCCATGACGCACATGATCGATGTGCATCGCGCCTACCAGAGCACCCACCGTATGTTGCAGGCGGAACATGACCGCCAGCGTTCAATGATTCAGAAGCTGACCCGCAGCTAGACATTTTAAAGGAGAAAAAACATGAGATCACTGGATATCGGCGCAACCGGAATGATGGCCCAGCAGATTCATGTCGATGTCATCTCTGAAAACATCGCCAACATGACAACAACCGGATTCAAACGCCAGCGCCCGGAATTCAAGGATTTGATGTATCAAAACCTGATCCGTCCGGGCACGACATCTTCCGATTCAGGGACGATCGTCCCTTCCGGCCTGCAACTCGGCCTTGGGGTGCGCACCTCGGCCATCTACCGCATCCATGAACAGGGTACATTGCAGATGACGGAAAACCCCCTCGATCTCGCCTTGAACGGCGACGGATTTTTCCAGATCGAAATGCCCAGCGGTGAAACCGCCTACACCCGCAACGGCATTTTTCAGGTCAATCAGGACGGCGAAATTGTCACGACGCAGGGCTATCGCCTGCAACCGGGCTTCACCATCCCGCAAGATACAATCGATATCCAGATCAATGACGAAGGCCAGATTTTTGCCAAGATCAACGGGCAGATCGCCTTGCAAAATATCGGACAGATCCAGCTTGCCAATTTTATCAATCCCGCCGGTCTGGAAGCCATAGGCGACAGCCTCTATCTCGAAACCGAAGCCTCTTCCGCCCCCAGCGTCGGCAACCCGAACACGGAAAACTTTGCTTCCGTCCGTCAGGGGGCCGTTGAAAACTCGAACGTCAACGTGGTCGAAGAAATCACCCGGCTGATTACGGCGCAGCGCGCCTATGAAATGAACTCAAAAGTCATCAGCACCAGTGACGATATGCTCGGCACCATCACCAATCTTCGTTAAAGGAATATGGCCATGATGAATTTTACAAACATCTTTGATACAGCCTTTCGTATCGCACTCTTGTGCGTATCGCTGCTCCTCATGGCGTTTTTGATGGTCGCCGGGGCAAAAACGGCCTTTGCGGCCTCGCTGCGGGGTCAGGCCTTTCTGACCAAGGACACCCTGACCGTCGGCGATATTTTTGAAAACGCCGGACGCAATGCCGATTACGTCCTCGGCCCCGCGCCGCAACCGGGCAAGGATATGGTGCTGAACGCCCCGACATTGCTGCGCATCGCCATGGCGCTCGACCTGCCCTGGGCCCCGCAAAGCAGCAGCGACCAGATCGTGGTTTCCCGCGCGGCAACGCTGATTTCCGACGCACAAGTCAGGGACCACCTGACCGCCAGCCTGCGTGAAAAGGGTGTCAGCAATAATTTCACCGTCGATACCGGCTCGGCCAGCCTCGATCTGGTTCTCCCGCACGACCAGCCTGCGACGGTGGAAATCTCCAATCTTGTCTACAACCCCCGCACCAGTCGCTTTGATGCGACCATATCCGCCCCCTCCACCGCCAAACCCGCCCGCCAGATCAATGTCAGCGGGACACTCAGGGCAATCACGCAAGTGCCGGTTTTGAAATCATCCTTGCGCAATGGCGACCTGATCGGCGATAGCGACATCGATTATGTCGAAGTTTATGAAAGCGATATCCAGCCTGACATGCTGCTCAAAGGGGCCGATCTCATTGGCATGACCCCGCGCCGTATGGTTGTCGCCGGAAAGCCCGTGCGCACCGTAGACCTGCAATCGCCGCAGCTTGTCGAACGCGGTAAAAACGTCACCATCGTCTTTAACGAAGGCCCCCTGCAACTGACAACTCTCGGAAAAGCCCTGCAAAACGGCGCGAAAGGCGACCTCATCCGCGTCGTCAATAATTCCAGCAACCGTCCCGTCGACGCCATCGTCAACGGCCCGGGAGAAGTCACCGTCAGGCAATAAACCGGATTTTTCGATTTGAAAGGATGGGTAAAACCATGACAACGCGCAAACTGCTCCACACTGGCCTGATTCTCGCCACCGCCTGCACATTGAGCGCCTGCGGCGCTTCGGAAAGGCTGGCCAGTGTCGGCAAGGCCCCCGACCTGACCCCGATTTCCAACCCGCAGACCCAGGCCGGTTACCAGCCTGTCAGCATGCCGATGCCCGCCCCGGAAGTGGCATACAGACAACCCAATTCCCTGTGGCAGTCAAACCGCAAAAGCTTCTTCAAGGATCAGCGCGCCAGCAATATCGGCGACATCCTGACCGTGGTCATTGATATCAACGACCAGGCGGATATGGAGAACAAATCCTCGCGCAGCCGCAGCGCCAGCGAAAGCGCCGGACTCGACAAACTGCTCGGCTATGAAGCCAGCCTCGCCCAGATCCTGCCCGAAGCAATCGATAATGCCGCCCTCGTCGGCGCCGAAACAGATTCCAGCCATTCCGGAAACGGCAAGATCGAACGCGATGAAAAGATCGAACTGAAACTGGCCGCCGTTATCACCCAGTTACTGCCGAACGGCAACATGGTCATCAACGGGAAACAGGAAGTGCGCGTGAACTTCGAAAAACGCATCCTGAACGTCACCGGAATCATTCGCCCCGAAGACATCACGATCGACAACTCCATCGCCTATGACAAGATCGCCGAAGCCCGTATCAATTACGGCGGGCAGGGTCACATGACGGATGTGCAGCAACCCCGTTACGGCCAGCAGGTTTTTGATATTCTCTTCCCGTTCTAGACCCCCCACTCCCACCCCCGGAACGGGAAGAGGACCCCCCGCGGTTCCCCACCGCAACCCTGAAAAAACTAACGGCCCCGCAACGGGGCCGTTTTTTTCTGCCGCATTCGGCCTGTATCGTCTATTCGTCGCGGTGAGTCCGCTCCATCCGCTCGTGACGTTCCTGGGCTTCGATGCTCAGCGTCGCATTGGGGCGGGCGTCAAGGCGGGCGACGGTGATGGGCTCACCTGTTTCCTCGCAATACCCGTAAGTCCCGTCTTCGATCCGCAGCAAGGCCTCGTTGATCTTGCTAATCAGTTTGCGCTCGCGGTCACGGGTGCGCAGCTCCAGCGCATGATCGGTTTCCGCCGATGCCCTGTCCGCCAAATCGGGTTTTTGCAATTCGGTGTTTTGCAATGTCTGGTGAATCGTCTCCGAAGATTCGCGGATCAATTCCTCCCGCCAGCGGATCAATTTCTGACGGAAATATTCCAGCATGACAGGGTTCATGAATGCCCCCTTGTCCTTCTTGGGATCATAGTCCGGGGGCAGAATCGTTACATTCGTTGTGGTCACTTTTTTCCTCGGTATACTCGGTAACTCGGCCTTCATCGGCACGGCTTTTTTCGCAGCAACCGCGACGGGTTTTGCCGGAGCGGCTGCCTTTTTCGGCACCGCCTTTTTAACTGGCGCTTTTTTGACCGGAGCAGCTTTGGCAGAAACCGGAGTCTTTTTGGTCACTGCGGAAGCCGCCTTTTTTGGCGCTGCCTTGGCGGGCGGCTTTACGGCCGCCTTACCAACGGATTTCGAAGCAGGTTTCGCCACCGGTTTCGATGCTTTTTTTACATCGGCTTTTGCCTTTTTCGGCGCAGCCTTCTTGGGCGCAGATTTCGCTGCGGCCTTGGCCCCGGTGGTTTTCGATATTGTTTTTGCCTTCGAACCTTTTGTCAAAACAGCCTTCCCCATTGTGATATGTCACTGAAAGCGTACAGAATATAGAGCCGTCCGGCAATGGAAACAAGGCCGGAAAAAGAGTGATTTCAAGTGATGAACAGGAATGATCTAGCGTACGCGCTGCTCCAGCGCCTTGCGCATCTTCGCCAGTTCGATCTGGGCGCGCAGGTCGATTTCGTCGAGAATGGCCGTCATGCGCGGGTCGGTCACCTTTTCCCGGTGCATGGCAACAACATCTGCAATATCAATGAGATGACCGACCGTCAACGTGCCGTTCAACAAGCCGAGCCGGATGTGCTCCAGCCCCCCCAGCACGGAATCCGCCCGCTGCACCATGCGGCGGCGGGCCGCCCGTTCGGTCGGGCTTTCGGCCTCCTGCGCGGCCAGCAAGGCATCAATATGGGCAATGGCATGTGTCGCCCCGGCACCGGACGGTCCCGCCGCTTCTCCGGCCATAAAATCGCCAAAAGACCCGCCCTGCGCGGAAACGCCGGACTTTTTCTGCGTGGAACCTGATTGCTGGGTACGGTTTGGACCTTCGACTTTCATCCTTTCAGGATAGCACATTCGGTCGATTCCGCCGGGAAAATTTTGCCGCAAACCGGGAAAAGCGCATCCACACCCCCGGCCTGCGCAGGGCCGTGCAGCAAACTGCGGCACGCAATCCATTGATTTTCCATGAATTTTATCCGCCCCCGCCGTGGCACGACATATGCAGCGTTCCTACCGGAAGACATTGCTCCGACAAACTATGGAAACGCCATGACCAAGACAGCGACATACTATATAAGCCACCTGCTCCTGATCGCGGCCCTTGCGCTCACGGTGTCATTCCCGGCGCAGGCAAAGACCACCCGCATCAAGGACATCGTCGAAATCGAAGGTGTGCGCGACAACATGCTGGTCGGGTACGGGCTGGTCGTGGGCCTGAACGGCACCGGCGATTCGCTTGGCAATTCGCCCTTCACCCAGCAAAGCCTGATCGCGATGCTCGAACGCCTCGGCGTCAACACGCGCGGGCAGAAACTCAATACTGGAAACGTCGCTGCCGTCATGGTCACGGCCACATTGCCGCCCTTCACCAATCAGGGCTCGCGGATCGACGTCACCGTCTCCGCCCTTGGCGATGCCGACAACCTGCAAGGCGGCACACTGCTGGTCACGCCGCTGATGGGCGCGGACAGCGAGATTTATGCCGTCGCGCAAGGCCCCGTCAACATCGCGGGCTACTCTGCCTCCGGCGAAGCCGGAACGGTCGTGCAGAACATCCCCACCACCGGACGCATCCCCGGCGGCGCAATCGTCGAACGCGAACTGGAATTCCAGCTCGCCGATTACGATCAAATTCGTCTGGCGCTGCGCAATCCCGATTTCACCACGGCCCGCCGCATCGCAAAGGCGATCAACGGCTTCACATCGTCGAACGCCGCCAGCGCAGAAAATGCCGCCAGCATCACGCTGAAGAAACCGGCTGGTTATACCGGAACGATTGTCGATCTGCTGACGGATATCGAACAACTGCCCATCCAGCCCGATCAGGTCGCGCGCGTGGTGATTGACGAACGCTCCGGCGTCATCGTCATGGGCTCCGATGTGCGGATCAGCACCGTTGCCATCGCGCAAGGCAACCTGACCATCAAAATCACAGAAACCCCGCAAGTCTCACAACCCAACCCGTTCTCCGAACAGGGGCAGACCGTGGTCGTTCCGCGCACCGATATCGACGTCAATACCGGCGACGATGTTCGCCTCGGCGTTCTGGACAGCGGCGTGACGTTGCAGGATCTGGTGACGGGACTGAACAAGCTGGGCGTATCGCCGCGCGATATGATTACCATCCTTCAGGCCATCAAAACCGCCGGTGCGCTTCAGGCAGAAATCGAGACCCTCTGATGACCGCCATGATCCCCGCAGATATCGAAACACCCCTCCTCCTTGCGCGGCAGACGCGCATGACCGTAAACGACGCCCGGATTGAAACCCGGTCCGGGAACGGCCTCGACCCGAAAGTCATGCAGCGCATCGATGGCGCGGCCAGGGATTTCGAAGCCGTCTTCCTGTCAGAAATGCTGAAACCGATGTTCGAGGGAATCGAGGTCAACGAAATCTTCGGTGGCGGCAAAGGCGAAGAAATTTTCAGCGACATGATGGTGCAGGAATACGGAAAGAAAATCGCCGAAGCCGGTGGCATAGGTCTTGCATCGTTTGTCCGTAACGAACTGATCCGACAGCAGGAAGGAGTCATAAAATCATGACCGAAGACAACCAGACACCCAACCCGGTCCTGTCCGCCCACCCGGCAGAAGCCCTGCAGGATATGATGCAAACGCTCGATTCCCTGCGCACCGTATATGAAGAAGAAACGAAGGCCCTGCAGCTTTCCGACATCAAGGCATTTTTTGCCCTCCAGAACAAAAAAATCGCCGCCGCGCAGAATTACCATGCAGGAATTGCCGAGTTGGTTGAGCGCAAGGAAGAAATGCTTTTCGTCCATCCGGACATGAAATCCCTCTTCAGCCGGAAACATGACGAATTCTCCACCGTAGCCCGCGACAATATCGAAGCCCTCGACCGCATGCGCCGCACCGTTGACCGCCTCGGCAACCGCATGGTTCGCGCTGCCCGCGATTCCGCCGCCCGCGACAGTGTCAGTTACGGGGCGCAGGGGCATTTGACCGGTTCCCGCAACAAGCCCGTCACCATGGGGATGAACGAATCCGCCTAGGAAAAATATCATGCCAGACATCAGCGCCCTTTATACGATCCAGACAAAACCCAGCCCCCCCGCACAAGGGCCGGTCGGCGCGTCTTCGACTCTGGCGGGCGGGAACGGCGTCTTCGGCAATGCCGGTGCGGGCTTGAGTTTCTTCGACATGATCTTTGCCATCACCGGGGGAAAAGCGCTGGCAGGCCAGCAGCCGGACCAACTGACCACCCCCCCGGCCCCGGATACACTCCAATCGACGGACACAGAATCTGGCATAACAGATTTTAACCTCGTTCCCTCCGAAACAGCCGCAGCCGTGACGCTGGATTCCGCGGGCCACAAAAAACTGACCTCCGCGCTCGAAAACATGCTGCACGGCATGCCGGAAGACCAGCAGCATATCGTTCTCAAAATCGCCCCCGGCCAGTTGAAAAAGGCGGCGGAGACACTGAATATCGCCCTGCCGAAAAACGGTGCAAATCCCGATGCCGCAAACCTGATCGCCACGGGATTGACGCCGGAACAATTGACCGATCTGGTCAACATGATTGCTGCGGGCAAGGATATTGATATTGATATCGATGCCGCAACGCAGGCCCTTCTGGTCGGTCTGGTCAAAATTATGCCGGACGGGTCCAGAAACGAAGCCATTTTTCTTCCCCGCGCCCTCGTCATCAGCAAGACGGACCCAACATCTGTGCCTGAAACGGATGAACCCGGAGAAGAAATTTCTACATCTCTCGATGCCCTGACGCTCACTCCAGTTACGGCTAATATCGCCCAACCCGCCACTGATATCCCTGTTTCCGAAGACGGATTCGATAGCATGGTGAAAACACCGGACATCGTACAGGCGAAGGATTCCACCGGGCAAAAAACAACCGACCCCGCGCCACCCGGACCGCTCAACAGCACGCTGGGATCGTCTTTTGCCGCGATGATGGGCAGCATTATGAGTCCATCGGGGCTGAACGATGTTTTCCCGGAAGGTCTTGACTGGTCGCAAAACACGGTCGCTGGTCCGGGCAATCTGCAAATCACAAGCACGGCGCAGCTTGCCTCTTTGGTGACGCAAGCCACGCATGCATCACACCCCCATTCCGTCACCCATATCGTCGCGGCCAGCCTGATAAAATCCGCGCAGAGCGGTGAAAACCAGACACTGAAATTGCAACTCAACCCGCCGGAGCTTGGCCGGATCGAAGTGCATATGCAGTTTACCAAAGACAAAACCATGAAAGCCCACATGGTGATCGAAAAACCGGAAACCATGCTGATGCTGCAACGGGACGCGCAGGTTCTGGAACGCGCCTTGCAGGAAGCCGGTATGGAAAGCGGCGGCGGCAATCTGAGTTTTGAACTGTCCGGCGACCGGAATGATTCCGGCAATGACGGAAACGGTACAAACGGCACAAAACACGCCGAGGCAGACGATAACGAAATCGAAATGATTGAAACAACCATGACCTGGTATGTCGATGCCGACACCGGTCATCAACGCTACAACATCTTGGCGTAGGCAGGAGAGAAAAACATGACGTCTGACGTAACATTGACCGGGGCCGCCGCAAGCGCGCAAAAAACGCAAGTGCAGGCCGTAAAACTGGCGCAGGACTTTACCCAGTTCCTGACCCTGCTGACCACACAACTGATGAATCAGGACCCGCTCGACCCGATGGATTCAAGCGAATTCACTAACCAGCTCGTCCAGTTCTCGCAAGTGGAACAATCCATCAATACCAACCAGAAACTCGACGACATGCTGGCCCTGCAACTGGGCAGCCTCTCCACCGTGGCACTCGGCTATGTCGGCATGGATGTCACCTACACCAGCACGGAAATGAACTGGAACGGAACAAGACCTGTTGACATCAACTACGCGCTCGAGAAAAACGCGGCTGTTCTCAAGATCAATATCTACAACGAATCCGGCACGCTGGTCCGCAGCATGGATGCACCCAAAGCCGCAGGAGGCCAGAAAGTCCAGTGGGACGGCAAGGACAATAACGGCAATATCATGCCCGAAGGCACCTACAACATCAAAGTTGACGCCGCAGACAACGACAAGAAGCCGATTTCCGTCTCCACCGCCGTATCCGGCAGCGTGCGCGGCATCGAAGCCCAGAACGGCGTTATTTTCCTGCTGGTCGGCGAACGCGCGATTGCCCTGAACAGCATTATTCAGGCGACCAATCCAGCACCGACGCCCACACCCACACCAGAAACAACGGAGGATGCGTGAAGAAAAATACACACCCGAACACCGCCTCCCCTAACATTTCAACGACAGGAGTAACATTATGAGCTTATTTGGATCACTTTTTACCGGCGTTTCCGGCCTTGGCGCGCAGTCGCAGGCAACGGCAATGGTCGCCAACAACATCGCCAACGTCAACACCATCGGCTTCAAACGCTCTGAAGCCGCCTTCTACAGCCTCGTCACATCTGAGGGCCGCTCGTCGCGCTATTCGCCGGGAACGGTTGCTGTCAACCGTGTCCAGCGCGTCAACCAGCAAGGCCCGATCCAGCAGACCGGGTCGACCACCGATGCAGCCATTTCCGGCAACGGTATGTTCGCAGTCAAGCGCAGCGCCTCCGACCAGCAGGAATTTCTCTACACCCGCAGCGGATCTTTCAGTGAAGATGCGCAAGGGTTGCTTAAAAATACTGCCGGGTTTGTCCTTTACGGCTGGCCGCTGGATTCAAATGGCGCACTTCCCGCCAACCAGGGTGACCTGACATCCCTCGTCCCGGCGGATGTGGCCTTCCTCGGCGGTCTGACCCGCCCGACATCAACGGCGGAAATTTCCCTCAATCTTGATTCAAACGAGATTGACCTGACTCTGGCCGCCGCGTCTTCCGGCCTGCAACCTGCCGATTTTTCGCGCGGCCTGACTGTCTATGACAGCCTTGGCTCACCGCAGGTCCTGACCTTCGAATACACCAAAACCTACGGCCCGCACGGCACTTCCGGCGGAACCATTGGCGATATCGCCGCGACCGACAACCTGATTACCGATATGGGCCTGACCGCCGGGAACCAGTTCAGCATCGCGGTCGATGGCGGCGCTCCGGTTCTGTTTACGGTTGTTGCCGGGGCTCCGGCGGCACCTGATGAAGTCCAGACGATCAACGATATTATCGTTCGCGCCAATTCCATTGTCGGCGTCAATGCCTTCCTTGGCAATGACGGTGAACTGGTGTTCCAGCGCAGCGAATTCCAGGGCGGCGCGGCGCAGGAAATCACCACTGCGAACGTCACCGGGACTCCTCTGACCGGGCTTGGCATGGTCGCGGGCACCTATGCCTCCGACGATCTGTCCGGCGCAACCTTCGACAACGGTACGGCGGGCGATACCCCGCCCTACAGCTCCGAAGGTTTCCCCGCCTTCCAGAACCTTCCGACCCCGCCCAACGCCTCCTACAACAATCGCGGTTGGTGGCAGGTGCGGATCGTCCACCCGGATGGCACGACATTGAGCAACGGCCTGATTAACTTCAACGGCAACGGCACCATGAACGCCCTGCCCGATAGCTCCGGCAATATCGACATCAACCTCACCCAGATCAACTGGGGCAACGGCTCCGATCCGCAAAACATTAATGTCGATGTCGAACGCTTCAGCCAGTTTGCCGGAAACTACAACGTGATTTTCTCCGACCAGAACGGGGCCGAGCTGGGCCTGCGGACCGGGGTGGAAATCACCCGTGACGGTTTCGTGGTTGCCCGTTTTTCGAACGGCGCATCGACCAACCTCTACAAAATTCCGCTGGTGACCTTCGCCAACGCCAACGGCCTGACCGAAGTATCGGGAACGGCCTATAGCGAAAACGAACTTTCGGGTGAAGAAAACCTGCGTCAGGCCGGCGAAGGCGGCGCGGGCTTCCTCGAGGCCAGCACCATCGAATCCTCGAACGTGGATCTTGCCGATGAATTCGCCAAGCTGATCGTCAGCCAGCGCGCCTTCTCCGCCAACACCAAGATCATCAACACGGTTGATCAGATGACCGAAGAATTATTGAGACTGCGCTAGGAACATAACCGCTAACCGTTTTCAAAATTAAGAAGAAGAAAAGAAGAAAGGACCTCTACCATGACTTCCGATGTTGTTCTCTCCGCAGCCCTGCGCACCAATTTGCTCTCGCTGCAAAACACGCAGAACCTTGTCGATATCACCCAGAATCGTCTGGCGACAGGGAAGAAAATCAACTCCGCGCTCGACGGCCCGCAGGCCTATTTCGCCTCGCAAGCCCTGTCCAACCGCGCCAGCGATCTTTCCCGTCTGCTGGATTCCATTGGCCAATCGATTCAGGTCATCAAGGCCGCCGATAACGGTATTACAGCCCTTGCAAAACTGGTCGAACAGGCCGATTCCATCGCCCAGTCCGCCCGCGACGCCCTCGCCGCAGGGCAGGTCGAAGCCAAGGCCAAAGGTGAAATCGATCTGCGCAATATCGACGACCTGACCGGGATCGCAGGTATCACCGCCGGTGATACGCTGATGTTCTCCATCACCGACAAGGACGGTAACGCGCTCTCCCTCGGGGCCTTCGGCGGCGCTTCGGCGGCGACGGCGACCGTGACCATCGGTGCGTTGACATCCACATCTGAACTCGTGACCGCGATCAACAACCTGCATCTCGACGATGGCGGCCTTGCCACGGGTCCGCAGGCTTTCGAAGCCTCACTCGACGAAGGCGGACGCCTGCAAATCCGTACCCTCAACGGCGGCGATTTCAGCCTTCGCTTTGAATCCGTGGCCGTCGACCCCGATGACGCGGCGGATTTAAGTCTGGCGCAATCGCTCGGCTTCGGCAACATCGCAAAACTCGTCGCCGACGGCGCCGGGACCAACACCGTGCAGTTTACCGCACTGGCCGATGTCGCCCTGCGCTCCTTCACGTTGTATGACAACAGCGGCGCAAGCCCCGTCATCGCACAGGCCAGCGCCTCGTTGCTGGACCTGACGGATGAAGCAGGACTTGTCTCGCGCTTTGCCAACCTCGATGCCCCCGCCGATGATTATATCATCAGCATCAATGGCGGCTCACAACAGCGCATTAACCTGACCGATGCCGCCGGGAACCCGCTTTCGATCCAGTCTTTCGTCGACCAGATCAATTCCAACACGGCGCTGAACACGAAAATCCGCGCCTCCTACGACGACCAGACCGGGGAACTCGCGATCCGTCCTATCGACGGCAGCGTCAAAAGCATCGAAATCGGCGTTGACGGCTCCCCCACCGGACCGCTGACGGCAAACTTCGGATTCGGAGTGAATGCCGACCTGACCGCGGGTGCCGCCGGTGAACAGGAGATTGAATCGCTCCGCCTCGCCGCCTCCGCCGCCGACCTCGCCAATTTCGAACGCGATTTCGACAATCTCCGCGAACAGATCACCCAGCTCGTCAGCAACGGCGACACAGGCTATCGCGGAACCAACCTGCTGAATGGCGACGACCTGCTGACCATCTTCAACGAAGAACGGACCAGCTCCCTTAACACCGAAGGCGTCACCTTCACCGCCGATGGCCTTGGCCTGAGCGAAGCCGATTTCTCGCGTGTCGATACGACGGAAGGCATCATCGCCGAAGTCCGTGAGGCCTTGGGTCTGGTGCGTAATTTCGGCTCGACTCTGGCCAACGATCTGTCGATCATCCAGACACGCGAAAACTTCACCAAAAATCTGATCAACACGCTGACCGAAGGCTCCGACAAGCTGGTCAACGCCGATCAGAACGAAGAAGGTGCAAAGCTTCTGGCACTGCAAACCCGCCAGTCCCTGGGCGTAACATCCCTGTCGCTGGCGTCGCAGTCCCAACAGTCAATCCTGCGTCTGTTCCAATAAACGGAAAAGACGTCGGGGTTCGGGTTACGGTCGCCGCCGGTGCACGATCGATCCGGCAGCGAAAGGCAGAAAGCCTCAACCCAGAACGGGGGGTCCGCTAACCGACACCAAAGGGCGTATCGACGGCAACGCCGGTACGCCCTTTTTTTTCCGGGATGACCCCGGCATGACAAAGAATCAGACAGACTGGAAAGTGAGCAAAAATAGAGCGTTTTTATTATTCTATGTCAATTAAGCCCTTCTTTTCCCCCGGTTGCTAACCATAACGCGGGGAGTTGCGGCTTTTTGATTAACCCCTTCTTAATCCTTGTGCTAGTATCCTGAATTATGGACCGGGAGAATTCTGGTCCTCATAACATAGGAAACCTAGGAAAGGGATCTTACCATGACATCCGATGTCGTTCTATCGGCAGCATTGCGGTCTAACCTGCTTTCGCTGCAAAACACACAAAATCAGGTCGATATTACCCAGAACCGTCTCGCAACGGGTCGTAAGGTCAACTCCGCCCTCGACAACCCGCAATCCTTCTTCGCTTCGCAGGCCCTGACCAACCGCGCCTCCGACCTTACCCGTCTTCTGGACAGCATTGGCCAGTCGATTCAGGTGATTAAGGCCGCTGATAACGGTGTTACGGCACTGACGAAACTGGTCGAACAAGCTGACTCTATCGCCTCTCAGGCCCGTGACGCTCTGGCGCAAGGGACGGCGGAAGCAAAAGTCGTCGGAACCGTTGATCTCCGGGGCGTTAACAGCCTGCCGGATCTTGCCGGGATCACGGCTGGCGATGTTGTCACCTTCTCGGTCGTCGATGAAGACGGCCTTGCCCGCAACATCGGGGCGTATGGTGGTGCCGCTGCCGCAACGGCATCGATCACACTTGCCGCCAACTTCTCGATCGACGATTTCATCACCGCGATCAACGACCTGAGCCTCGAAGCAACGGTCGGCAGCACGGTTGCGGATGGTGAGAAGGCATTTACCGCATCCCTTGACGCAGGTGGAAAACTGCAAATCGTCGGCAATGACGGCTCTAAATTCGCCGTACGTTTCGGCGCGGCCACGACTGCGGCAACCGAACCGGCCCGACTGGCTCTCGCTCAGGCACTCGGCTTTGGCGATGTCGCTCTGGCACAAGCATCTGATGTCGCGGCAACGGACTCCGTCGTTGGCTTCACCGCCAGTGCCAGCGTGTCCTTGCAGTCTTACGCCCTGTATGACAACTCCGTCCCTGCGTCGCGCTCGATTGCACAACGCGGTGACCGCCTGTTGTCCATCAGCGACTCTGCAGGCGTCGCCCTGTTTGCAGGCATTGACGCGGCAACCGACGACTACCAGATTGGTGTCAACGGCGGGCCGCTGCAAAACATCGAACTGTTTGCAAACGGTGGTGATATTACGATCCAGGAATTTATTGACCAGATCAACAATAACACCACGTTGAATACGCAAATCAGGGCTGTCTTTGATGATGCAACCGGCGTTCTCTCGCTCGAAGCCATCAGCGAAGACACAGCAAGCATCCAGATCGGCGTTGACGAATCTGTCTTTACCGCAAACTTCGGCTTCGGTGTGAATACTGCGTTTACCGGGACCGCGGCAATCGACGAATCCGAAAACATCATCCTGTCTGCCGCTGCCGGAACACTGGCAAGGCTGGAGGGTGAATTCAACAACATCCGCGACCAGATCACCCAACTCGTCAGCAACGGCGACACGGGCTATCGCGGAACCAACCTGCTGAACGGCGACGACCTGCTGACGGTGTTCAACGAATTCCGCACCAGCAGCCTGAATACAGAAGGAGTCACCTTCACGGCGGATGGCCTTGGCCTTGATGCAGCGATCTTCTCGCGTGAATCCTCGGTCAACGGCGTTCTGGCACAGGTTCGTGCCGCGTTGGAAAGCGTTCGGGAGTTCGGTTCTACACTGGCAAACGACCTGTCCATCATTCAGACACGTCAGACCTTTACAACAGGCCTGATTAACACGCTGAAGGAAGGCTCCGACAAACTGGTCAACGCCGATCAGAACGAAGAAGGCGCAAAACTGCTGGCTCTGCAAACCCGTCAGTCTCTGGGCGTCACCGCCCTGTCGCTGGCCTCCCAGTCCCAACAGTCGATCCTGCGTCTGTTCTAATCGACAGCGAAATAACAATAAAAAAACCCGGCGGAAGAATTTCGCCGGGTTTTTTGTTGTTTGACGGGGTAACTTTTTTAACCGGATATTCCTCGCCCGCCCATTTATGAGAGGGGAGTGAGAGGCTGTTTCAAAACGCATAAATTGCATCGTCATTCCCTGAATTTTCCGCAAGGAAAATTCTAAGGCAATCTATAGGATATTGATATTCATGGATTCCCCTAGAATTTTCGCAAGCAAAAATTCGGGGAATGACGCCGGAGATGGCATTTTTTAAAAAAACACTTAATCTTTGGGTAATGTGTTAGTGTCATAATTGTCCGGATAGTCGGAAGAACTCCGTTTTACATTCCCGAGGAAGAATTCCATGGCCCTTATTATCGACCTCAAACCCGGTGAAAAAATCCTTGTCGGCACGGCGGTCATCACCAATGACAGCCAGCGCACCCGCCTGCATATCGCGGGCGATGCGCCGATCCTGCGCGAAAAGGATATCATGAAGGAAGAGGACGCCAACAGCCCCTGCCGCCGTATCTATTTCCTGATCCAGTGCATGTATATCTCACCGCGCCCGGATGAATATTTCGATAAATATTTCGGCATGATCCACGACATTCAGGACGCCGCGCCGTCAACCAGCCTGTTTTTTGCCGCGATCAATGAAAAAATCATGGCCGCCCACTATTATCAGGCGATGAAGGAAGCGCGCGCGCTCATCAAATACGAAGACAAACTGCTCGGCAACGTGGAAGAACCCGTCGGAGCCGTCAATGAATAGGGCATCCGACACCCCCGGAGGGTCGCACCATTCCCGCGCCGCCGGCGCGTATGCACAGAACGCCCAAAAAACCACGAGCGATCCGCGTGAACTCGAAGCCCGCGTCCTGCTCAAGGCCGTCAACAAAATGCAGGATCTGCAAAAACGCTGGGACGACGGCATCACACCCGAAGAACTCGATGACGTCTTGCGTTTCAATCGGCAGATCTGGATGATGTTCGTCGATACCGCTACCAGCGACACCAGCCCCGAACGCCCCCGGGATTTGCGTTCCAATATTGCCAATCTCGGCGCCTATGTTTTCAAACGCACCATCGACATTCTGGCCGACCCGAAGCGGGAAAAGCTGGATATCCTCATCGAGATCAACCGCGAAATCGCCGCCGGGCTGATGACCAGACCCAAGGCGGAATAAAAAAAGGCGCCTCACGGCACCCCTCCTTCGACCCGGAAAACAAAGCGTATCAGGCAAATGTTGAAACCGTGCCGCCGACACCGCCGCCGGTCACTGCCGTCTGCAACGATGCGACCTGCCGCGCAAATGCGCCGAAGGCTGCCGTGCTGGCCTGCACCTGCGGGGCGGCCTCCTGCGCGGGGGCCGCTTCGACCTCCGTTGTAACGGTATTCTGCTGCGGTTGTGCCACGGGCGCGGCCTCGGCACGCGCGCGGCGCACCTGATCCTGGGCTTCGGCCTGCAACCGCGCATCGGACGGGATCGTGGTCAGAAAATCTCCCGTGTCCGGATCGCGCAGGGCGAGCACGGCAGTTTTGTAATTCATATCGATGTGGATATAGGGGCTGATGAACGGAGCCTGCGGCGCGACCTGCACACTGTCCGGATTCGCGGCAAGAGAACGCGCACTGCTCTGCTGCTCCGACTGTCCGCGAAGCAGGGAGGCATTCGACACAACTGAATGTACAGCCTCAAGCATTGAAACGTCCTAACCGTATACTGTGCCTGTCTAAATACATGCACTCCCCCCGGAGATACAATCCAGACACATTACCCTACTATCATGGTATCCTTTCGGATGTGAAAAGTCAAGTTTTCTACACAGTACTCGCCCCTTGCGACAGAGTATTAGCGCAAGATTAACAACAAAACAAAAAGTAAGCGCGCCGACTAGACTTGGAATACAATGGCATTCAATGACAGAAATAAAGTAAATAGAACGAAGTTTATTTCCAGTATTTCTTTAAAATGTCCCGAAACTTAGAGACAAGTTGTAATCAAGCGTCCAAAAAAGAGACCTGTTTCTTGATAAGTACTTAGTATTTTATTAAACATCCCCTGTCAGAATGAAAGCAATATCATATATTATGGTCAATAACAGGATCAAGTCCTCCTTGGGAGGGCAGACAGAATCGCGAACGCATTCATGGAAAACCGCAACCGAATTGTTTACACTGGTAAAAGGAGCAGGCAGTTTGCGTGGGAAGCAGAACTCGGTTATCCTTGAACTGTCTGTTTTTCCTGCCCGTTCCGGGCATTGGCTCACCCTTGATCCCGACTGAACATCTACCCGTAACCCGCTCATCTGTCAGGTATTTGCCTCGTGAATAGTTTTATGGAGACATTGCGCCAACTGGGTCCCTCCCGCCTTGCGATCATGGGCGGGGTGCTGGTGGGGCTGTTACTGTTCTTTATTTTTGTTTCGCTGCGCGTCTCGACGCCGGAACTGAAACTGCTCTACAGCGATCTTTCCACAACCGATTCTTCTGCAATCGCCGGAAAGCTCGAAGAAGCAGGCATCCGCTACAGCGTCTCGCCCGATGGGTCGCGCGTTCTGGTCCCCGATGCGGAAATCGGTCGCTCGCGCATGCTTCTCGCAGGCGCAGGTTTGCCGAATGGCGGCTCTTTGGGGTATGAACTTTTCGATAAGCAATCCGGCTACGGCACAACGAATTTCATCCAGAATATCAATCAGGTCCGCGCCCTCGAAGGCGAACTGGTCCGCACCATTTCCGCCGTTGACGGTGTCAAAAGCGCCCGCGTGCATCTGGTCCTGCCGCAACGCGAATTGTTCAGCCGCGATTCCCGCGCCGCCAGCGCCAGCGTATTTGTCGGCATTAAACCGGGTGTGCGTCTGTCGAACGAACAGATCGTGGCGATCCAGCATCTCGTAGCCTCCGCCGTACCGCAATTGAAACCGACAAACGTGTCGATCATCGACGGCGAAGGCAATCTCCTTGCCCGTGGCGGCGGCGATGAAAACAACCTGTTGAGCATGAAATCCGAAGAAATGCGCCGCAACTACGAAGCGCGCCTGACACAGGCCCTCGAAGATATGGTAGGCCGTGTTGTCGGATATGACCGCGTGCGCACCACGGTCACCGCCGATCTCAATTTCGACCGCGTCGTTGAAAATTCCGAAACCTTCGATCCGCAAACGCAGGTCGTGCGCTCGGCCCAGACGATCGAGGAAAACAGCACCGAACGCGAACCACCCTCGGGCGATGTTTCCGTACAGAACAACCTTCCCGGCATCGCGGGCGATCTTTACGCCGATGCGCGGCCCACGGCCGAAAGCAACCGGGTTGAAGAAACCACCAATTTTGAAATCAGCAAAACCGTCCGCACCATGAACCGCGAAATCGGGGAGGTCAAACGCCTGTCCGTCGCCGTTCTGGTCGATGGAACCTACACGACCGACGACGAAGGAAACAAGACCTACCAGCCGCGCAGCGAAGAGGAAATGGGCCGCATCCGCGATCTGGTGCGCTCGGCAATCGGGTATAACGAAGGCCGTGGCGACAAGGTGGAAGTCGTCAACCTGCAATTCGCCAGCGTCGATACCGGCAGCGACGATATCGGCAACCTGCTGTTCGGCTTCGAACGCGGCGACCTGCTGCGCGCGGCGGAAATCATCACTGTCGCCATCATGATTATTCTGGTCGTCTTGCTGGTTCTCCAGCCCATGGTCGGGCGCCTGCTGGCGACCAGTACTACGCCCGCCGACGACGACAAGATGGAAACCGACCTGCTGACCGGGCGCGTCATGAACCCGGCGCTGACCGGCCCCGGCGGTGAGGCCTTCCAGCCCCCTTCCGTCGATGAAGAGGAAAGCCTGATCGACATGAAACAGGTCGAGGGCAAGGTCAAGGCTTCCTCCGTCCGCAAGGTCGAAGACATCGTTTCCACCTACCCCGAAGAGACTGTGGCCGTTATACGCAGCTGGATGAGTCAGGAGAGCTAGTTTATGCGCGTACGTGAGGATTACCGGGCCTTAAGCGGCGCAGAAAAAGCAGCCATCTTCATGCTGGCGCTGGGCGAGGAACACACCTCGAAAATATTTGAACACATGGACGATGACGAGATCATGGAAATCTCCCAGACCATGGCGGGTCTGGGCAAGGTCAGTTCCAACGTCGTCGAACGCCTGTTCGTTGATTTTGCCGAAGCGATGAGCTCGACCAACAATCTGGTCGGCACGCTCGATTCTACCGAACGCCTGCTGACCAAGGTTCTGGGCAAGGACAAAGTGTCCCAGATCATGGAGGAAATCCGTGGTCCTGCCGGACGCAATATGTGGGAAAAACTCGGCAACGTGAATGAAGAAATTCTCGCCAATTTCCTGCAAAAAGAATATCCGCAAACCGTGGCCGTGGTCCTGTCGAAAATCACATCCGACCACGCCGCGCGCGTCATGGCGATGCTGCCCGAAAACTTCGCGCTCGAAGTCATCCACCGCATGCTGCGCATGGAGGCCGTGCAGAAGGAAGTCCTCGAAGATGTCGAAAAAACCCTGCGCACGGAATTCATGGCCAACCTGTCCCGCACCCAGCGCCGCGACAGCCACGAACTGATGGCGGAAATATTCAACAATCTCGAACGCGCCGTTGAAACCAAATTCATGGATGAACTCAACCGCACAACACCGGAATCCGCCGAGAAAATCCGCAGCCTGATGTTCACCTTCGAAGATCTCGCCAAACTCGATCCTTCCGCGATCCAGACCATCATCCGCGCCGTCGACAAGGACAAACTGCCTGCCGCTCTCAAGGGCGCAACGGAAACCCTGCGCGACCTGTTCTTTTCCAACATGTCCGAACGCGCCGCGAAAATCATGCGCGAAGACATGGCGGCAATGGGTCCGATTCGCCTGAAAGACGTCGAGGAAGCCCAGCAATACATCGTCAATGTCACCAAGGATCTTGAAAGCCGCGGTGAAATTGTCATCTCCACCGGCAACGAAGAAGATGAACTGATCTACTGATGAAAAAGCAGGAGACACCGTCCCATAAAAAATTCTTTTTCGACGTCCACAATTTCGATGAACACGAAACAGCGGACGCCGGGGTCGAAGATTTGCCGCCGCCCCCCGTCTTCAGCGAAGAAGAACTGACCGCCGCCCGTGAAGAATCCCGGGCCCAGGGAAAGAGAGAAGGCCATGCCGAAGCCCAGGGCAGCATCGAAAAACAGACCCTCGATACGCTGAATATCATCCGCAACCATTTCAACATCCTGTTCGAAGAAGAAGAACGCCGCGCCCGGATCTTTGAAAAAGAGGCCGTCCAGCTTGCCGCCACCCTGTTTGCCCGCGCCTTTCCGGCGCTGAACGAACGTCACGGCATGGAAGAGGTCAAAGCCATGTTGCAAAATGTTCTGGAAACGGTTCGCGAAATGCCGGAAATCGTCATTGACGTCCCTCCGGCCTATGTCGAGGCCATCCAGAACCATATCAATGCCCTGTTGCGGCAGGATGGCGGGCCGCGCTGCGTCGTGCGCGGCAGCGATTCGCTCGGCCCGGGCCAGTGCCGGATGATCTGGGCCAACGGCACCGCAGCCCGTGGCGGCGCGGCACTGGCGGAACAGATTCGGGATCAAATCGCCGAGGTGCTTGCAGATGAGCCGATCCTGAAGGATAATAGAGAAACACACACGCATAACGCTCCCAATGCGGACGGAGGCAGCCATGAATGACGACACCCCGAAACCCGGCGACATGAGCTACAAGGAAATCGAATCCGTCGCCATACCGAAGGATGACGGGCCGGAATACGCCTATGGCGAGGCCATGGCGGGCGATGTGACGGCGATTTATGATATCCCCGTGCAGATTTCCGCCGTTTTGGGGCGCTCGACCATGCAGGTCAGCCAGTTGCTGAAACTGGGGCGCGGCGCCGTGGTCGAACTGGACCGCAAGGTGGGCGAAGCCATCGACATCTATGTCAATAACCGGCTGGTTGCGCGCGGCGAAGTCGTCGTGGTCGAAGACAAGCTCGGCGTTACCATGACGGAAATCGTCAAATCAGACCGTAGCTGAACCAGATGACGACAGAGGCCGCACAAGCAAAACAAGCCGCCGATCCCGCCACCAGCGGGCCGGATGTCGTCGTCAGGATCAAATCCCCCGTGCGCAAGGCGGATCTGTCCACGATCCTCGGCATTTTCTTCGCCTTCGCGCTGATCGTGGGCGCGATCAGCATGGGATCGGGCAATGCGAATTTTCTCGATATTCCCGCCATCATGATCGTCGTTCTCGGCACGATCGCGGCAACCAGCATCGCCTTCACCGGCGAAGAAATGCGCCGGGCGGCAAAAATCCTCGGGCAATCGTTTTTCCGCAAAAGCTGGGACCCGTCCATCATGGCCCGGCAATTGCTGGATCTCGCGACGCTGGCGCGTAAAAAGGGTATTTTGTCCCTCGGCATGGCCGCACCGGAACTCGCACGGGACAAGGTTTTGCTGCATGCAGTGCAACTGGTGACCGACGGCTATTCCGCCGAAGATATTGAACGCGTCCTCGCACAGGAAATCGATTCCCTGATCGAACGGCACCGCCGCTCTGCCAACATCCTGCGTCGTGGCGCGGAAATCGCTCCCGCCATGGGCCTGATCGGAACCCTGATCGGTCTGGTGCAGATGCTGGCGGAACTGGAAAATCCGAATGCCATCGGCCCCGCCATGGCGCTGGCGCTGCTGACGACTTTTTACGGCGCGATCATGGGGATGGTAATTCTCAATCCGCTCGCGGCAAAACTGGAACGCAACTCCAACGACGAAGCGATGATTCGCACATTGGTGATGGTCGCCATGACCTCCATCGCCCGGCAGGAAAATCCCCGCCGCCTTGAAATGCTCCTGAACAGCGAATTGCCTCCCAACGCCCGCATCCAGTATTTCGATTAGGGCCAAGCGCCCCCTGCCCCCTATTTTCTTTCTTCCTCGCGCGCCGGAACCTCAGGCCCCCTGATGGCGTTGGTTTTCCGCACACACAACCCTAATGGAGGAAAGATCATGGTCAACCCAACCCAAAAAGAAAAAAACCCAAAACAAAAAGAAGGCTGGCGCGAAGACCCGCGCCCGCAGCAGGAGCGCGAACGTGAACGCGAAGGCGAAAAAAATCGCCCGAAAGAGCAAAAATAGCTCAAATCTCAGCAAGGATCGCAGGGCCGCTTTGGCCCTGCCTTCTTGTTTTTAGCCCGGAAATATTGCGAAAACGCAACTTTTCCGGCACAAATCGCAGGGAATTTGTCAAAAAAACCCTGCTATATCAAAGCGTTATACGAATTGTAAATTAATTCTGTGACGCCGACGCAACATCGTAGTACACTGTGGCCATTCGAATTTTTTAGATTTTGACTTGTTCGTGACCGTAAGGCTTGCTCCAAGACATTGCTAACATTTCGGATGTCACCCGGGCAATGGTTGCACGGGTATCATGCACGCAAGTGTATTTTGTCAAGGAGAGAGAGCAAGATGGCTCAAGGTACAGTAAAATGGTTCAATGGACAAAAAGGCTTTGGTTTTATTCAGCCTGATGATGGCGGCGCAGATGTGTTCGTTCATATCAGCGCGGTGGAAAAAGCCGGTCTGCGTGGTCTGAATGAAGGCCAGAAAATTTCTTACGATGTCACAATGGACAAAGGCAAGAATGCAGCGACCAACCTGAGAGATGCCGCATAGGCGTTTTCGGTTCGTCCGATTGTTTTAAAAGCCCGGTACGAAAGTGCCGGGCTTTTTTCTACACAACAGCTCCTGTTTTGTAACCGCCCCTCAACCCAGCCCCTCGACGGCACGGCCACTGGAACGAATGCTCAAAGCGCGCGGTTCATCGCCGTATTTCTTTATCATCTGCAACACTTCTGCCGTGGCAAGATCGAGATTTTCGTTATTGGTCCCGCGCAAAACCAAAGACAGGCCCAGCGCCCCGCCGCGATAATGCGGGTAAGACCCGATATCGATATCCGGATATTTTGCTTGCAACACCGTCAGGTCCTCCGCCACCTTGCTTTCCGAAAGATTGCAACTGACGGTATTGGACAGGATCGGTTTTCCGGCTTTGATTTCATCCATGACATGATCCATCATGCCTTGCATAATGCGCGGCACCCCGGCCATGACATGGACGTTATTGACGATAAAACCGGGCGCTGCGGAAACCGGATTCGGGATCAACTTCGCCCCTTGCGGCACCAGCGCCATTTTCGCGCGTGGCGGCGTCAGATTTTCGATGCCGTAATAATCCTCCAGCAATCTGAACGCCTCGTCATCTTGAACCATGGGCAAGTCAAACGCCTTGGCGACACAGGCCGCCGTAATATCGTCATGCGTCGGCCCGATGCCGCCAGTGGTGAAAACATAGTCGTATTGCCCGCTTAAGTATTTCACAGTTTCAACGATCACATAATCGACATCGGGAATAATCCGTACCTCGGCCAGCAAAATACCGCGTTCGGTCAGGCGTTCCGCAATCCACGGCGTATTCGCATCCACTGTGCGGCCCGAAAGGATTTCATTGCCGATAATCACCAGCGCGGCCTTGAACGTATCCGGGTTATCCAGTTGCGGCATAAGATATCGCTTTGTATTTGTTGCGAAAAAGGTCAGAAGAGAAAGATTGTACTCCCTTCCGGATTATAGCATATTGAAATCCTCTGTCAGGTAAAGAATTAAGATGATGAATCAAACACTAAAGACCGATCCACGCCTGTCCCCCGACGGGATAGAACTCCACGGTCCGGAAGGATTCGCAGGCATGCGCGCCGCCGGAAAACTGGCCGCTGCGGTGCTGGATTACATTACCCCCTTCGTCGTTCCCGGTGCCCTGACGGAAGAGCTGGACAGGTTATGCCACCAGTTTATCCTCGACCACGGCGCAATCCCCGCCCCGCTTGGCTACAAGGGCTTCCCCAAGGCGACATGCATTTCGATCAACGAAGTCGTCTGCCACGGCATTCCCGGCCAGATGAAAAAAAAGCTGCTGGATGGAAATATCGCCAACATTGATGTCACCGTCATCCTTGACGGCTGGTACGGCGACACCAGCCGGACATTCTGCGTCGGTGACGTAAAACTGAAAGACCGCCGTCTGGTCGATATCACCTATGACGCCATGATGGCGGGAATCGCGCAAGTCAAACCGGGAAATACGCTCGATGACGTTGCCCGCGCAATCCAGACCGTCGCCGAAGACGCACATTTCTCGGTCGTCCGCGATTTTTGCGGGCACGGTCTGGGCCGCGTGTTTCACACCGCCCCATCGGTCCTGCATTACGTCGATCCCACCCCGGGCCGCAAGCCTATTGTGCTGGAACCGGGAATGTTTTTTACGATAGAACCGATGATAAACGCAGGAAAATGGGAAACAAAAGTCAAAGACGACGGCTGGACCGCCGTAACCCGCGACCTGAAATGGTCCGCCCAGTTTGAACATTCCCTGGCCGTCACCGAAACCGGCCACGAAATTTTCACCCTGTCGCCCAAGGGGTACACGAAACCGCCTTATGTCTGATCCCGCCGAAAAAGATACGCCCCATTACCACGGCCACCGCGACCGTCTGCGCGAACGGTTCCTGAGCGGCGGGCCGGATGCGCTGCCGGATTATGAATTGCTTGAACTCATCCTGTTTATGGCCATCCCGCGCCGCGATGTGAAGCCGCTAGCCAAGGAACTGATTTTAAAATTCGGTAATCTAGCCGGGGTGCTGAATGCGCCCGTCTCCGCGCTGGAAAAATTTGACGGGTTGTCTGAAAACACGGTCATTGCGCTGAAATCCATTCAGGCCGCCGCCCACCGGATGCTGAAACAAGACATCATGAACCGCCCGGTCCTCAATTCGTGGGCGCGGCTGATGGATTATTGTCAGGCCACCATGGCGCACGAAACGAAAGAACATTTCCGCATCCTGTTCCTGAACAAGAAAAACGAACTGATCGCCGATGAAATCCAGCAAAGCGGAACCGTTGACCACACCCCCGTCTATACCCGCGAAGTCATTAAACGCACGCTGGAACTCGATGCGACCGCGATTATTCTTTGCCACAACCACCCCAGCGGCGACCCCAAACCCAGTCAGGACGACATCGTCATGACCAACGCCATCGTCGAGGCCGCCAGCGCCATGAACATCGTGGTCCACGACCACATCATCGTGTCGAAAAAAGGCACCAGCAGCTTCAGGGCGCTGGGGTTGATTTGAATTTTGCTTCCGTTGCAATCCAAAATAATCGTGGATTTACAGCCGCATGTTAAGGTGCCGGAATGGCTCTCTCTGACAGGAGAATCTTGTGCTGTCCAATTCTTTCCGGTGAAAACCAGTAATTCATCGACGATGGCGACAGGTTCTTCATGAAATGAAGTGCCTCTTCCGGGTGTTTGAAATTTTCTGCATGCGTAAATGAGTTTGTATAGTCTCTGGCACTTTCCGGCGTAAGCTCCAAATACCCCTGCTGCATCAACCGCCCGAGCGCTTCAATTTGATGGTCGATAACATCTTCAAATTGGATATAAGTAGGGTCGAGCAAAAAATATTTTTCCCCAGCGGTCGTTTGCAACGGCAGAACAAGCGACACATGCGGGAGTTTTTGATATTTCAGCGTATGGCTTGAAAACGGTATACTGCTAATGCCAATGTCTTTCAGGCCATACGCAGCGATACATTGCGCAAATCCGCAGTAACCTTCCAACGCTCTGGCACTAAGCGCATGAGTGGAATCGATATCAGGGGCCTCCTCGCAAACCCTGCGGGCAAGAATTTTCCTGCTTTCCGCGATAATCTGCTCCACCAGAAAAACAGACTCCTCCGGCGTCAGCTTCTGGCCCGTAACAGCCACCTTATTAACGATGCGGATGAGATCACAGTTTTCCATGCCCAAATCTACTATAATTATGAAAATTATTCAAATTTTTCCGGGTGGGTGTAGAAGGCTGGATTTCCCGCTCCCGCCTCTCTATCATCCACTTCCGAGAGGAAAAACCGATGATCCCCCGCTATAGCCGCCCCGAAATGGCCAATATCTGGTCGCAGGACAATAAATTCCGCATCATGCTGGAAATTGAAACGCTCGCTGCCGAAAAAATGGCGGAGCTTGGCCAAATCCCGGAATCGGTTCCGAAATCCCTGCGCGAACGCGGGGCGTTCAACGCCGTGCGGGTCGATGAAATTGAAAAGGAAACCCGTCACGACGTGATCGCCTTCCTGACCAATGTCGGGGAATTCGTCGGCGACGATGCCAAATTCATGCATCAGGGAATGACCTCGTCCGATGTTCTGGACACCACCTTCGCCGTGCAGCTTTCACAATCCGCCGATCTGCTGCTGAAGGATCTCGATGCCCTGCGCGATGCCCTGAAAAAACGGGCGCTGGAACACAAAGACACGCTTTGCATCGGGCGCAGCCACGGCATCCACGCGGAGCCGACCACATTCGGCCTGAAACTGGCCGGACATTACGCCGCCTTCACCCGGGCGACAGAACGCCTGATCGCGGCGCAGAAGGATATTGCCACCTGCGCCATTTCCGGCGCGGTCGGCACCTTCGCCACCGTCGATCCGCGTGTGGAGGAATACGTTGCCAGAAAACTGGGCCTGATGCCGGAGCCTGTCTCGACGCAAGTGATCCCGCGTGATCGTCACGCGATGTTTCTGGCGACGCTCGGCGTGATCGCATCATCGATTGAGAATCTGGCCATTGAAATCCGCCACCTGCAACGCAGCGAAGTGCGCGAAGCGGAGGAATATTTTGCCCCCGGACAAAAGGGGTCATCCGCCATGCCGCATAAACGCAACCCGGTCCTGTCGGAAAACCTGACCGGTCTGGCCCGGATCATTCGCGGCAATGTCATGCCCGCGCTGGAAAATGTCGCCCTGTGGCATGAACGCGATATTTCGCATTCCGCCGCCGAACGCATCATCGCGCCGGATAGCTGCATTGCGCTCGATTTTTCACTGGTACGCCTGAGTGGCGTGATTGACCGCCTACTGGTCTATCCGGAAACGATGCGGGCCAATCTTGAAAAACTCGGCGGCCTTGCTTTTTCCCAGCGCGTCCTGCTGGCCCTGACTCAAGCCGGGGTAAGCCGGGAGGATTCCTATCTCCTCGTCCAGCGCAACGCCATGAAGGTCTGGGCCGATCTTGCCAACACGACCTTTCTCGACGCGCTACGCGCCGACCCCGACGTCACGGAAAAACTTTCCGCAGCCGATCTGGAAAAAATTTTCGACTATGCCCCCTACACCGCCCACACGGGGGTCATCTTCCAGCGGGTGTTGGACGCGTGATACCCCAAACGGGAAAAGATCGTCATCCCGAGCGTAGCCGAGGGATCTGACAGATTGCAACTTGCTCAGATCCCTCGGCTACGCTCGGGATGACACTACAGGCCCTTGAGCCTAAACCCACTCACCGCGATTTCGTATTATCGTCAATTTCGTCGAGAACTTCCTCGCGAAATTCCTTGGCTCCGTCCCCGGCGCTGTCAACAATATCGCTGATGCTTTCGCCTATTCTCTCACCGTCGGTTTTTCGCGTGGACTCCATGGCCAGCACGACAAAAATCCCGACAAGAATGACAGCAATGACAATCAGCCATTTTTTATTACTCATGTTCATTTTTAGCCTTTCCGGGACAATTTCTCTGTCGTATTTTTGTGGGACATTTCCCAGTCCTCAACCTGCTTTTTCGCTTCTTCACGGGCGATTCCGTAGTTTTCCTGAATGGCGCCTGCCAGTTTTTCACGGCTTCCTTTGATCTGCGTCAAATGGTCGTCCGTCAGCTTTCCCCATTTCTTCTGGACATCGCCCATCAGTTGTTTCCAGTTGCCTTCGATGATGTCGTTATTCATGACCTTCTCCTTTTTGGTTTGTTGTTACTCCGCAGCTTCTTCAACGGATTGGCCTGCATGTTGAATATCGCGCCCAGCCCCTTCCATGGTTTCGCAAGCCGCGAGGCCAAGACCCATAACGGCCAGAGATATAAGCATTAGAAATCTTGCATTCATAAACATCGTCAATCGTCCTTTTGTCTGGTTAAAAATATTTTTCTAAATTGGTGGCGCCTTGCCCTTCAAAACATGCATGACAGCAGCCAGTATGAACAGCGCGATAAACACGATAAACAAGATGCGTGCAATTTCAACCGCGCCGGATGCAATACCGCCAAATCCCAATACCCCGGCGATCAGAGCAATAACGAAAAATGTGAGCGCCCATCTAAGCATGAAAAACCTCCTCTGTTCTTTGTGTTTTTGTAACCTGCGAAGGCGTGTCCGGTGACACGCCTTTCACATCCACGTTCACAATATCTTTGATATTCATGATAGTGTTCCTTCTGAAGCGTTTAATTTCTAACGGCGGAAATCGATAACAACGCGACGATTTTCCTGATTTTTTACGCCGTCTTCTGTCTGTACGGCCTGTTCATATTCGCCGCGTGCCTCGCGTTCCAGCGTCTGGTTTTGAATACCGCGCGAAAGCAATGCCCTTGATACGGCCTGCTCACGCTGTCTGGAAAGGCTTTGATTATAATCGGCCTTGCCTGAACTGTCGGTATAACCGGTTACTGTCACTTGCCTTGGGTTGTATTTTCCAATTTCCCGCATCGCGCGATCAAGGGTTTCATTTTCGTTGGCCCGGATATCCGACTTGTCATGATCGAACAGAACCGTATACGAACTTACAATCGGCAGAACTTTTTGTTCCATTTTTTCTTCTACTTGTGCAGGCATGGGTGTTGTCGCCAGCACCACGTCCTCTTCGACTTTCACGCAATGGTCCACCATATTGCGTGGCAGCTCGCGGTAATTCTGACAAGGTTCCCTTTGTTCATATTTTTTGTATGATTTTTTGTCCATGCGGTCTTCAGCATGGTTTGCGCTTGTGTAATTGTGTTGTGCAACATCGGCACGGGGCGTATAGCGCGATCCGGAGCTTTCATACATACCGCTATATGAGCTACAAGCGCCCAGGGTCAAAACGACCGAGCATAATAAGATAGTTTTCGTTTTCATGGTGGTGTCCTTTGTTTAAATCCAAGAACCAGACCATGAGGCTTCCCCCATCAGGAAGCGATGTGGAAGAGCGGGGAATGTATAAGGATTGTGTAAGGGGTGGCAGGGCCGGGGTGTTATACCCTCAAGCCGACAGTGTAAGTACGACCTCTTTGTGCAAGGGCGCAATCTCCGCAATTTCCATGCGGTAGCCGATACCGGGCTCCGTAATGATCAAAACAGGCATCGCGGGGTCGTTTTCGATCTTTTCCCTGATCTGCCCGACAAACACGCGCAAATACTGCGTATCCTCGGCATGCGCATCGCCCCAGACTTCTTTCAGGATTTCACGGTGCGGCAACATCTTGCCCCGGTGGGTGATAAAATAGCGCAGCAGATTATATTCCTTGGGCGTAAAGGCCAAAAGATCGTCATTCAAAAACACCTCATGGCGTACCAGATCCATCCGCAACGGGCCGTTCACCAGTTCCGGCTCCCCGGTTTCCTGCACCGCCGCCGAGCGCAGGGCCGCATTGATGCGCGCCTTTAAAACATCGGCATTGAAGGGTTTGAAAACATAATCGCTGGCCCCTTCATTCAGACATGAAATAACGGATTCATTGTCCGTATCGACCGAGATGATGATAATCGGCACCTCCGTCCATTCGCGCAAAGCCCGGATAAGGGTCGGCCCATCCATATCGGGAAGGTCAGGATCAACAAGCACCAGATCAGGACGGATAGAAACGCAAAGCTGGAGCGCCTGCTTGCCTGTTGCGCAATCGACAAGTTTGAATTCCGTTTCATCCAGAAAAAGCGAAAGCATTTTCTGGCTTGCCTTCTCGCTATCTGCGATCAGCAACACATTTTTCTTCTTTGTCATAGAAAGCCAAGCCCGGTCTGAATACAAGATTGAGTGATGGCCAAGCATCTGATTCAGCTGTGAAGCGTTCAACGCTTCACAAGGAGGCCCAAATGATATGGACGC
Organism: uncultured Micavibrio sp.; assembly: GCA_964400125.1. GTDB lineage: Bacteria > Pseudomonadota > Alphaproteobacteria > Micavibrionales > Micavibrionaceae > Micavibrio. The sequence goes on along the minus strand of CAYNSR010000002.1, from coordinate 188,062 downwards.
CCGGTCACTCGCGCAGCAGTATGCCCGTGACCGCAAGCGTTATGCAAGCAATATGAGAAGCGCCTTCATGGGGAATAATTGCCCCGGCCTGTTATTCCGGCGCAGGCCGGAATCCATGCCCCCCCTCTCAAAATCTATTGCGAATGATTATTGTTTGCGTTAAATTTGCCCCAAGATCACACCATCCCGCCACCATTGAAAGGGGTATTATTATGTATATTTGCGTCTGCAATCCTTTTTCGGACAAGGATGTACAATCCCATTTCGATGCTGCCGCCGCGCAGGCGGAACGTGTCACGCTGAATCAAACCTATGCCGCCTGCTCCGGCGGCGAACCCATCAACGGCGACTGCCACAAATGCGTCCAGACTTTGGCCGGGATGGTCAAGGACCACAACAGCAAGATCATTCCCGTTGCCCCCGTCCCCGATTCGCTATAAACCCGGGGCATGAGCAAGCGGGTTTTTTTACTGACCGGCGCCGCCGGGTTTGTCGGCCACCATTTCGTCGAACATATTCTCAAAAATACCGATGACACGATTATCGGCATCGACTCGCTGACCTATTCCGGGTCGCTCGACCGTCTGCGCGATATCGACATCAATCCGTTCAACCACCCGCGCTTTCAATATGTCGGCTACGATTTTCGCCAGCCCGCGGGAATGAATCTGGTCAAGGAACTTTCTGCGGTCACCCATATCCTGCATCTCGGCGCGGAATCGCATGTCGATCACTCCATCACCGATCCCATGCGCTTTGTCATGGCCAATGTCGTCGGCACCACCAATATGCTCAACATGGCGCGGGAACTGCCCAATCTTGCGCTATTTGTTTATTTTTCTACCGATGAAGTCTTCGGCCCCGTGCCGCTCGACGTCGCCAATCCCGGCCACAAGGAACAAGACCGCCACGATCCGAAAAACCCCTACGCCGCGACGAAAAGCGCCGGGGAACAAATGGTCGTGTCCTTTGCCAACACCTATCGCCTTCCCTGCATCATCACCCGGCAGATGAATATTTTCGGCGAACGCCAGCACGCAGAAAAATTCATCCCCAAGGTCATCCGCAATACCCTGAACGGCGAAACCACGCCGATCCACGCCACCCCCGATAAAACCCGCGCCGGAATGCGGCACTACATTCATGCCCGCAATGTTGCCGACGCGCATTTGTTCCTGCTCGACCGGGAACCGTGGCGGAACGAACCGCAGGGCGATGTTGCCGCCTATCACATCGTCGGCGAAGTTGAAATCGACAACCTGACTCTGGCCCGCATGATCGCCGAACAGGTCATCGCCCGGACGGGGGTTGGTGATTTCCGCTACGACATGGTCGATTTTCATTCCAGCCGCCCCGGCCATGACCTGCGCTATGCGCTGGACGGGACCAAAATGCGCCTGCTGGGCTGGGCGCCACCCCGCACATTTAGCAAATCCCTTGAAAAAACAATCGATTGGTCATTAAATCGCCGCAAATGGCTGGATATTCTTGATTAGGTACGGGTGGTGCCCTTGCACCCTCCGGCCTTGTATGGCACGACTGTGCCTGTCATCACCATTGACCCTTTAACCAAGGATTTATCCGATGCTTAAAAAATTCACACTATTGCTTGGGAGTCTCGCAATCATGACCACCGCCCCCGCCTTTGCCGCCGAAGGTACCCCGGAAAACACATTGCTGATGGACCTGCCGCATGGCCGTGTCACCATCCAGATGCTGCCCGATGTTGCGCCCAAACATGTCGAGCGCATCAAGACGCTGACGCAGGAAAAATTCTATGACGGTGTCGTTTTCCACCGTGTGATTGACGGTTTCATGGCCCAGACCGGCGACCCCACCGGCACAGGCACCGGCGGCTCGACCTACCCGGATCTTCCGGCTGAATTCAACGATACGAATTTTGGCCGTGGTGCCGTCGGTATGGCCCGCACCATGAACCCGAACAGCGCCAATTCCCAGTTCTTCATCTGCTTTCAGGATTGCAGCTTCCTGAACGGCCAGTACACCGTCTGGGGTCAGGTTACCGAAGGCATGGATGTGGTTGACAAGATCACCCGTGGCGAACCGCCCGCCAACCCGGACAAGATTGTCAAGATGACCCTTGCCGCGCAAACCGCACCGGTCGCAGCCACCACCCCCGAAACCCCGACCGCTGAACCCGCCGCCCCGGCTGCCGGAGAGGCCGCCGCCGAATAAAATTCCAAGACTTTCCCCCTCCTGCGAATAGCGGGAGGAGGGAAATGTCCGGGTATTCACGGGTTTTCTTATGATTTTTTATAGCGCAAAAGACTATTTTTTCTTGACTCATCCCGCAAACAGGCCTAAAACATACCTATCCCGGACAACGGCAATAAATTGAAGGTGTGTTCTTTCATTCAAAACGCTGGTCACAGAATACCGGCATAAACTTCAACCCCTCGGTTTTTTCAGGAGGGGTTTTTTATTGCCCGGCAGGTTTTTCCGGTACGGCATCGGGAGTCAGGATTTCCAGTTGCGCGATCATGCCTTTGAGGACCTTGTCGATCTTTTCGGCATTCTGCAACGGATCGGCAGTTTCAATCCGCAACACCGCATCGTTTTCATCGAAGACAAACAACGCGGCCATGATTTTCATCCGGAAGATTTTTTTTAACACATCGCGCCGCGCCGGTGTCAGATAGGCCTCGAGGATACGGGAATCGTTGGTCCGGATAGCCCATTGCGGGTCCCAGTCCGGATCATTGATCGTAACGGTCTGCGTCATACCGGATAATTGCTCGATCAACGGCACCATAATCGATGTTCCAATCGCGCCCGCCGTCGGCATGCCACGGCGCAGGGCCAGTTCGATAACAGTATTATAACGTTGGCCCCTTGCATCATTGGTCGGACGCTCTTCCGCAAACATGCCAAAACCGTACGGCCCGATATTGCCGCCGATAATGGGGGATGACAAAAAGGTCGGCCCGTTCTGATAGTTCAGTCCCTTCTTCGTAGCAAAATCCCGCCACGCCGCCTTCTGGCGAAACAGGATCTGAAAAGACCATGCCGCCACACCAAGTATAAAAAGAGAAAGAAGAACCCAGATCAGGATCCACACGGCCATATCTCCCCGCCTGAAAAACTCTCCCCCAGTGTAGCGGGATAATCCCGGCAGGAACAGCCCCGTTTGCGACCCGGATTGTAAAAACCCGGCCACGGGGCCGTCGCATCAGGCCGCCTTTGCCGCCCGCCCCGGCTTCGCCGTCGCAAACATCTCTCTGGCGATCCGGTCTGCAACTTCCGCCGTGTTCGCTCCGGCCATATCGGCCCGCTCAAAAATTTCCCGGGACGCATCGTGAATCCGGCGGATGCGGTGCAAAACCTTCGTGTGGGTAGGAAACGTTTCCCGGGATGGCGTTTCGGACCAGATATGCTGCATCCCCACCGAAATCACACCGCCCGCATTCGCCACATAATCGGGAACGTACAAGATATCGCGCTTGCGCAACTCATCGGCATGATAGGGTTTGGCAAGCTGGTTATTCGCACAACCGGCAATAATTTTAACGCCGGATTGTTGCAAAAACGAAAGCGTGATGTCGTTCAAGTCCCCGCCCAGCGCGCAAGGGGCATAAATATCCGCCGGATACGCCATGATTTCTGCATCCTTCGGCAAGACATGAAAACCATCTGCTGCGGCCTGTGCAATCCGCGAATCGTCGATCTCCGCAACCGTCACCGCCGCCCCCGCATCGGCCAGCATCCGGCACAGGGTTCTTGCAACATTGCCGTACCCCTTGACGGAAACCCGCAACCCCGTCAACTGGTCCAGACCCGCCGGACGGTTCAGCATATGCGACACGGCCGCCTTGATACTCTCGAACACGCCATACGCGGTATAGGGCGAAGGATCGGCGTTTGGAATTTCATGCAGGCGCAAATTCTCCGGCATTTGCTGGCCCGCGATCATCTCGATCGGCAACCCGGCGACATGGCGCGTCACGCCACGCGCGACGAGGATATAATCGACCGACATACCGACATCTTCGGCGGTGATATATTTCCCATGCAGGGAATCGACGGCACGCCCCAGCGCACGCATGATGTCCGGCGTCGGGTGGCGCGTTCCCGGTGTGCCGACAATCACCGCCTTACCGCCGCCCAGCGGCAGGTCCGCCAGCGCGTTCTTGTAGGTCATGCCGCGCGACAGGCGCAAGACATCGCAAATGGCCTGATCGTCGTTATCATAGCGCGACCAGTACCGACACCCGCCCAGCGCCGGGCCGCGATTGGTATTGTGGATGGCGATAAAGGCCTTGAAGCGGATATCCGGGTCCTCCGCCACGATGATTTTTTCGTGACCATCGAAATCCGTGAAGTCCCTGACCCGGTTGGTAATGTCGTTGATGGTCAAAATCATGATGCCTCCCGTTTGTTTTTTCTCCCAGCGGGGTCGGTGTTTTGCCTGTATCCCCGCATCTGTTTTACCATTTATACGACTGATACAGAACAAGAAGGATATGCTGCGATGCGAACAAATGGTTTTAACCCTTTGTGAAAAAGCGATAATTTCGATATCAACAAGTCTGCCTTGGGAAAATATGCATCTCCCCATAAATGCAATTGACAATCATTATCATTAGGAATAATTCTCATCTGGCGGACCGAAAATACCCGCCAAAACACACCTGAAAACAAGCTGCAAAAGAAAAAAGGACGAATCGATATGACCTATGATGCCGACACGCTTTGCGTCACGCTGGGCTCCCCGGAATACTGGGCGGAAAAAGCCGCCCTGCCGGAAACATGCGACCATTTTAAGCGCGTCGCCGCCGGACTGCTCGCCCCGGCACCGCAACCGCCGCACCCCGCCAGAATCATTCCCGATTCTATGACTCACATCGATCCGCGCTGCGCCAGTGAATTGGGGCTTTAAGGCATTCTCTATCTCAGTTGCTCCGAAGTCATAAAACAACAGGGCGGCTGTTTGCACAGCCGCCCTGCTTGTTCCAGCACCGTTTTACTTTCTCCTTCTAAACTTCCGTTACAGATTAGTGGAACCTGATTCCCTCAGGTCTGAAATCACCTTCCAGCAACACACGTTGCGATGGGGCAGTGGTCGCGTCGAACGACACATCCGGATTCTGCTCCCGTCTCGCCTGAACAATGGCGCTGCTGTTGACTGACAGATACGCAGGTTTTTCGTCTGCTTCCTCTGCCTGTGCGGTTACGGCGATTTCTGCCGGTGCAGGACGATCCTGCTTCTCCAGTTTTTCTACACGCGTATCAAGCCTGTAGATCTGGTCACTGAAGTAACCAGTCTGCTTGCGGATGACTTCGAACCCTGCCCTCAGGCGTTCATAGCCGATACCGAGTGCCAGACTGGCGCCAACAGTGGCGACAGCCGAGAACACGGCAAAGGACAGGGCGATAATCAGGCAAGTTTCCATCATGACAGTCATGGTATTCCCACCCATTCTTGCTCATTCCTCTCAAGGTTCGATCTTTCAGGTGTTCCCCGTGAGAGAGCGCGAGGTCCAGATCAACTTCATCACCGTCTGTGTCCTCATTGTGACCGTGGGGTGATATTCTTATGGTAAATTAGAAGTTTTAAATAACTGCTATTTTTCAAAAGGATACAGGAAAAACACCGATCAATTTTGGACAAGATTTTAAATAAAATTTGCACGCTGCCGCAAAGCTTCCTAAAACATGCACCTGCAAATAAAAAAAGGAGAACAGGTCGATGCTTTATCAAAATCCGCTCTGCGCCGTATTCAATCATGCCGTCCTGCGTTATGGCGCCCCTTATGCGCTTGCAAAAGTGCCTGCGGGTTTTGATGCCGATAAAATTTGCTTCCCTGCAAAATTTGTTTCCAGCCCCCCGCTTGCCCGCAATCAAAACATGGAATTTCTTGATCCCTCCGGTCAACCTCTGGACGGAACGAGATATCATCCCATTGTAGACGGAAACATCACCAGCGGATTTTGTTCGCTGCGCGCCCTGATGAAATTGTCGCACGACCCGCGCGTTCAGGAACTCTGGTTCGGAAACCCGGTCGATGTTGAAAAAATCCTGTCCCTGCAAAACCCGAAACCGTAACGCAGGCGGAACGGGTGTGTTGAGGATGCGGGTTACGGCACAAACCCTTTTTCCGGTCCGGCGGGGCCGTGTGCGCTGAAGATTCTTTCCTCTATGGGCGCTTTGACCAGATGGAATTGCGCGGAGTCTTTTCCGATCACGGCCTCCGCCTCGTCAAAGGACTGTGTGTAGCCCTCGATTCCGTGCCAGTCCCGCTCCGCCGCATCGGCGCGGATGCGGCTGGTCTCTTTTTCCGCAGGGTTGAGCGCAATGCGCGTCGCGCCGGACCGATCCGTGCTGATATGGATGACATCGCCCGTGTGGTTATCGTACATTCCGGGAATGTACCACGGCCCGGCATTTGTCATGACATGCGGAACGGAATCGTTGCCCATGATGATCTGTCTGGATTGCAGCCCGTTTCGTTCCGCGCTCTGCCGGAAGGCTGCGGTAAAATCTTTGTCGCCAAGCGGCGGATTGCCGAATGTGTAGAGCTTTTCCATCCTGACATTACTGTCGCTCCCGGGAAATCCTTCCGCCATCCACTGGGCGGCAAAGGCAGTCGCCGTCGTACCGCCTTTTGAAAACCCTGCAAGGTTCAGTGCGGCGGGTCTGCTCTCGTCCAGCGCGGCATAGCGCGTGACCTCGTCGCGAACGGCGTCGATCAGATAACCGCTCTGCGGGTCTTCCTTGAACAGGGCGCTGTTAAATCCGTGATGGACATGCCCGCCCAGCGGATGCTCGTCCTTCCAGATTTTGGCGTTGTCTTTCCTGTCCGCCGCCTCGCCGGATGCGTCGAAGGCGACGATAATTTCATGCGTTTGCCGATCATGAAAGACGACGGCGGTGCTGTTTTCATGGCGAATCGTGGTGTGATCGATATGGTCCGGGATGTATCCGGCCATATACCCCTCGGCCTCCGCGAGGGTGCCTCCGTCCCGGAGACGGCTTTCGTAAAATTCGGGGAGTTTCGCATATTCCCAGAATTTCCGGGCCTCTTGTATATCAAAGGACTTCACGCCTGCGCCGCCATTTTCTGGAAACAACAATGACAGTATGCCCCAAAACGCCTTAAAAAACGGTTAGGCTCCCGTTAACCTTTTTTATTGACGACAAAGGCCAAAACAGGCAAGCATATCCACAGGTTTGATAAGACGACTCTTCTGCAACCACGGTTGCGCGGACGGCATCAAACTATCGATGCGAGCCGCATGGTGGCGGTCCGCGCTAACATGAACGTGCTTAAGGAGACGACTTCAATGGCAACAGGTACAGTAAAATGGTTCAACGGGACAAAGGGCTTCGGCTTCATTCAGCCTGACGAAGGCGGTGCGGATGTGTTCGTACACATCACCGCCGTACAAAAAGCCGGATGGAATTCCCTGAACGAAGGCCAGAAAGTCAGCTATGAACTGACCACAGAAAAAGGAAAGACCTTCGCGTCCAACCTGCAAGAAGCCGCATAAGCGACTGGCAAAAAGACAAAATCAGACACGGGCATCGCAAGATAGCCCGTGTTTTTTATCATCCTCGAAACAAAAAAGCGCGCCCCGCACGGGACGCGCTTTTTGAATTCTGCCGTAAAAATCTATTTTGCCTGCCTTTGGTCGAACAGCTTGTCGCCCTGCGTCACGGGCGCTTCAACGGGCGGCGGCGGGGGCGTTTCCACAGGCGTTTCAACCTTGGCCGCAGGAGGGGCCATCATCTCCGTCTTCGTTTCCTTGGCCGGCATCATCTTGCCACGCACATAAGCAACGCCGGTCCCGGCGGTTCTTTCATGCGTATAGGGAACGCCGTGATACGGTTCCGGGGCAAGATCGCCGCAAGCCGACAGCATCAGCGCCGGAACAGCAACCAAAGACAAGAGCGAAAGTCTACGAACGTTATCAAACATTGTTTCACCCCGAACAAGGGAAGGAAATTGGTGAAGGGGCTTGCGAATCGAAACCCCGTGTCTCGCAAAAGTGTACCCCGGTTCCACCGGAATGCAAAGCCTCAGCCATCCTTTTGAATGGAATCTGTGGAAAAGCCGGAAAATCTCATGCCCGGATAAAGGAGAAAACCGGCTCCTCGCGCCTGTCCGGCGTGATCCAGGCGGGCCGCTCGACCGGCAGGGACAAAAGCGGCTTGACCTCGGCCTTGCTGGCCAGACTGATATGACAAGGCGCTTTTTTAACGCCGTCCTGCTTTTTTCTGCGGCGCTCGTCATACGCGATATTCACCGCATCAACCAGACGCAGAACATTATGTTCCTGTAATTTTGGTCCGGTTGCGACTGCGGAGAGAGTCCCGAGCTTGCCCTGATTGCCTGAATTGAAGTTATGCGACAGCTTGGCTCCAAAAACCAGATCACCTTGAGAATTTCTGGAAACAAGAGGCATCACAAGCGCCACACCGATGGCGGCCAGAGTGAAGAGTGTTCTGAGGGAACGCGACAGAGTGGCTGCGATCATATCTCCGGTTCGGGGTTGCGGTAAGGTGATTGTGCCACAAGCCCCCGCCCCCTCTCCAGCAAAATCGAAAAGTCTTACTTATTATGAAAAAATCAACGCCGTTTCGTGACACGCTTTCGCGGGCCTGTTCTTTTCACCACACTACTGAGGCCAAGCGCCATCTCCTCGAGCCTGCGAATTTCATCGCGCAAACGCGCCGCCTCTTCAAATTCCAGATCCGCCGCTGCCGCCTGCATGGCATTGCGCATTTTGCCCAGGGCCTTGTTCAGTTCCTCCGGCGATGCGTATTCCCCGCCGGGACCGATGCCTGAAATATCGACATGATCGGCGCGTTCATAAACGCTTTGCATGACGTCACCGATATTCTTGCGGATGCTTTCGGGCGTAATGCCATGTTCCGCGTTATAAAGACGCTGCCTTTCACGACGGCGGTCAGTTTCTTCAATTGCAGCCTTCATCGATTTTGTCATGGTGTCTGCATACAGGATTGCCCGGCCATCCAGATTCCGCGCCGCCCTGCCGATCGTTTGAATCAACGATGTTTTCGACCGCAGGAACCCTTCCTTGTCCGCGTCCAGAATCGCCACCAGCATGCATTCGGGAATATCCAGCCCCTCACGCAACAGATTGATTCCGACCAGAATATCAAAAGCCCCAAGACGCATATCGCGCAGGATTTCAATGCGCTCCAGCGTATCGACATCGCTGTGCAAATAACGCACCTTCAGGCCGTTTTCGCTTAAATATTCGGTCAGGGCTTCGGCCATTTTCTTGGTCAGCGTCGTGACGAGAATCCGCCCGCCCGCCGCGATCACGCGTCTGCATTCGCCCATCAGGTCGTCGACCTGATGTTCGGTCGGGCGGATTTCAACCGGCGGGTCGATCAGTCCGGTCGGGCGCACCACCTGTTCGACATAAACTCCCCCGGTGCGCTCCAGTTCCCAGGGGCCGGGCGTGGCGGAAACGAAAACACTCTGCCCGCGCATCCGGTCCCATTCCTCGAATTTCAGGGGGCGGTTGTCCAGCGCAGACGGCAGGCGAAAACCGTATTCGGCCAGAGTCATTTTCCGCGCCCGGTCGCCGTTATACATCCCCTGCAATTGCGGGATCATGACGTGACTTTCATCGAGGAAGAACAACGCATCCTTCGGCATATATTCGATCAAAGTCGGCGGCGGCTCCCCCGGCGCGCGCCCGGTCAGGTAGCGCGAATAATTCTCGATCCCCGAACATATGCCCGTCGCCGCCAGCATTTCCAGATCGAATGTCGTGCGCTGCTCCAGCCGCTGGGCCTCGAGCAATTTGTTCTGACCGCGCAATTCCTCCAGCCTGATCTTCAGGTCGTTTTTGATGTTGACCATCGCCTGCTGCATGGTCGGGCCGGGGGTGACGTAGTGGCTGTTGGCATAGATCCTCACCCCGTCCATCCTGACGAATTTTTCACCCGTCAGCGGATCGAATTCGGTGATTTCCTCAATTTCGTCGCCGAACATGGAAAAACGCCACGCCTTGTCCTCATAGTGCGCCGGGAAAACTTCGACCGTATCGCCGCGCACGCGAAACGTCCCCCGGCCAAAGGCCATATCGTTGCGCTTGTACTGCAATTCCACCAGTCTGGAGATGAAGTCCTGACGGTCTATTTTCGTGCCTTTGTGAATATCGTAGACCATCGCCTGATAATCTTCCTTCGAACCGATACCGTATATGCACGACACCGAGGCAACGATAATGCAATCGCGCCGTTCGAACAGCGCCCGCGTCGCCGCGTGACGCATCCGGTCGATCTGTTCGTTGATAGAGGAATCTTTTTCTATATAGGTGTCGGTGCGCGGCACATAGGCTTCAGGCTGGAAGTAATCGTAATAAGATACGAAATACTCCACGGCATTATCGGGAAAGAACGCCTTCATCTCCCCGTAAAGCTGCGCGGCCAGCGTTTTGTTGGGCGCAAGGATCAATGCCGGACGCTGCGTTTCCTGAATGACATGTGCGACCGTAAACGTCTTGCCCGACCCGGTCACGCCAAGCAGAACCTGGTCCGCCTGCCCGTCGCGCACCCCTTTGACGAGAACGGCAATCGCCTGCGGCTGATCCCCTGCGGGCTGAAAGTCCGAGACGATCTTGAACGGTACGGCAATCTTCTCCGGCATGGTGCATCCATAATTTTGGTGACTAATTTTGGTTACAGTATACTTAATTATCTTTCGCCGGGGCGCATTAAAATCAAGTATAAGAAAAGATAATTAAGTATACTGTAACCAAAATTAATCACCAAAATTTGTATGCCGTTTCCGCAGACTTGCCATGCTGCATCTGCACATTGACGTAAGTCATGATTTTATACTAATGTTACAGCACAATCAGAAATAGGGTAATATTATGTCGCAAAAACCGACGCTGCATGCGTTTTTCAACCAAAATCCCCCCCCAAAAGCCTCGCGTACCGAGGTGCTGCAACTGCGCAAGGATTTTGGTCGGCTGGTCGGCATCGCCAACAAGGTCTTCGGCGGCCCCGCCTGCACGCTCGAGGCATTTGATTCGCTGTCGGTCAAAAACGGCGTTACCCTGCCCGCCCTGCGCCTGTCCTATCCGAACGGCGCAAAACTGGAATTTTTCGATAGTCTGAGCCTGTATTCGGTTTCCATCACATCCCCTGGCCGCGACGTTCCCGCACGTTTCCTGAACGCCGCCGATCATCCCGGCATTGACTGGAGCGTCTTGCACAAACCCGGCATGCCGGAACAGATGGCCTATCCGCCGCACCGTCAAAACCCGCAACAATTCACCTTCAAAACCTATGATCGTGAACCGGCGCAATTGCAAAAACTGGTCCTGCAATTTTCGTGGCTGCAAAAACAGGCTATGGGCCTGACGAAGCCCCCTCGGGCGGAACCGGTGGAAGAAATTGTGTACCTGCCGCCTGCGGAGACAAGGGCGGAGACACAGCCCCCGACCCCGGCGCAGGAATCGGCGGCGCTCCGTCCTCTTGCTGTCTGACTTCCATCGCCATAATCATATCCTGCTCCTGTTCGCTCAGGTTGCCGAACCCTTTGGTCTGGTCAATGAAATCCAGAAAATTGCGAATGGACTCGCCGCTGTTGCGGCTGCTCTGCAATGCCGTATTCAATGCGGCAACAAATCGTTCGTTCAGGGTCGCGGGAACACCCAGAGAATCCGTCGCCATGTCATACTCCAGCCCCCCCGCATAAACCTTCTTCCCCAGCGTTTGCCCGAGCAGGCGCAGGCGGAAATGATCGAAGGCGCGAAACCATGTTTCCTTCAACCGCCCCGCATCGTCCGCCGCAATCATCGTTCCCGGCACTGTCTCCGGCGGAATGGCCCCGATCGTCTGTAAAAATCCGGCGACACGGGAGTCAATAAAGGGTCCGAAGCTTTCCTCCGGCAACAGATCCGACCCCGACCAGCGAAACAGGATATCAGCAACATCCCGGTCCACATCGGCGCGTGCCACGAACATATCGGTCGGCGGGCGGGACGACAACGCACCGACCATCTCGGTCAAATCGCGGTCATTGTTCATCGCCTCATGCAAGGGCGGCAATGTGCCATGCCCGCGCATGGTCGCCATGCCGATCAATTGCGTATCCCGCTCCGGCTGCTGTTCCAGCAGATGATTGGTAAGCGCAAAAAGCCCGATAAAGGCGAACAACGCCAGCACCGACAAAACCTTGTCCTGTGGAATATCGGGAAGCTTCAACGAAAAACCCATTATCATCTCTCCGGCATAAAACGAACCCTCCGACTTTGGCTTATTTCCGCCCGCCGTTCCAGTGGGCAACGCGCCCCCCGCCCCGGTTGTCCGCGCAAAAAACATCTTGAATGATCCCCGGCTTCATGGTCAGGATTGACGCATGCCCAACCATAATGTCACCGCCGCCCGCGACCTGCCCGAGATGCTGGATTTTCTCCTGCATCGCCGCTCCTCCGGCGTTAAAAACCTCGCACCCCCCGGTCCCGATGAAAACCAGCTCGCCCGGATCATCAAGGCCGCCGCCCGCGTGCCGGATCACAGGAAACTGGTGCCGTGGCGCTTTATCGTTATCGCCGGGAATGGGAAAGCCAAAGCCGGGGAATGGCTGAAGGCCGCCTATCCGGACGAAGACCCTGACGCCAGCCCCGCGAAACTGGCACTGGAGGCAGAACGCTTTCGCCGCGCCCCGGTCGTCATCGCCGTAGTGTCCTCACCGAAAGCGGACAAGACCCCGGAATGGGAACAAATCCTCTCCGCCGGGGCCGCCTGCTTCAACCTCTGCCTGGCCGCCAACGCGCAAGGCTTCGCCACCTCATGGCTGAGTGAATGGTATGCCTATAACGACACTTTCAAAACCCTGATGGGTCTCGCCCCGCAGGAACGCTTCGCCGGATTTATCTATATCGGGACCGCCACACACCCGCCGGAAGAACGCGAACGGCCCGATTTATCAAAGATTGTCAGCCAACTTTGAAGGCCAGTATCGGCTTAAATCGATTGACACTTATTTATTATGGTATACAAAAGCAAAAATCGCAAAATGGAGGGTTAAGGTTTTGTCCTTAAAAGGTCTAGAAAAACTGGCCGTGGTACAAACGGTGGAGATGAACGGGGACGATATTCTCCAGCAAATTTATCCGCAGATCCGCGGCGATGAAAACAAGCAAATGCGCCCATCTGACGTCCGGGTTTTATTCCGGACCGCCGCCATAAACGGCCAGGCCTACCAGTTTCCCAATCATGGCCATCCTGACAATGAACTGAGTACCGTACCGTTCGATGGCGAAAACGCGATTGTCATCATGCCCGCAGGTGAAACACCACGGCAGCAGTTATTTTCAGCAATGCAGCTTGTCGACCAGTTGAAAAACAGTGGTCTCGCCCGCATCACGCCCGAGTTCATGGAGCGTGAGATCATCAATAATACAATGAAACGCCAATTTGCTGCGCAGGCATATGGCCCTGCGCCCTTTATCGCACAGGCTGCACGATTTGTTTCCGTTGATATTCCCAGCAATGGCGGCATTGAAACCATTCACCCTGATGTGACTGATAATTACGCTGTCGGCATGCGCGCACCAGTGCAGGAAGAAGCCTTCCTGATTATCTATGCCGGTAAACCTGCCGATATTTTTATCAAGGCCGGGAACATCGCCGCCAGCCATTTATCGGCCATGGAAAATGCCGTACAGGCAAAACTGGAAGGCAGCGACACAACAACGGAATTTCTTGATGGTTTCGGCCATCTTGCCAAAGGCATCGTCCTTGCAGTGGATGCAGCAACAAGCAGCACCAAACCAATCCGGCTTTCAACCGCAGCAGGGATTTTTAACCTGGCGAGACTTCCTGTCGTAATGATCAATGCGGAAAAACAGGTTACGGCACAATACAAGCCGTTATTCCCAACTAATCCTTGATCGGCTTTAGCGTCGGAAACGCGATCACTTCGCGGATATTGTGCGAATTGGTCATGATCATGCACAAACGGTCGATGCCCATGCCCCAGCCGCCCGTCGGCGGCAGGCCAACTTCCAGCGCGGTCACAAAATCGTGATCGACCATCATCGCTTCTTCATCACCGGCATCGCGCTGCGCGACCTGATCCATAAAGCGGTCATGCTGGATTTTCGGGTCGTTCAACTCGGTAAAGGCATTGGCCATTTCCCATCCGTTGATATAGGACTCAAACCGCTCGACCAGACGCGGGTTGGAACGATGTACTTTCGATAACGGCGATATATCCAGCGGGTGATCGATCACATGGATCGGCTGGATCAACGTGTCTTCGACCCGTTCGCCAAAGACCGTCTCAACCACCTGTCCCCAATTGGCCTTGGGATCGACGACGACGTCCATATCCTTTGCGGCCCTGTGCGCCGCCGCCGCATCCATCGGCATGAAATCCACACCGGTATGGTCCTTGACCAGATCGACCATGCTGCGGCGCTGCCATGGACTTTTCAGATCGATGACATGGTCGCCGAAAGCGATTTCCGTCGTGCCGTGAATTTCCATAGCGATTGTCTGCACCATATCCTCGATCAGGGTCATGATGTCGTTATAATCCTTGTAGGCGTGATAGGCCTCGATCATGGTGAATTCGGGATTATGCTTGATCGAAACGCCTTCATTCCTGAAATTGCGGTTGATCTCGAACACGGAATCCGCCAGCCCCCCCACCACGAGACGCTTTAGATACAGCTCCGGCGCGATCCGCAGAAAAAAATCGGCATCCAACGCATTATGATGAGTCACGAAAGGCCGGGCCGAAGCCCCGCCTAAAATAGGCTGCATCATCGGTGTTTCCACCTCGATAGCGCCCTTGTCATGCATATAACGGCGGATAATCGCAATCATCTGCGAACGCTGGCGCAGAACCCGGCGGCTGTCCTCGTTCATAATCAGGTCGAGATAACGCTGGCGGTAGCGCTGCTCGACATCGGTCAGGCCATGGTATTTTTCCGGCAACGGCATCAACGATTTGGTCAGCATGGTGACGCATCCGGCCCTGACCGAAAGTTCCCCGCGCGGGGTCCGGCGGATCGTGCCTTCAGCCCCGATAATATCGCCAATGTCGATATATTCGAGGATCTTCAGAGCGTCCTCCGGCATCGTGTCCTTGTGGCAAAAAACCTGAATCTTGCCCGAAGCATCGGTGATATCGAGGAACATGCCGTTATTGCGCATGGCCATAACACGCCCGGCCACGGCCACGGCGTCTTCGGTTTCCGTCCCGGCGGGGAGGTCCTTATAGGTATCCTGAAGCTCCTGCGCCTGATGGCTGCGCGGGAAAACATGGGGGTAGGGATTGATCCCGGCCTCGATCATGGCTTGAAGCTTTTTTTCCTTCGCCTGACGCGGATTGCCTCCGGCGGCATCGGTTGCGGGCGCGGTATCGTGCTGGGCGGTTTTTTGTGACATTTTCTGGTCCGTGATAGAATGACTATATAGAAGGACCTATCAGGCCCAATCATCCGCCAAAAATCAAGAGCTTATCGCAAATCCATGCCAAATCATCACCAAGCGACGCAGTCCGGAAATGCTTTCTGGATCATCCTTCTGGCCATTGCCCTGCTGGTGGCCCTGACCATCACCATCACGCGCTCTACGGAAAGCACCGAAGACAGCGGTACACGCGACCGCAACCGCATTGCCGCCACCGATATCATCCGTCAGGCCAAAAGCATCCAGCAGGCCGTGGAACAACTGCGCCTGCGCGGTACGGCCGAAAACCAGATGAATTTCGACAACAGTTTCGTCGCCGGTTACGCCAATACCAGATGCGGCGACAGCACCAGCAACACCGATGACAACCCCTGCAAGATCTTCCACGCCGAAGGGGTCGGACTGACCTACAAAACCCCTCCCGCGACATGGCTGGACGGCACCCGTAGCGGCGAAGACCTCTATGGCGAATGGTATTTTTACGCTACGGCCTGCGTTCCGGGAATCGGAACCGGCGGCACGGGGTGCAGCGCGGACGTCACCGCCACCGAATTGATGATCGGCCTGCCATGGATCCGGGAGGATGTCTGCGTAGAAATTAACCGTCTGACCGGGGTCGACAACCTTTCCGGCCCAACGCGCCCGCCCCTTTTGCCGGGCAGTGCCTATACCCCGGCCCGCACGAAATTCACCGGAACCTTCAGCACCGATTCCGAAA
Organism: uncultured Micavibrio sp.; assembly: GCA_964400125.1. Taxonomy (GTDB): domain Bacteria; phylum Pseudomonadota; class Alphaproteobacteria; order Micavibrionales; family Micavibrionaceae; genus Micavibrio. The sequence goes on along the minus strand of CAYNSR010000002.1, from coordinate 171,911 downwards.
TAGATACGGCGGCAAACGCATTTACAGCACGCCAGTCCGGATGCTTTCAGGGTGCATCAGGCAGCGATCCCGACGGCGGATTCCATTTTTACCATGTGCTGATCGCACGGTGATGCGACACGCGGAACGAATCAAAATCACCTTGTCAACCACCTGTGCATATTTTTTATTTTTCTGTATTTGGCATTTTCGAAATTTAGGTTATCATATCCCTTGTATCTATGGTTGATACAGACACCGTGACCGTCGTTAGGGTCACATCCTTGGGGAGAACTATAATGGCTGTTGCAAAAAAAGCTGTTAAGAAAACCACCGCGAAGAAGAAGGTAGCCGCTAAGAAACCGGCTGCTAAAAAACCTGCTGCCAAAAAAGCTGCAGTGAAGAAAAAAGTAGCTGCTAAAAAACCGGCAGTGAAAAAAACCGCTGTGAAGAAAAAAGTAGCTGCCAAAAAACCGGCAGTGAAAAAAACCGCCGCGAAGAAAAAAGTAGCTGCCAAAAAACCGGCAGTGAAAAAAACCGCCGCGAAAAAAACCACTGCGAAAAGAAAAACAACCGCGAAGAAGAAGTAATTCTTCTTCGTTGTTTTTAAAAAACCCCGTGAGCACCATGCCCACGGGGTTTTTACTTGTGCGCATGAGAATGCTAGACTGTACGAATGTCCGACATAAACACCGAAAAACCCCTGCAAAACAGGGATTTATTGCAACACCCGGTTGCCCTGCCCGCCATTCCGGTTGTGGCGGTAAATGCACGCAACGCCGCCGTGCTTCTGCCGGATGGGGAAATCCGCACTCTGTCACATGCCCAGGCAAAAATGCTCGTGCACAAAAAACCGACAATGGTTTGCCATGCGCCGTTCACCCGGGCGCGACTGGGCAGCGATGATTTTTTTTCGCTGGATGTTCTGGAACTTTTTGCCTTCGTTCATCCGGGCGAATTTTGTGTGCCGACACCGCATGGTCTGGCAAAAATTCTCGGGCTGTCCCTGCCGTCATGTCTCGAAGATTACCCTGTCGCGATTTTTGAATCGGCGCAGGCGCTTCTTTCAAATCTGCGCAAGGACAATCCGCCGCCGTCGTTATCGGCCTCCATCACCCCGTCCTCCACGCTCTCCCCCACCACCCCGTTCGCGGACACGAATCAGGGTGCGGGAAAACGAATCACGCCGACCGAAATTGCATCGGTCATGGGGTTCAACGGTCGCGGATGGGGGTGGACCCCTTCTATTTTTTCCGCTCTGGGGCAAATTTACGACCCCGATGCCGCGATCATGGCGAAAAATTCCCTGCATGTCTGGCGGCATTTGCCTGCATGGGCCGAAGAAGCCCCGCCGCCCCCGCCCGCGCACCACCCCGTCACGGGTGAAGAGGCCCGCGAACGCCTGAAAAACCTGCTGTTATCGGCCTCGCACACAACCGAACCGCGACCGGAGCAGGTAGACTATACCACCCGCCTGACCGCCGCCTTCGCCCCGGCGGACGATGCCGATCATCCGCATGTCGTTCTGGCCGAAGCGGGCACGGGGGTTGGCAAAACACTGGGTTATATCGCCCCGGCCAGCGTCTGGGCAGAAAAAAACGATGGCACGGTGTGGATCTCGACCTATACCCGCAACCTCCAGCGCCAGATCGATCAGGAACTGGACCGCCTCTACCCCGATAGCGACCTGAAAAACCGCAAGGTGGCGATCAGGAAGGGGCGGGAAAACTATCTCTGCCTGCTCAATCTCGAAGACATGATTGCCGGAGCCGCCTTGTCGAAAACCCCGGCGCAGGCCATTGCCGCCGGGCTGATGGCGCGTTGGACCGGAATCACGCGCGACGGCGACCTGAGCGGCTCCGATTTCCCCGGCTGGCTCCCCGGTTTATTAGGAACTGCAAATACAACAGGTCTTGCCGATAAACGCGGCGAATGTGTCTATTCCGCCTGCGACCATTATCACAAATGCTTTGTGGAACGCGCCATTCGTAAATCGCGCCGCGCCTCAATCGTCGTGGCCAATCATGCGCTGGTGATGATCCAGACCGCCCTTGCCGGGCCGGACGGGGATTTGCCGCAACGTTATGTCTTTGACGAAGGCCACCACCTGTTCGAAGCCGCCGACAGCGCTTTTTCCTCCCAGCTCAGCGCATGGGAAACCGCCGAGCTGCGCCGCTGGATTCTTGGCCCCGAAGGCGGGCGGCGCACCCGGGCGCGGGGCCTGAAACGCCGGGTCGAAGACCTGATCGAAAGCGATGCCGTGTGCGAAGAGGCCCTCGATGCCATCCTGCAGGCTGCCCATGCCCTGCCCGCGCCCGGCTGGTCCCGCCGCCTGAAGGATAAAAATCCCTTTGGCGCGACAGAAACCTTCCTTGCCGCGGCCATGCGGCAGGTTTATGCGCGGGCCGACGGGCGCGACGGACCCTATTCGATTGAAACCGCGACAAGGCCCATGATTGACGGCCTCCCCGAAGCGGCCCGAGACCTGAAGGCGAAACTGCGCAATTTACAAAAACCGATGATGAATCTGGCCGCAAAACTCCACGCCCGCCTCGAAGATCAGGCCGACACCCTCGACAGCGACACCAGAAAACGTCTCGATGCCGTGTCCTCGGCCCTGCTGCGCCGGGGCGAAATCACCATCGGCGGCTGGATCGCCATGCTCGACACGCTGGACGAACAGGACCAGCCCGCCGATTTTGTCGACTGGATGGAAATTTCCCGCAGCGACGGCCAATCAAGCGATGTTGGCCTTTACCGTCACTGGATCGACCCGATGAACGCTTTCGCGGCCAGCCTGAAGGGGCAGGCCCATGGTGTCGCGATAACATCCGCCACGCTGCGCGACGGCACGGGGGATACAGAAGAAGACTGGCGGGCGGCGATGGAACGCACGGGCGGATTATATCTCAGCCCCTCGCCGCAACGGCTTTCCGTCCCCTCGCCCTTCGATTATGCGGCGATGACGCGCGCCTATATCATTACCGATGTCAAAAAGGATGACATGGCACAGGTGGCCGGGGCCTACCGCGCCCTGTTCGAAGCCTCCGGCGGCGGCGGACTTGGCCTATTCACCGCAATCCAGCGTCTGCGGGCCGTTTATGACCGCATTCATATGCCGCTCGATGAATCCGGCATTGCCCTCTACGCCCAGCATATCGACGCGATGGATACGGGAACGCTGGTGGATATTTTCCGTGAAGAACGTCATGCCTGCCTGCTTGGCACCGATGCGGTGCGCGACGGGGTCGATGTCCCCGGCGATGCCCTCAGGTTGCTGATTTATGACCGTGTACCATGGCCCCGCCCGACCATCCTGCACAAGGCCCGCCGCGACGCCTTTGGCGGACGACGCTATGATGAAATGAGCACACGTCTGAAAATGCGTCAGGCCTTTGGCCGCCTGATCCGCCGCGCCGATGATAAAGGTGTTTTTGTCATGCTGGATTCCGGCCTGCCCACCCGCCTGCACGGGGCCTTCCCCGACGGGGTAAACGTTGAACGCGTAGGACTGGCGGAAGCTGCGGCACGCATCCGCGACTTCCTGCGTGAAGATTGAGACCGACCGGGCCATAAGAAAAAACCCCGCAACATCTGCGGGGTTTTTTCTTTCGCTACTTACAGCATGTGACGCGGGCCGCCCAGACCGGGGCCGTTGTGACGTTCGCCGGTGACCAGCAGATATTCCGCGACCACCCCGAGGTCTTTGGTCTGCCCGACCGGTGTCCCGTATTGATCGTAAAAGGTAATACCTGCTCCGATGACTTGTTCGATAAATTCCTCGTTCAGGGGACGCTGCATTTCTGTTTTCATAGATTCACACTCTCGTAAAACATCCCGGTCATGATTGGCCGGAATTTGCGCGATGCAATATCACAAGCGGACGGCGTTTGAAAAGAAAAAAACGGGATCTAAAAAAATCCCGTTTCATATTTTCTCTGAAATCCCGGTGCAGCAGCCGGATTCAGGCCGCTGCCTTACCGGTCAGCCCCTGCAACTTGGCCCGGGCCAGCGCGAGTTTGCGGGTGATCCGGGTTTTTTCCAGATCATCCTTGGCCATCGTCATATCTTCGGTCAGATTCCGGATCGTCTGCTCCAGATCCGCCTGATTGAGGTCACTGACCATCACCGCCTCTTCCGCCAAAACGGTGCAATTGGTGGGGGAAACATCAGCGAATCCGCCGGAGATAAAGACACGCATGGTCTCCGAACCATCAGCCATGGTGATCTCGACAACCCCGGGACGAATCGTCGCCACCAGCGCGGAGTGCCCGGGCAAAACCCCGAAATCCCCCTCCTCCCCCGGAACAACCACCAGCTTCGCCGGACCGGACAACAATTTCCGTTCGGGGGAAACGAGTTCGAAGTTGAAGGTGCCGTTCTGCATTTCAGTCATTTTTCATTTCCTTTTTTACCACAGAGGAGCAGAGTTATTTCGCGCTCAAAGCCATCCGTTTGATGCCGTCCTTTAAAAGAACCGTGTTAAAATTCATCAGCAGCCCCAGTTGAATACCACTGAGTTTCAGATATGTCAAAAGCTGTGCCTCATGGATGGGCAGGATATTTTCAACTGCCTTGAGTTCAACAATCATCTGATTTTCTATCACAAAATCAGCCTTATAACTGAGATCAAGGGCCTGCCCCTTATAGACAACCTGGATCGTTTTCTGACGTTCAAAGGCAATACCCTGATCCTTCAGTTCAATCGCCAGACATTCCTCATAAATATTTTCCAGCAGTCCGGGACCCAACGCCTGATGCACGGCAATCCCGGCACCAATAACTTTTTGACTGAGCCTTGCTCCAAGATCAGGAAATTGGGTTATGTCGGTCATTGCTGTTACTTCACCCTTTCTTTTTTCACCGCAGAGGCGCAGAGGACGCAGAGTTATTTTCTAATAGCCTCTAAATTCAAATAACTACAATCCGACACAAAAGCTGTAATTCTTGGTATTGGCATTAAAGACATGCCGATAATATAAACATCAGTCTTGGCATTTTTCTTCTCTGCGTCCTCTGCGCCTCTGCGGTTAAAAACCTTTCTGCGCCTTCCGCCCCAGATCCCGGCTTACGCCGGGATAACAATAAAGGCAAGATGACAGCAAGAAAGTGAAAATCAAGCCGCCTCAGCCGCCAGTTTACGCGCTTTTTCTTCGGCTTCCTCAATCGTTCCAACCATATAGAACGCAGCCTCCGGCAGGTGGTCGTATTTGCCATCGACAATCGCTCGGAAGCCCTTGATCGTGTCTTCCAACTGGACGAATTTACCCGGCGATCCGGTGAACACTTCCGCCACATGGAAAGGTTGGGACAAGAAGCGCTGGATTTTCCGTGCGCGGGCAACGACCAGCTTGTCGTCTTCGGAGAGTTCATCCATGCCGAGAATGGCAATAATGTCCTGCAAGGCTTTGTAGGTTTGCAGGGTTTTTTGCACATCCGTCGCACATTTATAATGCTCCTCGCCAACCACACGCGGGTCGAGAATGCGCGAGGTGGAATCGAGCGGGTCAACAGCCGGGTAAATCCCCAGTTCCGAAATCTGGCGCGACAAAACGGTCGTCGCGTCAAGGTGGGCAAAGGTGGTCGCCGGAGCCGGGTCGGTCAAATCGTCCGCCGGAACGTAAACGGCCTGCACGGATGTAATCGACCCCTTGTTGGTCGAAGTAATACGTTCCTGCAACGCGCCCATATCGGTAGCCAGAGTCGGCTGATACCCCACAGCGGACGGAATGCGTCCGAGAAGCGCGGAGACTTCCGCACCCGCCTGCGTAAAGCGGAAGACGTTATCCATGAAGAACAAAACGTCCTGGCCCTCTTCATCGCGGAAATATTCCGCCTGTGACAAACCGGACAGGGCCACGCGGGCACGCGCGCCGGGGGGTTCGTTCATCTGGCCGAAAACGAGACCCACTTTCGATTCGCCATCGAGATTGATAACCCCGGAATCGATCATTTCATGATACAGGTCATTGCCTTCACGGGTACGCTCGCCCACACCGGCAAACACGGAAACGCCGCCATGCGCCTTGGCGATGTTGTTGATGAGTTCCTGAATGGTCACGGTCTTGCCGACCCCGGCACCGCCGAACAGGCCGATCTTGCCGCCCTTTTGATACGGGCAAAGAAGGTCAATCACCTTGATCCCGGTAATCAATTGCTCTTTTTCCGACGACTGGTCGACGAAGGCCGGAGCCGGACGGTGAATCGGGTAACGCTTTTTCGATTTCGGCGCGGGGCGGTCGTCAATCGGGTTGCCCGTCACATCCAGAATGCGGCCCAGCGTTTCCGGCCCGACAGGCACGGTAATCGCATCACCGGTATCGACCACTTCCTGACCACGCACCAGACCATCCGTCGTGTCCATGGCGATACAGCGCACGGTGCTTTCACCGAGGTGCTGCGCCACTTCGAGCACCAGCGTCTTGCCTTCGTTCTGCGTCGTCAGCGCGTTCAGAATGGCGGGGACATTCCCCTCCTCGAACTGAACGTCCAACACCGCGCCAAGGATCTGGACGATTTTGCCTTTTGCCTGAGTCATTTTCCTACTTCCTTTTTTTCTAAACTTTACTTTACTGTCATCCCGGCGCAGGCCGGGATCTATTCTTTCTATCCGCCCCGCCGTATCGATCCCGGCCTGCGCCGGGATGACAGCAGAGAGAAAAACCTTGTCCTAAACCGCCTCCGCCCCGGAGATGATCTCGATCAACTCCTTGGTAATAAACGCCTGCCGCGCCCGGTTATACTGGATGCTCAGCTTGTTAATCATATCACCGGCGTTGCGCGTGGCATTATCCATCGCGGTCATGCGCGCAGCCTGTTCCCCGGCGGCGCTATCGAGCAACGCGCGGAAAATCTGGATGCCGAGATTGCGCGGCAGCAACTGGCCGAGAATAACATCTTCTTCCGGTTCAAAGCTGTAGGGCGATTTCACTTCCGCCTTATGCGCGTTCTTTTTATTTTCATTGGACGCCGCCACCTGCGGCAGGTTGAACGGGATCAGTTGCTGCCCCACCGGGCGCTGCGCCAGAACCGAACGGAATTCATTGTAGAGCAGCGTGCAGACATCAAAACCGCCGACGGAGAACTGCTCCAGAACATATTGCGCCACCTGGTCGGCGTCGGAAAAATTGACCTTGCCCTTGTTGCCGATGCCGGTAAAGCTTTCAACAATCAGATCCCCGAAATCACGCTTCAGAATATCGCGCCCCTTGCGCCCGACGCACAGCAGCTTGACGGTTTTCCCTTCACTCTGCAATTTGCGGACTTCCTGACGGGTGCGACGGATAATATTGCCGTTGAACCCGCCGCACAGACCGCGATCCGACGTCACCAGCACCAGCAGATGCACCTGATCCGAACCCGTCCCGATCAGCAGTTTCGGGCTATGCGGGCCGATCACGACATTGGCGGCAACACGCGCCATCATCTCGCTCATCGCGCTGGCATAGGGCTGCGACGCCTGCGCCTGCTCCTGCGCTTTTTTCAGCTTGGACGCCGCCACCATCTTCATCGCAGACGTAATTTTCCGCGTCGATTTCACGGAGACGATACGATTGCGGTACTCTTTTAAACTTGGCATTTTGTTACCTTTTTATTTTTACTGCGAAGCACACGAAGATCACAAAGACATCCCCTTAAAATCGGGAAACCCTTCGCGCCCTTCGTGTGCTTTGCGGTTCAATTTCTTACGCCGCCTTCACCTCACCGCCGAAACGGCTTTGACACAGAATCACACTACCTAATATTAAACCCCTGATTCTCCGGCGGGAAAATTGGTGGGATGAACGATTGTTCTCCGTGCTGCGCGACATGATCCAGAAGGAAATATCCGGCACAGCTTCCAATGTCTATTTTGAGAGATTTCTGATCAAGAATCTCGTTAAACTCTGGGGAAAACCTCAAATTCAACATAAGGGGCTTAAGATTGCCATCATGCGGCAGAAAAACGGTGACCTGTCTTTTAAGATGGGCCGCATGAGGGCCACTGGTCAACTTTTCTTTCACTACATTTAACATTAAGCCCCCCTTCTTATCCCACAACTTTGCCAGCGGCCTAACCTCCGCGCCAAACGCGGACAGAAGATTGTATAAGCTAGTCAGCTTTGGATTATCTTTCCTTATGGCGAAATCCATCGCCAGTTGCCCTGTGCGGAACTGGAAATTCAGAACCAAATGATCGTTACCCTCATACATTCTATTTTTCTCCATTACTGTTATCGCGGCATCCTGTTTAAACTTGGCATTTTAACCCTTTATTCCAGAACGTAACGTGCGCTCACAGGAGGATAGCCTCCTAGGCATAGCCCTTTATATCCTCTGTCTACGGCACCGAGGGAACAATCGGCGGTATAATGGTCGGCGACCTCTTTTCCGGCAGCTGAGCGTGAAGAGAAACTCTCTCCGAATCGAGAATAGATCCCATTTCTTCACTCATCAAACTTTCCATCAAAGGCTCAATATTCCGAAGGTCTGCGACAAAAATGCGCTGCTGACGTTTGAGATCATCAATCCGGGAGAGATCTTCTCCACCCACTTTGAGAGCATCAGCAAGGTCATTCAGTTGGGCATCGCTCCGTATGCACTCCCTGCGGGCGCCATACGAGGCCAACAGAAAATCAAGCTTCCCAATCCGGTCAGCCTTCATATTGTATAATCTTATGTAAATAAACATTCCGTCATTCCTTCAACCGTCCCATTGCTTTATTTTTTAAAGCGATAACCCAAATCCGCTGGCGGATATAACGGCAGAACCACCCCAGACCCCCGAGCAGAATCGATTTCATCCGGGGCGTATCTATCAGATACAATCTTCAGCGTCCCCAGATCGATAACATCACTATAGTGGCCGAGTTCGAGACTTGCCACAAAACGTTTCAGGTTTCTGTCGTCAGAAAGCGTGATAGCGACTTTCGTATCAAATCTCTGGCGGAGTTCTGGCGGCATAGAATCCCAGATATCCTTTAAGAAGCCACCTGAAACGTGGGCATTCGCAGCCTCCCTTTTTCCGATGGATTCCACGACAGCTCCATAAACATCCAGAAGATCAGTCAGCTTTTTGAGTTTTTCATTCGGAACGCCATTTATGAATTCATTCGCAACATCAGCCCTCAAGTTAAACTGAACCGTTAGATGCCCATCACCTTCTGTATTATGAATTGTCATTTTCTTTTCTACCTCTTAAGTTCGTCACTTACCGTTTTTAGTTTTTACCACGAAGCACACGAAGATCACGAAGCGATCCATTTTTATTATCATCCCGGCGAAAAGCGGAGGCAGCCTTCATATTTTCTTCGTGCCCTTCGTGTGCTTCGTGGTTCAATAATTTTATTACGCGGCTTTCGCCTCAACACCGCCAAACCGGCTGGTGAAGCTGGTCAGGAGATCATTCAGGTCTTTTTCAATCCCGTCATCCAGCGCTTTCTTGGTGCGGATAGCGTCAAGAATACCCTTCCCGGCGCTGCGCAGTTCTGTCAGGAGCTGCGCCTCATAGGCACTGACCTGATTGACGGCGACACCATCGAGATAACCGCGTGTCCCGGCATAAATTACAGCGACCTGCTCCTCAATCGCGAGGGGCGAAAACTGCGGCTGTTTCAAAAGCTGCGTCAGGCGTGCGCCGCGCGCCAGCAATTTCTGGGTCGAGGCATCGAGGTCGGACGCGAACTGCGCGAACGCCTCCATCTCGCGGTATTGCGCCAGCTCCAGCTTGATCTTCCCGGCCACCTGCTTCATCGCCTTGATCTGCGCGGCAGAACCAACACGGGAAACGGACAGGCCGACATTGATCGCCGGACGGATGCCTTTGAAGAACAAGCCCGTCTCAAGGAAAATCTGCCCATCGGTGATCGAAATCACGTTCGTCGGAATATAGGCGGACACATCACCCGCCTGCGTTTCAATGATCGGCAGCGCCGTCAGCGACCCTGCGCCCATGTCATCATTCATCTTCGCCGCGCGTTCCAGCAGGCGGGAGTGAATATAGAACACATCGCCCGGATAGGCTTCGCGGCCCGGCGGGCGGCGCAGCAGCAAGGACATCTGGCGATACGCCACGGCCTGCTTGGACAGATCGTCATAGATGCACAGCGCATGAAGGCCGTTATCGCGGAAATATTCACCCATGGTGCAACCCGTATAGGGTGCCAGGAACTGCATGGGTGCTGCTTCCGACGCGGTTGCGGCGACGACGATGGAATATTCCATCGCGCCCTGATCTTCCAGCTCCTTGACGAGCTGGGCCACGGTCGAACGTTTCTGCCCGATCGCGACATAGATGCAATACAGATGCTCTTTTTCGTTGGTCGATTTGTTGATAGTTTTCTGGTTCAGGATCGTATCGATCGCGACAGCGGTTTTTCCGGTCTGACGGTCGCCGATAATCAGCTCCCGCTGGCCGCGCCCGACAGGCACAAGCGCATCCAGCGCCTTGAGACCGGTCTGCATCGGCTCATGCACTGATTTACGCGGAATAATGCCGGGGGCCTTGACCTCGACGCGGCGCATCTCGGTCGTTTTCAACGGGCCCTTGCCGTCAATCGGGTTACCGAGCGCATCGACGACGCGGCCCAGCAATGCCTTACCGACCGGCACCTGAACGATTTCACCCGTCCGGCGCACGATGTCGCCTTCTTTAATATCGCGGTCATTGCCGAAGATCACGACACCGACATTGTCGGTTTCGAGGTTCAGCGCCATGCCCTTGATGCCGCCGGGGAATTCCACCATCTCACCGGCGCGGACCTGATCGAGGCCATAAACGCGGGCGACGCCGTCACCGACGGAGAGAACCTGACCGATTTCGGCGACATCAGCCTGCGCACCGAATTCGGCAATCTGCTTTTTCAGGATCTCGGAGATTTCTGCTGCGCGAATTTCCATTTTCTACTTTCCTTTTTCAGTTTTCTTTTTGTCATCCCTGCCTGCGCGGGAATGAGGGTGGAAAAATCGTTATGCCGCCCGTGCGCCGGACAACGTCCTTTTCAGGCGCTCCAGCTTGCGGCGAACGGAATCATCAATCATGCGCGAACCGACCGTGACAATCAGCCCGCCGATCAGGTCGCGATTCACTTCGACATTCAAGGTCACATCCGATCCCATCGACTCGGCGAGCGCCCTTTTCAAGGCCCCTGTCTGTGCGTCGGACAGCGCATAAGCGGTCTGGACGCGGGCCTCGACGCCGCCACGGCGGCGGGTCAGTTCAGCCCGGACCGCCCGGATCACATCAGGAAGGGTACGAAGACGCCGATTTTGCACCAGCACACCGAGGAAACGCGCCGTCAGCCCGTCAAACCCGGCCCGCTGCGCCAGCGCCTGCATGGCCCCGCCCTGCTGGGTGCGCTTGTAAAGCGGATTGCGGATCAGGCTCCCCAGATCCGGCGAACCTGCGATCATCGCCTCCAGTGCATTGAAATCTTTTTCGACTTTATCAATCACCCCGGCCTGCTCTGCCATATCAATGAGCGCGGCAGCATAGCGGGTGGCAACCTGACCTGTCTGGGACGTTCCTGCCAAGGCGAAATCTCTCTTGTCAACAAAGGTTAAAGTCGAGGTTCATGTACCACAGGCAAAAACGCGGATCAAGCAGATTCCCTGACCTTTCCGGCCACCCGGCCCTCGAAAAACACCATCAACACACCTATTGTCTTTGAAGCCTGATTATCGGATGCTCGGGACTGGTGAATTGCAAGTTACGGGGGGCACGGCGTGAACTTAACTTTTCTGTTGTTTATTGTCATAATCATAGAGGGTTATGTCGTCCTCGCCTCGGAATTGATCGCCATCCGGCTGACCACTGCCTATGTCGGCAACGGCACGGATACGGTTTCCATCATTATCGCCGCCGTCCTGATGCCGCTGGCCGTCGGGTATTATGTCGGTGGACGGTTCAAGGCCGGTTTCGTCAACGGTAGATACTGCTCCGTCCGCAAACGACTGGCCCGGAACATCCTCATTTCATCCCTCTTTCTTCTCCCCGGCCTGTCCTATGTTCTGGTCGAGATTTTTTTCTTCACGCTGCTGAACAACGGCATAGACAACCGGATCGTCCTGATTACGCTTTACTCGCTCGCCTTCCTCGTCACCCCGGTATTCCTCCTCGGGCAGACCGTCCCGCTGGTCAGCAACTATTTCTCCTCCGAACGCCTGTCCCGCATCACCGGGAAAATGCTGTTTTGCTCCACCGTTGGCTCGTTCCTCGGCGCGGTCGTCTCGACCCTTGTGCTGATGAATTTCGTCGGCGTCAACAACACCGTCAATGTCATTTTTCTCCTCCTGACGGCGATATTCATGCTGGTCGTCCAGAAGAAAAAAAACGAAACCATCCTTATCATGATCGGCATCACCTGCTGCGCCCTCTATATCAACAGCAACCCTGTCATCCGGGGCCGGGGCATCGTCTCGAACAATGCCTACAACACCATCAGCATTCTCGAAGACGACATGGGCCGCCATCTCATCATGAACAATAACGACTCGTCCCTGATCGGCCCCAACGGGGAAAAACATGCCTATGTGGAATTCGTCGAAGACAATTACCTCGCCCCGCTGATGAAATCCGACATCCCGGCGAAAGACATTCTGGTTGTCGGCTCCGCCGGATTCACCTTTGGCCGGGAAGACACGAAGAATCGCTATGTCTATGTCGATATCGATCCGGCCGTGAAGGATGTCGCGGAACAACGCTTCCTCAAGGAAAAACTGGGTGATAACAAGGTCTTTGTGAGCGAAGACATCCGTTCATACCTGATGCGCGAAAAACGGAAATTCGATCTGGTTTTTCTGGATGCCTATCTGGGCGGCCTGACGCTGCCGGAATATCTTGTCACGCATGATTTCTTCGTGCAGGTAAAAAACGCGATGAACCCCGAAGGCGTCATGGCAGCCAATTTTATCACCTCGGCAACATTCTCCGGTGCCTTCAGCCAGAAACTCGACAACACCCTCCGTAGCGTTTTCCCCCTCGTCAACCGGCAGATCATTGGTGAAAGCTTCGACGGCTGGACCCGCGACGACGCCATGACTTCCAATATCATCTATAGCTACATCCACCAGTCCAAAATGAACACACGCGACATATACACCGACAATAAAAACCCGATCTCGTTCGATAAACCCCGGCGAAACGCCATCAGGATCGAACAGGAAAATACAGGAAACGAAGAGGAATGACCGCGTTTTCGACCGGAGATCCCTTTCTTGACCAGTTATTGATTTTTATCCTGAAAATCGGGGCCCTCGGCCTGATTTTCTACAAGCTCGAATCCCTCCGCCCCGCCGAACCCGATAGGCGTTTTTTCAACCCCTCTTTCAAAGTGGAGTTGATCCTTACCTATCTGAACGACAACGTGCTGGGACCGGTCTTTTATATTATCGCAATATGGCTCACTTCCGGCTTTCTCTCCGCGATTGCCCCCTATCAGGCCTTCAACGAACAAATCCAGTCCTGGCCAATCGCCTTTCAGGTGATCTTCGGCGCGCTTGTTGTAGATTTTGCAGTTTACTGGCGCCACAGGCTGACCCATATGTACGCGTGGTCCTTCCACGCCGTCCATCATAGCGCTACGGGGCTGAGTTGGCTGACAAAGGGCCGGATGCATCCGGGTGACATCCTGATGGCTGTAACCGCGAATGCGATTGTTCTCCACTTCGCCGGGTTTGACGGGACAGGTATCCTTCTGACCGCACTTTTCATCGAAATAATCGATTACTGGGCGCACAGCAACATGAACTTCGAATTCAAGGGGATCGCACGCTACCTTCTTGTCAGCCCCAACTACCATCGCTGGCACCATGCCGCGGACAAGGCCGCCTACGATAAAAATTTTGTCGTGGCGTTTCCGTTTATCGACATTTTGTTCGGCACCTATTATTTCCCGAAGGGTGAATTGCCCAAGGCCTACGGAATTGGCGCAAGCGACCAGAAAATGATCCGGGAAGAATTCCTGCCCCTGATGCTCTTTCCATTCAGGCGATTGGGTAAAAAATTCCGGCGGGCCTATCCGCTTAAAAAACCGTCACCCCCCGCCGATCAGGAGAACCGCTGAAAATGCTGCACGGACATGCCATGAAACGGACATTCCTGATTTTTCTTATCATCTTCCTCGAAGGATATGTCGTCCTGTCGGCTGAATTGCTGGCCATCCGGCAGGTGATTCCCTATCTCGGCAACGGCACAGATACGGTTTCCCTGATTATCGCCGCCGTTTTGATGCCGCTGGCCTTCGGCTATTTCATCGGCGGGAATTTCCGCCCCGGAAAACACGGGACGGTGCGGCGGAGATTGCTGCTCAACACCTCCCTTTCCGCCCTGATCCTGTCGCTCGGACTTTCCTTTGTGATGATGAGCATTTTTTTCGACATCGTCACCCGCAGCGATTTTTTTGATAACCGGATCAAGGTGGCAACCGCATATTGCCTTGTTTTCCTCGTCCTGCCGATTTTCATGCTCGGGCAGACCGTCCCGCTCATCAGCAACTATTTCCCCCGCCAGTCCCTGCCGAAATTCGCTGGAACCATCATGTTCCTGTCAACGGCGGGATCATTCATGGGGGCCGTGTTTACAACCCTCGTCCTGATGCCGCAGGTCGGCACCCATCACGCCGTGACCATCGCGATTGCCTGTCTGCTCCTGCTGACGATTATCCTGTCCAAGGAAACGTTCAACCGCTATATCCTGATGTCCGTCATCGCCTTTTTGCTCTCGCTGTATCTCAACGGCGACGCTGTTTTCAATGCCCTCGGGATCATCAAGCATAACCAGTACAACACCATCGAGGTCCGTTATTCCGACAACGACACATCGAAAGTCCTGCTGTTGAACCACAGCCTCGCCTCGGGCATCCCGTCAGAACCGGAAAAGGCGGACATGTCCTCCTTCCCCTATGTCCAGTATGTCGACCAGAATTTTATCAATTCCCGGCCCACCGAGGCCCCCGCCATGGATATTCTGGTTCTGGGCGCGGGCGGCTTCACCGTTGGCCTGAAAGACACCAAAAACAGATACGCTTTTATCGATATCGATCCGGACCTGAAGGATGTCGCGGAAAAATATTTCCTGCACGAACCCCTGACTCCCAACAAAACCTTCATCGCCGATGAAGCCCGCGCCTTTCTGGCGCAGACGGACCGCAAATTCGACCTGATCTTTATCGACGCCTACAGCAACATCCTGAGCTTCCCGGAACATCTGGTCACGCGGGAATTTTTTGAACAGGTGCGCAACGCGCTGAACCCCGACGGCGTGCTCGTCATCAATGCGATCCAGACGCCGAATTTCACTGACCGTTTTTCGGTCATCTTCAACAATACGCTGCGGGCGGTCTTTCCCCATGTCAACCGCGACCTGATCGAACCCTATAACGGCTGGCAGGAAAGCCTGCGCTGCACCAATGTCATGTATACGGCCTATAACCGTGCGCCCGGCCTGAACGAAATCTACACCGACAACAAGAACGCATCGTTCCTCGACAAGAGAAAACGTCCCTAACAGCCTGCTATGGCGACAGATCCGGCCCCTTTTTCGATGGCAACCGCGACGCCGGTTTCGGGCTCGCGGCGTCAGGCTTTTTTATAGGTTTCGTGGCCTCCTTCAGCCACGCGACTTCATCGGCATCAAGATGGGGCGTGAGTTCGCGGGCAACACGGGCGTGGTAGGCATTCAGCCATGCCAGTTCATCGTCTTGCATTAATTCCGGCGCGATCAGGCGGCGGTCGATCGGCACCAGCGTCAGCGTTTCGAACGCCATCGCCTTCACATCTTCGATCATGCCGTTTTCACGCACCAGAACCAGATTTTCGATCCGGATGCCAAAGGAATCCTTTTTGTAATATCCCGGCTCGTTGGACACCACCATGCCCGGCCTGAAGGCCCGCATGGCCCGACTGCTCAGGCCGCCGCCCTCTTCATGCACAGACAGGTAACACCCGACCCCGTGCCCCGTACCGTGGCCGTAATCCATTCCGGCCTTGCGCAGCGGAAGATGCGCCAGAACATCGAGATCAACCCCGCGTGTCCCCTCCGGAAAAGGCGCATCGGCAATCCCGATATGGCCGCGCAGGACAAGGGTAAAGGCTTTCTTTTGTTCTGGCGTCGGTTCGCCGATGGCGATGGTGCGCGTGATATCGGTGGTCCCTTCCAGATATTGCGCGCCGCTGTCGAGCAGCAAAATACCCGGCGGGGTGATGCTCACATTCGATTCCGGCGTGGCGCGATAATGCACGATCGCGCCATGCGCCG
Source organism: uncultured Micavibrio sp. (assembly GCA_964400125.1). Lineage (GTDB taxonomy): Bacteria > Pseudomonadota > Alphaproteobacteria > Micavibrionales > Micavibrionaceae > Micavibrio. Next base: position 155,698 of record CAYNSR010000002.1, on the reverse strand, counting down.
CCCACCCGCAGATCGTATCAAAACTGCTGTCGCGAAACCCTTTATCCAGCCGACGGAAGGATTCCAGCCTGTCAACCACATCCAGCTCGCTCAAATTCCCCTTGCCGCCCTCGCGATCCAGCCAGACGAGAAATTTGGTCACATTGATCCCGTCACGCAAATGCGCATTGCGCATGGCATCCTGCTCCTGCAGCGTCTTGCAGGCCTTGGGCAGGACGCAAGGATTTTCATGTGCGACGACCTGCACGCCTGCGGATTCTAAAACCTGCCGGAACCAGATGGCAGAACGTTCGGGGTCGTACTGCACCGCTTTCCCCGCCAGGCCCTTGAGGGAATCTTCCAGCGTTGCCGGGTCTTTCACCTGCACCTGATTGCCGATATGGGCCTGTACCTGAGGGGTGATCTTGCCCTTGTCGATAAACCAGTCAACACGGGCATCGGCATAAACAATCGCATAGGACAGCGCAAACGGCGTATGCGGCACATCATTTCCGCGAATATTCAGCAACCACGCGATCGAATCCGGCTGGGTCACCACGGCGGCCTCCGCGCCGCTGGCCGCGATGGCCGTGCCGATGCTTTCGCGTTTTTCCTGTGCGCTGCGCCCGGCAATGGCTTCGGGGAACACTTCCACTCGTGCCGTCGGTGCGCCGGGCTGGTCCGCCCATATCGCGTCAATCAAATTCCCAGCCACAGGCTTCAACGTGATATTTTGCGCCTTCAGGGCCGCCTGCATCTCACTGATTGTCTTTCCCGTGTGCAGGAACGGATCATAACCGAGCACCTGCCCTTGCGGCATATTGTCGTGCAGCCATTCGACCAGACCGAACCCCACCTTGGTCACGCGGCGCGTGAAAAGATTCTCATCAACCTCTTTTTCAATCTGGATATCGTAGCGGTCATCGGTCGTGACCACTGCATCATTTTCCAGCACGGCGGCAACCCCCGCCGACCCGGTAAACCCGCTGATCCATGCCAGACGCTCGCCCCGCGCCGGAACATACTCCCCCATAAACTCATCCGCCCGGGGAATCAGGAATCCGTTTATGCCATGCTTTTTCATTTCCCCGCGAAGCGCCGCGAGCCTGTTTGCCTGTTCCATGTTTTTTTCTTTTTGTAGAGGTTGCGTCATCCCGCCACCTTAATCCCTCCCCCCGCTTTTAAAAAGCCCAAATTAAGGTTACAGTATACTTAATTATTCTACTTCAGAATAATTAAGTATACTGTAACCTTAATTTGTAACCTTAATTAACACCCTGAATTCACAAGATAATTCCCATAATCTTCGAGTTGTAATCCCCGTGAATCCCTTTAGAATTCCCTGATCCAAATCAAACGCAAAGGGAAAAGCAAGATGTCACAGGACCAAACCTGCAAACCAAAATTATATGTCAGGATTTTTCCCAATCTTGCGACACAGGTATATTCCCAGATCACCAGACCCACCGCCGATGAATCCACTGCCGCGCACGAATGTCTGACCCATAAAGGTTTTGCCTTCAAGCTGCTTCAGGTCACAACACAAGACAGCAGCCTGAAGGGCCAGTTTGCGGGTGCCCAATGTGTTGAAACCCCTTTTTATTACGTCGGTGTCGATAAAATTTACACCTCCGACGATGTGATAACTGAACTGGAAGACGCGCTTACATTTTTGAAGAACACGCCGCATGACCATCACATGGCCCAAATTTCAGGCACACGCGAGGCGATCAAGTTCGCCGCAGAAATTTTCAGGCAACACAACATCCCCCCAGCATTCGCCATTCGCATGCCAGTCAGTCAGGATATAAAACATCATTTCCATGAATACATCTGGCTCAAAGACGGGATGAAAATATTTGACAACAACGCACGGCAAATCTGGCCAAAAACAATCACCTCGCCGAGCTTCCAGCCCCCATCCCCCTAAGTTAAGGTTACAGTATACTTAATTATTCTTGTCCAGCCATGCGGCCTGATCTGTATCGCGGATAATAATTAAGTATACTGTAACCTTAACTTGATTTCTGCCGCCCCCACGCTGCGTTGAAAAAGAGATCGCTCTATGAAACTTGTCCTCGCCTCGAAGCTCGACAAAAGCCAATCTAAAATAGCGCCCATTTTGGAGGATGCTGGGATACGCTCAGCCCTGTGTATTCCAACAGCTGCCAATGCTTATGCTCTTGAAGACCGGGGCTGGCAAGTGGAGGAGATGAACGCCTTGCGTGAATTGGGGGTCATGCTGGATGTTTTTGACCTTTCAGGAAAAACATCCAGTGATGTGCAAGCTAAACTGACTGCACATAAAACTGTTTATGTAGCTGGAGGAAATACTTACTACTTGCTCGATCACATGCAGCGTTCAGGATTTGACAAGGCTATTCAGGCATGGGCTGGTGATGGAAAAAACTATATCGGATGCAGTGCAGGAGCAGTAGTAGCCTGCCCGCGCATTGATTATATAGGAAAAATGGACGATCCTAGTAAATCTACGCTGATTGATTTTACAGGGCTTGGCCTATATCCAAGTCTCGTCATGGTGCATGCAGATCATCCCAAATACGGTCCCATAGCCCAAGTGTTAAAGGCCGAATGGGAGAACCAAGGACATCAAATTATAGCCTTGAATGATGATCAGGTTTTACTGTACAGCGGGCAGGAGACAGTCATTAGGTAGAAACTTAAGGTTATAAAATTAAGGTTACAGTATACTTAATTATAATCCGCAATGTAACTAAACAGGCGGTATCGGTAAAATAATTAAGTATACTGTAACCTTAATTTTTCACTCAACAACTCATCTGGACAAAACATGCCCTATCTCTTTCTTGCCCTCGGGGTCATCATCGGTCTTTACGGTCTCTACCGCTTTTTCCTGATCGCCACCCCGAAACAGGTGACGACGATGATCGTCACCGTCATCACCGGGGCGCTGGCACTGGCGCTGTTTTTACTGGCGGTGACCGGACGCCTGCCGCTGGCCCTTGCCGCACTGTCCGCGCTCTGGCCGATTGGCATCACCCTCTATCGCCGCCACAAGGCCGCCGCACCGCCCGAGTCTGCTGCCGCCCCCATGACCCGCGAAGAAGCCTTAAAAATCCTCGGCCTGAACGGCGATGCCAGTACGCAAGACATCCACGACGCCTATAAACGCCTGATGATGAAAATCCACCCCGACCAGCAGGGCAGCGCATGGATGGCCACAAAACTCAACGCGGCCCGCGACTTCTTGCTGAAATAACGAAAACCACGCCCCCGCTTGAAAACCCGCCCGGTCTATGCCTTAATCCAGTGTCCCGCTCATAATCTGGCATAAGACAACCATGTTCTTTTCGAAACAATGGAAACCCGTTCGCAAGGCTGTGTTTCCCGTTGCCGGTCTGGGGACGCGCTTTCTCCCCGCGACCAAGGTCATGCCCAAGGAAATGCTGCCTCTGGCCGACCGTCCGCTCATCCAGCACGCCGTGGAAGAAGCCCGCGATGCCGGGATCGAGGAATTTATTTTCGTGACCGGGCGCTCCAAGGAAATGCTCGAGGAGCATTTCGATTACCAGCCGGAATTGATGACCACGCTGGAATCGCGCGGCAAGCAGGATTTGCTGGAAAAAATCCGCTCCACCGCCTTGCCCGAAGGTTCGCTGTTCCTGACGCGGCAGGCACGGCCTCTCGGCCTCGGTCACGCCATCTGGTGCGCGCGCAAGCTCGTTGGCAACGAACCTTTCGCCATCTTGCTGCCCGACGATGTGGTCCTCGCCGAACGCGGCTGCCTGTCGCAGATGATCGACATGTATAACCGGGTTGGCGGCAATCTGGTCGCCGTCATGGATATCCCGCGTGAACAAACCGCCAGCTACGGCATCCTCGATATCCGCAACGATGATGGAAAACTGGTCGATGTCAAAGGACTGGTTGAAAAACCGAAACCGGATGAGGCCCCGTCAACCCTGTCGATTATTGGCCGCTATATCCTCCAGCCCGATGTTTTCAATCATCTCGCCAGCTTTGAAAAAGGCGCAGGCGGAGAAATCCAGCTCACCGATGCCATGGCAAAACTGATCAGCAAACAACCCTTCCACGGCCTGCGTTACGACGGCCAGCGTTACGATTGCGGCAGCCGCATCGGCTTCATCGAAGCCAACATCGCCTACGCCCTGCACGACCCGGAAATCGGCGACAAGGTGCGCGAGATCATAAAAAACTTTAATCAGTGAATATTGAACAACTAGGCACACCAAGGGACCCCACAATGCAAGGCGCAACGAAAATGCAACCCCGCACCCCCGCACCCTATCGCCTCGACCCCGAAATCCTGCGCGAATACGACATACGCGGACAAATCGGCAAAAATCTCTCGGACGCCGACGCCTACGCCGTCGGGTGCGCCTACGGCACCTACGTCAAACGCAAGACCGGCGGCAACCGCATCTGCCTCGGCTTCGATGGCCGCGCCTCGAGCCCCGGGCTGCAAGCCGCCATGGCCGCCGGGATGATGGATGTCGGCATCGCGGTCGAACGGATCGGTCTTGGCCCCACGCCCATGCTCTATTTCGCGGTCAAGGACCGTCAGGCCGATGCCGGACTGATGATTACCGGCTCGCATAACCCGGCTGATTACAATGGTTTTAAGATGACGCTGCTGAACGAGCCCGTGTATGGCGCGGCGGTGCAGGACATCGGAAAAATCGCCCGTGAAGGCGATTACGACCCCGGCACAGGCAGCCTGACCGATATCGATCTTCAGGACCTCTATGTCGATCGCCTGATGCGCGATACGCTGCTGGTTCCGGGAAAATCCATGCGAATCGCGTGGGACAACGGCAACGGTGCCGCCGGTGAAATCCTGCGCCGCCTCACGCGCAAACTGCCGGGCGAACATATCATGCTGTATGACGACATCGACGGCACATTCCCCAACCATCACCCCGACCCGACCGTCGATAAAAACCTCGAAGACCTGATCCGCGTCGTACGCGAGAAAAAATGCGATCTCGGCATTGCCTTTGACGGCGACGCCGACCGTGTCGGCGCGGTCGATGAACACGGCCATATCCTGCGCTGCGACACGCTGATCGCCATCTATGCCCGTGATGTCCTCAAACGCCACCCCGGCGCGCCCATCATCGGCGATGTCAAATGTTCGCAAGTGATGTACGACGAAATCGCCCGCATGGGCGGCACGCCAATCATGTGGAAAACAGGACACTCGCTCATCAAGGCCAAGATGTATGAAATGCAGGCCCCCCTCGCGGGGGAGCTTTCCGGCCATATTTTCTTCGGTGACGGCTGGTACGGATTCGATGACGGCCTTTATTGCGGCATCCGCCTGATCGACGCGATCATCGGCTCCGGCGGCACGGCCTCGGCCCTGACCGCGACCTTGCCGCAAACCTGCAACACCCCGGAAATCCGCTTCGAAGTCGATGAGAAGGAAAAATTCAACCTCGTCGCCAGAGTAGTGCAATCGGTCAAAACACTCTCCTCCGGCGACAAAAGCATCGCCGTCAACGACATTGACGGGGCAAGGGTCAATACACCCGACGGCTGGTGGCTGCTGCGTGCCTCCAACACCCAGAATGTGCTGGTGACGCGCTGCGAGGCGCAAAGCACGGAAGGGCTTGATCGCCTGAAGACAATGGTCAAGAATGAAGTCGCCAAAATCGGCTACAGCGTGACCTTTGAACAATAGGACCAGAACATGACCAACCAGACCGTTGATGCCGCCGTTCTCGAACTCATGGCTTCCCGTATTTGCCACGATCTGATCTCCCCCGTCGGCGCGGTCAATAACGGCGTCGAATTCCTGCAAGAAGACATGGGCACGGACCCCGGCGAAGCCGTCGCCCTGATCGCGATGAGCGCGCAAAACGCCGGGGCGCGGCTTCAGGTTTTCCGCCTTGCCTACGGCACGGGGGGCCGCGATTCCACCATCAAGCCCGAAGATGTGCACAAAATTTTTGAAAACCTTCTCATCATCGAGGAAAAGGTAAAGCAGAACTGGGACCCCCTCGTCACCTTTACCGGATACGACCGCCCGGAAGGGTTTTCAAAAATCCTCCTCTGCACCCTGCTGCTGACGCATGAGGCCCTGCCCAAGGGCGGGACGATTTCTGTTTCCCATGACGGCGGCGTGACGACCGTCACCGGCATCGGCCCCGACGCCCAGATCCGCCCGCAGGTGGAACAGGCCCTGAAACGCGATCTGGACGTCTCCGCCATCGATCCGCGTCTGGTGCACCCCTATATCAGCGGGGTTATGGCGGCACAATACGGCTTTGCCCTGACCGTTGCCGAACAGGCCGAAGGCCGGATCGTTTTCCGGATTGCGGCGGTCTGACGCCGTTTCAGGAACAAAATACCCGCCATTAAAGCTCGCTTAACCATCCTGCAGGTATGATTGGCGCAGGTTGTCTTTTTTTGATCGCGGGTGTTTTTATGAAATCTTGTCTGGTGGTTGATGATAGCAAGGTGGTGCGCAAGGTTGCGGCACGAATCGCTTCCGACATGGGGTTTGCCTGTCAGGAAGCCGAAGACGGGGATCAGGCCTTCGACCTGTGCGCCCGGCATATGCCGGATGCGATTATCCTCGACTGGAATATGCCGGTCATGAGCGGGCTGGAATTTATAGAAAAACTGCGGCAGATGGAAAACGGCGACCATCCGAAGGTCATCTTCTGCACCACCGAAAACGACCGCAACCATGTCCAGCACGCGATTCGCGCCGGGGCGGATGAATACGTCATGAAACCCTTCGACAGTGAAATCATGGCCACAAAATTCGGCCAAATCGGCCTGTTATAAGTATTAACCTCCATTTTCCAGCTTTGCGTGACCAGCGGGCTGCGGTAGACTGCTCCCGTCATGAAAATCAGCGACTTCGAACTTTACCGCGATCTTTTGCAACGTCACTCCGGCCTGTCCCTGACGGCGGAACGGTCCTATCTGCTCGACTCCCGTCTGACGCCCGTGGCCCGCAAATGGGGATACCCGACGCTCGATGCGATGACTCTGGCCCTGCGCGGCGTGCCTGAAACCCGCCTGATCGAAGATGTCATCGAAGCCATGATGACGCAGGACACGTCCTTCTTTCGCGACATGAAACCATTCGCAGCCCTGCGCGATACGATGGTGCCGCATTTTATCCGCACACGCGGACGTAACCGTTCCTTGAGAATCTGGAGCGCCGGATGTTCGACGGGGCAGGAAGCCGTCTCCATCGCCATGGTGCTGAAGGATATGGAGGCAACACTCAAGAACTGGCGCATCGAAATTCTGGGCACCGATATTTCCAATCAGGCCATTGCCCGCGCCAATACCGGCCATTACACCCAGTTCGAAGTCCAGCGCGGCCTCCCCGTCAAGGACCTGATCCGCCATTTCGATGAAACCGACGATGGCTGGAACCTGCATCAGGATGTGCGCAACATGGTGCATTTCGAACCCTTCAATATCCTCGACGACATGGGCGATCTCGGCCTGTTTGATATTATCTTCTGCCGCAACGTCCTGACCTATTTCGATGCTGAAAAGCGCGCCGCCATCCTGACCGATATGGGACGGCAACTGGCCGATGACGGTTTTCTGGTTCTCGGGATCGACGAAAACCTGAACGGCCTCGACACCCCCTTCCAGATGCTGGACCCGGAATCCGGAATCGCCGGCTTTTCCGACACCGTCTACAATCTCCACCCCGGCAAGCAACACGCCCTGCCCTGAAGGAACACCCCCAATGCCGTTGAAATATTGCTCAATCACCGGGGCCGACAACGACGTCAGCGTCGGCGACCTTGCCGCGCTTTCGGCGCAATACCCGTTTGTGGAATGGGCAATTTTGCTACTGCCCTCCCATGCCGGAAAGCCCCGTTGCCCGACCCCGGACTGGATCGAAGATTTTTCCGCGAAGACTGCGGGCCTGAACAAGGCCATGCATCTTTGCGATGACGCCTTTCTTGGCTTTATCGACCAGGACCCCGCAACCCTCGCCCTGATGTCGGGATTCCAGCGTATCCAGCTCAACCTCAAATTCGGCGCGGTGGAGGGGAAATACGACCCCGCCGCCCTCGTCGCCCGGGTCAGGGAAATGCCGCAATGGCAGTTTATCTTGCAATACACCCCGGAAAAACAGGGTTTACTGCCGCTGTTCAGCGACATTCCCAACCATGCGGTTTTATTCGATGCCTCCGCCGGGCGCGGGCTCAGCCCCGATTCCTGGGATGCTCCGCTTCCGGGCCATTTCTGCGGCTATGCGGGCGGGCTGAACCCTGACAATCTCTCCCGCCATCTGGATCTGATTCTCCGCGCCGCCGCCGATACGGTGACATGGATCGACATAGAAACCGGCGTGCGCACCGATGACCGCTTCGATCTGGCAAAGGTGCGCCGCGTCCTTGAAACGGCACAACCTTTCGCCCTGTAATATCCGGCATAACTGAACCTTGACCTCGCCGCCAGATGGTCTACAAATGGTGCATGGCAACAGAATCGCACCCCCTCCCGCCCCCTCAAACCGCAACCGCGCAGATCAGGCGCGCCCTTTTGTCGGTCTCCGATAAAACCGGCCTCGATGATTTCGCCCGCGCCCTTCAGACACGCGGCATTGCGCTTTTATCCACTGGCGGGACGGCGAAAACCCTCGCTGCCGCAGGGCTGGGCGTAACCGATGTCGGGGCTTATACGGGGTTTCCTGAAATCATGGATGGCCGTGTCAAAACACTGCACCCGCGCGTGCATGGCGGCATCCTCGCCCGCCGCGACGACCCCGGCCATCTTGACTCCATGGACACGCACGGCATCGATTCCATCGATCTGGTCGTCGTCAATCTCTATCCCTTCGCCAATACCGTTCAATCCGGCGCGGCCTTCGGCGAATGCGTCGAAAATATCGATATCGGCGGCCCGGCAATGATTCGCGCGGCGGCAAAAAATCATGCCTTCGTTACCGTCGTCACCGACCCGTCCGATTACCCGGCCATCATCGCCGCCCTGAATGACAATGACGGAACCATCCCGGATGATCTGCGCCGTGCGCTGGCGGCCAAGGCCTTTGCCATGACGGCTGCCTATGACGCGATGATCGCGCAATGGCTGTCGCCGCTGTCTTTCCCGCCAACCATCGCCTTCGGCGGCACGCTGGCGCAGACCTTGCGTTACGGCGAAAATCCGCATCAGGACGCGGCGCTGTATCGCGACCTCTCCAACCGCCCCGGCGTTGCCACCGCGACACAGATTCAGGGCAAGGAACTCTCCTACAATAATCTCAACGACACCGATGCCGCCTTTGAACTGGTGGCGGAATTTTCCGAACCCGCGGTCGCCATCATCAAACACGCAAACCCCTGCGGCGTCGCCACGGGGGCGACCATGCCAGAGGCGTATAGACGCGCCCTCGCCTGCGACCCGGTCAGTGCCTTTGGCGGCATCATCGCGCTCAACCGCGCCCTCGACGCTGAAACCGCGCAGGATATTCTGAAACTGTTCTGCGAAGTCATCATCGCCCCCGCCATCACCCCCGAAGCCTCCGCCCTTGTTCAGGCAAAACACAATATCCGCGTTCTCATCACGGGCGCATTGCCTGACGCAGGCGCACCGCGCTTGACGATACGCTCCCTCGCCGGGGGACTGCTGGTGCAAAATGCCGATACCGGGCATATCCGCGAATCCGATCTCAAGCTCGTCACCAGACGCAGCCCCACCCCGGCGGAAATGCGCGATATGCTCTTCGCCTTCCATGTCTGCAAACATGTCAAATCAAACGCCATCGTCTATGCCAAAGACGGCGCGACGCTGGGCATCGGGGCCGGGCAGATGTCCCGCGTCGATTCCTGCCGGATCGCGGCGTGGAAAATGCAAAACGCTGTGGACAACATGGTCGTCGCCTCGGATGCGTTTTTCCCCTTCGCCGACGGCCTGCTCGAAGCGATCAAAGCCGGGGCCAGCGCGGTCATCCAGCCCGGCGGCTCGATCCGCGACGATGACGTCATCAAGGCCGCCGACGATGCCGGGATCGCCATGGTGATGACGGGAATGCGTCATTTTCGTCATTGAATCAACAGGTTAAAACAAATTTTTCCATATCGCTAATTTTGTAGCGTTTTAATCTCTTTTTAAGTATGATGAAGCTACGGTTAGAACATTCAAGAACGCATAAAAACCGTGGGTGTCCGGCGGTGCAGACCGCCACAAGAGTAGATAGAGGAGAACGTGCATGCCTTTTCCAATTGCTTATGCCATAGGTGTCGGCCTTATGACCGCAGGCCGTTTTATCCTCCCCCGTCTGGCCAGCACAGGCATGTCCTTGCTGCGCGGCACGGGGACTGCGGCAAAGGCCGTGGTCAGCAACCCCGTCACGAATAATCCAATCAAATCCGCCCTCGTCGCCGGGGCCGCCAACAAGGCCACTGACGGCGCTGTCGGCGAAGCCGCCCTGCGTGTTGGTGAAGGTGCCGTTGCAGTCGCCGGGGCCGTGGTCGGCCGCGAAGCCGTCGCCTCCGCAGGCACAGCCGCACTCGGAGCCCTGTCCTACGCGGGCGAAGGCCTTGCGCAAGTCGGTGTTTCTGCCGTCGAACGCTACGGTCCTGATGCACTTGATGCCCTCCCGACCGTTCTGCCCAAGGGCCTTGGCGCAGTTGTCGCCACCGTCAAGGGCGATACGAAACCGGCTGAGGAACCTGTCCGCGATGTTGTAGCCGAAGGTGGAATCACCGTTGACGATGCCACCCGCGCCAGCACCGCTTTCCGTGAAAAGGCCGAAGAAGTCGCCGGAGAAGGCGCAGAACTCGCGCAAAAACTGGCCGCCAATCCGTTTACGAAAAAAATGCTGGCTCTGGGCGATGACGCCATGGAAGAGGCCAAAACCAACCCATGGATCTGGGCCGGACTGATGATGGGCGGCTATACAGGTGCCAAAAAAGCGGACGGTAAACTCGGCATGGTTGGCAAGCCCTTGGTCGGTGCCATTTTCACCGCAGCAATTTTTGCGATGATCGGGCATCACTTCTTCGGCCAGCGCAGCGAACTGGCAGAAAAGGCAACCAACAGCCTGTCCGAAATGTTCGGCAACATGGTCGAAGGTTTCAACGGCCCCTCCGCCAGCAACGCTATCTCCATCGCTGGCTTCACGCCGCAACGCAGACCCAGCATGGCCCCCGTGCCAAGCTTATCGTAAGTACGAAAAAACACAGAAATTTCAAATCAGGCCGCCCCTTCAAAAGGCGGCCTGATTTCTTTTGAATGAAAACACCTGTCATCCCGAGCGTAGCCGAGGGATCTGACAGGTTGCGGCTTACTCAGATCCCTCGGCTACGCTCGGGATGACACGGTATTGAGAGGTGCGTTGTGTTGTGTTCCCTTCTCCTCGAATCAAACCTTCTGTTTTCTGGAATCAACAGGCCCTGAACCGAATGCGAATAGCCACATCCCAGCATTTACGCACCCGGCATTAACCATTTCTTAGGATTATGTCAATATAGTAGGGGCAGGAAACAGGGGGTTTTCACCGTGGCAGACGCACCCGAAGACAAGACACAGAAAACCAGCAGCTTCATGCGCGGGCTTGGTATCCTCAATGAAGGGATCGGCGCAAGCATCAGGGGTTCGCTTATCGCTGTCGGGCATGTCGTCGATGCGTTCAACAACCTGCCGAAAATCGTCACCCTGGGCATGTGGGACCAAAAATTCTCCGACAACCCTGTCGGCGGCAGTGAATCGATGCGTAACTTCTTCGATTCCGGCAAGGCCATCACGGACGCCATGACAGGAACGACCCCGCCAACCCCGGAAACCCTGAGCGAACAATTCGTCTACCACGCCGGAAAACTGACGGCGGATACCGTGACTGGCATCCATGCTACCAAGGCCATACAGGCTGCTGCCACAAATCTGGGCCTCCTGAAAACAACGCCGCCGCAATTCGGGTATACGCCCCCTACGCCGCCAAAATCTCCAACAGACATGTCTGGCTTCCGCGCTTTTTCCATCGCCCACGGCAACAGGGGCATTGATGAAAAACTTTTCCTGCTCCATGGCAAAGGCCCTGCCGCAGCAGAGCAGACCGAAAGAATTTTTTCCAAACTCGGCACATCGCGCATCGATTCCACGACGTTCAAGGCCATGACGGAAAGCCGGGTCCTTCCCGATGCACTCAAATCCCGGTTTCTGGAACTGTATCAAAATCAGGCCACCGCCGGAACAATCTCCGGATTCCCGGGCCGCATGGCTCATACATTTTCGCATGCCGCAAACTATCCGGGGTCAACCGCACTCGACCTTGCTGGCGCCACCGCTTCGACACTCAAATGGACTGCCACGACCAAGGCCGGATTGGCAACGGCGACAACCCTTGGCACCGGAACTTATATGATGTCAGGCGTCCTCGCATCTGCGGACGATACACCTGCACCTGCACCTGCACCTGCACCTGCACCTGCACCTGCACCTGCACCTGCACCTGC
>CAYNSR010000002.1:0-143173 GCA_964400125.1 uncultured Micavibrio sp. | reverse complement strand
ACCGACACCGGCACCGGCACCGGCACCGGCACCGACACCGGCACCGGCACCGGCACCTGCACCGGCACCTGCAGCAACAACAATCCCTCCCTCTCAACCTCCAGCACCGCAAACGGGGGCCGCAATGAGTCCAAACAATCCGGAAACACCCACACCGCAACCACTGGCGACGCCCGCACCTGCCGCCGCCACACCGGATCCGGCAGCGCCGTCAACACCAGCAGCACCCGCAGGCAACACCCCCCCCGGCACATGGGATGATGTTACCAATATGGCTGGGGATTTTGCCAAGGCGACAGGTCTGGATGGCCTCTGGAACTCTGGAATCGTGCGTGGAATCCGGCAATGGGCCGATCAGAATCAGGGACTATCCAAACCGCTCTTCGCACTCGGCGGCGCCCTGCTGGCGACAAGATTGTTTATCGGGGATGGTATGAAGGGCATATTCGGCGATGGAATGACAGCAAAAATCGCCACGCTTGTGCTAGGATGCGCCATTGCCTACGCGCTTGGATCAAACTTCGATAGCGTCATGAATCACGGAAAAAGCGGAACCCAGATCGCCTTCGGCACCGCCGCCGCACCGCCGTCCCGCGAGGAACCGCCATCGCAAACACCTGTCGATACAGGGCCGAAGGTCACCTATACATCGCCCAATTACAGCCTGATTCCGCCGAAACCTCCCGCCGTATAGGGCAAAAAAGAAAGGGTATCAGCATGGGATTTTTTCTTCCCCTCATTTTCGGCGCGGCTGCGGGCAGCACGGGGGCGCATGCCCTGACCAACGGGAGAAGTACGGATGTCGCGGCGGACCGCGTGGCGGACTGGACGAAGGAAAAACTCGGAAACCTGTTCAACAACGCCGCCCCCGGCCCGTTTCAAGACATACTCTCCGGCCTCAGGGATATCGGAAAGGAAAATCCCGCGCTGGTACGCTACGGCGTCACCGCCGCCGCCAGCATACTGGCTTACGCCGCCGTCAGTATGGGCACCGGAAACGGATTCTTGGGAAGAATCGGCGGCATGGCTGCCGCTCTGGCTGTCGGCATGTTCGTCCATGGCGCGATGAAAGATTTACTTGACGAAGAGGGGCCGACAACTGAACCCACCCCGGCACCGGCCCCGGCACCAACGGCGCCGCAATAAACGTTTTTTTAAACTTTCCCCTGCATAGTAGAGGGAATATAAAACAGGTCAGTGGAAAAGGAAAAAGGATAGTGTCTTTGACAACAGCAACCACGACCGGAATCGCGCCATCTGTTCGCCAACTGCGCACCCCGCTTGGCGATGTCATGAAATTCGAAATCCTGATCAACGAAAAATCCCGCGTGTGGATTTTCCATGACCAGCCCCTGCCCTATCGTCTTGCCTGGGTGTCGTTCGATCCCGTATCCGGGATGATCGAATTGATGCCGCATGACATGAGTAAGGGTATCCTGTACGCCGATACGCCAGCCTCGCTGCATGCGCGTCTGCGCACCGCCGATATGGCCTATCTCTATCTTACCGATGGTGAAAAGGTCACAGGATTTCAAAAAGCCCCTATCCAGATCAAACGGCCATAGAAGATCGTAAAGGAAAAAAAATGGTAGACAACATAAAACCTGAATACGACAGCGTCGCAAACGAAACATACGGACAGGGAGAAAATCCGATGAATTTTATGCCGCAAGGAAATCTGACTCACGTTGCCGGAAACGCATCTTTTGCAGCCGCGCTCGGCTTGAATGTCGTCGAAACAGCCGTGACCCAGACAGGCCCACGGAACGATCCCGGCTTTCATGCCTGACACAATACGGTTTCTCCTTTAGCAACTCAAAGACCGGCATAAAGCGTCGGTCTTTTTTTTATTCTCGGTGTCCGTTTTGAAAATCCCTCTACCGTCATTCCCCGAATTTTTCCTTGCAGAAAATTCAGGCAATGACGATGCAATTGATGCGTTTTAAAACGGCCTCTTAGTGCCCTTAGTGGTTCAATAAATATTTCCGGCTTTTATATCAACAACGGGAATGGCGCAGTTTAAAAAAGCCCCTCGCCCATCGCTTTTGTTATGCAAATTTAACTGGACCTTAAACATTCTCATGTTCAATGGGCGTAACGATAAACGAGGAGCATAAAAAATGACGACCCTGATCGACCAATGTGTCGAACACGCCGCACCGGAAATATTCGCATCGGAAATCGACGATCCCGAATTCAAACTGAATCTGGCCGTCAACGAACATGCACGCGTGGTAATCTTTCACAACAAGCCCTTCCGCATGCCGATGTCATGGCTGGAATTCGACCTGAACCGGAACCGTCTCGATTTTGTGATGAATGACGGATCGGTGCGTAATTTCGGCATCCCGGTCGCGCCCGATCTCGCCAAATACATCCAGAACGCTTTTCAGGTCCTGATGGTCCTGATCGACGAAAAAACCGGCGAAACGGAAAGCGGGCAATATTTCCCGGTCATCATCCACAGAACGTAAAAAAAGAGCGAGGTGTGAACATGGAAAAAACCCTGACGGAAACAAGCAAAGGTGCCTTTCTCGGTGTCCCCGGCATGGACGACTTGAAAGAAAACTGGTTCGTTCAGGATGCCGCCGGTCACGGCCTGATCCAGTGCATTCAGGAAGCGACGGCAACACCCGCCCTTCGCCCGACCGAACCCGAAGCCATATCTGGACCCACCCTATAAAAAAAGAGCTGCCCCCGGCAGCTCTTTTTTTATTCATCCGGAACATGCCTACCCGCAGGTCACCGCCACGACAATTCCGGTATCGTCGGTCTGCAAATTGATACGCTCCTCGACGAAATCCATCGTCGCCGCATCACCCGGGCCAAGCACACGGTAAGGACGCCCGAGCGGCAGGATCTGCTCCACCGCCGCCCCCGCGTCCAGCCCGATCAGAAAATCGAACGCGCAGGACAGAGCCTCTTCTTCATTATTTTCCATGGCTTCATGCACCTCCGGCATCGTGTTATCTGCGGCATGCTCCGTCGTCACATGCGTCATGGCCTCATGCGCGGCAGCCGAAGGCTCGACAGACGTAACCGCTCCGGCCTGAAGCACGAAATAAACCACCGCACTCAAAATCACCACCACAATCAGGGTCGGGAAAATGACGACGACACGAATTTTCTGTTTTTTGTCCATTACAATCTGCCTGAGCAAAAGTGAAACACGGCCCGGATCATGCCCCAGAACACCCGTCTTTACAAGGGGCTATGACGGCCCAGAGGGTGCAGCCACTTGCGGTGCATTTTTTTGCGGCGTCATATAAAGTACGCTGATGACCGCGCCGTTATGCACAGCCGTACCCCGTGAAAACCGCCCCATTCCGCGCCCGTCGTCAGGCACCATGCCAGGTTCGCCTCTCAGATCCGCCGTCGATTTTCCTGCCGTCTCGCGCAAAGCCGTCGCATAAACGCTCGCCAGCGCCGTCTCATGCACCTCGTCAAGAAAATGCAGCCCGTGTCCGGCCAGAAGCTGCGTCTGCACATAGCAGTTCTCAGGCAGAATCAAAAAACCCTTTGCAGACGGTTTTTCCCCCGGCGCAATCTTGTAAAAAAACGGCGTGTGAGCAACCGCCACAAGATCAAAGGCATGATGCGCCGCCCCAATCCGCACGCAATCCCCGCCGCCCAGAATATTCCCGAAGCCTCTGTCGTCTACCGCGCCTTCCAGAGCGTCCAGAAAATCGCTGACCCTGACGTAATCGTCGCCGCCCTGCCGGTCCCGCGCCACCTGCAGCTCACGCCGCACCATCTGGATATAGACCGGATCGGCAAGATTCTCCTCGACCACATCCTTGTCCTTCTTTTTGGCAAACAGCCATTGCGTCAGTTGACTGAGAAATCCCATTATGATGCCCTTTGTTCATTTTTTTTGCTGAAGGGATATTCATAGGCGAAATCCCGCGCCGATGCAATTTTTGCGGAGCCTACTCCGCCAGATTGGCGGATTTCATGGCCTGATTGAGCGCGCGCAGCACGGCATCCGTGCCCTTTTCGCTCAAATGCGCGCCGTCGTAATAGGTCTCCAAATCAGCCCGCAAGGCGGTAAAATCCGGACCGTTCATATCCAGAATAATTTCCCCGGGCTGAAACAGTCTTTCCATCTGTGCCTTGTAAACGGCCCAACGCCCCTCCCGTATGTCCAGCGCATGGCGCGGCGCGAAACTGGGGTGGTAATAGGCAACGATACGCAAACCCTTTTGCCGCGCCGCGTCCAGCAAGGCCTCCAGTTCTTCCAGCGCCACAGCGTCGATCACCTCATCCTGCCGTGCGGGAACCGCAGGGCCGCCCGCTTCAGCATCGCGCAATTCCTGTTCGAGTTCTGCGGCCAGCCTGCCCATATCCCGCACGGCGCGGGAAGCATTAAAGTTCGTCCACCCGGCCACGCTTTCGTCGAAATCCCCGATCCCCGCCCCGATCCAGTGCTGTATCTTGCTGATCCAGACCATCACCGGAATCATCGAAAACAACGACCCGGCCACTTCGTTTTCATCGATCTGAAAACTCTTCATGCCGCTGTTTTTCGTCAGATACGGATAAAGACTGACGATCAGCAGCTTCTTTGTCCCCGGTGCGGCAAGATAGGCCAGCGCCGCCGCGCCTGTCTCCGTGATGTTGCCGCCCGACATCGACAGATTATACACCCGGAAACCTTCGATCCGCCGCGTATCCAGATTGGCCGACACGGAAGACCCAATCATGATCGCGTCGAAATTTTCCGGGACATAACGATGCGCCAGAAGATATTTCGACGTTTTTTCCAGCGTCCATATCCGCGCCGCCTCACGGTGCCGCCACAGGCCGAAATCGTTGCTGACATAATTCAGCCCCGCAAACCCCGCCCCGAACAACATCGTCAGGCACACCACCACAACAAGGTAATGGCGGGGGTCCAATGCTTTGAAAACGCTCCGGACGCTAGAAATCAAAATAAATAAACTCCTCGCCCAGATTGGATTGCATGAACATAACGCCGAGCAGGAAAATCCCGGCAATAAAAACGCCCCATGCCAGACTGGGCCGCCAGCGCAGCCAGCTTTTCCGGTCGCCAAACATCAAGACCATGGAATTGGGCAGCAACATCGTGACACATCCGGCCACGACCAGAATGGCCCAGTATTTTACACTGACCATATATTTGCGCTCCATCCCCGATTCAAAATTGACCATGCCCTGCAACATCGCCCACGCCCCGTCCAGCGTTTCGGCCCGGAACAACACCCACAACACCGTTACAACCGCGAATGTCATACCGATGCAAAAAATTCTCCATCCCCGGCGCAACACGGGCGGCAGGCGCAGCGCCGCCAGACCGGATCGTGCCGCGAAAAAACGCAAAGCGTGATTGACGGCGATAAACACCCCGTGCATCACCCCCCATAAAACGAACGTCCAGCTCGCCCCGTGCCACAACCCGCCGAGCAACATCGTCACAATCACGTTAAATGATTGCCGCACCCGCCCGACACGATTGCCGCCCAAGGGCACATAGAGATAATCCCGCAAAAATCGCGACAGCGTAATATGCCAGCGCCGCCAGAACTCAATCAGCCCCGTGGCCTGATACGGCGACAGGAAATTGTCCGGCAGGCGCACGCCGAACATCAGCGCCAGCCCAATGGCCATGTCGCTATAGCCGGAAAAATCGAAATAAATCTGGAAGCTATAGGCCAGCGCCCCGCCCCATGCGTCGAGAAACCCCAGCACCGCTCCGGCCTCTTCCGCCGCGCCGTAAACCGCATTGGCCGGAATGGCGACGGAATCCGCCAGCACCGCCTTTTTGAACAGCCCAATGGCGAACAGGCTGACGCCCATCGCCATCATCGCCGCGTCCGCACCCTTGAATCCGGGGCGCAGGAATTGCGGCATCATCTCCTGATAATGCACAATCGGCCCCGCAATCAACTGCGGAAAAAACCCGACAAACAGCATAAAGCGCAGCAGATTGTCCTCGCGCACAAGGCCGCGATAGCAATCGACCAGAAAGGCAATTTTCTGGAAGGTGAAAAACGAAATCGCCAGCGGCAGGATAATATGCAGCAACGCAAATTCCGTCCCCGCCACATTATTGACCGTCGCGATCAGAAAATCGGTGTATTTGAAATACCCCAGCACCAGCAGATCGGCGGCAATCCCCCCCGTCAGCCACACCCGCGCGGCCCGCGTCCCCGGCCCGGCGGCAACGATCCCCTTCGCCGCGATAAAGTTCAGCAGCATCAACCCGACCAGCAGGATCAAATAGACCGGATTCCACCAGCCATAGAAAAACAGCGACCCCGCCACCAGCCAGAAAAACGCCGCCCCCGCCCCGGAATACCGCAACAGGGCATAAAACCCGGCCAGCACCACAGGCAGAAATGCAAAAATGAAAATCAGGCTGTTAAACAGCATCCCCGGCCCCGCTAATGATCTGTTCTGAATAGCATATTTTCATGGTGGCGCAAGCCGTTAAGTGCTTGAAAATCCCCCCTTTTCCCTGTACTGTCCGGCGCATCATGAAAAAACCGCTCGCCCATATCCGCAACTTTGCGATTATCGCCCATATCGACCATGGCAAATCCACCCTTGCCGACCGCCTGATCCAGTCCTGCGGCGGGCTGGAGGCGCGGGAGATGACCGAACAGGTCCTCGACAACATGGATATCGAGCGCGAACGCGGCATCACCATCAAGGCCCAGACCGTGCGTCTGGCGTACAAGGCGAAGGACGGCATCGAATACCAGTTCAACCTGATGGACACGCCCGGCCATGTCGATTTCGCCTACGAAGTCTCGCGGTCGCTGGCCAGTTGCGAAGGTTCGCTCCTCGTCGTCGATTCCACGCAAGGGGTCGAGGCGCAGACTCTGGCCAATGTCTATCAGGCCCTCGACAACCACCATGAGATCATCACGGTGGTCAACAAGATCGACCTGCCCGCCGCCGATGTCGATGCGGCCAAGAAAGAAGTCGAAGATGTGATCGGCCTCGATACCTCCCGCGCCGTCGCCGTGTCGGGGAAAACCGGGCTGAATATTCCGGAACTGCTGGAGGCCATCGTCACCGACCTGCCCCCGCCCGAAGGTGACGCGGATGCGCCGACCAAGGCGCTGCTGGTCGATAGCTGGTATGATTCCTATCTGGGCGTGGTCATTCTGGTGCGCGTCTTTGACGGCTATTTGAAAAAGGGCCAGAAAATCCGCTTCATGGGCACGGGCGCCACACGCGATATCGACCGCGTGGGGATGTTCACGCCGAAAAAAGTCGTCCTCGATGAACTCGGCCCCGGCGAAATGGGCTTTATCACGGCGGCCATCAAGGATATCTCCGATACAAAGGTGGGCGACACCATCACCGACGAACGCAATCAATGCGCCACGGCCCTGCCCGGTTTCAAGCCGAGCGTGCCGATGGTGTTTTGCTCCCTCTTTCCTGCCGATGCGTCAGACTTTGAAAAACTGCGCGAAAGCATCGCCAAGCTCAAACTCAACGACGCCTCGCTGCATTACGAAGCCGAAAGCTCGCAGGCACTGGGCATGGGATTCCGCTGCGGCTTCCTCGGCCTGTTGCATATGGAGATCATTCAGGAACGGCTGGAACGTGAATTCGACCTCGACCTGATCCCGACGGCCCCGTCCGTCGTTTATAAAATCGACCTGACCAACGGCGACAAGATGGAATTATACAATCCCGTCGATATGCCCGAAGTCCAGCGCGTGCAGGAAATCTACGAACCGTGGATCAAGGCCACCATCCTCACCCCCGACGAATATCTCGGCGCCTTGCTGCAACTGTGTCAGGAACGGCGCGGGGAACAGGTGGAGCTGACCTATGCGGGCAACCGCGCCATGCTGGTCTATATGCTGCCCTTAAACGAAGTGGTGTTTGACTTCTACGACCGCCTGAAATCCATCAGCCGCGGCTATGCCAGCTTCGACTACCACATCGCGGAATACCGCCCCGGCGACCTTATCAAGATGGATATCCTCGTCAACGCCGAACCCGTCGACGCCCTCGCCATGATCGTCCACCGCTCCCAGGCCGAACGCCGTGGCCGCCAGCTCTGCGAACGCCTGAAGGACCTGATCCCCCGCCAAATGTTCAAAATCGCGATCCAGGCCGCCATCGGCGGCAAAATCATCGCCCGCGAAGACCTCGGCGCCCTCAGAAAAGACGTCACCGCCAAATGCTACGGCGGGGACATCACGCGGAAACGCAAACTGCTCGACAAGCAGAAAAAAGGCAAAGCAAAAATGCGCCAATACGGGAACGTGGAGATTCCGCAGAGTGCGTTTATTGCGGCGCTGCGGATGGGGGATGAGAAGTGATATCTGAAAAGGAAATAGCCCTGATTAAAAATAATATTGAGCAAGATTTCAAAGAAAAGAAATCTGAATTTAATGAGGCCTATGGTAAGCATTTTAGATACGAAGAGGTTGAATTAATTCTTCTCAAAGGACATTTGATGCTTGAGCAAACATTAAATGAAGGCTTAGCACTTTTCTTCAAAAATGAAGGCGATATGGAACAATTAAGATTAATGTTTGATAAGAAATTAAATTTACTCATTGCCTTGAGAGGCGCCCTGATAATGGATTTAGTTACTTCCCGAATGAAAGAAATTAATAGAATTAGAAATAAACTTACCCATCATCTAGAATTTGATGACTATCAGGTAGATTTGAAAAGTTGGATAACATCTATTTTAGGACCCACTACAATTAATGATAATAAAATATTTTGTAAGAAATTAGCAGATGCATTTAGTCATCTAATAGGAATGATGCATTGTTTAAACGCTCTCCAGAAGAGAAACTATCTAATCATGTAAAATCCTATACCCACCTCGCCCAGAAAATCACCCAACAAATCAATAGGGTCAAATCTAAATCAAAGGGGTCAGATTCAATTGATTGCAGATTCAATTCATTGAAAGAAAGAGGCCTATGCAGCCTCTTTCCACCGATCTCTTTTATGTGAGAGTTCTATTTTAATTTCCTTCCGAGAAAACGTATCCAGTATACTTAACCCCCAAATAATCTTTAAAACCGCATGCTTTTACCGCAGCGGCGCAGGGTAAAATTGCGTGCACCTCCGGTAATTAAAGTTACAGTAACCTTAATTCCCATTCCTCCACATCCAAGACGGCACAGGATTTTCTGTTCCCCACAACCCCACATGTTTTGACCTTGCCCAACGTTCCAGCCTGACCAGCTTGTTTTGTCGATCCTGCGGCAGATGGTCATTTAGTCTATGCGTGACCCACGCATGGCCCAGCATGACCATGCGCTCATTCACATTCAGCCATTCATTCTTCTGCCTGTGCCATACATAGAGGGTTGCCAATGTGCGGCCATAATGATCCTGCCCGTATTCTTCGAGATGCACAGACTCCCGGCCAATGAGTTTGATTAAACCGTATTTCGCTGTATCGCCCCATGGCTGTCCATTTTCCGGGCAATCAATCGCCGCCAGCCGGATTGTTATCTGGTGCCAGCCCTGCTTGACGATCACCGTATCGCCATCAACAACCCATTTCACTACGGCCTTGGGAAGATTGGGGATATGCCCCGTGATAACAGCTTCGCTTAACGCGGGATTTTTATCCGTGCTGGAATCATGTATCCGCCGCGCCTTGGTTATGAAGGCATAGAATAAAAACCCTAAAACCCCACCTACCAGTCCAAAGAGAATCAAATCATCCACTATTCAACCAATGCCTATTTCTTCGGCAACGTAATATTCACCGGGCTGTGTCCCTCAACAATCGAAGAACAGCCACACAGCGCTACACCGGATAAAGTTTTTCCCCTATGCGGGTTGCCGCACATTACGGATTCGTTCCGCAGTAATGTCCGGGAAACGTTCAGTGACCTTTGCGGCTTTTTCAGGATCAGGACGCTTTTAATCAACAACTTTAATGCCCTTAGGCCTCTTAATCTGCTCCGGCAAATGATCTGCCGGTAACACGCGCTGGTAACTCCCACTCGTCTGAACCATAACGCGAGCGCCATTTTGAATAACAGGTTCGTCTTTTTTGAAATATTGCGAAACCGTCATTGTTTTCCCGGATTCAGTGACAATGGTATAATCAAGTCCCGTTCGGTCCTGCATGGCCTGTTCTGCCATCGCCCCCGCGACTGCTCCTATGACCAAACCACCTACCGCGCCAACAACTGCACCATCACCACTGCCCACCTGTGAACCCAGACCAGCACCAGCAACCGCACCTACTCCGGCACCAACACCGCTATTCGGACCCTTGATTTTGATAGGCCGCACATCCACAACCGTGCCAAATTCAACAATGACCGACTGGCCAGCCTCACGATAATCGTAAACATTCTGGCCGGGAGTTTCACAGGCCGTCAGAAGAAATAATGCCGCAGCAAGACCTAACGTAGATTTTTTGAAAGACATTTAATTCTCCTAAAATTTTTCCGACAACACTTTGAGCAAATGCGTAATATTTTCACCCACAGAACATGCCGTTGCTTTACGCATCCTGATTTCAGCATTAATTGCCTCTGCAAAACGGGTTGTGCAGGGCAGCGTTAAAACTTCGTCATATACAACTTCGCCTGAACTGGTTTTCGTGAGAGAATATTGCGCTTTTGATGTCACCGTAAAACTGAACCCAATAAATGGCTGTTGAATTTCCAACATATGTGCATCAAGCGTATATCGGGCTTGAGAAGGATCGTGGTTATACCATCCGGCTTGCCTTAAGCCCAACAGAAGAGCCTCCTGATATTGTTCAGTAACAACTGGCGCTTGGCCGCCCAAGCCATTTTCAGCAACAACCGTACCAACGGAAATATTTCTTTCGAGAGGCTTAGCCTTTAATTTATCATACACTTGGGACTTCGGCATCATCTCAGCACCTGTCAAAGGTACAGCACAGCCACCAAGAAAAAAGGCCGATACAACGGCCAGCAATAAAAATATGCGCAAAACAATCCCCCTTGATTTACGCCCTTTTACCATAGGTTGCATCTATGTCAATATCTAATTAAATTCAACAAAACCCCTCACAAGGAGCGGTTTTTAATGATCAATTTCTATCCGGCAACTCGTCGCTTTGTTAAAGAGCGCAGCAAAACTGCGCTCATATGAAAGGCCAGACCCCCGCCGAACGCGGGGGTGACGTGGTTTTTGGGCATTTCTTACTTGCAATGGCTACATTGCGTTGATTTCGTGTTTCAGCATCCCGGACTTGATCCGGGATCCAGTCTGCCGCTGGCTTTTCTGGATCCCGTCTTTCGACGGGATGCTGTTTCTCACAAGGCCAACGGCGGAAGCAAGGAACTTTCCCAACCAAGGGGCTGTTGGACTGGTCGGAAGCGTTCATAAAAACCGGAAAGGCAGGTGTACCATGAAAGCACTTGATATCATCGCCCTGACATTACTGATTGTCGGCGGCATAAACTGGGGTCTGGTTGGCGTGTTCGGCCTTGATGCGGTCGCGGCCCTGTTCGGTGTCGGTACGGTCGTGTCGAAAGTCGTTTATGCTGTGATCGGCGTGGCGGCGGTCTACAGTCTTTACCTGTATCTGCCGATCCTGCGCGGCGAAGATGCGCGGCAGGGTCATATTGACCGCCATATCCCCCACACGCGCGGTCTTTAAAAAGGCCTGGCCTTTGAACGCGCCCTCCCCCTCCCTGCTGCTTGCGGGAGGGGGAGCGTGATTGTGCCCTGATGTCTCACCGCACCATCCTTCTCGTCCTCCTTGCCCTTGCAGCCCTCACGGGGTCCGTTGCCCTGTGGGTGGCGTTCGATATCGACCGTGCGGCGCTGGCCGATGCGGTCCGGGTCTGGCTGGAACAGGCCCGGGGAACGCCATGGGCCCTGCCGCTGGTCTGCGCCCTTTACCTGCTGGCGGGGGCGGTTTTGTTTCCGGTGATGGCGCTCAACCTGCTGATCGCGATGGTGTTCGGCACAGTGCGCGGAGTCGTCTACGGGCTGGTCGGGGCGATGTTGAGCGCCACGGTTTTTTTCTATCTGGGACGTCTCGCCCGGCGGCATCATTTTTCCCGCCTGCTGGAGCATCCCCGGATCAGGCGCGTCGATGCCGCCCTGCAACGCGGCGGCGTCACGGGTATTGCCCTGCTGCGTATGATCCCGCTTGCACCCTATACCGTGTTCAATCTTGCCTGCGGCATATCGTCGCTGCGTTTTGCTGATTTTATCGCGGGCACGTTTTTATCCGCCCTGCCCGGTGCGCTGGCGCGGGGTCTGGTTGGCGGTTCGCTGATGAACCTGTTCCTCGACCCGACCCTCGAAGATACAATCCTGCTGGTGGCGGGAATCGGCCTGTGGGTGGCGGTGGTCGCGCTTTCTCACCTGTTCTTAAAAAAAAACGCACCCGCCGCGCCATTGACGGAACAATTTTCCAAATGCAGCGTTGGTAAAGCACGGACGGAGCAGCATGACGGACGTCTTCTCACGAAGACCTCGTCAGCGCCGCCCCGCCCACAAAGGAAACCTTCGCATCCCTTGGGTTGCGGAGGTTTCTCGTTTTTTCCGGCACGGGCGACCCCTGTAAAAGACTGCAAAATCAGGCGGATGGTGGCAAAGTGTTGCCGGGAGCGTCATTTGTGATAAGGTCGAACCCGATCACAATCATGACCCAAAACGCATCGCGCATCGCCGTGCTGGCCCTCATCTTCCTCCTGATCCTCCCCGCGCCGCTGCGGGCGGAGGACAAGCCCGATTGTATCAGGGCCTATGAAGAAGCCGCCCATCCCTACTGGCTGATCGTCAGCGACATTTTACGTTTCAAAACCATGTTCGACAATTACGATCGGCTTTGTTCCACCCATTACCCGGACCATATCGCCGCGCTGCAACCGGCCTCCGACAAATTGCGCACCCAGACCGAACGCGATGTCGAAAACGCCGGGCGCGTGATCGACATCTTGTTTGACGACACCCTCCCCGGCACGGTCGCTCCGGCCTGCCGCGACAACAAGACCGCCCGCGACCGGGTGCGTAAAAACCTGCTCCGGGCGATGAAAACCCAGACCGATACCGTCGGCGCCCGTCTGGAAAAAAGCGCCCTGACCATCCGCAACCCGGAAGCCGATCTGAAGCTCTGCCGCGACCTGAAACCGTTGAAGAAAAAAGTGGAAAAGGCGCTGGGACCGGAACTGGCTAATCCGTTGCTGGAAATGAGCATCGCCAACAGCAAATTCATCACCCGCGATGCCCGTCGGCGCAAGGCCGCCGTGGCGGATTATCGGGATATCCTGAAAACGCTCGAAACGACGCAGGCCACGCCTCAATCTAAATCTGCACCCGCAAAATAACGTTGTCCGGTGCCAGCTCGACCGATTTTTGCGCCGTCTTCGGCAACGGAATCCGGCAGGTGCGGCAATACAGCATCAAGGACGCCGCCAGAAAATCGCGGGTGAATTCAACATCCTGCGCCATATTCTTGTGTGGATTTTCAATCCGGACCAGCACTTTCGTGGGATCGGTCGGGTGCGCGACCACCGCCGCGACCAGACCCGGCGGCGGCGTGCGCAATTCCTTTTGCATACTCAGCGCATAGAGCGCCTTGTAGGTTTCCTGAAACTCAAAAATAATCCGGCGATCTTCGCGCGGCATATCACATATCCCGTCTGGTGTGGTTCTGGGTCAAGTATAGACAAAAAGACTTAATGTTTTTCTGCACCCTTCGCCGCTCCGTGCGTAACGGCGGGTTCGGCATGGTGCCCATCGCGCACGACGAACACATAGTGCCCAACCGCCGACATCACGAAAAACAGCACCAAAATCAGCGGCACAAGGCGCGCATCCGGCGCGGGGGAATGGTGACTCATGAGAATCGTCCTTAAACTTTGAGAAATTTTACCCGCATCGTACTTCGGGCCCTGTGACCTTAAGCCATCCCGCCGCCCTCGAAAAGCCCCTAACCACCGGAAAAAGCGCACAAAACCGGGATAGATAAAATTTGAAACAAATTGTCTATATCATTGATTTAATTGATAAAATTGTACCTATTCTTAAGCCGCTCTTTACCCGAACGCATTACAGTGGGGCTATCGGAAAACAACAGCAAAGAGACCGCGAAAATGCACAGCAAAAAAGACTTCAACAATCAGGCTGCGGACAAACGGCTGGGAAATACGATGGGTGATGCCGCAAACGGCAACAAGGTCACAGCAGCAAACAGCCGCGATTCAATGATGGCGTCCCTGCTGATCGACTGCTTTTTCGGCGCAGGAATCAACGAATTCCTCGGCGATATGCTGCATGTCCCGGAAGGGATGGAGGATCTGGATATCCTCAATACGGTCGATCTGGTGGATGAATTCTGGACCGACCGCCAGAACGGTCTGGCCGGACAGCGCAGGAACCGGGCAATCGGCGGGTATGAACTGGGTTATGGGAGCGTATTACGCGGCGACTTTAACACAATGTCCGACCGCAACGCGCAAGACCGCCGCGATTGGGATTCGGCCTTTGCGTCAATGAGCGGCCAGCGCGCCATGGAACAAGACGCCGTTACCGGGTTCTTCAGCCCGGCCCCGGCGGCAACCGGAACGACAGGCGGCTTTGGCGCCATGGCCGCCGCCCCGGCGCTGCAATAAAACGGCAGGTCGGGCGGGGTATATATTAGCCCTGCCTAATCTTTTGCCAAAGAGTTATTCAGCCTTCACTTTCTGTATGTTAGAATCAGAATCATGAGGGACTTCAATGCTACCCTGCTGCGCGAAAAATTCATTATCCGGGACGCCATTGCACAACGCGGCCCCCGGCGCGAGGCCGCGCCTCCGGTTATCGCCCTGTCTAACCGTATCGTCCTGCCGATGGTTTCCGAAGACGGCAGCGTGTCCGAAACACTGATCGTTCGCGCCCAGAATATGCATAGCTGTGCCCGCATGGCGGCGCGCATCCTTCAGGAATTTCAGGATACCGGATCGATCCTCGACCGCGCCACACCGTTTGACTGGCGCTATGCATGGCTGTCGATCACCAAGGGTTTTGAAACCAAATTCAATCCCCAACGCTGGGTCGCGGTCTATCACAAGGGGCGCGTCGTCTATGAAGACGGCGAAACCGAACGCCATGCCTTCCTCGACATTATCGAACAATGCGACGCCCGCAACAAAAGCGACTACGAAAAGGCCGTCTCCGTCGCCGAAGACGCCTTCAAGCAGGCGGGAAAACTGGTTACCATCGAACACGACTCCAACGTCGCTCTGGTGCTGACGACCGAAGGCGAAGAGGTGCGCTGCGGGGTGATCGTGCGCGGCCCGAACCGCACCATGACCTTCAACTTCACCGCAAAACCGCGTGGCGGACGCCGCGTCAAGATATCCCAATGTCTCAGCGTTTCCGCCGCCTTTTTAGAAGGCGTGCAACTGGCCTTTCAGGTCGGCATGATCCGGCAGAAGGAAGTGTTTGAAATGCTCGATCCCGGCTCCGCCGAAGCCGCGCGCGGACGCGAATCAAGCCAGAAACTCGCCCGCCTCAACGGGGCCATCCAGCAATTCGAAAATCTTGCCGAAGTCACCTATCGCCCCGAACGCCCCAATTTCAGCGAAATGATCGACGACGCGCAAATTTTTGCCAGAACCGCCCTCTCCAGCGAACTGGAACGCCGCATGCTCAGCGGTGAAATCGACCACAGCGAATGGGTCGTATAGAAAACGGGCTGCACGCGATTATTTCAGCGCGGCCCTGATGCTTTCAATTTTTTTGACAATGCCTTTTGGATAACCGGACTCATCGTGGTCCTGCGGAATTTCCGTCAACGCGGCAGGCAGATCGCGAATCAGTACCTCGCCGCGCCGTTTACCATCGACCGAAACGACCGTGGGGAAATAACCAGTAGCGATTGCCTTTTCATACATGGCCACAATATCATCCCGCTTTGCGGCAAGGCGTCCAATGGGAATGACGGCAGCTTGAAACGTCTCGCTTAAAGGCGCGCATCTTTTTTCGATGGCCCCGGCTTCGATGTCCGCGACTTTTTTTGCACTGGCGATTTCATACAACCGCCGGGAAACTTGCGCCGGAGAAAAAGCCGAGCCGTTCTTGTCCAGTTTCAATTCATTGAAACCCGGGTCCATAAAGAACGCCTCCGGACCGCCCTTGTAAAAATCGACGACCGATTCATATGTCCATGCCAATGCATGCTTCGCGACCGCCGCTTCAAAAGACGATTCGGGATCAACATGATCGCACAACCATCCGAGATGCCCTTCGGTGTAATCGGAATTGACGAGCAGCCTGTTCCCGGGTGTCAAACGGTGCGTGACCATCATCTCCATCCGGCCATCCGTCTGGATGCAGGGGCTTTGCGATGATGTCATCATGCGGTTGATGTGGCGCGTTCCCTGAACCCGTTCGCAGGTCGCCGCCAGATACCCGAGAAATGGGTAACGGCTGCTGGCGGGGTCCTCGATCCATTCCCAGTTCCCTTCCATGAAGCCGAAAAGCTTCTTGGCCCGCATGCTCAGCGGAATGTCACCCTTCAGCAGATGGGAAACCTCTTGCTCCATTTGCTGGTCCGTTTTGTTGATACCCTCGTTCTGGATATTGATTCCGGCCTTGATGCCGTCAATCTTGTCGAAGAAATCTTTTTCCGTGCCCTTTTTGTCAATGACCGTTTGAATGGCCAGACGGACACCGTAATGAAACACCGAACGCTCATACGCGGTTTTATCTTTTACACCCCAGTTTCCGGTACTGGCCACCTGCGCCAGCGATCCCGCCTCACCAAACATCTCTCCCAGATCGTGAACGGCCATAATCAGGCAGGTCATCTGGAAGGATCTGAAAAAATCGATGTTCTGCGCAAGCTCCGGTTTTTCTTCCAACGCTTTTTGATAGACGCGCAAAGCCTGAAGCATCGTATGGAGAGAATGCACGGCCGTATTCTCTCCCTTCTTGGCCTCGATCACCGGATCACCGCCGTAACGCGGAGATTCCTGCAAGGCGGTATAGCACAGGGTCAGGACATCGATCATCTGGTGATCCATGCCCAGTTTCAATTCGTTGTTCAGATGATTGAGCGACTTGAACAGGCTGGCTTTCCATTCCTCGCGGCTGAACGGGTGACCGTGGCGGTCGACCGCATGTTCGTGCCCGGTCAAAATGGCAATCTGGGCAGAAAGACGTTCATAACGAATCTCGGCCCCGTTGCGCTTGCCGCCCCCCAGACCGAACGCATCCCACAACGCCGGATAATCCTTGGGCGTGACCGGCTGAATCACATCCGGAAACTCCATGGGTGATGGCAGTTTGCCGATTGCACGATCAGACATGTGTTTGGCCTTCCCTTAAGTTTTTTTGGTTTGTATGGGGGCATCCTGCATAACTTGCGATAACACCACAAGAGCAGTTTTCACAAAAATCGTTAAAAAACCGTCTGAAATGGCGGCAAAATGCCGGAAAGGCCGGATTTACCCACATGATATCGGCAATATGAAGGTCACAAGTTAAGGATACAGTATACTTAACTCAATTGAATTAAGTATACTGTATCCTTAATTGTCATCCTTAATTGTCCCTACCCCAGATGGTACCGCGCTCTACGCCGCCCGTTCCCTGGCCCCCTTGCGCGCCAGATCGCGCAACACATAGTGCATGATTCCGCCGTTTTCGTAGTAGCCGATTTCATCCTGCGTATCGATACGGCAAAGGACCGGAACCTGTTCCCGCGATCCGTCCTTGCGGGTGATCGTCAGGGTCAGATCCATGCGGGGCTTCAACGCGCCGTCAATCCCGGTGACGTCGAAGGTTTCATCTCCGGTCAGTTTCAGGCTTTGGCGGGTCATGCCGCCTTTGAACATCAGCGGCAAAACGCCCATGCCGACGAGGTTGGAACGGTGAATGCGTTCAAAGCTTTCCGCCAGAACCATTTTCACGCCGAGCAGGAACGTACCCTTCGCCGCCCAGTCGCGGCTTGAACCCGTGCCGTATTCCTTCCCGGCGATGACAATCAGCGGTGTTTTATCGGCAATATATTTCATCGCCGCATCGTAAATCGGCATCACCGTTCCCGTCGGCAGATATTTGGTCATGCCGCCTTCAACCCCGTCCAGCATTTCGTTTTTAATGCGGATATTGGCGAAGGTGCCGCGCATCATCACCTCGTGATGACCGCGCCGCGAACCGTAGGAATTGAAATCCGCCGGGTCTACACCATGTTCCATCAACCATTTTCCTGCGGGGGACTCTTTTTTGATATTGCCTGCGGGAGAAATATGGTCGGTCGTGATGGAATCGCCGAACAGGGCAAGGCATCTTGCGCCCCGGATGTCCTTTACCGCACCCGGCGTTTTCGTCATGCCGGTGAAATAGGGCGGGTTGGCGACGTAGGTTGATTTTTCATCCCATTGATAGGTTTCACCTTCCCCGGTTTGAACCGCCTGCCATTCCTTCGGCCCTAAAAAGACGTCGGCGTAGCGCGATTTGAACATGGCCGGGGTCAGAGACGCTTCGACCGCCTGACGGATTTCATCGTTGTTCGGCCAGATATCTTTCAGATAAACCGGCTTACCGTCGCTCCCCTC
The DNA here is from genome assembly GCA_964400125.1 of uncultured Micavibrio sp. Classification (GTDB taxonomy): domain Bacteria; phylum Pseudomonadota; class Alphaproteobacteria; order Micavibrionales; family Micavibrionaceae; genus Micavibrio. The sequence goes on along the minus strand of CAYNSR010000002.1, from coordinate 124,667 downwards.
GCCCAGAGGCGCGGTGGCAAGATCGATATTCATGCTCCCGGCCAGTGCGTAGGCCACGACCAGCGGCGGCGATGCCAGATAATTGGCCTTCACATGCGGGTTGATGCGGCCTTCGAAATTGCGGTTCCCGGACAACACCCCGGCGACCGTCAGGTCGCCCGCCTCCACCGCCCGCGCAATCGCTTCCGGCAACGGCCCGGAATTGCCGATGCAGGTCGTGCAGCCGTAACCGACCAGATTGAACCCGAGCGCATCGAGATGCGCGCTCAGGCCCGCCTTGTCGAGATAATCTGTCACAACCTGCGATCCCGGCGCGAGAGAGGTTTTGACCCATGGCTTGACCTTCAGGCCGCGCTCATGCGCCTTCTTCGCCACCAGACCAGCGGCCAGCATCACCGACGGGTTCGACGTATTGGTGCAAGATGTAATCGCCGTAATCACCACGTCGCCGTTTTTGAGGGCATAGGTTTCGCCTTCGACAGCGATTTGCTTGTCAACGACCTTGTTGTCCTCCAGATATTTGCGGAACACAGCAGCCGATTGAGACAGCAAGACACGGTCCTGCGGACGCTTCGGTCCGGCCAGAGACGGCTCCACCTTCGCCAGATCCAGTTCCAGCGTATCGGTAAAAACCGGGTCCGGCGTCGTGGCGTCGCGCCACATGCCCTGCGCCCGCGCATATTCCTCAACCAGTTTGGCCCGGTGCGCGTCGCGCCCGGTGAAATTCAGGTAACGGATGGTCTCCTTGTCGATGGGAAAGAAACCGCATGTGGCACCGTATTCCGGCGCCATATTGGCGATCGTGGCCCGATCCGCCAGAGACAGGCTGTCCAGACCCGGCCCATAAAATTCGACGAATTTGTTGACCACACCTTTTTTCCGCAGCATCTCGGTGACGGTCAGGACCAGATCGGTTGCCGTGGTGCCTTCCTTCAGCGTCCCGGTCATTTTAAACCCGATTACTTCCGGGATCAGCATGGACACGGGCTGCCCCAGCATCGCGGCTTCGGCTTCGATTCCGCCAACACCCCACCCTAAAACGGCAAGACCGTTGACCATGGTGGTGTGGCTGTCGGTCCCGACCAGCGTATCGGGATAGGCGACGTTGCTGCCGCGTTCTTCATCCTGTTCGACCCAGACGGTCTGCGCCAGATATTCGAGATTGACCTGATGGCAAATACCCGTGCCCGGCGGGACGACGCGGAAATTGCGGAAGGCCTGCTGGCCCCAGCGCAGGAAAGCGTAACGTTCGCCATTCCTTTCAAATTCGCGGTCAACATTGACCTGAAATGCCGCCCCGTTGCCGAAGGAATCCACCATCACCGAATGGTCGATGACAAGATCAACAGCCGTCAGCGGATTGATCTTTTGCGCATTGCCGCCGAGCGCCTGCATCGCTTCACGCATCGCCGCCAGATCGACGACGGCGGGAACCCCGGTAAAATCCTGCATCAAAACCCGCGCCGGACGATAGGCGACTTCATGTTCGGTTTTACCCCTGTTATCGAACCACGCCACGCAGGCCTTGATATCGTCGACCGTCACGGAAACATTGTCTTCGAAGCGCAACAGGTTTTCCAGCAGCACCTTCATCGCATAGGGAAGCCGCGTGACATCACCGATCTGCTTGCTCGCTTCGGGAAGGCTGAAGAAATCGTAGGACTTGCCGTCCACGGTCAGGGATTTGCGGGTTTTCAGCGTGTCGTGTCCGGTGCGGGTCATGATGATATCCTTCTGAGGGATTGGAACGGGGAAGTCGGCAATTCTTGTGATGACAATCTAGCATGCCCTCTATAAACACCAAACATTAACAGGGCGTAAAAGGTTGCATATCCGGGCCTCACGCATCCCTTAAAAACAAAGGGACTGGAAAATAAACAAGGCAATCCTTAACGCGGCGTTAATATAAAAACCTTATTCTTTGCCACAATTTCCCATATTCTGGCCACATTTGGGCGGCAGACTCAAAGGATAGGGAGTTTCCAGCTCTTCTTGGTTTTTACGAGTTCCAGCAACGCGCCGCCCGTACGGGGCGGAAAGATTGGAAAACCGCACCCCTCCCCGGGTGCGGTTTTTCCTTGCCCGCGCCTGTCAAACACGTTGGAGAAAGGGCGCAATGCGGGTTATATAAAAGCCGACACTGGTGTCACAGCCCTTTTCCCCGGCCATCATGACCCGTAAAAACCGGATCACTCTTGTTCTTCTCCTTGTCCTGCTGGTCTGCGCCGCCATGTGGTGGGGTTTCCGGCACATGGCGGCGCAGCCCTTGCCGCACGCCATGTCGATCAACACCCCTGTCCCCGCGTTCCAGCGCCCGGAATTCAGTAGCGCCGATCTCAAAGGCCGGGTCAGCGTGGTCAATTTTTTTGCGAGCTGGTGCCCGCCCTGCGAGATCGAACACCCGGAACTGGTCCGCCTCAAAAATGAACACAGTGTCGTTATCTACGGCATCAATTACAAGGATAGCGACACGGGCCGCGTCGATTACCTGCATCGGCTCGGCAATCCCTATACCGCCGTGGCACCAGACCCCAACGGGGAACTGGCCGGACAATGGATGGTCCATGGCATACCGGAAACCGTGATCGTCGATTCAAACGGCTATATCCGCTATCGACTCAATGCACCCCTGACGCAAGATGTGGTCGACCGGGACATCCTGCCGCTGATCCGGAAACTGAAATAGCGATCATCACGGATCAATGTGGATGACATTGTCGCCATCATAGCACCTATTCATGATATAGGCGTAACCGCGCAAGGAATCGACACCTTGCTGTTTCTGCTGCCGTTCACGGGCCATATCGCGCAGCATGACATCAACCATCGCCATCAATGTTTCACCCATCTGTTTTTTCAGCGCAGGAACGCCGTCCATTTCCACCGGACCAGCGACATTATCATGCGGCATGGAAAACGCCATGGCGAGGCCGTCCTGAATCCGTCCGGAATATTTATCGATCACGATCTGATCCATATCGATATGGGATTCTTCATGCTGGTGTATTTCGTGATACCAGCAGGAATCCGGTGCATAATCCCGGGCGATAAAAATCGTCGGGTCCATTTCCAAAACCACGCGGATCTGCCGGTAACGGACACACAAATCAGAATCCACCGTCGTCGCGACGGGGATTTCATCCATGACAATTTCATAGGAAATATTGATATCACCCGACATCATGCCCCCGGTTTCGACATGGGCCAAATTCTGCATCTGGTAGGGCAGATCCGTATCGCCCTGTATCTCCAGCAACTCGGCCTTGGTCAGGTCGTGGCGGATTTCCGTTTTCTGGCGGCGCGTTTCAACAAAAATATCCGGCGCGGCAACGACAGGACAGCCCCCGGCATCTTGTGCCGACGCCAGAATTACCCCGGCCAATAATGTCTCGTAAACATCGATCATGAAATTATCGAGCTTCGCTCACTTCCTGATTTTTACGTCCCGGCATTGCGCACTGACGCGCTCGTATTCTTCAAGAGTGTCGATCTGCGACTGTTTGGAGTCCATGTCCTTTTCCATCAGCAGACGGCGCGAATCGATGGCGCTTTCTACATGGCGGGAGGATATTTTTTTAATACGTTCGATATCGCCGTAACCGAACGGACCGAATACCCCGGCGCTGTCTACCGCCTTTTGTACGGTCTGGCCGATATCGGCGGCGAATTTGTTCAGCACGATCCGGTCGACATCAACATGGCGGTGTTCGTGATGCAAGACCGCCTCGCGGCAGGCCCCGGTATTGAATTCACGCGCGACGTAGATTCTGGGCGACAGGGTAATATTGATGATGACCTTATCATACCACATGCAGGCGATGTTGCGGGATTCGTCGATTTCGACCTGCCATTCGATCTGGGTCTTGATTTCGGGCCGATCTTCACGCAATCCGCCGCTGACCATATCCGCCCCGGCGGCGTAAGGGGAAAGCGTATCCCCCTTGATTCGCCCCAGTTCCTCCGATGATTTTGAAAAATCATAGTCGATTTCCCGGGTCGCCACCTTGACCGCGACATGCGGCACCTTTGGCAGGGCGCAGGCCAGCCCACTTCCGCCCGGGCTGGCCGCCAGGGTCGCAATCATCGGCAAAACCAGAATGTCGGGTCCGGAAATCATGATTATCCAAGTGTAGAGGAAAACTCTTTTCTCTTTATTAATAACATCTTAGGGCGTATCATAACACACGGAATTTTCAACATAAAAGCGGAGAAAATCTTTATGCTCTTGATTGGCAAGGCTCTGGTGCTTGCACTGGAAATCTATTTCTGGGTCATTATCGTTCAGGTCGCCATCAGTTGGCTGATCGCCTTCGGCGTCATCAACACCAGCAACCCGCAGGCGCAAAACCTGCTCCGGCTCCTCGACAAGGCAACAGACCCCGTCTACAAACCGCTGCGCAAATACATCCCGGCCATTGGCGGCATCGATATCACCCCGATCATCGTTATCCTCGGGATCGTCATCGCGCAAAATGCCGTCGTCTACCTGTTCTACTAAGGACATGACGCAAGCCCAAATCATCGATGGCAAGGCGGTTGCCGCACGGCTGCGCACGGAAACGGCGGCGGCAGCGGCGCGTCTTGGCGCGCAAGGAATCACACCCGGCCTTGCCGTCATCATGATCGGGGACAACCCGGCTTCCGATGTGTATGTCCGCAACAAAATCACGGCTTGCGAAAAAACCGGACTCCACAGCGTTGAACACCGCCTGCCCGGGGCAATCCATCAAGACGACGTTGCGGCGTTGATTCGACGCCTGAACGACGATCCCGCGATCCACGGAATCCTGCTGCAACTGCCCGTACCGGATCATATCGATTCCAGTGCCATGATCGGACTGATCGCGCCACACAAGGATGTTGACGGGTTGCACCCGGTCAATATCGGCAATCTCGTCTCCGGCCTGCCGGGGATGGTGCCGTGTACGCCGCAAGGGGCGCTGATGCTGATCCATGAAGTCCGGCGCGACCTGTCCGGCATGCACGCGATTGTCATCGGACGTTCGATCCTGTTCGGAAAACCGATGGGGCAGTTATTGCTGGGCGAAAACTGCACAGTGACGCAGGCACATTCCAAAACCCGCGATCTGCCCGGCCTGTGCCGTCAAGCCGATATCCTCGTCGCCGCCGTTGGCCGCCCCGCCATGGTCGGGGCCGACTGGATCAAGCCCGGCACCATCGTCATTGACGTCGGCATCAACCGCATGGCCGATGGAAAACTGGTGGGCGATGTGGATTACGCCGCCGCCGCAAATATCGCCGCTGCCATCACCCCGGTCCCCGGCGGCGTCGGCCCGATGACGATTGCCTGCCTGCTGGCGAACACAGTCCGGGCGGCGGAAAAAACGTACACCGCCGGGTAGGCCCTTACGAGCACGCTTATTCCCCCTGCGCCGCCGTATATCCCGGCTGGCCATCGAAATTATAAAGGTGTTCAACCTTGATAAAATCGATTTTTGCCGTGCAGAATTTATGCAACTGGGCGATCACCTGTTCGTGGGTCAGGCTGCCGCCCACCGGTTTCAGGCGCAAGCGCCAGTGATCGGTGCAAAATGTTTCGGGCAGGCCGTTGGGCCAGACTTTTGTGCCGCGATTGTCGATTGATTCTAAAACCAGACCGTCCGCCATCATTCCGCCGATCATGGCGGCGAGCGCGTCACCGCCGTTCCCGTTTGCGGGACCGTCCCAGTTGATGAAAACATCGACCCCGGCCAGATCTTTTTTCTGAACCACGCGGGTTTTGAGCGGCGGCATTTTCATCCCGCCTGCCACGGATGAGCGATAGGACACAGGCCGCAGTTTCGACGGCATCTGGCCGATACGCGCCATCACCGCACGGGCGAAACCATCCGTCCCGACTTTTTCTGCGGAACGGCCAAGACGGAAAATATCCCCCGTATGGATGCCGTCCTCAATCGTTTTCAACCACGCATTATGCACGCGCTCCGCCGCATCATTCTGCCCGATATGCGTCAGCATCATGATCGACCCGAGCAGCAGCCCGGACGGGTTGGCGATCCCCTTTCCCGCGATATCGGGGGCGGAACCGTGTATGGCTTCGAACATGCCGAAATCGGCCCCGATATTCGACGACCCGCCCAGCCCGACAGAACCGGTAATTTCTGCGGCAATGTCGGAAATAATATCGCCGTAGAGATTTTCAGTGACGATGACGTCAAACTGATGCGGTTGCCCCGCCACGCGGGCGGAGCCGATATCGACGATCATGTAAGATTTTTCAATCTCCGGGTATTCCTCCCCGATTTCATCGAAGACGCGGCGAAACAGGCCATCCGTCATTTTCATGATGTTGTCCTTGGCCATGCAGGTCACTTTCCGGCGACCATTGGTGCGAGCATATTCAAAAGCATAGCGGACGATGCGTTCAGATCCAGGACGGGTGATGATCTTGACGCTTTCGACGACATCCTGCGTATGGCGGTATTCGATGCCGCCGTAAAGATCTTCTTCGTTTTCGCGCACGATCACCACATCCATATTCGGATGGTGGGTATCGACATACGGGGCATAAGAAACGCAAGGGCGTACATTGGCAAACAGGCCGAGCTGTTTTCTGACCGTCACATTCAGGCTTTTGAACCCGCCACCCTGCGGCGTGGTGATCGGCGCTTTCAGGAATACCCGCGTCCGGCGCAGAGAATCCCATGAAGAGTCCTCTATCCCGCTTTTGAAACCGCGATCAAACACGGATTTTCCGATGGCGATTTCCTCGATATCGAGCGCCGCCCCGGCGGCATCGAGGATATTCAGCGTCGCGTCCATAATTTCCGGGCCGATGCCGTCGCCCCGCGCAACGGTGATGGGGGTCTTGTTTGTCATGATGGTTTCCTGTGATGGATTTGGATTAAGATTTATGGTCACGTTCGAAGGCAAAATCGACCTGTTGTATCATACGGCGGAGCAGACGTTCTTCCTGTTGCTGGGCCCCGCTGGTCGGACCGTAGCGCAGGATGCAGTAACCGACAAGCGCCGCCACGAGTGATCCGGTCAAAACGCCGAGGCGAATTGCCGCTTGTTGTTCAATGCCGTCGAAGGCAAGGCCGCCGATAAACAGCGACATGGTAAAGCCGATACCGCACAGAACGGAAAGGCCAAAAAGCTGGCTCCAGTTGGCATTATGGGGCATCGGCGACAAACCGAACCTGATCGCCAGAAACAGCACCGTAAAAATCCCCAGCGGCTTGCCCAGCAGCAGACCCAGCGCAATCCCGAGCGAGAGCGGGTCGATAAAACTGTCGAGCGTAATTCCGGCGAACGGCACCCCGGCATTGGCAAAGCCGAAAAGCGGCAACACCCCGAATGCCACCCACGGGTGCAAACCCTGTTCCAGATTTTTTGCCGGGGAGTGTTGCGGCATGCGGCGGTTGTGCAGCGGAATGAACAATGCCGTCGCAACCCCGGCCAGCGTCGCATGAATTCCCGATTGCAGCATGGCAACCCACAACACCAGCCCCAACAAGACATAGGGGACCGAAGACACGACATTCCTGCGGTTGAGGAAAAGCAGGCCTGCCAGCGCGAGTCCTGCGAAAATCAGCGGTGTGGCATGAAAATCATGCGTATAAAACATCGCAATAATCAAAATCGCGCCAAGGTCGTCGATCACGGCAATCGCCATCAACAATATTTTGATGCTGATCGGCACCCGGCTTCCGGCCAGCGCAATCATGCAGATGGCAAAGGCAATGTCGGTCGCGGACGGAATCGCCCAGCCCACCAGATTTTCCGGCGATGACTGGTTGATCATCCAGTAAATGCCCGCAGGCACCACCATGCCGCCAATCGCCGCCAGCACCGGCAACAACGCCCGGTCACGCGAGGACAACTCCCCTTCCAGCAAGGCGCGTTTTATTTCCAGCCCGACGAGGAAGAAAAACACCGCCATCAATCCGTCGTTGATCCACAGCAGGATGGATTTATCCAGTTGCGCGTCGTACCCAGCGGGCGAGGAAAAACCGATCCGGAACTTGACCCCTTCGAAAAAGAAGGTATGGAAATTATAAAGCGGGGAATTGGCCACGATTATAGCAATGAGCGCCGCGATAATCAGGATCAACCCGCCTGCGGCCTGAAGCTTGAAAAACTCCTGAACCATGGAAATCAGGGTCTTGTGTTCGGGGTCGCGGGTTGTAGGCATCAAACAATCCTTGGATTACGACATGGCGGACAGCCGCCGGAGGAGGATAGCAAGTTTTACGCGGTTTTGCAGCGCCAAAACACTGCCGCCGCATCCTTGACATAACCACATTGCCCTGTAGAATGACCCAGACCAACGCAAAAAAGGGCTGTCCGGTTCTGTTATGCTGACACAGGAAATCCTCCGCAAACGCCGATTCAAACAGGCTCTGGGCCGTGATGAAATGTCCGGATTCATCAGGGGCATCGCCGAGGGCAGCGTCAGCGAGAGTCAGGTCGCGGCCTTTTGCATGGCCACCTGCCTGAATCCGATGACGCGCGAGGAGCGGGTTTTTCTGACTCTGGCCATGGCACATTCGGGAACGACGCTGGACTGGACCGGCACAAAACTCGGCGGCCCCGTGCTTGATAAACACTCCACAGGCGGAATCGGTGACAAGGTTTCCCTGATATTGGCACCGGTGATTGCCGCCTGCGGCGGGTATGTGCCGATGCTGTCGGGGCGCGGCCTCGGCCATACCGGCGGCACGCTCGACAAGATGGATTCCATCCCCGGCTATACCAGCCAGCCTGATATCGACACCTTCCGCCGTGTTGTCGCGGAAATCGGCTGCGCCATTATCGGCGCAACGCAGGATCTGGCCCCGGCAGACCGCATCATGTATGCGGTGCGCGATGTGACCGGCACGGTGGAAAGCCTCGACCTGATTACCGCATCGATTCTGGCCAAAAAAATGGCTGCCGGGCTTTCCGGTCTGGTCATGGATGTCAAATTCGGCTCCGGCGCGTTCATGGAAGATTACGATGACGCCCTTGCGCTGGCGCACAGCATCGCCGGGGTTGCCAATGATGGCGGCCTGCCCTGCACCGCCCTGATGACGGATATGAATCAGGCATTGGGGCACAGCGCCGGAAATGCCATCGAGGTTTGCGAGGCGATTGAATTTCTACGCGGTGAAAAGACCGACCCACGCCTTTACGAAGTCACCATGGCCCTTTGCGCCGAGATGCTGGTCCTTGGAAAACTGGCCGATCATCCGCAGGCGGCGCGTGAGAAATGCGAAGCGGTCATACGCAACGGGCGGTCGGCGGAAATTTTCGACCGCATGGTCGCCGCGCTCGGCGGCCCCGGGGACATGATCGAAAATTATCCGCGTCATCTGGCCATCGCCCCGCTTTTCCATCCGGTCTATCCCGCGCAAGACGGGGTGATCGCGGCGATTGACGTCCGGAAACTGGGTTATGCGGTGATCGAACTGGGCGGCGGGCGGCGTGTCGCGACAGACCGGATCGACCACCGGGTGGGGCTGGACGATATCGCCGCACCGGGCGAAAAAACAGGATCAAAAGACAAACCGCTTTGTGTTATCATCGGCACAGACAAAGACAGGATCGCACGGGCGGAAATACTCATTCGCGAAGCCTTCACAATCGCGCCGCCCGACACCGTTATCGAACCCCTCCCCGTGCTGCGCGACCGTATCACTGCCTGAAAGAGCCGTTTATGCCATCACCGCAATCCCTGCCTTCCGCCTTCCGTCAGTCTCTCGGGGCGATCACCCTTGCCTGCACCGGATGGTTTCTGTTTTGCGTGTACGACGCCATACTCAAATGGCTCTCGGTATCCCTGCCGATTTTTCAGATCATCGGCAGCGTGGCGCTGGCCGGGGCGGCAATGTCTGGCGGCTGGATTTTATTGCGTCACGGTCTGGGCGGATTCAAAACGCCGCACCTGAAACTTTATGCGTTGCGCGGCCTGTGCCTAGCTATAGCCGGATATATGATTCTGAACGCGCTGGCGCGGATGCCGCTGGCGGATTTTTACGGCATTATCTTTCTGACCCCGATGGTGACAACTATTCTGGCGGTGCTGTTTTTGCAAGAACGCATCGGCTGGCACCGTATTGCCGCCATCATCATCGGGTTTATGGGGGTTTTGATTATCGTGGGGCCGTCTTTCCAAGACCGGAACATCGGTTACCTCTTTGCCCTTTGCGGCGTCATTTTTACCAGCAGCAATGCCATACTCCTGCGCAAGATCGGTCAGGAAACGATCAAGGCGCGCTTTGCCTTCTTTCCCTTTGCAGCGTCCACGCTTGTTTTCGTGCCGCTGATGATTCCTGAATTTCGTATCCCAGAGGATAATATGAGCCTTGCTTTGCTGGTGCTGGCACCGATTGTTTCACTCGTAGGCATCATCGTTTTTTCCACCGGTTTTTCCCGGGCACGCGATACGGCGGTGGTGACGCCGTTCCACTATACGCAAATGATATGGGGTGCCCTGCTGGGATTTTTTATTTTCGGCGATTTTCCGTCAGCGTCGACGGTGGTCGGGTCCATGGTGATCGTCGCCGCAGGGCTGATGGTGATCTGGCGGGAACATGTCCACCACAAAACCATCACCACGGACGCCGTGCCGCCGGTGCTGTAAAGATCAATCGTTCAGCCCGCGCCTGCCGGATGGCGGGGGAGAAGGTTTTTGACGCGGTACGGGCGGATTCGGACCCGCGACCGGGGCCGGAGCGGATACGGGGAAAGACAATTTTTTATCCTCGCTGCGTTTATAGACATATATCCCCAGAACCGACAGGCCCATCGCCCAGATCGCGGCGAGAGAATCCATGGCGCGGAGGACGATATAGGCCTGTTCGGTGCGGAAGGTCATGACATAGGCCAGCGCCAGCATCTGCGCCGTCCATGTCACCGCCATCAGATATCCGAACGTCGGACGCATGCGCCGGACATAAGGGTCGTCGGAGGCAACTTCGGCGCGTAAGGATTCGTTGACTTGCGTGTAGGCGGCCTTGGCCTCTTCCGCCTGCAACATGGCCATGCTTTCGGCATGACGGTTGGCCTCGGCCAATTGTTCCGGCGTGATTTTACCGCCTGCGAGCGCATCTTGCACCCTGCCCAGAGATTCAGAGGCGCTTTGCGCCACGGGGGAGTCAATCTGCCTGAGGGTTTCGGACAGGACCTGCACCAAAACGGGCAGACCGAATTGAACGAGCAACGGGGAAACCATGATCTTAATCCTCCAGCCTGTAGAAAATGTGTTTGCCGATGCGGGCGCAAGGCTCCTGCCCCCTTGCCCAGAAAGGCAGGATGTTTGCGGCATGGTAATGCGTCGCGCCATTGGTCGGATCGTCGATCTTGCCGATGACCGCGCGCCGCGCGATGCGCAGGGCCGTAGCGAAATGCAGATCGCGTTCTTCCACGTCGGCCAGTTTTTTGAAATTCGGGTCCGTTTTGTTCCAGCAACTGAACTGGTAGGGTTTCTGGCAGACCTGAAGGATGGTGTTTCCCCACCAGAAACGTCCCCTCTTTGTGGCTACGGCAACGCGGTTTAAAACAACAGCGGCAACCGCCTGCATACCCGGAATCCCTTCGCCCCGCGCCTCGCCCCACAGAGTCCGGGCCAGAACATCAGCCTCGATGGCGCGGATATAATCGGCGGATGCGGTTTTTGCGCCGGGCGGATGTCCGGACGGGAATAAAGTTTTCATGATTGTGGCTCCTTGGAAGGGGTACAGAAAATTATTTAGTCATGCTTTTGCGCGTTCAACGCTTCGGTTTTCAAAGCGGTGACGTCAAGTTTTGATTCGATGCGCAGTAAATGGCCGACAAGGCGCATTTCCAGATCTTTCAAATCGCTGACGGCGGCGTAACTTTTGGCGACTTCCAGCTTGAAGGCGGAAAGCGCTTCGCGCAGTTGCGCATTGCGCGATTCAATGACGTTGCGCAATTGCTGGTCCGATTCATGACTTTCTTTACGGGTTTTCCAGACCATCCAGAACAACCCGCTGAGCGCCGGCAGATCGATAACGGTGATCCACCAGACGAGATCAATTGAAAAATGCGGCATATCAAACCTCGAAATCCGTTTTTGCTGTGTGCCCGCCGCCGCCATGCCACAGATGCCGCCCGGCGAAACGTTCCGTTTTCAGGCGGACAGGCTGTAGCGCCAGCGCCCCGGCGACGGCGTCAAGACCGTCATCGTTCCCCCGGCGTACGCCGGGCCGCCATTCCTGCATTTCCGTGATGAACGGCGTTTGAAAGACGCTCTCATGCACATGCAGGAGACGCGCCGCCATGACCGTCTGGAAGGCTTCAAGGATACGTTCATCCTTGGGCCGGGAATTGACATGGTCGAGAACCGCGCAGGGAACGCGGGCCCGGGCCAGTTCGCGACGCAGAATCTGCGGCAGGAATTTTCCGATTCCGTTGCTTTCGACACTGACCGACGGCACATGGAATTGCCGCAGGGATTCCGCGACTTCCCGGCTCTGCGCGGTCGCCACATCGCCGTTGGCACGTTCAAGATAGATCACGCGGTGCAGCCACAAACTGCCTTCGTCGTCGGTAAAAACAACCGCCAGAACGCTTGCATCGCCGCCGCCGAAGGCCGGGTCCCAGAAGGCCCCGCAGGCAATCAGTTTATTGCCATTGAGATCCATGCGGTTATATTCACGCATATAGACCAGATCACCGTTATAGCGGACCAGATCCGCCGGGTTGAGGCGGCCTTCGGCGATATTGACCGGCTCCAGCATCATCTGCGACATGAATTTATTGATTCCTGTGCGCAGTTTCATGCGGGCAATATCTTCCGCGCTGTAGCGTTCCGGCCATGCGCTTTCCCCGTTTTTATCCAGAACCGGCAGCATCAGGCGATCATATTCGGTGAGGAAGGCCTGCACCTCGCCGATTTCACCACGCGGGGAATCGGCATAGATGCTGAACCAGTTATGCGGCGTGCCAACATAAAGCAGCGTCCCGCCGGGGATCAGGATATATTCAAGTTCCAAAAGGCGTTCCCGCAGATCGGCGCGTTTTTCCGCCGTGTCACAAGTGTTGGGAACCTCGACATCGTCGCAGATAATCATGTCGGCGCGGCTGCCCGTGATATTCGACACGATTCCCCGCGCCAGCATGGATGGGTCGCGCAATTCCAGCCTGCGCCGCACGGTAAAACGATCCACCGCCCATTGATCGGCGCGGTCTGGTTTTAAATGCGCGGTCAGCGGGTGGCGTTCAATAATCCGCCGGACATTCCGCACCATGCGCCGGGCCAGCAACGATTCCGCCGCCAGCACAAGGATACGCAAATCCGGACGCACCAGCAAAAGCCACGCCGCGAACAGCCCCGTAATGGTTGATTTCCCGCAGGAACGAAACGCCATCAGCAGCAGCCGCGTTTCCCCCGCCATCCATTTTTCCTGCAACCACGCGGCCATACGCAGATGGACCAACGGCGTCGATTGCCCCTGCTGCCGGTTCCAGACGATCAGGAAGAGGCGAAAATCGATGTCTTGAAATTGTGCCGTCATGCATTTCTTCCTCCGGAATGCAAAAACGACACCCGAAGGTGCCGTTTTTTTAGTGAATGTCTACGAAAACGCGATGCGTTTATTTTTGCAGCAACCGCATGGCGTTTGCATATTGTTCGAGCTGGGCGGCCTGTTTTTCAGGGCGCAAGGTGTTCTCCATCGTCAAGCCAGCCATTTTCTGGTCGAGTTGACGCATGGTCAGCGTATAGGTTGTGCCGGTATTGCCGGGGCAGTGGGACAGCATGGCAGCGGGAAGGGAAAATTTGGCGACAAGCTGGCCATGGTCGTCTGTTTCGGTGGTCAGGAATTGGTCGATGGTGCGGAGGACTTGAGGGGTTGCCATTTGGGAGCTCCTTGATGATGGGTTATGGGGGGCGTTTCTAGCAATTCTTTAAACTTATGTCAAATCTTTTCTTTTTCCTGCTGCCGCAGCGCATATCCGGCCAGTTCGGCTTCTGCCGCGCCGACCGTGGCGCGCAGCAAAACCGGGCCGGATTTATCGGCGGGATGAGCGGCGGAATCGTCCTCGCCGGGGTCCACCATTTTTGCCAGTTTCAACAAGAGCTGGATATGCGCCACCGCCGCCTTGCAGGACACATGATAGTCCTTGAATTTATCGCCCTCGCCCCGCCCCGGCGTGGTCACATATTCCTGATAGGATGTCAGCGCCGCACGCAGGGCGTCGGGCAGGAACAGGCTGATATGGTGAAGGCATTCTTCGGGTATTTGAACGCGCATGTTTTGTCCTTTCGATCATGAAAAAAACGGCGCCCGGAAGACGCCGTTTTAAAAAATACGTTTGACGGGTTCCGTCCCTAAATATCAGGCCCGTTCAGGAACGTGGCATCGAGACCGGATTCGACATCGGCCAGAAAATGCCGGACGACCTCTTCGCGGGCTTCGGGGTTATTGAGGACCTCGTCGGGATCGTACTGAGAGAGGGCCTTCTGCCATGCCGTCAGCAAAAGATCCCGGACGCTCCGGTCAAGACTGTCAATGGAACCCTGCTGCGGCGCAGACGACCCGGTCATATAGGCCTTCGCGGCCAGACGCTCATGATGATCTGGTTTGGAAAACATCTCACACCTCAAGTTTATGTTTCTGTAAGGGGGGAAGCCTACAAGGACGGAAGTATTCTGTCAATTTTAGCCGAGGCGGGAGACAACATACCACTGGGAACCGTTGGAAACCACGGTCAGGGCGTCGTACTGGCCGTCCAGAATTTGCGCCGACTGATCCGGGCCGCTGCCGCCTTGTTCGGTGACGGTCACCTCATTGGCGGAAACATCCGTTTTCTTGAGCGTAATCATCCGGCCCACCGCCTTGGCCGCATTGGCCGGGGGCAGGCGCGCCGTCAACGCCCCGCCAAAGCTGGACAGGAGATAGACATCGACTGCCATGTCGATGTCGTAAATTCCCGTACCGTCATAGTAACGTGTGTTCCCGGCCATCCGGTTAGAGGACAGCACAAACCATTCCGCCCCGTTGGATAAAACCGTGACATAGTCGTTTTCCCCGCCGAGCAACAGGTCCGACCCATCCGGACCCGGCCCGCCATCTTCGGTAACGGTGACGATATTGGCGGTGTTGTCGATTTTTTTGATTGTCATCGTGACCCCTTCCGCAGTGCCCGCCGCCGGAAGCACCGCCGTGATCGCGCCGCCATAGGCACTGAGCAGATGCACGGAATGCGATTGGTCGAGGCTGGCCGTTCCGGGTGTGTCGATATATTCCGTGTCGAAGCGCATCAATGTCGCCTTGAGATCGGTGACGGATGTTTTTCGCAGGCGGTTTTTGTAAGGATATCCGGCATTGACGGCATCGTAATTGCCGCCGGACAGGTCGTAGATCGCGGCACCGTCGCTTTGCGCCGTCAGGTTGATGATGGCGGTTTCATCGCTGCCCGCGTCGATCTGGATATTGGGGACGCCGTTATGCGATTCCGTATAGGGGTTGACCAGCAAGGTCTTGCTGCTGCCGGGTCCGATGCGGAAACACGCATCGGCCGTGCCTTTCACATTCGCCTCGCAATCGAGGAAACTGTTGTTCAGCGATCCGTCCTCTACATAAAATCCGCTGCCCGAAATATCGGCACCGAGGGAATAGACCCGGCACATGTGGAAACGGTTGGCGTTCGGGGTATCGCCCGCACCGCTTAAGGTCAGGTGAAATCCATCAACACCCGGACGCGCCACCAGCACCCGCGTTAAATTGTTCCAGTAGCAAGGTTTTGCCGGGTCGGTGTAACCGTCGAGCCGGATGCCGGTTTCGGCTTCCCAGACGACGACATCGGTGACAGCATTTTGCACGCAAGGACCGTCACGGCCATTGAATAATATGCCAACTGCACCGCCTTCGATCCGCAGGTTTTCGATTCTGGCGTCACCATGCGAAAATTCGAGCGTTGCGAAACTGCCCGATTGCGCCCGGATGACAGCCCCCTGCCCGGCCCCGAACAGGGCCTTGCGCGCGCCGAGCGTGACCGTGCCGCCAACCAGATAGGTCCCGTCGGGAACGAAAACGCTGTCATGGGCGGCGAGAGCTTGCTGGAAGGCAAGAAGATCGTCGCTCAACCCGTCGCCTGCCGCGCCGAAATCCCGTACCGAGACCAGATCGGAGAATTTATCGGTACTGGTGCGGGTCACGGCACCGGTGCCGGAGGCGGTAAAGTCCGGCGCCGCCATGGACCCTTCCAGCGATACGGCCACGGGATCGCCGTTTCCATCAAACCCCAGCGCCTTGTTGGCCCGCAGGCCACGCGAGGGCAAAATGGTTTCCCCCGGCGTTTCATCATCGCTGTAGCGCAACATCTGTTGCTGGTAACGATCGACCTGCTGGACCGAGGCGGTCAGGTAATCGAGTTCGTTATTGATGGCGCGGGCCGAGAAATCGCCGCCTTCGATAAAATCCGTGACACGTTCGAGGGGCAATTTTCTTTCCAGCATCACCACTATGCCAGCCATGGGGGCCACCCCGAAAGTCACCGTGCCGCCATCGGTTTCCCCGGCCCCTGAAATGGTGAAACCGAAAGATTGCGGCGCACCGTCGAACGACACGACCAGATCTTCGCTGGAAAAAACCGGAAACGGATAGGTGAAGACCGTTTCAACCCCGTCGGCCAGATAACGCACGACCGGAACGATTTCCGGCATCTTTATGTGTTCGGTCATTAAAATACACTCCTGTTGAAAGCTTTAAAAAAACCCGGTCAATACCCCGCCAGCGCCCGGTCGAGATTTTGCCGTTCCTGCATCTGGGTACGCTGCAAGACGTTGATGCGCCGCCGTTCCGCAAGATCCTGATCGATGGCCTGCGCGCGCAAGGAATCCAGTCTTTCCCGGGCGGAACGTTCGCTTTCGCTTTCTTCGAACAGGCCCAGCATGACCGCCTCCCCCGATCCGTCAGCGGCGGAGATTCCTTGCGTCCCGAAAGAAGCGCGCTGGCGGGCAACGGCGCGGCGTAGCGCGGCACGGCGCGATTCATCCGCCGTGGCCGCGTCGAGGGAGAGTTTCTGGCGGTCGAGCGCGGCTTGTTCCGCCGCATTGCCTTCCACCAGCCCTTGCTGGGCGCGAAACTGCTGCATGGCCAGATCCTGCTGCGCCCGCAGGGAAGCGCGGGCATCGTCATGGCCGCTGATGGCGTTCACCGCCCGGATGACGGGCATCGCCGCCGAGGCATAACCGCCCAGCGTCCCCAGCATCGACAGTAACGATCCGCCTGATACCATTCCCATGATTTTATCCTTTCCTAATCATTGACTTTGAGTTCTGTTGTTACCGAAAGAAGCGTAAAAGGCAGCGGTGAGGATTGTTCGATACGCCAGAGCGGAACCATGCCGCCGGGTTGCCACCCCAGCGCCCGGATGCGGATATCTTCACTGACGACCGGGGGTGGCGTTCCCGGATCTTCGTCCGCGCCGATCTGACGCAGGGGGACAGGGCGCAAACCCCGCCCGACATCGAGATGCAGGGCCGCAGTCTGTTCCAAACGGAAAATCGCCTCAATCATCCGCACCGCCCGCCCCGCCCCCCCTTCGCCGGAGGTCGATGGCGGCAGGGGTTCGACAATATGCGTATAGGGCAGGCCAATCGTCACCGTACTGGCGGGATCGTCCAGCGTCACCTGCCCCGCCGTGACCACGCGATCGGCATGAATGATGCCATCGGCCAGAATGGAGACGGTTTTGCCTTCGAGGTGGTCCAGCCCGGACCACACGGATGCCGGGGTGAGGCTGGTTCCGCCGAGGCAGGAATCGAGATACAGCGTATCGTCGAGTTCCTCGATGGCGGTGATTCCACCGCGACTGACGAGCAGGTAAACATGGTCGCCGACCACGGCCACAGACCGCACCGCGCCATCGGTTTCATGCA
This sequence comes from uncultured Micavibrio sp., assembly GCA_964400125.1. Classification (GTDB taxonomy): domain Bacteria; phylum Pseudomonadota; class Alphaproteobacteria; order Micavibrionales; family Micavibrionaceae; genus Micavibrio. The sequence goes on along the minus strand of CAYNSR010000002.1, from coordinate 106,813 downwards.
GAGTCCATGCGGCGACAGCTTCGGCGCGGTAGACGGTCAGGGTCGACAGCTTTCCATCGCCGCGCACCATAAACAGCAAGCGGCGGCGAGCATCGAAATCCTGATCCACAGGATCAACGATCATATGCCGTGATAGCAGGGCAAGATCGGTGGATTGATACGCCTGTTCCAGATCGGTGTAGATGAATTCACGAATTTCCTGTTTGCTGCGGGCGATAAACAATGTTGCGCCATCGACATTGACCGGCGGCACATGGCGGTCGACCAGAGAACCGATGCGGGTCTGGCGTTTCAATTGCACCGTGGCAGGCGTCAGCGGATCGCCCGTAACCATCCATTCTGCGCCGGAGGTAAAAACCTGCAAATGCCGCCCGGAAAAAAGGCCGCGTATGGCGTTGACCTGATCGGAGAGGATGGCAAATTCAATCGCCTGATCGTCCAGCCCGGTGCCGGTATTAAAATTGAACAGATCACCGGAGCAGGAAAACCACAGGCGGTTCGGCAAATCGCGGCTGCCGCCGATGACCAGACGCCCCTGATGGAAGGCCACCGTTCCGGGATAGCCGCGCGCGGGGCTGAATGCCTGTTCCTGCCAATCTATAGTAGCGGCGGTTCCGCCCAGCGTTTCAATCACCGTGGCGGTAACGACGGTGGCGGAATTGAAATCCGTTACCAGAACTTCTTTCCCGCCGACGCGCAGGCGGGTATTTTCATGATCCGCACCGAAGACATTCGCCGAGGCGGTCAGGGTGATGGTTCCGGTGGTGGCGCTGGCACTTAAGGTCACATCGATTCCGGCGAATTTATAATAAGGCTGCCGCACGACATTGTTATCTTCGGTAAAAAACAGCCAGTCAGTCAACGAGAACGCGCCCCCCGCCCCCCGCGCCAGAATTTTCGGCGGGATGTCCGGATGGACGATCAGCATGGTATCGGCGCTTTGCGTCCATGCGATATTGCCGATCTGACTTTCCGTCCACGGCGCGGACAGGGTGGCGATATTGGCATCACCGCTATAGACATCGAGCTGGCCGTCCGTCAGGATGAGCAGATAGGTCTGTTCGGTATTGAATTCAAAGGCAATCAGCCGCCCGTCCCCCGCCACCGTATCGACAAAACGCATGCCCGCACGACGGGTCACGCCGCCCGTAGGCTGGATAAAGACGTTTTTTAACGTCAACGCGCCGTTATCATAGGCCCGCAAATCACCCCGGCCCAGCAAGGCACGGGACACTTCCCCGGCGGTGAACGTGGTTTTAACCTGACGAATGCGTGACATTGTTTTCTCCAAATAAAAAACCCCGCGGTGAGGCGGGGTTTTGATGACGTCTGAATAAGAAAATTAGGGCGCGAGTACGGGATCTAAAAGAGATATATTATTAGAACGCAGATCAGAACCTTCGGTCGCTGCGAGAATAATATTTCTAACATCTTCGTGCATATTCCCATCATCTTGCACCAAAGAAATATCTTTTAATTTCTGCTCCGAATCCTCAAAAAGGAGCCAATCCTGACTTTCAGCTTTTAGAAGAATTTCTGCCATTAAAAGAGGGTTTGTATTAAAAACTGTTGTCAGCGAGCGCATTGTTACAGCGACAACCGCCTCTGGCACTTCAGCGCCATTTCTTAATTTTACAAGCGTCATGATCTACTTTCCTTGGAAAGATTTTAAAGAGGGTCATACCATAATGTGGGGGATGACCTATGTAAATAGAAACTTCTAAGATATTGTTTTTGCTCGAGTATGTGATATTCACGCTATCGTCACCCCCGCGACACGATCTACTCCCGCGCCTTGATAAGACTGAAATCGTCGATCTGGACGGGGGAGTCCTGTTGTGCATCAATTTGCCGGGCGCGCTGGAATTCGTGATCGGCGAGGCGGTGGAGGGTTTCGGCGCGGGAGGTGTTTTCCGTGATGGGGATGCAAAATTCCGCGCTCAGGCGTGCAATCAGCACGGCGTCGAAATAGGGCGGAAATTCCTCCTCCGCCGGACGGAAAATGTAGGTCAGCGTTACGGCATCGGCATTGGTGTGCAGGATATTGCGGGCGATGCGATAATTCAGCCCCCGTCCCCGGCCACCCGCCCCGGCGGAAAGCGCCCGCAGGAAATCCGCAGGAAGCTGGAACGCGTTGCGGTAATCGGCGACGGGCGGCGATTCCAGCGCGTTCAAAACCACCTGTCCGGTGGCAAAACTCCAGCTATAGGCGGAAAGCAGCGCATCACAGACGGGGGCAAACAACGCCCCGGCGATTTCGGATTCCGCCGTGCCGTCGGCAAAAGAGGTGATCGGCGCCGCACCGAGACGGATCAAAGCGCGGCTGCACAGGGCGATGTTTGAAAGGGCCATGGTAAACCTCAAAAATAGTGTAGCGTTTTCAACTGGTTGACGATTTATTTTAACAAATTCGGCGGATGTTCCCATAAGTGTTGTATTTCCCACACTCAGCATATGACAAAGGATAGAACAATGACCGCAGACACTGTTTCCTATGATTACACCGCCCTCGAATCCGCGCTGGAAAAAGCCGCTGTCCGGCTGCCGATGTCGATTTTTTGCGATCTGCTTGAACGTGTCGAATATGTCATTTCCGTACGGGGACAAGCCGATGCGCTTGAAAACGAAATTCTTGGTTTGCTGGGCAAGGACAGCCCCGTCCAAAAACCTTTCCATCTGGAGCGCATCGCGCCCGCATCGGCGCAAGCCGCCTGAACCCGACGGCGACCTCCGGCGGGAAAGCCGGAAGCCGCCGATTGATACCCGGCAGGCGGACATCGCCCGTGCAGGGAGGGTGGATGCGGACGATAACGATTAGCTGTAAACCGTTATGCTGACGACGCCGCCGGAATTCCCCGTAACGATATAGAATTTCGTCGACGGGGTGCCGTCCGTATCAATATTGATCGCGACCAAATCGTTGACGCGCATCATGTCGGATGCGTTGTTGAAGTAATTCGCCGCCGTAATCGTGGCCGCGTTGTCAACCGAGGCGTAATGCCAGAGCGTGAAGTTGTTTGCGTAAGCGAGAACGCTCAGGTTCGAAGCGTCAAAAGCCATTTTTATTCTCCTGAAAAAAGATCAAAGGGATGAAAGGACGACCGGAGGGGTTCCGGTCGTCCGGGAAGCATTAGTCCGGCGTTTCATCGCAACCGATAACAACGACGCCATTGCCGTCTATCAGCCCCGCGCCCTGGCTCATCATATTGTTGACGAAGTGAGATGCGCGGTCGCCATGCCAGGTGATATCGGTCTTCACATCCGACCCGGAAGCATGGCCGATTGCGGTTTTGTGATACCAGAAACAGGACCGGATATCCGATCCGTCAATCGGCAATCCGGTCATCGGCATGAACAAAGACCCCAGCCAGCGTTTTGCCTGTATCCCGTTAAAGGGAAGATCTTCGACGCCGACGAAATCGGCACTGGCGAATTCATCGATCTGCAGCAACTGGCTCCATTGTTTGTAGCCGACAAGGCAATACCGTTCGCCGTCATCGGGAACATCGGCGGTTCCGAGCTTTTCGAAGGCTTCGAGGATTTTGCCGATGGTCATGCCGGTATTGGCCTCGGCGACGCTCAGGCTGCTGGCGGCGGACAAGGCGCTGACGATCAGCTCATCCGTTTTACGCCCCAGCGCATAGGCTCCGGCGTTGGCAATGACCTGACGTTCATCGATATTGGTTTTAAGCTCCTCCAGCCGATCAACCCAGTCGCCCGCGTAGAAATCGGTCAGGCCGACTTCGACGCTGCTGTGGGACAGGTTCATGACCGGAACCATGCCGTGGGTTGATTTTGTCGATGCGGTGCCTTTACCGACCTTTTGAAAGACGGCGCTGGAACCCTGGACGTTACCGATATTGCGCACGGTATTGCGGAGTTTTGAACCCATACGCTGGTAGGATTCATGAACTTCGCGTTCGAATTGTTTTACGAAGGCCTGATCGAGTGTTGTCGACATGACAGACTCCTTTAAGTGAGTGGTTGATGGTTTGTTTCTGCCCGCGCGGGGTCCGTCAGGCCGGTTGTCACCGCAAGGTGGCCGGGGATCTGCCGAAAAAAAGCGGCGGGGCGGGCGCGCAGCATGAAAGCCGCATCGTTATCCACCCCGCCGTGCAAGTCAGGGGAACGAAGGTGTCACAAAAAGCGCCACCCCTGCGGGCAGGCAGGGACGGCGCGGGAAGACAACAATGCCCGCCTTGTGACAGTGCGGGCATTGTCGATTTCTTTTTAGGCTTATATTCCTATTTTGTCAAGCAATAATGCGGGGAAAATCCATCTTCAAGGATGATTTGAAAAAAAGCGCCGGACATGAGACACTTAATTCCAAAGGGTATTCACCCGCCAAAAAAACATCCTTGTATTCCTTGCTCCGGCGGCCGGGCGTTGGTATATTACGTTAACCTTTCACCTCCGGTGAGATAAGGAGAGTCGTCATGTTCAATAATTTTCTGGCCGGGCTTCGCGGCGCATCCAGCAATGACATCAGCGAAAAACGCCGCTCTTCCCCGCGCCGCAGCGCGGATCGTTGCGTTGCGGTCATCTGCGGACAGACTTTCCCGGTTGAAAACTGGAGCTTCGGCGGCGTCCTGCTCGCGGCGGATGAGCGCCTGTTCGGTGCCGATCAGGACATCGAGATCGGCCTGAAATTCAAGCTGCGCAATACTATTGTCGATGTCAGTCACCGTGGCCATGTGATCCGCAAATCATCCGGCAAGGTCGCTATCCGCTTTGAACCGCTCGAAAAAACCATCCGACGGGGGTTCCAGCAAGTGATCGACGATGCGGTTGCATCGGAATTCGCAACCTCGCAGATATAACGGTCATTCCGGATTCAACTCTAATTCCCATAGAGTTTGCGGAACCCTTCCGTGACTTTTCCGACAAAGGCCGGGTCTTTCTGCCGCCAGTATTTCGGATCACGCATCATCCCGCGCAAATCGGATTCCGCCAGCCCTTCCGCCGTATCGACGCGCACAGACGCCATGCCGCCTTCGCCTTTCATCATACGGTAAAGCATCATCACCCCTTCGAAGCTTGAGGACAGGTTCTCCAGCACATCGCCGGGCAGGTTCTTGCGGCCATAGGCCAGCAACTGGCGAGAAATTTCCTGCCATTTTTCCGGCCCGCCAAAAGCCGCAACCAGACGATCGACCTCGCGGTCGGCCTTGAATTCACCGGCGATTTCGAGAATCATCGGCACCATGCGCTCCGCCGCCAGATCATAGACCATCTGCACCTGTTCTTGCGTAAATCCACCGGAATGCAGACGTTGGTTCAGGTCGATATCCGGGGTGAACAGGCCGTGATCGCAATTGACGCAATATTCATCGGGCGATACGGGTAATTTTGGGGTGGAGGACATTTTTTGTTCGAGCGCGATATAGGATTTTATCAGGTCATCGAGGCGAATTTCACCCGTTTCCGCATCCCAGAATTTTTCGGGAAGGGCTTCAGGTTTCATGGTTGCGGTTTCTTCGGTTTCGATTTCAGGGGTGAGCAGGTTGTCGGTCATTTTAGTCTCCTTTTTTAATGTTTTTTTGGACCACTAAGGACACTAAGAACACTAAGATAATGATAAGGGGCATCATCTTATGGATTGCCTTAGAATTTTCCTTGCAGAAAATTCAGGCAATGACGATGCAATTTATAAGTTTTGAAACAGCCTCTCAGATCATGATGATGGGCGTCATTATTATCTTAGTGTTCTTAGTGTCCTTAGTGGTGAACAACTATTTTACTTTCTCCCGCGATCAATCAGGCGCAGGATATTGGCCACCAATGCACGCTGCCCTTCGGCGTAACGCAGATGCTGGTCGCTGGCGTCGGGGCCGTAGGCGCGGGAAAATGTCATGACCTGCAAATGTGCCAGCACTTTCCTGCCGTCATCGGTGGAAAAGCAGCGGGCAAAAATACGCTCAATGTCCTGCTGCGGCAGGGTTTGCGGATCGCTCAGCAACCGTGGCGGGGCCTGGATCGTTTTCAGGAAGGGATTCATCTGTTTTCTCCTTGAGTGCGGGAAGTTCATTTAAAATAAGATCGCTCGGAACCCCGAGCGCGTCGCCCAGAACACGCGCCGCCTGCGGCAGGTTGACGGCAGAAAGCGCGGCAGGCCCCATGGACTGCACCGCTTCGAGCCAAAAGAGCGTGTTTTGCACATTGCGCTGTCCCTGCGCCCGCGCCAGCGGAGAGCGATAATCGAGCGTCACCAAACGGCCATCGATATTGACATCGGGAACCTCGCCACGGCGGCGAAGAATGGCGTAGGCCCGTTGCACCAGAGGCGTCATCAATTCCGTTTGAAGCCGCCCGTAGGTGGCACCGAGAAGCAGAGCCATTTCCGCCGAGCGTTCCAGCACTTCCGTCGCGGTCATGCGACGGCTGGTGACGGGGACCAGTTTGTCGGCCAGCAACGCATGGCGGATGCGATGCCGTAAGTCTTCCAGAACCAGTTGCGAAATATCGAAGCGCCCCGGCATTTCCAGCGGTTGCAATCCGCGCGACCCGACGGCCTTGGGGATGATGGAACCGGGCTTGAGTTCGATATTGGCCGGGTTCAGCACCCCGTCATCATCGGCCTGCCAGATACCGGTCACAGCGATAGACGCATTTTTCAAGATCAGTTCCACGACCTTGTTGGCGGTCTTGATATCGGGCAGCGCCTTCATCACCGGAGAGCGCCCGTAAATCTCGCCCGGCGATTTCAGCCAGCGAAAGCCGATCATCGGCGCATCGTTCATGACGACCTGACGCAGCAAAACCGGGCCGGACCCGGTATCGGTCAGCATGGCGGTATAAAGCGTATAATGCGGCTCCGGCGTGAGGCATTCGAGGACCGTCAATTTCAGTTGGGCATCTTTCTCACTCCGGCGCATCAGGTCCGGCGGCAATTCCGCCTGCGGATAACGCGCCGTAATTTGCGCCAGCGTCAGGGAAATTTCGCGAAACGCAGCACCAAGCATGCCGTCATCCCCCTCCTCCAGCACCACCTGATGCAAGGGAACAGCCGTAAAGCGAAAGGCGGAAAATGCACCGGGTTCGTTTTCCTCTATATAAAGGCAGGCCGTCCCGCCGACGATCAGGTCAAGGAAACACTGGTGAATTTCGACGACGAAATTGGAGCGGTCGAAATGGGCCTGAATGGTGCGGGCGGCCTTTTCCAGTACCGGGGACAGGGCTTCGGCCCGTTCAGGCGACAGATCAGGCCCCGGTTTCAGGCCGAACCATTGCGTCCATGGCGGCATCAGGTTGCCCAGCAGGCTGGCCGCCAGTTGTTCCACGGCATCAAGCGCGGTGCCGTCATAAAGACGTTCCATACGGTTTTCACCGGGGCGAATTGCTGCACCAAACCCCTGACGCTGCGGCAGGGCATATTCATAGGCATCACGCCATAGCGATTCCCACTGTCCGCGCCGTACTTTTGCGGAATCGTAACGGCGATGTAGCCCGAGGAGCGCCGCCGCATCGGGTTTTTCAATGTCATTCATGATCTGGAATTCCTTTATTCGCCGAGCAATGATTTGCGTTGCGGTGTGACAGTCTGGTTGAGGATGCCGCGAAATCCCGTCAAAACAGTGGAGAGAACGCCACGGCGGCGTTCCAGCAGGCTGGCGGTGCGTTGCGCCGCCACGGCTTCGGCGGCGGAGGATGATGTTTCACCATCCTGCCCCGTGGGCAGGTCCGGCGGAACCGCCGGGGCGGATGCGGATGACGTGTAGACAGGCATATAGACCGTCTGCACCGCCGGAACTTTTGGCCGTGAAGCAAGGCTTCCCATTTTTTTTCTCCTTAAAGGTGCGAGGATATTTGGTTTTCTCAGGCGATCAGGCGGCGGTAAAGCTGCCACGGGGTGAAGACGAGCCCGTCATGCAGGCCTAAAACCCGTTTGACCGCCTCGACGCAGGTAAAAAACCCGATCGGTGCAACGCGCTGCTTGGTGCGGCAGACATTGGCCGGAACGACTTTCTGCCCCCGGCTTTTCAGCCATGCCGGAAGATCGAAATCATGCGGCACATGATGCACGATCACTTCTGTATGATTCGCCAGCGGATCGAGCGAAATCCAGTGTTTGCCGTCATTCATCAAAACGAAGCAATGCCGGAAACCGGGTTTGAGCATTTTCAGCCACGGCAAATCGGTTTCGCCGGTGAACACCACCCACGCCTCCAGCGCGTTGTTCATGACATAACCCAGTTTGGAATTAAATATCGGTGTCATTCTGCAGCCTCCCGGAACAGATCAAGTGAAACGACGTTGTACCCCTGCATCCATGGCGCAAACATGCCCTGGGGCCGGATGATTGATTTTTTCTCGAGCGTGGCCGACAGCCGACTCAAGGCCTCGGCCCACAGCCGCCAGCCGCGGATTTCCTTGGCGCGACGCGGATCGGGCGGCAACATGCGGCGACCGTAATGGCGCAAGACCAGAAGATGGTCCATGGTCAGGTCTTTCTGGCGATAAAGGCGATCAACCGCCTGAAGGATATCGAGCGGTTCGCAAGGACGGGGCAGCAGGCCCAGGCCACGGGAAAATTGCGCCCCGTCGATTCGCGCCTGCTGGGCCTGAATAAACCAGAACCAGGCTTCCTCCGCCGAATCGAAGGGGACGGTTTCCGTAGCGCTTTGCGGTTTTGGGGTGTGGCGGGGATCTTTGGCCATGGCTTTCTTTTTTCTCCAAGCTCTGGTATTGTTCTTATTCTGTTCTGTGCCCGGGACGCAACTGTTCCCGTTATGTTCTCATTTAACCCGGGCCTTTCCCTGTTGTCAAGAAAAAAATAGGATTAATTTCCTGTCTGATGATTCACGGGATTTTTTTGCGGGACGACGACAATCCCCCTTTACGCGCACGCCAACTCATGGGATTACTCTCCTATGTTTACACATGATGACATCTGGGCGGCGATTGACCGCCTTGCCGAGACCAAGGGGTTATCCGCCTCCGGTCTGGCGCGCCAGGCCGGGTTGGACCCGACCGCCTTTAACCGCAGCAAGCGGATCAGCCCGAACGGAAAGCCGCGCTGGCCGTCCACGGAAAGCCTGTCGAAGATTCTCGCCGTGACGAATGCGACAATGAGCGATCTGATCGGCCTGATGGATGCGGAGGAGCGGGAAATTCAGCCCGAACAGACGGTCAATCTTGTTCCGCTGCTGCCCTTTTCCAAGGTGCGCGCCGGGAAGCTGACACCGTCCCGCAATCATGAGGTTTTTCCGGTCGCGCTTGATGTCGGCAACAGCACTTTCGCTTTCGAGCTTGGCGATGAGCGGCTTTCTCCGTTGTTCCGGCCCGGCACGATACTGGTCGTCGAACCGGCGGCAAAGCCGCGCGCCGATGATCGCGTCCTGTTTTATGCGGACGGTTTGAAAGGCGGAATCTTCAATTGTATGTACAGGCGCGCCTATTCCATCCAGATTCCGCGCGCCGGTTTTGAGGAAGAAAAATTCAGCGAAAACGATGTCGAATGGATCGCCCGTATTCTCTGGTCCGGACATTGAGTTTTTGATGGAATCCGCGCTGGAGGAGGTCAGGAAAACCGGGCAGACCTTCATCGTCACAACGGGAAAAGACGGCGCTGCCGTTATCCGGGGGGAGAAAATCACCAGAATCACCCCTGTTTTCGTCCCTCACGGGGATATTCGCGATTCAATCAGGGCCGGAGACCAGTTTGCGGCGGGTTTTATCGCCGGAATCGCGGCGGGAAAATCACTTCTGGACGCCTGCCGTCAGGGTACGCTAAAAGCATCGGAAATCCTTGCGGTCGAAGGGGCCAGACCGCAAGTGCAAGATACGGGAACGCCCGCGCCCATCAGGTCATCAGGAAAGTAAAACCATGCCTATCGACACCGCCGGAATTGCAAAAACATCCGCCCGCATCCTGCTGGAAACGAAAAGCGTTCTCTTCAATGCGCGGGAGCCGTTTATTTTCACCTCTGGCCGCGCCAGCCCGGTCTATACCGATTGCCGCCGCCTGATCTCCTTCCCCGAGGAACGCGGAATCCTGATGGATTTCGGCGCCTCGATCCTGCGCGAACGGGCCGGGGGCGTGGATTTCGTTGCCGGGGGCGAAACAGCGGGCATCCCCTACGCCGCCTTTATCGCCGAGCGCCTCAACAAACCGATGCTTTATGTCCGCAAAAAACCCAAAGGTTTCGGCAAAATGGCGCAGATCGAAGGCGTCATGGAAGATGAAGGCAAGCGCGTCGTTCTGGTCGAAGACCTGCAAAGCGACGGGGCCAGCAAGAAGGTCTTTATCGATGCGCTGCGCGATGCGGGTGCAGTAGTAGAACATTCCTTTGTCGTCTTTCATTACGGCATTTTCCCGGCCAGCGAAAAGAATATGAAAGACATCGGCGTCACCCTGCACGCCCTGACGACGTTCTGGGACGTTTTAGCGGTAGCGCGGGAAAAGAATTATTTCGATTCTGAAACCCTCGACGAAGTCGAAAAATTCCTCCACGCGCCGGATGAATGGTCCGCCGCCCATGGCGGTGCGATCAAGGAAGGGATTTCGTATTGATGCGCCTGCATTTCACCGCCAGCGATACAGCCGAAGCGCAGAGCGCGTTCCATGCCCTGACCAAGGCTCACGAGCAGGCAGACATTGATTCTTGCGATGTTATCGTTGTCCTTGGTGGTGACGGAACGATGCTGGAGACCATTCATAAAAACCGTGAATCCGGCAAGCCAGTCTACGGCATGAATCGCGGCTCGGTCGGTTTTCTCCTGAACCCCTACCGTCCGGAAAATCTGCTTGCACGGATTGAGGCGGCGCACAGCGTCACGCTTTGCCCGTTGCGCATGATTGCGAAGGCCCGCGACGGACAAACGCATGAGGCGCTGGCCTTCAACGAAGTCTCCTTGCTGCGCCAATCGCGGCAGGCGGCCAAAATCGGCATTGCCCTTGACGGGGTCGAGCGCATGCCAGAACTGGTCTGCGACGGCATTTTGGTATCTACCCCGGCGGGCAGCACCGCCTATAACCTCTCCGCCCACGGACCCATCGTGCCGCTTTCAGCCAATATCCTCGCCATGACCCCGATCAGCGCCTTCCGCCCGCGCCGCTGGCGGGGGGCTTTGCTGCCCGCGCATGCCCGAATCCGTTTTGAAATTCTTGAAAACGAAAAACGCCCCGTCAGCGCCACCGCCGACTACACCGAAATCCGCGATGTGATGCAGGTCGATATCATGCAGGACGAAACCTGCGCGATTACACTGCTGAATGACCCGGATCACAATCTGGAAGAACGGGTTTTGAAGGAACAGTTTGAAGGGTAGCGCTCAACGCGCCATGCGCGGGGGGGCATTTTCCTTCAACGCTTTTTCCGTGGTGCTTTTTAAATGCCACAACAAAAGGGACGCCGCCGTACGGTGCGGGGCGAATTTCTGCCCTGCCTTTTTAGTTTGTTCAGCATCGGGACGCTCTTTCGCCTTCATGTAATATTGCAGGCCGTATTGAATTCCCAGATCCCCCGGCGACCAGATATCGGGCCGCGCCAGACCGAACATCAAAAACATCTGCGCCGACCACGGGCCGAACCCCTTCATTGCCGTGATGGCCTGGAACACGGCATCGTCGTCCAGTTTTTCCATGGATTCCGGATCAAAATGCTTTTTTGAAACAGCTTCGGCCAGCCCCTTGATGGTCGTGACCTTGGCGCGACTTAGGCCCAGCGCACGCAAATCATCCTCCGGTGTTTTGGCGATACTGCGCGGGGTGATGCTCACCCCGTCTTGCACCCGCAACCAGATCGACTGCGCCGCTGCCGTCGAAACCTGCTGCCCGACAACGATGCGCACCAGACCGGAGAAACCGGGACCGATATAGGCCCAGTTGAAATCGTCAAGATTGACAGGATGGCGGCGGAAGACCTTGTCATTCTTCAGAATGGCATCCAACCCTTCACGGATATGGGGGAGTTGGTGGAGATATTGAACGGTCATCTTTGCTCCGGTCTGTCAGATCCCTCGACTACGCTCGGGATGACATTCCTTTTACCGTCATCCCGAGCGTAGTCGAGGGATCTGATACAGGTGCCGTCATATAAATCGTGCCATTGAGGATTGACCTTCGCCACCAATGCATTCTTCTTGAACCGGGACCATTTTTTCAACTGTTTTTCCCGTGCAATCGCTGCCGCAATTTCCGGCGCGTATTCATAGTAAACAAGCTTGTTGAGATTATATCTGGCGGTGAATCCGGGAAGCGTCTTGCTGCGATGTTCCGCCATCCGTCTTTCCAGATGGGATGTCACGCCAATGTAGAGAACAGCGTTGGTCCAGTTCGTCAGAAAGTAGACATACCCTTCTTTCATTTCGCCCGTCCCTGTTCAGATCCCTCGACTACGCTCGGGATGACGTTGTTTTTATTGTCATCCCGAGCGTAGTCGAGGGATCTGACGCAGGCGCCTTTATTGCGGGCCGACACCTATGCACTATTGGCAACCTCAATCCGGTAATTTTCGATGACCGTGTTCGCCAGCAGTTTTTCGCACATTTCGGCGATGCGTTTTTGGTCCGTGCCTTCGGGGATGTCCAGTTCGATCACCTTCCCGGCCCGCACATCGCCAACCTCGGCAAAACCGAGACCGTGCAGAGCTTGCCCGATGGCCTTTCCCTGCGGGTCGAGGACGCCGTCTTTCAGCATCACATGGACATAGGCTTTCATGATGAACCCTTCCTCGGTTTTGTCGGTTTGTTCAGACTGCGCAGGCCGCGTTCGCGGGCCAGTTCGTTGTCGATCAGGGTCAAAGACGCGGCCAGTTGTTCGTTGATGCTGCCGCCTTCGATAATGCCGCCTTTGGGCACCAGACCGAGGCGTTCCGCCACCTGCTGGTAGGCTTCGATCACGCCGCCGAGATCCTGACGGAAGCGGTCCTTGTCGAGCTTTTCATTGGTCGTGGCATCCCACAGGCGGCAATTATCGGGGGAAATTTCATCGGCGAGGATCAGATACAACTCCCCGAATTCACCCCATAACCGCCCGTATTCCAGCTTGAAATCAACCAGTTTCAGACCGATGCCGGAAAACAGCCCGTTCAGGTAGTCATTGATGCGCCACGACATGGCCACGATTTCTTCGAGTTCGTAGGGGTCGAGCCAGCCAAAACCGATAATGTGGTCTTCATTCACCATCGGGTCGTTGAGTTCGTCCTTTTTATAATAGAATTCGACGATGGGGCGCGGCAGGTAGGTGCCTTCCTTGACGCCGAGCCGCTTGACCAGCGAACCTGCGGCAATGTTGCGCACGACCACCTCGAGCGGGATCATTTCAAGCTGGCGCACCATCTGTTCGCGCATATTGATCGATTTCATGAAATGCGTGGGTATGCCGATCGTTTCCAGCCGCGTCATCAGGTGGGCGGAAATGCGGTTGTTCAAAACCCCCTTCCCGGCGATGACGGCTTTTTTCTCGCCGTTCCCCGCAGTGGCGTCATCCTTGAAATACTGGATATACGTCCCCGGTTCCGGCCCTTCGTATACGATTTTAGCCTTGCCTTCGTAGATGACCTTGCGTCTGGACATTCCTTAACCCTTTTCTGATAAGAATCCTATATAAGCATGGATTGACGGCTTTTTAAATGCTAGAAGAAGCCCGCATAAAACCAACAGGAGATTCAAAGCAGATGACCGGATTTAATGACCGCAAGGACGCATTTGAAAACAAATACGCCCACGATCAGGAAATGATGTTCAAACTCGAAGCGCGCACCTCAAAACTGTTTGGCCTGTGGGCGGCGGAGCAACTGGGCCTGAGCGGGACGGATGCGGATACTTACGCCAAGGAAGTGGTCGGTGCCAACCTCGAAGAGGCCGGGTACGACGATATTAAACGTAAAGTCCGCAAGGATTTCGACGAAAAAGGCTTGTCTATCAGCGAACACATGATGGACACGATGATCGAAAAAGCCACGGAAGAGGCCAAGATCCAGCTTCTGGGCAATTAAACCTCTGCCCGCTGGGCCATAAAGAAAAAAGCCCCGTTGCCGGGGCTTTTTTAGTTTTTTGCTTGAAGTTGTGTTCCCTAGTTCAACTCGCTGGCTCAGAGTTACCTCTACACCGCGATTTAAAAAGACCACCTTATTTATTGTTTGAAGCACCTTTCCAGGCACCGACAAACGCTACACGGCGATCCATTCGTTTTTGGTATATTAGGATTGTTATCGGAACAGGGAGGCCCCGGTCAAGGAGAAAAGTTCTCCAAAACGATTATTTTGAGCAATAAAATTTCTTTTCCAGTCATTCTTTGTGTAAAATCCCGGAATTCCGGCCTTTATCTCGCCACAATAGGCCAGCAAACCGTTAAAATCACCTTCTCCGCCGATTCTTGCAAGGACGCGCCATGAAAGCCGCCATTATCGTCTTCCCCGGGACCAACCGCGAACCCGACATGGTCGCCGCCCTGCACCGCGCCGGGATTACGCGCACACACCTGATCTGGCACAAGGACAGCGATCTGGGCGGGGCCGACCTGATCGTCCTGCCCGGCGGGTTTTCCTACGGCGATTACCTGCGCTGCGGGGCCATGGCGGCGCAATCGCCCGTGATGCGGGAAGTCGTCGCACAGGCCGGGCGCGGGGTTCATGTACTGGGTGTTTGCAACGGGTTCCAGATTCTGGTCGAAAGCGGATTGCTGCCCGGGGCGTTGCTGCGGAACAAATCCCTGCGGTTTGTCTGCAAGCAGGTTTATCTGAAAACCGCAACCACGGATTCCGCCTTTACCACCGCCATGAAAAAAGACCAGATGATCCGCGTTCCGATCGCGCATGGTGAAGGCAATTACTTTGCGCCAGAATCCCTGATCGGCGAGATGGAGGACGCGGACAGGATTGCCTTTCGCTATTGCAATGAAAACGGCATCCCGTCGGAGGAGGACAACCCGAACGGATCGGTGCGCGGCATTGCCGGTATCCTCAACAAGGAACGCAACGTTCTGGGCATGATGCCCCACCCCGAAAACGCCACCCTCGACCATCAGGGTCGCCCGGACGGGCTGCCCCTGTTTGAAAGCCTTGTCAGGACCATAGCTTAAAACTGGAATCAGGGATGAAGAAACTTGACCATGCTGACATGCATAACGGCAAGTAGACACGTCCTCCTCACCATCTGTTACCAGCCGCCCCGTACCACCACTGCCTTAGGACATAGCAATGACTAAATGGACACCCCGGCTTGAAGCGCTCATTCGTGATTTCGGTGATTGCGAAGAGAAAAACACTAAAGACGGCTGCAATGCAAGAATGCCGCTTGTGGTCTCAATTCTGCGCATTGCTTTCAGATCAGCGACAAAAAGCCAGCCTCTTTATACAAAAATCTGCTCGGAAATGGGCATTGAGACAGACTATCAATCGGGCTATGTGGCTACCCTTCAAAAAATAATCGACCTAGCGGCGGCGAATGGTAGTAACGCCGCAGATAAGTTAAACAAGAAGCTGAGCTTTACGCAGGAGCTAAATGAACGTTTTGCAAACCTTGGAGGAATAGAACGGATCAAAGCGGCCAAAAGGGGCGAGATTCAATACCCGGTTAAGCCGAAATAGCGGGATAGAGAGAACCGTTCTCCCCTGACGGACCCACACGCCAGTTTTAATGCAAATCCAAGTTTAATTGTTTATGGCAAACAATTTCCGTCTGCATTTTAGAACTATATTGTCTATGCTCTGATCGTCTGGAGAATTATTCATGTCAAACGCCGCTGCCCACATCGCCAGCACCCCCGAAATCCGGGAGCCCGCCGTCACGCCCGCTCTGGCCGCAGAATACGGGCTGAGTGTGGAGGAATATGACACCATCTTAAAAATCATAGGACGCACACCCAGTTTTACCGAACTGGGCATCTTCTCCGTCATGTGGTCGGAACATTGTTCCTATAAATCGTCGCGCATGCACCTGAAAAAACTGCCCACCACCGCACCATGGGTGATTCAGGGGCCGGGGGAAAACGCGGGCGTGATTGATATCGGCGACGGGCAGGCGGCGGTATTTAAAATGGAATCGCATAACCATCCCTCCTATATCGAACCCTATCAGGGTGCGGCCACCGGCGTCGGCGGCATCATGCGCGATGTCTTCACCATGGGGGCGCGGCCCATCGCCAATATGAACGCCTTGCGCTTCGGCGACCCATCCCACCCGAAAACGCGCCAACTGGTCAGGGGCGTCGTCGCCGGGATTGCAGGCTACGGCAATTGCATGGGCGTTCCCACCGTCGGGGGTGAGACGAATTTTCATGAATCGTATAACGGCAATATCCTCGTCAACGCCATGACCGTCGGTCTGCTCGATCATCAAAACATCTATTATTCGCGTGGCGCCGGGGTCGGCCAGCCGGTCGTTTATGTCGGGTCCCGCACCGGGCGCGACGGCATTCACGGCGCGACCATGGCCAGCGCCGAATTCGATGAGGATTCCGCCGATAAACGCCCGACCGTGCAGGTCGGAGACCCGTTCGTTGAAAAACTCCTGCTCGAAGCCTGCCTTGAACTGATGCAACAAGACGCGATTATCTGCATTCAGGATATGGGTGCGGCAGGTCTGACCTCCTCCGCCGTTGAAATCGCCGACAAGGGCGGAATCGGGGTGCATCTGGACCTCGATGCGGTGCCGATGCGCGAACCGGGCATGAGTCCGTATGAGATCATGCTGTCGGAATCGCAAGAACGCATGCTGATGATACTGAAACCGGAACACGAAGCCATGGCGCGAGCTATCTTTGAAAAATGGGATCTGGATTTTGCCGTCATCGGCACCACCACGGATGACAGGCGTTTAAAACTGTCGATGTATGGCCGCGTCTGGTGTGATATTCCGGTGCCGCCGCTGGTCGATCAGGCCCCTGTCTATGACCGCCCGCACACCCCGCCCCCGCAACCGGCCCCGCTTTCGCCGTTGCCTGAATTCCGCGATGAGGATTTGCAAGCCAGCCTGTTTCAATTGCTGGCCTGCCCCGATCTCGCCAGCAAGCGCTGGATCTGGGAGCAATATGACTCCCTTGTGCGCGGCCAGACGATTTCCGGCCCTGGCATTACCGCAACGCAAGCGCAAAAACCCGCCGATGCTGCCATCGTGCGCATTCCCGGCAAGGACAAGGCCCTCGCCATAACGACAGACTGCACCCCGCGCTATTGCTTCGCCGACCCGTTTGAAGGCGCAAAGCAGGCCGTAGCCGAAAGCTGGCGAAACCTGAGCGCCGTCGGGGCCACGCCCTTGGCGGTCACCAACAACCTGAATTTCGGCAACCCGCAAAAGCCGGAGATCATGGCGCAGTTCGTCGCCGGGATCGACGGCATCGCCGCCGCCTGCGTTGCGCTGGATTACCCGGTGATATCGGGGAATGTCTCACTCTATAACGAAACCGGCGGCGAGGCGATTTTTCCGACCCCGGCGATTGGCGGCGTGGGTCTGATTGCCGATTGGACAAAGACCGCAGGACTGGCCTTCGCGCAAGAAGGCGATGATATTTTTCTGCTCGGCAATCCGGGGACACATCTGGGCCAGTCGCTTTATTTGCGTGAACTTCATAACCGCGAAGACGGCCCCCCGCCGCCGGTCGATCTTGAAAAGGAAAAACGGCACGGCCTGTTTGTCCGCCGCATGATTGCCGCAGGGATGATGAGCGCCTGCCACGATATCAGCGACGGCGGGATTCTGGTTGCGCTGGCGGAAATGGCCATGGCCTCCGGTCTGGGCGCAGAAATTACCGTCGCGGGCGATGCGGGATTCTGGTTTGGCGAGGATCAGGCGCGCTATGTCATAACCACAACGCAGGCCGAAGAACTCGTTGATCTGGCGCAAAAAGACGGCATTCCGCTGCACCATCTCGGGCGCACGGGCGGGAAAATATTGAAAATTGCGAATAATCAGGGTATGTTAGTCTCACAGCTAATATACGAAAATGAACGCTGGCTCCCGGCCTATATGGAAGGATACTGACCATGGCGATGGATGCGGCGACGATTGAACGCCTGATTGTCGAAGCCATTCCTGATGCACAGGTCAAAATTTCCGATCTGCGCGGTGACGGCGAGCATTATTCTGCCTACATTGTCGCGGAATCTTTCCGGGGCAAGAGCCGGGTCCAGCAGCACCAGATGGTTTATACCGCCCTGCAGGGGCGGATGGGAACCGAACTGCACGCCCTGGCGATCCAGACTGCCGTACCTGCATAAATACAAAATAGGAGAAAGAAACTGATGGAAAACGTAATCTTCGATGTCATCCGCAAGGAAATCACCGGCAATGACGTCGTGTTA
This sequence comes from uncultured Micavibrio sp., assembly GCA_964400125.1. Taxonomy (GTDB): domain Bacteria; phylum Pseudomonadota; class Alphaproteobacteria; order Micavibrionales; family Micavibrionaceae; genus Micavibrio. Next base: position 88,568 of record CAYNSR010000002.1, on the reverse strand, counting down.
TACATGAAAGGCACAGCCGTTTTCCCGCAATGCGGTTTTTCCGCCGCCGTCGTGCAGATTCTGACCCAGATGGGCGTCGCTTTCAAGGACGTCAATATTCTCGAAGATTCCGCGCTGCGCCAGGGCATCAAGGATTTTGCCCAGTGGCCGACCATCCCGCAGCTCTACGTCAAGGGCGAATTCATCGGCGGCTGCGACATCGTGCGTGAAATGCACGCGAGCGGGGAATTGCAAAGCCTGCTGCGCGAAAAGGGCATCGCGTTTAATGACGAGGTTGCGGCCTAGAGCCGGATTCAAACAATCACGTCATACGCGGCAATTTTACGTCGCGGTGAATATTGCATGACATGATGAGACCGAACCCCGCCAGCAAGGACAGCATCGCCGTGCCGCCATAGGAGATCAGCGGCGAGGGAATCCCGACCACTGGCAACATCCCCATGACCATTGCCGTATTGATAAGCGCATAAAGCGAAAAATTGACCATCAGGCCGAACGCTAAAAGCCGCCCGAAACCATGGCGGCAACGCAGCGCGATCCACGCGCAATAGGCGAAAATAAGCCCAAACAACGCCAGCAGGAACAGCCCGCCCATCAGGCCCCATTCTTCCGCCCAGAGCGTGAAAATAAAATCCGTCTGTTTTTCAGGAAGGAAGTTGAGGTGGGCCTGCGAGCCTTTCAGAAACCCCTTCCCTTCAATTCCGGCAGAACCGAGCGCGATTTTCGACTGGATAATGTGATACCCGGCCCCCATCGGGTCTTGTTCCGGATTGAGGAAGGTTTCGACCCGTTTTTTCTGGTAATCGTGCAGGAACATCCATGCCACAGGCAGGGCGGCGATCCCGCCGCCGATACCGAGCAAAAACATCCAGATCGGCGCCCCGGCCAGAAAAAACATCGCCGTCCCGGCGAGTAAAATCATCCCCCCCGTCCCCAGATCGGGCTGGACCATCACCAGACCGACGGGGGCCAGAATCATCAGGGCGGGAAACAGCAGAAAGAAAACCCGCTTCATATCGGCAAGCGTCGCCCCATGAAAATAGCGCGCCAGCGCCAGCACCACGGCGATTTTCATGAATTCGGAAGGTTGTATCTGGATAAAGCCGAGATCGATCCAGCGTTGCGCCCCCATGCCGATCTTGCCCATGACCTCGACGATAATCAGCAAGACAAGTCCGGCAGCATAAATCGCATAGGCAAAACGATACCAGGAACGTATATCGATCAGCGCAACGATAAAAAGCCCGACCATGCCGACGGCAAAACGCATCATCTGCCGCGATGCCCAGGGTTCGAAATTTCCCCCGCCCGCCGAATAGAGCGCCGTGAAGCCGACACAGGCAACCATGGTAATCAGCAATACCAGCCCCCAGCTGATATGGGAGAATTTCTGGCCGAGCGCCATGGAATTGTTGATTTCAAACGAAAGCGGCCTGTTCATGACTATCCCTCCTCGGGGGGTTTTTCCGCCGGGATGTCCGGCGCGCGGCGGGGCGAAGCGGCGGCGGGCCCGTCGGGGACGACCGCCGGGCGGGCGGCGGGGTTGCGCTGCTGGACCATAATCATGATATCCTTCGCAATCGGCGCCGCCGCCGCAGAGCCGCCGACACCGTGTTCAACCACAACGGCGCAGGAATAGCGCGGATTATGCACCGGCGCAAAGGCAACAAACAGGGCATGGTGGCGCAGATGCCACGGCAGGGTTTCATTTTTGATGCCCCGGGCGCGTTCTTCCGCCGTGATACGCTTGACCTGCGCGGTGCCGGTTTTCCCGCCCATCTCCATACCTTCTTCCGTGATACGCGACCCCTGCGCCGTGCCACGCGGCCCGTTGACGACGTTGACCATGCCGTCCATCACGATATCCAAATTCTTCTTGCTGACGCCGATCGGCGGCCATGTTTTTTCATGCGCCGGGGCGGACCCGATATATTCAGCCAGCCACGGCTTGACGGCCTTGCCGCCATTGACCAGACGCGCCGTCATCACCGCAAGCTGGAGCGGCGTCGTCTGGGTGTAGCCCTGACCGATTGAGGCAACGATGGACTCGCCCGGCTGCCACGACACGCCCATATGGGCGCGTTTCCATTCCCGCGTCGGGATCAGACCTGCTTTTTCTTCGGTCAGTTCAATCCCCAGAATTTGCCCGAAGCCGAATTTTCGTGAATATTCAGCCAGCCGATCAACACCGATATCGACCGCGATATTGTAAAAAAACGTATCGCATGATTGCACCAATGCGCTGACGACATTCATATAACCGTGCCCGCCCGCCTTCCAGCAATGGAATCGCGTATCCCCCAGACTGTAATGGCCGGGGCAGAAAAATGAGGTGTTGCGGTTGATGATGCCGAGTTCGAGAGCCGCCATGGCTGTCACCATCTTGAACGTCGATCCGGGCGGGTATTGTCCACCGGCGGCCTTGTTGTTGAGGGGGTGCGCGGGCTGGGACAATAAATCTTCCCATGTTTCCGGGGTCAGGCCACGGCTGAAAATATTGGGATCGAAACTGGGATGCGACGCCATGCCGTACACGGCCCCGCTATGCACATCCATCACCACGGCGGAGGCGCTTTTTTCGACGCTCAGGCGTTCCTGCATGTATTTTTGCAGCTCGGAATCGATGGTCAGAACCACGTTTTTCCCCGGATCGCCGGGCGTGCGGCTCATTTCCCGGACCTCGCGACCGACGACATTGACTTCGACTTCCGCCGCTCCGGCGCTGCCGCGCAGGGATTCATCATAGACTTTTTCAATGCCTGTTTTTCCGACCTTGAACCCGGGAATGCGCATCAGAGGATTTTTTTCGGGCAAATCGCCCTTGCTCGCCGCACCGACATAGCCGATCAGATGCGCGGTCGATGCCCCCATCGGATAGAAACGGATTTCACCGACATCAATGGACAAACCGGGAAGGTCCGGAAGATTGACCTCGACGGTCGCAACCTCGTCCCATGTCAGATTGTCCCGCACCTCCAGCGGCGCGAATTTCGGGGATTTTTTTGATTGCTTTATCACGCCTTGAATCTGCGCTTCCGACAGGGCGATCAGTTTTTGCAGCCGATAGAGGACCTGTTCCAGATTTTCAGTTTGTTCCGGGATGACGAGAACACGAAAATTTTGCGTATTGACGGCAATCGGCACACCGTTGCGGTCCACCACCAGCCCCCGCGAAGGGGCCAGAAGCTTGATATTGATGCGGTTGTTTTCTGCCATGGTTTTGTAACGCTGGCCTTCCGCAATCTGCAACCATGCAAGCCTGCCGCCAAGAGCGGTGAGGAATGTGCCCTGCAACAGGCCGATAATGACGGCGCGCCGGGTGAAACTAAGGGTTTTTTCCTTTTCGCTGTCTATCATGTTACGAATACGGCGTTTGTGTTATCGGCAGGATGCGGTGCGTCATCACCAGAAAAAACGTCACCACCGGGAACAAAAGCACGGTCGCCGCCGCGCTGAGCATGACCGGAAGGACTGGCGTCCACATCATCTGGACCAGACCGAACATTGCCCATTCCAAAAACAGCGCCAGAAAGCCGATCAGGATAAAAATCGCCCAGATGGTCAGATAGGCCTGCGCCATCAGGAACTGGCGCTGGTCCCGTACTACCCATTGCACCAAAGTCAGCACCACGGCGTTCAGCCCGAGGGGAAGGCCGCTGACGATATCGATCATCAGGCCGATGGCAAAACACAGATAGGGCGGCACCAGCGTCGGCCTGTAAATCGCCCAGTAATATACGGCCGCCAGAACCAGTTGCGGCTTCACCGTCCCCATCACCGACCACGGCAGCGCCGTGACGCTGAACAAAAACAATACCGCCAACAGCAATAACGGCACCATCAGACGGATGCCGTTCTCCAGACCCTTGAGGGAGAGATCAATAGCCATGGTCATGCATTCATGTTGCGGTGAAAACCAGGATCATCATATCAGAACGAAAACGGGATAAAAGCGGCACAGGAAAGAAAACGACTTATTTTCCGGGCTTCAACTGCCCCTGCGCCACGCCCTGATCGACAACCTTGTCGATAATCCGGACATAGGTGATCCGGTCGCTGTCGGCAAAAAGCCGCACGAAAACCTGCCCGTGTTCATCGACATAGGTCATCCCCACCGGCAGACCCGGCAGGAACAGGCCACCATGGCCAGAGGTCACGACGCGCTTGCCCGTTTCGATCCTGTGGTCCGCGGGCAGGTGGTCCAGCGTCGGGTAAGGATGGTTCTGACCCGCGAGAATTGCGCGTGTATCAAGACCTTCGATGGTCACCGGCACACGCGAGTTGATATCCGTCAGCATCAGGATGCGCGAGGCCTTGTTTCCACTTTCGATCACACGACCCACCAATCCGGCACCGGATAAAACCGGCTGACCCTTTTCAACCCCGTCACCTTCCCCGGCGAGAACCAGCAAGCTGCGCGCAAATGTATTGCCCGCATCCGAAATCACGCGGGCGGTGATGAAGCCGTGGGGTTCGGGCGTTTTCAGGTGCAGCAGGCTGGCCAGACGTTCATTTTCAGTCTTGAGGCTCAGGGCGGCGGCATGCCATTCCCGCAAACGGGTGTTTTCTTCCTGCAACCGGGCATTTTCTTCGCGCAAATGCGCGAGGCCGCCAATGGCCTGCACATAATCCGCCGCGACCCGGAAGGGCGTGTTGACCACCGCAATCGCCGGGGCCAGCATATCCGTCGCCGCCAGACGCATGGCTTGCAGCGTTGCCGGGTTAAATGCGGAAAACAGGAACAGCAACAGGCCGGTAATGACAAAAACCAGAGAGGAGCTGCGGAACCCTCCGAAGGGGAGAGTCTGCAATTTCGATATTCCACGGGTGCGTGAACGGCTTCTCAAATTCCCGGCTTTCTCTTCCACAGGGAGACAGGATCAATATCCACAGTCTTCACTATAAAATCTAAAAAAGAATGAAGGGCAGAACAAGCCCCCATTCCCTTTAATATACAGGAATTTTGCTGGCCGGACAACCGTTTGCCCAAAACCGGGGGGCTTAGTAATTTCCAATCAGTACGTTTCGTAACGCTTTATCCTCTTCCAGCGCGTGCCCGGTTCCGAGCGCCACGCAGGATAAAGGGTCGTCGGCAATGGTTACAGCCAGCCCGGTGGCGTGACGCAGGACGAAATCGAGATTACCGAGCAAGGCCCCACCGCCCGTCAAAACGATCCCCTTGTCGACGATATCCGCCGCCAGTTCCGGCGGGGTATGTTCGAGGGCCACCTTGACGGCTTCGACAATGGCGCCGACCGACTCGGCCAGAGCGTCGGCGACCTGACGTTCGGAAATGATGATTTCCTTCGGCACACCGTTCATCAGGTCGCGTCCGCGAATATCCATCTTCCTGCCATCGCCGTCGGCGGGCGGACAGGCGGAGCCGATTTCTTTTTTGATTCGTTCCGCTGTTGATTCACCGATCAGCAGATTGTGAACACGGCGCGTATAGGCGATAATCGCCTCATCCAGTTTGTCGCCGCCCATGCGAACGGATCTGGAATACACGATCCCGCCCAGCGAAATCACCGCAACTTCGGTCGTACCGCCGCCAATATCAACAACCATTGAGCCTGATGGCTCCGTCACTGGCAGGCCTGCGCCGATCGCGGCGGCCATTGGCTCTTCGATCAGGCTGACCTGACTGGCTCCCGCGCTCATCGCGGCTTCGATGATCGCGCGTTGCTCAACGGCGGTTGAACCGGACGGCACACAGATCACCATACGCGGACTGACGAAAGAGCGGCGGTTGTGGACCTTGCGGATGAAGTGATTGATCATCGCTTCCGTCACCTTGAAATCGGCGATGACCCCGTCGCGCAGCGGGCGCGTGGCGATGATATTTCCCGGTGTGCGCCCCAGCATCTGCTTGGCTTCGTTGCCGAAAGCCAGCGGCGTTTTCTGGCCGTTAATCATCGACATGGCAACAACCGAGGGTTCGTTCAGCACAATGCCCCGCCCGCGCACATAGACGAGGGTATTGGCCGTGCCGAGGTCGATGGCCATATCATTGGACATGAAGCCGAAAAGTTTGGAGAACATGGGATGATCCGGATATGAACGATTGTGAACTGGTCGTTTTTTTATAGCAGAGAATACAGCCCGGCAACATCCGGATTTTCGCCTGCGCGGAATGCGCGATGGCTGTACCGGACGGGGGTGTTTTTCAGAATGCCCCATTTTGCCCATGCAAAACCCGCCGTCAGATCTCTGCGGCGGGTTCCAAAACCGGACAAAACAGCCTAACCCTGACGAGCCTTGAAGCGCGGGTTTTGCTTGTTAATGATATAAACACGGCCCTTGCGGCGAACCATTTTGCAGTTCCGGTCGCGCGTTTTCAACGATTTCAATGAGTTAACGACTTTCATACTCTTATCCTCGGTCAGAATTCGGGGCGACATTATCCTCCCCGCCCAAGGCTGTCAAGCATTTGATCGGTATAAAATCAGGAAAGAATGATCCCCGTCTGCGCCAGAATAAACAGCATATAGGCGATATGGGTCAGATTATGGGCCTCCTGGTCCAGACCGAAGGACCACCAGAACCAGCGGTCATTGGGCTTCCAGCCTTTTTGATAGCTGACAATCCCCTTGAGCCGGTCAACGGCCGCATGTACGACGATATCCACCAGCCCCAGCCACCAAAAAGACGGCGCAAAAAACAGCACAACCGCAAGGGTTCCCGCACCATGTACCGCCGCATGGACGCAAAGCGGCCTGTAGCCTTCCATCCCCGGCTTGCCCTTGTTGAGCGCCATCCAGTCCGTTTGCAGAACAAAATCGCAAATGAACTGTTTGGCACGAAAGGCAAGATACAGGAACAGGACAGAAAGCAGGGTCATGATCCAAGAATCATGCGCGAGAAGAATTGATAAATCGTTACAAAATCTCCGTCCCGACGTTATGCGGCAAATTCTTTGCGGCGTTAACCACTCTCTAAGACCTGCGCGGCATGATATTGTTGTGTTACCAAGGATCAAGCCACGCATGGATTCAACAAACCAGCCTTCCAAACGCGACTTCAAAACAGGTGAAATCATCCTGCGTCAGGGGACGAAGGGCGATTGCGCCTATATCATCGAAGAAGGCAGCGTCGAAATTTTTATCGAACGGCCCGGCGGAAAGATCCAGATGGTGGGAACCCGCGGCCCCGGCTCGATCATCGGCGAAATGGCCATGGTCGACGATGCGCCGCGCATCGCCACGGTCCGCGCGATCAAGGACTGCAAATTGCTGGAAATCAGCCGCGAGGATTTCAGCCGCAGACTGAAATCTTCCGATCCCGTCATGCAGATGATTACGCAAGTCATTCTGACACGCTATCGCGATACGCTGACCCGCGCCGAAATTCTGGGCGAAGGCACGACCTATCCGCCGCCTGAAGAGCTTGAACACGATTACGCCGGACAGACCGACGTCATGGAATCGATCAAATTGGCGAACGAGTTCCAGGCCGCCCTGCAGAACAATGAATTGCAGCTTTATTACCAGCCGATCATCAGTCTGGTGAGCGGGCAGGTCGTCGGCTTCGAGGCGTTGATGCGATGGTTCCACAAGGAAAAAGGGTTTATCTCGCCGGGGCTGTTTATTCCGATCGCGGAGAAAAACGGCCTGATCGTCGAGGCCAGCCGCTGGGCGCTGGGCGAGGCCTGCCGGGCTCTGAAACGCATCGAGGGGCGCGTCGGGCGGGAAAACAGCCTGTATATGAGCGTCAATTTCTCCAGCACCGACTTCGCCTCTGAAAATTTTCTCGATCATGTCTATCGTATCCTGAGCGAAAGCGACGTCCCGGCCAGCCAGATCAAGCTGGAAATCACCGAACGCCTGCTGATCCAGCAACCGGACAACGCCAAGGAAATGCTGGAAATGTGCCGTCAGGCCGGAATGGGCATTGCCATCGACGATTTCGGCACCGGGTATTCTTCTCTCAGCTATCTTTACTATTTCCCCATCGACACGCTGAAGGTTGACCAAAGCTTCGTGCGCGCCATGCGCAAGGAAGACAAAAGCCTCGAACTGGTCCGTTCGATCATCGGGCTGGGCAAGAACATGCACATGAACATCATCGCCGAAGGGGTCGAAGACATCGAGGAAGCCCGCCTGCTCCAGTCTCTGGGCTGCGATTCCGCGCAAGGCTACCATTTTGCCAAACCTTTGCCCGAAAAAGAGGTTATCGACCTCCTGCAGAGCTGGAATCCGGCAAAACTCACGGCATAACAACAGGTTATGCACTTTTTTGCATTTGTATAAAATGCAGGGCGAAAATCAACGGTTATTAATCAATTTCCCCTAGAATAATAGGATAGCCCCTATGTATGCACAGGGGGGCATGGGGTTTTCAAACGGGGGTTTGACTATGGTACGCATTACAGACGATTCCACCAGCGGACAGACGGATCACAATCCGATACGGTTTCAGGCCGAACCGGGCGCACGCATCGAAATTCCCTCCAATTCTTATGTCAGCGACTCGCAAATTCTGCGCGACGGGCAGGATTTGATCCTGCGCACGGCGGATGGTCCTGAAATCATCATTGAAAACTATTTTCTGACCGAGCCGCACCCCCTGCTCGTTTCCACACAGGGCGGTGCCCTGACCCCGGCGCTGGTCGATTCCTTTGCCAAACCGGTCGACGGTACCCAGATGGCACAAAAAGGATCCATCGACGATTCTAGCCCCATCGGTATGGTCAAGGAAGTTTCAGGGGATGCCACCATCACGCATCCTGACGGCACAATCGTCAAAGCCGCAATCGGCACGCCCATCTATCAGGGCGACATTATCGAGACCCAGGGCAGCGGTGCCGTCAACATCACCTTCGTCGACGAGACAAGCTTTGCCGTATCGGAAAACGCGCGACTTGCCATCGACGAATATGTTTTCGACCCAGCGACGCAGAGCGGTGAGACGAATTTTTCCGTCCTGCACGGCGTTTTCATGTTCACCAGCGGCCTGATTGGTCGCGAAGATCCCGATGATGTCAGGATCGAAACGCCCGTCGGCTCCATCGGCATTCGCGGAACGACCATTATCGGAGACATCGACGCAAATGGCGAAAGCCAGATTACGGTGGTCGAAGGGGCCATCGTCGTCACCAACGGCACGGGAGAACAAACCCTGTCCGAACAATATGAAACCGTGACATTGGCCGGATTTGACGACCCGATCGTCAATGAAGGTGTCCTGAGCGCCGAACAGGTCGATCAGAACTATAATGTCCTGCGAACCGTTTCCGGTGAAATGTTCAGTCAGGTCGATGATTCCACCGCCTCTGATAGAATCGAGGACGAGACAGGCGAAACGACACCAGAGAGTGAAACGGCCCCCGCGCAAGTCCTGCCGACGGAAACAACAGACCCGGCGGCGACCGACGACACGGATGCCTTGCTGCAGGATCAGGGCACGCAGGAAACCACCCTGATCGACGCCATGCCGATCACCCTCGACACCAGTTCAGGGTTCGATACAAGCGCGGGCACAAAAGAAACCGTTGCTCTGGATTCTGGTATAACCACGACAGCAACTCCTCTAACGTTTTCTGCAACGACCGTGACAATGTCCACGACGACAAACACGGTATCGACAACGACAACAACGACGACAGATACGAGCGTCACGGGAGACAACAGTACAACGACAACAACGACGACAAACACTGCAACGACGGATGGCAGCAATGGCGGCACAACCACAACGCCGCCGCCAGCGTTCACATTATCATATGTTTCGGTCAATCCTATTATGCCGGCGGTCGCTGGTACAACGGTCTTCCTCTTTACATCAAACTATCCCGATACGGTTTTTACATGGGACGGAACGCCAAATCCGAACTTTGAAATCTACATTGATCCCCTCAACCCCAATCAGGCGGAGATCAGAATCTCCAACTTCGGTGCGGCGAACCTTGCCGACGGGAATGTTGAAAACATCGCGATCATCGGGACATTGCCGGATACGCAGACAACGAGCCTTTCATTCGTCCACACCGTGGTTGATCCGAATGCCCCCATCGCCGATGTAGACCTGATCGACGTCATCAACGGGTCGGCATCTGTGGACGGGTTTGTTCTGGACACAGGCGCTGCCAATACCGGGCTTGGGTGGAACGTGGTCGGGCTGGGCGATATGGATCATAACGGCACGCAGGACTGGGTTTTTACAAATGCCGCACCGGACCCGGATGCGCGCATCATCGTCAGCGGCATGGCATTCGACCCGAGCGCCCGGTTCGGCCTGAGCAGTGCCAGCACCCTGTCCGTTTCCGGAGCGGGCGATTTTGACGGCGACGGACGCATTGATTTTATCGTCGGGGCCCCGTTTGCCGATGGCGGACAAATCAATAGCGGGCGGGTGATTATCACCACCGGGCCAACTACGCATATCTCGATCAGCGGGTTTGAAACCAACAATATGGCCGGGTGGAGCGTGGCCAGCGCCGGAGATTTCAACGGTGATGGCTATAGCGATATCCTGATCGGTGCGCCTGCTCTGGCTGCGGGCGGAGTCGGGAAGTTTTATGTCGTTTTCGGCGATGGTAGCGGGGGGGATATTGACGTTACTGCAAGCGCGAATGTACTGGAAGTAACCGCAGGCGGAGCCGGAACATATCTGGGGGCCGCTGTCGCCGGGATCGGTGATTTTGACAATGATGGTCGGTCGGATATTGCCGTATCGGAAGCCGGAACAGGAAAGGTTCACGTTCATTTCGGCGATCAGACCCTGAATATCCCCATGACCATCAGCGGCATCAATGTCGCCGCAGGGGACAAGGAAATTCCTGTCTTCGGCATGGGCGATATGAATGGCGACGGGAAATCGGATTTCGGCATCGCGGAAACAGGTAGCAATACATTCCACCTGTTCTATGGCAATGAAACCCGCGGCGGCGGAATTTTCAGCATCGGGTCGAGCAATGTGAAATTTGTTAATACCGGGGCCGGAGACCAGTTGATTGGTGCCGCCAATGCGGGCGATTTTAACGGCGATGGCCTGAACGATATCGCCCTTGCCTACCGGACTGGCGACATGGTCGATGTTTATGTCGTCTATGGCCGCAGTTGGGCACCGGGAACGGTGATTGACCTTGCAAGCATGCCGAACGGGGCGGATTACCTGCATATGATGCTGGATCTCAGCGCCTTCCAGTTCAATTTCACCGATCCGGCCACGGATCAATTTGAGATATCCATGACCTCGGTCGGCGATTATAACGGCGACGGCTATGACGACATGCTGATCGGCCTGCCGAATCTTGATAATGACAGCGGCACGCACACAAATGATGGCGGCATCGTTATGGTCTATGGCCGCCGCGATGTCGATGATGTATCAACGTCGATTATCGAGGTCGATGGCACGAATAACGCCGAGGCCACGGCATCGAATCAAGTTTTGCGTGGATTTGGCGGCGCTGATTTCCTGACCAGTGGCGTAAACACCAACACTGGCATCCGTTTCCTCGGCGGAGACGGCAATGACCATATGCGCGTATGGAATCCCAATCAGGCCGAATATAATGGCGGGGCCGGGATTGACACGATCGAATTTATGACTGGCGGTACAATCAATCTCAATCACCTTAACGAAAATTTAAGCGGGATCGAGCGGATTACACTTGCCGGAGGGGCGACGCAGTTAACGCTTGGCCTTGACGATGTTTTCCGCCTGTTGCAATCCAGCGAGGACGGGACGCTGACCATTTCAGGAAGCCTCTCAACCGATCTGCGCTTTGACAATAATGATGGTGCCGCAACCCTTACACCGGGATCACCAACGGATCTTGGGTTCAGCTTTGCGGGCAATATAAGCGGCTACAATCATTACGATTTCGGCGGCTACACATTGATGATCAGCGATACGATCACCAACGTCAACATCGCGTAAAACCTATTTGCCCAATGCTTCGAACACGCCGTCCCAGCGATCTTCGCCGGGGCGGTTTTTTCGGAGTGTTTCCATACGGGCGGAAAAAATCGTGTAGAATTTATCCAGTTGCCCGCCTGATAATTTGCGGCATTCCCCAATCAATGCGTCCGCACCGTTAAAATCCATGGCGCGATAGGCCGCAATCATGCGGTTGTGGTGATCCTTCCAGACGCGGAAATCCGCTCCGTCCGCCACGGTTTCATCTCCGACCAGCGTATAGACCCGCACCGGCGCAACCTTGCCCTTGACCCGCAGCAGGTCAAGCTCCAGCAGGGCCAGCTCCGACACCTGCCGCGCCGTTTCCTCCCCGATCAGGATGGACACGCCGTAGGTTTTTGTCTGTCCCTCCAGCCGCGAGGCCAGATTGACGGTATCGCCAAGCGCGGAATAGGCAAAGCGTTGCTTCGACCCCATATTGCCGACCGATGCCGGGCCGGTATTGATGCCGATACCCGCCGCCAGAACCAGAGGCGGCCTATCCCCGGCGCGTTCACGCAGGCGGGCATTGATCGGTGCCAGCGCCGCATCCATCTTCATCGCCGTCAGGCAGGCATGGCGGGCATGCTGTGCATCGTCCAGAGGCGCGTTCCAGAACGCCATCATCGCATCGCCCATGTATTTATCGATTGTGCCGCGATTATCCATCACCAGTGCCGACATGGGCGTCAGAAAATCATTCATCAACTGAATCAGCGCCTCCGGCGATAATTGCTCGGAAATCGTGGTGAAGCTGCGGATATCGGTGAACATGACCGTCAGTTCGCGCACCTCCCCGCCCAGTTTCAGCTTGTCGGGATCGGAGGTCAGTTCCTTCATGAAATCCGGAGAAATATAATGCGAAAACGCATCCCGCACATGACGCCGCTCCGCCTCGGTGCGGATATAGGCAAGCAGGGATGCCAGAACAAACAGGGCCAGAATTGTCAGGCTGGGATAAACCGGGTCGAGCAACAAGCCGTGATTGAGAAAAATGTGCCATGATGCAAACCATATCCCGCCAAGCAAGGCCGTGGTCAGACCAGCCTGCACGATCGCGCCGATAAACGGGGCCAGCAGGATCACGGCAAAACCGATCACCGTCATAAAGACCAGTTCTGCCCCGAGCAGGATATTCGGCCGCAACAAGTATTTGCCCTGCATGATCTGTTCCGCCGCATTCGCATGGATTTCCACCCCCGGCACGAAGAGATTGAGCGGCGTTGACCGCAAATCCTTCAGGCCTTCCGCGCTGGACCCAATAAAGACGATACGGCCCTTCAGTCTGTCCTGCACATCCGGCGCGGGGTGAGCGTCCAGCACCTGAAATACCGGGAGATAATCGCGATCCCGGGTGAATTCACGAAAATAAACCCACATCAACCCGTCCCGATCGACCGGGATCAAATGCGGGCCAACGGCAATCTGGTATTCGGTCGCGAAGCGGTTATTGCCGAGATCGTCATTCCGGATGATTTTGGCAGGCTCGCGAATTTCGCCCAGCGAAATTCGGATCGCTTCGAGACTGAGCGAAGGATAAAGGGTTTGTTCGTCACGAAAAAGAATACCCGTCTTGCGGATAATGCCGTCGATTTCAGGAAACGCCATAAAACTGCCATTCCCGGCGGCAGCATTTTCAAGCACGGGGATAAAGGTCACGGCGCTGTTGAAAAACGGCGCGTGATCCAGAAATTCTGCCTTTGCATCCTTTTTCGCCAAAAGTGGCGACACCAGACGCGGTTTTTTGATCCGGTCATACGACCCGTGTGAAAACCCGGCGACGAAGAAACCGGTTTTCCTGAGGGCTTCAGCAAAAAGAGTGTCGTGATCCGGCATCTGCGCCAGCATCTCTTTCAGCGCGCCGAAATCCCGATCTTCGGGCAAACCGGAGAGGAGCGCCGATGGCGATGTCCGATCCGGTTCGGCTAAAACGCCGTCGAAGGCGACAACCGCAGCACCCATGTCTTTCAACCTGACGACCAGATCCGCTAAAACAGTGCGCGGCCACGGCCATTGTCCGATCCGCAACAGCGATTCGTCGTCGATATCGACGATCACCACATGATCGCCCGCCTCACGCGGACGGAGGACGTTGTAGCGATCGAAAGCCAGATAGCTGAGCGCCCGCGACCACTGGTAATCCTGAAGGCGGACAAAAATCGCGCCGCAGAGCAAGGCCAGCAGCAAAATCGTATGAACCCACCGATTGATGAGTAAATGCGCCATCAGATCTCCGTCAGGGCCTTGTCCTTCGCCTGCAGGAAAGGCTTGAACAGATATTCGAGAACAGTGCGTTTTCCGGTGATAACCTCGATCATCGCAACCATACCCGTTGTAATCGGCAGCGGATTTTCTGGCGTGCCCATATGACCTTTGTCGGTCGTGACTTCGATCTCGAAAAAAGTGTTTCCGTCCCTGTCAGAAACGCTGTTGGCACCGATGCGCACCAGACGCCCGGTCAGGCTGCCGTAACGTTGCGGGTCGTAGGCGGTAATCTTGACGTTCACAGGCTGGCCGATTTGCAGGAAGGCAATATCGCTGGGCGTGACGCGGGCAATGATTTTCAGTTTTTCATCCAGCGGCACGATTTCCATCAATTGCTGCGCCGGCTCGACAACCCCGCCGATCGTTTTCAGCGCCACGCGGTTGACCACCCCGTCCACGGGCGATCGTATCTCCGCCCGGGAAACGCGGTCACCGATGGATTTCAGGCTTTCCCCTAAACGGGCGATATCAGTTTCAACCGCGTTCAGTTCCCCAAGCGCCTGCGAGCGGAATTTGTCTTCCTGATCCTTGCGTTCCTGCTGGGCCGATTTCAGTTCCGCCTCGAGCCCGGTTATTTTTTCCTGACTGGCGCGCAACTGGCCCTGCGCATCGTTCAGTTCACGGGAAAGGCGCAGTTCTTCCAGCTTGGGCACGGCGCGCTGGGCCACCATTTCCCGGGTGATCTTCAATTCCTGCGACAAAATTCCGGCACTGCTGGAAAGGCGGTTGATCTGCGCCCGGGTTTCCGACACTTGCGCCCGGGCAGAGGCTATTTTTTCATCGAGAATCGAAATGGCGTTTTTCAATTCCTGCTGCCGGGACTGGTACAGCGCCTTTTCATTGGCCGCGATTTGCGGGGCCTGCTTGACGATATCGTCCGGCATGACGAATTCCAGCCCGTTGGCCTCGACTTCGAGCCGCGCCCTTTTGGCGCGAAGGCCTAAAGACTGTGCCTCGGCACCGCCTTTTTCCGAGGAGAACAGGACGTCGCTGATTTTCAGGAGGATCTGGCCTTTCTTGACTCGGTCGCCTTCCGCAACCAGCAATTCCTGCAAAATTCCACCCTCGAGACTTTGCACGACCTGCACCTCGCTGCTGGGGACGACATTCCCCTGCCCGCGCACGAGAATTTCCACTTTTGAAAAACCGGCCCAAAGGAAAAAGAAAACGACAAACCCGCAGATCGTAACCAGAAAAATCTGCGACGCGCGGTGCGGCCGCATATTTTGCGCTGCATGCAGATCACTCATGAAATCGGTTTCACGCAATGTCATGCCCCGCGCACCTCGACACTCTTTTTCGCCAGCGCCTCAATCACTTTTTCCTTCGGCCCGTCCGCGACGACCCGCCCCTGATCGATCAGGATCAGACGATCAACCAGCGACAGGAGATATTGCCGGTGCGTAATCAGGATGAAGGTCCGCCCCTCCGCCTGCTGGCGGACATGGCGGACGAAAGCCTCTTCGGCTTGCATGTCCATGGCGTTGGTCGGTTCATCGCAAATCATGATATGCGGGTCCGTCAGCATCGCGCGGGCCAGAGCAACAGCCTGACGCTGGCCGCCGGAAAGCCCGCCGCCGCCTTCGCCCACCTGCGCGTCATATCCCATCGGGTGGCGGGAAATAAAATCATGAACCCCCGACGCCCTTGCCGCAGCAAGGATTTCGTCTTCGGTCGCCTGCGGACGCCCGATCACGATATTGTCGCGCACCGATCCACGAAACAGCACCACATCCTGCGCGATATAGGCCATGTTCCGGCGCAGATCCGCCGGGTCGATCTGGCGGTAATCCGTATCGTCCACAAGAATGGCCCCCTGATTGGGATCGTAAAGCCCCATCATCAGACGCGCGATTGTGCTTTTTCCCGACCCAACCCGGCCGATAATGCCGACACGTTCGCCCGCATTGATGGTGAAACGAATATCCTGCAGCACATGACGGTCATTACCGGGATAGCTGAAACCGACGCCATCGAAAGCAATTTTCCCCTTCAGATCGGGCCGGTGCAGGAACGGCGCATGGGCGGGACGTTCCACCGGATTTTTCATGAAATCATTCAGCGTTTTCATCGCATTGACGGTTTGGTGATAACGACCCATCAGGTTGGCCGCCTGCCCGATTGGTGCAATGGCGCGACCGCTGAGGATGACGCAGGCAATCAGCGCCCCCATGGTCATTTCCTGATCCCGTACCAGATACATGCCGCCCAGAACCAA
This sequence comes from uncultured Micavibrio sp., assembly GCA_964400125.1. Lineage (GTDB taxonomy): Bacteria > Pseudomonadota > Alphaproteobacteria > Micavibrionales > Micavibrionaceae > Micavibrio. The sequence goes on along the minus strand of CAYNSR010000002.1, from coordinate 72,184 downwards.
AAATATCGTCGCACTTTGCTGGAAGAACGTCGCAACATTGACCCCCAGACCGGACCAGAAGCGCGAGGCCTGTGCCTGCCCTGCAGCTTCGGCGGCCAGATCGCCGTAACGCGCCCTCAAACGTCCATCAGCCCCGACCGCCTTGACTGTCTCCAGCCCGTGAATGGTTTCAACCAAAAGGCCGTGCTTGCTCTCTGCCGTGTGCTGGGTTTTGGCGATTTGCGCCCGCAGCGGAATTTGCAGGGCAACCCCGGCCGCCAGCACGATCATGACGATCACCAGCAAAATGACGGCCAGCGGACCGCCAAGCATGCCGATGATGAAGATGAAGAAAAAACAAAACGGCAAATCGACAAGGGCCGTCATCGTTGCGGAACTCAGAAATTCACGCACGGAATCGAATTCACGCAGCATCCCGGCAAAAGCTCCGCTCGACGACGGACGCGCGGAGAGCTTCATATCCAGCAACTGGTCGTAAATCCGGCGGGCGGCGATGATATCCACACGCCGTCCGGCGAAATCGACGAAATAGGCGCGCAGGGTGCGCAGGATAAAATCAAAGATAAAAACCGTCAGCGCCCCGATGGAAAGAACCCATCCCGTTTCCACGGCATTGTTGGGGATGACGCGATCATAAAAATTCATCACGAAGATCGACCCTGTCAGGCCGAACAGGTTGATGATGACCGCCGCTGTCAAGACCTGGCCATAGACTTCCGTATTGTCGAGAAACGGCCCCCAGAACCAGTGACGATCGACATCGGAATGATGCGGGGTACCGGGGTCGGTAAATTCGGCGCGGGGATGGATATAGACGACATGGCCAGTAAAGCCCTTTTGCAGGGCGACGAGAGAGATATCTTTTTCCGCCCCGGTTTCTGGCATGAACACCCGCGCCCGGGCGCTATCCACATCCATCGCCATCAGGACGCAGGCCTGTCCCTTGTCGAGAACGACGACGACCGGAAGCGCGTGCGGAGAAATCCGCGCCAGCGATTTTCGCTTTGCAATCCGGGTTTTCAGGCCCATGCGTTCGGCAGCTTCGCAAAATAACGCCGGGCCCATGCCGCGTTCATCATAGGCCAGCCCGGCCCGGATCGCTTCGGCAGATTTTGCGCGCCCGAAATGGCCCGTCAGATAGACAAGGCAAGAGAGCAAGGGATCGTGCGATACACCGTCATCATGGGCGGAGGGCTTTGCAATATCACTCATGCGCGTCCACCGGCTTCACATTCAGGGAATCCTGCAGGTGACCGGTATTCGCCAGAACGCTGTACTGGGCCGCCAGATAGCGGTAATCCGCATTCAGCATCGACAGCCTGGCATTAAAATGCGTGTTTTCAGCCTGCAAAAGATTCAGCACGGTAATTTTGGCGGCCTCGAACTGCTTCTCGTAGACGCTGACCAGATCGGCGCTCACCTTGACGCGATCACGACCGACATCGAGCCGCTTCTTGCTGGCGTCCATTTCGGCATAGGCTTTGCGGATTTCCAGCTCCAGCCGCGCCGACAGATCCTGCGCACGGGCGATGCTTTCGGCGTGACGATGCACGGACTGGCTGATCTTGGCGAATTGCGCCCCGCCCGTGGAAAAATTCCAGTTCATGCGCAATAAGGCCCGCTGGTCGACGACTTCACCGCCGATAACATCATCGAGGTCTTTTTTGAAATAGGACATCTCGCCGGTTACATCCGGGTAGAGCGCGGCGCGTTCTGCGCCAATCTCGTGGCCGCTGGCGACGCCTTGCATGGCCGCCGCCCGCAAGGCCGGGTGGTTTTCACGGGCATGCAACACGGCCTGTTCAACATCCGGGTTGATCCGGCCCGTATCCGGAACGGGGCGTTCCATCTCGCCTTCGGCGGCCTTGCCTACGGCTTCCGCGTAATCGGCCAACGCCTTGTGCAATTGCCCTTCGACATCGGCCAGCGTTCCATCAAGCTGGTTTTGAATATCGTGCGCCTGTACGGCCATGGATTCGTCGGCGGCGCCCTGATCGACCATGGACTGGATGCGCTTGCGGTAATCCGCAACCTTGCGCGCATGTTCCTGCAACAGGGCAACGGCATCGCGGTTGCGCAAGACATCGATATAAGCCGCCGTCACGCGCAGGGCCAGATTCTCGCGCGTGTCGATCACGCCGATATTGGCGGCGTCGCGCCTTGCGGCGGCGGCATCGACGCGACGCGGCGTTTCCATGCCGTCAAAAATCATCTGCCGCACGGTAAGGCCGCCTTCATGGTTCCATGAATAGCCCGCCCCGCGATCCACCGTCAGACCCCGGCTGGTGCTGTTGTCGCCATAGACGCGGCCCGTTGCGGCATTAACGCTGATTTCAGGAAAATAACCCGAACGGGTTTCGCGAAGCTCCCCGGAGGTCACATCACGCCCGGCAAGTGCCGCCCGGATGCTCGGGTGCTGGTTCAACGCATATTCAACCGCCTGCCCCAGACCTTCTGCCTGTGCATTCGCCGTTCCACAGAACAAAAGCAGGGCGGCACAGGCCAGCAATCGGGGAGAAAAGGACGCCATTTTCTGGTTCATATCCGGGAGGGTTGGCAAAAAAGGAGAAGCGCGAAGTATTGCCTTGAATCTAAACGCAAACACTCTTTTGCGCAAGACCGGGTCCCGATGCGTTGCCCACTTCACATGATCGCCTATATGAGGCATCCTGTCCCCGGTGCGATTACGACCTTCATCATTAGGGAAATATGCCGTGAGCCTGATTATTGCCATCCCCCGGGAGACCGCCGAAAACGAAAAGCGTGTTGCCGCATCCCCCGAAACCGTCAAGAAATACATCGCCACGGGTTGCAGTGTGCGGATTGAAAGCGGCGCGGGTGATGCCTCTTCGCTCACCGATGACATGTATGCTCAGGCGGGCGCAACTGTTATGACAACGGCTGCGGAAGTCTTGCGCGATGCCGATATCGTGCTGAAGGTTCAGGGGCCGGATACGGCTGAACTGGCGATGATAAAAAAAGGCGCACTGGTCGCGGCGATTCTCAACCCCTATCAAAATGCCGATCTTCTGAAAAACATGGCCACTTCCGGCATCAACGGCTTCGCGATGGAGCTGGTGCCCCGAATCACGCGGGCACAGGCGATGGACGTGCTGTCTTCCCAATCCAACCTTGCCGGATACAAGGCGGTTCTGGATGCGGCGGAGTATTTCAACCGCGCCTTTCCGATGATGATGACCGCCGCCGGAACGGTGCCCCCGGCGCGAGTCTTTATCATGGGGGTCGGCGTCGCCGGATTGCAGGCCATCGCGACGGCAAAACGCCTCGGCGCAATCGTCTCCGCCACCGATGTGCGGGCGGCAACGAAAGAACAGGTCCAGTCGCTCGGCGGCACATTCGTGATGGTCGAAGATGAAGAAAGCAAGGCGGCGGAAACCGCTGGCGGCTACGCCAAGGAAATGTCCGACGCCTACAAACAAAAACAAGCCGCGCTGATCGCCGAGACCATTGCCAAACAGGATATCGTCATCACTACCGCGCTGATCCCCGGTCACAAGGCCCCCGTGCTGGTCAAGGAAGACATGGTGAAGACGATGAAACCCGGCTCCGTGATTGTCGATCTGGCCGCCGAGGCGGGCGGGAACTGCGCCCTGACCGAAGCGGGAAAAGTTGTCACCAAACACGGTGTGCATATTATCGGACACCGCAACGTCCCCAGCCGCCTGGCGGCGAATGCATCCGCCCTTTACGCGAAAAATCTCTATAATCTTCTCGGCCTGATTATCGACAAGGACGGGAACATGAATATCAACTGGGACGATGACATTATCAAAGGCATTGCCCTGACCCGCGATGGAGCCATCATCCATCCGAACTTCAACGGAGAAAAATCATGACCGCAGATTCAGGTTCTCTGGCTGAAAATGCCGCCAGCATCGCCAATAATGCGCGCACCCTGTCCGATCAGGCGGCGCAACTGGCGTTGCAGGCCAGCGAGACCCTTTCCCGGATGGGCAGCTCCGGCCACGGTGACGATTTTCTGATTACCGGGCTGACCGTTTTCGTTCTGGCCTGTTTCGTCGGATACTATGTCGTATGGCGGGTCACACCGGCCCTGCATTCCCCCCTGATGGGCATCACCAACGCCATTTCTTCGGTCATTATCGTCGGTGCCCTGATCGCGGTCGGCCCGGCGGGATTTACCTTCTCCAAGGTTCTCGGGTTCCTTGCCGTCATGCTGGCCTCGGTCAATATTTTCGGCGGATTTATCATCACCCGGCGCATGCTTCATATGTTCAAGAAGAAGGCCTGATCCCATGACATCACTCGCACCACTCTTTTATCTGGTTTCTTCCGTTTGCTTCATCATGGCCCTGCGCGGCCTGTCCGGCCCGGAAACGGCGCGCAATGGGCTGGTCTTTGGCATGTGCGGTATGGCGCTGGCCGTCGTGACAACATTATTCATGCCGAATGTTACATCCTATCTCTGGATCATTCCGGCGGTGGCCATCGGTGGTGCCATCGGTTCGGGGATTGCCCTGAAAATAAAAATGACCGACCTGCCGCAACTGATGGCGGCCTTTCACTCGCTGGTGGGACTTGCCGCCGTGTTTGTCGCTTCCGCCGCCTTCACGAACCCGGAAGCCTACGGCATCGGTTCCCCGGGGGCGATCAAAACCGCAAGCCTGATTGAAATGGCGCTCGGCGTGGCCATCGGCGCGATTACTTTTACAGGATCTATCGTCGCCTTTGGAAAATTGCAAGGGCTGGTTTCCGGCAAACCGGTCACCTTCCCGATGCAGCACAAGCTCAATGCGCTGCTGGGCGTGCTCATGGTTTTGCTGATTGCCGGTCTGTGCGTCAGTGAAAGCGGATTCTTGTTCCTGATCCTGATCCTTGTCGCCCTCGCTCTGGGTGTGCTGATGATTATTCCCATCGGCGGGGCCGACATGCCGGTGATTGTTTCGATGCTCAACAGCTATTCCGGCTGGGCGGCGGCGGGGATCGGCTTCACGCTACATAATAATTTGCTGATCGTGGTCGGGGCGCTGGTCGGGGCATCGGGTGCGATCCTGTCCTATATCATGTGCAAGGGTATGAATCGGTCCTTCATCAACGTGCTACTCGGTGGTTTCGGCGGAGATGCTGCGGCAACCGCGAATGCCGCCGTCGTTGGTGACAGGGCGGTCAAAATCGGTTCCGCCGAAGATGCCGCCTATATCATGAAAAACGCCGCCAGCGTCATCATCGTTCCCGGTTACGGCATGGCCGTGGCCCAAGCCCAGCATGCGGTGCGCGAAATGGCCGACATCCTGAAAAAAGAGGGCGTCACGGTGAAATATGCGATTCACCCGGTCGCGGGCCGTATGCCCGGACATATGAATGTCTTGCTGGCGGAAGCCAGCGTACCCTATGACGAGGTCTTTGAGTTGGAGGATATCAACCGCGATTTTGCCATGACCGACATCGTTTATGTTATCGGTGCCAATGACATTACCAACCCGGCGGCAAAGAATGATCCGTCATCACCAATTTACGGCATGCCGGTTCTGGACGTAGAGAAGGCCAAAACCGTGCTGTTCATCAAGCGTTCGATGGGCTCAGGCTATGCCGGGATCGACAATCCGCTTTTTTATGGTGAAAACACCATGATGCTGCTGGGCGATGCCAAAAAAATGACCGAAGACATCGTCAAGGCGCTGGAACATTAAAGATTGCCTTGGTATTGCCCAGATTTTCCTCATAATGTGCCATGTTTCCCGCCTAGACTGGGACTCATCAACCACCTGACAGGAAAGAGAAAAAAATGAGCAAGACCTTATTTCTGAGTACCGTTATGGCCGCAATGCTGCTGGTCCCCGCCATCGCCAGCGCCGAAGACGCCGCCCCCGCAGGTGATTCAGCACCGACAGCCTCCGCAACCGCCGAAGGGGCCGGAGAGCATCACGAAAAAATGATGCACAAAAAGGGCAAAATTTTCGATGAGGCTGATACCAACAAGGATGGCGTGTTGAGCCTTGAGGAGTTTCTGGAGCGCCACAAACAGAAATTCGCGGAAATCGACACCGATAAAAACGGCACCCTGACCCGGGACGAGATGAAAGCCTATGGCGAAGAACACCGCGCAAAAATGAAGGACCGCAGGGAAGAATTTAAAGAAAAACACCAGGGCAGCGAAAAAGCCCCCGCAGAATAACCCTCTTTCGCCCACAACACCCCCCGGCCCCGCCAAGGTCCGGGGGGTTTGTCATACGGGTGCGGAAGGATTTGACAAGAGACCTCCAAGAAATTAACCATAAAAGCGAAATAAAAAAGAAAACAGGGTCAACCCAGCGTGCTTAAAAAATTCACACGACCGGATTCATGGCAATCAGGCACGCTGGCCAACCCGCGCGGCGAACAACTGCGCTACGGGTTTCTGGCCCGCCATCAACACCCGGTCAAGAACATCATCATCGGAGTCGGCCTGTCGGAATTCGGACAGAAATATTTTGAAACGGCCCGTTTTTTCGATCGCCACGGCTACAACATCTACATCATGGACTGGTTCGGACAGGGCGGGTCCGGACGCCATTTCCCCCACGACCCGGCAAAACGGCATTCGCTCGGGTTCACGCGCGACATGGAAGACCTGTTGCTGTTTCAGGACAAGGTTGTCCCCGGCAACGCGCCCGCCGTTATTTTATCGCATTCCATGGGGGCAATCCCTTCCCTGCTCGCCATCTACACCCATCCCGGCAGATTTTCCGGCATCACCATGCTGGCACCGTTTCTCGGGTTCGCGCATCCGCTCCTCAAGGGCAGGGAACCTCTGCTTGCCCGCTTCCCGGTCAATGCGCAAACCGAAAAATGGCTTGAGGAATATATCCCCGGCGGCGGGCCATGGCGACCGCGCGACGACCCGGCTAAAAAATCGCCCCCCGAACATTTTTCCAGCGATCCGGTCAGGAGTCGTTTGCAGGATGAATGGATGAGAATCAACCCCGCCCTGCAGATCGGCGACGTCACCAGACGGTTCCTGCGCGAATCCGCCGTGGCGCATATGGTCCTGCGGCAACCGGGCGCACTCGAATCAATGCGTCTCCCGGTTCAGGTCTTTAGCGCCAGCGAGGAAAAAATCGTCAGCAATACAGCCATTTTTAACGCCGTCGCGCGTTTTCCCGACATCCGCCACCAGATTATCCATGGTGCATCCCATGAAATATTGATGGAACGGGACGATCTGCGCCGCCCGGTCCTCGGGAAAATTCATAATTTCCTAAAAACATGCCCGTAACCGCAATCTTTTGTTTATTTTTCTGCGATATAACAGCATCATGAAGCCCTTATGATGACCCAGACCCAGAACATTCCCGCGCTCCCGCCCCGTTTTCTCCAGCCCGAAGGCTGGCGCTGGCATGTGTTCACCAACACAAAGGGCAAGAAACTACGTTTCGGGGCGGTCAGTCCGAAAGGGAAAATTCCCGATGCCGTTGTCGTCTGCCTGCCGGGACTTTCCGAATTCGGCGAAAAATATTTTGAACTGGCCCATGACATGCTCGATCACAACATGGCCTTTTGGGTTCTCGACTGGCAGGGTCAGGGCAGATCGGACCGACCGGAATCAAACCCGCACAAGCGATACGTCGCATCCTTCGATGACGACATCGACGATTTACAATTTTTTCTGACGGAATACGTCAAGCATGCCGCTGTGCATCCCGATGTGGGACGGTTGCCGATGGTGATGCTGGGCCATTCAATGGGTGCCAATATCGGCTTGCGCTATCTGGCGAAATATCCCGATATGTTCTGCTGCGCCGCGTTTTCGGCACCCTTGCTGGCCATTCGCGCAACCGCTTTCCTGCCAGGCCCTCTGGCGCTCTGGCTGGCCGAGGTGTTGCAATTATTCATGGCCCGGTCCTATGTCCCCGGCGGCGGCAACTGGTCGCCGGACGCCCGGGAAAAACCGACGAAAAATATTTTTTCCTCCGATCCTGTGCGCAGTACCATCCATGATGCGTGGTGCCACGCCGACCCGCGATTGCAGGTGGGCGACGTCACCTATGGCTGGGTCCACGCCGCCCTGAAATCCTGCGCCGCCCTGAAAGGAAACAGAACGGCGGAAACCATTGAAGTCCCGTGTTTTTTCGCCCTCGCGGGAAAAGACAGACTTGTGGATAATGGCGCGGCACAAAAATTCGCGGCGCGGGTGAAAAATGCAAAAATCATCACGCTACCCGAGTCCCTCCACGAGGTTTTGATGGAGAAAGACGCCGTTCGCAGCACGTTTTTGCAGGAATTTTTTACCTTTATGAACGACAATCACATCCGGGAAAAGTTGAAAACATTCTAGGACAGGGTACAATCCCATCCGTGAACAAGACACGCAGGATAAGAAAATGGCCAAGCAACTCGATATGGGCGACAAACTCGCCACCCGCCTCAGCGACAGGATCCTTTTCGCGCTGGAGCTGGCACTGGAACAAGGCGATGTCCCGATTTCAGAATCTCTGACCCGGGCGCTGGAAATGTCGATGACACGCAATACCGGCGGCGGTGAGTTCGTGGAACGCCGCGATTACCCGCCCGCGATGGAAGAGGCCATGAAAATCCTGAGCGACCTGCGCAACAATCTGGCGAAGAACGGCTAATTCCTCTCAGAGTTTATTTCAAAACGCCATCCCCGGCGTCATTCCCCGAATTTTTGCAAGCAAAAATTCTAGGGGAATCCATGAATCTCAATATCTTATGGATTGCCTTAGAATTTTCCTTGCGGAAAATTCAGGCAATGACGATGCAATTTATGAGTTTAAAATGGACTCTTACAAAAAACTCTGCGGATCGACATCAACATGGACCCGTATTGTTGACGGGGTTTTTGTTTCCGCCAGCCACCCGGCAACAATTTTTTGAATATTGACCGCCTTGTCCGCCTGAACCAGCAGGCGACGCCGGAAATCACCGCGCAAGCGGTAAAACGGCGCAGGTGCCGGACCCAATGTGCGAACACCTCCGGCCTGCGGCGCGGTCTTACCGAGTTTTCCGGCAATCTCTTCGACCTCCCTTTCATTCCGCCCTGAAACGATAATGCCGACCAGACGGCTATAGGGCGGCATATGCGCCTGTTCCCGTTCCTGCGCCTCGACATCGAGAAACGCATCCCGGCCAAGCCCAGCCAGCGCCTGCATGACGCGGTTTTCCGGCATCCATGTCTGTAGATAGACATGCCCCCCCAACGCCTCACGTCCCGCGCGGCCTGCGACCTGATGCAACAATTGATAGGTCCGTTCCGCCGCACGCAGATCCCCGCCGCCAAGACCAAGATCAGCATCGATCACGCCCACCAGTGTCAATCCGGGGAAGTGATGACCCTTGGCGATAATCTGGGTGCCGATGACGACATCGATGCGCCGTTCCCGGATATCGTCAAGGGCCGCGCGAAGTTTATCGTGGCTGTCGGCCGTGTCGCTGGTCAGAATCATCGTGCGTGCTTCGGGGAAAGCTTCCAGCACCTCTTCATGGATCCGCTCCACGCCGGGACCGCACGCCGCCAATGAATCTTCATCGCCGCAGGATGGGCAGTTTTTCGGGAAGGGCATGTTGTAGCCGCAATGATGGCATTGCAGTTTCGATCCGGCCCTGTGTTCGACCAGCCACGCCGTGCAACGCGGACATTCCATGCGCTGGCCGCAGGTCCGGCACAGGGTCAACGGCGCGTAACCGCGACGGTTGAGGAACAGCAAGACCTGCTCTCCGCGCTGCAACGTTTCGGTGATCGCCTGCTTCAAGGCGGGGGCGATGAATTTCAGACGTCCCGGTTTATCAACGCGCAAATCAATCAGATGCATGTCAGGCATGGTCGCGCCGCCGTAGCGGTCGGGAAGATGCAGATGCGTGTAACGCCCGGCGCGGCAATTGACCACGGTTTCCAGCGATGGCGTGGCAGACACCAGAATAACGGGAATATTCGACAAATGCCCCCGCACTACCGCCATATCCCGCGCATGATAAATGGCGCCGCCATCTTCTTGTTTGTATGCCGGGTCGTGTTCTTCATCGACGACGATCAGGCCGAGATTCCGGTAGGGCAGAAATAAAGCGGACCGCGCCCCGATGACGACCTGCGACTGACCCTGCGCCACGCCGCGCCATGTATTGCGCCGCTGCGCCGGGGAAAGCCCTGAATGCCACAGCGCCGGATTGCAGCCGAAGCGCCGCTGGAAACGCTCCAGAAAGGCATTGGAAAGGGCAATTTCCGGCAACAGGATCAAAACCTGCTGTCCCTTCCGGACGGCCTCGACCACGGCTTCGAAATAAACTTCCGTCTTCCCTGCCCCCGTCACGCCGTCGAGCAGGACGACGCCGTACCCGCCATCTTTCACCATGCCGCCAAGCTGCCGTGCTGCGGCGTCCTGATCGCGGGACAAAGCGGGGCCAGTGGCATCAATATCGGGGTTGTGGCATGGCGGTGCTGCGAACAGATCGACCGCCTCGATCACCCCCTTTGAAACCATGCCCTTGACCACGGCGGCGGAGCACCCCGCCTGTGTCACCAGTTCCGCCCCGCGACGGGTTGCCCCTGCGGACAGAACCTCCAGCACACGGCGTGCGGCAGGCGACAGCGCATGGATCGCCCGCCCCTTCCCCGCCGGGGCGGGCGCGGAAAGGATATCCCGCCCCAGAGCCGAGAGGCGGTAACCGACCGCCGCCTTTGGTGCCTCCAGCGCCCCCGGCACACTGAGCGCCATTTTCAGGACCAGACCTACCGGGCTCATCGTATAGGCGGCAACCCAGTCGATAAAACGACGCTCGACCTCGGGCATCGGCGGCAAATCCGCCTTGGTGATGATCGTTTTCAGTTTCTGGGCGGGGACGTCTTCCGCATTTGCGCCCCAGACCACCCCGGCCATTTCACGCCTGCCCAAAGGCACGGTGACGTAATCGCCGGGAACGGCGACCATCCCGGCCGGAACGGCATAGGTATAGGCCCGGTCAACCGGGGCCGGCACCAAAACCTGCACCAGACCGGCAATTTCCGGCGGTTTTTCCAGCTCCGGCTCAAAACTTTCAAAAAGCGTCTGCATCTGCTAAGGATTAGCACAGTTTCCTTGGTCCAAAACAGGTGTGCAAATGAAATTCTTCGTTGATACTGGCGATATTGGTGAAATTCGCGATCTGGCGGCAACCGGTCTGCTTGACGGGGTCACCACCAACCCGTCCCTGATTGCGAAATCGGGACGTCCGTTTATTCCCCTGATCGAGGAAATATGCGCCGTCGTTTCCGGACCCGTCAGCGCCGAAGTTGCCGCCACGGATTATGACACCATGATTCAGGAAGGCCGGAAGCTTGCCAAAATCGCCAAGAATATCGCGGTGAAGGTCCCGCTGACCCCGGCGGGGCTGAAAGTGTGCAAGGAATTATCGGATCAGGGCACAATGGTCAATGTCACCTTATGTTTCAGCCCGGCGCAGGCCATCCTCGCCGCCAAAGCGGGGGCAAGCTTCATTTCCCCCTTTATCGGACGGCTTGACGATATTTCCCATGACGGCATGCAACTGATTTCCGATATCGTCACGATCTACAACAATTATCCGCAATGGGAAACGGAAGTTCTGGTCGCATCGGTGCGCCACCCAATGCACATTGTCGATTCCGCGCTGATCGGTGCCGATATCGTTACCTGCCCGCCGGATGTCATTCGCAAGCTCTATCAGCACCCGCTAACCGACAAGGGTCTGGCGGCCTTTGTCGAGGATTGGAAAAAAACGGGGCAAAGCATTTTATAAACCATCTCGTTCAGGAGAAAAAACATGTCCATTATAAAAAAACTGAAAGACGCCTTCACTGATTTTCTTAAACCGGACCCGCTGATCCCGGAGAATGATGTGTGCGAAAAACTGCTGGAGCAAGGCTGGAAAATTCAATTCAATTATCTTGCAAGCCCAGAATGCGCCTTCGTCATTCCCGCCAGCGTCAAGCGCGCCGTCACGCCGGACGGGGCCGTGGCCATCGGCGAAAACCCGGATGAAAAAGCGTTCGAAGCCTACAAGGCCGCACTGGCGCAAGCCCGCAGGGATATGGGGCGGCGACAGCCCTGAGCACACAGCCGATAAAAGGTTGCGTCACGCGCAGCTTTGGGTCAGAATCGTCCCTGTACGATCCTGATGCCCGGAGTTTTTCCCCGAAATGTCCCAGACCATGACCGAAGATACGACCCGCCTGAGTGACGACGATATTCTGGAATGGCTGCGCAAAAACCCGCAGTTCCTGACGCGGAACCCCGAGGCCGCCGAATTTCTGGTGCCGCCGCGCCGCGTCAACAACGACCGCAAGATTGCGGATTTCCAGTCCTATATGATCCAGCGCCTGAAGGATGACCGTGAAGATGTCATCCAGAGCGCGCGCGAAATCGTCGAGACCAGCCGCGCCAACATGAATAACCAGACCCGCATTTACAATGCCATTCTGATGCTGATGGATGCGCACGGGTTTGACGATTTTATACATACCATCACCATGGATCTGGCGACGATGCTGGATGTGGATATTATCTCGCTGGTCGTCGAACTGGATGACCGCGCCCTGCCGCAAATCGACCTGACCGGCGTGCGTGTTGTCGGGGCGGGAACGCTCGACCTGCTGACCAAGCGCCAGCACATTTTGCTTGAATCCGGCATTGCCGGGCTGGATGAGCTTTATGGTGGCGGTGCCGGACTGGTGAAATCGCAATGTCTGCTGCGTCTGCATATCGCCGATGGCGCGCCCCGCGTACTGGTCGCCTTCGGCAGCCGCAACCCGGACCTGTTTCATCCCGGCATGGGAACGGAGCAAATCGGGTTTCTCGGTGCCATCATCGAACGCTGCTTCCGAAGCTGGCTGATGTAGAAATGACCTATGGACGAAACCGATTCTCATATCCGGGAATTTTGCGCCGCCGACCTGCGCGATGCATATCTGCGCTGGGTTTCGTATCTGCGCCATGAAAAAGTTGTTTCGAAACACACCTTGCGCGCCTATGTTTCCGACATCACCTGTTTCTTTCAATTCCTGACGGATCATCACGGCCACCCCCCCTCGCTCAACAGCCTGTCCGATGCGTCCTTGCGGGATTTTCGCGCATGGATGTCGCGCCGGATGATGGACGGCGCGGCAGCATCATCCCGGGCGCGTTCCTTGTCCGGTGTGAAAAGCTTCCTGTCATGGCTTGATAAACAGGGCATCATGCACAATCCCGCGATCCGGAACGTGCGCGCACCGAAGCAGCCCCACAAACTGCCGCGCCCGATGAGTGAACGGCAGGCATTTTCCATCCTCGACCAGCCAACGCAGAACTGGATGGAAGAACGGGACCGCGCCTTGTTCACACTGCTTTACGGGTGTGGATTGCGGATTGCGGAAGCCCTGTCGCTGAATGTCGAAGACCTGCCGCGCGATGGCTTCCTGCGGGTCTTGGGGAAAGGGCGGAAAGAGCGTCAGGTTCCCGTGCTGGAGGCGGTTGAATCCGCCCTGACCCGTTACCGCGCCCTCTGCCCCTTTGCCGAAGAACCAAGGCGTCCGCTGTTTCTGGGGAAACAGGGCAAACGGCTGAATCAGGGGATGGCCCAAAAATCGATGCGCGCCCTGCGGGCCCATCTCGGCCTTCCGGAGACGGCAACGCCGCATGCCTTGCGCCATTCCTTCGCCACGCATCTGCTGCAAAACGGCGCAAATCTGCGCGAAATTCAGGAAATGCTCGGCCATGCCTCGCTCTCCACCACGCAGCGCTACACGGAAATCAACGCCGGGGAGCTGATGGCTACCTATCTGGCCGCCCATCCACGCGCGCACGAGAATCCTGAATAAAGGATTTATCAATTTTGCCCCTTTAGTATAATAATTGGCGGATAAGGAGGGCATCATTACGGGCAAGGGCAGAAGCATCCTCCGGGAATTTCTGGGAGCAACGGCGATTGCTGTCGCCATGACTCCGGCGGCGGCACAAGAGACGATGCGACTCGGCGATCCGGGCGTTATCACCGCGAAGGGACACCATCAGAAGGACCATGGCGATGGCACGGTTTCTTTCCAGGTCGATGCCAGTGACTACCTGTACCCATGGAACTGGCCCGTATTCCTGATGTCGCGCTATACAGCCGTTATTTTCAGCGGCAAGAACGATGCGGATCGCGCCTGCGTTTATTTTCCGAAGAATCGTCCGCATACACTGACTCGTAAAGAGGGCCTGACCTACAGAGTTGACACCTCGGCCACGCCGGAAGAGATCAGGACCATCGAGGCTGACGGATGCGTGATAACGGACAGCCCCAGCCTTCGGGAACTCGGGCTTGAGGAAAAAAAGCCCGACAGCCCCTTCCTATACTACGGGAATTAAATATGGATCGGCCTGCCATCGACGGCCAGCGCCGCTTCCTTGAGCACCTCTTCCAGCGTCGGGTGCGCATGGCAGGTGCGAGCGATGTCTTCGGATGAAGCCCCGAATTCCATTGCCAGCGTTGCCTCGCCAATCAGCGTCCCGGCCTCGGGGCCGATAATATGGACGCCCAACACGCGGTCCGATGCCGTAGCGGCCAGAATTTTGACAAACCCGTCTGTCGCATTCATCGCCCGGGCACGGCCATTGGCCATGAAGGGGAATTTCCCGACCTTGTAGGCGACGCCTTCGGCCTTTAACTGTTCCTCGGTTTTTCCCACGCTGGCGACTTCAGGCCAGGTGTACACCACACCGGGGATCAGGTTGTAATCGATATGCCCGCTCTGTCCGGCCAGCATTTCCGCAAGAATCATGCCTTCATCCTCCGCCTTGTGCGCCAGCATCGGCCCGGCGATGACATCGCCGATCGCATAAAGCCCGGCGATATTGGTCTGGAATTTATGATCTGTCCTGATTCGCCCGCGCTCATCCAGCGCCACGCCGATTTTATCGAGCCCCAGACCGGCAACATAAGGCTTGCGCCCGACCGCGACCAGAACGATATCGGCAGACAGGGTTTCAGTATTCCCGCCGCTGGCCGCCTCCAGCGTCAGGGTGACGCCCTTGTCGGACGCCTTGGCCTCCGCGACCTTGGTTTCAAGTTTGAATTGAATACCTTGTTTTGTCAGGATTTTTTTCATTTCGCGGGACAATTCACCATCCATGCCGGGCAGGATGCGATCGAGATATTCAATGACCGTGACGTCCGCGCCCAGACGCCGCCAGACCGCGCCCAGCTCCAGCCCGATCACCCCGCCACCGATCACCGCCAGTTTTTCCGGCACCCCGGCCAGACCGAGCGCGCCTGTAGACGATACGATTCGTTTCTCATCGATGGTGATTCCGGGCAGGGAAACCACATCGGACCCGGTGGCGATGACGATATGTTTTGCCATGTACTCTTCAGATTCCACTTTAACCTGCCCCGGCGCAGTGACGGTTCCTTCGCCCTTCAGCCAGTCGATTTTGTGTTTTTTGAACAGGAATTCGATGCCCTTGACGTTGGCACCGACAACCGAATCCTTGTGCCCCATCATAGCCTTAAGGTCCAGAGCGACAGGCCCCACTTTAACGCCCAGCTCCGCCAGATGATGCCCGGCCTTTTCGTATTGTTCGGAGGCATATAAGAGTGCCTTGGAGGGGATACAGCCCACATTCAGGCAAGTTCCGCCCAGCGCGTTGCGCTTTTCAACGCAGGCGACCTTCATCCCCAGTTGCGCAGCGCGAATAGCGCACACATAGCCGCCGGGACCAGCGCCAATAACAATAACGTCATAGGAAGGTTGGGTCATGAAAAGTTTTCCACATGTATCTAGGAGTGATTTTGAAGGACCGGAGAATCCTTTTACCCGGTATTCCGCCCGTTGGCGAGAGCCTTGTTTTATATGGAATATTAGCTTTTCATAATTGTCGTTGACATTATTTCAGCATCCCCTTATAAAGCATCTAAATCGTAAGGCCACCTTGCAAGGAGACAATATGTCGCAAAAAGCCCTTACCTGCCATGAGGCCGAGTCATCCGTCCTCAAGCCCGTCTTTAATGACGAGGCAAAAACGTGCGAGTACGAGATCAAGTTTCTCGGACCCCGGATGCCTGATGGTGCCATCAATACGCAAACGTTTCAGGATATTAAAAAATATTTCCAGAACAAGGGGTGGATTCGTTCATCTCAAGAAGTTCTGGACCCCTCCTTCCGGACAATTAACAAAGATGGCGGTGCCCTCCTTTCCCGCCAACTCGATACTCCGGACTTCGCCCTTCAGAAAATTGGCACCAGTGTGCGCATCCGCGGCCTGTGCCCCGACGGTAACATCAACCATGTGACGCGGGCGGATATCTGCGTGAAATTCGGCAAGGTGCAGGATGAAACTGGCGCATTGATTCGCAGCGAATTTGAAACCAAAATTGCCTCTTTTGATAAAATAGATTTTGCCCCGCTCTTTAAAAAATTCCCCAGATCGAACTATCCAGAACTCTACCAGGCGCTTGAAGCCGTTGTTCCGCGCAAGATGAAGCATTTGCCGCTGGAGGACGCCCTTGCCAAATTGCTGGTTGAAATTCACCGTCCTGATGTCTTGCGCAACCGCCACATCATTGAATTTCCCGAGGAGGCTACCGGATTAAAAGGAAAGAAGTTTTTTATCGAATTGCTCCTTGATGAATCCCGTTTCGTGTTTGATCCGCAGCCTTTTAAAAACCGGACATATTTGGGTCACATGCCAAAAACAGGACCAATTTTATATCATGTTGATATGGAGGCAGAAGCAGAACCTTTATTTAAACCCTGCCTCTACGATAGGGATCCTCATGCCACGGATTATGTTTCTTCGCCCATGAGCAACGAAGAACGGAAACAGGCGATGGGTGCTGTTGCAAAACACCTGCAGCTTGCAGCAGGAAATACGCTGATACCGAATAAATTCAGTAAGGCCGAACGCGGGTCTTATTATTTTCAAAAGGAATATGGTGGGCTGAAAGACTATATTGAATTGAATACCCCCTCACGAAAGGGCTGCATTCGCAGTATGTTTAAACTGAAAGCTGAAAACGACAGGATTCATCACCACCTCAGTCAGGACTATGGGCCATACCTTCGCGAAAGCCCTCCCATTGCGTCCTATGTCTAATTCCGGGATAATCGACCCAACCTAGGCCGCGCGCGGAATATAGGGCAGCGGCGTGCTCGCCTTATTCTGCCTGATGTCCACAGCACAGTTATTTCGAGCTTCATTCAGAATATCGAATGCACCCTCTATGGTATCAACAAAATGAACATTCAGTTTCTTGCAAAGTGCCGGCCTCAATATTTCCATCAGTGGTGCAAAGACACGATCTTTATGTTCTCCCTGCCCGATTTCATGATTCACGATAATCAGTGGCCTATTAATTGTTGATTTTGTTCCACTGAGACGCGCAAGCAAGGATGATGAAATTTCCTGAACCGTTCCAGCCCCGCCAAATAAAGCGACCTCTGCCTCAACATCCATCAAATCTTCCATGCGATGGTAAATATTTGTATGGATACAGACAAAATCGTCTTCTTCACATATGCCTTCCGATTGCGCTGTATCGGAACACTGGATAGCTGATATATGATTCAAAACAGGATCATTCGGGCGTTCGGCACGACGACTGCGATAACCTTTACCGAGTTTATCCATCAGCCCCATTGTTCCACCACCGTATTTCACGGAGTATTCCTGCTCAGCCAGTTTGTAACCAAAATCTTTCGTTTGACGGGACAAAGTTGCATTGGTAGATGTTCCCGAGCAATAGACGGCAACACGGAACAGTTTTTTATCGGGAGATAAAATCTCACCTTTTTCCTCATAAACCGTAGCCAATACGTTTTCTGGGATATATTGATCTTTACGCTTTTTCAGATATTCCTGAACATCTACAGAACTATTCTTAACTTTATAGATATGCTCAGGCTTATCGCCTATTAAACCATGACGATGCAGATGATGATAAAGCTTTTCAAACGGCGCCCAAGTCTGATCCCCCGAAGGCTTGAGCAGAACAACCGGCTTTCCCGCGATATTTGAATCAAAAATCTGCTTACCGACTACCAGCGAAAAAAAGGTAAACATATTACGCAAAAGTGTTTTATCATTCCTGGTTCGTTCCGGCATTAGAACAAAGGCATTTGATTCCCGCGCAAACGATTCAAAGTTATTCAATGATGAGCGAACCGAATGTCCTTCTGCGCCATTTTCGGGGGATGTTTTAATCCAATGGGTGCGCATATTGCTGAGGTCATAGCGGGAAGATGCATTTTTATTTAATCTGAAAGGACTCCTCCGTGCATCTTTTCCAAATATTTGTACCAGCCTTACAATATCGGAAGATGGCGAACATAGACTATATTGCGTCCCGATAACCCATTTATTCCTACCAAAACTTTTTTTATTAAAATCGATAGTTAAAGAATCGGCATGCTTATCCAGCCCCAATGAACGAGATGCTGCCCGCAAAGCCCTAGCCATCGTGCTATGCTTTTCAATATAATCCGGAATTTCCGCCTTAATTCGACCTTGCGGATCGTCTTTTGGAATTAAAAAATTTTCGCTATAGAGGACACTGGATGATCGCGGTTGTTTAGTGGTAATCGTATCTTCGGATTGACCCCAAAATCCCTGAACGGGGCGCTCCCCCTTTTCATCCGGCTCAAGCGGGCAAAAAACATAATTCGTGTAATCTATAACGGTTCTATCAACCGGGCGATGATCTCCGATCCTATGGCGCTTTTCTTCGATATTCCTTGCAGCAGTTTCAATCCGGCCATACATGTCGGAGATTCCCATTGCTTTTAGAACATGTGCTAGTTCCGCACCCGGCATTTTTTTATAAGGATTCAAAAAGTCCCGGCAATCGTCAAAAACGGGGTCAGAAAAAAAATCTTCAAACATCGCCAGGCCGCGATCATCGGCACAAATAAAAGTCTTTTTCGGATCAAGGCCACGCTGTGTCAGAATAGCGCGAACATGCTCGATTCCCATCTGATCTACACATTTGGCAGCTACATCTATTTTTTCAATATTGTTTCCAGTATAGGTCTTGCTGGTTTCCTGTGCCTCCGGGGGCTTGCGTAAAATTGTATTGAAAGGCAATACGCGTACTGCTGCATCCATGCAGTCAAAAATCGCCTGAAGTTCATGAATCTTTTTATTATTACGCGTAGAAATCAGAATGACCGACCCAGGTGGTATTGTCAGCGGATTTTCAGTCTTTGCGGGAATTATATTTTTTTTGTCCCCGAGTGCGCTATCCAGAACATTCACTGTTTCCTGTACATCTTTTGTAATAAAAACACCCTTCTCCTCAAGAAACTGCCTATAACGGTCAAGCTTCAGATATCTAACCATGGGGGACCAGAAGGAGTCATCACCGTTCTGCAATATAAGCGGAGTCTTTTCTAAGAGAGTATCTCCGGAAAGTTTTGCAGAAAGAGTTTGTAGGAATTGGCGTGCTGCCCGAAAATCGCCGGGGGTCAAAACGAAAGCACCGGCACTGGTCTTGCGCTTGTCAAAGGACTCCGTTGTCAGCCCAAGGGCACGAAAATTTTTGATCCCGGCCTCATGCAGAAATAAGTCCAGATTTTCGTGTTCCTCTACCAAAGTCCCAGGGACAGGGTGGTAACGCGTATCCCCCTTAAGGGCCTGTTCCCACGCCCCTTCTCCTGGAAGGGTTACAAAGGATTTTGGCTCTTCCGCAATAAAATGGCCCGAAAACATCCGGGCCGTCTGGGTATAAAGCCAACTGTTTTCCCTTGTATACGGTTTTTTGCCCTCAAGGATACCATCCAGCAATTTTTCCGCATGAGCAATGCGGTGAAAAAGATCATAAGAATCTGTTTTCATTAAGTAATCAGGACTTGCCAAACCTAATCTCCTTACATAGTGAAAATCCATTCCCTGTATACCCTATTTTCTTATGGAATATCAAGAAGATTAGGGCCACCTAATATTTTTATCCACCCCAGTCTTCCGTCCACAGCGCAGGTTTTTCTTGCCTAAACTTTTCCACAAGAGCGATACATGCAGGATCGTTCAGAACGATCACATCGACTCCATTCTGGCGCAGAAAGTCAACATTCCCAGCAGAATTGACCGTATCGCCGACCACGACCCGTCCAATTTTAAACTGCACAATCGTCCCCGCACACATCATGCATGGGCTTAAAGTCGTATACATGGTCGTATTGCGGCGCGAAAGCATCCGCCCTGCCGCCCGCATAGCGGCCATCTCACCATGGATAATCGGATTGCCTTCCTGGACCAGCATATTATGGCCCTCCCCAAGAATGGTTCCATCCTGATCGACAAGGACACCACCAATCGGACAGCCGCCTTCATTGTAACTTTTTAAGGCTTGTTCATATGCCCTTTGCATGAAAAAAACATGATCCATGATGCGTCCATCGATTTTTTTGATAGACTAGCTTATAAGGGATAGAGAGCAGACTTCAACCTTTTTTATTCGCATTTTCAATGCTTCCTTTCCTTCAAATGCAAAAGGCCGTCGATGTCGTCAATTTGAGCCTGCACCCGACGAACAAGGTGGCGGCGACCCTGTTTACAGACGGTTTCAGCCTGTCGCGCACCAATTTCTGGCCGGAAACCATTATCTCGCATTTCGGCACCGAAACCGATATCGGCAATTCCAGCGGCACCGTGCATGCGGAAGTTGCCTGCATTCTCGCGGCCCCGGCAAAGACAGACGGGGCCGCGCTCTGCGTCACCGACCCGTTCTGCCCCAATTGTGCCAAGAATATCGCCGAAGCCGGGATTAAAACGATCTATATCGACCACAAGGGTTTCGACAAGGATTTTGCCGCACGACGCGGCGATCACTTCCAGAATATGTCGATGCAAATCTGCGCCCGCGCGGGGATCAATATTTACGAGATCCGGCGCAAGGAAGAACGCATCGCGCCCATTCTTGAAATTCCGGCGGATTACGCACCAGCCAATGATGCCCCGGTGATTGTCACGGCCCTTCCCGCCACCGCGCCGGAAGCGGAGTTTTTGGACATGATCGCCGATTGCAGGGCCAATCTGGGCCATGAACGCTTCGCCGTCGCGCTGGCGTTTTCACCGCAAGGGAAGCTTTTCGGCCTGTGCGCCAAAAGCCATCTGGCGGTCGGCTATTCGCGCCGCATCGATGTCCCGGAACTGCACGACCCACATGGAAAATATTCTTTTGTTTTAGAACCCGTCAATCGCCTGCTTATGAACGCGGCACGGCTGGGGCTGAAGATTCATGCGGAATATCTCTACGCCTCCGGCATCCCGTCCGCCCGCGAACTGGTCAATCTGGTCGGCGCGGGAATCGGAACCCTGCATATCGGCGATATGGCGCAGGCACGGGATGCGGGTGCCATTGAGGGCTTGAAACAACTCCGACAATGCGGCGTCCTGACGGTAAAACAGACCGCGTAAGCGCAAACACCTTATATATCAAGCACCAGACGCTGCGGATCTTCGATGGCTTCCTTGAGGCGTACGAGGAAGGTCACCGCCTCGCGCCCATCGATGATGCGGTGGTCATAGGACAGGGCCAGGTACATCATCGGACGAGCCTCAATCGACCCGTCGGGCATGACCACCGGGCGCTGCTGGATCTTGTGCATGCCGAGAATGCCCGATTGCGGGGTATTCAAAATCGGCGTTGACATCAAGGAACCAAACACGCCGCCATTAGTGATCGTGAATGTCCCGCCAGCCATTTCATCAATACCCAGCTTGCCGTCACGCGCACGGGCACCGAGATCGACGATATCCTTTTCAATCCGGGCCAAAGATTTCGTATCGCAATCGCGCACCACTGGCACGACGAGTCCCTGCGGTGTGCTGACCGCAACGCCCAGATCGTAGTAATTTTTGTAAATGATTTCATCGCCGGAAATCTCCGCGTTCACGGAGGGAAGCTCCTTCAGCGCATTGACGGCGGCGCGCACGAAGAACGACATAAAACCCAGCTTAACACCATGTTTCTTTTCGAATGCGTCCTTGTACCTGTTGCGCAATTCCATGACTGCGCTCATATCGACCTCGTTGAACGTGGTCAGCATGGCGGCAGTGTTTTGCGCGGTCTTCAGGCGCTCGGCGATACGCTGGCGCAGGCGGGTCATTTTGACACGTTCTTCACGCGGGCCGATTTCCCGCGCCTGTGCCGGGATGCTGGATGTCTCCGGCGTCGGCGCGCTGACATGGTGAATAACATCTTCCTTGGTCAGGCGGCCATCCTTTCCGGTGCCGGAAATGGCGGCGGGGTCGAGGTTATTATCATCGACCATCTTGCGCACCGCAGGGGACAATTTCTGGTCGTCGGGCGCGGTGGTTTGCGGTGATTCCTGCTTTGTGGCCAGAGCCGCAGCGGAGGCGGGGATATCCTCGGCGGATTTTTTCGCGGTTGCCGCTTTCACGCTATCATTCGCAACGCCGCCCGAGCCGATTTCGCCCAGCAGCGCCCCAACCTTGACGCTCTGCCCCGGCTTCACCGTGATGCTGACCAGCGTCCCGGCGGAGGGCGCATTGACCTCCAGCGTTACCTTGTCGGTTTCCAGCTCCACAATCGGCTCGTCGGCGGCAACGACGTCGCCCTCCTTCTTCAGCCATTGCGCAACGGTGGCTTCGGAAACGGATTCACCCAGCGTGGGGACGACAATGTTGGTCATAACGGACAATCCTGAAAAATTGGGGTTTCTTGGCCTCTAATGTGGCGTTTTCTATGTACTTGGTCAATGGGTTGCAATGCAAAAGACACGACGTGCCCGGACGCGAGACCGCGACAAATTGAACATTATGTACAATTTGTCGCTCCGGCCTCCCGGCACGGGTGGCGGTTATATCGTCAGGGCGTCCCCCACCAGCTTCGCCTGTTCCACCGCGTGGCGCTTGGCCAGCCCCGTGGCCGGGGCCGCCGCCGCAGCGCGGCCAACATAGACCGGACGGGCAGCCTTGTGCCCGAGATCCGTCAAAACCCCTTCGATCAGGCGGTCGACAAAGAACCATGCCCCCTGATTGGAGGGTTCTTCCTGACACCAGACGACATCGGCACCCGGATATTTTGCCAGTTCTTCCGCCAGCGCCGCAGCGGGGAACGGGTAGAGCTGTTCCAGACGCAAGATAACGATATTTTTTAGACCGCGCTTTTCCCGTTCTTCGAACAGATCGTAATAAACCTTCCCCGAACAAAGGATGACGCGCCTGACATCCGCCGGTTTCACCAGCGTGTCGCGGGCGTCGTCCCACAGGATGCGGTGGAACGTTTCCTTGCCGGTCATCATCGCCAGCGGCGACACGGCCAGTTTGTGCCGCAGAAGCGATTTTGGCGTCATGATGACCAGAGGCTTCCTGAAATCGCGATGCATTTGACGGCGCAAAACATGGAAATAGTTTGCCGGTGTGGTGATATTGCACACCTGCCAGTTATCCTCCGCGCATAATTGCAAACACCGTTCCAGCCGCGCGGAGGAATGCTCCGGGCCCTGCCCTTCCCAGCCATGCGGCAACAGCATGACAAGGCCCGACATGCGCAACCATTTCGTTTCCCCGGAGGCGATAAACTGGTCGAAGACCACCTGCGCGCCATTGGCGAAATCGCCGAATTGCGCTTCCCACAGCACCAGCGCTTTGGGGTCGGACAGGGTGTAGCCGTATTCAAACCCCAATACAGCCGCTTCGGACAGGGGGCTGTCATGGACTTCGAACGTCGCCTGACCTGAGTCGATATTGGCCAACGGCGTATAACGGTTTTCCGTCTCCTGATCGTGCAAGATGGCGTGCCGCTGTGAAAATGTGCCGCGCCCGCAATCCTGCCCCGAAAGCCGCACGGGGAAACCCTCAGCAACGAGTGACCCGAACGCCAAGGCCTCCGCCGTGGCCCAGTCGAAACCCTGCCCGGTTTTGAACATCTCCGCCTTGGCGTCCATCTGCCGGGCGATCTTGGGGTTGATGTTGAACTCCGCCGGCACCGTCGTCAAAGCCTTGCCGATTTTCTGCGCCATGTCGTCGGCGATTCCCGTAACGCCCCGGCTGTGATCCCCGGTGACCGCTTTCATCCCGGTCCATGCACCTTCGAGGTAATCGGCCTTGTTCGGCTTGAAACCGGTGGTCGCTTCGAAGGCGGTTTCCAGATAGGCGTTGAATTCATCGGCGATCGCCTTGGATTCTTCCGGCGTCACCGTTGCTTCCGCGATCAGGCGCTTGGCGTAAATTTCCCGCGTCGATTCATGGCTTTTGATTTTCCTGTACATCAAGGGCTGGGTAAAGGCGGGTTCATCGCCTTCGTTGTGACCGAAGCGGCGATAGCAGAACAAATCAATGACGACGTCTTTTTTGAATTTCTGGCGATATTCGGCGGCGATGGTTGCAACATGATAGACCGCTTCCGGATCGTCCCCGTTCACATGGAAGACCGGAGCCATGACCATTTTGGCAACATCGGTGGAATACGGACCCGAGCGGCTGTATTGGGGGATCGTGGTAAAACCGATCTGGTTGTTGATGACGATATGCACCGTCCCGCCGATGCGGTAGCCCGGCAGATCCGACATCATCAGCGTTTCCGCCACGACCCCCTGCCCGGCGAACGCGGCATCGCCGTGCATCAGGATCGGCATGACTTTCATGCGTTCGGTATCACGGCGCTGAGCCTGCTTCGCCCGGACCTTGCCAATCACGACCGGGTTGACGATTTCGAGATGCGACGGATTTGGCGTCAGGGACAGATGAATCATCCTGCCGTCGAAATCGCGGTCACTGGAGGTGCCGAGGTGGTATTTAACGTCACCGGACCCTTGAACATCTTCCGGGTTCGACGGCGTGCCCTGAAATTCCGAAAACACCGCCGTAAACGGCTTGCCCAGCACATTGGTCAGCACGTTCAGGCGGCCACGATGCGCCATGCCGAACACCACTTCCTCCAGCCCGATCTGCGCGGCGCGGCGGATAATCTGTTCAATCGCAAGGATCGTCGATTCACCGCCATCAAGACCGAAACGCTTCGTTCCGGTGAATTTGACATGCAGGAATTTTTCAAAATTTTCCGCCGCCGTCAGACGTTGCAGCAGCGCCCGTTTCTCCGGGACATCCAGCATGGCGTTGCGCGAACCTTCAAAACGTTCCTGAATCCAGGATTTTTCCGCCGGGTCGCTGATATGGAGGAATTCAATGCCGATGGTACCGCAATAGGTCTGGCGCAAGGCCGCGATAATCTCGCGCAACGTCGCCTTTTCCATCCCCAAGACGCCATTGATAAAAATCACCCGGTCATAATCCATATCCGTGAAACCGTAATGGGTAGGATCGAGCTCGGGATGGTAATGGCGCGGCTTCAGTTCCAGCGGATCAAGCGCCGCAATCAGGTGCCCCCGGGCGCGGTAGGCGCGGATCAGTTGCAGCGCCCGAATGGAATCCAGCGCCGCCTGACGTATGTCTGCCGCGTCACCACCAGAAACTTCACGCACGACGACCGTGTCGCTGGCCGTTTGGTCCGGCACAAAATCGCGGGTCATCTGGCGATTTTCCGGCGGTGTCCAGCTCGCCCCGCCCATCTCCCGCAGCAAGGACACTTCGTCATCCTTCAGCCCCTTGAAAAAGTCCCGCCAGCTTTCCACGACATTTTCCGGATTCTGGAGGTAGCGGACATAAAGATGGGAAATGTATTCGGCGTTCGTGCCGGTCAGAAAAGTCTGTTGGTGGCTCATGAAAACCTGCACAATATGATAGAGTGAACGAACGGGACGACAGGAGTCGTTTTAATGCCAGAATCGGGGAAAATCAATGGGATATGCAGTGTACACCCTGCTCAAAAGAACAAATTGAGCAAAAATTAAATAAATTTTTATCCTTCCGGAATAAGATGTTAAGATGTTAAGTGTAGAAATCGGTCCAGAAAATTTTTGTCGGAGAGTAACTTAAGTGACAGGCGCATCCCCCGGCCCCCAAAAACGCTGGCAATCAGCCCGCGGCTTCACCCTGATCGAGGTGGCGATCGGGATGGCGGTGATCGGCCTGCTGATGGTTCCGTTCGCGCAACTTTACCACGCGCAAAAGATGGACAAGGAAATTGTCGCCTCCCGGGATAATCTGGCTACGATCAGCGGCGCATTGAACAAGTTTGTTACAAAAACGGGTCGCTATCCATTGCCCGCGGTCCGTAACATCCCCGCCGGGGGCTTGAATTTTGGGCGTGAATATACCGGCACGCTGGCCGCAATTCCAACCTGTACCGTCGGCAACACCACCCTTTGCCGAACGCCGGGATTCAAGGATGTGAATCCTGTCAACAGTGTCATGGACCCGGTTTTGATTGGCGACCTGCCCTTTGCGACACTGGGCCTGCCGAAAAGATTTGTCCTTGATGCATCGAAAAACCGTTTCACCTATGCGGTAACGGAATCCCTGACGGCCAGCGCAACGTTCAACGAATCCGCAGGGGTCATCAAAGTGGTCGATTTGAGTGGCGCAGACCACTCCAACACAGCAAGCGATCTCCATTATGTGGTTGTCAGTCATGGGAAAAACCAACGCGGTGCCGTTTCCCTGAATGGCACTATACCGGTCCCTTGCACCGGGACAGGGCGGGATATTACCAATTGCAACAACGATGCGAGTTTTAACAGCAATTTCCACTGGGCGCCCCCGCTCCCTGATCCCACATCAAAATATGTACGATCATCCTCTCTGGTTCCGGGGACGGGATATTTTGACGATTTTCTTGTTTTTGAAAAAACCGTCGGCGGCGATATCTGGAACAAGGTATCAAGCGGCACACCCAGTATCTTCACAAGGGGGACCAGTGCGCGGGTAAGAATAGGCCCCGGCTCAGGAATTCCCGTCACGCGGCTCGACGTCATGGGAGCTGCCGGGAATCCTGGGCATGTCAAAGCCCTTCAGGTTGACACCAACCGCCTGTGCATTTTTTCCGGATGCGCCGCTGCCGGATCGACCTCGGGGCTTGCCGCACCGGCTTACCTGCCGAACGTCTTCACGCCATCCATCATCGCCGGACCGATTAATACGGCGAATGCGCAAAAAGCCGGCGGCGGAATATATTGTGGCAACAAGGCCCTTACCGGAATTCTGAATGCGAATGAACGTTGCAACTATAACGCGTTTCCTGCCGGAATTAGCGTAACATCGTGCACCGTTGCCGGAACATACCCGGCGGGAATTGATGCCTCTGGAAATCTGATTTGCGTGATACCATGAAAACAATACATAAAACGAAACATATGACCGCCAGACAAACCGATGGCTTTACCCTGATCGAAATGTCGATTGTCATTTTGATTGTCGGGATTGTCACAATCCCTATGATTGCGACCTACCAGACATCCCAGACACAGAAAAAAATGACCACCACGTGGGATAATATTGAATTTATCAGTTCCCAGATTTCAAACTTTGTAGGACCGCAAGGACGCTACCCCTGCCCGGCGGACCGTTCCCTTCCACCAACGCACCCCAATTACGGGCGTGAATTCGATATTAACTGTGATCCTTCGACCATAGGATTAACCGTAGGGACTTGCACCGCAAATAACGGTATCTGCATGGTTAGCGCCGGTGTTGTCGGAACAGCAGACCGCGACGGCGATGGCGCAGACGACCCCGTTTTGATCGGAGCCATTCCCATCAGATCGATCCGCGATGTCAACGTTCCCGATGGCTATGCCAACTTGATTTCGGATGAATTGTCCCTTGACGGCTGGAAAAACAAGCTGACTTATGCCGTATCCGCAACAATGACAAATTCATCCACCTACAACCCGTCATGGGGCGTTATCGACGCCGTGAATGAAAATTACCAACCTACCGCCAACATTAACGGAGACGGCCAGTACGCGCTGATTTCTCACGGCCCGGACGGAAAAGGCGCCTTTACCCAACACGGAGCGCTAAAGCAAAATTGCGGAACGATTGTGAAAGATTTTTCGGTAACGCCCGTCGGTGTTACATCAACCGCAAGGGATAACGAAAACTGTCACGATCAGGATACCACTTTTATGCAAAGCATTTTTATGTCCCGTGCCGGGGGGGCAACATATTATGATGATATTGCCTTTTTTGTAAAATCCAGAGCCTCAAGCCCGTGGCAATATATCAGCACGGCATCTGGAATCACCGCGAATATCAGAAACACCAACAGCAAGAATGTTGCCATTCTGAACACGTCCCCGACGGAAAAACTGGATGTCACGGGCACTATAAGGGCTGATAATAACATCCTTGTCTCAAAAATATGCGACACCACGGGTAGCAATTGTTTTGACGTCAGTAAAATCGCCACTACGGGATTGAATTGCCCCACGGGTCAGGTAGCAAAAAGCATTTCCAACGGAACAATCACATGTGTTGTTCCGGTGTTTTCACCAATCATACCGACAAGCTGTGCGCCGGGATATGTGCGCGGAATCAGAACAGACGGGAGCGTTCTATGCACACCATAAACCATCGCACTGAAAATCATGCCGCGTCAGAATCCGGGTACAGTCTGATACAGATCGCCATGGGGCTTCTGATTATCGGCCTTCTGGCCGCGCCCATAATGGGAATCTGGGCGGTGCGTGAAAAGGAAAAACGCTATACCGAAACAAGCGCCAGCATTGATTCCGCCATTAGCCAAATTCAAGGGTTTGTCAAAAGGAACGGATATTACCCCTGTCCTGCATCAATGACGGCAGACCGTGATGCACCGACACAAATCACGGATTTCGAATATGGAGAACCAACGGATTGCAACAGCGCGACCATCAATGCAATTGCCCCGGGAGAGTGCCTGAACGGCATTTGCATCGAGGAAAGCGTCAGGACTGATATTACGAACCGTCGGGTTATTGTTGGGGCCATTCCGTTCCGCGTCCTGCAAATGGATGAAAGAAAAACATATGACGCTTACAAAGGAAGACTCCTGTACGCAGTAACGGCGAGCATGACAGATCCAGATACTTATAGCGAAACCACCGGAGGCATTGCCATTCGTGATGAAGCCGGAAATTCCCTTGTCCATATGGAGGGGGCCTCCCCCGACGGGGCAGGTGCGTTTATCGTCCTCAGCCACGGACCCACGCGGGCGGGAGCCCATAATAAAAACGGAATTGTGATGCGATCCTGCGCCACCGCCGGGCTAGATATTCAAAACTGTAATGTTGGCTTCGAGACGGGAACGGCAATGTCAACGGAATCGCTTTATATTGCCGCCTTTCAAAGCCATGCTGCGGGCGCAGGATTTTTCGATGATTTCGTCAATTTTTTCTCCGTTACTGCCGAACCGCGATGGAAATACAACGCCCTCGAGGAAGAGGGGATCGAGACGATTCCCGGCAACCTTGTCGGGATCGGGACGACAACACCAAGTGTAGAGCTTGATATCCGTTCCGCCGCAGCAGGAATCCATTCAATGCGCATCTATGGCCAGAATGGCACTGACGGAACACTCAAAACAGATATGGTGTGCGACAATACCGGAACGCACTGTTTCTCCCCGTCGCTGATCGGCGGAAGCCCCGGCCTGACATGCAGCGCGGCAGGGGAATACATGACCGGCATCGAGAACGGCACCCCAAAATGTGCCCCAATCGCAATTGAATGCCCGACAACAGCGCCTATTCTCACCGGAATCAATCCCGCAACGCGGGCACCAATATGCGCGGCGATCCCTGCTCCCAGTTGCGGAGGAACGACTATGAGCGTTTGTAGCGCCAATGATGTCCTGTTGCCTGCATCGGGGAGCGGATTTATTTCAATTCCCTATGCTCTGGGGGCCTGTAAAACCGTGCAATACAGGTGCAACAGCGGCACATGGTCGCTGCATTCCAACACTGGGCAATGCACCTTTACTGCGCCACCGCCCACAGTTGTTTCCGGCATAAACTGCGGTCCGGGCTTTACCGGGACCTACACGACAACCACCACAGCAACCTGTACTGGCGGATCAGTCACATCCAATACGCGCGCAACCGATTGTTCCTGCACGGGAAGCGTTGTTCCGGATAGCGCTGCCTGTTCCGCTATACTCGGGGCGGTCTATACAGGCACCGCGACCAGAACGATCACCTACGCACCACCCACCTGTACCGCAAGTTATTCAGGATGGGACACATCCGGATGCAGTTGCGCCGGGCCAATCGGCTCGACACAATGGGTAACCGCCGGGACCTGCCCTGCTGGGTTTACAGGTGCGATCACAAAGGAACAGATTTTTGACGGACCCAGTTGCGCATGGACAGATACGGGAAACACCAATAACACCTGTGCGTGCAACACCACGCCCATCGTCACTCAGCAAGACCATGTCTGTGACGACCCGATCTGTGAAATTCCGGACCCCACCAAACGCGATACATTTACCGCGACTATAGACCCGACAACCTGTACCGTGTTACCAGCAGTCCTGACCCCGCCCCCGGGCGCATGTAAAAACATGACCTTCAAGTGGCAGGAAATTGAAGACGCAGGAACAAGCGCGGCCAGCTATCCAGCAGATCCGATTTTCGTAGGGTCAGGATGTAATTGTCAGGATCACAAGGACGGGATTGCCGGTGCAAAAAAGACCTGCTTTTACGCATCGGACGGGAGCAAGCACATCTATCGGTGCAAGTGTTTATAACCTTGTTGAATCGGCGGGTCAGTTGCCGATCATGATCCGCGCCTCTGCAGCCGAATCAACCTCCCCGCGCAAGGCATTGGCGAGGGTGTTCAGGGCGATGTCTTCGCTGTAGCTGATATTGAGGATATTTTCCGGGGCGTATTTTTCGCCCTGCAGGGCGCCGAAGAAACGCTCGACCGTCATGCTGATCCGGCGCGTCAGGCGGTGAAGGACGGGATCGTTGCGGTCGTATTCGCGAAAGGCCCGTGCCACTTCCAGACCAATCTGCATCAGCATACGGCGGAAGGCCTCGATATCGCGGGAAGGAATATTGCGGGTCTGCATCGCCGCAATCGCCCGTTTGCAATCATCGGGCGTGGCAGCATAATGCTTCGCCCATTCCGGCCATTCGGCGCGGCGGAGGAAGGTTCCAGCCATGATTTCATGCACCAGCGCGGATTCAAACATGCCCTGCGCCAGCCCCTGTATGGTTTTTTCGAGAGCGTCCAGTTCCGACGCATCGGCTATGTGGCCGCCGGTCGAATCGCTGGCGCTAACCCATAACCCCGCTCGATAGGGCAGAGACATCAAAAGATCGCGTTCATCCGGCGAAAACGGGTCAAGATAGGCCATACGCTATTCCTTCCTCATGCCACGACGACGGCTGTCGCCGCCGGAGGGGTTCTCGTTTTACCGATTTCAAGCGCCCGCGCCAGACGGTCAATGGCCGCCTGTTCTGCGGCGGAAACGTTCAGCAACTCCTCAACCGTGCGCACCTTGCGCCTGTTCAGGATCGCCTGAAGCCTGTTCAGCACAATCCGGCTATAGACCTGCAAACGAGACGCAAGCCCGCCCACCATATCTTCTTCACGATAGGCCATGGCAACGGAATGCGCAATTTCCATCAGCGTCAGCTTAAAAGACGTCAATTCCTTGCGGTCGAGCATCTCGGACAGGATATCGATCGCGCGTGTGCATTCCGCCGGAACCTCATCGATATTGCCGTTCCATTTTTCCCAGTCGGCCTGACAGGCGACGGTTTCTTCCATCAGGCGCTGGACGAATTCGGATTTCAGGAAGTCTTCGGCAAAACCGGTGACGATGGTGGTCAACGCCGCCATTTCGGCCCGGTCGGCATCGTCGCCGCCGGATGAATCGCTGCTGCTGACCCAGAGGCCAACCCGATAGGGCAGCGCAACCAGAAGCTGGCGCTGGTCGTCATTGAAACTGCTCAATTGCGGCATGGATACCCTCCCCTCGCTTTGTGACCTGATAAGTCTAGCGAAGCAAACCCCGGTCGCCAAGGGGCCTTGAACCGATGGTGTACCGGATCGTTCAGGCCGCCAGTGCCTTCAGCACGGCTTCCCCCAGCCCGGCGGGGCTGTCGGCCACGACGAAACCGGCGGATTTCATCGCCTCGATCTTGGCTTCCGCCGTATCGTTGCCGCCGGAAATAATCGCCCCGGCATGGCCCATGCGCTTGCCCTTGGGGGCCGTGACTCCGGCGATAAACCCGGCGATGGGCTTTTTGGTTTTCTGCGCCTTGTACCATTCCGCCGCGTCGGCTTCGGCGCTGCCGCCGATTTCACCGATCATGATGATGGCTTCTGTTTCCGGGTCGTTATGGAACAATTCAAGGCAATCGATAAAATTGGTGCCGTTGACCGGATCACCGCCGATACCGATGCAGGTGGTTTGACCAAGGCCCGCCGCCGTCGTCTGGGCGACGGCCTCATAGGTCAGCGTACCGGAGCGCGACACCACGCCGATCTTGCCGCGTTTGTGGATATGGCCGGGCATGATCCCGATCTTGCATTCATCCGGCGTAATCACACCGGGACAGTTCGGCCCGATCAGCCGGGTGCGCGACTCCTGCAACCCGCGCTTGACCCGCACCATGTCGAGTACCGGAATGCCTTCGGTAATGCAAATAACCAGTTCAATTCCCGCATCGACAGCTTCCAGAATGGAATCGGCGGCAAAGGGCGGCGGCACATAAATCACCGACGCGTTGCAGCCCGTCCTTGCGCGGGCCTCATCCACCGTGTTGAAGACCGGAAGGCCCAGATGGGTCTGCCCCCCCTTGCCCGGGGTCACGCCGCCGACCATTTTCGTACCGTAGGCGATGGCTTGTTCGGAATGGAATGTTCCCTGCGACCCGGTGAAACCCTGACAGATCACCTTGGTATCCTTGTTCACCAGAACGGCCATAATACGCAAACTCCATTTGAATGATTTCTCCGCACCTTTATACGGCGCGGCACAGAGAAATCAACGGCCAGCGCGGCGTTTTGTTTGCATAACACGAAAACAGATGATATTTTTATCCCCTCCCCCCGCCATCTGCGTTACACTTGCGCGATTTTTTACAAATGCGGTATTGCGCCCATGGATCTGTCCGTCGTCATTCCCTGTTATAATGAGCAGGAAAACCTTCCCGAGACCTATAAACGCGTGAAGGCTGCCTGCGAAGCAGCAGACGTCAAAACCTACGAAATCATCTTCGTGAATGACGGCTCACATGACCAGACCTACCCGATCATACAATCCTTTTGTGAGCGGGACCCGTCCGTCGTTGGGCTCGATTTTTCACGCAATTTCGGCCACGAGGCCGCAACGACAGCCGGACTGACCTATGCCAGAGGCGATTATATTTTTCTGCTGGATGCCGACCTGCAAGATCCACCAGAACTTCTGGGACCGATGCTGGAGCGTATGCGCACCGGATGCGATGTGGTTTACGGACAGCGCGAAACCCGCGCAGGAGAACCGCGTATAAAATTGCTTCTGGCAGAGACATTCTACCGTGTCCTGTCCTGGCTTTCAGATGTTCATATCCCAAAAAACACCGGCGATTTTCGCCTGATGACCCGCCGCGCCGTCGACCATTTTCTGGAGATGCACGAGCAACACCGCTTCACACGCGGTATGATCTCATGGGTGGGATTCCGGCAGGAGGCACTCCTCTACAAACGCGAGGCGCGCTTTGCTGGCAAAACAAAATACAATTTTATCAAACTGGTCAAACTGGCCTTTGATGCGATCAGCGGATTTTCAATCAGACCCCTGCGGATCAGTCTCCTTTTTGCCCTACTTGGTGCGATTCTTGCCGTGGGGCTCGGACTTTATGCCTTTTTATCCTATTTCTTTTACCGCACCATCGCGGGATGGGCATCGCTGGCGACCATTATAACCTTCTTCAGTTCCCTGCAACTGATCTGCATCGGCATTGCCGGAGAATATATCGGTCGCATCTACATGGAGGTCAAGGGCCGCCCCCTGTTCATTGTCAGGGAAGTTCTCAATCGTCACGACAGGAATCCATGATGGAACCATTCGCATACAAAAGGATGGCTGAAATTCAGGAAGTGCACTGGTGGTATGAAGGCCGCCGCAATATTCTTCGTTCTATCATCAGTAATCTTGTCCTGCCTGCATCTCCATCCATTCTTGAGGTCGGATGCGGACCCGGTGCCAATTTGCGAATGCTCGGGTCATTCGGCAGCGTAGCCGGAATGGAACCGGAAGATTTTGCCCGGCAGAACGCAAAAAACATCTCCGGGTGCGATATTACGTCAGGAACACTGCCACATAACATTCCCTATCAGGACCCCTTTGATATTGTCTGCGCCTTCGATGTCATTGAACATGTCGATGAGGATCAGGAAAGCATCAAGGCATTGTACGCAATAACCAAACCGGGTGGATACGCCATTTTCACCGTTCCTGCCCACCCGTTTTTATG
Source organism: uncultured Micavibrio sp. (assembly GCA_964400125.1). Lineage (GTDB taxonomy): Bacteria > Pseudomonadota > Alphaproteobacteria > Micavibrionales > Micavibrionaceae > Micavibrio. The sequence goes on along the minus strand of CAYNSR010000002.1, from coordinate 37,923 downwards.
GTCGTACCACGACAGCATCCATCACCATAAACGCCGCTACAAAAAATGTGGCTTTACCACACTCCTGAAAAACGCAGGGTATAAGATCGAATTTATTTCTTATTACAATTTCTGGCTTTTTCCGATCGTGGTTGCCGTTCGTTTTTTACGAATGGCGTTGCACCTGAGTGATCGCGCCGACGACGTCATGCCCCGATCCCGTATTGTCAATACGATCCTCAGCCATGTTTTCGGTTCGGAACGCTTTCTACTGCGCCGGACGACTCTGCCCTTTGGCGTATCAATACTGGCCGTCTGCCGCAGACCTCCCGAAAACGCCTGAACGAAAGGCTCCGGTCTCCAGATCAGGCCGCCTTCATCGCCTTCTTGGTTGCCTCGACCACTTTTTGCGCAGCCTCGGCCAGATTATCAGCAGCAATAATCGGCAGCCCGCTTTCGCGCAGGATTTTCTTGCCCAGTTCGACATTGGTCCCTTCCAGACGCACCACCAGCGGAACGCTTAAGCTGACTTCCTTTGCCGCCGCGATGACGCCGTTGGCGATGATGTCGCATTTCATGATGCCGCCGAAAATATTCACCAGAACGCCTTTGACATTCGGATCAGAAAGAATGATCTTGAAGGCCGCCGTCACGCGCTCGGTCGTGGCGCCGCCGCCAACGTCGAGGAAATTCGCCGGTTCGCCGCCGTAAAGCTTGATGATATCCATCGTCGCCATGGCGAGGCCCGCGCCGTTGACCATGCAACCGATATTGCCGTTAAGACGCACATAGGACAGGTCATGGTCCTTGGCCAGACGTTCATTCGCGTCCTCTTCATCTTCATCGCGCATGGCCGCGATATCGGGATGACGGAACAGGGCGTTGTCGTCGAAGTTCATTTTCGCATCAAGCGCGATGATATCGCCGCCTCTGGTTACGACCAGAGGGTTGATTTCCACCTGCGACGCGTCCAGTTCCATGAATGCCTTGTAAACCGACATCATGAATTTCACCGCATTCTTGTTGGCATCCCCGTCAAGGCCGAGACCGAAGGCCAGTTTCCGCGCATGAAAGGGCTGTATCCCGGTCGCCGGATCGATCGCAACCTTGACGATTTTTTCGGGATGTTTCGCCGCCACCTCTTCGATATCCATACCGCCTTCGGTCGAGACCATGAAGGTCACCCGGCTGGATCCGCGATCCATCACCACGGAACAATAAAGCTCACGGGCGATATCGCAGCCCTGTTCGATATACAGGCGACGAACCTTCTGCCCTTCCGGCCCGGTCTGGTGCGTGACCAGTTGCATGCCGAGCATGCGGGTTGCTTCAGCCTGTACGTCCTCGATGGATTTGACGACCTTGACGCCGCCACCCTTGCCGCGACCGCCCGCGTGAATCTGCGCCTTCACCACCCAGACCGGGCCGCCGAGCTTTTTCGCCCCGGCGACAGCCTCTTCCACGTTCATGGCGGCAAAACCTTCCGGCACGGCCACGCCGTATTTTTTAAGGAGAGATTTGCCCTGATATTCGTGAATGTTCATTTCTGGCCCTTTCCGGGGTCTGTTTCATCAAAAAACCGGACTTTTTCTACCATCCCCGGCCATTTTTGCAAGGCCGCAATCCCAAAAGAGCGGGTTCGCAGCCCCGGAGGGCAAAAGGGAAAATTTATCTAAAATGCAATATTTTACATAATTTTAAAGTTTTTCAACGATGATAGGGGTGCGGACATTTCGACATATGAAAAACGATGTCTGCGGGGGACATTGTGGCGATCACAACACCGGATAAAACCAAAGGCTCTGCTACCAAACCTGTCGCCGTCGATATTATGGACGCGCGCTGGGCGAAAACACCGGCCGGCTATGACAAGGCCCCCGGCCCGTCCGCTGCTGCGCCGGACGGGAAAGCGCCCGTTCAGAAACAACCCGCGACCGCAACACCCGCAACCGCCCGTGACACGTCACCGCAACCGCAATACGCCACAAGCGATACACCGACACCACCCGCCCGGCCAGAACCGGATGCGCCAACACAGGCGCAACCCGCCGCGATACCGGACGCGCACCCGGCACAAAAACCGATTGCCGTATCCCTCGCCAGTCTTTTCCTGCCCGCCACCGATGTCACGGCATGGCGTGCGGCGCATGGCATGACCGAACATTATGATTATACCACCGCCGAAAGGGCCCGCCTGAAAGAAAACGCCATGACGGCGGGAATCATCGATAACGGATTCACCGCAGAGCACATCTCCGCCACACGTGTCTCGCCGGGGGATCGTTTGACGGGGGCAGGCGGCGAGACGCCGGGTGAGAGGGAGGAACGGGAAGAAAAAAAGCGAAACAGGGCGCAGCTTGATGTGTACCAGTTAATCAGTGACTTCCGCAGTGTTCTTCTGGCGGACCAGAAACTTATACTTCAGGAAATTTCCGCCTGTCAGGGACGAATCACAGAGCTTGAAGCAAAGATCGCAATAACAGACATACAAATAGAAACAACACAAACACAAGTTACCACTCTGGAAAGAGACAATCACGGAACTTTTCTTGAAAAGGAAAAAATCCTCCGGGAGAAAATAGAATCTGCTGCCGCCGCGCTTGAAACGGCAAACGCAGACTACGAAGAATCCAAAATAGGTGCCGATCCTGCACAGGAGGCAGAACTGAAAGATGCCGCATGGCAAGAGAACCATGGCGCTATACGCAGCGCATATGAAGAAGCAGGACTGGGAAAAGAATTCGACCTTCTTGAGCGCCATCGAAATGGTGAAGATGTCGATAATGAACAACTAAAGCAAGCGAAAGAAAAACTGGCGCAAAACGGCATGACATCAGATCTGGATGCAGCTCTGGTCAAGCACCTGCGAGACAGCGACCCTGACAATGCCTATCTGAGGACGTCTGATGCAAAGCGCATTGTGCGTGATGAGGCTCAAGGGAAACTGAATAGCGAGCAAGGCGATTATGTTGAAGCTATCCAGAATCGCTTACTTCCTGCTTTCGACAGAACGCGTCAAAAAATTGAAGAAAAAGAAAATTTCATCGAAAAATTAAGGGCCGAAAAAGGTGAAGACAGCATAGAATTACAAAAAGAATTAAAAGAACTAGAAAAGTTGCGGGAGCGGGAAGATCGCCACAACCAATTTCGAGAAAAATTGGATGAACTCGAGAAGAAGGCGAATGCCGGAGACCCGGCGGCTAGGGGCGAAATTCGTGAACTGCAACAAAATTACGATAAGTACCGTGAACGTCACGCCAACAGGGACACGATAGAATCTCGGATTGAAAAAAATAATACAGAACCGACTTATTCAACACAAACCTACACCCCGGATGAAACACGCACAGGCACGTCGGCGGCGGGGCTTGTGTCTGGATCGTCGCTGGAGAAAGCTCAGGGCAGCCTGACGACATCCTTTACCGCAGCGGCGGTCACATCCCCCACGCCCGCACCGGATGCCGATGTAGACCCCGCCATGACCGTTGCTGCCGCAGAACAGCAGCGCCGCGCCGCGCCTGTCGTCGGCATGAACGTCTGAATCGCCGCCCTTTTTCCGGATGTGGTCCGTTTTTCTTTGACTTGAAACATCTCTTCCGCTTAATGTCTTCGTAAATAATCAACAAAAAGCGGTAGTGGCTGTGTGATGACTCCCGGATTGACCATCCGTCTGCGTGATTTTTTCAGGCAGGCCCAGATATGTCTGCTGTTTCAGGGATACGATGCAGTCGACACCCTGACGACGGCGGCACGCCGTCCGGCAATCGCGCTCGGTACGGCCTTCGCGCTGACCGCCGGGGCACCGCTGCTTGTCGCAGATATCCATGGCGCGGCGGCCCATCCGGGGGAAACCGTTCAGAAACCCGTTGAAGACAGCGCCGTACGCACACATGTCGGGACCATTTCAATCGATGCCGACGCCATAAGCGCCGCAGAACAGGCAAAACAGATTGCCCGGCTCGACCATCTAGCCGCCCTGCCCGTTTTGAAAAAACAAGACGTTGTCGATTTGCAGAAAATCCTGAACGATATGGACCATAATGTCGGGTCCGGCGACGGCATTTTCGGCCCGCGCACCGCAACGGGCCTGATGAGCGCCTTGCGGCAACACCCGCAAATCATCCGCAATATATCGCCCTTCGTCGTCGAAAGACTGATGCTGAACGGCCAGCGCCGCGCCTTCAGGGAGATGGTCGCCGATAACGGGGACGCAAAAACCGTCCTGCGGGAGCTTCTGGACGATCCGCGCGCCAAGGTGCGCCACAGGCAAATCTGGCTGTCCGCATTTAACCTGTATAAAAACAATCTCGACGGCATACGCGGCCGCGATACCATCGCCGCCGAAAAGCAGTTCCGCCGCCAGCATGTCGCCCAGCATATCGCCACGACCGCACCGGAACCCGCAGCGGAAGAAAAATCACCGATCGCCACACAACCTGCCCCGGTCGCGCAACCGGAAACCCTCGAATCCAGCGACCCAACAGGACCGGCGCTGACGCGGGAAGACATCATTGCGCTGGAAACTATCCTGCACAAGGGCGGGTATTATCAGCAAAAACCCGTGGGGGAATTCAACCGCGCTCTGGGCGGGGCCTTGATCGAATATCTGAACGACCATCAGGACCAGCTTTCCCGCCTGTCACCGTGGATTTTGCAAAACATGATGCGGCATAACTACCAGCAGGATCTGGTGGAAATGATGTATCGCAACCCGTCCGCAAAGCGTGACATTCAGGCCAAAATCGACAACGCCGCCAGTCGCCTGCCATCGCTTGATCCAAAGGCGCTGGCTGAGGTGCAAATCTGGATGAAAATGACCGGGCTTTATACCGGGCCGGTCACCGGAAAGACGAATGCGCAATTCCGGAGCGCCTTGCAAAATGCGACCGTATTTTCTGCCCGGAGCAATCCGGCAGGAAACGCCGAGACGCTCGCGCAAAATCCGGATTTCCGCCGCGCCGTCGTGGCAGGAGATATGCGCACCGCCATACGCATGATCGAATCCCTTGATCCATCCCCGGCGCGGATGGTGCCTCCATTGCCGAACATGATCCGGACATCAGCCTTCAAGCCTCTGCGCCAGACCCGTTTCGATCGGCATGCCCGTCCGCATAAGGGGACCGATTATGTTGCCCCTGCCGGAACCCCGATCCGCGCACCGCTGGACGGCGTCGTCGTCCTGAACAGAAATGAAAAAGGCTATGGCAACACCATCATGATCAGCCATGGTCATGGAATCCATACCCTGATGGCGCATCGGCAAAGGAACAGCGACCGGCTGGCCGTCGGACAACATGTCCGGGCCGGGGATCATATCGGTCGCGTTGGGTCGACCGGATACAGATCCACAAACCCCCATTTGCATTATGAGATTATCCTGCACGACCCTTCAGGCAGGCCCGTGACAATCGATGCGCATAAATTTGCCGGGCGCGACCTGAAAGACCCGCAAGTCCAGCAAGAGGCCATCGCCGATGCCCGCCTGACGATGAGGCCCAAGGGCCCGGCAGCATCGCTTTCCCGGATGGGAGCCTATATTCCGGCCAACAAACCCGTCCTGACGGCCAGCACCCTCCACAATTTGCGCGCGGTTTTCGCTGCGGCGCCGGAGCTCTACGCCCATCTCCCCACGCAATTTGCCGCCGCCGCAGGCCCGCGCCCGGAAACCGTCCGGGTGGCGCATATCACCCCTGCGAGCCACAGCCCGAGATAGTCTTTACGGATGGAAAACCGGGAAAGAACACGGTCGTTAATCTCTTGTTAATACATTCCCATAAAGTTTGACAAAACCATGCTTTTTCGCTACGATGGGGGCGATCAAACAAAAAGAAAATAGGGTGCTCAATGGTCAATACTCCTGCCGCAGACCCGCAAACCGTAGAACGGCTTCAGGCCGAGGAGCAGGCACGCGCCGCCGCTACCGAACAGATTTTCAGGCCGATGACCAGACCCGGAGCGCGCCAGACCAGACCGGGTACTGCGCCGTCTTCCCCCCTGCATTTCGATCAGATGGGCGGTTTTGGTCGCTTCCTCGTCAACATGCTGCTTTTGCTGACGAGTTTTCTTGATCCGGACAAGGCCTCCAATAAAACCCTGATTGATACGATTTCCAAAGCCTTCGGCTTTGAAGGCAACACCGAAGAACGCCAGCAGCAATACCGTGACCTGCGTAGCGATCTGCAAACCCGCGGGCGCGATGAGGTTCGCCGCGAACGCGATTTCAGCAAGCTCAATTCAAGCGCCGCCCGCGAAGCCCTGCGCGAGGGGTCCGCCGTCATCAGCGCTTCGGGGAAAGCGGATTTCGACTATGCCGTCGATATCGTCCTGAGGGCGGAAGGCGGCCTGTCCAACCACAAAAACGACCGTGGCGGACTGACAAAATACGGCATCAGCCAGAAAGCGCACCCGGATATCGATGTTGCGAATCTGACCGAGCGTCAGGCCGTCCAGATTTACAAGGAACGGTACTGGGACAAAATCCACGGCATCGAAAATATGAGCCGCGCGCAAGCCCTGGTGGCGTTCGACAGCGCCGTCAATCACGGCGTCGGCTATGCCAACGGCCTGGTCAAAGCCAGCAAGGGCGATGTTGCAACAATGATTGACCGCCGCGAAACCTATTACGGACAAATTGTTGCGAAGGACCAGTCACAAGATGTGTTTTACAAGGGCTGGATGAATCGCATCAACAAGCTGGCGAAAGAAATGACGACCAACCCGGAAACCGGGGGGCAGATCACTTTGGCGTCTTTGGCAAAACCGACTGCTGCTTCGGGGGCGGGTCTTCGCTATGGTGCGGCAGAACGCACCGGCACGAAACTGGACACCACAGACCCGATCACGCTCACCATGAACGGAGCCGCCGCTCCGACGGCTGCGGCGGCGACCACAGAGGTTGAAACCCCTGCGCTGCGCCAGCGTCCGCCGCAAGTCTCACTCTACACATCGCCGTCTTTTGGATAGCATCCAAAGAATACCCGGCTTTTTCACGGTGCAGCGATCAAGCCCTGTGCCGGAGAGCCGCACCGCGAATAACCGTCATCCAGTATCAGGTGATTTTCAAACCAGTCGAGCAAGTACTGGGTGCGCGGGCTTTCGCGCCAGACTTCAAAATCCCTCAGGGCGGCAATGGAATGATCCATGCTTCCGGATTGATTTTTCAACGCCTCCTGACAGCGGGTATCGACGCAAACGACACTGAGAAGATGCTGCAAGCGTTCCTGCAAATGATTTTGGTCCTCGCCAGTCATTTCCGCAAAAGACTTCCCTTTCATAACAACGGGATCAAGCGCGCCGAAAAAATACGGGTTCTGCCGCAGCATTTCCTTCAGCAGCCGGACGCTCTGCGTCTGCGCAATGTGCTGGCGCATGCGTTCGATGACGTTTTCTCTCTCGACTCCGTACAGGACTTTTGCCGCCTTCTCCATGCGCTCGACATTGCGGCGATAAGCGTTGCCAAGCGTCATATAAATCTGCGTATGCAGCGCGACCTCGTCTTCCAGCATAAGCTGATACGCATTCAGGCAATTATTGAACATGACACGGGGGGTACGATCCTCCTGCGCGGTAAAATCGTCATCGCAATGATAGAAAGCTTCGCCCTGCGGGCCGGAGGAAAGCTCCATAGCGATGCGCAAGGGCACTAATTCCTCCCTGCTTGATTCCAGCATCGCCGTACCGCGCCGATATTCGAGAACGAGGCGCTGCTGCGCACGCTGGCGAAAGGAATCTTCATAACACGGCGACCGATCAGCCAGCCAAAGAGCATCGCGTAATTCCGGCGACAATGGCGTGCCGGGATAGGGTTCCGCATAAAGATCCAGCGGATGCAGGTCCAGCGCTTCGCAATAGGCCAGAATGTCAATCGGGACCGGGCGCACCTTGCCATTTTCAAAGGCCACATAATCTTCGATCGGCATATGCATCCGCTCCGCCATTTCTTCGACCCCGAGTCGTTCCTGACGACGGTATTTTTCAAACGGCGTGGCAAAGGGGCTGGTGCTGCGGTCCGCCGCCACTTCAAAAAACTTTGGCGGCAAAAGACCTCGCGGCAAACCCGGCAATTTTGCTGGAGCGAACATGTTGAAACCATCCCTGTATTTTTTTGTTACCTGAAATTTAGCCCCATATCCGGCATGGGCGCAAGAAATACCCGCACTTTGCATCTTGATCCCGCACTGCGGCATATGCCAGTCTGGCAGCTTCAAAAAAAAGAAAAACAGGGAAGGCACATGCATGGCCGGAAGTGCCGTTTCGGGAAAAAGGCTTCTATGCGCAGTTTTTATGGCCGCCGCCCTCGGGGGGAGCGCGGACGCCCTCGCCCTGAGCGGCAGGGACACACCCGCCCTGCAACCCGGAAAACACTTGCCTGAAATCAGGCCCGGTGCCTGCGTCCAGAGGGTTCCCGCCAGAAACGCCGCACGAAACGGCTATCATTCCCTGAACACCATGCGCCGCAGTGCTGCCCTGTCGCAAATCTATGACCCGCAAGCCGTAGCGGCCATGGCCGTGGCCAGTTATGAAACCGGGATTGATTTTAACCTGCTTGTGATGAAAGCGCTGCTTGAAAGCCGGATAGGCCGGTTCGACGAACCGCATCTGGGCGGTTCCGCCCGCGGATTGTTCCACTTCATGCCGGCAACATGGATGACCTTATTCAGTTGGTTCGGCGCGGAATTTCAAGGCGGCATCTACGCCGGGGCCGCCACCGCGATCAAATTCGACGACAATAAAAACCCGTATACCGATCATCCGGCCCTGACCGAACAAATTCTTTCCCTGCGTTCGGATCATTATATGGCGGCCTTTATCAAAGCCAAATCGGTTCTGCACGACGAACGGCCCCTGATGCGGGCGGTGCTGGGCCGCGAGCCCAGCTTCACCGATTATTACGTCGCCCATTTCCTCGGCCTTGAACGCGCCAAGACATTCTTCCGCGCCTTGCGCAAAAATCCGCACGCAATCGCCGCCGATATTTTCGTTCGCGAATCGGAAGACCCGAACAACCGCCCCATTTTTTATCAGGGAACGAAAAAACGCACCGTACAACAGGTCTATAATTTACTCGGCGGCAAGGTCAACGCGGCCTTCCGGCGTCTCGACAACCAGGTTGCGGTTATATTCAGGGGCAATAGCTGCGTTCCCTTTTTGCAATTACAGCATCCACAGCGCATGGCGATAGAAATCCCCCCGGCAGAGACAGCGCCACCGCGCACCGAAGGCGCCCGCCCGGAAACGCCGCCGGAGGACGAGGAACAAATGCCACCGGCGCCGTTGCCGCAAGAAGATATCCTAGGCGGCCTTGTCGATCACTTCGACCAGGGATTTAACGGCGGCGACAGAATGATCGAACATTTTCTGTTCTTCCGGGTTCAGAGTGATTTCAACGATTTTTTCAACGCCGCCTTTGCCAATCACTACCGGAACGCCGATGTAAAGCCCCTTGATGCCGTATTCCCCGTTCAGCTTCGCTGCGCAGGGTAAAACACGTTTTTTGTCGCGCAGGAAACTTTCCGCCATGGCAATCGCACTCGCCGCCGGAGCGTAAAAGGCCGATCCGGTCTTGAGCAGATTGACGATTTCCGCCCCGCCATCGCGCGTACGCTGGACAATCGCATCCAGTTTTTCCTGCGTCGTCCAGCCCATCGCCACCAGATCGGGCAGCGGAATCCCAGCCACACTGGAATAACGCACCAGCGGCACCATGGTATCGCCGTGACCGCCAAGGACGAAGGCATTGACGTCTTCGACCGACACGCCGAATTCCTGGGACAGGAAATACCGGAACCGTGCAGAATCGAGAACCCCGGCCATCCCCACAACCATGTTCGTCGGCAAACCGGTCACACGTTGCATGACTTCGACCATCGCATCGAGCGGGTTGGTGATAACGATCACGAACGCCTTGGGCGCGTGTTTTTTGATGTTCTCCCCGACGGTCTGGATAATACCCGTGTTGATCGCGATCAGGTCGTCGCGGCTCATGCCCGGTTTACGCGGCACACCCGCCGTCACGATCACGACATCGGCCCCGGCCATGGCGGCATAGTCGTTGCTGCCAGTGCAGGCGGCATCGAACATTTCCACGGGAGAGGATTCGGCAATATCCAGCGCCTTGCCCTGCGGCACACCTTCGGCAATATCGATCAGCACAATATCACCCAGTTGTTTCTGACCCGCCAGAAGCGCCAGCGTTCCACCAATCTGACCCGCGCCCACCAGGGCAATCTTGCTGCGTGACATATGTACTCTCCTTCAATGCATGCGACGTTTGAAAAGCTGCTTTAGAAATAGACCTTTTGCCCGGGACAGGCAAGACACCCGCCCGCCAGCAGCGGAATAGGGAAATGAAACATCCTCAGGCCACTTTCAGACCGAGGAAGTCGAGCTGGCGTAACAATTCTTCCTCGCTCAGCGGATAATCGGTCCCGCCACGGGGATAGAGAATATCCTGAAACGGCACCCGCCCCATATCGCGCTGCAATTGCAGAGCCATGCGCATCGACAGCCCCGCCTTCCAGCTCAGCGCCACGATCGGTTTCGGGGCGTGCATGGCAAAAATGCGCCGCACGGCAGGCAGGCTGGTCCGGGCGCGGCAGGCAATGGCGGCAATCACGAATTCATCTTCCTGCAAGGCCAGCGCATCGGCGATCATGTCTTCGTGCAAGGTCCCCGCCTTGGCCAGCCGGATCGCGCGGTCATAGGCGGTTTCATGGCTGATTTCACGGCTGGCGCGGGTGGCAACCGCATGGCGCAGGCGGCGCTGGAAAATTTTTGTGACCTTGTCGGTGGTGCGTGAATCGAATTCATTGCGGCGGAGCAGGATGTCGCGCACGGCGTCATGTGCAAATTCCGCCAGCAACCCGGCCAGATCGGGGGGCAGCCCCTTGCGCAAGGCCAGCGGTTCCTGCCATTCCGGCAAATAACGCGCCCGCTGGACAATCTCCCGGAGCAAATCCTCGCTGATCGCCGCGCCGGGATTTTCCAGCAGCGCCTTCCCGCCCGCTGGCAGACCGGTATCAATAATGGCCACCGCCACCGGTTCGCTGACAGTTTTGCGGTTGGCAATGGCCTCTACCGCCCAGCCCTGCGGCGCTTCCTGCAATATTTCCAGAATCAGATCGTCGGGCAGCGCGGCACAAAACCGCAAAACCGGCTCCGCGACCTGACGCTCCACATCCCGCGCCAGAGTCCTGACCACCGCAGGCGGGGCAAAGGCATGATCCTTGAGGGTGCTCGACAGGGCAATCCTGATATTCAAAACTTCGTCCTGCGCCAGCGTCCCCAGTGCCTGCACCGCGATGGCGTAAAGCTGGACATGATCCTCCCGCGACAATTCCGGCAGCAACCGGATCAGACGTTCCGCCAGCGCCAGACGCACATCCTGATCCTGATCTGCGGCCATGACCATGCTGGCCTGAATCGGAGATGAGAGGTTACGCGCCACCGCCCGACGCACCGCCGGATCGGCATCTTTTTCCGCCATGTAATAGAGGATTTCCTGATGGGTACGCGGATTTAAAGCCAATACCATACGTTGCGTAATTGTTCCTGTGGCCGCAATCTGCTTTTCCTGCTCGTAACGCGCCGAATCCCGCACCCGCCGCATGACGAAGGCAGGCTTTCGATATTTTATGAGCATTTTCAACCACTTCATCATCGGATTGCGTTCCGGAACTGAGCCATTAAATCATTATCAGAGGTCACAGAAAATTATCATGTCATATCAATACATTGGATGATTATATCAAGCCTTTATCAAGGATAAATAAATAACCTGAACGTATCGTTTTACCCTTATGTTGCCAGCGGAGCCTGCCGGGACTCGGTTTTTTCCAGCCAGTCGCGGGATTGCATCTCGATCAGGCGGCTGACCGTGCGCCCGAACTCAAAACCGTGGTCATGCCCGAAATACAGTTTCTCTGGCGGCGCATCGGCGCTCACGACCAGACGGGTTCCGGTATCATATAGCGCGTCAACCAGCGTCATCAGACGCTTGGCTTCATTGCGGCGATCATAGCGTAATTTGGGGACACCTTCCAGAATGACCGTGTGGAATTCCCGCGCGATGGTCAGGTAATCCTCGGCCCCGACCGGACGTTCACAAAGTGCGGCGAAGGTGAACCGCGCCACCCCGCGTGCCGCCCCGGGCACCAGCAACTGATGACCCCGCACATTCAGCATGATCGGTTCGGGCGGCACGCCGCCGGAAAGTTCTGTAAACATCGCGTCCGCCCAGTCCTGCGCCACCGGGCCCAGCGGCCAGAAATAAACGCCGTTATCTTCCAGCTTCCGCAAACGGTAATCGACCGGGCCGTCCAGCCCCACGACATCCATCCGCACCTGCATCAGCGCAATAAAGGGCAAAAACCGGTCCCGTTGCAATCCGTTTTCATAGAGTTTGTCCGGGGGCCAGTTGCTGGTCATCACTACAGCCAGCCCCCGGTCCAGCAGGGCGGAAAACAAGCGGGAAAGAATCATCGCATCGGCAACATCCGCCACATGAAATTCATCGAAACACAAAACGCGCAATTCACGCGCCAGATTTCCGGCAAGGCGGATCACGGCCTGATCCGTGCCGGAGCGTGAATCGGTCTGCGCCTGACGCGAACGATGCAGGAAATCATGCACTTCGATCATGAAGGCATGAAAATGCATGCGGCGTTTAGGGATGGTATCAGGCACGGCGTTGAAAAAAAGGTCCATCAGCATCGATTTTCCGCGCCCGACGGGGCCATGCAGATAAACACCGCGCAACCTGTCTTTCTTTGCCGCGAAGACACGCAACGATGTTGGCAAAGGGCCCTTCCGCTTCCGCCCCCCGGAGGAGGAAGCGGTCAGACAATCAAGCAAGTTCTGCAAGGCGGCAAGCCCTGCCTGCTGGTGGGGATCGTCGGTGAAACCCTGCGCCTGCACACGGGCGTGGTACAGGTCAATCAGTTTTGGCGGCATCGGGAGACACTTTGCGAACGAGGAAAATCGACAATTCATAAAGCGCAATCATCGGAACCGCCAGCGCAATCTGGCTGATGATATCCGGCGGCGTGATAATGGCGGCGATAATAAAAATTGCGACAATCGCATAACGGCGGAATTTCCGCATCATCTCCGCCGTCACCATCCCCGCCCGACCAAGAAGGGTGAGAACCACCGGCATCTGGAAGCACAGGCCAAAGGCAAAAATCAGCAACATCACCAGATCGAGATATTCCCCGACCCGTGCTTCGAGCTGGACCGGGAGAACCGTTTCCCCCTCCCCGCTTTGGAAACTGAGAAAAAACGGCCATGCCATCGGCAAGACGATATAATAGACGAAAGCCCCGCCGAGAAAGAATAGCACCGGCGTCGCCACCAGATAGGGCAGGAAGGCCCGCCTTTCATTACGATAAAGACCCGGCGCCACAAATTTCCAGATTTGCATCGCCAGAATGGGGAAGGTCAGAAACGCGCCTGCAAAAAACGCGACCTTCATATAGGTAAAGAACGCCTCTGTCAGGCCGGTATAAATCAGGCGTCCTGTGCTTTCCGGCCCCATTGCCGCCGCCAGCGGCGCAACCAGAAAACCGTAGATCGGCTGGACATAGATATAACAGACAACCGTTCCGGCAATCATCGCGGCAAACGACCAAAGCAACCGTTTGCGCAATTCGACGAGATGCACGGCCAGCGGTTTGGGTTCCATCGGGGGCTGATCGGGGGTTATCATTTTTTATCCCCTTGCCCTGTCACCCCGAGCACGGTTGGGGAATCGGTTTGCGCAGATCCCTCGACTGCGCTCGGGATGACAGGGTGCATGTCTTCATCCGATATTGCCTCATCCGTATCAGGCGTTTTTTGTGTGCGCAGATCGTTAAAGTTACGCAAATCCTGCAAATCCTGATCGCGCATGATGTCTTCGAATTGCTGCGACAGGGCGAATTTGACGTACTGGAACCGCCGGACAAGGCGTCCGAGAGCGGCCATGGCCTTGGGGATGTCTTGCGGCCCGATGACCAGAACGGCCACGGCAACGATCAACAGCAATTCTCCCCAGGCGATATCAAGCATGATCTTCCCTAAACAATCCCCTTCCCCGAAGGAAAGCCTTTGGGGGGAGAAAACATAAGGTCATTCCTTGCGATTTTTATCGTCTAGGGAACGAATATCCTTGTGTTCGTCGGTGTCCTTCAGCCCTTTTTTAAAGCTGCTGATCCCCTTGCCCAGATCTTCCATGAACGGCGCGATACGCCCCCGCCCGAAAAGGAGAACCACAACGGCAACGATTGCCAGAATCTGCCAGATACTAATGCCCATGATTATACATCTTCCTCGTCATCATCGTCGGAGTCATCATCATCCGATTCGTCATCAGCGTCATCTTCTTCCGCTTCGATGGTATCATCCTGAAAATCTTCGGGGGCGAATGATTCTTCTTCTCGTTCATCCTCCACGCCGGACTCGCGCTCGGCCTTCAGGGCCGCAAGCTCTTCCTCTGTGGCGATAGCGTCTTCCTCGGCGGCTTCGGCTTCCGCATCTTCTGCGACCATTTGTTCGAACATATCGGCTGTGGTCGTTTCAATCGCCGGGCGGCGGTCGAGCAGGCCGGAGGCTTTCAAGTCATCAAGACCGGGCAAATCCGTCAATGCCTGTAAACCGAACTGATCGAGAAAATCCGTTGTGGTCACCCATGTCAGGGGGCGGCCCGGCGCTTCGCGGCGGCGGCCCGGCTTGACCCATCCCTGCTCCATCAGAATATCAATCGTGCCGCCGCTGATGACAACGCCACGGATATTTTCGATTTCCGCGCGCGTCACCGGCTGGTGATAGGCGATAATCGCCAGCGTTTCCATGGCGGCACGGGACAGCGGACGGCGGACCTCGCGTTTCAGCTTCAACGCATCCCCGAGATCGCTGGCCGTGCGGAAGGCCCAGTTATTGTTCATTTCGACGAGCGAAACCCCGCGCCCCGCATACATGGCTTTCATTTCCATCAGCATGCCGCCGACATCGGCATCATCGGGCAGGCGTTCACGAATGGCATTCATGCTCAACGGCTCTGCGGATGCAAACAGCATCGCCTCCAGAATGCGCATCATTTCCGGGTCCTGCACCAGCGGCGCGGCGTCGGCGATTTCCGAAAATTCTTCCGGCGCTTCGCTCATTTCCATCGTTTCACTCATCTTGTTTACGCTCCAGCTGTTAGCATCTCTTCGGTGGTGGCGGTGTCGTTGGCGGCTTCATCGGTACGCGGCAGGTCCTTGCGTTCGATATAGCTGGCCCGCAGGTAAATCGGGCGGAACGGCCCATCCTGTTTCAATTCAACCTTACCCTGCTTGGCCATCTCAAGACCGGCGGTAAAGGTCGAGGCCAGAGAGGACCGGGCATAAAGCTTGTCCCTGATGCGTTCCGGCATCATGCTCATCAGCGATACCCACATGCTGTACGGGCCATTGCGCGGCAACCCGCCCAGCATCTTTTCAAGACGATCCAGCGCGTCGCCCAGCGACATGATGGCAAAGGTAGGAAGCTCATACGTCGTGCTATCCTGACGGCGGCGAATATCGCCATAGGCTTTCAGAATATCGTACAAGCCGATATCCCATGTGACATCGGTCTGGACCTGCAAGCCTTCCGGCATGCCGCGCGCATAGATGCCATCGCCAAGGCGCGGACGGTTGAACAGCGCCTTGGCCGCGTTTTGCATCGCTTCGAGACGGCGCAACTGGAATTGCAGCGCCTCGGCCATCTGCTCGGCGGTTGGTCCCGTGCCGTCTGTTTTTTCACGCGGCAGCAACAGGCGGGATTTCAGGTAGGCCAGCCACGCCGCCATCACCAGATATTCCGCCGCCAGATCAAGGCGCATCTGCGCCGCACGATCAACGAAGGCCAGATATTGCCGCGCCAGTTGCAGGATAGAAATTTTTGAAAGATCGACCTTCTGGTCACGCGCCATCACCAGCAAAACCTCGATAGGCCCTTCATAGCCATCGATATTCAGCAGCAATTCATCGGCATGATGAGGCCCGTCCTCCGCGTCCATACGCGGGGGGTCTTCCTCGAAAGGGACATCCGGAAAAGCTGTTTCTTCACTCATAAAAATACTCACACACGCAAGAGGCTTGCATTAAACCGCTGCACACTGGCAGCAGAGAGTTTCGGTGCGGCCCGGGCCACGATTTCCATCTCGGTCATCACGCCGTTGCAATGCAAAACCGCATCACATCCGGCGGCCACGGCTTTTGCCGTCCGCTGGCCCATATCGCCGACGCAGGACAAGGCTTGCATGACGATATCGTCGCTCAGCAAAAACCCGTCAAAACCGAGATCATGGCGGATAACCCCCATGACCGCCGGGGAACAGGTCGCCGGATTGGCCGAATCAATTGCGGAATAGATCACATGGGATACCATACCCCAGACCGCATGCGCAAATTCCCGGCTTAAAATATGCCGATAGGGAACGAAATCCGTAGATTCAAGCTCCTGCATGCTGGCGGACACCACGGGCAGATGCGTATGGCTGTCCAGATTCGCCCTTCCCTGCCCCGGCATATGCTTGACCACCGGGATCACCCCTTCGGCCAGATGCGCCCGGCACACTTCCGCGCCCAGCACCCCGACCACCGCCGGATCGGATGAAAAGGCACGGTCGCCAATAGCGGCGTGGGTCAGATGATCGAAATAGACGTCAACCACCGGGGTACAATTCACGTTGATTCCGGCAGCGCTTAAAGACCGGGCAATGGCATGATTGACCGCGCCGACATTTTGAACGGCCTGCGCCATATCCTGCGCGGCGGCAGCCATGCGCGGTGCCGGGTGGGCGGGCCAGTGCGGCGGACGCATCCGCGCCACACGTCCACCTTCCTGATCGATCAGGATCGGCGCGTCGCGCCCGACACAATCCTTCAGGCTTTTCGTCAGGTCCTTCAATTGTTGCGGGTCGCGAATATTGCGGGCGAAAAGGATGAAGCCGAGCGGATCATGACGGGCAAAAAAATCTTTTTCCCCTTGCGTCAACTCATGGCCTGAAATACCGAAGATCACGGAAATCGGCGGCTTGTTCGCATCAACGGCTGACAACAAGGCAACCCCCCGCGCGTTTTGCACTGATGGCGTTACAGATCGTTTTCGCACTGGCCTGATCGAGCGCGCCGCCCTGAATCCGGTAGAACGTGCCGCGTTCGCCGAGATCGACCGCCTGCACCCGCAGGGTCAGGTTGCCGAGTTGCACCGGGAATTCTTTTTGCAATTTGCGCCATTCAGCCTCGGCACCGGAGCGGTCCTTGACGCTGCCCAACTGGATATAATGAGTGCCCGTCGTTTTGGCGGTGGCATTTCCGGCAGCGGGTTCCGCCTGCACTGCGGCCTTTTCGGCCTGAACCATTTCCGGTTTGGGCTGCGGTTTTGGCACCGATGCAACGGGCGTTTCAGCGGGAGCCTCTGCCTCAGTCAACGTGGCAACCGGACCAAAATCTTCTTCCTCCGCAACGGCGCTTTCCATCGGCGCGGTTTTCAGGCCGGCGAACATCTGCGTCCGGTCAATCGGCTCTTCCGGCGGCGGCAACAGACTTTCGACCCTGCCTTGCGTCTCTTCGTCGATATTGGCATTGCGCAATGTTTCAAACACGGTGCTGTCGCGGTAGGGAATATCCATACCGCCCGGATTGTCCGGCGCAACCTTGTAAGGCGCGACATCGGCCCGGACAATCGGCACCGGACCGACCCCGGCTTCGCGCCTGTCGCCACGCGGATAGGTCGACCAGAAAACAGCGAACAGGACGAACAGCGCCACCAGCAACGTGGCCACCCCGATCATCGGCCCACGACTGCGCACCCCGGCCCGGCTTTGTTCCATAGCCTCGGCAATCTTGCCGAACGCGCTTTCAAAGCCCGCCGGATCGTCGAATTCATCTTTTGGAGTCATGGGGGCATCCTAGGAAATCTTGCCCGGTGGGGCAAGTAATGAATTATGGTTATCCTCAAAAATTCGGTCCGTCCCCGTAAAAGCAACGCATTGATTTCAAACAGTTTTCAGAATTTTCTTGACCCGGCTGCGCTGCCCGCACTATTTATGTTTTTCATATGACAAAGGAGGGCGTAAATGTCAAAGCTGGGCGATAAAGAAAAAGACAGAACCAACGAACTTGTAGCGCTGTTACAGCAAAACCCCGGAGCACGGAATGAATCCGCCTTCACCGAGCTCTACAATCTTCACGCCAAACCCCTGAAGCGCTTTATCGAGAACAAGTTCTATCGGCAGGGCAGCGAAAACTGGGCCGATGATTGCGTTCAGGAATCCTTCCTCAGCGTTGCCCGGAATATTGATCGCTTCAATGGCGAATCAAAATTTTCAACATGGCTGACGACTATTGCCATACGTCAGGCCTATCTTATCCTCCTGCGGGGAAATAGGGAACTCACCCATGGTGCGTCTGAAATCACCGAGGTTACAGACCACCATATCGATGACAACTTCATCAATTTCTTTGCATCTCCCCCTGTCGACCCTGTAAAAATCGCACAAATCCACGAAGCCTGCCGGGCGCTTGATGCCTATATCGACCGGGAAATGGAAAAAGGCGGTGTGGCCGCCGGACGGCTCGGCCTGCTGGAAAAATCGCTGGACGGCATGGAGTATCGGGAAATCGGTGCTGAAGCAGGCATTCCCACCGGCACCGTCCGGTCCGGGCTGAACCGCGTGCGCGAATCCCTCAAGAAAGAGATCGCCGAGCCCTATCTTCCCTGAAACCTCCGCAGGCAGGCCTACCGCAAATCCCAGTACAGCTCGAACAACCGTTCGTGCTCCTTGATTGCGTAGCGGTCGGTCATCCCGGCGATGTAATCGGCAACAATGCGGGCACGTTCGACGATGTGCTTCGGGTCGTCGCCGTTAACCGCCCTGATCCGCGCCTGCCAGTCTTCGGGCATCAGTCCGGTTTCGGCCATGAACGCATCATATAAATCCCTGACGATCCGGCTGACCTTCAGGCGCATGCGCTGCACGGTGGAATGACGGTACATATTGGCCCAGAGAAATTCACGCAAGGCATTGACCCTGAGCAGCATATCTTCCGAAAACGCCACCATGGCGCGGTCGGCATTGCGGATATCATCCGGGCCTTGAGGATTCAGCGCATTCAGGCGGGCGCGCGTTTCAACCAGAACATCTTCGACCATGGCACCGATCATGTCGCGGATAACTTCGTAGATCAGTATTTTTGGGTCGATATCGGGGTAGTCCCGTTCGACCCGTGGAATAATATCCTTCAACAACGGTACATCACGCAAATCATCAAGCAGGAACAGGCCCGCACGCAAACCATCTTCGACATCGTGGTTGTTATAGGCAATATCGTCGGCCAGTGCTGCCACCTGCGCCTCGAGCGAGGCATAGGTATGAAGCTGCAAATCCATCTGGCGATTGACCGATGTGACCGAGACCGGCAAACCTGCGTCTTCGGCATTTTGCCCTTTTGCAAGGACCGGGCCGTTATGCTTGGCCACCCCCTCGAGCGTTTCCCATGTCATGTTGAGTCCGGGCCATTTCGGATAGCGCCGCTCCAGCCAGGTCAGGATACGCAATGACTGGTCGTTGTGGTCGAACCCGCCGACATCGCGCATGCACGATTCCATGACATCTTCCCCGACATGGGCGAAAGGCGTGTGGCCGAGATCGTGCGCCAGCGCCACCGTTTCGGCCAGATCTTCATTGACCATCAGGGCGCGGGCCAGCGTACGGGCGATCTGCGCGACTTCCAGCGTATGGGTCAGGCGGGTACGGTAATGATCGCCTTCGTGATAGACGAAGACTTGCGTTTTATATTTCAAACGGCGAAAAGCTCCGCAATGAATGATGCGGTCACGGTCGCGCTGGAAACAGGTGCGGGTGGCGCTTTCGCCTTCGGCATAAATCCGCCCCCGGCTCCGGTCCGGGCGGCAGGCATACACAGCCAGCGGCAAGGCGCAATAATTATAGGATGTCTGGTCAAACGCCGGTCCGGTCATGATGGTCTCACTCTAGCCGATTGAATTTTCATTGAAAATAGCATCATTGCGCTTATATTAGTGCCCATGAGCGAAGAAAGTTTTAACATTACCCTGACCGACCGCCTTGTCCACAGGCTGAAACGGGAACAGGCCGCCGAAAGCAAACCGACGCTGATGTTGCGCCTTGCCGTCCATGGCGGGGGCTGCGCCGGGTTCCAGTACGAATTCACCTATACCGAAGGCCTTGAGACTGGCGATCTGGTATTTGAAAAAGACGGGGCGAAACTGGTGGTAGACGACATGTCGATCCAGTATCTGCAAGGAGCGACCGTGGATTATAGCGAAGAGCTGATCGCCGCGGCCTTCACCGTCCATAACCCGAACGCACAATCGTCCTGCGGCTGCGGCACATCGTTTTCCGTCTGATTTGTTACAATTATGTCAAGAGGAGAGGCTGTATGCCCCCCGTTCGCGCCGTGTGTATCGTGCTTGCCCTGCTGCTTCCGGCCTGTGCCGGGGTGGCGCCGGGCCAGCCACACCCGTATGAGGGGTATCTGAAGCAAAACGAACTCAAACTTCCCGACCCCGATCATTTCGAACATTGTCGCGGCTATGGCTGCGCCCTCCGCGATCAGGTGTCGCTCAGTCCGCGCGAATGGAAAACCGTTGCGGCACATTTCAAAAAATCCCGCGATGCCGAGACCGAGCGCAGGGCCATTGCCCGGGCTGTCGGCACACTGGAACAACTCGTCGGCACCAAGACCGGAACGGATGCTGACGTCGCCGGAACATTCGACCGCGTTGGAAAATTCCAGCTCGATTGCGTCGATGAAAGCATCAACACGACGATTTATCTTGCCATGCTGGAAAAAAAGAAACTGCTCAAACATCACAAGGTTTCCGGCCCGACGACGCGCTCGCCGTTTACCAGCATGGCAAATGGACGTTTCTGGCCGCACCGCACCGCCGTTATCCATGAAACGGAAACCGGTGCAGGCTACGCGGTGGATTCATGGTTCCGCGACAATGGCGCACCCGCCGATATCGTCACCTTAAACGAATGGTATCACGGCTGGGGGCCGCAGGACGAAACATGAAGATTGCAACCTGGAACGTCAATTCGATCAAGGCACGGCGCGCGCATGTCGAAGCGTGGCTGGCGGAACAGAGGCCGGATGTGCTGATGATTCAGGAATTGAAGGGTGAAAATTTTACGGCAGAAGAATTCGGGGCGCTCGGCTACGGGGTCACGATTGTCGGGCAAAAGGCCTATAACGGTGTGGCAACGCTGGCGCGACACCCGATTGAAATTCTGCTGGACAGGCTGCCCGGCGACGAAACCGACGAACAGGCGCGTTATCTTGAAACGCGGATCAACGGTATCCGTTTTATCAATATCTACCTGCCGAACGGCAACCCGGTGGACACGGAAAAATTTTCCTACAAACTGCGCTGGATGGATCGCCTGCATGATCGTATCGCGGCCCTGCGCAACAGCAGGGAGAATTTTGTGCTGGCCGGGGATTTCAATGTCATTCCGGAGGAGCGCGATTGCCACGACCCGGCGGCATGGGCGAACGACGCCCTGTTCCGTCTTGAAAGCCGCCGCGCCTTTCGTCGTCTCGTCAATCTCGGCCTGACCGATGCATTTCGTGTTTTCAACGATGACGGCGGACAATACACCTTCTGGGACTATCAGGCCGGGGCGTGGCCGCGCAACCACGGGATACGGATCGACCATATCCTCCTCAGCCCCGGCCCCGCCGACCGCCTGCACGCCAGCGCAATCGACAAGAATCCGCGCGGGATGGAAAAGGCCAGCGACCACACGCCGATTCTGGCGGAAATCGACGTCTGAGGGCCGCACACGAAAACCCCTGATTTTTCAGTAAAAAACTCCCGGTTTTCTCGGCGGCGCAGACCTGCTATAAAAACCCCATGCTGAACCTTGCCAATATGCTGACCCTGTCCCGCATTGCCCTGATCGCGCCGCTGATCGGGTTGATGCTGCATCCCGCCGGATGGGCGATGTGGGGCGCGCTCGCCCTTTATGTTTTTATTGCCGCGACGGACTGGTTCGACGGCTTTGTGGCACGGCGCTATAACCAGATGTCAGAATTCGGGCGCTTTCTCGACCCGATTGCCGACAAGATTCTTGTCGCCGCCATGTTTATTGCTCTCGCCGCCAATGATGTACTCACCGGCTGGTGGCTGGTACTGCCGATCATCATCATGACCCGTGAATTCCTGATTTCCGGGCTGCGCGAATTTCTCGGGCCGAAAAATGTGACCGTGCATGTTTCAAAACTGGCGAAGTGGAAGACCACAACGCAAATGCTGGCGCTCGGCTTTTTGATCCCGGCGCAGCTTTATAGCAACGCGGCAACTGCCGGAAATCTGCTCCTGCTGCTGGCGACGATTCTGACCGTTGTGACTGGATGGGGGTATATGAAGGCCGCGCGGGGGCATTTTTAAGATGCCGGACCTTGCCGCGCTCTATCCGCTCCTGCGACCGTTTTTATTCGCGCTGGATGCTGAAACCGCGCACCGCATGACGATCAACGCCCTGAAAATTCTCCCCGTCCGTCCTGCCCCCGCCGGAGACCCGGCGCTGCGCGTTACCTTATGGGACCGTCACTTTCCCAATCCGCTCGGCCTTGCTGCCGGATTCGACAAGAACGCGGAGGTCATTGCACCGATGTTCGGGTTCGGATTCGGTTTCGTCGAGGTCGGCACCGTCACCCCGCGCCCGCAGGAGGGCAACCCACGCCCGCGCATCTTTCGCGACCCGGAACACGAAGCCATCATCAACCGCATGGGCTTTCCCAATGGCGGCATGCATGCGTTCAAAACCAATCTCGAAAAATTTCTCGATACCCGCCCGCGACCCAACGGCCTGCTGGGAATCAATATCGGCATGAATAAAGCGCAGAGCGAACCGGCAAAGGATTATTGCCTGCTGGTGCGCATGCTGGGCCCGTTCGCCGATTATCTGAGCGTGAATATTTCATCGCCCAACACCCCGGGCCTGCGCAACCTGCAAGACCCGAGCGCTTTTCGGGAACTGGTTGCGCAAATTCTGGAAGAGCGCGCCCGCGCCTGCGGGAAGCACATGCCGCCGCCCTTGCTGGTCAAACTGGCCCCTGACCTCGATGAAGGGCAGCAAGAAGCACTGGCCGCGGCGGCAATGGAATCCGGCATTGACGGCCTGATCCTCACCAACACCACACTTGAACGGCCAGATTTTCTACCCGAATCGTTCCGTCTTGAACATGGCGGGCTCAGCGGGCGGCCTTTGACAGAAAAATCGACGGCGGTGATTCGCAACTTTGCCCGCCTGACCGGCGGAAGGCTGCCGATTATCGGCGCGGGCGGGGTTTCCGGTGCCCGCGATGCCTATGACAAGATTCTGGCCGGGGCCTCGCTGGTCCAGCTTTATTCGGCGCTGGCCTTCCGGGGGCCGGGCGTGGTAAAAAGAATCACTTCCGAACTTGTAGACCTGCTGAAAGCCGATGGGTTTTCCAACATCGGCGAAGCCGTTGGAAAGAACATTTAGCCATTGATGAAATTTCCTGAATTTCTGACCCGCAAACCAGAAGACGACCCGGCGCCCGTCAATAAAAAGGGCGAAGGCTTCCGCTTCGGCAAATTCCCCCGGCGTCAAAATATTTTCCGGATCGTGCAGTCGCGCCGCGCGCGCATTGCCGCATTGGTTGGCGCGGCCACGCTGGCGATTTTTATCGCCGCAACCCGCATTGATGGCGAGAATGCCTTTTTGCTGCTGGCGGTCCTCGGCGTCGGCGCATTGGTGGTCTATGACATCGCCAGCCGCCGCGGATGGGAAAGAGCCATTGCCGAACAGATACAGGCCCTGGGCCGCAACCACGACAGACTCGTGCGCGAGGTGGCCCGCAACCGCACCGATGTCGCCATCATCAAGGAGGGGTTGTTCGATACCGCCGTTGCCGTGCGCGACATGGGGAAAAACCACACCCCGTCCCTGTCCGTTGAAGCCAGAATGATCGAGACCATCATTACCCAGCTTGGTAATCTCGGACAAAAGCCCCGGGCCAGCATTCCGGCGGGCGAACATGCCGCCCTGCCCGTTATCATTGAACATGATCCCGCCGATGAAATCCTGCAGCTCGAAGTCAGCCCGCCTCCCCGCGTTCCGCGCATGGTCAGCGCGCTGGAGGCGGAGCTATCGCCCAATTTCGACAAATTCAGCGATACCGTCATCCTCGAACTGATCCGCCATGCCGTGCGCCACGATCATCTCGATGTCTTCGTCCAGCCGATTGTCAGCCTGCCGCAACGAAAACTGCGCATGTACGAAGTCTATGCCCGCCTTCGCGCCCATGCCGGTTCCTATATTCCCGCCGGGCGCTATCTGGAATTGGCGTCGAAGGAATCTCTTGTCCCGGCGATCGACAATTTATTGCTGTTGCGCTGCCTGCAAATTCTGCGTGACCGCCGCGATGAAGACACGGCCATGCCCTATATCCTCAATATTTCATCGTCCACATTGCACGATACAGGCTTCATGAACGATCTGGTCAGCTTTCTTGCCCAGTACCGCCGCCTTGCCAGCCGCCTGATTTTCGAGATGCCGTTGCAGGAAGTGGAGGACGCCGGAAAAACCCTGATCGAAATTCTCGACGGCCTTTCCAGACTGGGCTGCCGCTTTTCCGTTGACCAGATCAGAAAACGCCGCATCGATATCAATATCCTGCGCAGCCGTCATATCCGCTTTATCAAACTCGACGCCGGCTGGCTCCTGCGCGAAGCCGCACAGGAAGGCGGGCAGGCCCGCGTCATGAAACTGAAAAAACAGCTCGACCGCGCCGGACTTGACCTGATTGTGGAAAAAATCGAAAAAGAGCCGGAACTGCGCAACCTGCTCGATTACGGCATTGATTATGGGCAGGGTTTTTATTTCGGCAAGCCCGATTTACACGCCGTTTACCGCTCGAAAGAGCGCCGCGATGCTGCGGCCTGACCCCTGCCTGAAAAGCGCCACCCCTTTGCCCTCTTTTGCGCACCGTGCTAGACCTATAATGACACATTGCCCTCCACTTTCATGTTTTCCGCACGGGGCGGGAGTGGCGGATTTTCAATAAACGAAAGATGAAAAAATGTTCAGATATGCTCTCCTCCTGCCCGCCTTTCTTGTGATCTCGTCCCCGGTTCTGGCGCAGGATGTCACGCCGGTCCATGCCATGGCCATGCACGGCACGCCAAAATACGCCGCCGATTTCCAGCATCTCGACTACGTCAATACCGATGCGCCCAAGGGTGGGGAAATGAAGCTCAACGTCATCGGCACGTTCGACAATTTAAACCCGTTTATCGTCAAGGGTGCCGCCGCCGCCGGGGCCGCAAGCATTTATGAGTCACTGCTCGAATCCACCGCCGACGAACCCTTTACCGAATACGGCGCACTCGCCGCCACGATGGAAACGCCCGAAGATCGCAGTTGGGTGATTTTCAACCTGCGCCCGGAGGCAAAATGGCATGACGGACAACCTGTTACCGCAGACGATGTGGTCTGGACCTTTCATACCCTGACCACCGAGGGCACGCCATTTTACAAATCCTATTACGCAAACATAAAATCGGTCGAGGCCATCGCGCCCAACCGCGTCCGCTTTACCTTCGACATGGCCGGAAACCGTGAACTTCCCCTTATCGTCGGGCAGATGAATATTCTGCCAAAACATTACTGGACGGCGGCGGAACGCAAATTTAGTGAAACCACCCTGACCCCGCCACTGGGCAGCGGCCCTTATAAATTCGGCGACATCAAACCGGGCGAATCCATCCAGTATGTGCGCGTTGCCGACTGGTGGGGAAAGGATCTGCCGCTGAACCGGGGGCGTTACAATTTTGACAAGCTCACTTACGAATATTACCGCGATGCCAATGTCGCGCTTGAAGCCTTTCTCGGCGGTCGCTACGATTTCCGTCAGGAAAATACGGCTAAACTCTGGGCCACGGCCTATGAATCCCCGGCGGTGAAAGATGGGCGTATCAAAAAAGAAGTCATCAATCACGACCTGCCGCAGGGCGCGCAAGGGTTTATCTACAATATCCGCCGCCCCGTCTTTGCGGATCGCGCCGTGCGCGAAGCCATCGCCCATGCCTTCGATTTCGAATGGTCGAACAAACAATATGCCTATGACAGCTACAAACGCACGCGCAGCTATTTTTCCAATTCCGACATGGAGGCCGATGCCCTGCCCGATGCGGTGGAACTGGCTATCCTCGAACCTTTCCGCGATCGGTTACCCCCTGAAGTTTTCACTACTGTCTACCAGCCGCCGAAAACCGATGGTTCCGGCAATATCCGCGAGAATTTGAGAAAAGCCACGCAAATTCTGGAAGAGGCCGGATATGTGACCGGCAAGGACGGAATCCGCCGCCACAAGGAAACCGGCCAGCGGCTGGAATTCGAATTCGTCGACAACAACCCCGCCTTTGAACGCTGGATCATGCCGTTCGTCCAGAACCTGCAAAAAATTGGCATCAAGGCCAATTACCGCAGCGTCGATGAGGCCCAGTACCAAAACCGCATGAATAATTTCGACTACGACATGACGGTGATGGTCTTCGGCCAATCCAGCTCGCCCGGCAATGAGCAGCGTGAATACTGGGGCTCCGAACGCGCCGATGCGCCGGGATCGCGCAATTATATCGGCATCAAGGACCCGGTCGTCGACGCCCTGATCGACCAGATCGTCAGCGCGCCGACCCGCGAAGACCTCGTCACCCGCACCCGCGCCCTCGACCGCGTCTTGCAATGGGGATACTACATGGTCCCCAACTGGCACCTCGCCGCATGGCGCATCGCCTATTGGGATAAATTCGGCAAGCCTGAAAAAATCCCTGAATACGGCTTGCCGATAACGGAAACTTGGTGGAGCAAGGCCAAATGAATCCCTCTATCGCCATCATCATCCCCGCACGTTACGCCTCCACCCGATTTCCGGGGAAACCTCTGGCCCTGATCGGCGGACAATCGATGCTGGCGCGGGTGGTCGATCTGGCGCGCAATGCCGCCGCCGGGATGGAAAACGACATCGCGATTGCCGTCGCGACTGAAGACCGGCGGATTGCCGATCACGCACAATCCCTCGGCGTTGATTGCTTCATGACGCCACATGACTGCCCTACCGGATCGGACCGCGTTCTGGCTGCCGCGAAGCAGATGCCCCTCCGGCCCGGTTTTATCCTCAATCTTCAGGGCGACGCCCCCTTCACCCCGCCCACAATTCTTCGCGCCGTTATCAAGACATGGCAGGACAATCCCGCCCTGCCTGTGGTGACCCCGGTGGTCCATCTGCGCTGGGCGGAACTGGATGTCTTGCGCGACAATAAAAAAACGACCCCGTTCAGCGGCACGACCTGCGTCACGGATTCGCGTGGCCGGGCCTTATGGTTTTCAAAAACCATCATTCCCGCCATCCGCAAGGAAGACCGGACATCGGAATTTTCACCCGTTCTGCAACATATCGGCCTGTACGGTTTTCGCACCGATGTGCTCGAACATTTTGTAACCCTTCCCGAAGGCCGCTACGAGAAACTTGAAGGTCTGGAGCAATTGCGACTGCTCGAAAACGACATCCCCGTGCAAACCGTCACTGTCAATGTCGATCCCGGCATGGCACAAGCAGGGATCGATTCGCCGGAAGATGTGGCGCGGGCGGAGGCTATGCTGGCCCGATGACCATCCTGATCGTCGCCCGTCACGGCAATACATTCGCCCCCGGCGAAACGCCCCGCCGCGTGGGGGTGCGAACCGACTTGCCGCTGACGGAAAAAGGGATTGAACACGGCCTAAATCTCGGGGCCTATCTGAAAAAAATAAACCTCCTTCCCGACCGCATCTACACATCGCAACTGCAACGTACCCTGCAGATGGCACGTTATATCAACGAATCCGCCGGGCTGTCCCTGCAACCCCAGGCCATGCCGATCTTCAACGAACTCGATTATGGCCCCGATGAAAACCGGACCGAAGAAGATGTCATCGCCCGCATCGGCGAGCAGGCCTTGTCCAACTGGGAAGAAAAAGCGCTCATGCCCCCGGGCTGGTCTCCGTCTGCCGAAACGCTGATAAAAAACTGGGCCAGTTTCAGCCAGCACATCACCGCCACCCAGCCCGATAAAACCGTCATGGTCATTACATCGAACGGGATCGCCCGATTCGCCCTGACCCTTGGCGGCAATTTTGATGCCGCACGCACGCAATTCGGCCTGAAACTGGCCACCGGCGCATTCGGTATTCTGGAGCATGACGGAGAAAACTGGTCGCTCCAGAGCTGGAATGTCCGCCCCTGAAAAGGCGAATTTCCTTGTCAGCAGAGTAAAACAGGCTTTATCCTGCCATATGTCATAAAAACAGGGATAAATATTATGAAAACTCATAGACTGATCGGCGCAGCATTACTCACTTTTGCCTTCGGTCTGGCGACGGTTTTCCCCTATGACGAGGACGGAGACAAAGAACCAACCCGTGACCTGCCCGGAACGACCCTGATTGGCTGCACCAAGGACCACCACATGATCCTTTTTCCCGTCGTTTTGCGCATGACCACGTCCAGTTTCGATAAATTCGGAGCCCGATCTTTTTCCATGCGCGACTACACCATAGGGCTGAACAGGATCTTCCTTGATGCCACCACCCGTTTTACGGCAAAGGATTTCTCCGGTCCGCAGGCCGTCGCGAACACGACCCTTCGCAGCCAGATCGATACCTATAACGATACCATCCGGATCGCGCACGGGATTGTCATTTCCGCCCCGCAGGATCCGGCCATACCCATGTCGATCAGCCCGGCCCCGGATGCAGACTGCAAAAATCGTCCGTCCACGGAACCGCCGGAAACCGGATTTCCTCCTGACCGCATCGTCCCACGGAAAGAAATTCCACCCGTCCAGATGCCACAACCCATCCTTCCCCTGAGAAAACACACCATAACGACATGAACCGCCTTGCCGGGAAGGTATTGTCAGGGACACAACCTTCCCCTACCCTTGGGCCATGACCTCCATGGCCGCCTATATTCTCCGCCGTCTGTTGCTCATGATCCCGACCCTGATCGGCATCATGACCATTTCGTTTATCATCATTCAATTCGTCCCCGGCGGGCCGGTTGAACGGATGATCGCACAGATGCAGGGCCACGGTGCCGAAGCCACCTCGCGCTTTTCCGGTTCCGGCGGGGCCGACATGGCGATGAGCGCCCGGCAAAATGTCGGCGAAGGAAACAATTATCGCGGGGCGCAGGGACTCGACCCCGAATTCGTCGCGGAGCTTGAACGCATGTACGGATTCGACAAACCCCCGGTCGAACGCTACCTGACCATGCTGTGGAATTATGCCCGCTTCGATCTCGGGGAAAGTTATTACCGCGATATCGGCGTTCTTGATCTGGTGCTGGAAAAAATGCCCGTCTCCATCTCGCTGGGCCTGTGGTCGACGCTGTTGATTTACCTGATCTCCATTCCGCTCGGCATCAAAAAGGCCGTCAGGGACGGGGAGCCGTTCGATATATGGTCCTCCGCCGTGGTGTTTATCGGTTACGCCATTCCGTCTTTTATGTTTGCGATTTTGCTGATTATCCTGTTTGCGGGCGGGCGGTATTTTGACATTTTTCCGTTGCGCGGCCTTGTCTCGGATAACTGGGCCAGTCTGCCTTTTTACAAGCAAATTCTTGATTATCTCTGGCACATGATCTTGCCCGTGGCGGCCATGGTCATTGGCGGTTTTGCCGGACTGACCATGCTGACCAAAAACAGTTTTCTTGATGAAATCAACAAGCAATATGTCCTGACCGCCCGCGCCAAGGGTTTGCCTGAACGTCAAGTGCTTTACGGGCATGTGTTCAGGAATGCGATGCTGATCGTCATTGCCGGTTTCCCGGCAGCCTTCCTGTCGATCTTCTTCACCGGGTCTTTGCTGATAGAGGTGATCTTCAGTCTCGACGGGCTTGGCCTGCTGGGGTATGAAAGCGTCATCAACCGCGATTATCCGGTGGTGCTGGGTACGCTCTATGTGTTCTCCCTGATCGGTCTGGTCATGACGCTGATCCGCGATATTATCTATGTCCGGGTAGATCCCAGAATCGATTTCGGCGCGAGGTCGATGTAAAACCCGTCATTGCAAGTGCAACGAATTAATCCAGATGAAACAACCGGCTGTTTATATCGTAACCAGCAAACGGAACGGAACGCTCTATACGGGCGTTACATCCAATCTGACCCAACGAATTTCAGAGCATAAAGATGGAATTCGCGGAGGCTTTACGAAAAAATATGGGTGTAAAACATTGGTTTTCTACGAACTTCATGAAACAATGGAATCAGCAATTCTCCGTGAAAAACAAATCAAGGCAGGATCACGAAAGAAAAAACTTGAACTGATTGAAAAGCAAAACACTCAATGGGAAGACCTGTATGATGACTTATTGTAACTCCTCGCCATTGCGAGCGCAGCGAAGCAATCTAGTAGATACACTAAGATTTCTGGATTGCTTCGCTGCGCTCGCAATGACGAGAGAGGGATAAACATCATGACCATCACGCCGCTGACCCGCCGCCGCCTGTCGCAATTCCGTGCCAATAAACGCGGATTCGTCAGCCTGTGGGTTTTTCTAGCGTTATTTGTTATCGCTCTGTCCGCGCCCTTGATTGCCAATGACAAACCGATCCTTGTCAAATTCGAAAACCGTCTGCTGTTTCCTGTTTTTAAAAACTATCCGGAAACCGTCTTTGGCGGCGATTTTGAAACCGAGGCCGATTACCGCGACCCCTTTGTCAAAGACCTGATTGCGCAAAAGGGCTGGGCTATGTGGCCGCCGATTGCGTATTATTACGACACCATCAATTACAACCTGCCTACCCCCGCACCATCGGCACCGACGGCGGACAATATTTTCGGCACCGACGATCAGGGCCGCGATGTTGCCGCCCGCGTCCTTTACGGTTTTCGTATTTCCGTCCTTTTCGGCCTGACCCTGACGCTGGTCAGTTCCCTCATCGGCATCACCGCCGGAGCGTTCCAGGGCTATTACGGCGGCTGGCTCGACCTCACCGTCCAGCGCCTGATCGAAGTCTGGTCAAGCATGCCGAGTCTTTACATCCTTATTATCTTCTCCGCCATGTTCGTGCCGGGGTTCTGGACGCTGCTGCTCATCTTGCTGCTTTTTTCATGGGTCGGACTGGTGGATGTCGTGCGCGCCGAATTTTTGCGCACGCGGAATTTCGATTATGTGCGTGCCGCGAACGCGCTCGGCGTCGGCAATCTGACGATCATGCGCCGCCATGTCCTGCCCAATGCCATGGTCGCCACCATGTCGCTGATGCCCTTTATCCTGACCGGGTCAATCACCGCGCTGACCTCGCTCGACTTCCTCGGCCTCGGCCTGCCACCCGGATCGCCTTCGCTGGGCGAACTTCTGGCGCAGGGGAAAAACAACCTTCAGGCCCCGTGGCTCGGCATGACTGCCTTCATCGCTCTGGCAACGATGCTGACTCTCCTCACATTCATCGGCGAAGCCGTGCGGGATGCGTTTGATCCACGGAAAACGACGCTTTAAGATGGGTGCGACCCCAAAACCAATGTGCGGCGCAACATAAAACTGGCTTGATTTTACGAGAAGAAATCTATTACTGGTTGCCATATCAAGATGATAGAATGAAGGCATATCTCAAAAATGACACACCCTGCTCCCGTACGCGCTCTTCCTAAAACTCTGACCGTACGTTTTTCTGAAGCCGCAGATTCCCGACGTGTTATGGATTTTTATCTGCAACATCCCGATCCAGCCTATGCGCCACGCCACAACCCCGGCGCACCCGGCATCGACACCCTGACCCGCATCCGCGAACAGCAAGCGATTATCATTGAAGACGAAACCGGGATTATCCACGGGGCATCTGTTTGTTATCGCCATGGCATCAATCAAAATAGCAGCACCCATCGCTGGAGCGAGCTTGGCACAACGCGCATTACGCTGAGCGGCTGTGATCTGTATCCTTTTATCGTCGCATCACAGGCTGTTTATGCACATATCCAAGAACGTCCGCAGGATTTTATTTTTGCTGACATTCATAAAAAAGATGCAACAAAAAAGGTCCTTTATCTTCTTGGAACGAAGCTGCGCTGGCCGATTTTCGTACCTGAACAAAGCCTGAAAAATGAGACACAAAAAAGCCTTGACCCAAGCAAGCGGAACATTCCCGTCGACTATCTGAAATGTGATTCTGCCGCTCTGGCGTTCCAAGCGAGTGTCGTACTGGATCGGCTAAAGACAGGGGTATTGCATCACAAGCCGTCACATACAGATATTGCACTCGACCTGTCACGCTTCAGCCTAGCCAAAACATTGCACAGCAATGTGATACAGCTTGCAAATAACCTCCACACACCGTTACCGCCATCCCCGTGACATAGCACCCCCTTGAAAATCGGGCCGTAACAGGGCAAGTTGATGCTTTCTCGTTACAAGAACAGGATAATACCATGCCCGTTATCAACCGCGTTGCCGCCTTCAGGGACGAAATCGCTGCAATCCGCAGGGAACTGCACGAAAACCCGCAGACCGCGTATGAGGAGACCTTTGCCTCCGACATGGTGGCGAGCAAGCTGAGCGAATGGGGTATCCCGTTCAAACGCGGCCTTGCCGTCACCGGCATTGTGGCGACCATTGAAGGGCAAAAATCAGACAGCGGCAAATCCATCGGCCTTCGCGCCGATATGGATGCGCTGGATATGACCGAAAAATCCGGGCAGGAATGGGCATCGAAAACACCGGGCAAGATGCATGGCTGCGGCCATGACGGACACACGGCAATTTTGCTGTCCACGGCGAAATACTTGCAGGAAACCAGAAATTTCAACGGCAAGGTCCATCTTATTTTTCAGCCTGCGGAAGAAGGCGCGCGCGGGGCCGACCGCATGATGGAAGACGGGCTGTTCCGTGATTTCCCCATGGATGAAATTTACGGCCTGCACAACTGGCCCTGGTTGCCGCTGGGCAGGGTTGAAATGCGCGCCGGGCCGTTGCTGGCCAATGTCGATACCTTTGAAATCGTGATTACAGGCAAGGGCGGCCATGCG
Source organism: uncultured Micavibrio sp. (assembly GCA_964400125.1). Taxonomy (GTDB): domain Bacteria; phylum Pseudomonadota; class Alphaproteobacteria; order Micavibrionales; family Micavibrionaceae; genus Micavibrio. Next base: position 4,853 of record CAYNSR010000002.1, on the reverse strand, counting down.
GCCTATCCGCAAGGTACGATCGACCCGGCGGTTGTCGGCGCATATCTGATAACAGCACTCCAGACCATCGTCAGCCGGTCCAATGCCCCGACCGATCCGCTGGTGGTATCCGTCACCAATTTTCATGCCGGGACCGGGGCCTTCAACGTCATTGGCGATACCGCGACCCTGACCGGAACGGTCCGGTCTTTCAGCCCGGAAAACCGCGACATGGCCCGGAAAAAAATTCATGAAATCTGCGCCGGGGTGGCCGCCACCTTCGGTGCCACCATCGATATTCCGGTCTATGAATTCGGCACCGACGCCACCATCAATACCGCCCCCGAAACCGCCTTCGCCGCCGAGATCGCCGCCGGGATCGTCGGGCCGGAAAATGTCGGGACCAATGCCGATCTGTGCATGGGGGGCGAGGACTTTGGATCGTTCCTGAAGCACAAACCCGGCTGCTATATCTTCATGGGGCAAGGCACAAAAGACGGGAAAAGCCCGCATGACCACGGCCTGCACTCCCCCTTTTACGATTTTAACGACGACCTGATCCCGCTGGCCAGTTCCTATTTTGCTGCTCTGGTAGAAAGCAGGATGAAGCTCGACAATTAAAACCCATGCATATAATGCATGGCCCGTCCCGGTCTGGTCATGGCCCGGCAGGACATTTTTTCTTGCGCGGACAACCAAAACATGTGCATAGTCGCCCCGGTTAAGTCTCTCTGAAAGATAAAGACCTGAAAACCCTCGCGTCCGGTGAAGCGTCCCTTGAAAAGGGCCGTTAGTATACCAGGAGGCCATCACATGGTTGCAGGAGAGATTCGTTCATGTGATTAGAGGGTTACAATTATGTTTCAGCCGATTCAGGGCGCCGCTGGCGTCGTTATCCCGTTTCATCAGGCCCGCAACGCGGCAGCACCCCGGAAAGCCGACCCGCATGCGCCAAGCAAGCCCAGCATTACCCATCTGATGCAGATGAATCAATATCAGATGATTAATCTGCAAAGGGACAACCCCGACCGGGACAGATTTCTTTTTCGCGACAAGAAGGACCTCCACTGGCATTTCAACGACCATGCCGGAACCGGCTTTGGCGCATACAAAAACGGCAAACTGGTCGCCATGATCCTGCTGCACGAAAACAACGACCTGCCCCCCGTGGTCAGGCGCGATCTCGACCCGGCAGCGCAAGACGGCAAGCACGGCCTTATCGGTGGGGCCGTTGTCGCCACAGAATTTCGCGGCATGGGACTGTGCCGGGATATGATTGAAAGCTGCATCAAGGAAGCACAGGCACGCCGCATGGATCACCTGCATGCCCGCATTCGCGTTGGGAATGAAAGTTCGCTAAAGGCCTTCCAAAAGGCAGGTTTTTCCGTTCTGCCCCATACCGGCCCCAGCCCGGACGACCCGAAGCACGATGTCCACTACCTGTATCTGGACATGAAGGCGCACCAGCGGGCCCGCGAGGCCACGCCCGCCTGCCAGATACACGAATTCGACCGTTAAGGGAAAACCATAAAAACCGCTCAGGCCGTCTGATTGACAACAGCCCCCTTGGACTTGTCCAGCAAGGCCTGAACTTCCTTGCTGATCAACACTGGCGTGGAGATGCCGTCAACACTGTTTTTGGCGCGTTTCAGCATATCTTCCGCGCTCATCGGCGCGGCAGCCTTTTCAGCTTCGAGCCTGTCCAACTCGGTTTTCTTCGCATCGGCTTCGGCTTGCGATGCTTTCAACTTGGCCTGCTGCTTGTTGACCAGCGAAAAGACCTCTTTTTCCAGAGAATCCATGATTGCCCCGCTCGGGTCCAGTCCCGGCAGATTCGAATACAACTCGATCTGGCCTCTCAACTGCGCAACCTTCGCATTGATATACCAGTCCTGTTCGGTAAAGGGGATCTCGGATTTTTTCTGGGATTCCTGCGCCTTGAGCAACCGCGCCACGGGGCTGAGATCGACCGTGTCGCTGGCCTCTTCCCGCCCGGCGAGCATCCGCTGGATCTTGCTGCCCCCGGCAGGGACGCCAGCAGCCACCGCCGCCTTGGAGCGCGCCAGCATTTCTTCTACGGATAATGGTCCGACTTCTGTCGTCATCCTTGCGTTTCCTTACCTCTCCAGTATAGCCGATTCCGCTCCGGAAATGGTTAATAAATCTTAAGGTTTCCTCTGGCTCCGCTGGCCGCCATGTGCTTGAATAGCCTGATGAATCACCCTCTTTTACAGATCGAAAATCTCTCCGTCGCCTTTCGCGGCAACACGGTGGTGCATGACGTCGCCTTCACGATCGACCGGGGAGAGACATTGGCGCTGGTGGGCGAATCCGGCTCCGGGAAATCTGTTACCGCCCTTTCGATCATACAGCTCCTGCCCTATCCGCTGGCCGGGCACGGGCCGGAATCGCGAATCCTGCTGGACGGGCAAAACGTCATCGGCGCGCCGGAAAACCTGATGCGCACCTTGCGGGGCCGCCGTATCGGCATGATTTTTCAAGAACCGATGACTTCGCTCAACCCCTTGCATACGATTGAACGGCAAATCGCCGAACCGCTACTCCTGCACCAGAACATGTCCCGCACCGAGGCGCACCAACGCGTCCTTGAACTTCTCGATCTGGTCGGCCTGAACATGATGCGTGAGCGTCTGAATGCCTATCCGCACGAGCTTTCCGGCGGTCAGCGCCAGCGCGTCATGATCGCCATGGCGCTGGCCAACAATCCGGACCTGCTGATTGCCGATGAACCAACAACCGCCCTTGATGTTACCGTGCAGGCGCAAATTCTTGAGCTGCTGCAAGACCTCAAAAAACGCATGAACATGGCGCTGCTGCTGATTACACACGATCTGTCCATCGTTGAAAAAATGGCCGATCGCGTCTGCGTCATGAAGGAAGGCACCATTGTCGAGCAAGGAGCGGTACAGGATATTTTCTCGACACCGCAACACGCCTATACCCGGATGCTGCTTTCGGCCCAGCCGAAATCCCTGCCCCCCCAATCCGCAGCACAACGGGCGCAGGAGAACGATTTTATTCTTCAGGCCTCCGATATCAAAGTCTACTTCCCGCGCGGGAAAAATTTCTTCGGCAAACCGGCGTCTTACATAAAGGCCGTGGACGGCGTTTCGCTGAACATACGCCCCGGACATACGATCGGGATTGTCGGGGAGTCCGGCTCTGGCAAAACCACGCTTGGCCTTGCGCTATTGCGCCTTGCGCCATCGTCCGGAAAAATCGTTTTCGCGGGCCGGGATATCAGCACCTTCAACCGCAGCCAGATGCGCCCTTTGCGGGAAGACATGCAGGTGGTGTTTCAAGACCCCTACGGTGCCCTGTCGCCGCGCCTGAGTGTTGGGCAAATTATCGGCGAGGGTCTGGAAGTACACCGAAGCGAAATTTCAAAAGAAGACCGCGAGGAATTGATCGTGCAGGCCCTGCGCGACGTCCATCTCGACCCCGACACCCGCCACCGTTACCCGCATGAATTTTCCGGGGGACAACGCCAGCGCATCGCAATCGCCCGCGCCATGGTCCTGAAACCGAAACTTGTCGTGCTTGACGAACCGACGTCCGCGCTGGATGTTTCCGTGCAAGCGCAAATCGTCGATCTGCTGCGTGAATTGCAGGACAGGAACAATCTGGCCTATCTGTTCATCAGCCATGACCTGCGCGTCGTGCGCGCCATGGCACATGAATTGATGGTAATGAAGGATGGCCTGGTCGTTGAATCAGGCACCGCCACCGACATTTTCAACGCACCCCGGGAAGATTACACCCGCACCCTGCTTGACGCCGCCATGAATCTGAAAGCCCGCAAGGCGGCCTGAGGCGGGCATAAAAGCGACTCAAAATGTAAAATGCGCCGCAAACCCCAAGAATTCCCTTGCCTTTGACGGGAACAACCGCTAAAAAAAAGCATCTTAAAAAGAAAGAAGGTGATTTCCTTGGTAAGCGTACATGTCCGCGATAATAACGTGGATCAGGCTCTGCGGGCCCTCAAGAAAAAGATGCAGCGCGAAGGCATTTTTCGTGAAATGAAACTGCGTCGTGATTTTGAAAAGCCGTCCGTGAAGAAAAAACGCGAAAAGGCTGAAGCCGTTCGCCGCTGGCGCAAGATGGAGCGCAAGCGCAAAGATCGCACAGGCGATTAACCCTTTTTCTGTTTTGCAGGAATTTTTAAAACCCCCGGAAGGAACCCCCTTCCGGGGGTTTTGCCGTTCCAACAACAGGCGCGTAGCAAGGTAATAAAAACCCCGCAGAAATTTCTCTCTGCGGGGTTTAAAATAAATTCGTGAGCGGTTTAGCAATTTGCTTCATCCATCAGATGGACTTGGAAGATCTGGCAGTGACCTACTCTCCCGTGCCTTAAGACAAAGTACCATCGGCGCTACGGTTTTTCACGGCCCAGTTCGGAATGGGATGGGGTGTTGCACACGTGCCAAAACCACCAGATCATCCAAATCCATCTGATAAACAAGCAAGACAACCAAAACTGAATATCTATCGAAGCTGAAACTTCATGCGTTGCAGCGGGCTTACCGCTGCGCGTGTTCCTTACAGTAAACTGTACGGACATGAATTCAAGCCGATCGAGCAATTAGTACCAGTTAGCTTCACACCTTACGGTGCTTCCACATCTGGCCTATCAACGTGGTGGTCTTCCACGGCTCTGATAGGGAGTCCTGGTTTTGAGGTCGGTTTCACGCTTAGATGCTTTCAGCGTTTATCCGTTCCGCACATAGCTACCCTGCGGTGCCGCTGGCGCGACAACAGGTACACCAGAGGTGCGTCCATCCCGGTCCTCTCGTACTAAGGACAGATCCTCTCAAGACTCCAACACCCACGGCAGATAGGGACCGAACTGTCTC
>CAYNSR010000001.1:0-238895 GCA_964400125.1 uncultured Micavibrio sp. | reverse complement strand
CCGCTTCATGCTCAGAAAATTATCCAACCCTTCATAAACTTTCCGGACGGACTCTTAGGGTGGATCACCCGGATAAACCGGGTGATGACGTCATCTTGGGATTAAACACCTAAATGGGGAATGCTTCAGTTGATGGACTAAACCGCCATGATATTCTTCCTTAAATATTCCGCCACACTCGCAATCGCGATGCATTCCTGTTTCATCGTGTTGCGTTCGCGCACCGTTACGGTCTGGTCTTCGACGATCTGGTCGTCGATGGTGAAGCAATAGGGGGTGCCGATTTCATCCTGTCTTGCGTAGCGCTTGCCGATATTTTGTTTGATGTCGAGATCGATGGCGAATTCGTTGCGCAGGTCCATATAGAGTTTCGTTGCAATGACCGGATGTTGATCCTTGGCCGTCAGGGGCAGGATGGCGGCCTTTTTCGGGGCGAGGGCCGGGTGCAGGTTGAGATAGACGCCGGGCGGGCGGTATGTGTTATGTGTCGTGACAAAGGGGCCTTGCGGCCCCTTTGTCTCATTCCTTCATGCGTGCTATTACTGCTTCGGTGTCAGAACGTCGTTGCCGTATTTTTTAGCAATGGCACGCAGTTTTTCATTCACGGCATTCGCGGCTTCCGGGTCATCAAGCTTCACTTCTTTAAGGCAGATTTCCTGCGGGTCTTTATAGGAAGATTCTGCCAGAGCCTCGGCCAGCAAGCCCTGATCCTGCGCGAGCATCGATCCTAGGATAGCGTCCATATTCTTCTCAGAGATACCAGCAGCGAGGAGGGCTTTCCGGGTTTTTTCCTGAGCGGCATCATTACGCACCCTGGCGGCGATGGCGGTTTTCTCCTCTGCTGCCTCCCTTATTTTCCGATTCTCGTCCGTGACCTTCATCCCGCAGGCGCGGAAATCATGCAGCATCCGTACGGTGGTTTTTTCGTCGTCGGTCATGGTGCCCGGGTCAGCGAGCTTGGGCGTTTCGTTGGCGAAGGCAAGGCCGGTGGTAGCGAAGGCGAGTGCGGCGGCGATTGCGCCGTTTTTAAGCGTATTCATGGTATTGTTCTTCTCAACTGTTGTGGGTTGTTTTTACTGCCGTCGTCTATTGATTCTTTGGCTCCAGAACGGCGCGGCCGTACTTCTTTGCGATAGAATCCAGTCTGTCTTCCAGGTCTTCCTGGGCGCCCGGAGCATCAAGCTTCATTTCTGCAAGACAGGTTTTCATCGGATCTTTGGAAATAGCATCCATCAATGTGTACAGAATAAGATCGGAGTCGTAACTCTTCATGACATTCAACACATCATTATGTTTGCTTTCCGGGATACCCGCTTCCCGCATTGCCTTGCGGGAGGCATCTTCTGCCGCCGCGCTGCGTGCGCTGGCAATCTCATCGGCCTGCGCGCGCGCGGCCACGAGCATCTTGCGATTCTCCGCCCTAACCTTATAAGTGCAGGCAGTGAAATCATGCAGCAGCTGTACGGTGGCTTTTTCGTCGTCGGTCATGGTCGCCGGATCGGCGAACTGGGGCGCTGCTTTTGCAAAGGCAAGACCGGTGGCGGCGAAGGCGAGTGCCGCGGCAATTGCGCCGTGTCGTAGCGTATTCATGAAAATGTCCTCATCTACTGCCTTTAATTACTATGATGTTATGGCCTAGATGTTATGGCCTATGGCAGGCTTTCTTGTCTTATGAGTATTTTGAGCTTTCGTCAATTATTTGACAGAAAACGAAAGATTCGTGCGTTTACATTAATCATTTGATTTTAAATCATAATATCTGGGTCCAGAAAACAAACAGGCGATCGAAGTTGTGTTCTGCACCCGCTAATGCGCCAGGCCCCCAGTCAGGGTGACGGTGATGGCGGGCGGTTGCGCCCCCGGCACCCCTCCGCGATCAGGTGTGATATCCGCCCGCGTTGTGGCAAAATGCCTCATTCTGCGGATCATTGCCGCCGAGCATGAGGGCGGTGGTTGTGCCGTGCATTCCCGCAATCGCATCCGCCATATAGATCATGCGTATATCGGGCGGAACGTCGGAGTCCTTTTATACAGTAGCCGCGCGCAGATAAGCGGCTCCGCCTTATCAATCCCCAGAGCATCGATCAGAACCAGCCCGCCCGGCGTCGCCGCGTAGCAAACCGTCTCTGCCGTTTTGGTGTCATAGGTACGTTCCGGATGGCCAAGCGCGTGGGTAAAGGCCTTCACAATGCGTGGCGCATGCGGCAACCTGCCGAATGTATAATCGTTCATGATCCCTGTCCGTTCGTTTTTATTTTTATTGTACGCTGTTGCCCGGGATCAAACGGCCTTGATGTTCTCGCGCAGATAGCCTGCCACACTCGCAATCGCGATGCGTTCCTGTTTCATCGTGTTGCGTTCGCGCACCGTTACGGTCTGGTCTTCGATGGTCTGGTCGTCGATGGTGAAGCAATAGGGGGTGCCGATTTCATCCTGTCTTGCGTAGCGCTTGCCGATATTTTGTTTGATGTCGAGATCGATGGCGAATTCGTTGCGCAGGTCCATATAGAGTTTCGTTGCAATGACCGGATGTTGATCCTTGGCCGTCAGGGGCAGGATGGCGGCCTTTTTCGGGGCGAGGGCCGGGTGCAGGTTGAGATAGACGCCGGACGGGCGGTTGGGGTCGGGGGTGTAGGCTTCACAAAGTAAAGCGAGGACACCGCGCGTCAGTCCCGCAGCAGGTTCAATAACGTGCGGCATATAGGTTTCATTGGTGACTGGATCGCGGTATTCCAGTTTTGTTTTGGAGTGTTTCTGGTGCTGGGTCAGGTCATAGTCGGTGCGATAGGCGATGCCTTCCAACTCACCAAAGTCCGGGGCGGTAAAGGGGAAACGGTATTCGACGTCGAAGGTGCGCTTGGAATAGAACACCAGTTCATCACTATCATGTTCGCGCATCAGAATATCGTTGCTGGTCAGGCCGATGGATTCCCACCATTTTTTGCGCTGTTCGACCCAGAAATCAAACCACATATTCGCATCATCCGGGTGGCAGAAGAATTCCATTTCCATCTGTTCGAATTCACGGGAGCGGAAAATAAAATTGCGCGGCGTGACTTCGTTGCGGAAGGCCTTGCCGACCTGTGCAATACCGAACGGGACGCGTACGCGGGTTGAATCGAGAACATTTTTATAATTGATAAAGATGCCCTGCGCCGTTTCACCACGCAGATATGCCTTGTCGTCGTCGGTCGCAGAAACGCCAAGATATGTGTGCATCAGAAGGTTGAAGGTTGATTCCGCTTCGAGCGGCGCGCCGCATCGCGGGCAGGGTTCCTGCAATCCGGTGGCATTCATCTGCGCCGTTGCAAGGTATCTCAGGATTTCCTGAATATCCGGTTTTGCATCCGGTTGGCCGTTAACGCGCGTGGCAAGGACAGATAAGGTGACGTCCGGGTTTTTAACCAGTGCAAGATGGGGCGCAAGTTTTTTACCTTTAGTTTTGGCCCAGTTCATCAGGCGGGGCGTGTCGATTTCCCCCGTGTGCGGCGTGAAATCCTGCAAGAGGGAGTGGACCCATTCTGACTCTGTCAGCAGGATGTCCCACAGATGATCGGCTCTGGCAAAGTGTCCGCATCCGGGGCATTTGCGCATCGGGTCAGAAAAACCGCCCACATGTCCCGACGCTACCCACACTTCCGGGTTTTGGATGATCGCTGAATCGAGGCCGACGATTTCCACGGGTTGTCCATCCGGTCCGATGGGCGGGCACAGGACCATGGATTTCCACCACAGATCGCGCAGGTTGTTTTTCAGTTCCACGCCCAGCGGGCCGTAATCCCAAAAGCCGTTGATGCCGCCATAAATATCCGAGGCCGGGAAAATGAAGCCGCGGCGTTTGCACAGGGCGACAATGTCTTTCATGTCTTTGGCCGGGGTGTCTTCGGTCACGGGTTTTTCCTGCGCTGCGGTGGTGCTCATGGTCAGATTCCTCAATAAAAAAGCCGGGTTAACATATAACCCGGCTTTTGCGTGGTGTAAACACGTTCTCTTATTCGTTGAAGGTGACCATTGCACCGTTCATGGCGTGCATGGTGTTGGGGCCGTATTCAGCGGCGCTGTCGATCGCGGCGCGGGCGGTGCGCTGCGGGACGGCTCTGATGGCGTCTTTGGCCTTCAGTTCGGCTTCGTTATAGAGTCTGGTGCCGGAGTAGGAGGTGCTTTGCGGTTCTGCGGCGGTTTCGCCCTGCATCTGCATTTCCACGGTCGGGTCTACCCTGTGGTAGGTTCCGACATTGGCGCGTTCGCTGTCCATCCGGGCTTCGATATTGGTTTCGACATTAGTTTCGACTTGCGCGTTTGCACCGAGGCCGAGGGCTTTTGGCCCGGCGGCTGACACCGGAAGGGCAGAAAAGGCGGTCATGGTCAGGGCCATTGCGGCGACACCCAGAACATGGCGGCGTTGCGGAAATTGAAAAACAGACATGATGGTCTCCATTCTTTCTCTTGGTTAAAAAGCGGCCTGACCCTGTAAGACGGGTTGTGCCGGGGATGGAGAGGGTAGGAAGGGATAAAGATGCAATTGTGGCAGGAACAGGGTTTTCCTGAGTCAAAGCGTCAATGCCGTGTAGCGGCGGGTGTTGAAATTACATATCGAAGGTATGAACAACACCGCCGCGTTCCGGGGCCGGGTCTTTGTCCTGCGCCGGAGATTCCGGTTTTTTGTATTCGCCGGGAGGGGTGATTTCCGCATGAATCCGGAAGGATTCCTCGAGTTCCTGCTGCGTTTTTTTGTTTTTGTCTTCGATGTATTTTATGAATCCCGGCAGCATTGTTGTCCTCCCCGTTTATTATTTAAATTCACCCTATAATGTCATAAACTGGCTGCGGATGACAAGGAATGGATTATAAAAAGTGATGCTTTTTGCAGATTTCAGCATTCGCCATGCCGAAAAGGATGATTTTGCCTTTCTCGACGGCCTTGCGCGGGCGCGCGGTTATCCGGAGGCGGATTATTTTGCCCGTTGTTTTGAGGAGCAGGAATCCGGGCGGCGGGTGATTTTTATTGCCCAAACAGCGGAAAAACACGGCGTGGGCTATGTGATGCTCAACCGCGTGTCGCGTTACCAGCCGTTTCGCAGCCTGAAGGTGCCGGAGATACAGGATTTGTTTGTCCTGCCGGAATACCGGCAACATGGAACGGGCAGGGCGCTGGTCGCGGCCTGTGAACAGGCCGCGCGTGAGGGCGAGAGTACGATGATTGGTCTGGCGGTCGGGTTGCATGGCCGCTACGGCGCGGCGCAACGCCTTTATGTGCGGATGGGCTATCTGCCTGATGGGTTCGGTGTCGTTTATGATTGCGCCCCCGTCACGCCGGGGGATCGCCACCCGGTGGATGACGATTTGTGCCTGATGATGCTCAAGGATTTTCAAGACTCCGGAAAACAAAATTCCGTGTCCTGATTCCCGAAAAATCGCCATGGCCCCGCGACTTTGTGCGGAAATTGATCTAGAATTCGCATTGCATTGCACAATAAGGCAGGGGAGAATCAAAACATGGGCACGAAATGGGTTTACAGTTTTGGCGGCAGCCAGACCGAAGGTCATGCCGGTCTGCGCAATTTGCTCGGCGGCAAGGGGGCCAATTTGGCAGAGATGGCCGCGCTGGGGCTGCCGGTTCCGCCCGGCTTTACCATCACCACCGATGTTTGCGCCCGGTATTACAATCAGGGGCAGTCCTACCCGCCGGATCTGAAGGCTCAAGTGACGGAGGCGCTGGGGCTGGTGGAAGGGGCGCTGGGCGTGGTCTTCGGCGACAGCCGCAATCCGCTGCTGGTATCCGTCCGGTCCGGGGCGCGGGCGTCGATGCCGGGGATGATGGATACGGTTTTGAATCTGGGCCTGAACGACGAGACTGTGGCCGGTCTGGCCGCCGCATCGGGGGATGAGCGTTTTGCCTGGGATTCCTATCGCCGCTTTATCCAGATGTATGGCGATGTCGTTTTGGATGTTCCGCATCATGATTTTGAAGATATTCTCGATGGACAGAAACGCGACGACGATGTGACCGAAGATACGGCGCTGTCGGTCGCAAGTCTGAAGGCGGTTGTGGCCGCCTACAAGGAACTGGTTCTCAACACGCTGGGGCAGCCTTTCCCCATGGATGTTCATGAACAGCTCTGGGGTGCGATTGGGGCGGTGTTCCGGTCATGGATGACACCGCGCGCCATGACCTATCGTAAAATTCACGATATCCCTGCGGAATGGGGTACAGCTGTCAATATTCAGGCGATGGTCTTTGGCAATATGGGGCAGGATTGCGCCACCGGGGTTGCTTTCACCCGCGATCCGTCAACGGGGGAGAATTATTTTTACGGTGAATACCTTGTCAATGCGCAAGGCGAAGACGTCGTCGCGGGCATTCGCACGCCGAACCCGCTGTCCGATCTGGAACGCACCATGCCCGGCGTCTACAAGCAGCTTTGCGCCGTGCGCGAGAGCCTCGAGAAACATTATCGCGACATGCAGGATATCGAATTCACGGTGCAGCGCGGAACCCTTTATATGTTGCAGACGCGCACCGGAAAACGCAGCACAGCCGCCGCATTGAAAATTGCCGTCGATATGGCGGCAGAAAAACTGATTACGCGCGAAGAAGCGCTATTGCGCATCGATCCTCAATCGCTGGACCAGTTGCTCCACCCGACGTTGGACCCGGCGGCGCATAAGACGATTATTGCCCGGGGCTTGCCCGCATCGCCGGGGGCGGCCAGCGGTATGGCGGTCTTTAGCGCCGACGATGCTGAGGAACGGGCAAAGCGGGGCGAAAAAATTATCCTGTGCCGCCGCGAAACCAGCCCGGAAGACATTCACGGCATGCATGCCTCCGCAGGCATTTTGACCAGTCGCGGCGGCATGACCAGCCACGCCGCCGTCGTCGCGCGCGGCATGGGGCGCCCTTGCGTTGCCGGGGCCGGGACATTGCAGATCAACGCCGGGGAAAAAACCATGTCCGTCGGCGATCATGTCATCCGCGAAGGTGACATCATCACCATTGACGGATCGACCGGCGAAGTGATGCAGGGCAGGGTCGCAACCGTCGAATCCGCCCTGTCCGGGGATTTTGGCACCGTCATGGGGTGGGCGGATACATATCGGCGCATGGAGGTGCGGGCCAATGCCGAAACTGCGCTTGATGCGCGTGCGGCGCGTAATTTTGGCGCGGAAGGAATCGGGCTGTGCCGGACAGAGCATATGTTCTTTGATCCGTCACGGATTCAAAACGTACGGGAAATGATTTTTTCCACCAATTCACATGCGCGGCGCGATGCGCTGGCCCGGCTACTTCCGGCGCAGCGTGATGATTTCGTCGAATTGTTTCAAATCATGGCGGGGCTGCCGGTGACGGTTCGCCTGCTCGATCCGCCGCTGCATGAATTCCTGCCGCAGGGGGAGGACGATATTCAGGGGTTTGCCGTGGCGGCGGGGATCGGTATCGATCAGGTGCGCAAACGCTTGCTGGAACTGCACGAATCCAACCCCATGCTGGGGCATCGCGGTTGTCGTCTTGGCATCACCTATCCGGAAATTTACGAGATGCAGGCGCGGGCGGTTTTCGAAGCCGCGATTGCGGAGTCCGTAACGCCGGAAATCATGATTCCGTTGATCGCGACGCGGCGTGAATTGCAGATATTGAAAAACATGATCGATGAAACGGCGCAGGCGGTTTTCGAGGAAAAGGGTAAAAGCGTTGCCTATACCGTCGGTACCATGATTGAATTGCCGCGCGCGGCGCTGGTTGCAGACGAGATTGCCCATGATGCCGCATTTTTCAGTTTCGGCACGAACGACCTGACGCAAACGACGATGGGTCTTAGCCGCGACGATTCCGGCATGTTCATGCCGGACTATGTACGGCAGGGCATATTTCCACGCGATCCTTTCATGACGCTGGATATTGACGGCGTTGGCCAGTTGATTCGCATCGCGGCGGAAAAGGGGCGGGCGACGCGCAAGAATTTGAAACTCGGCATTTGCGGGGAACATGGCGGCGACCCGGCGTCAATCACGTTTTGTGAAGCGGTCGGGCTTGACTATGTGTCGTGTTCCCCGTTCCGTGTGCCGATTGCCCGGCTTGCGGCGGCGCAGGCGGCCATTCGTGGGGGAATGCCAGAGGCGCTCGAAAAAAAACGGGAGGCGGCGTAGGGCGCGCATTCTCCACCGATAAGGCTTAACCCTAGTTTGCGACAATGATGCCGTACTGGGTCGCGGCCTTTGCCAGGCCGCCGGGGACGGGTTCGCAAATGGCGTTGAAAAACCATTTTGGGCCTTCGCGCACCAATTCCCCGATCTTGATTCCGGTTTGGCCGACGAATTCCTGCTCTGACAGATTAATACGAAAAATTTCGTTGTCGTCATCCATATTCATCATACGGAAATACATCTGGCGGACTTTTTCAAAGCTCTGGTCGCGCTCCGCCGCGTCGTAGATGCTCAGGACGAAGACGAGCTTGATGACATCGAAGGGCAGGCCGTTCAGGTCGATCTTTATCATTTCGTCATCGCCGTCTCCGGCCCCGGTACGGCTGTCGCCCTGATGGCGGACGGCGCCGCTACAGGCGTTTTCATTATTGTAGAAAACAAAATCGCCATCGTCGCGGGTCTGGTCTTCCCTGTTGAGGACGAAGCAGCTCAGATCGACGTCGAGCGCTTCTTCCTCGAACATTTTCTGGTCCCACCCGGCCCCGGCGGCGACCTGTTGCAGTTGCGGGATTTTTTTACGGATATCGATATAGTCGCCCTTGTGGAGCAGGTTTTCCGAGGCTTCGTATACGGGCTGTTCCACATCGGGGATATCGAGATCGGAATTGCTGAAATCTTCGCTCATGTTTCTTTCCTGATTTTATTTCTGACCGTCCGCCCATTCAAGACCAAAACCGAAAGCACGATCCATTTCGGCATGACCGGGGAAATATTCTGTATGGTTTGTCAGCCGGATATGCCCCCTGACGTTTTCAATCATGACGATCGCGCAAACATCCAGATCGTTGTTGTGGATGTCCGGCGTGACGATCATCGGGCTGTGGTCTTTCATCGTGATCTGAATTTGCGGTTTGATCGCCGCCCAGTCATGTTCGCCATGGTAAATATAGACATAGACCAACAGCCGTTTTATGTCGTTCCAACGGGTACCGTTGATTTCGATATGTTCGTCATTGCCGGAGGCGTCGCCGGTCTTTTCATCGCCGGACAGCATTATGAACGGGTTAGCGTCATATTTTCCGTACATGTCGCCGAAAGCCTGAATGCAGCCGCGTGTGCCGTCCTGCATTTCATACAGGCAGCCAAGGTCGATATCGATTCCCTGCCGCGTGGCCTTTTTCAGCAGTTTTTTCAGCAGGCCAGTATTTTTGGTGACGATGTTGTCCCAAGCTGCGCCGACGATGATTTTGCCAAACCCTTCCGCAGGGGCGTCGATGATGGATTGCTGGCCGGAATTTGATAGGAATTCACAATCCGGGTTATCGGCCAGAACCTTGAACCCGGCGGCACCAACGGCATTGCCGTGTCCGGAAAATTTGGCCCGGCCACGGGTGGCTTCGGTCAGCGATGCGATGGAGGAATTGTCTTCGGTCATAAAATTTGCCTCAAGAAATCATCATACCGGGTAAAGGTAACCGAGAAGATAACGTTGTGAAACACTAAACTGAGGATTTGCAACCTGTTGGCAGGTTTGCCGGTTTTTTTGATGTTCCAGGCCGGAAATATTGTTTTTGAGGGGCGGTTGGTGTAAAAAGCAAAGGAAATACAAAAGGCTAGGTCAAAATATTGTCATAATATATTAGCGTTTTCTTTAAGCTTTTCCTTTAATTCTGGGTATAGGGCTGACGTCAGTTCCCCGTTCGGGGGAAGCCCGTTTTAGGATGCTTGTTCAATGGATAATACCAGTAAAGATCATAAATCTTCGCAACCGGACGACCTCGGCGACGGGGCCGTGGCGCTGGTAATCGACGAGGACATGATCACCGGATGTGCGCTTGAATCGGAGTCCCGGCCGGGGACGTCTCCGGGGCCGATTGCCGGAACGGAGCGCGCCAACCGGATCGGCGACCAGCTTGTCGCCGCAGGGGTTATCACCCAGAGTCAACTGGATCGTGCCGTCAGTGAAAAACAAACGACCGGGAAGGCTCTCGGCGTCGTTCTGGTGGAGATGGGTTTTGTCAGTCATGCAACCCTGTCCCGATTCCTGTCCGAGATTCGCGGTGGTGTGACGACCACGACAGGGCCGCGCACAACCGGGCCGGGTGCAGGAAGCACGGTGCGCGATGTCGCGATTCGCACCGGGCGAACAGTATCGACGCAAGATGGCCCTGCCGTCGGGCCGGGAGGTGCGGACGGGCTTGGCCGGATCGGTGACCGCCTTGTCGCCAAGGGAATTATTACCCGCGACCAGTTGAACGTCGCGTTGCAGGAAAAGAAAGTCACCGGCAAGATGCTGGGGGCGGTCATGGTCGATCTCGGCTTTATCGATGAAGACACATTGTCGCGTTTCCTTGCGGAAAGTTCAGGCTTTACGGTCTTTGACCCCAAGACCACTATTTTCGACGGCGAGGTTCTGGCCCTGATCGACAAGCAGATCGCCGTCAAGCACCAAATCTTGCCGATATCGGTTACGCCGGAAGATATTTTTGTGGCCATGGCCGACCCGTTCGATGTCATGGCCATGGATGCGTTGCGCCGCTATGTGCCGAAAAACCTGACGATCAAGCCGCTGGTTTCGACATCGTCGATTCTGGTCGAAGCGATTGATGCGGCCTATGGTTATGCCAGCTCGATTTCCGCCATTTTGAAAGAACTGGAGGAGGGGAAGGCCCCGGATGTCGCAACGCTCAGCGAAAACGAGGCGTATTCGCACCCGATTGTCCGGCTGGTTAATGCGCTGGTTTTCGATGCCGTCAAAATCGGCGTTTCGGATCTTCACTTCGAGCCGGAAGAAAACTTCGTGCGTTTGCGCTATCGCAAGGATGGCGTCCTTTACACCGCGCAAATTTTGCACAAGCAGCACTGGAGCGGGATTTCACAACGCCTGAAAATCATGGCGAGCATGAATATCGCGGACAAGCTCAGCCCGCAGGATGGCCGGTTTGGCCTGAATGTCGGCGGCAAGGCGGCGGATTTTCGTGTTTCGTCGTTGCCGACGGTGCATGGCGAGAATATCGTCCTGCGCGTTCTGGACCAGAGTGCCGCGATCGTGCCGATGGAACAACTGGGGTTCAGTTCGCATAACCGCGAGTTGATCAAGCGGTCGCAGTCCCGTCCGGAGGGAATCATCATCGTGACGGGTCCGACCGGTTCGGGGAAATCAACGTCGCTTTATTCGATGTTGAATGAAATCAATTCCGTTGAGGTGAATATTCAGACCATGGAAGATCCGGTGGAATATTCCCTGCCGATGATTCGCCAGACTCCGGTGCGCGAAGGGGTGCTGGAATTCGCCGACGGTTTGCGCGCCCTGATGCGTCAGGACCCGGATATCATCTTTCTGGGGGAGATCCGCGACCCGATTACGGCGGAAATGGCGCTGAAGGCGGCCATGACCGGACACCAGGTTTATACCACCCTGCACACCAATGATTCGTTCGGCGCGATTCCGCGTTTGCTGGATCTGGGGCTGAAGCCGGGGATGGTGGCCGGAAATATTATTTCCGTATTCGCACAACGTCTGGTGCGGAAGGTTTGCAAGGAATGCCGCGTCGAGCATGTGGCAACGGCGGAAGAGTGCCGGATTATGAAACTGGACCCGGATAATCCGCCAACGATTTACGAGGCGAAGCAGGGCGGTTGCCATGCCTGTGCGGGGCAGGGTTACAAGGGCCGTATTGCGGTTGCGGAAATCCTGTTTATGGATGAGGATCTCGATGATGTTGTTTCCAGAAACGGAAGCAAGGCTGAGTTACGAAAACTTGCATACGAAAAGGGCTTTAAAACAATGAAGGACGATGGCATTCTGAAGGTGCTGGAAGGCATTACAACCCTCCAGTCTCTGGCGACGGCCGTTGATATCAACAAATAGCCGTGGCTGCGATGTCTCTTCCCCCTTTTCTCCGGTCTTTATGTTCCCTTTTGTGTTGTGGTTTTGTATTTGGTCATGGCCAATGAACGTTTTAAATATCGCGCAATCAACAATAAGGGTCGCCCTGTTCGCGGCGTGATTTCGGCTGCGAACGAAAACGACCTTTATAACCAGTTGCAAAGTGCGGGCCTTGAACTGGTGCAGTGCGCATCCCTGTCAAAGAAACGGGGCATTCTCGGCAGTATCGGCATGAAGGGGGTCAAGGTCCGGGATCTGATCCAGTTGTTTTTGCATATGGAACAGATGCAAAGCGCCGGTGTTCCCCTGCTGGAAGCGCTGAGCGATATCCGCGATACGACGGACAAGGATGTCTTGCGCGACATCCTGTCCGATGTTTACCGGGATGTATCCGAGGGCAGCGCCCTGTCTGAGGCGATGGCGCAACATCCAAAGACATTCAATAACTTATACATCTCTCTTATTTCATCGGGTGAGGAAACAGGGGATCTGACGGCGTCATATCGCCATCTTATCAAGTATCTGAAATGGGTCGATGATATGCAGTCGAAGGTGCGCAAGGCAACGCGCTACCCCATGATTCTGGTTGCTGTGGTGATTTTAACTGTTGTTGTCATGCTTGGTTTCGTTGTGCCGCAGATCGTCGGCTTTATCGAGTTTCTGGACCAGGAATTGCCGATCTATACGACGTCGCTGATCGCAACATCAAAGTTTTTCCAGTCGTACTGGTGGGCGATTCTGGGAGCCTTGCCGGTATTGTTTGTGGTTTTCAAATCCTTGCGCAAGAGTTCCGAGACGTTCAGGTTCGAAACGGACAGAATACTTCTGGATATGCCGATTGCCGGGCAACTGATCCGCAAGATCAGTATTGCACGTTTTGCCCAGACTTTCGGCGCATTGTTCGCCAGCGGCGTCGATGTCATGCAGGGCTTGAAGAATGCCAGACAAACGGTCTCCAATACCTATCTGATCGATGCACTGGAAGGGGTGGAACAGCAAGTGGCGGCGGGCAGTCCGCTTTCCGAATCCTTCAATGCATCCGGCGAATTCCCCAGCATGGTCATCCGAATGATTAAGGTCGGGGAGGAATCCGGGAATTTGACAGTGGTTCTGGACCAGGTGGCCGATTTTTATACCAAGGACGTCGATGAGGCCGTTCAGGGGCTGATTGCCATGATTGAGCCTATGCTAACGGCGCTTCTTGGTGTTATGATTCTCTGGATCGCCGTTGCTGTCTTCGGTCCGATTTACTCAAGCTTTGAAACCATGGATTTTTAAACCGCATGTCCTCCGTTTCGTTCCTCGCGCCTGCACGCTGTGTTCTCCTGATCGGGGACGAGGCGCTTTATATCTACGATTCAGGTGGAGGGAAAACCCGCCTGATCGATACGGTGCCGTGGACGGCCAAGGATTTCGAAGATGCGGTGGCGGAGATTATTCGCCGTGAATGCAAGGGCAAGCCCGTCCTGCTGCTGAACGACATGACGGACCAGCATTTCAAGGGCGGCCAGCGCATGCCCAAGGTCGGTCCCATGGACAAGGCGAGCGTGCTGGCGCGCAAGCTGAGTGCCGCTTTTCCGAATTACCCGATCCGTGGCGCCCTGCCGGTCAGGGACAAGGTAAAAAATGGCAATAGCGCTGCGGCGAAGGCCGGCTCTGCCGCTTCGGGCGGCATGTATCTGTTTGCCGCCGTGCCGATGTCGGAACCGGTGTCGAAAACGCTTTCTGCGGCAAAGCAATCTCTGGCTTCGATTGCAGGATTTACCCTGTTGCCGGTAGAATCTTCCGATATGGTGAAGGCGCTCGCCGACAAGGCGATGAAGCGCGAAAAAATAAAATCGCGCTGGGCGGTGATGATCGGCCAGCATATGGGCGGCGGCCTGCGGCAGGTGATTACCCGCGACGGACAATTGGCCATGACCCGTATGACGCCGGTCACGGATTTGCAGGCCGACCCGAATGCCTGGGTGAACGAGGTCGCGCAGGAATTCAAGGCGACGATCAGCTATCTGTCCCGTTTCGGCTATACGGCAGAAGAAGGGACGGAAGTGTTTGTCATCGCCACACCTTCCGCCGGGGAGCAGTTGCGCGATCTGATCGATGTGCCATGCAACTACACCAGTTACACCGTCACGGAAGCTGCGGATGCCCTGGGTTTTCGTATCGGCTCGCAGCAGGACCAGTATCACGCGGACCCCCTGCATGCGGCATGGTCGGCCAGAAAGGCGCGTTTTATCCTGCCGATGGAAGCGCCGGATATCAAAAAGATTTACGGTCCCCGTCAGGCGGCCATGGTTGCGGCCTTGCTGATGTTCGGATCGGCGGCCTATTTGTCATGGGCGACGATGTCGGAAGCGCAGGCTTTGGTGATGGCGCGGGGCGATCTGCAATCGGAAAAAACGGTGCAGGCCGATCTGGAGGTGAAATATCTGGCAGAGCTGGAGCGGATGAAGGCTCTGGGGTTTGATGTGAAGCTGATCCAGAGTTCATTGAATACATTTGCGGAGCTGGAAAATGACGGGTTGCGCCCGTTGCCCCTGTTGCAGGGGATCGGCAAGGCGCTGGGGCAGGAATTGCGGATCGACAAGCTGGTTGTCAAACGCACATTGCCTTCGGTTCAGGCTTTCCCCGGTCAGGGGCAGCCCAGACCGAGTCCGACGATGGAGGCGGTCATGGTGTTAAGTTTTCCGCCGACGCTGAAGCCCGAGGATGGGGTTCGGGAGGTCAATGACCTGAGCCATCGTCTGGCTGCCAATCTGCCGGCGTCCTACAAGGTCGATGTCACCAAGCAGGTTGCGGGCATTACCTATACAGAAAATACGGTGGGCGAGGTCGGGACATCTTCACAGGCCCGGCAGGAGGATTTCAAGGCCGAGATCACCATCAGGGGGACTTTGGAATGATTCAAATTCTCGGTGCCAAGCGGGTATTGACTCTTGCCGTTCTCGCGGCGGCGAATATTTTATTGGCGGTGCTGCTTTATTACGTCTTTATCCCGCAAGCAGCCAAGACGGAGAAGGATCTTCGTGCCGTCAAATCCGCAGTGGTTGCCCGCCGTAACGAAATCCAGACCATGCAGACCGAATATCAGCAGATTCAGGAACAGAAAAACCTGTTCGGCGATCTTGAAAAAACACGTTTTTTCAGTGCGCAGGATCGCGTCGAGGCGCGGCGCATGATTGAAACCATTCAGGCAACGTCAAAGGTTCTGTCCGCCAAATACCAGATTGGCGCCGCCGATGTCCGTGAAAACGAGAAGGCATCGTCTGCAGGGCATGTGATTCTGCATAGTCCGATCAAGGTCAATATCGATGCTCTCGATGATATTGATATCTACAATTTCATTTACTGGATGGAAAACGCTTTTCCGGGTCATGCTGCCGTTACCGGGCTGACGCTTGAGCGCAAACTGGATATTGATGAGGTGACATTGCGCCAGATCGGCAATGGGGTTCCGACCGTTCTGGTGAGTGCGAATGTCGATTTTGACTGGAGTACAATGGTGCCGCGGGCCAACTTGCCGCAACAGCTTGGCCAGCAGCCGGGGATGCCGCAATGATGACAGCTTTCAGACCACCGGAGAGAAAACTTGAAGCATTCACCGCCGGGGTGGTGCTTTGCGGCTTTGTTGTTTTTTCGGCTTTATCCCTTGCGGGCATTGCCTCCGCGCAGGAAAGCGCACCGACGGCGACATTGAGTGTGGAAACGGTTCCGGAAAACATGCCGGAAAATCCTCCTGTGCTGGGGGACGTTATCGCTCCGGCCAGTGACGGAACGATCAATGTGCTGCGCCAGAACGTCGATAATACGGCGCTTCTCGACATTGCCGAAGCCAAGAGCCGTTTGCGGGATGCAACGGTGTTGCCGGATGCGCTCCAGACTCTTTTTTATACGGCCTGGCAGCATGCGCTTTTGCAGGAGGCCAAGAAGGGATTCAATGCCCGCCTTCCCGATCCCGGAGAGTTGAGCGCCGGTGAGAACGCCGCGCCGCGCGAACGCGGGATTCGCGAATTGTGGCTGGGCGGCATTGCTTACGGGGCCGGGTCGAAATGGACGGTCTGGTTGAACGGTGTGCGCATTACGCCGGATGCTATTCCGCCGCAGGTGATGGATATCAAGGTCAGCCGCACCTATATCGACCTGAAATGGTTTGATGGTTATACCAACAAGATATATCCGGTTCGGATGCGCCCGCATGAACGGTTTAATCTCGACAGCCGTATTTTCCTTCCCGGGACTCCCGCAGGGGCGTTTTGATGCCGGGTGCGTTGTCGATTCAGGACGTCCGTGTTTCCTATGACAAAACCCGTGTGCTGCATGGTCTTACGCTCGATATCGCGGAAGGTGAAACGTTTGGCCTGATGGGCTTGAACGGGGCGGGGAAAACGACGTTGATAAAATCCATCCTCGGGTTGCGCGAGGTCGAATCCGGAGCGATCCGGGTGTTCGGGCAGGAGCGCCTGGCGGAGCAGGGGCGCAGGCAATATGCGTATCTGCCGGAACGGTTCGATCCGCCGTGGTTTTTGAAGGGCATGGAATTTTTGTCCTTTTCGGCGCAGCTTTACCGCCAGCCGCTCGACGATGCGCAGGCGCGTGCTGCCGCCCTTCGTCTGGGGCTGGACCCGCTTGCGCTCGACCGGAGGGTGCAGACCTATTCCAAGGGGATGCGCCAGAAACTCGGGTTGATGGGGACGGTTTTGACAGGATGCGGATTGTTTATCCTCGATGAGCCGATGAGCGGGCTGGACCCGCGTGCGCGGGCTGCAGTCAAGGATATGCTTCTGGAAACGAAAAAACAGGGGAAAACTATTTTCCTGAGCTCCCATATCCTCGCCGATATGGATGAAATTTGTGACCGTGTTGCGGTTTTGCACGAAGGCCACCTTCTTTACACCGGGACTCCCGGTGCGCTGAAGGCACATGCAGCGGCGGATAATCTGGAGCGGGCTTTCCTGAAATGCATTGAACAGCCGCGTGCGGCGTGAGATTTGTGTTTTCGGGGCTAAAAAGATGGTTGAAGGGATTTTCTTTCCCTGTTGTTTTTGTTAGATTCTATGGAGCGGTTCCCTTCGGGCCGCATGGTTTTGTTTTGCCCGTTTGCCGGGAAAGAGGTTGATCCGAATATGCGCAACACGCTGAAGTTTTCGCCGGTGTTTTTGTCCGCTGTGGCTGCCATTGCCATGACAGGTATGATTCCGGGTGCCGCCCTGTCGCAGGATTTGCCGCCGGAACCTGCGTTGTTGAGTGGTACGGATGGCGGCCCTGCGCCCCGTCCGCCGGAAGCCGAGGTTCTTGGCGGTTCGGATTCCGCCCCGCCGCCGCCCGTCATGATCGTCGAGGATGTCACGTCTGTTGCACCGCCGCCGGATGGTGCCGTTCTGGCTCCGGTGGAGGCCGTTATTCCCGTGCCTGACGAAGCTGTCGGAGATACGCGCGTTTCAAAAATACCGGTGCCGGACGACGCTTCCGGACAGCCGGATGTTTATTTTGACTCGTCGCTGAATGTGCCCACGGGGCCGTTGTCGGAAACGGTAGGCCCCCGGAAGGTCGATCCGATACAGGAGCCGGGGTCGAAGCTGGTGATTGTGCGTAAAAATCACGATGTCACCGATGTAGAATCGCAGGTGGTTGCCGCCAATCGCGCGCTTGATCTCGGGCGTTATGAATCGGCACTGGAAATTTTCCAGCAATTGGCGCGCAAGAACGAACGCGACCCGCGTATTTTGATGGGGCTGGCGGTTGCACAACAAAAGACGGGCCTGAACGAACAGGCGATCATGACCTACGAGAAACTGATCGACATCATGCCTGATAACATTGACGCCATCATCAATCTGACGGGTCTGATACAGGAGCAATATCCCGAAGTTGCGTTGCGCCGCCTGATGGATCTCGGCGGGAAATTTCCCAGCAATGGGGGCATTGCCGCGCAGATGGGCATGATTTACGCGCAGATGGGGAATTACGAACAGTCCCTGATTCTGCTGGGCAAGGCTGCGAGCCTGCAGCCGCAAAACGCCGGGCATTTTTACAACATGGCGATTGTCGTCGACCGGATGGGGAAAAACAGGCAGCAGGCGATCCAGTATTACGAACAGGCATTGGAGATTGATGCCGTTTACGGCAATGGCCGTTCGGTGCCGCGCGAAGCGATTTATGACCGCCTGTCGAAGCTGCGCCGGATATAGGCGCGTTCAAAAAAGTATGAAATGATTCCCGATATTCTTCTGGTCACGTTTTTCGGCCTTGTTCTGGGCAGTTTTGCCAGCGCGGTTTCGTGGCGTGTGCCGCGTGGCCTGTCGTGGATTGCTTCGGGCGGGAAAGCGGCGCAATCGGCCTGCCCCGCGTGCGGGCATCGCTTGTCGTGGCGTGATCTTGTCCCGCTTTTTTCATGGATTTTCCTGCGCGGGCGATGCCGTCATTGCGGTGTGGCTGTTGGCTGGCGCTATCCGCTGATTGAACTGGCGACCATGGCCGGGTGCATTGCCGCCTATGCGGTTTACGGGTGGAGTCTGCCGGGGGGGATTCTCATGCTGGCGATGCCGTTTTTTGTTGCCATGATTGCGGTTGATCTCGAGCACATGATTTTGCCCGACCGGATCAATATGATTTTGGCTGTGCTCGGTCTGGCGTTTGCGTTCGCCACCGGGGTTGTGCCGGGGGCGTTGGCCGGGGCGGCGGTCTATGGTGGCGTGGCGCTGGCGCTGGGCTGGGTGATGAGCGGGGTTCTAAAAAAAGATGCACTGGGCATGGGGGATGTCAAATTTTTTGCTGTAGCCGGGCTGTGGCTGGGGCTGGCGGCGTTTCCGGTCTTTTTGATTCTTTCCGGCCTTTGCGGCGTGGGGCTGGGGCTGGTATTCAGGATATGGAAAGAAAAATCCCTTTTTCCCTTCGGCCCGGCGTTGGTATTCGCTTTGCTGGTTGCTGTCCTTTTTCTGGCGGAAATCCGGGCTTTTCAGGGCTTGCCGTCGTTCTGACGCGCTTGACGGCGGCCTGTCCTTTGGTCATCATTGAAAAAACTGGTCTTTTCCGGGTCTTGTTTACCTTCCGTTTGCTTTTTTCCGTTTAAAGTAGGTATGGGCGTCACGCCTTCTTTCGTCTTCTTCATCTCCTGAGGGGAGAAATATCTTGGATATTCTGCAGCTTCTGCGCTTCGTCATTCAGAACAACGCATCCGACCTTCACTTGAGTCCGCTGAACGCGCCGATCATTCGCGTGCACGGTGAAATGAAGCGGATCAAGGCTGAGCCGCTGCAAAGCGACGATATCCGGACCATGCTTTATTCGGTCATGACCGAAGATCAGCGCGCCGATTTCGAACGCGAGATGGAACTTGATTTTGCCATTGCCTATGGAGAAAAAGCGCGTTTTCGCGTCAACGCCTTCACCACGCGTACGGGAACGGCTGCCGTGTTGCGGAGCATTCCATCGCTGGTGCCGACGATGGAAGAACTGGAATTGCCGCCGATCATGCGGCGTTTCGCCGAGCTTGAAAAAGGGCTGGTTCTCGTTACCGGCCCGACGGGGTCGGGGAAATCAACGACGCTGGCGTCGTTGATTAATCACATTAATGAAAACGATGGCCGCCATATCATCACGGTCGAAGACCCGGTTGAATTTTTTCATACGTCGAAGAAAAGTCTGGTCAATCACCGCGAAATCGGCACCGATACGAAATCCTTCGCCCGTGCCCTGAAATCGGCGTTGCGCGAAGACCCCGACGTTATTCTGGTGGGGGAGATGCGCGATTATGAAACCATCGCGCTGGCGATGACTGCGGCGGAAACGGGCCACCTTGTCTTTGCAACCTTGCACTCCAATTCTGCCTCGAAAACGGTTGACCGTATCATCGATGCCTTCCCGACGGGGGACAAGGAGATGATCCGCGCCATGCTGGCCAGTTCTTTACAGGGTGTCGTTGCGCAGACATTGTTGAAAAAACCGGATGGTCAGGGGCGCGTTGGCGCGTTCGAGATTCTTGTCGGCACTAATGCTGTTCGCAACCTGATTCGTGAAAATCAGGTCGCGCAATTGTATTCGATGATCCAGACAGGATCGCGTTACGGCATGGTCACGATGGAAGACGCCATCAATGCCATGGTCGAACAGGGCATCATCGACAAGAGCGAGGCGCGCCGTGCGCTTCTTAAAACCACCGATGACGGCGGTGCGGATGACGACGAGGTGGCTGCTTCCCTCGGCGGCGGCAAGAAACAGGACGCCGTCAGCCGCAAGGCGGCGGCTATCGGTGTGCGTGGAACGCCGGGGGATGAGGGATATTCGTTTTGACGACACCGCAGATTCTCCAGTACTTCCAGAAAATGAGCGAGCTCTCTGCCAGCGACCTGTATCTGACGGTCGGGGTGGCGCCGACGCTGCGTACCGATAACGGCCTTGTCCCTTTGCGTGATACGCCGATGACGGTCGACGAGGTGAATGATATCATCGGTTCAATTCTGACCAACCGCCAGCGCCGGGATTTTGAAGGGCAGATGGAGTTGAATACATCGCTCGACGTTGGACGTTTTGGCCGTTACCGGATCAATGCCTTGCGCCAGCGCCAGTTTCCGGCTCTGGTCATTCGCCGCATCATTTCTAAAATTCCCAGTTTTGCAGAATTGAATCTGCCGGATGTTCTCGGGGCGTTGTCGCTGGAGCGGCGCGGACTGATCCTGATTACCGGGATGACGGGGTCGGGAAAATCGACAACGCTGGCGTCGATGATCGACTATCGCAATACCCGTGAGCAGGGGCACATCATTACAATCGAAGACCCGATCGAATATTTTCATGAACATAAAAAATCCGTCATCACCCAGCGGGAAGTCGGGGTTGATACGGAATCCTATGCGATTGCCCTGAAGAACGCCCTGCGCCAGCGGCCCGATGTTATTCTGGTGGGCGAGATCCGCGACCGTGAGGTGATGGAACAGGCTTTGACGGCGGCGGAGACAGGACATCTTTGCCTTGCAACCCTGCACACCAACAACACCTATCAATCCATCGAACGGATTGTGAACCTGTTCCCGGAGGAGATGCACGGGCAAATTCGCCTGAACCTCTCGATGAATTTACGCGCCTGCATATCGCAACGTCTGGTGCAGGGCACAAATGGCAGCATGAATCTGGCCGTTGAGGTCATGCTGAATCAGGGGTTGGTCAAGGATCTTATCCACAAGGGCGATATCATAAAGATTCGCGATGTTATGGAACAAAATACCCAGATGGGCATGTGCACCTTCGACCAGTCGTTGCTGCGCCTTTTCAAGGCCGGAAAAATTTCCGAGGAAACGGCCGTGTCCCAGTCAGACCAGCCCGGCGACATGAAAATCAAGATCCAGCAGTTCAAGGTCGGGCAGGGCGACCCGGACACGCTCAAGGCTCTGGACGTTACCCGGATGCGTTTTTCGGATTGAGTGCCTGCCCCGTCGCACACTTATCGCAAATAATTTTCCGGCGCGATTAAGGCTTTTGCGCGGCATATTCATCATGTTATAGTTATGTCCTAGACTGCTTCGGCGTATAGCGGAGGCCGTCTTGTTCTGGCCCACCACGTTTCCCTGTTGACCCCTTGCTTTATAAAAGAGATATCGATGCGCCATATGTCCGGTTCTGCAAAAACGCTTGGCAGTGTTTCCTTTCTTGTTCTGGGGTTGTCGATGGGGACGGTCGGGTTGTCGGGC
Organism: uncultured Micavibrio sp.; assembly: GCA_964400125.1. GTDB lineage: Bacteria > Pseudomonadota > Alphaproteobacteria > Micavibrionales > Micavibrionaceae > Micavibrio. The sequence goes on along the minus strand of CAYNSR010000001.1, from coordinate 217,181 downwards.
TGCGATCTGACGCGCAATCACTTGAAGATGGATCGCTCCGGCCATATGGAGATGCAGGATTATCGCGATGCCATGGCGCCGCGCATCGCGCAGGAAGATGCGATCGCGGATGCTGCGGCCCATGACGACAGTATTCCAGCGTTGCAGGCTTATGTTGCGAACCCGTCCGAAAAACTGCGCGCCATGCCGCTGGTGTCGATTTCCGTTAACCAGACTGTACCGTTGCGCGATGCGTTGTTCGAGCTTGCCAATCAGGCCGGGTTTGACATCGAGCTTGATCCCCGTATCAAGGGCTCGGTGATTTTTACAGCACGCGATAAGCCTTTTGATATGGTGATTAAACACATTTCCGAGATTGCCGGTTTGCGTTACAAATTCGTGGACGACAAGGTCCGGATCGAGTTGGATACGCCCTACCACAAGACTTACAAGATCGATTATTTGAGCTTTATTCGCTCCAACACCAGTTCCATCAAGAATGACGTTTCTGTCGTGTCGGGCGAGGGGGCCAATACCGGCTCCAAGTTCGAAGCAGCCAGCAAAAGCGAGTCTGATTTCTGGGGCGAGCTGACGACCAACCTGACGCAGGTTCTGGGCATTCCCATGTCGAATGCGGTTCTGGCAACGCAGAACGACCCCACGATTACGGCGGCCCCCGTCAATCCCGCCCCGGTCGAGCCGGTGGTGACAACGGGACCGGATGGCGAGCAGATCATTCAGGTCACGCCGCCTGCGGCGACGCTGCAGGTCCAGTCCCTGCCGACGGGTCCGGCGCAGGCTTCGCCCGCGCAGGTTGTCGCTGGACAGAGCCCGGACGGGGCGTCCTTCGCGATCAACAAGCAGGCAGGCATGCTGGCGGTCAATGCCACAGAGCGCCAGCATAAGCAGATTGAAGAGTATATGACGGAGCTGAAACGTTCCGTCACGTCGCAGGTTCTGATCGAGGCAAAAATTCTTGAAGTGTCTCTGACGGATGAATTTTCCGCCGGGATCAACTGGGAAGTGTTTGAAAACCTGATCGGGGAATTTTCTCTCGGTTTTACTGGCGGTGCCGGCGGGCTTGCCCGTCAGGCCCTGCCTGATGCCGTTGCAGGGGCGCCGAATTTTACCATCGGTTATGCTGGGAACGATGTTAGCGCGGTGATTGATGCCGCGTCACGCTTCGGGACGGTTAAGGCGCTGGCCAGCCCGCGCCTGACGGTGCTGAATAACCAATCGGCGGTGCTGAACGTCGCCAGCAACCGGGTTTATTTTGAAATCGATATCGATGTCACAACATCCGACAACACGACCCAGACCAATGTGGACAGTGAAATCAAGAACGTTCCTGAAGGGGTGCTAATTAATGTTCAACCATCGATCAACCTTGATGATCGCTCCGTCTCCATGTCGGTCCGTCCGACGGTGACGCGGATCGTCGGGACGATTGACGACCCGGCGGTGGCCTTCGTCGCGCAAGGGTTGGTTACTCCCATTACTTCACCGATACCAATTGTCAATATTCAGGAGATGGATTCTGTCGTGAAAATGGGTTCCGGTCAGGCGCTGATTATGGGCGGCCTGATGCAGGACCGTACAGATTCCGGCCAGAACGGTGTTCCCGTCCTGTCTGAAATTCCTCTGCTGGGCAGTGCGTTCAGAAAGCAGCTCGACCGGGTGCAGAAGACAGAGTTGATCGTCTTTATCAAGGCCACCATTATTGATGGCAGCAACGATACGATCGACAGGGTTGACCGGGACATGTACAAACGCTTTTCGGGTGATCGCCGTCCGTTACGGATGTAATCCGGACGTTCTTCCGCGCCTTTTCCCGCACCCCCGGGGGTGCGGGGCGGTGTTTGTGTAAACGGAGCATATTTTTATGTTTTCATCGTCCATTTCCCTGCCGCTGGTACGTTATGTTTTGATGGCGGCGTTACGGGACAGGTTGCTTTTGTCCCTGATTCTCCTGACGCTGGTGGGGGCGGCGCTTTCCATTTTTCTGGGGTCATCCGCTCTGATTGAATATGAACAGTTCGGCATGGTCTTTGCCGCCGGAGGTTTGCGTTTTGCCGGTGTGGCCGGGCTGGTGCTGTTTATTGTCTTTCATATGCGGCGGTCGTTTGATTCCAAGGATGTTGAATTTCTGCTGTCCCGCCCGATCAGCCGCAATGCGTTTATTTTTTCGCATGCACTTGCCTTTTCGATTCTGGCGCTGGTTGTCGCGGCAGCGGTTTCCGTCGCGGTGCTGGCGGTCAATCCCGGCGGGGTGGGGGCGGGGCATCTCCTGTGGATTTTCAGTTTCATGATCGAATTGATTATCATGGCCAGTGCGGCATTGTTTTTTTCAATGGTCGTCACCAGTGCCGCTGGGAGTGCGCTGGCGGTCTTCGGCCTTTATCTTCTGGCCCGGTTGATGGGGCAATTGATCGGGATTGCCAGTATCGGTCTGGGCGGGATGGCCCTGCCGTTTTTGCAGGGAATCATGAATGTCATCGCCATGGTCGTCCCGCGACTGGACCTGATGGGGCAGACGACATGGCTGGTCTATCCGGATATGGCGGGTGATGTCGGGTTTGGATTCCTGCTGGTTCAGGGCGTGTTTTATACGGCCCTGCTGGTGTGTGCCGCCTTGGTGGACCTGCGCCGCAGGCAGTTTTAATTCATGACCGTCATTGATAAACGCAACCTGCCGCTTTATCTGGTGTTCTGCGTTATTCTGACGCTGAATATCGGTTTGTGGTTTTTCAGCCGCGATCTGCGCCCGACCTGGGGGAATGTCCCGCCCGTCCCCGGTGTCGCGGCGGCGGCGCGCACAACACTGGGGGATACGCAGATGGCCTATCGCATGATCGGCCTGATGCTACAAAATCTCGGGTCCGTTGGTGGCAAGGACCAGTTGCTTGAAAATTATAATTATGCGCGATTGCGGGACTGGTTTTTTCTGGAGGACCAACTCGACCGGCGGTCCAATTTTATCCCTGCTTTGGCCGCGTATTATTACGGCGCAACGAAAAAAATTTCCGACCTGACACCGGTGATCGATTATCTCGAAGTCGTCGGCCAGCGGCCCGAGCCGCATAAATGGCGCTGGCTGGCGCATGCGGTTTATCTGGCCCGGTTCCAGCAGGGGGATTTAAATCGCGCCCTTGATCTCGCCAACAAAATGGCGGTTCTGCCGCGTGACGACATGCCGATCTGGACACGGCAGATGCCAGCCTTTGTCATGAATGCGATGGGGAATAAGCAGGCCTCCTATGCCCTGATGATGAGCATTCTTGCCAATAGCAATATCGACGATATGGACCCGGCGGAGATACGCTTTATCCGTGATTATGTCTGCGACCGGATTTTGACCCCGGAAGAGGCTGCCGCGGAAAAACTTTGCACCGCAGTGAAATAGCAAGGCGTCGGCATTTACCGAAATCGTATCTTTAGAAAATTTTCAGACAAGGGTATATTGACCGGATGGAGGACGAGTTCCAACCGCTGCTGTTTACCGTTCCTGAAATCCTGTCGCTGATCGGGCTGGTGCAGTGCGTCTATATTCTGGTCTATATGGCGTTTCGCGCCGGGGGGTGGCAGCGCGCAGTGATTCCGTTTGCCTATTTTCTTGTGCTGGCGCTGGCGTTTCTGTCGGGTTTTGCCCATCGCTTTCTGGGTGAATTGTTGCCGTTCTATGACCGGGTGATGTGGGGCTTGTGGTTTCTGGGGCCGCCGCTTTCGGTTTTGCTGATGACCCAGATCGCCCGCATTATCGAGCCGCCGCGCTGGCGCAGCCTGTGGGTTGTCGGGCTGGTTCCCTTGGCCTACGGGCTGGCGGTCGCCTTGCATCATATGGTGCCGGATACTGATCTGGCGGAGTGGCTGGTTCTGACCGGGCTGCTGGCCGGGGTGGGCAGCATGATTGCGATGTGGTCGCAACGCCCGGTTCTGGCGCAGATGGTGTCACAGCCCGTGGGGCGGGATCGGTACTGGTTGATTTTTGCGCTGGTGCTGGTGAATTTGTGTTTTCTGGGCACGATGTTGCTGGGGCTGACCGGTTTGCTGACGCCGGACGAGGCCACCGTTATCCGGACCATATGGGGGTTGGGGTTTGTCTATCTGGCGGGGACCAGCCTGTTCCGGATTTATCCGCAGGCCGTCAATCTGGTCGAACGCGCCAGCCGCATACACCCGCACCCGGTCCTGAGCGCGGAGGATCATAAAATCGCCGGACGGATCGAGGAATTGCTGGCGCTGGAAAAAATCTATCAGGAGCCGTCCTATAACCGGGTCAGCCTTGCCAAGGAACTGGGGATATCCGAAACCGTTGTCTCCCGCGTTATCAACCAGCATTTTGGTAAAACCCTGCCGCAGCTTTTCAGTGAACGGCGGGTTGGCGATGCCATGCGCCTGCTGGCGGAGACCGATGCCGCGATCAAGACCGTTGCGGAGGAGGTCGGGTTCAATTCCATTGCTTCCTTTAACCGCGTTTTCCGTGACATCACCGGAAAAACGCCCGGGCAATATCGGGATGAAATGAAGAAAACCGGGTGATTCGCGCACTCCGTTTTTTGTCCTGTTTACACATCGCTCATCATTATTATGATAAACTGGTTTCTTATCCTGTCACGATGATCAGGCAGAGTGCCAGAATTAACCGATCATTCAGGAATTTCCTTCAATCTGAACAGGTTGGGGGTTTTCAGACTCGTTTGTGCGTGTATAATTTTCATGCCGCCCGAGTCGTTTCCACTCAACGGTTGTTCATCCTGTTCTTACGTCTGCAGTCATCTCAAGGAGAGAAAAAATATGTCCAAACAAATTCGGTCACAGGCAGGTTTTACGCTTGTCGAACTGGCTATCGTGATGATTATTATCGGTCTGCTGATCGGTGGTGTTCTGAAGGGTCAGGAGTTGATTAATAACGCACAGATTACAGCAACGGTCGCACAGGTGAAGGCGATGGATGCTTCCGTGTCCACCTTTGATGATATGTATTCGGCGCTGCCGGGTGATATGCTGACGCCAACCACACGCCTTCCGGCGTGTACTGCGGCGCCTTGCAATGTTGCCGGTGACGGGAACAGGGCGCTGAACGATACGTTTGCCGGGGCACCTGCCGGTGAGTCGTTGCAGTTCTTTGTGCATCTGGCGGCGGCCGATCTTTTGACCGGGATCAATCCGGCTGGCGGGACGACCTGGGGCGGTATTTATCCGGAAGCCAATATCAGCGGCGGCTTTCATGCCGGGAGCACAACCGGATTGGCGGTTCACTTCCTGAATATTGTCAACAATGCAGTTAACCCCAATCAAGGGCTTTATCTTGGATTGACACTGAGCGCTGGTCTTGCACCTGTTGAGGCACTCAATCCAAATCAAGCCTTCCGCATTGATAATAAAATCGATGATGGTCAGCCGGGTACGGGGTCTGTTCGTGGCTTTGGTGCAGCCTGCGATTCGGCCACCGGTGCTTATGACGAGATCAATCCTGCCCAAGTTTGCGGCCTCTATATCCGTATTCAGGGCTAATACCTGATTGCAAGCGGAATACGAAAAGCCCCGGATTTGTTTCCGGGGCTTTTTCTTTGGTTATAGCCGCGTCTGTAAAACCAAAACTCCCCCTCCTGCGAATAGTGGGATGGGGAGAAAGTATCAGGCGGCATCGGCCTTTTGCTGCGACAATGTGGCAATGACGGCGTCGCCCATGCTGGAGGTGCCGGTGAGGGTGCAGTCTGCGGCCATGATGTCGGGGGTGCGGATTCCCTGACCCAGAACATCTTCGACCGCCCATTCGATCCGTTCGCCGATATCGCCGCGATGGAAGGAATAGCGCAGGGCCATGGCAAAGGATAAAATCGCGGCCAGCGGGTTGGCCTTGCCCTGACCCGCGATATCCGGCGCGGAGCCGTGGACGGGTTCATAGAGGGCAAGGCGGCGGCCCGTGGCATCCGCCGCGCCGAGCGACGCGGAGGGTAGCATCCCCAGCGACCCGGTCAGCATGCTGGCCTCATCGGACAAAATATCGCCGAACAGATTATCGGTGACGATCACGTCGAATTGTTTCGGGTGGCGCAGCAACTGCATGGCGCAATTATCGGCATACATATGGTTGAGTTGCACATCCGGGTATTCCGCCGCATGCAGGGCGGTGATGACTTCGCGCCATAATTTCCCCGATTCCATCACATTGGCTTTTTCGCAGGAGGTGACGCGGCTGTGCCGTTTTTGCGCCATTTCAAAAGCCACACGCCCGACCCGTTCGATTTCCGCCGTGGTGTAGGTCTGGGTGTTGAAACCGCGTTTTTGTCCGTTCCCCAGATCTTCGATCCCGCGCGGTTCCCCGAAATAAACCCCGCCCGTCAGTTCGCGCACGATCATGATATCCAGACCGCGCACGATATCGGCCTTCAGCGTCGAGGAGTCGACCAGTGCGTCAAAGACGATCGCCGGGCGCAGATTTGCAAACAGGTCGAGATCCTTGCGCAGCTTTAACAACCCGGCCTCCGGGCGGAGCGCATAATCGACCTTGTCCCATTGCGGCCCGCCGACCGCGCCCATCAATACCGTTCCGCCCTTGCGGCATTTTTCCAGCGTGGTATCGGCCAGCGGCACACCATAGGAATCAATCGCCGTGCCGCCGATATGGTCTTCGGTGATATCAAAGGACAAATCGGTATTGGCCTGCACCCAGGCAATGACTTTTTTTACCTCCGCCATGACTTCATGGCCGATGCCGTCACCGGGGAGAATGACAATGGAATGGTTCATTTTTAATTTTCCTTTTTATTCACCACTAAGGACACTAAGTTTTTTCTAATCTTAGTGTCCTTAGTGGTGAATCCTTAGACCCACGATCTTTCAGTCTTCATTTTATTCTCATACGCCTCAATCGCATCGCGCTTTTCCAGCGTCAGCCCGATGTCGTCCAGCCCGTTCATCAGGCAATGTTTGCGGAACGATTCCATTTCGAATTTGAATTCGCGGTTGCCGCTGCGCACGATTTGCGCGCCGAGGTCGATGGTGACCTCCAGCCCGGCCTGCGCGTCTTCCATCACGGCGTCAACCTGTGCCTGTTTCAAAATGACGGGAAGGATGCCGTTTTTAAAGCAGTTGTTGTAAAAAATATCGGCATAGGACGGCGCGATAACGCAGCGCAGGCCGAAATCGAGAAGCGCCCACGGGGCATGTTCGCGGCTGGAGCCGCAGCCGAAATTTTCGCCCGCGACCAGAATTTCCGCGTGGTCGTAGGGCGGGATATTCAGGATGAAATCGGCTTTCGGGTTCCCCGATTCATCGTAGCGCATATCGTTGAACAGGTTTTTCCCCAGCCCGGTGCGCTGGATCGTGCGCAGGAACTGCTTCGGGATAATCATGTCGGTATCGACATTCATCAGCGGCAGCGGGGCGGCAATCGCCGTCAGTTTTGTAAAAGGTTTCATAGGAACCGATTATAAGGATTTTCCGGTTCGGAGAAAGCCTTGCGGGTATGTTGCGACGCAGCAGACGCGGAAGTGGCATTTTCTTGTCATATTTTTTATATTGCGTGAAAGGCTTCAAGAAAAAACAACAGGGACGTCGTATGAAGTTTCTTCGCGCATTGTGGCGTGCCGGGGCGGTTCTGACCATGGCGGTGCCTCTAGCGGTGGCGCAGGCCTTTGTGATCGGCCCGCTGGCGTCGCTCAAAGGGCGGGTGGCCGGGCTGAGGCAGCAGGATTTTACCTGCATCCCGCAGAAGATGCAGCGCAGTCTTTGCAAAATTTTCAATATCGAACTCGATGTCCGGGGCAGGGCGGAGCGCCGTCAATCGATCATCGTTTCAAACCACCTGTCGTGGATGGACGCGCCCGTGTTGGGAAGCGTTTTTCGCGGGGCCTTTGTCGGCAAGGCCGATATCGCCCGCTGGCCCGGTATCGGTTATATGGCGAAATGTTTCCGCACGATTTTTATCGAGCGCACAAAAGAATATCTGCCGCAGGCGCATGAAAAACTGGTGAATGCCCTGAATGAAGGGCAGACATTGCTGGTGTTCCCGGAAGGAACGACGACCAAGGGCGCCGATGTCAACATGTTCAGGGCGGGTTTGCTGAAGGTTGTTTTTAACGAAGCCGTCGATGTGCATGGCAGGCCCCTGAACGTCATTCCCGATATCTGTATCCAGCCTGTGGCGATCCGCGTCATGGAAGCCGACGGGCAGGACGCAACGCAAAATCAGGACGCCCGTAACATTTATAGCTGGTATGAAGGCGACGGCAACCCGACCGTGTTACACCATATCTGGAGGGCGTTGATGGCGGATGGCATAAAGGTGCAGGTTCATATCCTGCCTGTATTGCACCCGGGGGATTTCCCCAACCGTTTCGACCTTATCAATACGGCGCAGAAAATGGTGCGGGAAGTTGTTTTAGGCAGGCCGTTGCCTGATCCCGCGCCGTGGAGGCCGGAAAAAGTTTAGAACATTTCTCGATGAGGTTGGATCAAATTCAGTCACCGTCATCGCCTGAATTTTCGAAGAAAATCCTAGGGCGATCCATGGATTCCCCTAGGATTTGCTTCGCAAATCCGGGGAATGACGGAGACAATTTTCGAACCAATCTCATCAGACAATGCTCTAGGGCTTCCCGCCCGGGCTTTTCGGGGCAGGGGTCTTGTGCAGCGTGGCGTGATATTCTTCCATTTTTACCGCAGCAAAGGCTTCGAATAAATCCATATCGAACATGGCCGGGCCCTTGTCCGGTTCGCTGCGCATCCGCTCTAAAACCGCCGGGGGTGACAGGTCGCGCGTTTCCCATTTTTTGCCAGTGCGCCTGCGGCTGCGTCCGTCGAAATCCTCGACGATGCAGGCCAGACGCACGGGCAGGGAAATTTCATCCGCCGGTAAACCGTGTTCGCCTTTGCCGTCCATGCGTTCGTGGTGGTGAAGCATGATGTCCTTCATCAGGTGGATGAATGGATGATCGATGTCACCCAGTTCTTCTTCGATAATGCCAAGCCCCAGTTTCGTATGCTGGCGGCGGATGGACGATTGTTCCGGCGTCGGTTTGCCGGGAATGTTCCAGATGTCGATCGGTTCTATCAAACGTTTTCCGATGTCATGGGTCAGCATCGCCCAGTACATATTTTCCTGCACCGTTTCAGGCAGGCCGAGCTTCGCGCAGGTTTTGCGCATATCGCCAGCGACCCGTTCGGCGTGTTCATGAAAAATATAATTAAGCTCCGGGTTTTCCGCCAGACGCCGACGGTCGTATTGTTCGAGCTGGACCAGTTGTTTTTCAATGAACGGTTTGATGATGTCTGTAAAAACAGGATCATTTTTCAGGTCAAAATCAGGCCATTTTTGCGTTGTCATGGTTTTTGCGATCCGTACAGGTTTAGCCAGGCGTCAATAAATTGGTACTGGTCAGGTTCATGGCGCAGCAGGTGGATGGATTCATCGAAATCATCCGGAACCGCGACACGGTTGCAGAAAGAAGGAAGAATGATAGATGTTGTCTGCGACATGTCATACAACGCAAAATCGCGTTTTTTACCGATCAGAAGGTCGGCTTCCGCCGGTGTAAAATGTTCGCCTTTGTAATTTTTGGGGGCGACGAGAATAAAGTGGATATCTTTCCCAGTGCTTGCGGCAAAGCAGACGGGACGTCCTTCGTAAGCGCCGCGTGTGCCGTTTTTGTCCTTATAAACCTGAACAGACGGAGAATTTTGTCCGATGGCGGTCAGGCGGTCATTGGCATGTTTTTCAAAATCGGAGCGCAGGGCCGGATTACTGGAACTGACATTTCCCGTTTTGGAGAGCAGGGCATAAAGTCGCAAAGCGGCGTCATGGCTGCTGCCCTTCAATTCAAAAACGGCGGCGTCGTCATACATATCCATCGCATAAACTCCCGTATGGGCCTTGTGGCGTTATTATATATCAAAATCATTTCCCCGTTTTCCGTTTTTCGCCGCCGGGCTAATTTTCTGCAAGAATGCGTCCAGAGCAGGGCGGAGCGGCGGAGGAATTGGCGGAGGATTTATGCCGCAGCTTTTGTCAAGCTGATCGGTGCGCAGCCAGCCTATAACCTGACTGGAAATCTCTTCGGCATCGGGAGGAGGAAGGATGTCCTTGCCGTCAATCGTTGCCGGATAGGCAAGGAGGGTTGCGTTTCCAAACTCATGGAAATTCACGGGTTCCGGCCAGCGCATCCATTCCGCGTCCGGCGTCAGCCGTTTCTGGAGATCGATCAGATTGGGGCCTTCAGGAAGCCGCGCAAAGATTTCCTTCAGCCGCAATCCTTCCGGGGTTGAGGTATCAGGTTTGTAGCGGTTTTTGACATATTTATCGTTCCTGCGCCAGCCACAGCCCGGCGGGGTCTCGAATTGCGCCCCTATCAGTTCATTGCCCTGATAGGACAGGCCGGTGCAATGCCATGCTTTCTCCAGTTTTACTTTGGCGTCCGCTGCCTTCTTCTGTTGCCGGGTATGATCCTTGTAAATTTTCAAGGAGCGGCCAGCCAGCAGGAAGAAACGTTCGTTGCTCTGCGCATTGGTCAGCATTTCATTTTTATAATCATCCGGTGTTGTAATGCCGTGCGGAAACGCTTGAAATTCCGGTTCATACATGGTGCCGTGCGAAGAGAAGAACTCCAGAAACTTCTCCTTTGGCAACACGACGGCCCCGGGCGGGTGAAAGATGCGCCCGTCGCGGTTTGCGGGCATCTCAATATAAAAAGCCAGTTCCTCATCGGGATATGTGCCATGATCGATATGAATGGCGGGCCATATCTGGTAAGCGCGGGGGTAGGTTCCCGGCAGGTGGGAGATTGCGGTAATCGAAGACGGCCCTGCAATTTCAGGCAGCCTTTCCGGTCGCGGCAGGCAAAACATGTCGAATTCTGCGGAAAGTTCAGGATGTGCCACCGGGTCCGGTCTGAAAACGCCGGGGTGGGCGGCCACGGGAACCCATCCGTCCGGGACGGGTTTGGAAGAAATTCCGGGTTGATTTAATGGTTTCCAGTCGAAGCGGAATCCTGCCAGTCTGCCGTCATCGTTCCATTCCTCGCGCGGGCGTGCGCCGTACCTTGAAATTGTGTGCCCGTCTATCGTCGCGGTATCCTTCGGCCGCAGCGGACCGAAAGCGCGGATATTGAAATCATCTAATTTTCTGTAGGTGTCAAGGCGGGAATCGCAAGCATTCTTCAGGATATCCAGTGATATCCCGCCCGCTTTGAAAATCGTACGACTTGCATTTTTATGCATCACAATATCTCCCTGACATCACTGAGTTTCCCACGAATTGCCGCCGCCGCCGCCATGGCGGGGCTGAGCAGGTGGGTGCGCCCGCCGCGACCCTGACGGCCTTCGAAATTGCGGTTGGATGTGCTGGCGCAGCGCTGGCCCGGTTTGAGTTGATCTTCATTCATGCCAAGACACATGGAGCATCCCGGCTCGCGCCATTCGAATCCGGAGTCGATCACGATTTTGTCGATCCCTTCCATCTCAGCCTGTTCCTTGACCAGCCCGGAGCCGGGAACGATCATCGCGCGCACGCCTGCGGCCACTTTTTTCCCTTCGGCTATTTTGGCGACCTCGCGCAAATCTTCGATCCGCGCATTGGTGCAGGACCCGATAAAGACGACATCCACCGGTACATCGGTCATGTGCGTCCCCGGGGTCAGGCCCATATAGTCCAGCGCCCGTTCCATGGCGGCGCGTTTATTGGCGTCGGAAACATCTTTGGGGTCTGGCACGACCCCGGTAATCGGCACGATATCTTCCGGACTGGTGCCCCATGTGACCAGCGGTGGAATATCGGCGGCATTCAGGGTTATATCCTGATCGTATTTTGCGCCGTCATCACTGGCCAGTGTGCGCCAATAGGACACGGCCTTGTCCCAGTTTTCACCCGTGGGGGCGAAGGGGCGGCCCTTCAGATACTGAAAAGTCGTTTCATCCGGCGCAATCAGGCCCGCGCGCGCACCGGCTTCGATCGACATATTGCACATGGTCATGCGTCCGGCCATCGACAGGCGTTTTACGGCGTCCCCGGCGAATTCCAGCACATAGCCCGTTCCGCCCGCCGTGCCGATGCGCCCGATAATGGCGAGGATCATATCCTTGGCCGTGACCCCGGGGGGCAGGGTGCCGTTGACGCTGATGCGCATGGTTTTGGCAGGCTTCATAATCAGGGTTTGTGTCGCCAGCACATGTTCGACCTCCGATGTGCCGATGCCGAAGGCGAGGGCACCGAACGCGCCGTGGGTCGATGTATGGGAATCGCCGCAGACAATCGTCATCCCCGGCTGGGTGAAGCCTTGCTCCGGACCGATGATATGAACGATGCCCTGACGCTTGTCGTCCATGCCGTAAAGCGTGATACCGAATTCCGCACAGTTTTGGGACAGGGTTTCAACCTGCACCCGGCTTTCCGGGTCGGCAATACCCCCGGCACGGTTGCTTGTGGGGACGTTGTGATCGGCGGTGGCCAAAGTCAGTTCCGGACGGTGGACCTTGCGCCCGGCAAGACGTAGCCCTTCGAAAGCTTGCGGGCTGGTGACCTCATGGACCAGATGGCGGTCGATATAGATTAGGCATGTGCCGTCATCGCCGATATGGACAACATGATCGGTCCAGATTTTTTCGTAGAGTGTGCGCGGCTTGGCCATGTTTCTTCCCTTGTTTGCCACCTTGCCATGGGCGAGGTTTTTTTCTGCCGATATCGTATTTCACAATGACAGATAGCACAAAATCATTGATTTTCCGATTTTTATAGGTTATGTTAATTTCCAACAGAAATCAAGATTTCGGGGTGTACGCAATGAACGCATTAAAATTCAAGGGTCTTCTTTGCAGTGCGGCGGCTGTTGCCGGGTTTGGTTGTTCGCCGCAATCGGCGGAGGTCGAGGTTCCGCCGCATGTTGCGTATTGTCTCGATGATCCTGCAGCGGACAAGGTCGCGATCATGTCCACCGTCACTGGTGATCCGGTCTATCTGGCCGCCCGCCCGCAAGCCCCGGCCACAGCATCGCCCGTTATGAATCTCGATGGGACATACTCCAAAAATCCGACTACGCTGGCGGTGGATGAGCGTGCCGGAAGCTGCACCACTTACGGACGGACGGGGCCTGCCAGCGTCTATACGCGGTTTTCCTCTTCCCTGACGCTCAGGTAAAGCCGGAATAGCATAAAACATCTATATTTTTCAAAGCCTTGCCGCGTTAACTGCCCGGCAAGGTTTGTTTTCTATAATTCTAATATAAGTGATTGTGCGATGCGACAATCGATTGCGGGGAAAAAGGGGATCAAAACAATGCTTCAGGACACGGATGTTGATGCGGCCTTTTTGCGAAATCATGCCGGAGAGGTTTGCATCGCTCTTTCCGATCCGGTTTTTGTCCAGTCCGATGCCATTGTGGTTGATTGTGCAACCCTGTGTGTATTCGCCGTGCTGCATGAATCGGCCCATTTTCTGGGGGCGGTGTCGGAAGGCATGGCGGAGGCTTTTTCCCGGACAGATCATGTCTTGCTGTCGTCCATGCGCGGGGATGGCACGACGTTCGAATTGAGCGCACCCGTAACGGCGCGATGCTCAGGTGCAAAAAGTCATTAGTTTCAGGGGAGGCATTATGTGTAAAGGCAAATCCACAGCAACACAGGATTTTATGGCCAAGGGCATTGACGGCGCGGAGGGCGATGCAGCATTGCTGGATTTTATCAGCAATCAGAATGACAAAAAGCCTGCAAAGAGTGTACAGTGGGGCGCTACAGCCAGTGGTTGGGCGCAAACCGCAGTTATCAGGAAAAAGTGACAAGACGATTGATACCGAAAATAAAAGCCCTTGTTTCACACCATTTTTCGAAAACGGAACTGACGATTGAGAAAATCGTCATTATCGTTGTCGTCTGCACGATGCTTGCGCTTGCCACCTGGGCTGCGGAGGTGCTGTTGCCCGTTCAGGTCAATATTGTCCGTTGCGTCACGCAGGAAGAACGCATCAGGATGTGCAACGAGCGTTCCTTGTGCTGCAATCTGGTCGATGAGGAAGCGGGGCGCAATGTGTCCCGTCCCGCCGGGGAGGGACCGCCGCGCACACGCACGGATTTTGCCCACGAGGTTTTCGAATAGAAAAAGGCGCAGAAAAATCTGCGCCCTTTGAAGATTTCAGGAAACGCACTCGTGTCTACTCTTTTGCGGCCTTTGCCTTTTTCGCTTTTGGCTCCTTAGGTGCTTTGGCGCGTTCGGCCTTGGCGGCGGCTTTTTCCTTCTTCGCGATTTTGTTCGCTTCTTTCAGTGCCGCTGCGGCTTGTTTATCTTCCTCAAGTCCGTGGCCTGTGGTGCGTTCCGCAATACGCGCCGATTTGCCCATCCGGTCGCGCAGGAAGTACAGTTTTGCACGGCGCACGGAACCGCGGCGGACCAGTTCGATGCCTTCGATGCGCGGGCTGTGCAGCGGGAAAACGCGCTCGACGCCTTCGCCGTAGCTGATTTTGCGAACCGTGAAGCTTTCATTGATGCCCTGACCGCCACGCGCGATGCAGACGCCCTCATAGGCCTGAACGCGTTCACGTTCGCCCTCGACGATTCGCAGGTTGACGATCACGGTGTCGCCCGGCGAAAACATCGGAAAATTTTTGCCTTCTTTGGCCTTGGCCAGCGTTTTGGCCTCGAACTTTTGCAGTGTGTTCATTTTTGCGTACTTTCTTTTCTCTCACCCTTATGAGAACCCGATATGACCCACCACGGGTCGCGGTTCAATTATCGTTTTTATGGGTTAGGTTGTGCTTAAAAGCAGGGGATTTTTAGAGGAAAACTGCGGAAAAAACAACAGTTTTCTTTAGTTTGGCCCTTAATTTGGTTACAGTATACTTAATTATTTTTCTTCCCGTTACACAATGGTTGCAACAATGTCGAAAAATAATTAAGTATACTGTAACCAAATTAAGGGCCAAATTAAAGGTCAGGCCGCCGTTGTCTGGTGAGTGTGATGGATTGTTCCCGTCGCCATTCGGCCACCTTGCCATGATCGCCCGAGCGTAAAATTTCTGGTATGCACAGAATACGCCCATCCGCCGTGGTCCATTCGGCGGGCCTTGTATAATGCGGGTATTCGAGCAAGCCTTCGGAAAAACTTTCTTCGCTCGCCGTCTCAATATTGCCCATGACGCCGGGCAATAAGCGGATACAGGAATCCATCAAAATCATCGCTGCCGGTTCGCCGCCGGAAAGAACATAATCGCCGATGCTGATTTCTTCGAACGCATGTGCATCCAGCACGCGCTGGTCCACGCCTTCATAGCGGCCACACAGTATGGTCAGGGTTTCTTCTGTCGCCAGTTCCTGCACCAGTTTCTGGTCCAGCACACGACCGCGCGGGCTCATGTAGATTTTTCGTCCCGGTACGGAGAGCGAGAGCAGGGATGCCTCGATCACATCGGGGCGCATGACCATGCCCGCACCGCCGCCGTAGGGTGTGTCATCGACGGTTTTATGTTTGTCGGCGGCGAAGTCGCGGATATTGATGGGTGTATAAGACCATATCCCGTCTTCCAGCGCCCGTCCGCTTAAGGACTGGCCGAGGGGGCCGGGAAACATTTCGGGGAACAGGGTCAGCAGGTTGACATGCCACATTATTCCAGAAGTCCTTCCGGGATTTCGACGATCACTGTTTTTGCATCCAGATCTACATCGCCAACATAATCGTCAACAAAGGGAAGATAGAATTTTTTGCTATTGGGAGGTTTGATTTCCAGCAGGTCGCCAGCGCCAAAATTTTCAACGCCAATCACCGTTCCAACAACCGCGCCATCGGTGCTGCGCGCTTCCAGCCCGATCAGATCGGCGTGGTAATAGACGCCTTCTTCCTCAATCTTCGGCAGGGCGCGGCGTTCGGTCCATAATTGCGTGCCGCGCAGTTTTTCAGCTTCGTTGCGGTCGGTGATGCCATCGACTGCGGCAATGATCGCGCCGCCCGCTTCGTGTTTCAGCCGCAGGGTTATGGATTCATCGCCATTTTCGGTCGTATAAAGCGGCCCGTATTTTTCCAGTGCCTCTGGATCGTCGCCGTAGTGCCGGATCTTGACCAGACCGCGCACGCCATGCGCGGTGGCGATTTCACCGATTAAAATCCTTTCGGGTGTAATTTTCATGCCCAGTTCAGGATGCGATATTGGACCATTCTAACGGCAGCAGGGGGATTCCCATCAATATCATCTGCGATGGTGGGGATTCCTCCGGCAATTTGATGGGCTACTTCGTCAATCAAATTGTTGCTTACCTGTTCGTAAGCTATAGACAGGGCCGTTTTAAAATCAGGCTCTTGAGGGGAACCTCTATCTACCCAGTTCATATGATCGTCAAAAATTTCTTTGTCCATTTTTTGTCCTCCTTTCGTGTTCTTTTATATTGCAGCCTTCCTCACATCCCCCCTTTCTCCTAAAGGGGGGATGGACTCGGGGTGCTGAATGTTATTCAGCCTTTGCTTCTTCGGCAGGGGCTTCCGCCGGAGCGGCTTCGGCTTCTGCGGGGGCTGCTTCCGGTTCCGGTTCTGGCGCGGGGGCGGCAGCGGCGGCTTCTGCTGCGGCTTTTGCTTCCTCGGCGGCAGCTTTCGCTTTTTCAGCTTTTTCTACTTTTTCTTTTACGCGTTCCTGCGCTTTTGCCTTCGGTGCCGATTTTTTCGGGGTTTCGCCTTGTTTCGGCATATCGATCAGCCCGGCCCGACCCAGAAGCATGGCAACGCGGTCGCTCGGTTGTGCGCCTTGGGACAGCCAGTATTTTATGCGCTCGGTGTTCAGGGTCACGCGCTGGGGATTGTCATTGGCCAGCAGCGGGTTGTAAGTGCCCAGTTTCTCGAGGAATTTTCCGTCCCGGGGTGCGCGGGAATCCGCGACCACAAGGCGGTAATAGGGAAGGTTGCGGCGGCCACCGCGTGCCATACGAAGTTTCAGTGCCATTTTGTCGTCTCCTTTGGTTTTTTAGTCGTTAATGTTGATATTCACTTCTTTTTCGCAAAAGGGTTCGGACCCAGTGCGTCGCCGCCCTGTGCCAGAAGCTCTTTATCTTTTTCGCCCATCATGCCCTGCATCATGCCCATCATTTTCCCCATGCCCATTTTCTTCATGCGTTTCATGACGGTTTGCATGTCTTGCAATTGCTTGTAGAGCTTGTTGACTTCCTGCACGGTGGTGCCGGAGCCTGCGGCAACGCGACGTTTGCGCGAGGCGTTGAGAAGCGCGGGCTTGCGGCGTTCCTCGCGGGTCATCGACAGGATAATGGCCTCTTGCCGCTTGAGCATATTGTCATCGACATTCAGCTTGTCCATCTGCCCCGCCATGGCCCCCAGACCGGGCAGCATTTTAACGAGACTGCCGACGCCGCCCATTTTTTTCATCTGGTTCATCTGCGACAACAGGTCGTTGAAATCGAATTCGCCCTTTTGAAATTTTGCCGCCATTTTCATGGCATCGTCCTGATCGATGGTCTCGATGGCTTTTTCTACCAGCGAAACGACATCGCCCATGCCGAGGATGCGGCTGGCGATGCGGTCGGGGTGGAAGGGTTCGAGTGCAGTCCATTTTTCGCCCGTGCCGATCATCTTGATCGGCTTGCCCGTTACGGCCTTCATCGAAAGAGCCGCCCCGCCGCGCGCGTCGCCATCGACCCGGGTTAGGACAATCCCGGTCAGGCCGACACGCTCGTTAAATGCCTTGGCCGTATTGACAGCATCCTGCCCGGTCATGGCGTCGGCGATCAGCAATGTTTCCACCGGGTTCGTCGCGGCCTGAATGGCGGCGGCTTCGGCCATCATGTCTTCATCGACGGTGACGCGGCCCGCCGTATCGAGAATAACAATGTCGTACCCGCCAAGCCGTGCGGTCTCCATGGCGCGCCGGGCAATTTCCAGCGGCTTTTGGCCCGGGATAATCGGCAGGGTTGCGATATCCGTCTGCTGTCCCAATGTCTGCAACTGGTCCTGTGCTGCCGGACGGTAAACGTCGAGCGAGGCCATCAGCACTTTTTTACGTTGCTTGTCGGTCAGGAATTTTGCGATTTTGGCGGAGGTAGTGGTCTTCCCCGATCCTTGCAGACCGACCATCAGGTAGGCGCAAGGTGCCGGGCCGAAATTCAGGTCTTGCGTTTCCCCGCCCAGCATGTCGACCAGCGCGTCATTGACAATTTTGACGACCTGCTGTCCCGGCGTGACCGAGCGGATGACGTCCTGACCGACGGCTTTTCCACGGACGTTTTCAATGAATTGCTTGACGACGGGCAGGGCAACATCGGCTTCGAGCAGGGCCACGCGAATTTCGCGCATCGCATCGGCAACATCGTCTTCGCTCAGGCCGCCCTTGCCGCGCAGCTTGCCGAAGACCTTGCCTAATTTGTCGCCCAGTGAATCGAACATGTTTTTCTTTTTTCTCTCACCACTAAGAACACTAAGGTCACTTTAGTGGTTAAAAACAAACTAAAAGCCAAAATGCCGCAGTGAGCGTAAATTCGCCGACTGCGGGGTACCCGAAAGCACGACATTTATTGTAATGCCGCTGAGATTTGGCTGGAAACTAAGTCGTTCAGGGGGGATTGTCAAGTTTTAGTTAAGTATACTGGATACAAAATAGAGGTGTAAAATGGTAAAAAATCAGGGCAGAGGGGGCAGGCAATCCCTGAGGCGGGAGGTGCTGTTCAGGGGCACGGCTTCGGCGGCGGCCAGATTTTTCATGATATCGATGGGCTGCTGCGCACAGAGCTGATCCGTCACCATTTTGCAAAAAATCAGGAAGCGCAGGATCTGGAGGTCGGCATCCGGGGCCGAAGGGTCGATGGGTTGCGTTCCGGCTAGGTTTCCGCCCGTATCGACCACGGGCCGGAAAATATGGCGCAGGACCACGGTGTCGCTTTCCCTGTCATCCATATAATCAGCCTGAAGGGCGAAGATCAGTTTTTTGGGATCGTCGGCAAGGATGGTCGTTCTGGCGACGATGGATTGTTCGCATTTCCGTCCGACAGGGTCAAGCTGCGCCGCCTTGGTCAGGACATGGTCGGGGTTCCGGGCACGGATCAGAATTGTTGGAATATTCCGCAGGGTTCTCATCAGGCTTTTAAAGGCATTGTCCATCCCGGAAAAAATGCCGCCTGTGCCGGACATGACGCCGCTATGGCGTTGGTTGACGTACAGGTTCAACTGCTTGCCGCCCCGCAGGACATAGGTGTCGCCAAACCCGTGGATTGTGTCGTGGTTGCCGCCCGGCGGATGGCCGGCAAGGGTGCGGACTTCGAGGCCCCTGCTGTGGTCATCTTGTTCATAGATCGTGTTGTGGAGCCAGAAAATGCGCGCCAGTTCGGTTTTTTTCAGGCTGTAGTCCAGACCCGCGCGGGTCGCCGGATCGGGCAGGGCCTTGCTGGCGGTGCGCAGCAATGACGCGGCCATCTGCCGCAAAATGTCTTTAAACATGGTTGGTGGTGTCCCTGTCGTTCCTGTTGCCCCTTTTGCGGCGGGGGCATGTTTTGTTTTGTATTTGCCAGGAAAAAGCCTAATCCCGGCCTTTCCGGTGCGCAAGAAGTGTTTTATGGTCTTCCCGGAGAAAGGACCGTTTCCGATGTCGATAAAATTCCACAAAATGCATGGTCTTGGTAATGATTTCGTGATTATCGACAATCGTGACGGTCCGCAGGCGTTCACGCAGGACATGATCCGGTTGCTGGCTGATCGCCGCTATGGCGTTGGTTGCGATCAGGTTATTGTGCTGGAGCCGTCTCAATCGGGCCGGGCTGACCTGTTTATGCGTATTTATAATCCAGACGGGTCCGAGGCGGGAGCTTGCGGCAATGGCACGCGCTGCGTGGCTGCCTTTATCGGCAAGCCGTCCAGTGTCATTGAAACCATTTCGGGTTTTCTGTCCTGCCGTATGGTTGAGGAGGGGATGGTCGAGGTCGATATGGGCGTACCGCGTCTTGACTGGGCCGATATTCCGCTTTCCGAGGAGCGCGATACCCTTCACCTCGGCATCGGTGACGGGGATACGCTGAATGATCCGGTCGCGGTCAGCATGGGCAATCCGCATTGCGTGTTTTTTGTCGACGATCTTTCAAAAATCACCCTTGAATCCGTCGGTCCGGCGGTTGAGCGCAACAGCCTGTTTCCCCAGCGCACTAATGTCGAATTCGCGCAGATCATCGGCCCGGGGAAAATTCGCATGCGCGTGTGGGAACGCGGGGCGGGTGTGACTCTGGCCTGCGGTTCTGGGGCCTGTGCCACGATGGTTGCCGCCGTACGGCGTGGGCTGACCGGGCGCAGGGCTGAAATTGTTCTTGATGGCGGAAGTTTGTTTCTGGAATGGCGCGAATCCGACGGTCATGTGCTGATGACCGGAGCTGTGGCCTATATGTTTGACGGGACGCTGAAAGCCCTTTAAAACCCCGGGAATGGCTACTGACCCGCAAATCCTGACCTTTGGCTGCCGCCTTAACACCTATGAATCCGAGGTGATGCGCACTCATGCGCGCAATGCCGGGCTTGAAAACGCGATTATCGTCAATACTTGCGCCGTCACGAAAGAGGCGGAGCGGCAGGCGCGGCAGGCTATTCGCCGGGCGCGCAAGGAAAACCCCCATGCCTGCATCATCGTTACCGGATGCGCGGCGCAGATTGATCCGCAAAGTTTTGGCGGCATGGCCGAAGTCGATCAGGTCATCGGCAATGACCTGAAATTGCAGCCTGAAACATGGGGGTTGCCGCCGGAGGAAAAAATTCTCGTCAACGATATCATGGCGGTGAAGGAAACGGCTTCTCACCTGATTGACGGCTTCGAAGGGCAGACGCGAGCCTTCCTGCAGGTGCAGAATGGTTGCGACCATCGCTGCACGTTTTGCATTATTCCATATGGCCGGGGAAATTCGCGCTCCGTTCCCGTCGGGGCGATTGTCGATCAGGTGCGTCACCTTGTTGCCGCCGGGTACAAGGAAATTGTTTTTACCGGGGTTGATGTGACATCGTACGGCCCCGACCTGCCGGGACAACCGACGCTGGGGCAGATGATCCGCCGTGTTCTGGCGATGGTTCCTGACCTGCCGCGTGTGCGCCTGTCGTCGCTCGACCCGGTGGAGATGGATGAGGATTTGTGGCGGTTGATTGCGGAGGAGCCACGGTTTATGCCGCATCTGCACCTCAGCCTTCAAGCCGGGGATGACATGATCCTGAAACGCATGAAGCGCCGCCACTTGCGGCAGGATGTCATTGACGTTTGCGCCCGCGCCCGGTCCTTGCGTCCGGATATTGCCTTCGGGGCCGATATTATCGCCGGGTTTCCGACGGAAACCGATGCGATGTTCGATAATACGCTGGGCATTGTCGTGGAATGCGACATTACCTTCTTGCATGTGTTCCCGTATTCCGAACGGCCCGGAACCCCGGCGGCCAGAATGCCGCAAGTGGACAAGGCGGTGCGCAAGGACCGCGCCGCCTGCCTGCGCGCATTGGGCGAAGTCCAGTTGCAAAAATTCATGCAGCGTCATGTCGGCACAGGCTGTGATGTTGTCGTCGAGCAAAACGGCATTGGCCGCAGCCCGCATTTTGCCGAGATTCGTCTTGACCGGGATATGATGCCGGGGATGCTGGTGCGCGTGGAGTCCTTGCGTATCGAAAACGGTATTCTGGTCGGGCAGGTGTCCGGGGAATGCGCATGAAAGGAATATCATGTTTACAGGCATAATCACCCATAGCGGCGAGATTGTTACGATTGATGAGGGCAATGCGCGGCGCAGTTTTCGCATTCGTACCGATATGGATCTGTTGCGCCTTGCGATTGGCGCATCCATTGCCTGCGACGGGTGCTGCCTGACGATGGTGGCGAAGGATGACGGGCATTTTATTGTCGATGCGGTTGCTGAAACGCTGGCGGTTACCTCTCTCGGGTTTTGGCGGGTGGGAACGAAAATCAACCTTGAATCTTCGTTGCGTTTTGGCGACGAGATGGGTGGGCATCTTGTGTCCGGCCATGTCGATGCGCTGGCGACGGTGGAAACGGTTGTGCGCGACGGGGATTCATGGCGCCTGAACATGCGCGTCCCTGAACAGTTTTCACGGTTTATCGCACCGAAGGGGTCTGTTGCGCTGAACGGCATTTCGCTGACGGTGAATGCGGTTGAGGGGGATGTTTTCGGTGTCTGTATCATCCCGCACACATGGGAGGTTACCAATATTTCCGCATGGGTGCCGGGCACATCTGTCAATCTCGAGGTCGATATGCTGGCGCGTTATGTGGCGCGTATTCTGGGCCGGGACGCTGCGTAAACCCGGCACGGTTCCCGGTTGAAAACCGGGCGGATCGCGGACATACTACGGCGCAGTCGGAAATCACAGAAACGGTGTAACAGCATGACCCATCCCCGGACCGGAAAAGCCCTGATTATCGAGGCCCGTTATTACAGCCACATTAACGACCTTTTGCTGGTCGCTGCAAAAGATGTGTTCGAACAGCGCGGTATCCCCTGCGATGTCGTTACGGTCCCCGGCGCGCTTGAAATTCCCGCAGCGCTGAATTTTGCGGTGAAAAGCAAAAAATATGATTGTTATGTTCTTCTGGGCTGCATTATTCGCGGGGAAACATCGCATTATGACGTGGTGCAGAATGAAAGCGCGCGCGGGGTTTATGATCTGGTGCTGCAACACGATCTGGCTTTGGGGAACGCCATTCTGACCGTCGAAAACGAGCAGCAGGCTCTGGCCCGCGCCGACAGGCTGGTGAAAAACAAGGGCGGCTTTGCCGCCGAGGCGGCCCTGTCCATGCTGGCGATTAAAGAGAGCCTGATGGGCTGAATGTCATTTATTATAGAAAATAAATGGAGTAGCCACCTTGGCTTTGCCTTCCGCCGCCGGGTTTGGTAGGGTCCGGCCATGATTTTTTGGCGAAAAGACAAGAATGCAGAATCCGCCCCCGAAGCGGCAGCGGAAGCTCCGAAGCCGGTGGCCCCGGAAACGCGGCCCGGTGACCGCGAGGGCGAAACATGGGTGTCGCGCCTTGGCATGGGTCTCGGGAAATCCTCCACCAAACTGACGCAAGGGCTTGCCGATCTCGTCACCAAGAAAAAGCTGGATCAGGAGATGCTGGACCAGCTTGAAGATACCCTGATTATGGCGGATCTCGGCCCGAAAACCGCCGCGCGGATCGTGGCCGATTTTTCCGAAGGGCGTTTCGGCAAGGATATTGATGCGGACGAAATCCGCCGGGCGCTGGCCGATGCCATTGCAAAAATTCTTGCTCCGGTGGCGCTGCCGCTGTCGATCCAAAAACCGGAACAGGGGCCGTTTGTTATTCTGGTCTGCGGGGTCAACGGCGCAGGCAAAACCACCACTATCGGCAAGCTGGCGCATAACTGGACCAGCGGATCGGGTTACGGGGTAATGATCGCCGCCGCCGATACATTCCGCGCGGCTGCCGTGGAGCAACTGAAAATCTGGGCTGATCGTGCGGGGGCCGCCTTTGTCAGCAAGGATACCGGTGCGGATGCGGCGGCTGTTGCCTACGAGGCCTATGACGAGGCCAAAAATGCCGGGGCCGATATTTTGATGATCGACACCGCCGGGCGTTTGCAGAACAAGACGAATTTGATGGCGGAACTGGAAAAAATCATCCGCGTTTTGAAAAAACATGACGAAGCCTTGCCGCATGCGGTTTTGCTGGTGCTGGATTCTACGACCGGGCAGAATGCGCATGCGCAAGTCGAAATTTTCCGCGACATCGCCAATGTCACCGGGCTGATCGTGACCAAGCTGGACGGGTCGGCCAAGGGCGGCGTCGTGGTCGGGCTGGCGGATCATTTTGGCCTGCCCATTCATGCCGTTGGCGTGGGGGAGGGCATAAACGACCTGCAGCCGTTCCGCGCCGAGGATTTCGCCCGGTCTCTGGTCGGGGTGGAATAGGGTTTAGAACGGTTCTTGTCAAAGGCCAGCAAATCGGGGACAATGCCGATTATGTTCAAACCGTCCCGCCCTTTTCGTCCCCGCAAATTCAAAGATGCCGCCGAGGCCGTTGCCGCCCTTGCCGAGATTTACAACGACCAGATTGGACATTTGCAGGAAAGTTTTCGTCAGTTCGCCGCCGGAAATATTCCGCCGCAACGTGTCGTGGGCTTTTACCCCTATGTGCGGATCGCGGTCGACAATGCCAACCGTGCCGATACGCGCCTGTCTTACGGTTTTGTCCAGAAGCCGGGGGTGTATTCCACGACCATTACCCGCACCGATATTTTCGACCATTATCTCCTTGAACAACTCCGCCTGCTGATCCTCAACCACGATGTGCCGGTGGAGGTGGGGTTGAGCGATTCCCCGATCCCGCTGCATTTTGCTCTGGGGGAGGAGTTTCATCTTGAACAGGATCTCGATTCTGACCAGCTTCATACCCTGCCGCATTTATTCGATCAGCCCAATCTGGAGCTGATGGATGATGAGATCGCGAACGGCACGTTTGCCCAAAAACCCGGTCAGGATGGGCCGTTGTCGCTGTTCCGCGCCCCGCGCATCGATCTGAGCATTATGCGCTTGCGTCATTATACCGGGACAGCCGGAAGGCATTTTCAAAACTATGTGATCTACACCAATTACCAGTTTTATATCGACCAGTTCGTGCGCATATGCCGCGACATCATGTCCCCGACGGATGACCCGGAGGTGCGGCGTGAACGGTGCCAGTACACCGCCTTTGTCGAGCCGGGAAATCGCGTGACCACGAACAAAAACATGATCGATGCCGGGGATATTGACGAACCCGGAATCCCCATTACGCGTATGCCGCAAATGCCCGCCTTCCACCTGAAACGCGCCGACGGCAGCGGTATTACCATGATTAATATCGGCGTCGGCCCGTCAAACGCCAAGACCATCACCGACCATGTCGCCGTGTTGCGCCCCCATGCATGGCTTATGTTGGGCCATTGCGCTGGATTGCGGAATTCGCAGTCACTGGGGGATTATGTTCTGGCGCATGGTTATTTGCGTGAAGACAATGTTCTTTACCGCGATTTACACCCCAGCATTCCGCTTCCGGCCCTGTCGGAAATCCAGATTGCGCTGGAAAAGGCCGTAGCCAGTGTGACGGGCCTGCAAGGCTACGACCTGAAAAAAATCATGCGCACCGGGACAGTCGCCACGGTCGATGATCGCAACTGGGAACTGCGCCCGGCCATCCGCCAGAATTTACGTTTGAGCCAGAGCAGGGCCATTGCGCTCGATATGGAATCAGGCACGGTGGCGGCCAACGGTTTCCGTTTCCGCGTGCCTTACGGCACATTGCTGTGCGTTTCCGACAAACCGCTGCATGGCCAGTTGAAACTCCCCGGCATGGCCGACAAATTCTACCGCGACCGTGTGGACCAGCATTTGCAGATCGGGCTTCTGACCATGGCGATGCTGCGTGAAACCGGAACAGCCAAGCTGCATAGCCGGAAATTGCGGAGTTTTAATGAGGTTGCGTTTCAATAAAGTTTTGTAACCAGTCGATCAACGTCATCCCGGTCGTGATAAAGGCCAAAACCAAAGCGGAGTCGTGTTGCGCGGTGGTCGGTCACGACGCCTTGTTCCTGAAGTTCTTTACAGATCGTTTCTGCCTGATCCGTTTCAAAGGTCAGGAAATGCCCGCGCTGTTTTGTCTGGGGCTGTGTTATCAACGCGCCGGGGGTTTTTTTCATGTGTTTCAGAAAATAATCCTGCAATGACAGCACATGGTCGTGAATATCGATGCCGGTAATTTTTTCTTGCGCCAGCATTTTCATCACCGCATTCATCCGGTAAAGTCCGGACGGGTCGAAGGTGGCACCCCAGAAACGGTATCCGTCCGTTGCGTAAGCCACCTTGTTTTCATCCATGTTTTCCAGCGCCCCGATATCCGCAAACCATCCGGTATTGCGCGGGCGCGGGCCGTAGCCCGGCGGGCAATGGAGGAAGCAGCATCCTTCGCCGCTCATCGCATATTTATAGCCCCCCGCCAGATAAAAGGCGCGGGTCTGAATGGCGGAAAGATCCGTCGGCACGGCCATAAATCCGTGATAGCCGTCGATGACGATAAAAGTTTCCACGCGCGGAACGGCATCGACCATGGCTTGCAGATCGGGAATAGCATAACCGGAATTGAAAAAGACATGGCTGAAGAAAACCAGATCGTGATTTTCCGTCATGGCCTGCCGGAAGCGTTGCAGGAAGGTTTCGAAGGGTTGTGTTGGTATGCGTGTGACCCGAACCTGTCCGTCTTCCTCCAGCCGCGTTATCTGCCGGGAGAAGCTGTAGAATTCGCTGTCGGTGGTCAGGATTTTCGGCGTTTCCGGAAGGCAGGAGAGTATCCTGTTAATCAGTTCATGCGTATTGGGCGCGAAGGCAATGTTTTCAGGATCGGAAAGATTGAGATGCGTCGCGATATAATGCTGGTTCTCAGGAATAAGGTCGGAGAATATTTTATGCCATTTATGATCGGCCAGCGTAATGGAATCCTTCCAATATTGCGTTTGTGCGTCCTCCGTCACGTCCGGCCAGAGGTGGTGGCTGTGTGCCGCAAAGTGCAGGCGGTGTGGGTTGACGGACAGAGCTTTGGAAAAGAGTTTTTTGTAGCTCATGTTCTGCGCGCTTTTTCTGTCATTGCGTCCCGCTTCTATAGCCCATTTTCAGACTCAAGGCCTTTGGCAAAGCAGGGCGGGCGGAGGCCGGAATCAGATAGGTGGACAGGGAAAACAGATCGGTGAAAATACGATGTTTTTCAAGCGTTTGCATAAGGTAACTGTGCCCGCTCGATCCGCCGGTGCCTACATTCAGGCCCATCATGCGCTGGACCATCAGCGCATGGCGGTAACGCCAGCGCGCCAGCAGGGAATCGATATCCATCGCCATATCCAGTAATTTTGCGGGGCCTTGTAACATAGGTTCCGTGCGGTAGATGGTGATGAACAATGCGGCCTGCAATGCCCGGGCCGAAAGGTGCCAGATACGCTCTTTGCTATCGAAAATATTGTCAAATTTCTGCCGTCCGCGTGTAATCGCGTCGCGTTCCCGCGTCAGGGCCTCGCCGGACAAGGTGTCTGCGATCAGGACCTCTTTTTCATCCAGCATCCTGTGGACGGCGGCGCGGTAGCAATCCCAGAATTTATAATCGTCACTGTCGATAAACGGCGTGCGGGACAGCCATCGATCTATCAGGTCATGCAGGCTGGGTTGTTCCTCTGCCTGACGGATGGCGGTTTTGCTGGCGGTGTTGTAATCCCGGTCATACGGGCCGTGATTGAAGAGCAGGCGGTCTTCGCGTTTCAGCCCCAGTCGCGTTTCGATCAGGCGGAATTGGAGGCTTTGGAATCCCGAGGCAGTTTTCAGTGCGTCGCGGAAATCGATAAAATCCTGCGGGGTCATGGTTTCTAAAACATCAATCTGCCGTTCCAGAACCTTGAAGATTTCGACAATCCGGTTCATTCGTGCCAGAATTGGCTGGATGTCGCGGTCATCGACAACATCACGCGCAAGGCGTTCCTGCACATCGTCGAGTTCAAACAGGATTTGCCGGAACCATAATTCGTAAGTCTGGTGGAACACGATAAACAGCATTTCATCATGGGCAAAATCCCGTCCGCCGGGCGTGCCGCTCAGCGGTGATTGTGCGTCGAGAATTTTATCAAGCTGGAGATATTCGCCGTAGCGGTCCCATGACGGGTTTGTCATTTTTTATTCCCTGTTGTCGTTTCAGGGATTTTGCAGATATTGGCGGTTTTTGTCCATACCGTAAGCAAACGGCACCCGCGAAGGGGTGCCGTCTGGTTTCCAGCTTTTTTGATATGAGTTTAAACGCTTAAATCAACAACGCTGCCCCGTTGCTGGTTTTTATCCGGGCCAGTGCTTTCCTCGCGTTCCCGGGAGGATGTCTGGACGAGATTGGATTTCTGACTTTCTGCGGCGGAGCTGCCCTGAGTGCGGGTTTCAGCGCGGGAAAGATCGCTGCTTTTTTGTTCGGTTTTCTTATCCTGTTCCTCGCCACGTTGCTGGAAAGGACTAATCGACGCCGTTTGCGCCTGCGAAGCGTATGCACTGACCTGAAGAGCCATTTAAATCCCCAATAGAAGCGCCGCAAAATGCGGCCCGACAAGACCTACCTAATCTATCTTATCCGGCAGGAATTAACAAAAGCTTTCGCAAAAAGGGCGGGTTGGCCACAAGGATGGGCCTGTATACCAATTTAACCTAATATAAATGTTTTGCCCCTATAGTGGGGGCAAGAGGGGTGCGGAAAGGGACAATCCCGAAACCGCACTGTGTCCAAGGCAAGTCTTAAAAAAATCGCTATAATAATGCCTCGGTTTTCGTACTTGGGGTCGTGTCACGGGGGTGGCACGGTTGTGTTGTGAGTTCTTGGGTGGAAACAAACATGGATATGCGCCTTTTCGAAAAGTCGCCGCAGGTCGCGCCCCTTCTGGTGCGCTTGTACGATTCTCATCGCCTTTATGGTCTGGCCAAGGATGATACGCCGCTGGCGCGTGCCGAGCTGACCAGCGCGGTTGTCGATTTATTGAAGGCCGATCTCGGGCCGCGTGAAAAAGAGCTGATTGCCGATGTGCTGATAAGCCTGATGCGTCAGGCCGAACAGGATCTTCGTCAGGCGATTGCCGAACGTTTGGCGGTTGTCGATACGACACCGCTTCGGGTTGTTCTGCATATCGCCAATGACGAGATTGACGTTGCGGAGCCTATGTTGCGTCTCAGCCGTGTTTTCAGCGATCTTGATCTCCTTTATATCATCAAGTCGAAGGGGCCGGAATACTGGCGCGCTATCGCCGGGCGCGAGAGGTTAAGCGACGGAATTATGAACGTTCTGGCGGATACAAAAGAAATCGGCACGCTTGAAATCCTGACCGGGAACGCGAAGCTGCGCTTGACGCCCCATGCCGTGAATATCATTGAGGCGTTCGCAGAGAAGAATGAATCTCTTGCGCGTCCGTTATTGATGCGTAGCGACATATCGGAAGATATTGCACGGAAACTCTACAAGCATGTCGGTGCTGACCTGAAGGCGTATATCCGCGATTATTTCGGCGTTCTCGACGAGGCTGTCCGGAATGCTGTGGACGATGTGATTTTTGAATTTTCCAGTACGACGAGCGCTGCGCAAAAGCGGGAATTTATCCCGAGCGAGGCCGCCGTCAAGGCTGCCGCAGCGCTGAAATCTTCGGGAAGGCTCAGTACGCAGCGTATGATGGAAACATTGCAGCGCGGGCAGATGGCGTCTTTTATCGCCATGTTTTCCTGCTATAGCGGTCTTGACGTTGATCGTGTTCATGAGATGTTGTCGGCTACGGACGGAAAAATACTCGCTATTTCCTGCCGTGCGCTTCATTTGAGCAAAAGCGATCTGTCGCGCATTTACATGATGACGCAACGTATCCGCAGCCGTGACCGCATTGTCGATCAGGTGGATCTATTGCGCGCCATATCGATGTATGACCGCGTGCAGACCGCCGAGGCGCGGAAGATACTGGGGCTTGATCCGTAAGTTTAGGCCGCTTCCTTGCGTGCGCTCAATGCGGCCACGCCGGGAAGGGTTTTTCCTTCCATCCATTCCAGGAAGGCCCCGCCTGCGCTTGAAACGTAGGAGAGCTTGTCTGCAACGCCCGCGTTTTCCAGTGCCGCCACCGTGTCGCCGCCACCGGCGACCGAGACGATCCGCCCGACTTTCGTCTGGCTGGCGACGTAATGGGCGAGTGTGTTCGTCCCTTGATCAAAAGGCTTGATTTCGAAGGCGCCTAGCGGTCCGTTCCAGACGATGGTTTTGACGAAGGCAAGGCGTTGTTGCAGCATGGCGCTGCTCTGCGGCCCGATATCCAAAACCATTTTTCCGGCAGGGACATCCTCGATCGCGCAGATTCCGTTTGGCGTATTGGCTTCGAACCGTTCGCCCCAGACGCCGTCGATGGGGAGGATAATATCGCAACCGCAGGATTTTGCCTTGGTCATGATATCCCGGGCCTGTGCCGCCATATCGCGTTCGCATAACGATGCCTTCAGATCGATACCCTGCGCCCACAAAAATGTATTGGCCATGCCGCCGCCCAATATAAGCATATCGGCTTTTTCCACCAGATTGCCGAGCAGGTCCAGTTTTGTCGAAATTTTCGCACCGCCAACAATAGCGGCCAGCGGGCGTTCTGGATTTTCCAGCGCGGCATTTAATGCCTTCAATTCCGACTCCATCAAAAGTCCTGCGACGGTCGGCAGGATATGCGCCAGCCCTTCGGTCGATGCATGGGCGCGGTGCGCGGATGAAAATGCGTCATTGACGAACAGATCTCCCGGTTTTGCGAGCGCCTTGACGAATTCAGGATCGTTTTTTTCTTCCTCCGCATGAAAGCGCACATTTTCAAGGAGACCGATTTGACCGGGTTGCAGCGATGCCGCCAAGGCCTCAACCGGTGCGCCGATGCAATCGGCGGCGAAAAGAATATCCTTGCCCCAGTGTTCCTTGAGGGCAGGCAGCAAAAACTGCAAGGAAAACTCCGGGTCCGGGCCGCCCTTGGGCCGTCCGAAATGCGACATAACCAGAATTTTCGCGCCGTGATCGCAGAGATAATCAATCGTCGGTTTCAGGCGCTCTATCCGCGTCGCGTCTGTAACCTTTTCGCCGGAGGCCGGAACGTTGAGATCGGCGCGCAGCAACACGGTTTTTCCCCGGACATCGATATCGCGAATGGTTTTGAATGTCATGATCTGGTTCTCCTGATGTTTTGTAGGGTGTTAGCGTAACCGCCGCGCATGATCTGTCGCTTCGATCAGGCGCGAGCGCACCGCCGGTTCGAGCAGCGAGTGTCCGCCGTCCGGCACGATCACATAATCGGCCTCCGGCCAGGCCTGATGCAGGCGGTGTGCCGTTTGAATCGGGCAGATAATGTCATAGCGCCCCTGCACGATTGTCGCCGGGACGCTGCGCAGGGTGTCTATTTTATGCAGCAGGCTTTGATCCAGCGCAATGACGTTGTTGCGGAAAAAATGCGCCTCGATCCGCGCCATGGCGTGGACATGGCGTTTTTGTTCGTCTGTGGTGATTGTTTCGTAGTTCGGCACCAGTGAGGCACAGGCCCCTTCATAAAGGGCCCAGCGAATGGCGGCTTCGGTTTGTTGTTCAGGCGTGCCGTTCGTCAGGATCTGGTAATATCCTTCGAGCAGGTCGTATTGGTCGTCTTCGGGCAGGAAGGATGAAAACTGTTCCCATGCTTCGGGGAAAATGCTGCGCATTCCGTAGAGAAACCAGTCGACCTCGCTTTGTTCCATCAGGAATATGCCGCGCAAAATCAGGCTGATGCAGCGTTCGGGGAATTTCTGCGCATAGGCCATGGCCAGTGTGCTGCCCCACGACCCGCCGAAAATATGCCAGCGCGGAATATTGAAGTGCTCCCGCAATTTCTCCATATCCGCAAGCAGGTCGGGCAGGGTGTTGTTGCGCAATTCGCCAAGCGGTGTCGATCGTCCCGCGCCGCGCTGGTCGAAAATGATGATCCGGTAATGTTCCGGATCAAAGAAACGGCGATGTGTCGGCGTCGCCCCTTCTCCGGGACCACCATGCAGCAAAACCACGGGTACACCATCCGGATTTCCGCTTTGTTCCCAGTAGAGCGTGTGAATGTCATCAACGCCCAGAAAGCCGCTGGAATAGGGTGAAAGCGCCGGGTAGAGGTCAGGCAGGTTTGCGCGGCGTTCCGGACGCGGCGTGGCGGGCGATGAATCTGGTCTAGGGGCCTTTTGCATCGTTGCTCTCAATTCGCTGCAACAATACAGGATGTTCCAGCTCAATGTAAGGCCCGTTATATTCCCTGATCCAGCCGCGTACGCGCAGTTTTTGCCCCTGTAACCTGAACGGATCGATGTTTTGCCGGATCATTTTCTGCCGGATGGCGGTGGGGATGCCTATGGTAAAATCCTTGCGCCAGTCCGGGCCGAAATTCAGGTAGGTTGTGTTGCTCAGGGTGGAAATTTTCTGCACCGTGCCTTCCACGACCGTGATCCGTCCCAGCGATTCAATCGGCGCATCGGCCTGAAGCAGGCGGTGGCGGCTGTCCTTCGCCCACAGCCCTTTTCCGGCGCTGATGGCTTCGTTTTCAAGCGCGTACATTTGTTCTGCCAGTTCCGGATTTATCGGCGTTGGCATTGCCCGGGCTACGCCGTTGGCGATCATGGCACCTTGCACCCAGACATGCCCGTCCTTGCGCACGAGATGCGCCATCGTGTGCTGCATCCGGTTCACGCGGCCCTTGTCGGGGGAAGGGGTCTGGTATAGCAGAATGTCGGTCGCGGTTTCTTTTTCAAACAGCATGGCCAGAAAATCGCGGGCCTCGGCGACGATATCTTCCGGCACCTCGATGCCGGACAGTTCGATGATGCCTTGATCCGCAGTCATCAGGCGTTTTTGGTCGATGACCTTGAGAATCCGCTTTGTTTGTGTCTGGACCAGAGGGCGGGCAGCGTCCGCGTTTTCCAAAACGGGGAGGGCCGGGGACGGCGCGGGCGCATTTTTTTCCGCCGCGAACGCAAAGGGTATGGAAAAACACAAAAACAGCACTAGGATAAAGGTCTTCATCATTCAAGGAGAGTGACCCCAATGCGTGTGTTTTTCAAGGCGTTCTATCCTGTTGTTTTTGCAGGATTAATTGCCATGCCTGTGGCCGGGTGTTCGGTCAATCCGGCAACGGGCGAAAACCAGTTCGCCGCCCTGATGTCGCCGCAGCAGGAGGCCCGTATCGGTGCCGAGGAACATGCCAATATCCTGAAACAATATAGCGGCGTGGTTCAGGATCAGGTATTGCGGGAGTATGTCAGCAGTATCGGCCAGAAACTGTCGGTCAACACTGAGCGTCCGGATGTCGCTTACCAGTTTTTTGTTCTTGATTCTCCGGTTATCAATGCCTTCGCGTTGCCCGGCGGTTACGTCTATGTAACGCGCGGCTTGCTGGCCCTTGCCAATACCGAAGCGCAACTGGCTTCGGTGCTGGCGCATGAAATCGCCCATGTTACCGCCCGGCATTCGGCGGAGCGTTATTCGCATGGTGTTGTGACCTCGCTGGGCGCAAGCATTCTTGCCGCCGCGCTCGACAGCAAAACCGCGTCTCAGGCGCTCGGCGTCGGCTCCAATCTTTATATCAGTTCCTATTCCCGGTCACAGGAAAGTCAGGCTGACGATCTGGGTATTCGCTATCTGCATCGTGCCGGTTACGATCCGGCCGCCAGCGCGCAGTTCCTTGTTGCGCTGGAGCGTTATACGGCGTTCGAGGCGCAGGCAGCAGGGAAAAATGCCGGTCATTTCAGTTATTTTTCAACCCACCCGCAAACCGCCGAACGGGCGGCGCAGGCGGCGGCGATTGCGGCGTCTTACCCGGCCCTGCCTGTGGGTAATCGGGTTGATCGTCATTTACCACAGATTGACGGCATGATTTTTGGCGACGGGCCGGAGCAGGGATTTGTGCGCGGACAGACATTCTGGCATCCGGGCATGGGGTTCACCTTTAGCGTACCCAGCGGCTATGTCATTGCCAACAATCCGGCAGAAATCGTCGCGCGTGATCCGGCCAGTGGCACGATTGTTCTTTTTGATTCTGCCACCGCGCCGTCTACCGATCCGATGACTTACCTGTCGCAGGTGTGGATGAAGGGCGATGCGATCAACACGCCGGAAAGCATTGTCGTCAACGGCAAGCGTGCGGCTACGGCGTCTTTTGCCGGAAAAATAAATAACGCGCCTGTCACCGTGCGGGTCATCGCGATTGAATGGGCACCGGGCACATTCTACCGTTTCCAGATGGCAATACCGTCCGGGGCGTCCCCGGCGGTTCTGGACGGGTTAAAAAACACCACCTACAGCCTGCGCCCGATGACATCCGCCGAACGTGGCCAGATCAGGCCGCACAGGGTGAAAATGGTGACGGCGCGGGCGGGGGACAGTGTCGTTACCCTTGCCGCGACCCAGCCTTTCCCCACCCTGAACGAACAGCGTTTCCGCGCGCTGAACAATCTGGGTCCGGCGGATAATGTTGTGGCGGGGCGGGTATACAAGGTGATTGTTGAATAGGATCACCTGACAAACACTTGTCATCCCTCAATACCGTGTCATCCCGAGCGTAGCCGAGGGATGACAATCCTTTTGATAATCAATAGCTCGTGCCCCTATAAGAAAACCCCCTCCGGCGGGGGAGCCGGAGGGGTGGGCTTCGTGGGGGGACACGAACGGGGTTATGTTCCGAAGAACAGATCTTCCTTGCTGGTTAAATGTTTGCCGATGGATTCACGCAGCTTGCTGATGGCGCGTTGTTCCAGTTGCCGGACTCGTTCCTTGCTGACGCCGAGTTCCTTGCCGAGGTCCTCCAGCGTAACAGTCTCCTGCCCGAGATGCCGTTCGCGGATGATGGTCTGTTCGCGGGCGGATAATTCGCGCAAGGCGTCCTCCAGCCATTGCGAGCGGGTCCGGGCATCGCGCATGCCGATGACGACATCTTCCGGGTTGGGGCGGTCATCGGCAAGGAAGCTTTGCCATTCTTCCTCGCCGTCTTCGCCGATACGGGCGTTCAGGGAGTTGTCAGATCCTGACAGGCGTCCTTCCATCTCTTCGACATCCTTGATATTGACGCCAAGTTCCTTGGCGATGCGGGCGCGGCCTTCGCTGCCCAGCCCTTCGCGTTCATTCGATGATTCAATTCTTGCGCGCAGACGGCGCAGGTTGAAGAAGAGGGATTTTTGTGCCGCCGTAGTGCCGGTGCGCACGATCGACCAGTTCCTCAAAACATAATCCTGCATCGCGGAGCGTATCCACCATGTGGCATAGGTTGAAAAGCGCACCTCGCGTTCAGGTTCGAAGCGGTTCGCGGCCTGCATCAGCCCGATATTGCCCTCTTGGATCAAATCGCCCAGCGGCAACCCATAATTGCGGAATTTCGACGCCATGGCCACGACCAGACGCATATAGGATGATACCAACTCGTGCAGAGCCTTTTCATCGCCCTTGTGCCGCCAGCGGCGCGCCAGCTCAAGCTCATGCTCTTTTTCGAGCAAAGGCTCGCTCATCGAGTTGCGAATATAGCTCAGATTGGCCTTTTGTGTGCCTTGGTCGTCAATGTAAGCCATCGCAAGTCCCTTTCCTGATTACGAAGCGCCTCGTATGTCACTTATACGCGCTACCATTCCTCATGGATTAATCCTCGTCCCCAATCGGGGCAGGAATGTGGCACCTTGTAGGCTATTCAGGGGTGATTTCAATATTGCAGGCAACACGATTGCCGCGCACTTAAAGGCTTGTTTTACAAGCGGATAAATATATTCCAGTCACAGGAGTAGAATTTTTTCGTTGCAATATTCTGATAGAGGAAGGAATTTTTCTGAAACAATAATGCTTTTATTTTTTGAATAAAAATGGAACTTTTTTATGATTCGAGGAGTCCTGTCACATCCCCGTTGATATCGAACGCCGCGCAGATCAGGCTGCCGCCGTAGCCGCATCCGGCATCGATGGTTGCGGTAGCGGCATTCATATGCAGGCCACCATGGTTCGGGTCGAAGCCACGAATGACTTTTCTGTACGGGGCCGGTGGTGTATCCAGAGCGTTGAAATCCTGCCCGCCCCACCACAGGGTATCGCCCTGATTTTGTAAATTGCGCTGCGGGTTGATCCCGGCGTGGACAAATAAAATCGGATCGCGGCCAGCGCCGGGGGCGGTGTAGGCGGCGCGGCGCAACTGGCACTGGAAAATATCGTGTCCGGGATTGCGGCGGATGGCGCTGCGGACGGCGGCGGTCCAGCGGGTCAGGGCCATGACGCCTTCACATGCGGCATATAACCCGGTGCGTGCCTTGATACCATAGGATTCGAGAACCTGTGCCATGCCGTTATCCAGCATCCAGCGCAGGACGTCTTGCGGGTTTGGTGCAAATTGCACCTGTTGCAGTTTTTCCCACATTTCTTCCTGACCGCCGCGCAGATAGATAAAATCTTTCGGCACCACACCGGGCAGGGCCAAAACCGAGCGGCGGAAGGTCAGAATTTCATCAAGCGTTTCACGCGGCTGTGGCCCCATGCCGATGACATTGCCGAGATAAAGGATGCGGTCGCCCGGTGTGATGTGGTCGAAAATCTGATCATGCAGCGCTATCAGCTTCTCGGCTTCGGCATGCACCGCCGGAATTGCCCAGATGCGCTGCGGTTGCCGCAATGAGGCAAAGCGGGAATCGTCTGTATCGTTATGTGTAATATCGCGGGGCAAGGTTTAAAACCGGAGGCGGTGGAGGAGGGGTAAGGAAAGTGTTTCCCGAATCAGTTTAGTATACGCGATGCGAATCGGCATACAAGGGGGGAACGGTTTGATTCTTCACAGGGAAATTATGGCTCGATGACAATCTCTGTGCCTTCTCCGACCAGTTCCCAGATTTCGTGCATATCCTGATTGGAAACGGCGATGCAGCCTTCGGTCCAGTCTTTACCTTCTTTGTATTTCCACCACATCCAGCTTTTGCCGTTGGGTTTGCCGTGAATGAAGATATCGCCCCCGGGGGAAACGCCGCGTTTGCGGGCATCGTTTCGGTCGGCGTCGTCGGGGTAGGAAATTCGTAAAGAGCGCTGGTAGGCGCTGTTTTCATTGCGGGCGTCGATAATGTATTTGCCTTCCGGCGTACGCCCGTCACCCATTTCCATTTTATGCCCGACCGGATTGGGGCCGAGCATGATGGCATAACTGCGCACGGTATTATCTTGCGCGTCGAGGAGATAGAGGCGGCGTTCCGCTTTC
This sequence comes from uncultured Micavibrio sp., assembly GCA_964400125.1. GTDB lineage: Bacteria > Pseudomonadota > Alphaproteobacteria > Micavibrionales > Micavibrionaceae > Micavibrio. Next base: position 180,466 of record CAYNSR010000001.1, on the reverse strand, counting down.
CGGACGACAATGCGGGCCACGATGGTTTGCTGGCGTTCAGCGCCCGTATCGGCGCTTTGCATGGCAAAAACGCCTGATCCTGTCATCAGGGCCAGGCAGATCGCCAGGGAAAGGAGGATCCGAAAACAAATCATCTTCCTATAGATATTTAGTTTGTTTTTTGAAAGGACGCCATATATAGTTGTGACACATTTTCATAAATATATTGAGGTCAATATGGTTAAGGTAAGAGAGCATCGGGGTAGCCTTAATGAAAGCATGCAAACGGCTTTTGAAGTCTCAAGTCGCGCAGAGCTGACGAGTGCTGTTCAAAAAAGTCTTGGACGATTTATGATAACTCCCATAACCGAGGACGACATTGTAGTTGAACCTTACGGATACGACTCCCGCATAAACTGGAACACGCATATCATTTCTGTTAAGGGACGGGGTGTGTATGGATTCAGCAATGGCCCCATTTAATAAAAATCAGGCTACTGATACCAATGACTTGATGGGTTCAAACGTACGGCGGTGATAATCGGTTATACCGTGCTCTCGCAAGGCAACTAGATGCATCGCCGTGCCATAACCGGCATTACGGCTCCAGTCATACATAGGAAACTGCGCGCATAATTGTTCCATAAGCCTGTCACGGGTAACTTTTGCCAAAATAGAGGCTGCCGCTTTTATCGTGGGGAAGGGGCTGGGCCAGCATCAGCATTATGATGGTTTTAATAACAACAATCATGCCGGAATCAAAAAAGGCGCAGGTTTGTCCCTGCGCCTTTGCTTGTCTTCCTTGGGAAGGAATAGGTTACGCGGCGGCCACTTCCGTTGCCGGGGCGGTTACCGTGGCTTTGCCCAGCATGACTTCCAGCTTTTCTGCCGCCTGAATTTCGGTAATGCTCTGCACAGCGGCCAGTTCACGGGCCAGACGTTGCAGGGCGGACTGGTATATCTGGCGTTCGCTATAGGATTGCTCGGTATCATCCGTGCTGCGCTTCAGATCACGCAGGACTTCGGCAATCGCAACCGGGTCACCGGAATTGATCTTTAGTTCGTATTCTTGCGCACGGCGGCTCCACATCGTGCGGCGGATGCGGGCGCGGCCCTGCAGGGTCTTCATCGCATCCTTGAGGCGGTTGGCCGAGCTGAGCTTGCGCAGGCCCGATGTTTTTGCCTTAAAAACCGGGATTTTCAAGCGCATACGGTCTTTTTCGAATGTAATAGCGTAAAGGCTGACCTTCATGCCGCCAATGACGGTGGTTTCGATACCGTCAATCTGGCCGACGCCATGCGCCGGATAAACCACATAATCGCCCGCGTCGAAATCAACATTATCGTTTCCGACTACGGCGTTAGGAACCTTGATTGATGTTTTGACCGAAGAAAGTTTTCCGGCGGTTTTGACCGGAGCCTTGATCGCTTCGGGTTTGGTTGCAACCTTGGATACCGGTTTGGCGGCGCTGACCTTCACCTGCGTTTTCGGTGCGGTCTTGACCTGTGCCTTGACCGGGGTCTTGGCGGGTTTCTTCGCGGCGGTCTTGACTTGCGCCTTTGCCTGAACCTTCACCGGGGCAGCCTTGGCTGCGGTTTTTGCCTTGGTGGAGGTTTTGTTTTTTGTTGCTTTTGCTGCTGTTGCCATAATGATTTAAGACCTTCCGTCGGTTGTCGTTCCCTAACCTGTGGCGATACGATAAAAACTCAGGATTTTTAATATGTTATCGTTTTATCCTGATACGGGGATCATGGATATGCCCCGCAGCCGCTTCACCGTTCCGCCATAGGGAGAATATAATGAAAAAAGTGTTAAATTTCAAGTAAAAATTATGGAAAAATTAACGTTTTCCCGCGATTATTCCAGAGTCAATGCGGATTTTTTTAAAAATTTTGGTTATTTCGCGTCTCTGTGTTGCGATAATCGATCTTAATCCCCTTCGCCCGGTTTGGGGCTGAACCAGTCCTTGTATTTGTCCGGCTTGTCTTTGAATTCCTCGGCTTCGGGCAGGGCGTCTTTTTTCCGGGTAATAACCGGCCACAGGGCGGCATAATCCCGGTTCAGTGCCAGCCATTTATCAGCTTCCGGGTCGGAATCTGGCTTGATCGCATCAATCGGGCATTCCGGTTCGCAGACGCCGCAATCGATACATTCATCCGGGTGGATTACCAGCATGTTTTCGCCCTCGTAAAAGCAATCCACGGGGCAGACTTCAACGCAGTCGGTGTATTTGCACTTGATGCAGACGTCGGTAACAACAAAGGTCATGATGCGGCTTATATGGCACGGGTTTTCAGGAAAATCCAGCAGGGAAAATTATCCATAATTAAAAAGCTGCATTATATGCTTACGGCGGGTTCCGTCAGCGCCAGAGAAACCTTGTTTCCCCGTGCATTCAGTTTTGCAGGACTGCCGATGGGCATGGTGTAGAAACGGTCGACATGGCCGAAGGGGGCGTTCATCACCACGGGGATGGCAAGGCCCGCGATATTGCGTTCGATAATTTCAGTGACGCTGAAACCATAGGGGCGCTTGCCAGTGTCTTTCGGGTCGGTGATCTGGCCGACCACCAGCCCGGAGATTTTTTGCAGTATGCCGATGGTCCGCAATCTCCAGAACAGCCGATCCAGATTGCTGAGTTCTTCATTGATGTCTTCGACGAATAAAATTGCCCCGTCCATTTTTGGCAGGTATCGGGTGCCTGCAAGGTAATTGACCAGTGTCAGGTTGCCGCCAATCAGCCGCCCTTCCGCTGCGCCCTTGTGCAAGACGATTGCGTCATTCATCGGGTAGATGACCTTTTTTCCGGCGAGGAGGGCGAAGCAATGGTCGGGGTCTTCGGTGCGCGGCAGCCATTTGACCACAGGGCCGTGGAAGGTGGTTAGGTCGGCGCGGGCGTTGAAGGCGTTGAGGATGGCAGTGTTGTCGCTGAACCCCATGACGATCTTCGGGTTTTTGCGGGCGATTTTGTAATCAGGTTCCGGCAACAGCCAGAGCGCGTGGTTTCCGCCCCCGGCGGCAAAAATCGCCTTGATGCTTTTGTCGGTAAAGAGATCATGCAGGGCAGCGGATTTTTCGCACTCCGTCCCGGCGGCGCTCCTGTGTCGTGCAAAAGTCTGGGGGTGGACGTAGACGTCGAATCCGCGTTCACGCAGGATGGCAATGCCCGGTTCAATGTCTTTCCGGGTCACGGTGCTGGACGGGGAGAATATCCCGATCCGGTCGCCTTTTTTCAGTGCTGGCGGTTTTATGGACATTTCCAACCTCACCGGAGAATAGTATAGTTGTCGCAACAAGGAGTCCATCCAATGTCTGCGCCGATGACCGAAAGCCGTTTTTACATGTGGCGTGCCGTTTTTGCCATGGCCCATGTCGACCATGTGGTAACGGCGCAGGAAAAGTCATTTCTTTACAAAATTCTGGCCGACCACCCCTTTACCGAGGAGCAGCGCCATATTCTTGAAGTCGATATGGAACACGCACAGGATACTGGCAAGATGTTCGAACGGATTACCGACCAGAAAGATCGCAGCAAGTTTTTCCAGTATGCCCGGGCGCTGGTCTGGTGCGACGGCGATTTTGCCGAGCAGGAACAAAAAATCATGGTGGCGCTCAACAAATCCCATGTCAGCACGATTGATTATGAATCGATCACGGATACGATGGGGCTTGAACTGGCCGACGAAGACAAAAGTGCCGTTCGCGATGTTCATCATATGATCCACAAGGAAAGGTCGGGATTCTGGCGTCGTCTGTTTGGTAGAGGGGGACATGCCCGTTCCTGAAAAACAAGATTCTATAATTTAACATAATTTTAATAGGATCAGGCTAATGTGACAGGAGATGGCGGGGGCGGACATGATCCGGGAAGCATTCAGACAGGCGGTTATCGGAACAGAGACCAATGATGCTGCCAGCGCGCTGGTCCAGATCAAAAGGGAGGATATCAACCTCGTCTCGGCCTTTTTGCCCCCTGCGCCGGAAACGTCGGCCTATCTCAAGAATCTCGATGCAGAAAACAGGTTTATCAAGGCTGGCCTTGGCCGTGATTCAGGGTATGGCCGGGATGTTGCTTTTTTTTATTGCGCCGATGGACGGATTGCGGAATCTGATCAGAATGTCTTGCCACGGATGGAGGGATACCAATCCCTGATGCGTGATATACAGACGCGCGTTGCTTTATTTCGTGATGCAACCGGGTTTGATCAGGTCAATGTGATGCTGCGTGTTCTCGGCGCAACCAAGGATAATCTGGTCTGGCACCGTGATAACACAATGGATATGCGCGGCCTACAGACCCTGATGGGGGATATGAACACCCTGTGGCTGCCGGACCAGCACGTCAATCTGCATAATTTTGTGTCCGGTATCGACGAAGACGGTAGTCGCTGGAATGGCATGAAAGTATCATTTGATGATGTCCGGCGATATGCCCAGCAAATCGAGCCCCACCATATGAGCATTCATAAGGGTGAACTCCATGCCAACCCGCTCTATCATTCTGCCCCCGGCTATAATGAAGAACTTGGAATGAAGCCGGGGCTGCGCGTTCTGATGACGCTCGATAAGGCCTGATCATTTAGGCTCAGCCCCTGTTGACTGTCGAGACAAGACACTAAAACCATAATAAACATAAGGTTCTATAAGGATTGTCATCCCGAGCGAAGTCGAGGGATCCGACAAATTGCCGTCTGCTCAGATACCTCGACTTCGCTCGGGATGACAGGGTATCAAGGGCGCGGTGCATTCCCATTCATTCAAATTTTTTATTTTCTAAAATCAGTAGATTGTGACCCTACGGGAAAAGCCGCGCCCCGTGATTGGCCAGAGAGATTTGCGTTTCCGGTTCAAAGAACGGATTGCGCGGATATTGCGTACCGTCGAATTGCAGGGCGACATTTTTGGCAGGGGCATAGGATTGTCCTGAAACCCGGACGATCAGGTCATGCCAGCCTTTGGACATCGTGTCGCCAACGTAAAGCGGTCCGCGTACCGGAAAAATTTCCGACGCGACGGTAAAATGGTCGTCCGCCGCCCTGAAGACCAGAAGGGAGCAGCCATTGGCGTCGCACCAGTAATGATGCGGTCCCTTCATCATCACCAGACCTTCGCGCCGCCCGTCATTGTCGAGATCGACGCGGGTAAAATCGTAGCGGGTGAAAAGCGGCCCCCCCGTGGCGACCAGATAGTCCCGTATCGCCGCATCGAGAACATGGTCTTCGGGGTCTTGCGCCAGATCGCCGGGTAGCGGCGTCAGCGGCCCGCCGGAAGGGGAATCGGAGTGCGCGGCGCACCCGCTGAGGAAGATCAGCGCGGTGCAAACGCAAAGACAGAGAAAACTAAAGCGATAGAAACGGTCCATGCGGCGTATTATCGGGGGCCGCCCCTGATCTGGCAATCCCGTGATCGGGCTGCGGCATCTGTTGTTCACGGGAAATTGCCCCTAAAAAGGCCGATCCGGCCTCGATCAGGAGTTCCAGCCGTTTCATGTCCGGGCGCATGATATGGGTAAAATAATGGTCCGCCAGCGCCAGTTTGGTGGCATAAAACGCCCGCGTGGGGTCGTTTTCAGGCAGGGCGGCGATTTTTTCCCGCGCAACATCCCCCATCTTCAACCACATGCCGCCGACCGCGAGACGGCCTGTCATGTTGGTGAAATGATCCGCCTGTGCGTGTATTTCATCCAGTTTCCCGGACATGCCAAGTTGCATGAAGGTCGTGCAGGCGTTTTGAAATATCTTCACGCCATCGTGCATGATTTTTGCATGCTCCGCCGTGTTCTGGTTTTTTTCAGCCCGGTCGATTTGCGCGGTCAGGGGCTGCATGAACAGGCCGAGACGATTCATATGGTCGTTGAAATCAAGAACCTTGCGGAAGGTAAAATCCATCGCCTGAATGTCGTTGGTGCCTTCGTAGATCGTGCCGATGATGGCGTCGCGGTAGTACTGGTTGACGCCGGTTTCGTTAATAAAACCCATGCCGCCATGCATCTGGATCGCACGCTGGGCGATGGTGCAGCTCATGTCCGTCATGCAGGCTTTCAAAATCGGCGTCATTAGCGATGCGTATTCCTCGGCTTCGTCGCGCACGGTTTGCTCCGGGTGTTTCGCCGCGAGGTCAAGTTTGATCGCCACATCATAGGCCAGTGCGCGGAACCCGTCGATCTGCGCCTTCATATCCATCAGGTGACGGCGGGTATTGGCATGATGCAGGATGGTGACTGGTTTTGCATCGGCTTTTTCGAAATCCTTCAGCGCCTTGCCCTGAACCCGTTCGGCGCTGTAGGTGGCCGCGTTTTGCCATGCGATTTCCGACAGGCCAAGACCCTGCATGCCGACTTTCAGGCGGGCGTCGTTCATCATCATGAACATGGCCTTCATGCCCTTGTGCGGTTCTCCGACCAGCCAGCCTTTGGCTCCGTCGAAGCTCATTGAACAGGTGGCGGAGGCGTTAATTCCCATTTTATGTTCAATGCCGGTGCAAAAAGCTGGGTTGCGTACGCCGTCAATCATCTTCGGCACCAGAAACAGGCTGATCCCCTTTATGCCTTCCGGTGCATCGGGCAGCCGGGCGAGGACAAGGTGGCAGATATTTTCTGTCAGATCGTGTTCGCCACAGGTAATGAAAATCTTGTTCCCGGTCACGGCATGGCTGCCGTCGCCTTGCGGTATGGCGCGGGTCCGGATCAAGCCGAGATCGGAGCCTGCATGCGGTTCGGTCAGGCACATGGTTCCGGACCATTCGCCGGAAAGCATTTTCGGCAGATAAACATCTTTTATCGCATCGCTGGCGAATTTGTGCAGGGCCTTGTAAGCGCCGCCTGTCAGGCCGGGGTAGCTGGACAGTGAAAAATTCGCAGCAGTCAGCATTTCGCTGGCCACGACATTCAGGTATTGCGGCATGCCCATGCCGCCATATTGCGGGTCTGCCGACATGCCGATCAGGCCGAGATCGACATATTGCGTGTAAGCTTCCCTGAATCCTTTCGGGGTTTTGACGGATTGATCTTCCGGATTGTAGACGCATTGTTCCCTGTCGCCGGGCTGGTTAATCGGGAATGCGATGTCACGCGCATAATCGGCCACGGCTCCGAGCATGTCGCTGACGGTTTCCCAGTCGGCATCGGCGTAATCGGCGATTGTTTCGCTCAGTCTTCCGGCACGCAGAACATCGTTCAGGACAAAACGGATATCATCCAGCGGCGGGTTATAAACGGGCATCGTTATCCTCCATTCCTAAAACTTCAGTTCGCGAACGATATCACGATAGTGTTCCATGACTGCCTGCGAGGCTTGCAGGCGGATTTTTTGTTCATCGTCGGTTTCCGCATGTTGTTTATCGGCAGCCTTGCGGATGCTTTTGTCGAACCCGCCGAGAATTTCAGACCTGATTTTTTCCGCCGGCAGGAAAGCGGCCATGCCTTTTTGCCTGTTCATCCGGTCGATGGTGCCTTGTTTCGTCTGTTGTGCAGATTCATTGAAGGCGGCGCTAAGGCGGGAATCGTTCAGGGGTGGCGGTGTCGGCATCCACCCGTCTTTCTTCATAATGGTGATGACCGCATCCATCGGTTTCATGCCCGTGACATCGGGCAGGGTGCCGGGGGAAGGTGGCGGCGCGGACGATGCCGCTTCCCGGGCCAGAACGATGTAGCGTTCCTTCGGCGTGTGGGTATCAAGCATATCGCGCAAATCTGCTGTATTCACGGGGGTATGCAAGGGGGATTCGCGCAAGGGTTTTCCGGTGTTGATCGTATGTTTGATTCTTGCGCGTGTCTGTGCGGTTTTGGCCAGTGTCACGAAGGCTTGCCGTTCCAGACGCAGGATATCGTTTTCAGAGAGCGGCGTTGCGCCGTGCGTGTTGCCCCCTGTCAGAACCGTGGATAGCATTTCCGCCACACGAATATCGTGCCATGTGGCATCACCCTTGGCATAAAAATCATCCAGAGCCATGCGCAGGGCGGCCTTTCCGTCCGGACCCGGCAACTTCAGTGATCGCGGGGCGGGCGGCGTATAGCCATCCGCCATGTTCATGGCCCGCGCCTTTGCATCGGACAGAAGGCGGGCGCGGTTCATGCTGATTCCGTCTCCGGACCTCAAAAACAGGTTCGATCGGGCGGTATGCGCGGAAGTTGATGTTGAAACATTCGGCAGCATGATGGCTTCGAAGGCCTTTCGCACAAAAAACATCGGACCCTTGTCGCCGTAGGCGTCATGCGCCCGCAGCAGGTATTCCTTGCACCCGCCCCAGGCGGGGACCAGACCGACGCCGGTTTCAACAAGGCCGATATAGCTTTCCGCGTGCGCCTGTAAGGCGTCGCAATGCAGTAAAATCTCGCAGCCGCCGCCAAGCGTCAGCCCGCCCGTCGCGCCGACCACCGGGAAGGGCGCGTATTTCAGCCGTTGCATCGCCTGTTGCCCGTCGCCGATGATATCGTCGAGCATATCCCAGTTGCCCATGTTCATGACCCGTGCGGCAAGGCCGAGATTTGCGCCGACGGCAAAGTTTTTATCGTTGCTGTAGATCACCAGCGCCTTGAATTTCCCTTGCGAACCGGAGACGGTGTCTACCGCTTCGTTCATCATGGCGACGGTGTCGGGGTCGAGCGTATTTTTCATGCCGTGCAGTTCCGCGCACAGAACCCCGTCGCCAATATCCCACAGGCTGGCGGCGTTGTTTGCGGCGATTGGTTGGCTGGTGCGCTTGATGTCGTCGAGATCGAGAATGCCGTCCGGTTTTACGATTTGCGTATATTGTCCGGAAAGCGTCATTCTGTATGTCTTGTCGCCTTCGGTCGTATAGAGAGGGCGTCCGCGTGCGGCACGCATGATTTCCGGGATGTCCATTCCGGCCTCGTCGAGGCGCGCGGCGAACCATGATGTTCCCATGCGGTCGATCATTTCGAACGGGCCGTATTTCCAGTTATATCCGGCGCGCATTGCGGTATCGATGGCGTCTATGTCGCCGCCGATTTCACCGGCCAGACCCGCCGTGTAGGCCAGCGTATCGCGTAATACGTTCCATGCGATCCGGGAGCCGGTGTCCCCGTGTTCCAGCACCGGGCGCAGGCCCTTGCGGCCCAGTTTCATGCTGTCGAAGACAATTTTTTCAGCATCGCGATAGGTGCCGTCAGCCAGATCGACGACCTGCCGGATTTTCTTTCCGTCCGGGCCCGGGAGAACGCGATAGAATCCTTCCCCGGTTTTGCTTTTGCGCCCGGTTTTTCCTTCGACGATCAGGCGGTCAAGCGCCGGGACGGGGCGGAGGACGCTGTGGAGCGCGTCTTCCGGGGAGAGGGAAGATTGTAGACTTTGCGTGACCTTCGGCCCCAGATCGAGCCCGACAATATCCATCAATCCGAAAACGCCGTCCTTCGGGAAGCCGACGCCAACCCCGAGCGCCGCGTCGATTTCTTCTATTTTCAGGTTTTTATCGACCATCTCGGCCATGGCGCGCTGGATCATGAAGGTGCCGATACGGTTGGCGATAAACCCCGGCGTATCCTGCGCGATCACAACTTTTTTGCCGAGATCGATGTCGCATGTTTCCTGCATGAGTTTCATGACTTCCGGCCGTGTTTCCGGTCCGGCGATGATTTCCAGCAGATCCATGAACCGGACAGGATTGAAAAAATGCGTAATCAGGAAGTCCTGACGGAACGCATCGCTCATGCCTGCACTCAAGATCGCCAGCGGAATTGTCGAGGTGTTGGAGGAGACGATCGACCCCGGTTTACGATGATGATCTATCGCCCGGAATGTCGCATGTTTTACGGACAGAATCTCCGGGACGACCTCGATGATCCAGTCCGCGTCAGAAATGCGCGCCATATCGTCGTCTGTCGTTCCCGTGTCGATGCGATCCGCATGGTTATGATGCATAAACCCGGCATTCATCGGGTCGGTCGCCGGGGAGGCTTTTAGCATCCGGTCGATGGCCTTTTGCGCGGCACCGGGAAATTTGTCGAGAAGGACGACATCGATTCCTGCATTTGCAAGCTGTGCCGCGATTCCAGAACCCATCACGCCCGCACCGATTACCGCCGCCTTGCGGATGACTGGTTTCCGGACGGGGGCAGATTTAGGCGACGATTGCGGGGCGGGGGTCGTCATGCGGGGTGTTCCCGGAGCAGGGGTCGATGGGATGCCGAAAATCATGTTGACCAGATTTTTTAGAAATCCACGCATCGTTTTATCCGGACCCATCGCCATTCCTTCCTGCTCTTCATTATTTTTATTGGTAAAATTTTTACGGATTATAGCGTTTCAGCACTGTTGCAATGCCTTGCCCGCCGCCGATACACATTGTTGAAAGAGCGTAGCGTTTTTGTTCCCGGTGCAGGAGGTCGCAGGCTCTTGCGCTGATACGCACACCTGACACCGCCAGTGGATGTCCCAGTGCAATCGCGCCGCCGTCAAGATTGAGGCGGTTATCGGGTATGCCAAGAATTTTTGCACAGGCAAGGGCCTGTGCCGCAAAGGCTTCGTTCAGTTCGACAATATCCATGTCCGACATTTTCAGCCCGGCGCGGGCCAGTGCCTTTGTGCTGGCGGAAACGGGGCCAAGGCCCATTGTTTCAGGTTTGCATCCGCTCCCCGCGAAGGAGATGATCCGCGCACGGGGAACAAGCCCGTGTTTTTTTGCATAGGATTCCGATGTGACCAGCATGGCCGCCGCGCCGTCGGTAATGGGGGAAGACGACCCGGCCGTGACCGTTCCTGCGGCCTTGAATGCCGGACGCAGGCGCCCGAGGGCTTCCAGTGTCGTGCCGGGCCGGACATTGTCGTCGGTCAAAACATGGGGTGCGCCACCCAGTCTGACGATTTCATGCTTTAGGTGACCTTTGTCCTGCGCTGCTGCTGCGCGCTGGTGGGAGCGAAGGGCGAATTCATCCTGCATGGTGCGGGTTATCCTGCATTCTGCCGCGACATTTTCTGCCGTCAGTCCCATCGAGATATAGGCTTCGGGGCGGCGTGCATGCAGGACCGGATTGGGAAGAGGATTCCATCCGCCCATCGGTATCCGGCTCATCATTTCTACTCCGGTGCATAGAAAAACATCACCGGCACCGGCCATAATATGCGCCGCTGCGTCATGGATGGCGTGCATGGATGATCCGCAAAAGCGGTTCATGGTGACGCCGCCGACGCTGTCGGGCAATCCGGCCTTCATCGCAATCAGCCGGGCAATGTTCAAACCCTGTTCGGCCTCCGGGAATGCGCACCCTGTCAGGACGGTTTCGATATCGCCGGGGTTGACGCCGGAATTTCGTGCCAGAAGCGCCACAATCATTTCTGCTACCATGTCGTCGGGGCGGATATGCGCCAGCGCGCCGATCTTTCCACCCGGGTTTTGGGACGGATCAAAGGCTTTTGCAAACGGGGTGCGAACGCAGTCGATGATAACGGCGTTGTCGGTCATGATGTTGTCTCTCCCTAAAGCGGTTTTGGGTGCAGGGAAGCGGCGGCGGTTTTGCTTTTCGCGGCTTCTTCATCTTCCATTCTTTTCCAGTCAGGTTTGCTGACCGATGTTTTTGGGAGTTCTTCCGTGCGGATTTCAAAGAACCGGGGGATCGCCATGCGATTCAGCTTGTCTTGCAGGAAGGTGCGCATATCTTCGTCAGAAGGCGGCGTGACGTCTTTTTTGTAACGGATAAAGGCCTTGACCGATTCATTAACGGTGTTTTTATTGACCCCGATCACCACGCATTCCGCGACTGCCGGGTGCAGGCAGATGGCGTTTTCTACCATGTTGGGATAAACCTTGAAGCCGTTGATGGTCAGCATACGCTTTAGGCGGTCGGTGATGTGCAGATAGCCTTCATCATCGAAATGGCCGACATCGCCGGTATGAAACCATCCGTCCCGCAGGGCTTGCGCGGTTTCTTCCGGTTGATTCCAGTATCCCGACATCACCTGCGGTCCCCTGATGCAGATTTCACCATCTTCGCCGGGCATGGCGTCTTTCGCCGGATCATTCAGGCTGGTGATCCGGATTTCTGTGCGTGGGAAGGGTATGCCGACGCTTTGCGGTTTGTTCGGCCCCGTGGGCGGGTTGCTGGTGACGACGGGGCTGGTTTCAGACAGGCCGTAGCCCTGATAGATGTTGCAGCCCGTGGCCTTTTCAAAATCGGCGCAGACATTCGGCGGCAACGGCGCGCCGCCGGAAATCACGGCACGGATACTGCGCAGGTCATATTTCGCGAGATCATGGCTTTCGGTGATCGCCTGCAGCATGCGCGGGATAACCGGGAATATTGTCGGTTTTTGTGAGTCGATGGCCTTCAGCGTTGCCTTGATATCGCGGGGATCCGGCAGGATATCGATTTGCGCACCGACATTCATCGCATTCACTATCCCGATGGTCAGGCCAAAAATATGAAAGAACGGAAGGGCCACCAGAAATTTTTCCTGCCCCGGGCGCATCAGCGGTTTTGCTGCCGGGCGGTCCTTGCGGGCACCGAACATCTGTTCGATTTGTTGCGCGTTCGCGGCGATATTGAAATGGCTCAACATCGCGCCCTTCGGCGTTCCGGTGGACCCGCCAGTATACTGCAAAACGGCGAGATCGTTGTGCGCCGGATCGGGGAGTTCCTGATCGACGCTTCTCAAGCCGTATTTCCGCAGGTCTTTATACATGATTACGCCGGGATTGCCCTTATCCGGTGTGGCAACGTCCTTGCTTTTCAGTAGACGAAAAGCCAGCGATTTGAGCATCGGCAATGTTCCCGTCATCGGGCAGACGATCATTTCTTCAAGGAGTTTTTTATCGAGAAGATTTTTAGTGTTGTTGTAAAACTGTTTCAGATCCATCGTCACCATCATTCTGGTTCCGCTATCAGCAATCTGCTTTTCCAGTTCGTTTTCGACATAGCGTGAATTGAAATTCACGACCGTTGCTCCGGCCTTCAATGCGGCGAAGAACATGATCGGGTAGTAGGGCGTGTTCGGCATGTATAGCCCTATGCGGTCGCCGGGCTTGATCCCTTTTTGGACCAGACCGCAGGCAACGTCGTCAACGATTTCGCCAAGTTCGGCATAATCGATTTTATAGCCCATGAAATTGAGTGCGATATTGTCGGGGAATTTCTCGATAGCATCATCAAGAACGTCCAGCAGCGTCGATGGCTGGATCGGTGCGTTCCAGTTGACGCCCGCCGGATAAATTCCATTGGGTGTGTAGCGTTGCGGTGATGCCGAATCCATCTGAACCTCCCCAGGTTATGCTTGTTCTTTGTTCTTTGTTCTTTGTTCTTGGTGGTCGTCATATCAGGAAGGAAGCGGCGGTGTAAAGAGGTTTGCATAATTATGGAATATTAGAAAAACGCGGTTCTAACGCTATGGTTTCCGGCGATTCCCTGCTAGAACCCTGCCATGGCTGCAACTCTCTTATTAAGTGTGCAGGACGCTCGGGTCAGCTTCGGCGACAAGGTCCTGTTTGAGGCGATCACCTTCAATATTTGCGAAGGCCAGAAGATATGCCTTGTGGGTAAAAACGGCTCCGGCAAGACCACGTTGATGAACCTGATTACAGGCGCGCGCGAACCCGACAGCGGCGAACATTTTTTATTGCAGGGCACAAAAATCGGGTATTTGCAGCAGGAGATCGTGCCCAGACCGGGGGAAAGTGTTTTCGACTTCATCTTCCAGCAATTCACTACGGAAGAACAACGCCGAAACGAAGCCTACAAGATCGATCTGGTGGTGGCACCGATGGGTCTTGATATTCATGCAAAAATGGAAACACTGTCCGGCGGCGAATTGCGCCGTGCTGCGTTGGCAAGGGCTTTGGTGGAAGACCCTGATATTCTCCTCCTCGACGAGCCGACCAACCATCTTGATCTTGATATTATCGAATGGCTGGAATCCTACCTGAAATCGTGGCGTGGGGCGCTTGTGTGCATCAGTCACGATAGAAAGTTTCTCGAAAATGTCTCGGACCGGGTCTTCTGGCTTGACCGCGGACGTTTGCGCATATGCCCCTATGGCTACAAGCAGTTCGACGACTGGGCGACAATGATGTTGCAGCAGGAAGAACGGGAATTATCCAAACGGCAAAAGCTGGTCGATTATGAAGTCGAATGGGCCAGCCGGGGCGTGCAGGGACGCCGGAAGCGCAATGTGCGCCGCCTTGCCCTGATGAAGGAAGAACGTGACAAGCTCAAACGTGATAAAAGCGCGTTGAGCCGGATGTTGGCGAAGATCAATACGCCGGAAATCGAAGCGGAGCTTTCATCCCGCGTCGTTGCCGAGTTTAAAAATGTCAGCCTGAAATTTGACGACAAGGTGATTTTCGACCAGTTCAATATCCGCATCCAGCGCGGCGACCGCATCGGCATTCTGGGCCGCAACGGCACGGGAAAGACGACGTTCCTGAAATTGCTGGTGGGGGAGATGAAGCCCGATGCCGGGACGGTCAAGCTGGCCAAGACGCTTGAAATTTCCTATTTCGATCAGCGCCGCAAGGATTTGAATCCGGAATGGTCGCTGTGGAAGACTCTGGCGCCGGGCGGGGGCGATCATGTCGAGGTCATGGGCAAGATGCGCCATGTTTGCGGCTATTTGAAAGATTACCTGTTTGACCCGGATATGGCCCTGCATCCGGTCAAGGTTTTGTCGGGTGGGCAGAAAAACCGCCTGATGCTGGCGAAAATCATGGCCAGACCGGGAAACTTCCTGATCCTTGATGAGCCGACAAATGATCTGGATATGGATACGCTTGATATGCTCGAGGAAATTCTTACCGGATATCCCGGAACATTGTTTATCGTCAGCCATGATCGCGACTTCCTCGACCAGACCGTTTCCAAAATTCTGGCCTTTGAAGGGGATGGCCGGGTCGAGGGATATATTGGCGGATATTCGGATTATCTGGAGGCCAGACAGCGTGTTGTGAATGAACCCGTTGTAAAAGAAACAAGCAAAAATAAGCCCGCGCCGAAAGTTGCGGTAACAGAAAAGAAGGCCGAAAAGCGCTTGTCCTATAAACTGCAATATGAACTGGACCATTTGCCGGATAAAATCGCAAAGACAGAACAGGCCATTGATGCGATTGTCGATTCCTTAAGCGATCCCGACCTTTATACCCGCGACCCCGGCGCGTTTCATTCGCTGTCCAAACAGCTTGTCGCTAATCGTGAATTGCTCAACGAGTATGAAATGCGCTGGCTGGAGCTTGAGGAAATACGGGAGCAAGCCTGATTTTTTTCTTATGAACTCTGCAAAAAAGGCGTTACCATCCGGGAGATAAAAGATGTCGGAAGGAAATAAAGAATGTCATTAGACCCCATCGTTATCGTCGGTTATGCCCGGACACCCATGGGTGGTTTTCAGGGGGATTTTTCTTCTCTGTCCGCGTCGGAGCTTGGCTCTGCGGCGATCCGCGCGGCGGTTGCGCGTAGCGGGGTTGTACCGGATGAGATCGACGAGGTCATCATGGGTAATGTTCTGTCCGCCGGGCAGGGACAGGCCCCGGCGCGGCAGGCATCCATCGGGGCGGGCATTCCGCCATCGGTCGGGTGCACAACGATCAACAAGATGTGTGGGTCCGGGCTGAAGGCCGTGATGTTGGCGCATGATATTATTCTGGCCGGCACGAACGAAGTGATGGTCGCGGGTGGGATGGAAAGCATGACCAATGCGCCATACCTGTTGCCCAAGGCGCGCGGCGGGATGCGGATGGGTCATGCTCAGGCGATGGATCATATGTTTCTTGACGGGCTGGAAGACGCCTATGACAAGGGCAAGTTGATGGGGGTGTTCGCCGAGCTTTGCGCAGAGAAATACGGCTTCACGCGCCAGCAGCAGGATGATTTTGCAATTGAGTCCCTGAAACGGGCACAAAAAGCTGATTTCGCGGCGGAGATTGCATCCGTCACAGTGAAAGACAAGACAATTTCCATTGATGAACAACCGGGCAAGGCGCGTCCTGATAAAATTCCGACCCTGAAACCTGCCTTCAAGGCTGATGGCACGGTTACCGCCGCCAATGCCAGCTCGATTTCCGACGGGGCGGCGGCGCTGGTGCTGATGCGTGAATCCGAGGCCAAAAAACGCGGACTAAAAATCCACGCCACCATCAGGGGTCATGCGACTTTTGCGCAAGCTCCGGCATGGTTCACGACGGCCCCAGTCGGCGCATTGACCGCGTTGTCGGAAAAGACAGGATGGGGCCTTGGCGATGTCGATTTGTTTGAAATTAACGAAGCTTTTGCCGTTGTGACCATGGCGGCCATGAAAGAACTGGGTTTGCCGCATGATAAAGTGAATGTGAATGGCGGGGCCTGTGCGATGGGTCATCCCATCGGCGCATCGGGCGCGCGCGTTCTTGTTACCTTGATCGCGGCCCTTGAAAAAAATAACTTGAAACGTGGCATGGCGACCTTGTGCATCGGCGGTGGAGAAGCGGTTGCCGTTGCGGTGGAGTGTTAATCTATGCTTATAGAAGAACAAAAACTGATCCAGACCATGGCGCATGAACTCGCCCGCGATGTCATTGCCCCCGGTGCGGCAATGCGTGACCGGGAGGCGGTGTTTCCCAAAGATGAACTCCGTGCCATGGCCGATCTCGGCTTGCTCGGGATGTTGATTCCCGAAAACTATGACGGTGCGAATACGGGCTATGTTTCTTTCGTTCTGGCGGTTGAGGAAATTGCCGCCGCCGATGGGGCCTTGTCCACGATCATGTCGGTTCATTCATCGCCGTCTTCCACGTGCATTCTCAAATACGGGTCAGAAGCGCAGAAGGAAAAATTTCTGAAGCCGCTGGCACGCGGCGATATGATCGGTGCCTTCGCCCTGACGGAACCGGGGGCGGGGTCGGATGCATCGGCCATGACCACCCGCGCCGTGCGTGACGGGAATGATTATATTATCAGCGGCGCAAAGCAGTTTATTACATCGGGAAAAAACGGGGATGTCGCGATTATTTTCGCCGTGACCGATCCTGCGATGGGGAAGAAAGGCATGTCTGCCTTTATCGTTCCCACGGATACGCCCGGATATGTCGTCGCCCGGGTCGAGGACAAGATGGGCCAGCATGCGTCGGATACTTGCGCACTGGTTTTTGAATCCATGCGCGTCCCCGCAGGCAACCGTTTGGGGGAAGAGGGGCAGGGATATGCGATTGCCCTTGCCAATCTGGAAGGCGGACGTCTCGGCATTGCCGCGCAATCCATCGGCATGGCGCGCGCGGCGTATGAGGCTGCCCTCCAATACGCGCAGGAGCGCAAGACTTTCGGAGAAAATCTTGTCGCGCATCAGGCCGTTGCCTTCAGGCTGGCGGATATGGCGACGCAGATTGAGGTGGCAAGGCAAATGCTGCACCACACGGCCCGTTTGCGCGACGCAGGGGTGTCTTGCAAAAAAGAAGCCTGTATGGCGAAACTCTTTGCCAGCGAAATGGCCGAACGCGTTATTCATGATGCAATCCAGATTCACGGCGGATACGGTTATCTTCGCGATTTTCCGCTGGAGCGCATTTACCGCGATTGCCGCGTCAGCACGATTTATGAGGGGACAAGTGATATCCAGCGTATGGTGATTGCGCGGGAGATTGTGAAGTAAGAATGTTAACCACTAAGGCGCTAAGAGTCTGTTTCAAAACTCATAAATTGTATCGTCATTGCCTGAATTTTCCGCAAGGAAAATTCTAAGGCAAGCCATAAGATATTGATACTCATGGATTCCCCTAGAATTTTTGCAAACAAAAATTCGGGGAATGACGCCGGGGATGGGGTTTTGAAATAGACACGAAGAATCACGAAGGTTCCCCTTCTTGGGGAGAACAGTTGTAAAAAAATCTTGGTGTCCTTAGTGTCTTAGTGGTTTATTTTTAGGAGTGACAGATGGATATTAAAAATCAAACAGCCATCATCACCGGCGGCGGGTCGGGCATGGGAGCGGCGACGGCGCGGGTCTTCGCGGCGGCGGGTGCGAAAGTGATCCTATGGGACATGAACCTTGCCAATGCGCAATCCGTGGCCAAGGACATTGGCGGCACGGCCATACAATGTGACGTGACGAATGAGGTCAGTATCAAAGCCGCACTGGAAAAATCGGCTAACCCCCGCGTCCTGGTCAACTGTGCTGGAATTCTTCTTGGAAAACGCATCGTCGGGCGCGATGGTCCGGCGGACCTCGACCATTTTATGAAGGTCATCAATGTCAATCTGGTCGGAACGTATAATACCATGCGCCTTGTCGCGGGGAAAATGTCCGGGCTTGATCCGTTGAATGATGATGGCGAGCGCGGTGTTATTCTCAACGCGGCCTCCATCGCCGCATGGGAAGGACAAATCGGGCAGGTGGCCTATAGTGCATCGAAAGGCGGAATCGTCGCCATGACGCTTCCTGCTGCGCGTGATCTGGCGAAAGTCGGCATCCGTGTCATGGCGATTGCCCCCGGCGCGGTCGCCACGCCAATGATCGGCGGCGTGACCGAGGAAATCCAGAAATCTCTGGAAGCCAATATCCCGTTCCCCAGCCGCATGGCCAAGCCGGAGGAGTTCGCGAAACTGGCGCTCCACATCGTTGATAATGCTTATCTGAACGGCACAGCCATCCGGCTGGACGGTGCGACAAGAATGTCGGCGAAGTAGCGCGTCGTTACGTTCAAATCTACAGTGTTGCCGCGCGCAGGCGTTCAAGCAGGGCTTCCCGCCTGTTATAATCGCGCGTATTGTGCGCGATGTTCAGCATGGTGGTGAATTGATGCGGCTCATACAGTTGGGGAAGAAGCTTTTCAGCGAGGAGCGATGCTCGTTCCTTTTGATCCCGATCGCCAAATTTATGAGCAAACTCCACGCAGGTATATTTATTGGAAACGGCCATGTTGTCGAAATACTGTGTGCAGGTATTCAGAAACGCATTGCAGGTTGTATTGGCAAATTGCCGGTTTTCGCTGGCGCCAGTGCTGCAACCTAAACTCCATAAATCGTACACACCGGTCTCGTCTTTCCGGTACAAAAACAACGTGTCCGTCAGATCATTCTCAAAGCGTTTGTATAGGGTTTTGAGTGTTTCTTCAAAAGCTCCATATCCTTTTTCTCTTTTCTGCCGGGTGTCGTTCATTTTTAAGATAAATTCCAATTCCGTTGCGGCCGCTTGCTGGACCCCCTGTTTTATTTTCACTGTATCGATGGCGGAGAGCAGGGCCGTGCCGATGGTGGCATCCTGATTGTTCCGGGCGTAATAATCAATCAGGGGCGCTGCACTGCTGTTATAAGCACTACTGTAATAAGACGGTGGAAGATCCTGATTGACACAATTGATTAAGCTGCCAATCATGCGGTCGCGTTTTGCTGTTGTGTCGAAAATACCGCGGAGAGACTGGAACATCGTTTTATCCTTTGATATGATTTTCTATGTTTTAAACTGTCATCCCGGCGCAGGCCGGGATCTGGCCGATTCTTCCTCAAACGTTTACAAGATCCCGGCTTGCGCCGGGATGACGGTTTAACGCCGGGATAACAGTTTTGTTTTCCTTCACTCTGAAAACGTCCCTGCCTTCAGATAAACTCCGCCTATCATTATGTCAAGAAAATTTTAAGGTTCAGCCCCTGTGACTTCTCCGTATTCTCTGTGTACTCTGTCGTGAAAAGGAATTTCAAATGACCCCTTCACAAGCCTTCAAATCCGCGCTTTCCTCGGAAAACCCCCTGCAAATCGTCGGTGCCATCAATGCCTATGCCGCGCTTCAGGCGCAGGCGGCGGGGTTTCGGGCGCTTTACCTTTCGGGTGCGGGCGTGGCGAATGCCTCGCATGGCTTGCCGGATCTGGCGATGACGACACTTAATGATGTGACCGAAGATGCGCGGCGGATCACGGCGCGTGTTGATCTGCCCCTGCTGGTGGATATCGATACCGGGTGGGGCGGGGCGTTCAATATTTCCCGTACGGTGAAGGAGATGGAGCGCGCGGGCGTTGCCTGTGTGCATATCGAGGATCAGGTTTCGCAAAAACGTTGTGGTCATCGTCCGGGGAAGGAGCTGGTCTCACGCGAGGAAATGGGCGACCGCGTCAAAGCGGCGGTAGATGCGCGTTCCGATTTGCTGATTATGGCCCGGACTGATGCGCTGGCGGGGGAGAGGCTGGACGGGGTGATTGAACGTTGCGTTTATTATGTGGAGTGCGGTGCTGATATGATCTTTGCCGAGGCGATGACCGATCTGGCGCATTACCGGAAAATCAAGGATGCGGTGAAGGTGCCGCTGCTGGCCAACCTGACCGAATTCGGCAAGACCGATTACTACACCACCACGCAATTGGCACAGGTCGGCGTCGATATGGCGCTCTACCCGTTAAGCGCCTTCCGCGCCATGAGCAAGGCCGCTGAAGTGGTTTACGGCGCGATCCGTAAGGAAGGAACGCAAAAATCCGTGGTGCCGTACATGCAAACGCGTGAGGATCTTTATAAGGTTCTCGGTTACCACGCTTATGAGGAAAAGCTGGATCAATTGTTCCATAAGGATAAGTAAGAGAATGCCGCGAATGAAGTCCTTTTTTTCAATGATGGCCTTACTGGCTTTTCTGCTCTTTGTCTGTACGGCGGCACAGGCAAAATGCATGACCGAAGAGCCGTTTTCCTATACCGCGCCCCATGACATGGAGGCGTGTCCGGAAGATATCCAGAACTGGATGAACCGTGTCAATCTATGCGCCTACTTCGCGGGGGAAGAGGCTTATGACGAAGAACGTGACGCGTTCATCGATGCGACAATGGCCGAATACAGATGCAGCGCCATAGGGTGTGATTTTCAGGCCTTGTTCAGCCAGTATGAAGGCGATATCGTCTATACTGGCATTCTCACCGAATATGGCGCGCATGTGTATGGCGACGGCGAAAATATCCCGCAATGTGTGCAGGAATAAGGGGCTATGACCCGGGTCTTATTTCGATTTTGCTGATGCTTTGTTTCAGTGTTTGCAGATCAGTGTAAACCTTATTTGAAAAATCAGTTTTCAAGTGTTTTTCACATTGCGCAAGCGTAAATTCAATCGCCGCGACGGTGTGTCGAGCAATATTCACATCTGTTTTGGATTGCGGTACGACGCCCATTATTTCTGCTTCATTCTCCAGATCCTCCCGGTGATCAAGAAAATGTTCCTGCAGATAGGTTCTGCACGGGATCACCAGAGACGGGCCGGGAGGGTGCTGTTCCCCCCGTTTGGGGGTGACGACGACTTCCCCGCGCGGTGAGACGAAGAGCGTCGCCACGGGGGTGTTGCCGTTTTGATGGTCAAGAAATGTAAAATGCGGTGCCACATCCGGCCCTTCATTTCCGTTTGTTGCGAAGGTCGCAGAGGTAAGAAGGGCAAGGGTGGCAGCGATAAATGGTTTTTTAAGCATAATTTTTCCCTGTGAGCGTTAGAACGCATTTTATAATTATGGCAATTTTTAAAGAATGTCAAACTTTTTCAAAGGTCGTTGAAAGATCAGGAAATACCCTTATCAGGGCAAGACAAGCCGGATGGTTCCTGTTACGAAAGAGACAAAAGGGAGACACACATGACCGCAACTGCCGCCGTAGATTCACCCGTGAAGAAAAAAACCGGCGGTCTTGCCGGAATTGTTGCCGGAGAGACGCAAATTTCCGCCGCAGGCGGGGCGCATACGCTCGAATATCGGGGCTATTCGATTTACGAACTGGCAGAGCATGCGTGTTTTGAAGAAGTGGCCTATTTGCTGGTGCATGGTGAACTGCCCAATATTACCCATCTTGCCGGGTACAAGCGCCAGCTCCAGTCCATGCGTGAAGTCCCGACCGATCTCAAAGACGTTCTTGAACTGATCCCGGCGGACGCGCACCCGATGGATGTGATGCGCACCGCCACATCATATCTCGGCACGATTGAGCCGGAAGATGATAAAAACGACCAGATCAAAATTACCGACCGCCTGCTGGGCCTGTATCCCGGCATTCTGGCCTATTGGTGGCATTTCAGCCGCACGGGGAAACGCATTGAAACCATGACAGATGCCGACGGCGTTGCCGGGCATTTCCTCACCCTTCTGCACGGCAGTGTTCCGTCCGCATTACATGTCAGGGCGATGAATGTTTCTCTGATTTTGTATGCGGAACATGAATTTAATGCATCGACCTTCACCGCGCGCACGATCGCATCGACACGGTCTGATATTTATTCGGCGGTGACCGGGGCGATCGGGGCGCTGCGTGGTCCGTTGCATGGTGGTGCGAACGAGGCCGCGATGGAGTTGATTTCAAAATTTTCCAGCCCCGATGATGCCCGTTCCGGTGTGGCGGCGATGATCGCCAATAAAGACCTGATTATGGGCTTTGGCCACCGCGTTTACACGGAGGCCGATCCGCGCAATGTGGTTATAAAATCGTGGTCCAAAAAACTGGCGGACGATGCCGGGAACGCAATGCTCTATCCGGTGTCCGAGGCGATTGAAACGCTGATGTGGAAGGAAAAGCGGCTCTTTCCCAATCTCGATTTTTATTCGGCGTCGGTTTATCATTTCATGGGAATTCCGACTCCCCTGTTCACGCCGATCTTCGTCATGAGCCGCGTTGCCGGGTGGGCGGCGCATATCATGGAACAGCGCGCCAATAACAAGCTGATCCGTCCGAGTGCCGATTACACAGGCCCGAACACCCGCAAATTCATCCCGCTCGAAAAGCGTTAGCCAAAAAAAGGCCGGGAAGGGTGGGGGAACCCGTCCCGGCTTTTCAAGGCTGGGCGGACCTTAGCGGTTGCCCTGACGTGAAGATGAGTCTCCACCTCTTTGTTTTGCGCTGCCGGACTGCGGCGGGTTTTTGGCGCTGCCGGGTCTGCTGCTGCTACTTTTGTTGGTATCGCTGGGTTTGTTCGTCATTGTCGTCTCCTTCTTTGACTCTCAGTTGCCTTCACCAACGAAAGGGGCGGGGTGATGTTCCCAAGAAATTGCGTCTCCCGGCTTCTGGAAAGATAAACCTTGTGCCTATCCCGGTTTTCAATCTTCCCACACCCCCCTTCGTTCCGGTAAATTGTTGTTTCACGCGCAATATCTGGAAAGGATATATCCCATGGGTTCCGCAGCATTGGCACATAACGTCGATATCAGCGACCGTCCCGCGCCGGACAAGGTTCTGACGGACATTGCCGATTACGTCACCAGCTATAAGGTTACGAGCGAGGAGGCATACACCACCGCGCGGCATTGCCTGATGGATACGCTGGCCTGCGGTATTATGGCGCTGAAATTTCCGGCTTGCACCAAGATGCTCGGGCCGATCGTTCCGGGGACGATAGTTCCTGATGCGGTACTGGTCCCCGGCACGCCACATGCGCTCGATCCGGTCAAGGCCGCGTTCGATATCGGGTGCATGGTGCGCTGGCTCGATTTCAACGATACATGGCTGGCGGCGGAATGGGGGCACCCTTCCGACAATCTCGGGGCGATTTTATCCGTGGCACAATATATGCCGGGCATGACCATGAAAGATGTGCTGAGTGCAATGATCAAGGCACATGAAATTCAAGGGTGCCTTGCGCTGGAAAACAGTTTCAACAAGGTTGGGCTGGACCATGTTGTTCTTGTCAAGGTTGCCTCGACCGCGCTGGCCATGCAGATGCTCGGCGGAACCTATGACCAGATCGTCGATGCGCTTTCCCACGCCTTTGTCGACGGGCAGGCCCTGCGTACCTATCGCCATGCCCCCAATGCCGGGCCGCGCAAAAGCTGGGCCGCCGGTGACGCGACCAGCCGCGCCGTGCGCCTTGCGATGATCGTCCAGTCGGGGGAAATCGGTTATCCCGGTGCACTGACCGCCCCGAAATGGGGATTTTACGATGTCCTTTTCGGCGGCAAGCCATTCCAGTTTCAGCGCCCTTACGGGTCTTACGTCATGGAACAAATTCTTTTCAAAATTTCCTATCCGGCGGAGTTTCATAGCCAGACCGCCGTCGAATGCGCCGTGAAACTTTATCCGCAGGTGAAGGATCGCCTGAACGACATCGACAAAATCACCCTGACCACGCATGAAAGTGCCATTCGGATCATCAGCAAGACAGGAAAACTCAACAACCCCGCCGACCGCGACCATTGCCTGCAATACATGGTTGCCATTCCGCTGATAAAGGGCGGTCTTGTGGCGGAGGATTATGAAGACGATGTCGCCGCCGACCCGCGTATCCAGATGCTGCGCGATAAAATGGAGGTGGTAGAGGATAAACGCTACTCCACCGACTACCACGACCCCGAAAAACGCAGCATTGCCAATGCGATCCAGATTACCTTCAAGGATGGCAGCGTCACGGAAAAAGTGGAAATCGAATACCCCATCGGCCACCGCCGGAGAAGAGCGGAAGGCATTCCTGTTCTGGAAGCCAAATTCGAAAGCGCCCTAAAGGCGCATTACAGCCCGGAACAGGCGGGATGGATTATTGCGATGTGTGGGGACCAGAAAAGACTGGAAGCGATGAGTGTGCAGGAATTTGTGAAGGGGTGGGTTTAATTCTTTGAAACGGTTTTTACAATTTTCTCTTGGTTTTGGGGCCTCGCTAACTGTTGGCCTAATTGTAATTTTTCTATGGAATGACCCCACTTTATCGAAAGAGTTCATCCTTGGACTGGTTTCGCTGGGCGTAACGGTATACGGCTTGGCTTATTCTCACAGAAAGGAAAAAGAGAAGGAAAATGCCGCTCGACTTTTTTCTCAGAAAGCTGAATCTTATAATAAGGTTTTTGAGATGGTTGGAAGTTTAATGGCAGCAGATAAAATTAAATCAAAGAAAATTACCGAAAAGCAGCTTTTGGAGTATATTTTTGAAATAAAAAATAATTTCCTAGTATGGGGGAGTGAGCAAACTATCAAAGCTTTTGAAAAAATTTCTGATCCAAATATAAGTGATAATGAAAATGAAAGGACCAAAATTCTCATGAAAAATATGGGTGATTTATATTTGGCTATGAGGAAAGATTTAGGACATAACGATGTTAATATGACTCCATATGAAATTATTGGGTTTTATCTTAACGCTGAGGCTAAAAAAGAACTCCTGAATAAGTAAGAAAAGTTGTGATCAAAGGGGTCAGATTAAATTGAATCCCATCCCCGTCACCCCGGCAAAGGCTGGGTCCATGGCGTGGATATCCTGTCATGGATTCCGGCCTGCGCCGGAATGACGATCAGGTGTGAGATGTCTTCGTGTTCTTCCCTTTTTCTTCGTGTCCTTCGTGTTGAAAAAAGGAATCCCCCGCCACCGCATCATTTCCCGTCAGAAATCCCCCACTCTTCGCGTCTTCGCGGTAAAAATACTTTTCCCTTGACATGAAAGGAAAATAATCCTACAATCCCATCATGGAAGATTATCAAAACCCGGCGGGAGAGGGTGACCTCCCGGACCTGCCTTCGAAAATCCTGCCCGGAACCCTCCCGGCGGAGGCACCCCCGAAAACCGATCTGCTGGCCGAGCGCCTACTGCGTTCCATGCGCGGCAGTATCGACGAAAACCTGACCTCCGAACAAAAACTGGCGCGGCAGGGGATGATGCTCGATTCTTTGTTCACCTCCATGCTGCTTTCCGTGCCGCATCCGGGCCAGCCCTATGACGAGCGTTTCAATCTCGCCGTCGCGCTTCGCGCACAAAAACAATCGGCGCAGGCATTGATCGCGCTGGAACGAATCCGCAATCGCCGCAACCGATAGGGACGTATGAAGAAAGTGACGAACGAAATGAGTTCTGGAATCACCCCTAAGAAATCAAGGCGTTGGACGCCGGAAATGCGCGAAAGACAAGCGCAACGCATCCGGAAACAGAAAATCTGGCAAAAAACCACCGGCCCGAAAACGCCCTCCGGCAAAAATGCATCGAAAATAAACGCCGCCAAACACGGTCTGCGCAGCGAATCCTACCGCATGATCTGCGTCCTGCTGCGTGAACAGCAAGCCATCCTCAACGCCACCATCGCCGCCGCACTTCTGGCGCTGGAGCAGGGCAAGGATGAATGAAGAGAAAGACTCTACTCCGCCGCCCGGTCGGAACTGCGGCGATTGAAAACGCCGAGACGGTAGATTTCCTCGATCTGGTCGAGCGAGGTGACATGAACGGCGAGGTCGTGCAGCAGCCCGTCATTGAGACGATAGATGATGCCGTGCACCTCGAGGTTTTGTCCCCGCGCCCAGGCGTTTTGCACGATGGTGGTATGGCAGACATTCAGCACCTGCGTCAGCACGTTCAGTTCGCAAACCTTGTCATGCCGCGCTTCCGGGTCGGTGATTTCTTCGATCTCGGCGCGGTGGCGGTCATAGGTATCCTTGATATTGCGCAGCCAGTTATCAATCAGTCCGAATTGCGTATTGCTGCATGCCGCATTGATCCCGCCGCATCCGTAATGGCCGCAAACGATAATATGTTCGACCTGCAACACCTCGACCGCGAACTGAATCACCGAAAGACAATTGAGATCGGAATGAACAACCAGATTGGCAACATTGCGGTGGACGAACACCTCCCCCGGCGCAAGGCCGAGAATCTGGTTGGCCGGAACGCGGCTGTCCGAACAGCCGATCCATAAATATTTCGGTTTTTGCAAGGCTGTCAGTCGATTGAAATACTCCGGGTCGGCGTCGAGTTGCCGTTTCGACCAGGCCTTGTTATTGTCAAACAGCTCCTGTATCCGGGTCATGCTGGATCAATCCCTTCTTCAATGTTGAATCACGGCATCATCATATCGCCGAAAGGCCCCGCTATACAGAGTGTTTTTTCCTGAAAACCCGATCTTACGGTTTTTGCATCTGCAAGACGATATGCTTGACCGCCAGATGGCAACGTTCCTTGAAAGGGGCGTCGGGGAGGGGGGCGAGGGAGTCTTCGACGCATGATCCGCTACAGCTTTTTCCGGCTGTTTCATTGCACTGGCGGCTGCGTGTATGGAATTGTTCGCGCAGATCGACAAAGACATCCTCGGCAAGGTGTACTGAAGACGGGGACTTATCCGGGAGTTGAGTCTTGCCGACGCTGAAATACCATTCCTGAAAATCTGCCGATACGGTGTCCAGAATACATCCCTGTTGCGTTGCGCATTCGGGGTTCTGGCCGTTTCCGCAGGGCCATAGCTTCACGGAAAAGCTGCTGGCAAAGGCCGCAGCGGCCATGCTGGCATACGGGGAAGGGCGTTCGGGTCCGATGTTGAAGGCCTGACACAAGGCGAGCAATACGGTTTTGAGCGTTGCCTTTTCTTTTTCCGCCGGAGGCAGGGGGACTTTGAACAGGGATTTTGTTCCCGGCTCGATTTCCGGGCGAAGGGCGTCCCATTGTTCCTGCAGGTTCAGCAGCCATGTGTGCAGCGTGCTGTTCAGGTAAGACAGGAGATCGTCCTGCACATCACCGCCCGCGTAGCTTGAAAATGGCAACGGGTCAATCGTGGCAATCAGCAGGGCTGTGTCGCAGACCGCCGATGCCCGCCCGCCCGCCGGGGTTTCGGGGAAGGTGCGCGGAACATAATGCGGAAATGCCGCCGGATCGAGAATCCCCCGCAGGTCGTCGCCTTGTTCCAGCCGGTCGAGAGAACCCTTCAGGCAGCAACTCATATCTTCCACGGCGCGGGTGCAGAGCGCGATGATCCTGTCTGTATCCTGACAGGCGTGCTGCATGCAGGTCGAGAGCTGTTCGTGCCTGTGTGTTTCGATCATATGGCGCGCCTGTTGAAAAAAGGCGTAGCGCGCGGCGCTGTAAATTCCGGTCCCGGTCATCATATCCCTGTCAAAATCGCTTTTTTATGCTGCGCAAGCTTATTTGACGTATTGCACGTTTTTCTGCCGGGGTCAAGAAGCGTACGCCTTCCTACATCGGCAACTGGATTTCCGCCGCTTCGCGGCAGGCGCGGGCGCAGTCGCGGCAGGTTCCGGCGCAGTGATCCATGTCTTCTTCGCCGAACGCGGCGCAGGACTGGGCGCAGCTTTCGCAGATTTCGGCGCAGGCGATAAACAGGGCAACGTGCAATTCCGACTCCCGCGCCAGAAAATCGGCTACGGTCTGACAGATCTGGATGCAATCGCTCATCACCTTGACATGCTGTTCGCTGACATGACGGCCACCTGCTTCCAGACAATGGGTATAGAGTGCCTGCTTGCATTCATAACTACAATCCCAGCATGCCTGCATGCATTCATAGTGCCCGCCCCCGCTATGGCGCAGCGGCGCGGCCTGCGCGTTCGTGTGTTTTTCACCAAACATGCTTTTTCTCCTTGCATTTTTCTCTCCAAGCCCAACGGTTCTGCATGGGGCCAGTTCCCGGATTACAGGAAATGCGCTGTGGAGACGTCTTTTATTGCACCCGGCGATGCGGTATCTTTCGGGAACAGGTTTTTGCAGGTGTACCGTATGGAATTTGATCTTTTTCTGTCCGCATTCGTCAGTCTGTTTGTTGTTATAGACCCGTTCGGTTCGGCGGCGGTCTTTGCGGCCCTGTCGCAAACAATGGATCGCGCAACACAAAAACGGGTCGCGCTGAAGGCGGTGCTGATCGCGAGCGTTATTTTGCTGGTGTTCAGTCTGGTGGGGCAGCCCTTGCTGGACCGGATGGCGATTTCCCTTCCGGCGTTTCGGATTGCGGGCGGTTTGTTGCTGTTTATTACGGCCTTTCGGATGATTATGGGGTTTCACGATCCCGATCAGTTGAATTCCGAACGCACCGCCTACAAGGACCGCAGCAATATCGCTGTCTTTCCTCTGGCCATTCCGCTTCTGGCGGGGCCGGGCACGATGACGGCGATGATTATGTTTTCAACCTCCGCCCGTAACATGACCGAATATGCAGAAGTTCTCGGCGCGGCGGCGCTGGTGCAGGTGATCGCCTTTGCCTGCCTGATTGGTGCGGCGGCGTTGGGGCGGGTATTCGGGCCGACGGGCTACGGCATTATCACGCGCGTCATGGGAATCCTGCTGGCCGCGATGTCGGTCCAGTTCGTCTCGGACGGGCTGCACGAGTTGTTTAATCTCTGATTATGTAGGTCCGAAGGAGGGCCCGCTCATCCCCGGGACGGCGGCCATGGACGGGTTGCGCGGGTCCATACCCGGCACTGCGCCGGGTATGGACCCGCCAATTTGCGGTGCCTGGCCAGGGATGAAGGCGGTCACCTGATTCGGTCCGGTCACGATTTCGTCTTGCTGCGCAGGATTGTTGGCACCAAGCGCCTGCCGGGCTTCATTCAACATCGACCCGTCAGTGGTGTTTCCAATCACTTTCATCTGGTCGCCGATCCCGTCGAACCCTGGGGAAAGTATTTCCCCGGTCAGCTTCACAGCCTCCGCAGTCAGGCCCAGTCCGAAAAGGGCGCCAGTCATTTTTAGTGGCATCCCCATATAGCGGGCATTCAACGCGTCTTCCGCCGGTCTGTTTTTGGCTATCTCCGCTTCCTGTTGTTTTTGTTCTTCAAAGCGTTTCTGATTTTCTTCCTGTTGTTTGACATGAGCGTTGGCGGAATCGTCGCGCCCCTGTTCCATGACGGATCTGCCCAGCTTGGCTTCGCCGCCTGCGGTCATGCCGGAATTTTTTATAGCCTGTAGCAGGAACTGGCCTATATCGCCGGGAGTCATGCCCCTTTCCCGGAGTGCTTGCCATGTCACTTGACGGTAAAGAGCATCCATCTGGTTCATGTTTTGCTGGTTCATGTCTTGTCCCCTCTATTTGTTTTTTTGCGGCCCAGACTTTGCTGCACGATCAGTGGCAGTTTTCCCATGTCACGGACTTCGCCTTCCTGCACCAGCATGACAAAAACAGAATCGGCGCGGGCGAGTTTTTCATCCATCGGCGGATGGATCGGGACGCCCAGATCCTGCAATTTTCCGCCTGCGGTGATAAAGGTCATGATCTTGCTATCGCGGTCGAATTCGATCCATTCGAGATAATCCGGGAAAGGGCGGTTGTGCAGAACCCAGACCATGTCGTCCTTGTTGATGGCGACATCGATTTTCATGGTGGATGCCGCATCGACCCAGACAGGAGGTCCGCTTTCCTGTGGGGGGTAATGTTCAGCCGGTGTGCTCAGGTTGAATTCGCTCATGATTCCTCACCCCCATAGTATAGGGCGAAGCGGTTAGGAAAATGTTAAGAAGGCATTAAGGCAGATGCG
Organism: uncultured Micavibrio sp.; assembly: GCA_964400125.1. Taxonomy (GTDB): domain Bacteria; phylum Pseudomonadota; class Alphaproteobacteria; order Micavibrionales; family Micavibrionaceae; genus Micavibrio. The sequence goes on along the minus strand of CAYNSR010000001.1, from coordinate 150,407 downwards.
AGATCAGTCGTAGATGGCCTCGAGCGTGAATGTGCCGATATAGCTTCCGGGCGGGCGTCCGGCAGGAACGGTCAGTCGCGCCCCGATGGGAACCTGCATATTGGTTCCTGTCATGGTAATCATGCCCGTGCGGCCCAGACCGTTAATGTTAAAATTGGTAACTTCCATGGTCACGGCGGCGGTCGTGTGGGTCACAATAACCGGGTTCGGGGCGCCAAGGACGCGAATATCAATCGGTACACCGGCATTGCCCGCCATAACAGCCCGCCCGGCGGTCGTTGCAGGGCCGCTTATAATCTGGGTGACGCCGACATAGTTTCCGGTTCCCGCCGTGTCGACGTTCACCGTGCCACCGGCACCGTCATTGGTAAAAGCGCCGAAATTCAAGCTTTGCGTGGCGTTCAGAGCAAGCGGCGAGGCCACGATGTTTGCTTCGATATTGAGAGAATCCGTCACCGCAAAGGCATGCATGGCGGGGAGGGATGTCAACGCCACCATAGCCGTTCCGAGGGTCATTAATTTTGTCGATTTGCGCATCATGACTCCGATTCTATCACAAAGAGGACAACCGGAGATTAAATTTTTTTTGTCTGATATGGCTGAATCCAGAGTTACCTATACATCTACACCATTTTTGTCATCCCCGGCTTGACCGGGGATCCAGAAATACTCGTCATATGCTCGGGTTTATGCCCCTGGATCCCCGGTCAAGCCGGGGATGACAGGTGTTTATGGCATCAAAGTCATTTTGAATTTTGCTATGAATAATAAGAGACACGCTTATTTGTCAGAACCTATCCCACGCTGCCTGACTGTAGAAAAAAACCCCCAGCCCCAGAGTGAAAATCAGGCAGCCATACAAGGCATGTTCCAGACAGGCCAGCATAAGGGATTGGTGACGGGCGTAGTCGCTGGCGAACAGGGCCCCGCCGATGACGGTCATGATGATCGCGACAGGGTTCAGGAAAATAATATGCATGAAACCGAACAACACAGCTGAGGCCGCCACATACCCGGCGGTCTGCCCGAAAAGGGGGGCATAGCGGTGATAAAGGAAGGTCCGGTAAATGATTTCCTGCGGCCAGACCGAAAGCAGGGGGTAGAGCAGCATGACCGTCAGCCATTGCTGCGGCATTGTACGCGGGAAAGAAAAAATATGTTCGGGCATGAATAGCCATGTCAGCACGGTGATTGCCGGAGCAAGAATCAAAAAGCGTTTGATTACCGGGCCGATACCCGCCATGAAGGAAGCAGGCCGCCAGCGCAATTTGCCGTTTAGCCCCAGCGACACGGCGACAATTCCCGCCCCGCACCATAGAGCTGTAATCATAAGGCTGCGGTCTTTGAAATACAGGATCAGGAGCGGCAGGACGATGAAGATCGCCAGACATTCACACGCAAGCAATGCAGAACGTTTCGTCATTGTCATGGGTCGTTCGCGGGGCAGGGGTTGCGGGGCAGGTTGACCGGATAGGCCGTGATGATGTCATCCTTTTCCCCGTCCAGTACGATGCGGACGCGCACAGTGCCGATCATGCGTTCGGCGGTATGGTAGCCATTCTTTTCCCGCCGCCAGTTGATATTGTCATTGGCGGCGGTATTGCGGACCTGCGAGATAATTTTTTCTGCATCCCACGAGGCCGGAAATTCTGTCTTGCAAGGCTTGCCTGTGCCGTGCAGGTGACCGCCGCCGGTTGAATCGCCGTAGAGGATATGGCGTTCCCGCTCCGGACTGATTTTCGGCAGGGGGGTGGGGATTTTTGGCGGGTTCATGACTCCCATCAAAATCCCGAGCAGAAACAGGAAAAAAAAGAATGTGTTGCGGAATTGCGGAGACATCCGCCCATGCTAGAACATTCTACGAATAACGTGAATCATTTTGAATGTTTGTGGGGCGGATCAATGGATTGCCCGGATAAACCGGGCAATATTGTTACCAATATTCCGTAAAATAATAGCGCAGCATGGAAAATGAGTTGACCGTATGGAATCTTGCGTCTAGGTTTCATCGAAGCAAAAAACTATAAAAACAAACAGCAGGGAATAGGTTTATGCGTAACGATGGCGAAGGCCCGAATACGGGCAAATTCATGAAATATGCGCTGTATGCTGCGGGTGCGATGCTGGTTTTCAATCTCGTGAGCCGTGGCGGGGGTGAGGACGCGCCCAACGGGCGGGGCGGGGCGCTGGATTACAGGGCTTTCGACCAACGCGTGATGAACGGCGAGATACGCCATATCGAAGAAAAGGATAGCACGGTCATTGGCTTAACCCGAGATGGCAAGAGAGTGATTGCCGAAATTCCACGAGGTGTTGTTCCTTACGACGATTTTTATAAAAACGTTGATACATACAGGCGTGCAGAGCCGGAAACAGACAGTGCTTTTTCGCGGGTTCTGTTTAGCTTCGGCCCGTCCTTGCTCATGATCGGCCTGATGGTTTTTATGTTGCGCGGTATGTCTGGCGGTGCTGGGGGAGCAGTGGGAAAGTTTGGGAAGTCCAAGGCAAAACGTGAAATCCCGGACACAAAATTTGATGATGTCGTTGGTATCGATGCCGTTCGGGAAGATGCCGTCCAGTTCGTCAAGTTCCTGAAAAACCCACAAAAATTTGGCAAGCTTGGCGCGCGTGTCCCCAAGGGCATTATAATGGAAGGTCCCCCGGGGACTGGGAAAACCCTCATCGCCCGGGCGATTGCAGGTGAGGCGAATGTTCCGTTCTTCAGCGTTTCAGGTTCCGATTTCGTTGAAATGTTTGTCGGGGTCGGTGCCTCGCGCGTACGGGACCTGTTCGAGCAGGCAAAAAATGAAGCGCCCAGTATCATCTTTATTGACGAAATTGACGCTATCGGCAAAAAGCGCGGGGCAGATGTCAGGGGGGGAAATGACGAGCGTGAACAGACTCTGAATGCGATCCTCACCGAAATGGACGGGTTTACGAAGGATACTGGTGTTATCGTTATCGCGGCGACCAACCGGGTCGATGTGCTTGATCCTGCGCTGATCCGACCGGGGCGTTTCGACCGGAAATTGCATGTCGGCCTGCCCGATATGGCGGGGCGGCAGAAAATTCTTGAGCTGTATTCCAGAAAAATTCCTCTGGCACCGGACGTCGATCTTCGTCAGATCGCAATGGGGACGCCGCAATTTTCCGGGGCGGAGCTGGAAAATCTTGTCAACGAGGCCGCCATGCGTGCCACCATTGCCGAGCGCAGCTCCGTCACCTTCGAGGATTTCGACAAGGCCAAGGACAAGATCATGATGGGTGAGGAACACCGCACCTATACCATGACCCCGGAACAGCGCAAAATGACGGCCTATCACGAGGCGGGCCATGCCTGGGTTGCCATGAACGAATCCGCTTCGGACCCGGTATACAAAGCAACGATTTTACCGCGTGGCGGGGCGCTGGGCTATGTGATCCGCCTGCCGGAAGGCGATAGCGTTTCATTCTCCCGCGCCCGTTTGCATGCCGATCTGGCCGTGGCTATGGGGGGGCGTGTGGCGGAGGAGGAGTTTTTCGGTTATGACGCCGTGACAACCGGGGCCTCGGGCGATTTTGATATGGCAACGTCCTACGCAACGCGGATGGTCACGGAATGGGGCATGTCCGACAAGCTCGGGCCACGACGTTATACGGATCAGGAACAGTCATTTTCTGGCAAGTTCACCAGTGTTTCGGATGACACGCGGAAAGTGATCGACGCGGAAATCAGGGTGATCCTTGATAAGGCCTATAATCGCGCGAAAACGATCCAGCTTGAGGGCAAGGTGCAGATGCACCGCATTGCGGAAGCCCTGTTGAAATTCGACACGTTGACCGGCCCTGAACTGAGGGCTGCCGCAGAAGGGCAGGATATCGACGAAATGCGCCGTCAGGCAGAAGCCGCCCGCGTGCGGGCCAATCCCCAGCCGCCCTCTGCCAAGGGGGATGATGCCCCGGGTGGAAAGAGTGGTGGTGATGATGTTGATGAGGTTGATAGCGGTAATATGCCCGTCGTCGATCCTCCGGCATTGCCGCCGCGCAAGCCCGGGACCAGCCCGTGGAATCCAAGCTAGTTTCGCTGCCTTGCCCTGTCTAGCGTTTTGTTCTAGCTTGGGAATCCATATTTTCCAAGGGGTCGGGGATGACACGGATCAGCAGCGGCATAGATACCGGATCGGCAGAATTTCAAACCAATCGTGCGGCGATGGCGGCACTGGTCGCCGACCTGAAGGCGCGGGTGGCGCATATCGCGCTTGGCGGCGGCGACAAGGCGCGTGAGCGTCATACCAGCCGGGGAAAACTCCTGCCGCGTGACCGGGTGGCGCATCTGCTTGATGCCGGGTCGCCCTTTCTCGAATTTTCCCAGCTTGCCGCATATGATGTCTATGAGGACGATGTGCCCGCCGCCGGAATCATCACTGGCATTGGCCGGGTATCGGGGCAGGAATGCGTTATCATCTGCAACGATGCCACGGTCAAGGGGGGAACCTATTATCCGCTGACGGTGAAGAAACATCTGCGGGCGCAGGAAATCGCCGAACAGAACGGCTTGCCCTGCATTTATCTGGTTGATAGCGGCGGGGCGAATTTACCCAATCAGGATGAGGTTTTTCCTGATCGCGACCATTTCGGGCGCATTTTTTACAATCAGGCCAATATGTCGGCGAAAGGTTTGGCACAAATTGCTGTGGTGATGGGGTCTTGTACGGCGGGCGGGGCCTATATCCCGGCGATGAGTGATGAAAGCATTATCGTCAAAAATCAGGGGACGATTTTTCTAGCCGGGCCGCCTTTGGTCCGGGCGGCGACGGGCGAGGATGTCAGCGCCGAGGATCTGGGCGGCGGCGATGTGCATACGCGCGTGTCGGGTGTTGCCGATCATCTGGCCGAAAGCGACCATCATGCGCTGGATATCGCGCGGCGGGCGGTGGCGAATTTGAACAGGACCAAAACGCACCGTCTTTCCTGTATCGACGCGGAGGAGCCGTATTACGATCCTGAGGAATTGCACGGCGTCGTTCCTGCGGACATGAAAACGCCCTATGATGTGCGCGATGTGATCGCGCGGATCGTGGACGGCAGCCGTTTTGACGAATTCAAGAAGCGTTACGGTACGACCCTTGTCTGCGGGTTCGCCCATATTTACGGCATGCCTGTGGGGATCGTTGCGAATAACGGCGTGTTGTTTTCTGAAAGCGCCCTGAAGGGGACCCATTTTATTGAATTGTGCAATCAACGGGGCATTCCACTGGTATTTTTACAAAACATCACCGGGTTTATGGTCGGACAGAAATATGAAAGCGGCGGTATCGCCAAGGACGGGGCGAAGATGGTCACGGCCGTGTCCTGCGCCCGCGTACCGAAATTCACGGTGATTATCGGCGGCAGCTTCGGCGCGGGCAATTACGGCATGTGCGGACGCGCCTTCAATCCGCGATTCCTGTGGATGTGGCCGAATGCGCGTATTTCCGTCATGGGTGGTGCGCAGGCCGCAGGGGTTCTTGCCACTGTCAGGCGCGCCGCGCTGGAACGCGACGGCAAAACATGGAGCGCAGCCGAAGAGGAGGCGTTCAGGCAGCCCGTTTTGGACCAGTACGAAAAAGAAGGTCATCCGTATTACGCCTCCGCCCGGCTGTGGGATGACGGCGTCATAGACCCGGCAGATACGCGCCGCGTTCTGGGCTTGGCCATTTCCGCCAGCCTGAATGCTCCCATCGAGGAAACAACTTATGGCGTTTTCAGGATGTAGGCGCGTAATTCAAATGAAAAAACAAAATGTCGGGCAGTATCAGCAGCAATGGGACAGTTATTATACCGACGATTGTAATTATTATCGGGAAACCGTCCCCGAAACGCCGCGCCGTTTTGCGCTCGACGGGATATTCGACGCGGATGTTTGCATTATTGGCGCGGGGTTTACCGGGCTTTCTGTTGCCTATAACTTGCGTGATGCAGGCCTTAACGTTGCTGTTTTAGAACGCCATGAAGTTGGATGGGGCGCAAGCGGGCGTTGCGGCGGGCAGATTCTGCCGGGGTATTCCGTATCCCTCACGCAGGCCATGCAAAAAAAATACGGGAAAGAAAACGTCAAGGCACTATGGGATTGTTCCATTCGCGGTTTGAACGCGGTCAAGGAAATATGCCGGGAGCATTCCATCGATTGCGATTTGAAGCCGGGGGCAATGTATGTTTCCAATACGCCAGACGATGACCGGGAGATTCGTGAGTACGCGGAAAATCTGGCACGGGATTTTGATTATCATCTCGACTACAAACCAGTAGATTCTGTGCGCGAAATGCTGGGGACGGGTGTGTATCATTCCGGTGTCTTTATGCCGGATGCGGCACATTTTCATCCGGTCAAATATATCAAGGCGTTGGCGCATGTGGTAGATTTATATGCGCGCATATTTGAATCCACTCCGGCAGAGGCCATTCGCCGCGACGGGACGGGGTATTTCATTCATACGCCGGGCGGGGGAGTGAAAGCACACTCCATCGTCCTGTGCGGTGATTCCTACCTTGGAAATCTGGTCCCGCAATTGCGCAGAAAATATGTGCTGATCCGTAATGCCATCATCGGGACGGAAGCGATTCCGGAAGAATCCCGGGTCGTTCCCGCCGATATATGTGTTTTTGAAGTTTCCAATGCAATGAATTATTACCGCAAGGGTGCGGATAGCACCTTCCTGATCGGTGCAGGCGATATTGTGCGCCAGAATGCAAATGGCGATATGACACAAGAAAAAATCGTTGTCGCTCTTAAAAAAGAAATGTCGAGAATATTTCCGGTGCTGGAAAAGACGCAGATCCGGTATCAATGGGGCGGCGATATCGGGTTTACCAACACGCTTTTGCCGAATGTCGGAAAACTGGACGATCATGTTTACTATGCCAACGGTTATTCCGGGCATGGAATCAATGTAACGCACGGTGTCGGCTATCTTTTAGCCCGGGCGGTGTCCGGCGGCGGGGATGAATACAAGGCTTTTGAATGTATAAAAAATATGCCTTATCCCGGGCAGGGACGGTGGGACAGGCATCTGGCCTTTGCCGGGTTGCACATCCACGGCATTCAGGAGAAAATTGAAAGCGCATGGCGGAAAACCGTTCATGGCAGGAAGTGAGAGAGATAAAATGACAGGGAATTCTGTTTTATGCGGCGTGGAGGGCGCTATCGCAACGGTCACGTTGAACAGGCCAGATGTGCATAACGCCTTTGATGAAGATGTGATCGCGGCGCTGTCCCATATCTGGGATGATTTGTCCGTGCGCGACGATGTTCTGGCCGTTATTTTGCGCGGGGGCGGAAAAAGTTTTTCCGCAGGTGGCGATTTAAACTGGATGAAACGCGCGGCCTCCTATTCCACGGCGGAAAACGAACGCGATGGTATGGCGCTGGCGACGATGTTGCACAAGCTTTATATGTTGCCAAAGGTGACGATTGCCTGTGTGCATGGTGCAGCGATGGGTGGCGGTATGGGGCTGGTGTCTTGCTGCGATATTGTATTGGCGACGCCGGAGGCGGTATTCGCGTTGTCGGAAGTCAGGCTGGGGCTCATTCCGGCGACGATTGCGCCTTATGTTCTTCGCGCGATCGGGGAAAGGCAATTTCGCCGTTACGCCCAGACGGCAGAACGGATCGGCGCGGAACGGGCGCGGGAAATCGGTTTGGTCCATGAATTGTTCGCGGATGACATGGCCATGACGGCAGGTCTGGAAAATATCCTGTCGGCGCTGCGTTTGAATGGACACAAGGCGATGAGGGAAAGTAAAAAACTCTGTACCGATCTGGCGGGCCAGCCATTGACGCAGGATATGATCGCCGAAACTGCAAGACGCATCGCCCGGACCCGTGCCGGGGACGAGGCGAAGGAAGGGTTGTCGGCATTTCTGGAGAAGCGTAAGGCGGTCTGGTGACTGGCGGGAGATATGGGCCTTCGCGTTGCAGCATTCCGTTGAAATCCCTGCTTTTGCGGGGATTTTTAATTTGTTACACTCATCCGCAGCAGCGTTTTGTATTTTTGCCCCGAGGACGGAAATGTTCCAGAAAATTCTGATAGCCAATCGTGGTGAAATTGCCTGCCGCGTTATTGAAACGGCCCGGCGGATGGGGATTGCTACGGTTGCTGTCTATTCCGATGCCGACAGGCATGCGCGGCATGTGCGTATGGCGGATGAGGCGGTGCGTATTGGCCCGGCGTCGTCGCGGGAGTCCTATCTGCGCGGGGATGTGATTATCGCGGCGGCGCGGGAGGCCGGAGCGCAGGCGATCCATCCGGGTTACGGTTTCTTGTCGGAAAATGAAGAGTTTGCAAAAGCCTGCGCCGGGGCGGGAATCGTTTTTATCGGGCCGATGCCCGGTGCGATTGATGCGATGGGGCTGAAGGACAAGGCCAAGGCCCTGATGGTGAAGGCCGGGGTCCCGGTCGTTCCCGGTTACATGGGGGCGAAGCAGGATTCTGTGACGTTGAAGAAAGAGTCCGCTGCCGTGGGCTATCCTGTATTAATCAAGGCGGTGGCCGGGGGGGGCGGCAAGGGCATGCGTCTGGTTGAGGATGCAAGTCATTTCGATGCTGCGCTTGAATCCTGCAAGCGGGAGGCGGCGGCGTCATTCGGCAACGACCATGTCATGATTGAGAAATACATCCATAAGCCGCGCCATGTCGAGGTGCAGGTTTTTGGGGATTCGCACGGTAATGTGGTGCATTTATACGAGCGCGACTGTTCATTGCAGCGGCGTCACCAAAAGGTCGTCGAGGAAGCTCCGGCGCCGGGGTTGCCGGAATCCGTTCGCAAAAAACTGGGTGAAACGGCGGTGAAGGCCGCCAAAGCCATCCAGTATCAAAATGCCGGAACCATTGAATTCATCATGGATTCCAAAACGCATGAATTTTATTTCATGGAAATGAATACGCGGTTGCAGGTTGAACACCCCGTCACGGAAATGATTACCGGTCTTGATCTGGTGGAATGGCAGTTGCGTGTGGCGGCGGGAGAAAAATTACCGCTCGCGCAAAAAGACATCCCCTGCGACGGGCATGCGTTCGAGGTGCGGATTTACGCCGAGGACCCGGCAAATGATTTCCTGCCGCAGACGGGCGTATTGTCGTGTTTCCTGCATCCGCAGGATGCGCGTATAGACACGGGCGTTGAGGAAGACGATGCCGTCAGCATCCATTACGACCCGATGATTGCCAAGATGATCGTCCATGGTGACAGCCGTTCCGATGCCGCAGTGGCGATGCGGGAGGCGTTGGACGAGATGGTTTTGACAGGTCTGGTGACCAATCAGGAATATTTGAGCAACATTTTTTGCCAGCAGGATTTTATCAGGGGAGATGTCGATACCGGATTTCTGGGAAGGCATGAAAAAGATTTGTTGCCGGAAACTTACGGTCTGGCCGACCCGGAAGATATGGCGCAAGCCATCTGGTTGCTGGCGGGGGAATGCGAAGACGGGGATGTGTTCACCGATATATGGGACCGGGGGGATAACTGGCGGCTGAATGGAAGTTTCAGTAAAACCATGAATCTGGTCAATCGCGGGCGGCATCATGCGGTGACGTTGCGGTCTGCGGAGTCCGGTTATGAGGCTGTGATTGACGGGGTCACGGTTCCAGTTACGGGGCCTGTCGCAGCGACGATTGTTGAAAACAACCGCGATATTACGGTGTTTCGTCAGGGGCGGGTCATTCACCTGCACCATTTCGTTCCGGGTGAGGACAAAGATGATAGCGCAGGAGACGGGCGCATTACCGCCCCGATGCCGGGAAAAATCATCACGGTCATGGTTGGCATGGGCGATAGCGTCAAGAAAGATCAGCCGCTTCTGGTGATGGAGGCGATGAAAATGGAAATGACGATCAGGGCCGGGTGTGAAGGGATTGTCGGGGAATTGCCTGTTGCCGCCGGGCAGCAGGTCGGTGATGGAGCCCTTCTGGTGTCGATAGAGCAGCAGAAGGTGGCCGCCTAGATGGTTTTTCCCGCGAACGTACGCATCGTCGAAGTCGGTCCGCGCGATGGCCTGCAAAACGAAAAGGCAATCGTCCCCGCTGCGATCAAGATTGAATTGATTGATCGCCTGTCGGGTACAGGATTGTCGACCATTGAATCCGCCAGTTTTGTATCACCAAAATGGGTGCCGCAAATGGCCGATGCGGCAGATGTGATGGCAGGCATAAAGCAAAAATCCGGTGTTTTTTACCCGGTTCTGGTGCCGAATGAAAAGGGCATGGAGGCGGCTTTGGCGGCGGGGGTCAGAGAAATTTCCGTTTTTGCCGCCGCGTCGGAAAGTTTCAGCCAAAAAAATATCAATTGTTCCATCGATGAAAGTCTGGCCCGGTTTTTGCCCGTCATGGAAATGGCGCGGGTGCATCATATCCGGGTGCGGGGTTATGTGTCCTGCGTTGCCGGATGCCCTTATGAAGGGGCGGTTGATCCGGTGCGCGTGGCTGATGTTGCGGCGCGGCTTTTTGATATGGGGTGCTACGAAATATCTCTTGGCGATACCATCGGAACGGGGACGCCAAATAAAATCGGTGCGGTTATTGATGCCGTCGCGCCGCGTGTTCCTGTTTCTTCCCTTGCGCTGCATTGTCACGATACATACGGGCAGGCGCTGGTCAATATTTATGCCGGGCTGGAGAGAGGGGTAACGGTGGTGGATTCCTCTGTGGCCGGTCTTGGCGGTTGCCCCTATGCCAAGGGGGCCAGTGGAAACGTGGCGACGGAAGATGTCGTTTATATGCTGCGCGGACTCGGCATTGAAACCGGGGTCGATCTTGATAAAGTTATTGAAACGGCGTGGTTTATTGCGGGGCATCTCGGGCGAAAACCTGGGTCGAAGGTTTCTAATGCCCTGAATCCAGAATAGCTTATTGAAGGAGAGCGATAAAATGGTACATAACGATTTGAAAAATATATTTCTCTATCATGTCAATGAATCCGATGAAATCGTTCTGAACGGCAATATCGTGAAAGAGCGCAACGCGCGGATACCGCATAACTGGGAATGCAAAAAGAGCGGTCTCCGGGTGGTTTTCTGCGATGGAAATTATAACGAGGCTTTAGGGAGCGGCATGGGCGATGCGCTGGACAGTTTGTTGCTCAACGTGGACGATATCCGGGGCAAGAATGATGAATTGTGCTGCCATCTTTACGGGGCAAAAAAGCAGGTGCGGGTTGCGGTGCATTAAGGTGCTACAGTCAAAGTCGATCAGGAGACAGGTATAAAAAATGAGTTCTTATCCCACGTTAAAATTTGGGCATCCGGAAGAAATCGAGATGATGCGCGAGGAAGTGTCGAAGTTCGCGCAAGCGGAAATTGCGCCTCGTGCTGCCGCCATTGATGCCGAAAACGAATTTCCGGCGGATATGTGGAAAAAATTCGGAGCCATGGGGTTGCTCGGCATGACGGTAGCGGAGGAATTCGGCGGCGCGGATATGGGCTATCTGGCGCATGTGATCGCGATGGAAGAAATATCGCGTGCCTCGGCTTCGGTTGCATTGTCCTACGGGGCGCATTCAAATCTTTGCGTCAACCAGATCAACCGCAACGGCACGCCGGAACAGAAGAAAAAATATCTGCCGAAGCTGATTTCCGGGGAGCATGTCGGGGCGCTGGCGATGAGCGAACCGGGAGCCGGATCGGATGTGGTTTCGATGAAACTGCGTGCCGATAAAAAGGGAGATCGTTATATTCTCAACGGCAACAAGATGTGGATTACCAACGGACCAGACGCTGATACGCTGGTAGTCTATGCCAAGACCGACCCCGAGGCCGGATCGAAGGGGATTACGGCGTTTATTATCGAAAAATGGTTTGCTGGGTTTTCGACGGCACAAAAGCTCGACAAGCTCGGCATGCGTGGGTCGAACACTTGTGAACTGGTCTTTCAGGATTGTGAAGTGCCGGAAGAAAATGTGCTGAGCGAGGTGGGCAAGGGGGTGCGCGTTCTGATGTCGGGTCTGGATTACGAACGGGTCGTTCTTTCCGGAGGGCCGCTTGGGATCATGCAGGCCTGCATGGATGTCGTGTTGCCCTATATCCATGACCGCAGACAATTCGACCAGCCGATTGGCATGTTTCAACTGATGCAGGGCAAAATCGCCGATATGTATACGATGCTGTCCAGCCAGCGCGCCTATGTCTATGCCGTGGCGGAAGCCTGTGATCGCGGAGAGACTGCACGAAAAGATGCCGCAGGATGTATTTTAATGTCGGCGGAGGCCGCGACGCAGATGGCCCTGCAGGCGATCCAGATCCTCGGTGGCAATGGCTATATCAACGAATTCCCGACCGGGCGTTTGCTGCGTGATGCCAAGCTCTATGAAATCGGCGCGGGAACGTCGGAGATTCGCCGCATGCTGATCGGTCGGGAGTTGTTTGAAGAAACAAGATAGCGCTACAGACGGATTTATCTGCGCACGACTCTTCCTGCCCTGACTGTTGAGGAGGCTTCATCGAAATTATCGAGGGGATGTTCTCCCGTCGGGGGGATTTCAGTCGGGCGTGGCGGTAGGGCAGGTTCCGTTATCGGCTCAGCCGGAACCTCCACAGGGCGTTGTTCCGGTGATGGGGGGTGTTGACGGACGGGCTGTTCCGGTGGCGCTGGCGGCTGGTGTTCGGGGGGGCGCGGCGTTTCCTGCATGCGTGATTCGAACATGGGTTTTTCTTTCTTCTAATATTTGTGTTGTTTTTCTCGGAGTTTGCGCATCCTCAAACGCTTGTTTCCGCCATTGGTTCCGCGCTTCCGGAATATCCCTGCTTGACAGCGATACAGGGCGTTTTACAATTCTCCCCAATAACGAAAATATAAACTGGGAGACTAAAAATGAGAAAGATTACGGAAGAAGACTTCAAAAAAGTCGATCATCTGGTCAATGCCTTCAAGGATGCGCTGCTGGGGACGAATGCGAACGGAGAAGCGGCCTTTCTGCGCAAGTTGAGCTGGGCAGAAAAAATGAAAATCGGTTCGGCAAAGCTGGCATGTGATTTTGCCAGAAGTGCCGACCCCAATACGCGGGCGGAGAAGCTGGTTCAATACTGCGAAGCCGTGGTTCCGGCCCTGAAGCGGACTTTCGGAGAAAGCGCGATCATCAAGGCGCTGCCCCCGGAAAGCCGGACACAGGAGGTTTGTGATCTGTGCGACGCGATGGGCGGAACGCAACTTTCAGCCCTGATCCGCAAGGCCTTGTAAGGCGTATACCGTACAGTTTCTATCCGGCGTGGAAATGGTGGCCGACGCACCATGTCCCGTCGGGCTGGCGTTGCATGTGGATATTCGCCCGTTTGGGGTTGTAGTCGGTGTGCATGGCGCTGCGCTCGCCCCAGATTACGCGCAGGTCGTATCCGTTTTCTTCCGCCACCTGGCGCATTTCCGCAAAAACAGGATCCGCCGGGTCTTGCAGGGAGTCGATGGGGGCGATTGCGCGACCGGAAAAGCGGCCAAAGAGGCTGGCGAGGGCGTGGGTATTGCACATAAATTTTGATCCTCTGTTCGTTGTTTTTTATGATTGTACCTTTTTATAGGGGAAAGCGGTCATGAGCGCAAATTTTCTGCATTGCGTCAATTCTTGGCCCCGGCGCTGGAAATCAACGTGTGTATGAAGTACCTTAGTCCTTGCCATTTCACAGGGATTCGGGACATTGCAGAACATGCCACAGGCATTACGGACGGTCACTCTCCGCGATAAGTTTGAACTTGAAGACGGGGTTGCCTATATGAGCGGCCTTCAGGCCCTGACCCGGTTGCCGATTGTGCAGCGCCGCCGCGATATTGCCGCCGGGTTGAATACGGCCGGGTTTATTTCTGGCTATCGCGGCTCGCCTCTGGGTGGTTATGACCGCGAGTTGATGCGGGCGCAAAAATATTTCGATGCGCTGAATATCAAATTTCATCCTGGCGTGAATGAAGATCTTGCGGCTACCGCCGTGTGGGGAACGCAGCAGGTTAATCTTTTGCCGGGGGCCAAAGTCGACGGTGTTTTTGGTCTGTGGTACGGCAAGTCGCCGGGTGTAGATCGTTCCGGCGACGTCATGCGCCATGCCAGCGCCAACGGTACGGCCCAGAAGGGCGGTGTGCTGGCGATTTTCGGCGACGATCATGGCTGCAAATCATCGACGCTTCCGTGCCAGAGCGACCATGCGCTCTATGCCATGCAGATTCCGCAGCTTTATCCCTCTAGCATTCAGGAATTTGTAGAGTATGGCTTGCTTGGCATTGCCATGTCGCGTTTTTCCGGGTGCTGGTCGGCGATGAAGGTGACGTCGGAAACGGTAGAGACATCAGGTACGATTGATCTGGTGCGGGAATCCCGTGAAATCGTCATGCCGGGTGATGATGAATTCGTTATGCCCCCGGGGGGCGTGCATATTCGCCTGAATGATACGCCGCGGGAAATTGATTACCGTTTGCAAAATTTCAAGCTTTTTGCGTGTCATGCGTTTGCGCGCAAAAACAAGATCGATCGCGTGGTCTGGGATTCTCCCAAGCCGCGCTTTGGCATTATCACTTCAGGAAAATCCTACGGTGATGTGCGGCAGGCCCTGCTGGATCTCGGGATTACCGAAAATATTGCCAGAGATATCGGGTTGCGACTTTATAAGGTCGGCATGACCTGGCCGCTGGAACCGCAGGGGGTCCAGTCTTTTGTCGAAGGGCTGGAAGAAATCCTGATTGTCGAAGAAAAGCGCGAATTTATCGAATATCAGTTGAAACAGCAGATTTTCAACTGGGATGCAAAGCGCCGACCGGTGGTGGTTGGGAAATATGACGAACATAAAAATCCTCTCCTGCCGTTGCACAACGACCAGTCTGTCGGGCTGGTGGCGCGGGTCATCGCCCAGCGCATCGCACGGTTCCACCGTACCGAAAAAATTGATTCGGCGCTGAAATTTTACGGCGACTACGAGAAGGAGATGGAAGGGTATGCCCCGCCATCCCTGCGTCGCCCGTATTATTGTTCCGGCTGCCCGCACAATACATCGACCAAGGTCCCTGAGGGCAGCTTTGCCATGGTGGGGATCGGTTGCCATTATATGGTGCAGTGGATGGATCGTAATTCATCGCTGTGTACCCAGATGGGTGGCGAGGGGGTCCCGTGGCTGGGTTCTGCGCCGTTCACGCAGACAAAACATATTTTTGCCAATCTTGGCGATGGCACTTATTTCCATTCCGGTTCTCTTGCCATTCGTGCCGCCGTGGCGGGAAAGGTGAATATTACCTACAAAATCCTTTATAACGATGCCGTGGCTATGACTGGCGGGCAGCATGTCGACGGAGACCTTCCTGTCTGGCGCGTGGCGCAACAGGTGATGGCCGAAGGGGTTTCCAAATGCTGGATCGTATCGGAGCAGCCCGATATCTATAAGGGGCTGAAACAGATCCCCGAAGGTGTCGGCGTTTTTCACCGTGACTGGATGCCGAAAATCCAGATGGAGGCGCGGGATACGCCGGGGACCAGTGTGATTATTTACGATCAGACCTGCGCCGCCGAAAAACGCCGCCGCCGGAAGCGCAATCTCTACCCGGATCCGGCGAAGCGCGTGGTGATTAATTCCGCCGTATGTGAAGGCTGCGGCGATTGCTCGGTGCAGTCGAATTGTGTGTCTGTCATGCCGCTTGAAACCGAATATGGCCGCAAGCGCCAGATCAACCAGACCGCCTGCAACAAGGATTTTTCCTGTATCAAGGGATTTTGCCCGTCTTTTGTGACGGTTGAAGGGGGGCGTTTGCGTAAAACCTCCGGCGGGGAGGTCGACGATATTTTCTCCGGCCTGCCGGAACCAGCCATTCCGGCGCTGGACCAAGCCTATAACATCATGGTCACGGGGATCGGCGGTACAGGTGTTCTGACCACCGGGGCGTTAATGGGGATGGCCGCGCATCTCGAAGGGAAATATTGCGCCATTCTCGATTCAACTGGTCTGGCGCAAAAGGGGGGTGAGGTCTTAAGTCATGTGCGTATTGCCCCGTCGCTGGAGGAGCTTCGCACAGCTCATATCATTGCTGGTGGAACGGATTTGTTGCTGGCCTGCGATATTGTTTCAGCGGCAGGACGGGCAGCGCATGAAACGCTGAATCCAGAACGTTCAATGGCGGTCGTCAATATCGACAATACGCCCGTAGCGGCTTTTGTAACGGATAACAGGGTCGATTTCCATCAGGCGGACCTTAAGGTTAACCTGCAAAAATACACCCGTCCGGATGCGCAGTATTTTATCGATGCCAATATGTATACGGCGGCCCTGCTGGGCGATGAAATGCCGACCAATATCTTCATGATGGGTTATGCATGGCAAAAAGGCATGCTTCCCTTGTCGCGTACCGCGCTGGAACAGGCAATCGCCTTGAATGGCGTTGCGGTCGACGATAACAGGAAGGCCTTCAATTATGGCCGCCTTGCAGCGCATGACCCGGTGCGTCTGGACGATATTTTGAGGTCTGTTATTAATCAGGCCGGAGAAGAAAAAATTTCTGCAACGCTTGAAGACGTCATTGAAAAACGTATGGCGTATTTGACATCCTATCAGGATGCTGCTTATGCGCAGCGTTACAAAAAAGCTATCGATCGTTTTTCCGCTTTTCCGAAGATGCATGAGGCCGTGGCGCGGAATTATCACAAGCTGCTGGCCTATAAGGATGAATATGAAGTAGCGCGGCTTTACACGAATGGCGATTTCATGAAGGCGGTAAGGGCGCAATTCGACGGCGATTACAAGCTGACCTTCCATCTGGCGCCGCCGATCATGGAAACGATGGATCCGGCCACGGGACGGCCAAAGAAGCGTCGGTTTGGGCCGTGGATGATGACCGGGTTTAAAATTCTGGCGCGGATGAAGATTCTGCGCGGAACTGCCCTTGATCCGTTTGGCAGGTTACGCGAACGCAAGGAGGAACGCGCCTTGATCGCCGAATACGAAAACACCATGGATATGGTGCTGGCGCATTTCACTGCCGAAAATATGGATCTGTGTGTGGAAATCCTCAGCCTGCCGGACGGGATCAGGGGGTATGGTCCCGTGAAGGAAGCCAGTTTACGCAAGGCCCGGGCGATGCATATGCCACTCATGACGCGGTTGATTAGTGGCAACGCGCAGAAACAGGCCGCATGAGGATCTAAATTAACATAATGATATACGGGTGTTGTATAATGAGGCTTCAGTCAATTGACAGAAGCACCAAAAGCGCCTTTTATGTCTGCAATCAATAAAACATAAAAAACGATCAGACAGGGAATACATTATGACCGGGCGCTTTCGCAAGCTGCGCGATTCATTCGGGCTTTTATCCGCAAATACCGGGTGGAATTGCCCGGTGCCGACGCCGCAGCTTTCCGTTGAAAAGCGCAAGCAGTTGCTGGAGGCAACAACACTCGAAACACCGCGCAGCATGATGCGTTCCGTGGCAGGAATTCTGACTCCGTACTGGACCAAATCCAGCGGGACGGAGCGCGCCATTGCAGCCAGTCTTCTGGCGACCTCTCTTTTTATGACATGGTACGCCGTGCAGATGACCGTGGAATTCGGGGAATGGCAGGGGGGGCTGACCAACACGGTGCAGCAACTCTCGCAATTCATAACGGGTTCCAGGCCGGATATAATCGGCGACATTCTCGGAGAGTATCCGGCCTTGCAACAGGCGATGGAGGCGGACCCGCTTTTGAAGAAAGCGATTCTCGGCTATCCGGATATGACGAAACTGTTATACAGCCCCGAATTTTCTGAGCTGGTGGAGAGCAACGAGGCTTTAAAAGAAATTTTGCAAAAAAACTCCTCTCTCGAGCAGCTTGTTTCTGCCTTGCCGGGGATGGAGCGCGTGATTGCCGAAAATCCGCAATTGATGTCACAGGTCACGGCCCTGAAAGAGTCGATGAGCGAAGGCCTCATGGATTTACCGAAGACACAGGAATATCTTGGCAAGCTCGGGAAGATGAGCGGCGGGGCCTTTCTGGATTCCTGGGGTAATGCACTGAGCAATACATATGATGCCGCCAGCGGTATCGTCAGGGACGGTTTTGACAGCGTGGCGCAGTCTGTCGATAACGTCAAAGGTTCTCTGGTAAAGGCGTGGAACAGCCGGGATCTTGCGACCATCGCTTTGAAATTCACCGCCATGGCGATTATTTCGTACAAGGCAGCACAGTATCTGGCATTGCGCTGGCGTTTGTGGTCGACTGGATATTATACAAATCGCTGGATGACATCCAACGCCTATGCCCGGATGAAAAATACATTCAACAACATCGATAACCCCGGTCAGCGGATTGAACAGGACCCGGCAAAATTTACGGCCGGTGCGGTATCGCTGATGACGGGCGGTGCCAGCGCTGCAATCACGCTTTACGCGTTTTCGGGTCAGCTCTGGAATATGGGACCGTTAATGGGTGTCACAGGCGGGTTTTTCTGGCTCGGCGCGGCCTACGCCGCAGGTTTGACGGGTATTACAATGAAGGCCGGGTGGAGTCTGCCGTCGATTCAGCGGAACCAGCAGCGTCGTGATGCCGATTTGCGCGCGGTGTTGAATAAAATAGACATGAATGCCGATCTAATCTCCCAGAACAAGACGGAAGATGTCGAGCGCGATCTTGTGAACAGACGTCTTCAGCCGGTTATGAAGAACTCAATTCGTGAAATCGGGACTCAGGTCAAACTGATTGTCGTCGATTCCACCGCCGGGAATTTGTCCATCCCGATTCCATGGGTTGTAGGAGCGTTCGGTGTTGCTGCGGGAACGGCGTCGATGGGGACGGTGTCGATGATAAATTATGCTTTCAATCGAGTGACATCAGCCATGAGTTTCGGGGTTAATCGTTTCGAACAACTTTCGCATATGAAGGCGACCGCGGACAGGATCTATATGTTTGATCGTGCCATGGATGCGGCGCATTACATTGAAGAAGAAAAACGTCAGGCTGCGTTCAGAGTCATTATTCCGGATGTTCTTCCCGACATGAAAATTTCTGCACCCGGAGCGGGGCTATAATGAGCGAATTATCAGATGCATTTTATACGCAAGGCGGCCCGTTATCGCACCGGGATATTCCGTTTATCGTTGTTGCCGAGGCCCGCGACGACAGCAGGGATATTCGTGTTTATGATCTTTGTATCCGTACACCGGGCGAAAATGGCAGGGTATTACTGAAAGATGTCAACCTGCATTTCAGGCCCGGCGACAGGGTGATTTTTACGGGGGAATCGGGAAGCGGCAAAACCACGGCCGTCAAGGCCTTGATGGACCAGTGGGATTATGGTCAGGGGTTGGTGGTGATGCCGCGTGGTATGCGCACCATGCTTTTCTCACAGGCGGCGTATGCACCGAACGCCAATTTAAGAACTGTTTTGAACATGGCGACCGAGGGTAAGGGAAAATTCAGTGACCACGATCTCCGTCTTGCCCTGCAAAATGTTGGCTTGGACAAACTGATCCAGCAAATTCCCGGGCAGCAGGTTGAAATGCTAATCGACGCATTGATGGAGGATATCCCGGTTATTTTGTCCGGTGTTCCGGAATATGAATTGAGTGCAGTGAAGGAAAAAATTTCTGACCGCATTAAAGAGCGCGTGCCGCAGATGTTCAATAGTGTCCAGTATGTCCCGGATGAGCAACGCGCCTATCTGCATGTCAGGTTGGATGAGGTGTTTCAAAAATGTGGAATCAATTTGCGTCAGGACGATACCGAAAATATAGCAAACAGTATGGCGCATGACATTGATATGTCGTTGTTGCACCCTTTGGAAAAAAGATTGAAGATTTTTGCCGCAGATCTGGCAGAACGCAAGCAGGGCAGGATTTTTTCCTATACGCCGTTGAAAATCGATTATTTCAACTGGGCATTCGGAAGGTTTCTGAAAAAGGCCATGAATTCTTTTCTTGCAAACGAAGATACGGATGATTCTTTTCGTGAAATTCGTATGAACAAGGCGCAGGCCGATCGTGTTGTCGCCTTTATGTCAGAAACATTAAAAACGGAGATGTTAAAGCATTCATCGGCAGATAAGCTTCATCAGGCCTTCAATGCCGCGAGTTGGCCACTCAGTCTCCAGATGCTGCGCATGAAGGCAAAGAGTGCCGTGAATGAGATCGTTCAGGCCGTCACTTTCTTTATGGACAAGCAGGTTACAACCGGCGATACCTTGTCCCTGTCCGGCGGGGAGCGGCAAAAGCTGATGATCGCGATTGCCGGATTGCACAGGCCGGATATTCTTTTCCTCGATGAAATCACCGCCGCTCTCGATAGAGATACGGGGGAGACGCTTTACAAGGAACTGCTCGATAGCCTGCCAAAAGACACGATCGTCATCAGCATTGCGCATAATTTGCATATCCTGAAATACCACACCATTCATGCGCATCTGGAAAACCAGAATGTTTCTGTGACGCGGATTGCGTTGCAGGATGCTACGCCGTCCGCGCCTGGCCCAGCGGTGTAACCGCGCAGGTGAGTTCGCTTTTGGCGACGAGTTTTCCGTGATCGTCGTGGATCAGGATATCCCAGACATGTTTTGTCCTGCCCAGATGTATCGGGCGGCATGTGGCGGTGACAAACCCCGACGATGCCGGGCGCAAATGGTTGCAATTGATAACGGAGCCGACGGCGTAGGATATTTCCGGGTCGATGCACATCAGGGAAGCAAAACTGCCGATGGTTTCCGCCAGAACGCAGGTTGCGCCGCCGTGCAGGATTCCGTTGATCTGGTGGGTGCGGCCATCGACAGGCATGCGGGCCTTGACGAAATCGTCACCGATTTCGGTGAATTCAATCCCGATCAGATCGACGATGGATTCGTGTGTAATAAAATGCCGCAATTCCGATTCAGTATATTTTTTAAACCAGATCATCTCAGACAATTTCCTCCAGTGACGGTTTCCGGCAGATCATGACGCGCGGGGCGCATTTTTTTGCAGCGATATTGTTCAGCAAATTGGATGTCCTGATTTTATAATCTTCCCCCATGATAATCTGCGGCCCCAGCGGGGAAGGATCGGCTTCGAGACGTTTTTTCAGGGTTAACAGCGCATAGCCGCGCAGGTCGTCTTCGGTGATGACCTGAAACCCGGCTTCGGTCAGCAAGGTTTTTAAATCCTCAGGGGAGCATAAAAAACTGGTTTCCGCCGTACTGGCCCAAGGGAGCGGAAATGCCAGTGGTTCGGGGTTCGGACCGGCCATGATGTCATAGATTCCAAAGAACGTATCATGTTTCAAAACCCGGTAAATTTCACTGTAAAGCCTTGTTTTATCGTGAATATTCATTGCGGTGTGGATAGTGTAGGCCCCGTCGAATTCATGATCCGGGTAGGGCAGGGCCAGCGCGTTACCCTGATTGAACACGATATGTTCCTCCAGCCCGAGCATTTGCGTCAGGGCGGTGGCGGTGTTGCAATATTCCGGCGTCAGGTCGATGGCGGAGACCGCCGCCTTGAGTTTGGAGACGACATAGCGCGCCGCCCCCCCGAGACCGCAACCAACATCCAGAACATGGTGTTCCGTCCGCCATTGCAGATAGGTCATCAGATGGGCGGTGGTGGCGTGGCCGCCAATATGGAGTTCGTCAACAGGGGAGAGGTCCTCAGGGGCCAAATCCGCCAGATCTTTTCCCGATTGTTGCAGTGCCTGCCGGATCGTTTCCAGCAGGCCGCCACGGCTGTAATGGTCGATAATGCCCTTTTCTATGGTCATGCCTGAGACGTTAGCAGGCGGCAGGAAAAGCGGAAAGGGGGGAATATTTCATAGTCCGAATCAGGACGGGTGATTCGGCATCAGATGGCGTTTTCAAAGGGGTTTTTGTCCGTTTTTTCCACCGGAAAACGGGCGGAAAAATGCCGTACGGGGGTAAAAAACTCAAAAAGGTGTCGAAAACCCTTATAAACAGGGGTAAAACGCAAAATATGTATCGACAAATTCTGCAAACTGTATTGTATAGAGGTTGTCTGCCAGCGTGATTCTGCCGATAAAACCGGGGTTTTTTGATGATCCTCGGCCTGTCCGGCGGACGATGATGGCGGGAAAACTTAACCCAATGAAGGATGTTTGAAAGCCATGGCTACGAAAACAGCAGCAAAAACAGCAGCCCCCAAGGCCGCAAAAGCAGCTCCGAAAGCAGCTCCAAAGGCAGCAGTGTCTGCAAAGACCACTGCAACCGCACCGACGGTAACCCTGAAGCAAATCGCGGCGGAACTGGCCGAGAAACACGAAATGACCAAAAAGCAATCCAACCTGATTATGGACGATCTGGTGGCGGCTTTGGTCAAAAACCTGAAAAAAGGCAACCGTATCCGTATGGCTGGCCTCGGCATTCTGCAGGTTCGCAAGCGCGCTGCCCGTATGGGCCGCAACCCGGCAACCGGCGAAGCGATCAAAATTCCGGCGAAAAAGAAAATTGCTTTCCGCCCGGCAAAAGAACTGAAAGAAGCCGTTGGCAAGTAATTGCCACGATTTCCGCAGGAAACGAAAAACCCGCCCCTATGGCGGGTTTTTTGCATTCCCGTTCTCTCCTGTGTTATAGCTTGCCCCGGAATTCACAGGATTTTTGTTATGAGTGTTTCTTCCCATGCTGGCGCCTTTGCCGCGCCCCGTACGGATGCCGCAGGGCGGATTTCCCTGATCGGCCTGCCTTTGTCCGCGATGCAGGCGATTTTTGCCGCTCATGGCCTGCCGGGGTTTCGGGCGAAGCAGGTCTGGCACTGGGTCTATCACCGTGGCGCACGGGATTTCGATTCCATGGCCAACTTGCCTCGGGATATGCGGGCGTTGCTCAACGAAAAATACGCAATCGAACGCCCTGTTCTGGTCGCCGAACAAAAATCGGCTGACGGGACCGCCAAGTGGCTGCTCGGCATGTCCGACGGGCAGCAGATCGAAGTGGTGTTCATTCCCGACCGGGAACGCGGGACATTATGTGTGTCGTCGCAGGTGGGCTGCACGCTGACCTGTAAATTTTGCCACACAGGGACCCAGCCTCTGGTGCGCAATCTCGCGGCGCATGAAATTCTCCAGCAGATCATGTATGCGCGCGATGTTTTAGATGAATGGCCGAAACCGGGTGAAAAATCGGGTGAGGGTGCGGCGCGTGACCTGACCAATATCGTCATGATGGGAATGGGAGAGCCGCTTTATAATTATCAGAATGTAGCGATGGCGCTGGCCATTTGCATGGATGAAAATGGTTTGGGTGTTTCAAAGCGGCGGATCACATTGTCTACATCCGGCGTCGTTCCGCAGATCGTTCAATGCGGCGAGGAGTTGAATGTCAATCTCGCGATTTCCCTGCATGCGCCGAATGATGTTTTGCGCTCCAGCATCATGCCGATCAATAATAAATACCCGTTGCGGGAATTGCTGGAGGCCTGCCGGAATTATCCCGGGTTAAGCGCAACGCGGCGGATCACGTTTGAATATGTGATGCTGGACGGGGTAAATGACAGTGACGAACTGGCATATGAACTGGCGGCGCTGGTGCGGGACATTCCCTGTAAAATCAACCTGATTCCCTTTAATGGATGGGACAAAAGCGGCTATGTCTGTTCACCGATGGAGCGGATTGAATCTTTTGCGGCCATTCTGGAGCGTGAAGGGTATGATGCGCCGATCAGGCGTCCGCGAGGGCGTGACATTCTGGCCGCATGTGGCCAATTGAAATCGGAAAGCCAGCGCGTCAGGAAATCTAACGGGCACGATGAAGCTCATTAATGCGCTGCGTGCCATTCCTCGATACTGATGACTCCATCGTGATTGATATCGTAAAGGCGGAAGGCCATATCTGCGTATTCGTCATCAAGGACGATGTTGTCTGTTACCGGATTCCATATGTCACTTGTTTTGACCGCGGTCATGGACGCATTACTGGTTGCCCAGGCAACGCCAGCCGTTAGCCACAGAACAGCGGCAGCGGCCAGTAACTCTGCTTTGCTCATAACGTTTCCCTGTTTCGTGCGCTTTGGTGGAGCGAGCGTCTAACAGGCGGGAAAGGGGATTAGTTCCCCTGCCGGGCCAGCCATTTTGCCATGCCCGTTCCGGCGGCCTTTCCGGTGGCGAAGCTGGCCTGCAATAGATAGCCGCCTGTCGGGGCTTCCCAGTCGAGCATCTCCCCGGCAACAAAGACACCGGGAAATTGTTTCAGCATCATGTTTTCGTCGATGGCATCCAGCATGACGCCACCAGCGGTGGATATGGCGCGGTCGATCGGAAAGGGGGATTCAAGTAGGAGCGGGATATCCTTTATCAGTGCCGCCAATGCGGGCGGGGGTAAATTTTGTCCGCCGCATTCATAAATCAGACCGATCGCAACCGGAGGGAGATTGAGAGTTTTACGCAAGTAATTGCTGAAAGAATTTCCCTGACGCGGGGATTCCAGCTTGTCCCGCAACGCCCGTAGGGTCAGGCCGGGTCGCAGATCGACGGTCAGATTCGCACTTCTTGTTTTATCAATCATGTCGCGCAACGGGGCGGAGAGGGCATAAATTGCGCCACCTTCGATACCATTTTTTCCGATCATGGCATCGCCGGAGATTGTTTTTCCGGAAAATGAGAGGCTGACAGATTTTAACGGCTGGCCTGCATATTTTTCACGAAAGACTTGCGACCAGTTTACATGAAATCCGCAATTTGCCGGACGCAGCGGTGCAAGAGGGACATTTTTTTCAGCCAGGAGCGGGACCCAACTCCCGTCCGACCCCAGTTTCGGCCATGATGCGCCGCCGAGCGCCAGCAATGCGGCGTTGGCGGAAACCGCGATGGTTTCGTGACCCGGTGTCAGGAAAGTGAACCTTCCCTGATCGTCCCATCCCGTCCAGTCATGTTGTGTGACAAAGCGTGTTCCGGCGGATTCCAGTCGCGCAATCCACGCCCGCAGCAATGGTGAGGCCTTGAAACTCTTTGGAAAAATGCGTCCGCTGGAACCGATAAAGGTCTCCTGCCCCAAATCATGGCACCAGAGTCGCATTTCATCGGGCGTAAAATTTTCGATGATCGGGCCGATCCACGCCCGCGCCGCGCCGTAACGATCCAGAAAATGCTCCAGTGGTTCGGAATGGGTGATGTTCAATCCGCCGCGTCCGGCCATCAGGAATTTGCGGCCTACAGAAGGTTTGCGATCATAAACCGTTGCCGCGTATCCGTTCGCGGCAAGCGTTTCCGCAGCCATAAGGCCCGCTGGTCCTCCGCCTATAATCAATATCACGGTTTCATCCGGCGGATACAGATGCGGCGTTTGCATAGCCGTCAAGATCGGTCATCAGTCTTTGTTTTTCCGGGCCGGAAATAAAGCTTGCCGTGATACTGTTTCTGGCCAGAGTGAGAATATCTTCACGGCTCAGGTCGAGCGCATGGGCTATGGACTTGTAATTTTCATTCATGTACCCCCCAAAATAGGAGGGATCGTCGGAATTGACCGTTGCCTTGATGCCGAGGTCGAGCATGCGCCGGATCGGGTGGTTTTTCATGTCCTTGACGACGCAAAGTTTCAGGTTGCTGAGCGGGCATACCGTTAGGGCCATGCCCTCATCGACAATACGTCGGACCAGTTCTGGATCTTCTAAAGAGCGGTTTCCGTGGTCCATACGCTGGATTTTCAGGTCATCGAGGGCTTGCCAGACATAGTCCGGCGGGCCTTCCTCTCCGGCATGGGCGACAATCAGAAATCCTTCGGCACGGGCTTTTTCAAAGACGCGGGAAAATTTGGACGGAGGGTGGCCGACTTCGGAGCTGTCCAGTCCGACGCCAATGATTTTGTCTTTATAGGGGAGGGCCTGTTCGAGCGTTTTCATGGCGCTGTCTTCCGACAGGTGGCGCAGGAAGCACATAATCAAATGCGATGTAACGCCCAGATTCTTTTTTCCCTCATCGAGGGCGCGGGTAATGCCGTTTAGCGCCGTTTCAAAAGGAATGCCGCGTTCGGTGTGTCCCTGCGGGTCGAAGAAAATTTCGGTGTGAACAACATTTTGCGCGGAGACACGCTTCAGATACGCCATGGTCAGGTCGTAAAAATCCTGCTCCGTGCGCAAGACATTCATCCCCTGATAATAAATATCGAGAAAATCCTGAAGGTTCGAAAAGTTATAGGCACGGCGAACATCCTCAATGGATTGGAACGGGATGGCGATATTGTTGCGCTGTGCCAGAGCGAACATCAATTCAGGTTCAAGGCTGCCTTCGATATGCAGGTGCAGTTCGACCTTGGGCATGTTTTCGATAAATCCGTCGATTCCGGTCATGATGATCCTCCGTTGCCGAAAACATAGCAGGAAACGCGCACCCTGCAATATGGATCATTAAATCTTCGCTTTTGCCGCCATTTTATGGCATAACGCACCCCTGACAAAGCGAGCCTGAATGCTGAGTATATCCAATTTGACCTACAAGATCGGTGGCCGGACGATTCTTGATAATTGTAGCCTCAACGTCATGGATCGGTGGCGCGTGGGGGTTGTTGGCCTGAACGGGGCCGGAAAATCAACCTTGTTCAAATTAATTACCGGCGATCTTTCGCCCGACGGCGGCAGCGTCAGCATGACCGGAACCCAGCGCATGGCGATGGTGCGTCAGGATATCCCCGATACCGATGCGCCGCTGATGGATCTGGTTTTATCCGCCAATGAAGAAATGGCGCAATTGTGGAAAGATGCGGAAACAGAAGCGGACCCGAACAAAATTGCCGATATCTACCAGCGCCTGTCGGATATGGACGCCTATGCCGCACCCGCCAAGGTTGCTATTTTACTGACTGGTCTGGGGTTTAAGGAACACCAGCTTTATGAGCCGTTTTCTTCTTTCAGCGGTGGATGGCAGATGCGGGTTATGCTGGCATCCGTCCTGTTTATAGAGCCGGAATTCCTGTTGCTGGACGAACCGACCAACCATCTTGATCTCGAAGCGATCATGTGGCTCGAAAGTTATCTTATTTCCTATCCCCATACGTTGATGATGATTTCACATGACAGGGAATTGCTGAACAAGTGCGTTGATCATGTCATTCATGTCGATAAACAAAAATTGACCCTTTATACCGGAAATTACGACACATTCGAGCGCGAGCGCGCCTTGCGCCTCGGGTTGCAGCAAAAAATGCATGAAAAGCAGCAGTCCGAACGCGCCCATATGCAAAAATTTGTCGATCGCTTCAAGGCCAAGGCCAGCAAGGCGCGTCAGGCGCAAAGCCGGATCAAGGCAATGGAACGTATGGACATGGTCGATGCGGTTATTGCCGATCGTGCGGTACGTTTTGTCTTTCCCAATCCGGATAAAACCTCATCGCCGATGATATCGATCAACAAGGCGGATGTCGGCTATACGGAAGGACAGCCGATTTTGCGGCAGGTGCATGAAAATATAGATTTCGATGACCGTATTGCTCTGCTGGGGGCAAACGGGAACGGTAAATCGACGCTGATGAAACTGATCGCCGGAAAGCTGGGGGTCATGAGCGGCGAGGTTGTGCGTTCCAGTAAATTGCGGATAGGTTATTTCTCCCAGCACCAGACGGAAGAGCTGGATATGGACAGCACACCTTATTACGAAATGCACAAACTTATGGCGCAAAAGGACCCCGATGTGCGGGAGCCGGTGGTGCGGGCCAAACTCGGGGCATTTGGTTTTTCACGAGATTTATCCGATAACAGGATTTCTGCGCTCAGCGGGGGGGAGAAGGCAAGGCTCCTGTTTGCATTTATGAGTTTCAATGCGCCGCATTTGCTGCTTTTGGATGAGCCGACAAACCATCTTGATATCGATGCAAGGGAGGCGCTGGTGCATGCCCTCAATACTTACGAGGGTGCGATCGTCATCGTCAGTCATGATCCGAATATGGTGGAGCGTGTCGCGGACAGGCTGTGGCTTGTCAAAGATGGGGCCGTAACGGATTTTGACGGCGATCTTAACGATTATCGGAATTTCACGGTCCAGTCGCGCCGGGAAGAAAGAAAGGAAGAAAAAGGCAAGAAGGCAAAAGGCGCTAAATCCGCCGTAACGCCGATGGAACGAAAAGAAACGGCATCGACGCAGCAAAAAAAGATTACGGTCGCGGAAAAAGAGATTGCACGGCTGGAGCAGGAAAAGAAAAAACTTGAAACCAGAATGGCCGAGCCTGATTGTTATAACGATCACAAAAAACTTGCCGAAGCGCAAAGACTCTATAAAAAGGCCGTCGATGATCTGGACGCGCAGGAAGCAGTCTGGCTGGAGATGCAGACCGCTTAAGGAATTCTTTCTCAATCGTTTAAAAAGGGCTGTTTCCCGCCGGGTTTTTTGTGAACTCATTGACAGGGAGCATAATCCGCCTTAACCTTTTCTTAAGGTAACGGATGCGAGAATGCGCACGAGGTGTCATTGATGGATCAAAGAAAAACAGAATCGCAAATGCGCGCAGCGGGAATGCTGCTGGTTTTGGAATGCGCTTTGAACGATCTTTGCCCCGGCCGCGTTTCCGGAACGGGTAGCCTGTGGAATCGCCGTATTGTTGTCTGGCTGAATGATCTTGAGGACATGGTAATTGATTTTTCCTCCGAAGATGGGATATGCGCCCGAATTAGCCGGTCAGATAAAGATGCTGGCGACTCTGGTGACAGTGGAATACCCGATGGTGATTTCAGGTTGGCGCTTGATGCTGATCTGGAGACAATTCATAGATTCATCGAATCTGTCGTTCTTGAGACGGCCTATTGCGTGAATATCGATCCCAAAAACCTGGTGCAGAATATTGCCGATGTTGCCGCCAATAAGCCGCGTATCAGGAAGGCAATGGCGAGTCTCGAAGATGCAACGCCGACATCCACACCTTTCCAGCCATTTTAAAAAAGTTCATACATCGGAGAAAATTTTTATTTCGGGAACTTTTTCTCTGAACTTATTTTCTATTTTTTACAGCTTTGAATTTAAAAGGTTTATTTTTAATAGACATATAGTCTTGCTCAACGCCTGATTTTGCGCTTGAGATTCACCTTTCCATCCCGCAGAAACAATCATTGATCTATTCTCATGCGGGAAAACACGCAAGATGTTTCAACAGGGATGTATGCAAAAATCAGGGGTTGTTGCGGCGTTGCTTTTATTGGCGACGGCAAGTCCGGCCTATTCTGAAACAGTCGATTATCTCGATTTGCCGCCGGAAGTCCTTCTGGATGCGGAAGTGATGTCGGCATCAAAGAAAGTAGAAAAACTATTCGACAGCCCGTCTGCCATCTATGTCATCAGCGGTGAAGATATCCTGAAGTCCGGTGTAACAAACATCCCCGATGCCTTACGGATGGCACCTGGCGTGCATGTAGCGCAATCGGATTCGAATTCATGGGCTATTTCCATCCGTGGATTCAACAATGCGCTGGCCAACAAGCTTCTCGTGATGATCGACGGGCGGACTGTCTATAACCCCATTTTCTCCGGAACGTTCTGGGAAATTCAGGATCTCTTTTTTGAAGATATCGAGCGCATCGAGGTCATACGCGGCCCCGGCGGGACGCTCTGGGGTGCGAATGCCGTAAACGGGATCATCAATATAATCACCAAAGAGGCCAAAAAATCTCAGGGGTCCGCCGTCACGGCGATTTACGGCACGAACGAGCGCGAACTGGGCGGTCGTCATGGTGGTGTATTGGGTGATGAAGGTTTTTATCGCGTGTATGCAAAATATTTTGATCGGGAGTCTTTTGACCGGCCCGGAGGACAGGAAGGAATAGATGACTGGGACAGTTACCGCAGCGGGTTTCGTGCGGACTGGGATGAAAATTTTACATTGCAAGGCGATATTTATAAAACGACAACCCATCAAACGAGCGTAGACAGCTTTCTTGTCCCGCCGTTCAGTGCATTGGTAGAGAATGAAATTGTTTATACGGGAAAGAATATTCTTGGAAGGTGGCGTCAAAATAATAATGACGATTCTGTTTTCACGCTTCAGGCTTATATAGATCACACAAGGAGGGATGAGCCGTCACTCATCAAGGATGAGCGTGTTATCATCGATATGGATGCTCAGTACAATTTTGCAAAACGTGGGCGTCATTCCGTCATTATCGGGGGCGGATACAGATTTACATCCGATGACGAACATGGAACGCGCAATGCCAGTTTTCTGTCGGGAAGCGAGAATGACAGCATTTATAATATTTTTATTCAGGATGAAATGACGCTTGTGCCGGAGAAATGGTTTTTAACTCTCGGGACGAAGATCGAACACAATGATTTTACCGGATTTGAGTTTCAGCCGAGCGCAAAATTGCAGTGGATCATGGATGACAGGCAAACAATATGGGCTTCCGTTTCGCGCGCCGTGCGAATGCCGGGGCGGCTGGAAAGGGATATTGATTTTACAGTGGAAACAAGCGCCGGATTCAGGGCGGCCACGCACGGCAATGACAATTTCAAATCAGAGGAGCTTGTCGCCTATGAAATGGGTTATCGCAATCAGATAAGTCCGGCGTTTTCTGTTGATATGACCGCATTTTACAATGTATACGACAAGCTTGCCGGGGTAGAGACGCTGCCATTGGTTCTTGTAAATAACGGAATTGATCCCATCCATATTCTTGCTCCGTTCAATTACACCAACAGTTATACAGGTGAGGTTTATGGGGCAGAATTTTCTGCAAACTGGAATGTCAGAAGCGACTGGTCCCTGTCATTTAATTACAGTTTCATAGACATTTTTTTGCATGACAAGGTGAACGGCGCGTTGCGTCTTGAGCGCGTGGAGGACGGCACGCCGCATCATCAATTCAACCTGCGTTCGCACTGGGATATCAATGAAAACTGGAGTCTGAACACGACGTTGCATTATGTCGATGAAATAGACCATAGAAATGTGGGGGATTATGTCCGTCTTGACGCCAACCTTGGCTGGAAGGTAAATGAAAATCTCCATTTCACATTGGTCGGCCAAAATCTTCTGGACGATGCGCACCGGGAATTTGGCCCGACGAGCGAAGTAAACGTTGCGGAACCGGAAAACGTAACGGAGCCGGAGCGGGCCGTATTTGGAAGGTTAACATGGAAATTTTAATGAGAATCAGGCGCGCCCCCTTGCGGGTATCATGGATTTTTGTCGTTTGTATGCTGTGTTTCCCATGCAGCGTACACGCCACGGAAAAAATCAATCTGAATGCACAAAAAATAGAAGCCGGGCTTATCTATAATTTTTTAAAATACACGACATGGCCTGAAAACATACTGTCTGAAGAAAAATCCCGCATTTCGGTGTGTCTGTACGGAGAAGATGCCTTCGAAGGCTATCTCTATCCGCTTGAAGGCCGCACGGCACAAAAATTCACGATCGGGATCCGGCATGTTCATAACATAGGCCAGCTTGACGGATGCCACGTTGTTTTTATTAACCAGAGTCATCAAAGTAGCCTAAGTGCAATACTGCGGCATATCAAGGGAAAGAATATCCTGACCATAAGCAATATTCCCGACTTTGCAAAGAAAGGGGGAATGGTTGAGTTCAATATGGGGCAGGACAAGCATATT
The DNA here is from genome assembly GCA_964400125.1 of uncultured Micavibrio sp. Classification (GTDB taxonomy): domain Bacteria; phylum Pseudomonadota; class Alphaproteobacteria; order Micavibrionales; family Micavibrionaceae; genus Micavibrio. The sequence goes on along the minus strand of CAYNSR010000001.1, from coordinate 118,961 downwards.
CATCTGCACATTAACAGAAGCTCTATCGGTACAGCAGGTCTGCGAATTGAAGATCGTTTGATGAAGCTGGCCAAGGTTGTCCAGTAATGGGCCGGTTTCATTTTCCTATCAGGACAACACTGTTTTTTATAATCAGCGTGCTGAATATCCTTATTACCGTTCAGGTCGGATATACGCTTTACAAATCATGGCTATCTCATGAAAACGCTATAGTTCTGCAGGATGTCACCAGAAACGTCAATCTTCTCCTCCGTGTTGAAAAATTTCTGTCTGTAGAGCGCGGGCTTTCCATGTCCGTGGTTTATGCCCCGCAGGGCGTTGTGGAATCTTTGCGATCATCTTTGAAGGATACGCGCAGGGATGTTGATTCCATGCTGGAGGAGGCGTTTGATTTTCTTCAGGAGAATATGAATGAGCATCCGGGTATTGAGACAATTCTTCAGGATGTTATGGCGCAGCATATCAAATTGCAGGAAGCCAGAATTGATATCGACAGGGAATTGCAAAAAGGATTAGACGAAAGAGATAAAGCAATTTCTAACGCATTTTTTAATATCTCGACAGAGATGATTGTCGTTACGTACAATCTGATAGATGCCTATTCCAGTCCCTATATGGCCAGCAACCCTGCGGTCGTAAGACAAATGCGGTTTTCCTACAATGTATGGTCAATTACTGAATATGTCGGTCGCGAATATGCTATTCTTGGGCAGTTGATCGTCGAAAAAAAACCGATGACTCCTGAAATACAGGAGCAATTGTTTTTCTGGCGCGGACGTATTCAGTATGACTGGCAACTGATCCATAGTGCCGTTCTCAACAGCAGTTGGTCTTCTCAGGTGAGACCGGTTCTGGAGGAGGCAAAAACGCATTATTTCATGGCGTTCGAGCAGATCAAGGGAATATTCACGATTCCGGAATCGGATACCGCAGAGGTGATTTATCCCATCAGTGTTGAAATGTGGCTGGAGCTTGCATCGCAGGCGGTCGATTCCATGTATGAAATGAATGATGCTGCTCTTGATGTGAGCCATAGTTATGTGGCCTCATTAAAGGCACAGGCGCAAACAGGGATTGCTGTCAGTCTGGCAATGTTTCTTTTTGCTTTATTCATCAGTTATTATTCCTGGCGTGTGATTACGCTCCGGGTGATTCAGCCTATTAATTCCATGGTTGATACTCTTTACAAGGCAACGCACGGCCAGCCGTATAATCCCCCGAAAATAGTCAATTATGACGATGAGGTCGGCAAACTGGCAGTGGTTCTGAACGTGTTTCAGGAAAATTCAAAACAACTGGAAAAAGAACGCGACAGGGCCGAGGCGGCGAATATCGCCAAGTCTGAATTCCTGGCAAATATGAGTCATGAAATCCGTACGCCGATAAATGTTGTTTTGGGTTTATCAACCATTCTGGGCAAAACATCGCCGTTGAGCGAGCGGCAGGCGGAGTTTATCAAGACCTTGCAATTGAGCGCTGAATCTTTGCTGATGATTATTAATGATTTGCTTGATTTTTCAAAAATAGAAACAAAAAATTTTGAGTTGGAACATGTTGCGTTCAGCATGGAGAGTATCCTTGACGATGTCATCGCGTTGATGTCGGTGAAGGCAGCGGAAAAAAATCTGGAATTCAGGGCCGATTTTTCCGGGATCAGGGGGCGTGAATATACCGGAGATCCAACCCGGATCAAGCAAATCCTCATTAATCTGTCGGGGAACGCCATTAAATTTACCGAAAAAGGAAGCGTCGTGTTGAAGGCGCGCGCAAGCCCGGCAAAAAAACCGGATTATGAAGATATCTGTATATCCGTGATCGATACGGGAATTGGAATTGAGCCGGAAAAACTGGATGTTATTTTCGAAAAATTTACACAGGCCGATTCATCAATCAGTCGTAAACACGGTGGAACAGGGTTGGGTCTGGCGATTGCCAAGGCTTTTACTGAAATGATGGGCGGTGAAATAAAAGTAGAAAGCATTTTTGGCCAGGGGACGACTTTTTCCGTTTTTCTTTCGCTTCCCGTCAAGCGAACAGTGATAGAGAACACAACGGAGTCGATTCCTGACCCGGAGCCGCGCAAAGAGAACGTTGCAGAAAATCAGGAAAAGCCCCGTATCCTTCTGGTGGATGATTACGCCCCGAATGTTATGGTCGCAAGCATTTATCTCGAGCAGTTCGGTTTTGAATGCGATGTCGCGGAAAATGGCCTGATTGCTCTGGAAAAAGTGAAAAACAGGAAATATCACGCCATATTGATGGATGTGCAAATGCGGGAACTTGACGGGTATCAGGCCACACACGCCATTCGAAAATACGAAAAACAACATAATCTTCCGAGAACCCGCATTATCGGCATGACCGCTCATGCCCTGACGGGCGACAGAAAGAAATGCATGGATTCCGGAATGGATGATTATCTTGCCAAGCCCTATCATCTAGAGGAGTTGAAGGGAAAGATTGCAGCATAGGTTTTTTAGTGAGCCCTTTGCGCCGCGACAAAACGTGTTACTTTTTTTTGTAATTCTTCCGGCGTAAACGGCTTGGATATGTATTCGTTCATACCGGCACCGAAGCAGCGTTCCCGGTCTCCTTTCAGGGCATGGGCAGTCATGCCGATAATATTGCTTTTGCCTGACTTGCGTTGTTTTTCGCGTTCACGAATGATTCTTGTAGCCTTGAGTCCATCCATGACCGGCATTTGTACATCCATAAGGATCAGATCGAACTTCCGGTTTTCTGTTTGGCGTACGGCGTCTTCCCCGTTTTCTGCGATGCTGAAGGTGCAGCCGATCTCATCAAGGAGAAAGCTGACCAGAGCGATATTTGGCGGGTAGTCGTCCACTATCAAAATATGAGCGCCATTGCCTGTCCGTTGCGGGGGTTGTTCGAGCGGGAGTTGCGGTTCTGGCCAGCCTGCGATATTGCATTGCATGGGGACGGTGATAGTGAAGCATGATCCACATCCGTAAATACTGTTTACATCCAGTGTTCCACCCATTTTTTCAATCAATGTCTTGCTTATAGCCAAACCAATTCCGGTGCCGCCGAACCTCCGTGTACTTGATGTGTCTGCCTGAGTGAATTTACTGAAGATATGCTCTATCTGATCTTCCCTGATTCCGATTCCGGTGTCTTTAACCGAAATTGACAGGATAGCATTCGTTTCATTCTTCATACGGCAGTCTACGCGCAATGTAACGCTGCCTGTCCGGGTGAATTTTATTGCATTTCCAACGATATTCAAAAGAGCCTGTTTCAGCCGCAGTGGATCGCCGATTAAAAGGTTTTGCGGGCCTGAAATGTAGTCAATATGCAAAACCAGGTCCTTTTCACTGGCCACGACATTCTGGATGCTGACGATTTCTTCAAGAAGTTGTGCCAGATCAAACGGGATATTTTGCAGTTCCACAACATCATTTTCTATTTTTGTAATGTCGAGAAGATTGTTTATCAGAGACATCATCCGGTCGGATTCTTCCGAAAGGGTATTTAGAATTTTTTGTTTTTTCTCCGGTAGAAGATCCGTTTTTTTTAGAATGCTAACTAAACCGACAATGACATTCATGGGAGTCCGGAATTCATGACTCATGTTGGCCAGAAATTCCGATTTTGCAACATTGGCGGCATTTGCCTGAATTCGGGCCTGTTCCAAAACAGCGGTCGTTTTCTTTATCTCTGTAATATCCATCAGCATGTTGACTGCGCCAATCAGGCTTCCACTGCGATCATAAAGCGGAGTTGGCCACGATGTGAAAGAAAAACGGGTTCCGTCCTGGCGTTCGGCAAGAGCCTCGATGCCGCGTAGAGGGCGATTTCCGGCAAGTGTTATACGCACAGGATACTGGTCTCGGGGAAGGGGGGTGCCGTCAGTGTCATATACCCTGTAGCAGCCGCACCACATATCTTGTCCAATGATTGGTGCCCTGCCCCAGAGTGCAGCGGCGGAGCGGTTGAAAAATGTAATCCGGCCATTGGAATCGGTCGTGTAGACGGCCACAGGCAGCGCATCCAGCAGCATGTAAAGATGCTGTTCCTTTTCATCCGGGGCGAGAGCCAATTTTTGTATATATTGCAGGACAGGTTGCATAATCATTTCTCCAAAGGCTTTACATACTATTGATAAATCCGAATAGTTCCTTGTCAGAACAAAAAAGGTTGCGTTTTTGTGAAGTGAACATTGCGAAAAAACATGCCTTTTGAAAGCAGTTTATTTTTAAATGTGCATGGAACTTTTTGAAGGATCGCAAAAAGCACCCGTTCCGATCTTCGAAAAAGAAAAATTACTTTTCTTTTTCAAAGAGATGTAGGACTCGCTTCTATCGGGGGGTGGCGGGAGGGGACGTGGTCGCGAACGGGCCCGGATTGACGGGGCCCGTTCCTGATTTCCGATTTGATTGTTAGCGATTTTTGTCCATTTCCTGATTTGCTTCATAGCCCCTGTCGTAGCTGCGATCAATGGCATCTGGGGCATCTGGGTCCGTCATAACATAACCGCCCGCAGCGGGTTCAATCATTGACGGATCCGGACGTGTATTCGCAAAAAGAAGGACGCCAACCGTAAGGGCAATCAGCAGCAAGCCGCCAAGAATGAAGTAACCGTTGTTTTTATTATGTTCCGGGGTATTGCTGTAGCGGTTTTTGAAATCTTTGTTGTCCATGGTGTTGCTCCTTTTGTTGCGGTTCTGCCCTGCTAACGGATTTGGGCGTAAAAAGTTTCCAGAGAAAACCTGTCGCTATATTTTAGTCAAGGATCAATGTTTCCGTCGTGCAAGTAGATAACTGAGCGCAAGACCAGAGGCAAAAGCGATGGCGATGCCTTGGGCAGGTTTACTTTTTACATGATCCTCTGCCATCCGAATTTTTTCTTTACCGGACTGTTTCAGTTTATCCAGTTCATCATGAACGATATCCGCGCCTTCGTGTCCTATTTCCTTAAGCAATTCGCTGCCGTTGGACTTCAGGGATCCTAAATCGTTTTTTATATTCTGGATTTCCGGGCGGTTCAGGATTCCCTCTGTGGTGGGGTGCTGGTTTATCATGGTGTATCCTCCTTAATTGTGCCTGAAAAACAAACGAAGTTCCGGTTATATGGCTCCGGTAAGTGGCGTACTTCCAGAGACAGAAATTTTTTAAAAAAGTCGGTTATATTTTTCTGGATAGAACGTTTGTCCTCAGTCCACAAGAAACCGGAGGAAAGTTCATGCAAAAAATCGGTGAAATGAAAGTTCTTGAAAATGCACTTGATAAGGCTGGTGAACATAGGCACGAGTTTTATGAGCATGATCTGGTGACTTATGAAATGGCCGAGAGTTTTATGTCCCTGATTAATAAATACGGAAGAAAACGGGTCGAAACCTTGTTGTCAGGCAATATTCCACAATAGAAATTTACGGAACCGTCCCGTGCCGCGTTTGTTGGTGGAGCGGGATTCGTATGAATAACCGGAAGGAGGTTTGCCATGGCCACAAGCGATCAAAACAATATGCCCTATTTCATCGTCGGCGGACTTGTTGTTCTCGCCATCGTTTTCGGTTTCATCTATTTCTACACAGTTGATCCGGCAGGGCGAGGTGTTGCAGGGACATCCCCTGCGGCAGGAACGGCGATGGTCGATGACGGTGATCCGGGCATGGAGGTCGACAGGGAAATGGACGGAATTCGCGGTCCCGTCATGGATCAGGATACCGATAACGATTGACGAAAAGATAAAGGGTGTTTGCTCCTGAAAAGGTCCTCTGGATGAGGGCCTTTTCTTTTGTTATTTCAGGACAAAAAGGGCGGGTGTTTAGAATAATTTAATTCTTTCAGATGCATAGTACGGGGTTATACGGCATGACTTTTCAAAAAAGTTTGACAAGCGGATTTTGTCTTGTCATAGTTGAGGAAGGTGTAGCGCCGAATTTGATACCTGTCAGCTTGCGGGCGCTTTTATAAATTCAGCTAAAGCGATGGATGGTCCGGAAACACGAGATCCCCCTCTATTTGCTGCGGCATGCATTGTTTAAGGAGAGGGTTGTGGTTCTTTCGACGACATTAGGCTATCCCCGCATCGGTCCCCGGCGCGAACTCAAAAAAGCACTGGAGAAGTACTGGAAAGGCGAAAGCGATTTTGCAGCGCTTGAGGACGCGGCGCGGCGTTTGCGCGCGGAAAACTGGCGTGTACAACGGGAAGCGGGCATTGACGCTATACCGTCCAATGATTTTTCGTATTATGACTTGGTGCTGGACATGTCCATCCTTGCGGGGGCTGTGCCGGAACGCTACAGGGATTTCTGGGATGGAAAGACGGCAACGCCGGAGCTGTATTTTGCCGTCGCGCGCGGTGCGCAAAGCGGCTGCGGTTGTGGCGGTCACGACAAGGACGGTGGAAAAAAAGACGTCGTTGCTGCGGAAATGACGAAATGGTTTGATACCAATTATCATTACATCGTTCCGGAATTCGAACGGGGGCAAAAATTTCATCTGGCATCGACAAAGCCCGTCGACGAATACAAGGAGGCAAAAGCGCAAGGCTATGAAACTCGTCCGGTTCTAGTGGGCCCGCTGACCTACCTTCTTCTCGGGAAAATGCGGGGTGGCGGCGATGCCTTGTCATTGCTGGATTCTCTCCTGCCAGTTTATGAAGACCTGATCGGAAAGCTTTCTGCTGCCGGGGCACAATGGATTCAGCTCGATGAGCCGTTTCTTACCTTGAACATTGATGATCGTACGCGCGCTCTTTATCAGGCGGCATACACAAAACTTGTACAGGCCGCAGCCCCGGCGAAGCTGTTCGTTGCGACGTATTTTGAAAGCCTGCGTGATAATCTCGATACGGCGATATCCTTGCCCGTTGCGGCATTGCATATTGATCTGGTACGGGGCAGGGGTCAGATAGATTCCATTCTTGAAAAATTCCCGGAAGACAAAATTTTGTCGCTGGGTGTTGTAAATGGACGCAATATTTGGCGGAATGATCTCTCCGATTCATTGGCTCTGGTGGAAAGGGCTGTCGAAAAACTGGGGACAGACCGGGTTTTGGTGGCGCCGTCATGCTCGTTGCTGTTTACGCCTTATGATCTGGCCTTTGAAACGGATCTGGATGATACGCTGAAATCATGGATGGCCTTTTCCCGTCAGAAGCTTGATGAAGTCGCAACTCTGGCCAAGGGCGCGAACAAGGGTCGCGCGGCAATTGTCGTGCAACTGGAATCCAGTGATGCGGCACAGGAATCACGAAAATCATCCGGTCGTATCCACAATGCCACCGTGAAGGCTCGCGTTGCGGCGATTACCGCCGCCGATGTCACGCGGAAAAGTCCGTTCAATGTACGAAAAAAATTGCAGAATAGTACCTTCAATCTGCCGGCATTCCCGACCACCACCATCGGGTCTTTTCCGCAGACGCAGGATGTTCGCGCAGCACGGGCGGCGTTTAAAAATGGTGATATGACTGAATCCGCCTATAACGATTTCCTGAAAGAAAAAACCCGCGAAACCGTGAAGTGGCAGGAACAGATCGATCTGGATGTTCTTGTCCATGGTGAATTTGAACGCAACGACATGGTGGAATATTTCGGAGAACAGCTCGAAGGATTTGCCTTCACGAAAAACGGATGGGTCCAGTCTTATGGATCGCGTTGCGTCAAGCCGCCTGTGTTGTTCGGTGATGTTTCCCGGCCAAGACCGATGACCGTAGAGTGGTCGAAATACGCGCAATCACTGACGCCGCGCATTATGAAGGGGATGCTGACCGGGCCGATTACCATTTTGCAATGGTCATTTGTGCGTGACGACCAGCCGCGATCCACGACTTGCCGCCAGATTGCGCTGGCGCTGCGGGATGAGGTTATTGATCTTGAGCAGGCGGGAATACGCATGATCCAGATCGACGAACCTGCCTTGCGGGAGGGGTTGCCCCTCAGGAAGGAAGACTGGAAAGACTATCTCGAATGGGCGGTGGAATCCTTCCGCCTGACGGCAAGTGGAGTTGATGATTCTTCGCAGATTCATACCCATATGTGTTATTCCGAATTCAATGATATTATCCAGTCCATCGCAGATCTTGATGCCGATGTTATTTCGATAGAAACATCGCGTTCGCAAATGGAATTGCTAGATGTGTTCGCCGATTTTAAGTATCCGAATGAAATCGGGCCGGGGGTTTACGATATCCATTCTCCCCGTGTTCCGACAAAGACGGAAGTCGTCGATCTGTTAAAGCTGGCGCAGCGACATCTTCAGGACGACCAGATATGGGTCAATCCGGATTGCGGGTTAAAAACCCGTGCCTGGCCGGAAACGAAATCGGCGCTGGAAGTCATGGTTGAAGCCGCAAAGGAAATGCGGTCACGGTCCAGAAAGGATGTCGCGGCTTAAAAATCATGGCAGCAACATTCAGCTTTGAAATTTTTCCGCCCAAGACCGAAGGCGGGGACAGTTCGTTAAGGGAGTCCCTGACAGAGCTGGCCCCCTTGGGGCCAAAATTCATGACGGTGACCTACGGTGCCGGCGGTTCCGCACGGGACAGAACGAAAAAACTGGTGCAGGAACTGGCTTCCGCCCACAGGTTTCCTGTCGCTGCGCATCTGACGGCTGTAGGGGCGACGCGGGACGAGGTCAATGAGATTGCCGATGATTACTGGAACAATGGAATCAGGCATCTGGTTGTCATTCGCGGGGACATGCCGGATGGCGCGCCGTACAAACCGCATCCGGACAGTTATCCTTATGCGATCGATATGGTGCAGGGATTGATGAAAATCCACGATTTTGATATCACCGTTGCCGCCTATGCCGAAGGCCACCCGGAGGCGCCGTCTTTGGGGTTTGACATGGACAATCTGAAACGGAAATTCGACTCCGGGGCACAACGGGCGATTACGCAATTTTTCTTCGACCCGGAGCTATATTTGCGATTCCGTGACAGGGCGGTGAAGTCCGGAATTCATAAGCCGATTATTCCCGGCCTTGTCCCGGTTCTGAATTTCAGCAAGACAAAAAGTTTTGCCCAGCGTTGCGGCGCGCCGATCCCCAATTTTCTGGCGCAAATTTTCGAAGGCCTTGAGCCGACAGAATTGAACCACAAGCTGTTTGCCATGAATGTTCTTAGCCATCAAATCACAAGACTGGCGGCGGAAGGGGTGGATCATTTTCACTTCTACACCTTGAACGAAACTCTTTTGACCAAGCATATTTGTCGCTGGCTGCAACTCGGGTTTTAGGCGCAGTTTGTCTGCGCGATCAGGCAGAGAAAATAATGCTCTATCTGCGCTTTGACCTGTTTTGGATCGGACAGGGAATTTATTTTTGTACGGAAGTTTTCTGAATCCGGCATATCCTTGCAGTACCAGCCGATATGTTTTCTGGCGATGGCAACGCCTTGATATTCCCCGTAATGGGACAGGATCATGTCGTAATGTTCCTTAATCAGGATGGCGATTTCAAAAAGGGTCGGTTCTCCTGTCAATATGCCGTTTTGAAGATAGTCGATAACGCGGCGCACTTGCCATGGTTTGCCATAGGTTCCACGTCCGATCATGACGCCATCGGCACCGGAAATGCGCAAGGCCTCGGCGGCGTCTTGCGGGGAACGGATATCACCGTTTACTACTACGGGAATTTTTACGGCGTCCTTGATTTCCCGTACGGCATGCCAGTCTGCGCTGCCGTTATAAAGCTGGTTTCTGGTACGGCCATGTATTGTCAGCATCCGGATGCCAACATCTTCGGCGATTTTTGCCAGACGGGCCGCGTTCCGGGAATTTTCATCCCATCCCAGCCGCATTTTGACGCTGACCGGAACAGAAACGGCGCGCACGGTTGTTTCCATGATCTCTGCGGCCAGTTTTTCATCGCGCATCAGGGCTGAGCCGGAAAAATTGTTGACGACCTTTTTAACAGGGCAGCCAAAATTCAGATCAATAATCGCTGCGCCACGACCAACATTTATCCTTGCCGCCTCGGCGATAACTTCCGGTTCGCATCCGGCGAGTTGCACCGCCATCGGGAATTCTTCCGTATAGTCTGTTGTGTTGCCCTGGTTTTTGCGTGTTTCTTCAATCATGGGCCGGCTGGCGATCATTTCTGAAAACACCAGGCCTGCGCCATAACGTTTGACCAGCCGACGAAACGGCAGGTCGGTGACGCCGGACATCGGCGCAAGAAAAACGGGGGCGTGAACAGCAACAGGGCCGATGGAAAAACCGGATGCGTACACTTGAGTCTGGTCTGCTGGTGGTTCATTGCGGGAACCGGGAGATGGCATGTTGTTGCAGCTATGCATTTTTGTTCCGTTGTTGTCCGGGCGAGATTAGGGATGGTGTCAAATTCTGTCAATTCAGGCAAAAAATCCGGAGAGAATGTTTTATAATGAATTGATAATAAACGTTTTTTTGTGTGCCAAAGAGGGTTGCACCATTGTAGCGCTTATGTTAAAAATTGATCAAATCTTCAGGATATAAAAAAAATGAACAGGCGATCTTTTCTAAAACTGGCCGCAAGCGGCGCTTTTATGGGTTCTTCCGTCTTCAATCGGGCTTCCGCGCAGCAAAATGCGGCGGCGGAGGGGGTTTCTTTCCGCCATCCGACATTGGCCTCGCAAAGCAGCGAGCCAGTGGGGCTAAGACTGGTATGCATTTTTGACAATAGCGTATCGATGGATCCCGTGGAGTTTGAGATACAGTCTCTGGCGATGGCCGAGGCGGTAGGATCGGAAGATTTTCGCGATGCGATCTTTTATCCTGCAGGCGGCCCGCAATCCGTGGCGATCTGTTTTACGGATTTGCACAATGTTTTGAATATTCCGTGGATCGATATCCGTAAGGGGGACGATGACAAACTGCCCCTGCTGGCGGAAGAAATTCTGAAATTCAAACTTTCTTCGCCCAGGGGGCCGACCTATCTGGCACGGGCCTATAAATACGCAGGTATCCTTCTTGAAAATTGTCCGTGGCGGGGCCGCCGGAATGTGGTCGATATGGTCACCGACGGAACGGAACGTGAATGGCTGGCGCTGGGGGAGCCAAAAAATAGCGAAAATACCGCTCAGGTCGTTCATGAGCTTGCCGTGAAGCATGAAGCAACGGTGAATGCGTTGATTACGACGGGTGACAAATATGCCCCGCTTATTCTTGAGCTGACGCCAAAATACTATATCACCCAGCCGGGTTATACCCGCGCCGACGGGACGGCCCTTGATGCGGGATTTTTCAAGGTTGTATCAGCCGGGATCGATGACAAGAACACGAAGGAATCGCTGATCCGGTTTGATGGAGCGATGAAGCTGGCTTTTCGTCGTAAACTGATCCTTGAAACCGGGATGGTCGAACTGGATGATTTGCGCCGCCTCACGCTTCTGTCACAACCATCTCTCAGACCTTGAAAAATTTATTTGAAAGATGCCGATGAAAACCGAAGATCATATTTCCACGGGGTTTAACAAAATCGTACGCCGATCCCGTCTTGCGGAAGGATGGGAGCGCGCGTGGCCGCGTATCGTCTCCACCGCCTGCACGGGGGGGCTGTTTCTGGCGGTTTCTTGGGCCGGGTGCTGGCAATATCTTCCTCCTGCGGGGCGTGCTGCCGGGGCGTTCTTGTTTGCTGCGGCGTTTCTGGCATCGCCATTTCGCTTTCGTACCGGGAATCTGATCGTCAGCCGACAGGACGCCATTCGGCGTATCGATCTCAATACGGGGGCACCCGAACGCCATGCGCGTTTTCTGGGGACGGCTCCTGCCGAAGGAAATAGCCCGGAAGGAGTTGCACTCTGGAATCAGCGCCGTGAAGCCTGCTGGGCGGAATGGGGCGACAAGCTGCGTGTCGGTAAACCATCTCCGGACATGAACAGATATGATCCATTGCGGTTGCGTTATGCAATTGCGGCCACGACGATTGTAGCCGCCCTGTCTGCCGGAGATCAATGGCAGGAGCGCCTGACGGAGGCTTTTGACTGGTCATCGGAAACACCGTCCGCGCATGTGCAAAAAGCCGTTCTCCCCGCGCAAGTCACCGCATGGGTCAGTCCGCCGGAAAAAATAGACAAGGCCCCGCGCCATTTGACCGGTGCAGCAGAGGAAAAGGGCGTTATCTCGGCCCATAAGGCAAGTGTCATTACTATTCTTGTGACCGGACAGGAGGCAAACATCACCGTGAACGGGGTTGTTTTGGGTGAGCCCAAAAAAATCCCGTCAGATTCCGGTGATCCGGGGAAGGATGTGTACCAGTATGAGTCCGTCCTGACCGGCGAGAGTGCTGTCGTTGCCGTTGAAAACGGGCCGACATGGACGTTCGAAATTACGCCGGACAATGCGCCGAAGATTGAAATAAACGCTGTCCAGCCCGCGCCGGACGACCAGTCGGTTGTTATCGACTACAAGGCGGAAGATGATTATGGAGTCGAGGGGCTTGATGTCATCATCGTGCCTGATAACCCGGACCCTGCTGCCAAACCGCTTCCTTCCGGGCGTTCGTTTCCCATTCCGGTGCGGTAGGTCGTCCTGTCTCAGGGGGCCGGGGGGCGGCCCTGTCTGTTCAGGCGTTCCAGATAGTCGCGATTTAGGAGCGCAGGATTTTCTAGCCGTTTTCTGATCTGTTCGCGGATGTCCCGCGTCAAATTGTTCTGTTCAAGCGTATCTGGCTTGATACCCGTTTCCGGGTTGTTGCCGCCTTTTGCACCCATGACATCCTTCTGGTTGCCTAAAACGCTAGGGTCTGATGACCCATTCGGTTCGTTCCCGTTGCTCATGCTTTCCTGCATTTCCTGTGCCAGTTTTTGCATTTGCTCCATGGTTTCCTGCATGGATTCAAGGGCCTTGTCCTGAGACGGGACGGCATCGCCCGGTTCGCCCTGATTGAGCGATTCACTGGCATCACCCATGGATTTTTCAGCATCGTCGAGCTTGCCGGGGTCCATGCCCTTCTTTTTCATGTCTTCAAGCATTTTTTGAAGACGCTCTTGCAGATCCTGTTGTTTCTGTCCGTCCCCGCTTTTCTTTTTCTCAAGCATCTGGCGGATTTGTTCCAGCAGGTCGGATTTTTTCTGTTGATCTTGCGGTTTTCCATCCTGCGGTTTTTTTTGCGGGGGCTGCGGTGTTTCTCCGTCTGTTTCGTCGCCTTCCAGCTCTTTCTGGATGCGGCCAAGTTCTTCCGTCATGTCCTTGGCACGATCTTCGGTGAGCGGAGTGATTTTTTTATGCGCCTGTTCGAGTTCTCCGGCAATGTCATCTACGGATTTGTCCATGCGTTCCCGTTGCATGATCCTGTCGTTATTGTCCGGTGCTGTGTTGGCGGTTTCTTCAAAGGCTGCTTTTATTGGCGATAGATCGCGCAATGATGAGGGTGGCGTTCTTTTTTGAAATTCCCGTTTTATTTCCTTTTCGATATTTTCATCCAGCATTCTGGTCAGTTCTTCAAGCTTCTCGCGAACGGCATCAATATCGATGGCGTCCTGTTTTGCCTGTTCACTTGTTTTGTCCCGGAGTTCTTTTTGTTCTTTTGCCAAATCATCAAGCTCTTTCATTTTTTCTTGCAAATGTTTCATTTTTTGCATTTTTTCAAGCTGCTTTTTCATTTTTTCGAGCATCTCTTTCATGCTCTCCTGTTTCCCTCCTTTTTTGCTGGACTGGCCTTTTTCGTTTTGTTGCATTTGTTGGGCCATTTTTTGCAACATCTCGGGGGACATGTTTTTGCCAAGTTCATTCTGCAGCTCCCGAAGTTTCTCAAGAAGTTTTTTCATGTCTTCGAGTTCCTGTTTTGTCTGCGGGTCCGAGGTATTCCCAGCCCTTTCAGCCAAGGCGTCCTTCATGGCGTCTTCCAGCGCGTCGGATTTTTGTTTTATTTCTTCCTGTGTCGCGTTCCGATCCATGGCGTCCCGCAGGTCGCGTTCGGCTTGCCGCAGTTTTCTTTCCGCCGTGGAAAGAATATCCTCTTCCAGTTGCAGCATGATAGACCACAGGTCTTCCAGAGATTGTTCGAGGACGTTTTCATCGTTTGATGTTGCAATTACATTCTGAACGATCAGGAGTCTTTCGACGGTGTTTTTATCCGGCATGCTGTTCGTGTTTTCCCGGATAATGTCGCCGATTGCGGTAGCAATGACCTTTGCCTTGTTGCTGTCGAGAGAAAGGGCGCAACGTTGTTCCGCAAGGAATGGGTTTGCGGGGTTATTGAATTTTCTGGCCGGAAGGGTGATTTCTCTATGTTTGCTTTCGCCCCTTTGGTCCAGCGCATCTTTCGCGCTCATATACAATGTTGCCTTTTTTCCGGCGCAGGGCAGGGTCGTCAGATCATGCGTCTGAAATATCTCTGACTCTTGCGCGTGGGTCGCGGCAGGAACAAATGCGGACACGGCGGCAAAGGCTCCACCGATCATCAGGGAACGGAATCGTTTATGCGGCATATTCATGACGGCCCCGGCATGGGATTTTCAGATGTGATAATGGGCGTGTATTCCTGACCAAGACCAAACACGCGCAGCAACCCTTCGTGCAAGGGTTTGTCTGTACGTTGCAGTGTAAAGTCTAAACCATGTTTTGCTCCGGTTTTCCGGACCCATTCAATATGGTTATGAAGGCTCTGGCGGAAAATATCGCGCAAGGATTCAGCCCGGCCCTTTATTTTTACTTTCTGGTCAATGCTGTGAAAATCGTGCTGGCCACGGAAATTGAAATCAACTTCCTCCGGGGTCAGTGTCATGATGATATGGCCGTTCAGTCCCTGTCCGACGATGTGATCGAGGCTGTCGTCCAGGGCGTCATGGTTGCCGATGAAGGCGGCAAAATCGCTGAACAGCACCACTGTGCTGTCGCGCGGAAGCTTTCTGCCCGGGGACGGGATGTTTCCTGTCAGCATGGAAACGTTCATGATCTGGTTTCCAATCCCGGCAATACTTTTGGCGTTTCTGAATTTTTTGCCATGGCCTAAGACCCCGATGGCATCTTCGTTGCGGACCAGATGTTTTGCCAGACCAAGGGCCATGATTTCTGCAGAGACTCTTTTGCCATGGGGGTAGAGCATGGTTTTGCTGGGATCAATCCAGATATAAACATGGTGGGGGACTTCAATCTGGCGGTCGACGACCATATCTCTTCCGGCCTTTTGAGAAATCCTGCGGTTAATCCTGCGTCTTTCATCTGTATGCGGGTTGAATTCTCGGACCTGATGAAAATCCATGCCGTGACCGCGATGGTTCAGGCCTCTGCAACCGTGATCGCGTAATGATTTGCTGATTCCCTGAACCAGAACCTGAGCGTCGGGGGGCAGGTTGTTATAGGCCTCATCCGCCGCCGCCAGAACGGTATAAAGATCGTGTAATGATTTGTTTTCCTGACTCATCAGACCATTCCCTTTGTTCCGGTAACAGGGGCGGGCCCTTTCGGGCGCATCGTGTAGAGGCCGCTTTGTTTTTGAAGAAGCAAAAGCGCGCCCAGCAGCAATCCCAAAGATGCCGCCAGTTGCCAGCCTGTCTGGTCTGTGGGCTGGGCGTCTGCGCCATAGATTTCCTGCCGAATGGTTTCCGGTAGGGGAGAAATGGGCTTTGGTGCAGGAATGTTTCCGGCCAGATTATAGGCGTGCCGCAGTTCCGGCGTCCCGTAAAAACCGGGCGGGTGGCGCGGGCCGATTTGCGGGCTTTTGACGTCTTGTGCGCTCAACGGTTGTACGACAGCATGCGGCGTTTTGAGTCTTCCGAAGCCATCGAGTGTTTGCAAGGGGGGCGCTCCATCCGGTGACGGGGGCGTGCCGCCATCGCCATGATTGACGATGACCTTTATTATATCGGAAAACACCTCAGAAACAGGAAGGTTTGACCATTCCATATTCGGTGTGGTGTGGACCAGAACGATCCATCCCTTGTTATCGTTGCGGGCGGTGACGAGCGGGGTGCCGTCAGACAGTCTGGCCCATGTCCGGCTGTCCAGATTGGCGTCCGGACGGGCGATGACGCTTTGGGTGATAACAATATCCTGTGGCGCAACAAGAGCGTTGAAGGGTGACGATTTATCGAATTGTACAATTTTTGGCGGCGTTGTGCCGGAAATCGGGTTATTGGCATTCCGGCTTCCGGAACGCAGCGGGACGGATAACAGGTCGTCAGGTTCCTGCGCCGCCAGTTTCGGCCCGGCGAAGCGTAACAATGTGCCGCCATCGCGAACCCAGGCATTGATCTTTTTTTGATCCGACTTCGTTATAATCGCCGAATCCGTCAGGACAAGAACGTCTGGATTTTTGCGCAGGACGCTATCGATATCACCTTGCAGAATATCGGCATGTCCTTCGAGGGCCGTTTTGATATAGAATGTTTCCTGAAGCAGCGGGTGGACGGATTCCTCTTCCCCCGTGCTAACGATGCCGACCGCGCGTTTCTTCTTGTCTTCACTCAGGAGCAAGGTTGCCCCGGCGCCGCTTTCGCCCTCGATTGTGATGCGGGACAGCGTTTTGCGAATTTCTTTCGGCAAGGTGAATGTCCCCGTAGCAGATATTTCACCTGCGGCAAGATGGACATCAATCTGCTGGACGGGATGGCCGTTATGGTCGCTGGCCTTCAGATAAAGTGTTTCGGCGCGCGTGCTGTCGATACGTTCGACTAAAACGTTCAGGTCATTGTTTTCGTTCGATACGGCACGGGATAAAAGGTGCGGCGTTTGTCCCGGATTATCATGAAAAACACTCATATTGCCGATGGATTTCATTTGTTCCACGAGAGCATCCGTCCCGTTGCCATCGTTTCCACTGCGCATCCAGACGACCGATGTTCCCGGTTTTTTCTCGAATTCTTCCAGTGCGCTTGATGCCGCCGCCCGGTCAACGGGCCATGCTTGCGGTTTTATTCCGGAGAGAATTTCGCGCGCGTCCTGTGCGCTCATCGGCCCGATGATTTTGACAGGACTTCCATCCTGCGGCGGTGCGGTGGGCAGAATGGTAACAGGCATGCCGGATTTTTCCGCGCGATCAAGAATTATCTGGCCGCTTTTGATTCTGGCGGCCCATTGGTGCGCGGAGTCATGTCCGTTGTCCATGACCATGATGGTCGGGCCGTCCTCTCCCGCAGCCGGTGGGGCGGCATTCCATGTCATGCCACCGATTCCCGTAACGGAAAGGCCGATGGCGCTTGCCATCAGCAGACGTTGCAAAAACGGCATGCGCGCCGGTTTTTGTTCTTTTAATTTTAGATCGGGTAGTAGAGCAATCATCGGGAAAATGACAGGCTTGAGATTTGGCGGCATATTCCGCATCATTCTCCACAAAACAGCCACACCGACGGCGCCTCCGGCGGCAATCCACGGTGCGGCAATGCTGAGTGCGCCCAGAGTCAGTCCCGTTGTTCCGGCGGCGGCCCCGGCGATGGTCGGGATGCTTGCCGCCAGAATACCGGAAGCGGCCCTGAATGCAGAATTCATGCGGCTCATGGCTGGGGAGTATCCTTCCTGTCTTTCTTTTTGGCAAAGAATGACATCTCAGAATGCCGATAAAGTCCTGCGCCGAACAGGCCAATAATTCCCGCCAGCATAAGATAATCAGGAATGACCGGCTGGCGCTCTTCGCCAGTTGTTATGCTTTTTGTGTTCATGCGGATATTGAATTTATCCGTTGTCGTCGTTTCTCCCGGCTTGTCCTGCGCCGCAATTTTTATATCGATTGCTGCGCCGGAATCGTCAACCATGCGTGTTACGATCCCGCCTGATTTTTTTGATAGTGGGCGCAGAATGTCTAATGTTGAAATCGGGGATTCAAATTCACGGGGATTGGATGGTTCGACATAGGCAAACACTTTTGAAAGTTGTCTTCCTGTGCTTTCGGCGCTGTAAATGCCATGTTCTTCGGTCGGTATAATGGCTTGCCACAGGCCGGGTTCCGATGGGGTCGTCTCCAGAGTTAGTGCTTTTCCTGACGGTGTGCGTATCATTACCGGAGATCCGTTCTGGTCCATTGTTTGCTGTTCGACGACCAGTGTGTTGTCGCGGGATTGAATACGAAGGGATTCTTCCTCCATCGTGCTGTCTTGCAGGAGCCAGCGCGCTGTATTGCCAATCAATCCTGAATATGGGCCGCCGCCATCATGGCCGCGCGCCCAAAGCCATGCCTGATCCGACAGCAGCATCGCAACCCGGCCTTTTTTCTCACGGTTCATGACCAGCAGGGGTTTCCCCCCTTCAGTCTGCATCATGATTGTTGCGGGTTGGGATGTGGTATCTATGCTTCTGTGCCAGACGCCATGTTCGCCCGCCAGATGTCGGGTTGCGGGATGACGTTTTCCTGTTTCGGTGACATCTGGCCTGAATGTGTTTTCTGTAACCTTTCCGTTTGGTGATGCGGGAAGAATTTTTGCAAGCGGTGTATTGTAAAGGCTCTTTTCGCCGGCGTATTCAGGCCCTGAAATGACCATCAATCCGGCCCCTTGACGGACACGTTCGACGATACGATCAAGGTATGGCATGTGCACGAGGCCGATATCTTCGTATCTGTTCAAAACGATCAGATCGACAGTGTTGAACGCCTCGCCAAAAATTTCATGCGCGGGAAAAGGGGAGAGTGCCAGTTCCTTCAATGGCGTCGCATCCTGCTTTTCCGGTTTGCGCAGCGTTGAAAAATGAACAAGTTTCACATTGGAATCAGATTTGAAGAGATCGTGCAGATTGCGTTGCCCATGATCCGGGCTGCCGGATATAATCAGAACATTCATCCGCGGGCGCAGCCCTTCGACCGAAACCAACGCCCGGTTGTTCAGCGGTGTCAGTTCGCCTTTTATTTCTGCGGTTTCCAGTAAAAAAACATTTTCCCCGTTTTTGGGCAGTGTTACTGAAATATCGGTCACAGCGCCGGGGATCACGGCAACGGTTCTTAAAATTTTCCCATCCTGGCTGATTGTGACCGGGACAGGATTTTTTCCACTCGGGATATTGCCGTTATCTTCCAGACGGATGCGAATTTTCTGGGATTCATCGATCATGCCAAATCGGGGAAATTGTTCGACAACAATGCGGCGGTCGAATTCTTCCCTGTGGCCGGAGACGAGAACGTGAATTGGGATATTGCTATCGATATTTCCGGCCATGTCGGCATCGTGCGCCTGACCGTCCGTCAAAGCAAATACCGCGCCTGTATCGAAAGATAGCGATTGAATTTCGGAGACGATGTTGGTTTCTCCGCTGCCAATTTCGCTGATGCGGATGCTTATGCCGGGAAAGGCCGCCAGTTTTTGCGTCAGGTTCGTCAGGGTCGTATTCGTAACCGATGTGCGATCCCCCAGAGACTGGCTGGCCGAACGGTCTACCAGAATAACAACATCCGTCGGGAGTTGTTCTTGTTCCAAGGTGACGTTCTGCACATTGAGCATGGCTGCGGTGATCGCGACACCTGTTGCCGTAAAGAAGGCGGCTCCACGCTGGCCGCGATAGACGCCGTATAAACCGGCAAGGATAAATGCACCGCCAAGGCCGCCGATAACGCCCACAGGAATGCCGGGGGCGGGTATGATCGACGATGTGGTAATCGTCGTCGTAGCGGATGTGGGTTCTGGCGATACTGATTCCGGCGCGGTCTGCGCAAAAGCGGCAGCATGAGCCATCCCGGCCAGCATTGCCGCAGCAGCAAATTTTGAAACATACGCCCCGCGTCGCTTCATTCTTGTTCCCTGTTCTTGCAAATATGTTTTTATTGTTAACATAACGACTAGCAACCGGAAGGAACGGAGTCAACCTCTTCACAGAAAATTTTATGAGATGTGCAGGGGGTTTTCGGTTGCAGATGCACATTTTTTAATGTTATGACATCTCAACGTAAAAAATAACGCAGGGCAGGACATGGGATTCAAACACGGCGCGGCCGCATTCGTGTTGGCGGCATTTACGGCAATATCGGGTGTTTCGGCACAGCAGAATTCCTCGCCGCAGGAACGCCCTGCCGTGCCGGAAACGCAGGCGCGCTATGCCCGGGCGCTGCATCTTGCCTATGTGCGTACGCCGTCAGTGGCGGTGAATGAAGAATCCCGGTTGGGTGTTTCGGCGCTTTCGGCATTCGTGAATGAAATGACGTCCGTAGAATCTGCCGGGGTTGTCGGTATTGATATCGAGAATGATGATATTACTCTGCTTCCCTTTCTCTACTGGCCAATTCTTTCATCGACCAAACCTTTGTCAGACAAGGCGCAGACGAAGGTTCAGGCGTATATCAATGGCGGCGGGGTTATCATTTTCGATCTGCGCGTGTCGCCGGGGGGGGGTGACCTTCAGATTCTCGACAAGGTTTTAGGGCGGGTACGGTTGCACCCGGTGGTGCGCATGCCGAACGATCATGCGTTGACGCGGAATTTTTACAACGTCTCTGGTCTTCCGGGCAGCAATAATAACGGCTCCATCAGGATTCAAGTGCCGAGCAAGGGCAAAATAACATCGGTAATTATTGGTGAGCGCAACTGGGCCGCAGCATGGGCTGCGGGACATACCGCCGCCCTCAGGTCTGGCGTTAACATGGTTATTTATATGAGGATTGGTGAGCGCAAAAACAACAGCCCGCAAGCCTCCACACCGGGAACCGGGGTGCCCTGAGCGGTTCGGGGTCAGAGTCCTTCCGCTACAGGGACAGGGTTCGCTTTATATCTCCAACGATCTCCGCGATATGCTGGGCCCTTTTGTTTTCTGCATTGTAGTGCAGGGTAAGGCGCGGCTCCAGAATCGGCAGCATAAGGGCATTCAAATCATCCGTTGTAGGGATGCCATCCCCGCGTATCAGCGCACGGGCACGGGAGGCGCGGAAGAACGCGAGCAATGCCCTAGTGCCCGCACCGAACGAAACCATGTCGTTTACGCGTTTTTTGCCTTGCAGGGTATTTGAAAGTTCACGGGCGGCTTTTGTGTTTTCTGCTGTCCTGTCCGGATCGTCGATCAGATACGGTCGGGTCATGCGTACGGCACAAGTGGCGGCGTCGACAAAATCTTTGCTCAGGGGAATTTTCGCAGCCAGTTTTTGCATCACGATAACATCGTTGGGAGTCATCACGGCAGGAATTTCGTTGCGTACCGCATCCGGGTCTGGAATAGACTCCAGCGAAACGCCGTCGTCGACAAGTTTGAAAAATTCGACAAGATTGACGGAACTGGTCGTTTGCTCGATAGCGATCTGCTTTTCTATTTCTTCAGACGGATAGGTTGCGGGAACTTTCATCAGGAACCGATCTTTTTGCGCTTCGGGAAGGGGGTATGTGCCTTCCTGCTCGACTGGGTTTTCAGTCGCAACGACAAAAAACGTACGAGGCAGGCGGAAATCGTGGCCGTCAATGGTCACTTTTCCTTCCGCCATAGCTTGCAGCAGGGCCGATTGTACTTTTGGCCCGGCGCGATTTAGTTCATCTGCAAGCAGAATTTCGGTAAAAACAGGTCCGCGTTGTTCCTTTGTTCCGATGATATCTTGCGGCAGGAGATCGGGGGTGAACTGGATACGCTTTCCCTCAAGTCCTGTCGTGTGACGGAGCAATTCCGCCAGCATGGTCTTCCCGGTTCCGGGAACCCCTTCAATCAGAATATGACCGGATGCAATCAGGCTTGTCATGACATGATGCACAAGTTCGTTCTGCCCTTTGAATATCCTGTCAATGTGGTCTATGGCCTTGAGCACCACTGCCGAATAGACGGGTATTCTTTCCCCCAGGATACGATCCTCGCCCGCAGCGAGTGGCAGAGTCGCAATTATTTTTCCTGAACCTTGTGTCATACCTGTATTCTCCCTGTTACTCTTTTTTTATTTGTGATTTGTCGTCGACCTTAGCAAAGTGGTGGAGAATTGAAAGGATATTTATGGGGGCGCGTGGTTTTATCAGCCGGGATCGTCCGAAAACATCATTATTTTTATAACCATTTGTTTTCATTGAAAATTTTATTCATGTTTCTGGTGTTTCCTGCGTAAGAATGCCAGCCAGAGCCCCTTGTAAACATATGCTGACCGGGCCAGTATTGCTTCCATGGATACCCCCTTTTCACATCTGGATACGCTGGAAAACGAAAGTATTTACATCCTTCGCGAGGTCGCGGCGACCTGCGAAAGGCTGGTGTTGCTGTATTCCATCGGCAAGGACAGCACGGTTCTTTTGCATCTTGCGCGCAAGGCGTTTTTCCCTGCGCCGCCGCCATTTCCGTTGTTGCATATTGATACGACATGGAAATTCCGCGAGATGATCGATTTTCGCAACCGTATCGCCACGGAACACGGGCTGGACCTGATCGTTCATGTCAATGAGGACGGTTTGCGCGACAATATCAATCCATTCACGCATGGCTCTGCCGTCTATACCGATATTATGAAGACGCAGGGCCTGAGGCAGGCTTTGGAAAAATACGGCTTTGATGCCGCCATCGGTGGTGCCAGACGCGATGAGGAGGCGTCCCGCGCCAAGGAGCGTATTTTTTCCTTCCGCGATGAACACCACCGCTGGGACCCCCGACACCAGAGGCCGGAACCGTGGAAGTTGTACAACACGTTCAAGAAAAAAGGTGAAAGCTTTCGCGTCTTTCCGTTATCTAACTGGACGGAAGGCGATGTGTGGCAATATATCGCCCGGGAAAAGCTCGATATCGTGCCGCTTTATTTCGCTAGGCAGCGTCCTGTGGTGGAACGTGACGGTATTCTGATTATGGTGGATGATGATCGTATGGTCTTGCATCCGGGGGAGGCCCCGGAAATGCGTATGGTTCGTTTCCGTACGCTCGGCTGTTATCCGCTGACCGGGGCGGTAGAATCTGCGGCTGGGACACTTGATGAAATCATCGCGGAGACACGTTCTGCCAGAAATTCAGAGCGCCATGGCCGGGTGATCGACAAAGACAGCGCCGCATCCATGGAACGCAAGAAGCAGGAGGGGTATTTCTGATGGAAAAACCCTCCTGCCTGTTGCGCTTTATCACCTGTGGTTCTGTCGATGACGGTAAATCAACCTTGATCGGCAGGATGCTCCATGAATCCCGCGCCATTCTGGACGATCAATATGCCGCGCTGGAAAGAGATAGTAAAAAACACGGCACGACCGGGGATAAAATCGATTTTGCCCTGCTGGTGGACGGTTTGGCGGCGGAGCGGGAGCAGGGGATTACTATCGATGTCGCCTACCGCTATTTCTCCACCCCGAAACGCCGATACATTATCGCCGATACCCCGGGCCATGACCAGTATACGCGCAATATGGCGACCGGGGCGTCAACTGCGGATCTGGCCGTGGTTATTGTCGATGCGCAAAAAGGAATTCGCCCGCAGACCCGGCGGCACAGCCTGATCGTATCAATGCTGGGCGTAAGGCATGTGGTTTTGGCGGTCAATAAAATCGATCTGGTGGATTATTCGCGCGAAGTCTTTGAATCGCTGGAGCGGGAATTTTGTGCCTTGGCAGAAACACTCGGGTTTGAAAGTGTTCAGGCAATTCCTCTGTCCGCGCTTGAAGGCGATAACGTTGTTTCCTTGTCCGGGCGCACCGCATGGTATCGCGGCCCCAGCCTGTTTGATCATCTCGAAAATATCCAGATATCCCGCGACGGTCAGAAAGCCGACGATTTTCGTATGCCTGTGCAATGGGTATCGCGCCCGAGCCCCGATTTTCGCGGTTTCACCGGGCAGGTTGCCTGCGGTGCCGTTTCGCCGGGTGATGCGGTTGTCGTGTTGCCTTCGGGGAAACGCTCCACCGTCGCAAAAATTGTAACCTTCAACGGGGAGATTCAGCGTGCCGAAACCGGACAATCGGTCGCCTTAACTCTGGAGGATGAAATCGATATCGTGCGCGGCGATGTTCTCTCCGCCGCGCAGAATCCTTGTGCCATTGCCGATATTCTCAAGGTAAAAATTCTCTGGATGTCGGAAAGGGAGATGGTCTCCGGGCGGCAATATCTCTTTCGTTCCGGAACGTCAACGGCCCTTTGTTCGCCGAGCGATCTGGAGGGGCGTATCGATGTTGAAACCTATGACCTGCTGGCGGCCCGGACGATCAACTTCAATGAAATCGGGGTTTGTAACCTCATTCTTGATCGCATGATTGCCTTCGAACCATATGATTTAAATCGTGATCTTGGCTCCTTTGTCATGATCGACCGTGTTACGCATGAAACGGTCGCGATGGGGATGATCCGGCATGCTCTGCGTCGGTCGCAAAATGTGCAGGAACAAAAATTGACGATTGATATGACGGCGCGGGCGCGGCTGAAGGATCAAAAACCGTGCGTCATCTGGATGACGGGCCTATCCGGTGCCGGAAAGTCAACCATTGCCGATCTGCTCGAACAGCGCCTGTGGGCCGCAGGGAGGCACACGATTATCCTTGATGGCGACAATATACGGCGTGGTTTGAGCCGCGATCTCGGGTTTACCGAACAGGGCCGCGCCGAAAATGTCCGCCGCGCGGCAGAAGTCGCCAGATTGAT
This sequence comes from uncultured Micavibrio sp., assembly GCA_964400125.1. Taxonomy (GTDB): domain Bacteria; phylum Pseudomonadota; class Alphaproteobacteria; order Micavibrionales; family Micavibrionaceae; genus Micavibrio. Next base: position 94,587 of record CAYNSR010000001.1, on the reverse strand, counting down.
GATCGAGGCCGGATTGATTACGATCGTATCCTTCATTTCCCCTTTCCGCGTCGAACGGGAAATGGCCAGAGAAATCATTGGTAAGGACCATTTTATTGAAGTGTTTGTTGATACCCCGCTGCGCGTGGCGGAGGCGCGTGACGTCAAGGGGCTCTATAAAAAGGCAAGGGCAGGGGAAATCCCGAATTTTACCGGCATCGGTAGCCCCTATGAAGCCCCGGAAAACCCGGATATCCACCTTGATACCGGCACTGGCGATGCCGCCGCGCAGGCTGAAAGAATTCTGAAATATCTGGGCGACAGGGCGTTGATCTAGGCGGTGAATTTAGCCACAAAAATTGTACAGGCGGAGATTGAAAGATGAAAATTGGTGTTGTCGGTTGTGGAAATGTCGGCTCGGCCAGCGCCTATGCCTGTGTTTTAAGGGGGGTCGGAACGGATCTTGTTCTGGTGGATCACCATTTCCCGCTGGCCCTGGCGCAGGCGGAGGATATTGCGCATGCCACACCCTTTGCCAAGGCCATGCCTGTCAGCGCAGGAGCCTATGATGATCTGGGGAATGCCGGAATCGTCATGATCGCCGCGGGCGTCAATCAAAAACCCGGAGAAACGCGGCTTGATCTGCTGAAACGAAATGCCGATATTTTCGCGGATATCATTCCCCGGATATTGCGGGCCGCGCCGGATTCTATTCTGCTTGTTGCAACTAATCCGGTCGATATCATGACCCATATCGCGGCGCGTTTCGCGGCGGAGGCCGGGCATCCGGCGGGGCGGGTGATCGGGTCCGGTACAATTTTGGATACGGCACGGTTTCGTACCCTGCTGGCGGATCATCTCGGCATTTCCAGTCATTCCGTTCATGCCCATGTCGTCGGCGAACATGGCGATTCGGAAGTTCTGCATTGGTCCGGTGCGAATATCAGCAATGTGGGTTTGAGCGCATTCTCCGATCAGGTCGGTGCTTCCGTGACTGCGGAGGCCAAAAAGGCAATCGATCATGCGGTTCGCCATGCGGCCTATAATATTATTCAAGGAAAAGGCGCAACATGGTACGGGATCGGCGCAGGCATGGCGCGTCTGGCCCGTGCCATTTCCGAAAATGAACATTCCGTTCTGACCTGTTGCGCACCATTGGAGCGGGTTGAAGATATTCATGACGTCACCTTGTCGCTGCCGTCTGTGATTTCGGCTTGTGGTCTTGAGAAAACGATCTGGCCAGCGTTGGATGAGGGGGAGCGCGTGGAACTGCGCAAGAGCGCTGAAATTCTCAGAAATGCGCTCGATATGACCGGGTTTTAAAGAAAAACAGTCCCTTAAAATGGGCTGTGCGGCAGGGTAATTGATATAAATCAATGCGGTCTGGCCGTCCTTTCAGTAGCGTTTTTTCCATGAAACAGGACGACACCATAAAGGCGCTTCTGGACCGCTATGGCGGTCCTGCGCCGCGTTATACCAGTTACCCGCCCGCAACCCGCTTCTGCCCGGCGGGGCGGGAAGATTCGTACCGCGACATTCTCCGCGCCATGCCGGAAGGGCAGAATGTTTCCCTGTATCTGCATATTCCATTTTGCCGCAGCCTGTGCAGCTATTGCGGCTGTATGACCCGCATTGTTCATGATGATGATCCTGTGCGGGATTATGTGCGGTTGCTTGAAAAGGAAATCAACCTTGTCGCCACAACGCTCGGGCACCGTCATAACGTCAGTCACATTCATTTCGGCGGCGGATCGCCAAATCTGCTGTCGCGTGACGACATCAATTTGCTATTGACCAGCATCAGGGCCAATTTTGATCTTGCCGCCGATGTGGAGATTGCGATGGAGGCCGATCCGCGCCAGATGACGCGGGAAAAGGCCTTCGATTATGCCCATGCCGGGATCAACCGCGTCAGTCTGGGGGTGCAGGATTTTCAGGAAGAAACCCAAAAGGCGATTAATCGCCTGCAACCGTTCTCGCAAATAGAATCCTGTACGCACTGGCTGAAAGATGCCGGGATTGGCGGGATCAATTTCGATCTGATGTACGGATTACCATATCAAAGCGTCGATTCGATTGCGGATAATCTTCGAAAGGCGATGTCACTTTCCCCTGATCGTGTTGCGTTGTTCGGTTACGCGCATGTGCCGTGGATGAAGACGCACCAGAAAACTCTTGAAAAATATGCTCTCCCGGATTTATTCGAACGTTATCTTCAGGCCAAAAAAGCGCGCGAAATGTTGGCGCAGGGCGGATATGTTTCTATCGGCATGGATCATTTCGCCAAAAAGGATGATCCCATGGCGATCGCCTGCGAAGGCGGCGCAATCAGGCGGAATTTTCAAGGCTACACGACGGATTCGGCTAATACGCTTCTTGCCTTCGGGATTTCCGCGATAAGCCGGGTTCCGGAAGCCTATGTTCAGAACACAACATCTTTCGGCATCTATAAAGAAAGTCTGGAAAAAGGGATTTTCCCCGATGCCCGCTGGATTCGGGTCACGGCGGAAGATCGTCTTCGCGGCGAGGTGATCGAAAATCTGATGTGCTATTTCACGGTAGATTGTGCCGCGCTTTGCGACAAATATGGCTTTAGCGTTGATTATCTTGATGATGCGCTGGCGGCCCTTTCCTTGATGGAACGGGACGGCCTTCTTGAAAAAAGGGCGCGGTGCGTAACCGTTACGGAAACAGGCGCGCCCTTTGTCCGTGCTATTTCTGCCTGCTTCGATGCATATCACGAAGACGGCATGTCCCGTCACGCGCAGGCGGTTTAGCGCGGGGAAATATTTGGGCCGGACGAAGCCATCTTTTTTATAGGCAGAAATTCGGAAAGAAAGTCTGCGACAACGCTCTCCGCGCTTTTTGCTCTCATGGCATCCATGATGGAAGCGCCAGAATCGTCCATAAAGCACTCCTTGTAGGCCCGTGCAAATTCGGTTAGAACGCTGCGCGGGTTTGCAGAAACCGGACAATCGATATCCGCCGGAATTTGTTGTTGTGCGCCATGCGGCATGGTGCAGGAGTTAATCAGCATAATTATATAGCTGCCATCCACAACGCTTTCCGCCAGTCCCATTCCCAGACATTCGCAGCAAGCGGCATATTGGGCATATTGCATTTTTTCTGCATAGGTCTTTCCCGACACTCTTTCGAATATTCCTGAAACAGACGACATGTCGATAAACGGCCCCGGCATGGATTTTATTTTGGCCATGTTGGCGCGTTGTTTCAGCCAGATTGCGGCATCTGCAATGTACTGAACCTCTGCAGGGACGGGGAATTTATCGAATCCGTACGCGGCGACGGCAGGGTCGGCGAAGGAATCGATGCGGTTGTCGATGCTGCGCAGGATCGTCTGGTGGGACCAACTGAACATATTGTTTTGTTTGAGATAGTTGGAGAGGTCCAGAATCGCATCCCTGAATTCTTCAAGATGGTCGTGGCGAAAAGTCTTTTCGCAGGCGGAATCCGGTGCATTTTCCAGCGCCTTCAGGCGCCTGGTTTCGATATCTGATGCCCCTGTAAAAGGAAATCGTGCATATGTGCCAAAACTGTCCATCAGTTTGCCATGCGCTGTGCCGTGATCTTCGCCCCTGCAACGTGCTGTGCAGAAATCTTCGAGCGCCCCGATCATGTTCCGGCCCATCAGGGTTTCATGGTAGAAAATCGTATCATTTCTAAGTTCCGGCAGTTTTTCCGCCCGCTCTGCGGCCAGAAGCCCCAGGCAATTATGCTGCAGCCCCGCAAGCGCCCGGCCAAGATCGCCATACACATTGTTGCGGGCAAGTTCATAGAGTATTTCTGCGCTCATTTTCCCTGAATTCCTGATTTTTATCATTGTTATGGATAGTAAGGCAAAAAATCACGGAGAGCCAGAAAAAAATACAAATCGGGTCAGAATTTGGTCCCCAGCGTCAGCCATATCTTCTGCGTATCGGTAAAAAGACCTTCTGCATCATAGTCTGCATATTTGACGGAGATCGACCATTCCTTGAAAGGGTATGTATTCCCGGTCTGGAAGATGCGACCGGCCTGCATGTTCCATTCCGTGCCGTAATCCGCGCCGGTGTTTTCCGCGCGATAATCATGGTAGACAACATCCAGCACCGTGCCGTCTGCCCAGGGGTTGACGCCGGAGACCTTGTAGGAAATTTTCCCATAGGAGTCGCGGAGGCCATTTGCAGGCGTGACCAGAAATTTATCGGCCCATCCGTTAAAGGCATGCAGGGTGGCCAGCGGGGTCTGGAAGGCGCTGACGCTGTTTCCTTCGAGAGATTCAAACCCGGCTGCAAGTGTCAGTCCGCCCAGCCTGATGCCGGGCGCGATGTGATAATAGACGGCATCGTAGTTGGCGGTGTTATTGCCGTAGTCGTCTTGTCTGGCGATCTCTGCTTCATAAATGAAGGTCCGGTTTTCCCCGATCTTCCGTTCGCCGTTAAGACGCAGACCGAAGGTCTGTGAAGAAGATGCCGGGGCAAGCCGGAAATCCATCCAGTAACCGTAACCGGTAATATTCAACCACGGCTGGACAGAATAGGTGGCATGGGCGATATGAGTCCGGGTATCGTAATCACCGAGCGGATGGTCAGGACCGAAGACACGATTGACATTGCCGATATATCCGTAGAGCAGGGACAGGTTTTCGATGCTCTTGTTTTCGATCATGACCGAGTCGAAGGTCTGGTCGTTTTGCCGCCATCCAACCGTGCCGATAAATCTCTGGTTATCAAGGTTGATTGCTTGCCGCCCCAGTTTGACAGTTGTTCCCGGAAATCCGTTCCATGACAGCCATAACTGGTTCAGCGTTTCTGTTTCCGGGTCCGCGATCAACGGGAACATGGTCTTGCCGTTGATGGAGTCGTTGTAATCGTCCGCGCCGATATTTCCGACCAGATCAAATTCCACAAGCCCCTGAAACCCCGCATAGGTTCCTGTTTTAAATCCGGTGCGAATGCGAAGCGTGGAAGCATGGGCATCGTCTGTTACCGGTGCCGGCCCGTTCTGGTCGACTGTTTCATAACGGTAACGCAGATCACCATAAAAATTCCCTTTCTTGACCAGATCCGCAGGTTCCGCGAACGCAGCGGAAGACAGCAGGGCGAGGGGCCCTGCATACAGCAATGTTTTGCAGATCGTGTCGTTCATCATCAATTTCTCCGGTTCGATGCTCCGGGTGCGATTTGATCCTTTTTCAGGGAAAAGTTACTTGATCCCCGTCAATTTCGTATCCGTTTCATACAAATTATCAAAATTGCGGAATGCGATCTGGAAATTGACGCTCGGGGGGATGGATCGGCAATCCAGTTGCCGTATTTGTTGCGGCAGGGCCGCGAGAGTCGGTCGATCATTGTCGTTCCGGAAATTCTGGATGTAATAGGTGCCGCGATAGCTGTTCTTCTCAAGATCGTCGATGATCGCGATGATGTCCTGTTCATCCATCAGCGCAGTGTGGACAGTGGTGCGGATTTCGAAAGGAACCTTGTTCTGGCGGCAGAGCAGGGACAGTGTTTTTAGAAAATCGGCGAATTTTTCAGTGCCGGTGACTTTCCTGAATTTTTCCGGCGGGGCTTTGTAATCGAGCGCAATGTAGTCAATTAGTTGCTGGTCAAGAAGCGCTGCGACGATATCCGGGCGCAGGCCGTTGGTGTCAAGCTTGATGGCATAGCCCAGAGAGCGTATTTCCCGGATAAAATCAGGCAGCCCGCGGTAAACGGATGCCTCGCCGCCAGATAATACCACGCCATCCAGTAACCCCCGGCGTTTTTTTAGAAAAGACAATACGTCTTCCGCTGTGCCCCGGCCCTTGCCCCTGACGATTTGAGGATTGTGGCAATAACCGCAACGCATGTTGCAGCCGGAAAACCAGACGATACACGCCGTCCGCCCCGGAAAATCCAGAAGGGTGAACGGCGTGACGCTGTAGACGGGAAGAATGTCAGACATTGTGGAACAGGTTTCCTGTATCCACATGTTCCTCGCGGAAATGTTTGCGTTCGCGATGTTCCCCTTTCTTTCCGGTGTTGAAGCTGTCAACCGGGCGGAAATAGCCCATGACGCGGGTCCAGACATTTGTACGTTCGCCGCATTTCGGGCATTCCGGTTGCTCCCCGTTCAGGTATCCGTGCGTATCGCAGGTTGAAAATACGGGAGTGATTGTGATGTACGGCATCTGGTAGTTTTCGAGAACTTTTTTGACGAAATTCTTGCAGGATTCCGCACTGGAAAGTTTTTCGTTCATATACAGGTGCAAAACCGTTCCGCCGGTATATTTGCACTGAAGCCTGTTTTGTAACTCCAGCGCTTCGAACGGATCGTCCGTATGCCCAACCGGAATTTGTGAGGAGTTTGTGTAGTATATATTTTCTCCGGCTCCAGCCTGAATGATGTCGGGGAAGTGTTTTTTGTCTTCCTTGGCAAAGCGGTATGTCGTGCCCTCAGCAGGTGTGGCCTCCAGATTATAGAGGTTTCCGGTTTCTTCCTGATAGGCAACCATGCGCGTGCGCATGTGATCGAGGATATCAAGGCACATTTTTATGCCGCGTTCGTCGGTGATATCATACGAATCTTCGGTAAAATTGCGTACCATCTCGTTCATTCCGTTCACGCCGATGGTCGAGAAGTGATTGCGGAAGAACGGCAGGTAGCGCGCGGTATAGGGGTAAAGGCCGCGATCATACATTTTCTGCACGAAGGCGCGTTTTTTCTCCAGCGTTGATTTGCCGATATCCATCAGCCGGGTGATTTCCTGCATCAGCCCCGCGTGATCGCCTTTGAATCGATACCCAAGCCGCGCCATGTTCAATGTTACGACACCGATAGACCCCGTCATTTCTGCCGATCCGAATAACCCGTTTCCGCGTTTTAACAGCTCCCGCAGATCAAGCTGCAGGCGGCAGCACATCGAACGCACAGCGCCAGGAGAATAGGCTTCAGGGTTTCTGACCTTTTCTCCATGTTCATTTTTCATCCATTGGCTACCGACAAAGTTCTGGAAGTAGGACGATCCGACTTTGGCGGTGTTTTCAAAAATTGCATGGGCAACCTTTGAATCCCAGTTGAAATCTTCTGTAATGTTGACCGTCGGGATAGGGAAGGTGAAAGGTTGCCCGGAAGAATCGCCTTCGGTCATCACTTCGTAATAGGCAATGGCGATCATTTCCATTTCAGGCATGAAGTGCTTGAACGTCAGGTCTTCAAGGCTGCGGATTCCCATGTCGCGTTGTTGTGCACGGTGCAAAAGCCCGGCATCGTCTGCGCCTTTGAAGAAATGGATATCTTTGTAGGTAGGGAAGGAATTTTGCAAATCTTCAGGAACGGTGATGTCCAGTGTAATATTTGTAAACGGAGATTGCCCCCATCGTGCCGGAACATTCAGGTTATAGACGAATTGCCGGATTGCCTTTTTGACTTCACGGAAAGAAAGATTGTCGTTGAATACATAAGGAGCCAGATAGGTATCAAAACTGGAAAACGCCTGCGCCCCCGCCCATTCGGATTGCAGGATTCCCATGAAATTCGCCATCTGTCCCAATGCTTCGCGGAAATGACGCGGCGGGCGTGAGGAAACCCGTCCCTGTACGCCGTCAAATCCCTCGTTCAGCAATGCCCTGAGACTCCACCCGGCGCAATATCCGGTCAGGCAGTCGAGATCATGGATATGAATGTCACCCTTGCGGTGGGCCATGCCTTCCTCGGCGGCGTAAACCTCGTCGAGCCAGTAATTGGCAATGACCTTTCCAGCCACATTGTTGATTAGTCCGGCATTGGAATAGCCGGTATTGGCGTTGGCATTGATTCTCCAGTCGGATTTGGAAATATATTCGGAAACCGCTGCGCTGCAATCGACCTGCGTTCCACCGTAAAGCGTTGTGATCCGGTCATCCTGTGTATCGGCGGAAGGGGGAACCTTGATCGATTCTCCCGATGTTCCAGAACCGGTGCGGCCTGTGGATTTTTTGGTTTTCTGGGCGGTCAAAGTGGCGGCCATGGGGGTTCTCCTGTGTTTTGCTGCTTGTGCCTAAGTCTGTGGAAAAAATCTGGAACGAACACAAGATTTTGTGTCCGATTTCTTGAGCATACACAAGGGATGGTGTTTTGAATTTGACTTATATCAAAAAAGCAGCCGACATTTCTGCCGGCTGCTTTTTTGGCGTGGGTTCTTTGCTCTTTACGGTTTGTCAGGCGTACTCATCGGTGCGTGTTTCGCGCAGGTTTTCCCTGTCATATCCGCATGCTTGCAGCTTTCGCAACTGCATTGTTCCCCATGTTTGCACTGCGATTGTTCACAATGATGTTTGCATTGATGCACAGTACCGGCGGTGGGCTGTACGCTCGCGCAGGCTGATAGAAAAAGCGCGATAGAAATAGTTGCAACGGTTTTAATCATGTCAGATCTCCATTTCTGTTTTGGGGTTGGTAAAAATTTGTCGGCGTAGATTCCGTTTCCACCCATTTATACCCTTCCTGCCGATAATAGAAACCATTGGAAAATGGAATATCCGGGCGCAGGAGGGTTAGGTTTTCAACGGCTTCAACCGGGGTGATGGATTTTTCCAGCACGGCATGGAAGGTTTTTGCCACGCCCGGCATGTCGTGGCTGTGCGGAGAAAGGCGGAAATGGTTAATTCCCATGTCCTGCAAATCCTCAAGCTCCTGCACAAGATTGAGGCAGCTATGCGACATCGTGGCAATGCCGTTGATTGCAAGGAAAGAGTATCCTTTCAGAGTTTTGAGCGGCATGCCGTCGGCATCCTGCTCGCATACAAACTGGCAATTGTCCTTGACTCGTCCATGGGCGCGGGCGTGGTAACACCGGGCGGACAGGGCAAGCGGAACCCGTCCATAGACCTGCACTTCTGTTGTGACGTCGAGCTGGTTTGCTCTTTTTGATAGAACGGACAGAGCTTGCCGGGGCAGCTCCGGGGGAAAACAGAAATGCTCCGCTCCGTTCAGGCTGAGGAATGTCAGCGTGTTTTCATTATAAACATTCATGAACGGCCCTATCGTGTGCGGGCGTCCGGTCAGGTGATAGAGGGCCGATGCGTCATTGGCCTCGACAAGAGCGTCCTCAATCGCAGACATTCCCGAAACCATGCGCCGATCATGACGGATCATAACCTCCGCCAGAGTGGAGAATATAACTTTTTTACCTGAATTTTTAAGGCGTTCTACGACATCGTCATACAAAGGCTCATAAAACGGGGCGCGCTTTGAACAGATGACTTCACCGATATAAACGATATCGACCGGCGCTTCGTCGGCGATTTTATAGTAAAAATCCTTCCATTTCGCGGCGGGCCAGTGAAACTGGATCGGTCCGATGGTGAGTTGCGGTTTCATCGCCACCTCTTGCTTTTAAAGGCGCCTTCGGTCTGCCTGTTTCCTTCTGTCAAGGCAAGGAGATCGTCCATTTCCGGCGTTTCCCCGGCCATGTAGGCATCGATGGTTTTGCGAAAGGATGAAACAACGGCCCCGACATAGGCGCGCGATCGTTGTCGTCCTTCTATTTTTAATGCGGTAACCCCGGATTTTATCAGTTCCGGCAACAGGGCGGTCAGGTTCAGGCTGATTGGTTCTTCGAATGCGTAATAGGCGTCCTTGCGTTGCCCGGCCAGATAACGTCCCTTGCAGATCGTCGGGTAGCCGGCCTTCTCACCGCACGAAAAACAGTCGATTGTGAATTCTCCCAGTCTGGTTGTCAGATTGCGATCTGCGTCTTCTTCGTAATGAACCGCATCGGCGGGGGAGCAGACGCCATCCATATTGGTGGAAATGCCTGTGGCATAATTGGTCAGGCTGCATCGTCCTTCGGCCATCATGCCGATGTTACCGAAGATAAATGCTTCGATTTCACAGGGGATTTCATCATGCACGGCCCTGATTTCCTGAACTGTCAGGATGCGCGGCAGGACAACGCGCCTGATATCGAAGGCGCGGCAGTAAAATTTTATTGCCTCCGGGGATGATGCCCCGGCCTGAACAGAAAGATGCAGTCTCTGGTCAGGGTATTTTCTTTTTATGTGGTCGGCAACGCCGATATCGGCGATGATGATGGCGTCAATACCGAAATTGACCGCCATATCCACCGCCTCTTTCCACAGGTGGAATTGTCCCGCTGGCGGGAATGTGTTGGCGGCCAGTAAAACTTTTGCGCCACGCTCATGCGCATAGGCGATACCCCGTTCCATTTCCTCCGGGGTGAAATTGAGTCCGGGGAAGTTCCGGGCATTGGTTGCGTTCTGGAAGCCGCAATAAACCGCATCTGCTCCTGCATCGACCGCTGTGCGCAGGGATGCGGGAGTGCCTGCGGGGCTGACGATTTCGGGGCGCTGTTGCATGTTACGCCCCCATCCGGCGCAGGATCGAAAGCGCGGCGCGGGCCGGGGGGCCGAACGGTGCGGCGATCCTGTCGACAATGCTGGTATCCAGATCGTCCAGCGCATTGCGCAGGACAACAACGGCTTCCGTATCGCCCTCGATGACAAGATCGCGGGTAAAAAACAGCGCATCGCCGTCCAGCCGCCCATCGATCATATTAAGAAGAGTTAGAAATGTTCCGGAAATGCGGGCGTCATGTGGTGTGGCCCGCGTCCGGCGGCAGGCGCGCAGGCGCGGGCGGTCCGGGGCCGGGGAGAGGAGTAGGACAAACGGCATGTTCACAGGATCGATCATATAGGTTTTGTTCCGGTGTATCCCGAGACGGCGGAATAATTCCGGGTAATCCCGCACGGCGTTGCAGACAATTTTGTGCAGGAACGGCTGCAGGAACGGCAGGGGAAGGGGGGCCAGAATATGGCCGGGAAGATTCTGGAATCGGGTGCGGGCAGCGGTTTGTCCTGTCATGGCACGGGCAGTTTAGTGCCATGGTGCATGCGACAAATTGACTTCGGTCAATCTACGGGGCTGAATCGTGGAAATGTCCGGTTTTTGCAAATATAAATATTATGAGAAACAAAGCGGGAAAAACCCGGTTGATCCGTATCAAGGCGTACCGGGCGGTCCGTATGATTGCATGAGGCATGACTCTTTTGTTTCTTGTTCCAGCATTTTTTATCACCGCACTTTTATATGCACTGGTCGGGTTTGGCGGCGGATCGACCTATAGTGCGTTGCTGGCGTTGGCGGGAACGGATTATCGCATCATGCCGATCCTGGCGCTGGTGTGCAATATCATTGTCGTCAGCGGCGGCACTTTCCGTTTTTATCGAGCAGGGCACTTTGAATTGCGCCGCGCCGTGCCGTGGGTCATCGCTTCGGTTCCGGCGGCGTGGCTGGGAGGTTCGATTGAGATTTCAGAGCGTTTTTTTACGGGCCTTCTCGGTGCGGTTTTGTTGCTGGCGGGATTGCAGATATTGTTCCGTTTTTCTGAAACGGGGGGTACGCATGATATGTATCCTGTGGGGAGGCATCCTTTTTTGCCGTTTACCGTCGGCGCTGTTTTAGGATTTCTTGCGGGGGCGGTCGGTATTGGCGGTGGAATTTTTCTGGCCCCGGTGCTGTATTTACTGCGATGGGGGAATGCCAGAAACATTGCCGGGATGTGCAGTTTTTTTATTCTGGTCAACTCGCTGTCCGGTCTTGCCGGACAGTTGATGAAGATCGGGGATGCTGCGTTTTTTATGCAGATGGAGGCATATTTATGGCTGTTCCCGGCGGTTTTTGTCGGGGGGCAGATAGGGGCGCGTATGGGGGCTGTACGACTTGATCCGAAAATCATACGCATTCTGACGGCGCTTTTGATATTGTATGCCGCGACACAGATGTTGTGGCGCTGGCAGGGCATGCTTTAGGAGGAAAAAATGATTTCATATAAGGGTGCGCTGGATTTGATCCGGGCGGCTGGGGTGCAAACGCTGTTGAGTAACGAAACTGTATCTGTGACGGACATCGCCGGACGAATCTCCGCCGCCGATATTCGCGCCAGCGTACCCAATCCGCCATTCGACAATGCGGCGATGGATGGTTTTGCCCTGAATATTGCGGCATTGACGGGCGGATCGTCCGGGAATCCGGTGTCTTTGGAGGTTGCCGGGCATATTGCCGCCGGGGAATTGCGCCGTTTTGCGCCGCCCGCGCCGGGACAATGCTATGAAATTATGACCGGCGCACTGTTTCCACCGGGGTGTGATGCCGTGATTCCGGTTGAAAAAACCGAAAAATCCGCCGCCGGGAAAATTTCGATCCTGTCCACGGTAGCTGCGGGCGATCATATTCGCCGTGCCGGGACGGATTTCAAACCGGGCGACATTGTTTTTCAGGCAGGCACAATTTTAGAACCGGCGCACGTTCTGGCGCTGGCGACGCTTGGCATTGGACAGATCAGTGTCGTGCGCCGGGTACGGGCTGCGCTGATCTCCACCGGTCTGGAAATTGTCGATTCCCTTGATGCGCCGCTGGCCTGCGGGCAGATTTATAATTCCACAAAACCCTATCTGATCGCAGCCCTGAACCGGCAGGGCGTGGCGGTTGACGATGCCGGGACGGTACGCGACGATCCGGAGGGGTTTCAAAAAATGCTGGAATCGCTTCTGGCGAAAGACAAAGACATCTTCATTTCCACTGGTGCGGTATCAGCCGGAGTTCATGATTTTGTTCCCTCGGTCCTGAAGGAGATGGGTGCGGAAATATTTTTTCACAAAGTCGCGATCCGGCCCGGAAAGCCGCTTTTCTTTGCAAAATTTCCGGGCGACGGCCCGTATTATATAGGTCTTCCCGGAAATCCGGCGGCTACGGCGGCGGGATTGCGGTTTTTCGTTCTGCCGTTATTGCGCGCCATGCAGGGGTTGAAGCCGGAAGAATCTCAATACGCCATCTTGAAAAACAATTACAGCAAGGGCGACATCCCTTTGCGTTTTTTCATGAGGGCGCAGCTTTCCTGCGATGCCCGGGGCCTGCGCGGCGTGGATATTCCTCAAAAACAGCAATCCTTTATGGTCAGCCCGTTTTCCGGATTGAATGCATGGGCGGTGATCCCGGAGAATGTCAGCCAGATGAAGGCAGGGGATGTCGTGGAGGTTTGTCAGTGACATCCCTGTTCGCTGCCGTACATGGGGCAGGAATCGGTTTGAAATTTGGGGCAAGCATGCGCCGTATCAGGGTCGCAGAAATGGCAAAGCGCATAGGCGTCACGCAAGGTCATATTTTCATGATCCACATCGATTCCCAGTTTTTTGAGTTGGCTCAACGCCCGCGAGAACGTTTCCGGCGTCATGCCGAGGTGGTTTGCGATGATCGATTTCTGAAACGGCAGGGAGAAATCCATCGATTCTGCCCCTTGTTCAAGATGTTGTTTGAGAAAATAATAGCCGAGTCGTTCAACCGGATTTTTTGTAATAATACTGTCAATCTGTTGCATGGCATTTTTATAATGTCTGGTGACGATGCGCAAAAGATTGCATGCAAATTGTGCATCTTGCAGGGCATGGCGGCGAACGGATTCGGCGGGAATCAGCATCAATTTGCTGTCTTCTATCGTCACGGCATTGACCGGTGATTTTCCTCCCATGAAAATTACCGCATCCATAAAGGTTTCGCCCGGTTTCAGCATCCGGATGGTCGACTCTTCTCCATCTGCGCCGTAGCGCACGGTTTTGATGGCGCCTTCGATAATGTAATAAAGGTGGGTCGGGGAATCCCCTTGCAATACGATTTGTTGTCCGGCGGCGAACGATTGCATGAATGAATTTGACAGGAGTGTTTGAATACTGTTTTCCGCCAGTCCGGTAAACAGGGGGGTGTTGTCATCCGCGCTCTGGCTGGAATCCCGCAATTGCTTGCGCCGTGCAAGGTATTCGATAAACAGCACTATCGCCTTTTCGGGCATATTTCCCTCTGATTGATTCAGATCAATTACCTGAGCCTGTTCGCCATGCCAGAAATAACAGATAGGGCGCAGGATAGCAAAAACACCTGCGGTAGAGATGTAAAAAACGACGGAGAATACGGAAATGGCGACGATTTCTGGTTATGAAGTCTCCAAAACGGATCAGGTCCGGGCTTTGGGTGCGAATACGATCGCATTTACGGTTTGTTTTGCCGTCTGGACAATTTTTTCGATTATCGGCGTGCAGATCAAGGAAGATATGGGGCTGACCGATACGGAATTCAGCCTCCTGATCGGAACCCCGATCCTTACCGGATCGTTGATACGGCTGGTCCTTGGAATCTGGGCGGATCAATATGGCGGTCGGCCCATTTTTTTTGTCGTTATGCTTTCATCTGCCGCATTCACATGGATGCTGACATATGCGGATACCTATATCATGTTGTTGATTACGGCGCTCGGTGTTGGAATCGCCGGTGGGAGCTTTGTCGTCGGCATATCCTACCTTTCCAAATGGTACAGCAAGGAAAGGCAAGGGACTGCGCTTGGTATCTACGGCATGGGAAATATCGGCGCGGCACTGACAAAATTCGTCGCGCCTTTTGTCATGGTCGCTTATGGATGGCACATGGTTGCGCAAGTGTGGGCTGTAGCCCTGATTGTTATTGCTTTTGTTTACTGGTTCGTGACAAAAGACGAGCCTGATCTGGTTGAAAGACGGAAAACAGGGGCAAAACCGAAATCGATGGCTTCCGCGCTTGCGCCGTTGAAAAAGCTTCAGGTTTGGCGGTTTTCGCTCTACTATTTCTTTGTTTTCGGCGCTTTTGTTGCGCTGGCGTTGTGGCTGCCGCGTTATTATGTCGGTGCTTACGGCATGGACATCAAGCAGGCGGGGATGCTTGCGGCGGCGTTTTCCGTTGCCGGTTCCCTGTTCCGCGCTGTCGGTGGGTATTTATCTGATACCTATGGTGCCCGCAAGGTGATGTACTGGACGTTTTCCGTCTGCGTTCTTTGCTGTTTTGTCCTGAGCTACCCGGCGACGGACTACATTGTTCACGGCATTCGTGGCGACATTACCTTCAGTTTCGGCCTTTCATTTATTCCCTTCACGGTCATCGTTTTCATTCTCGGGTTCTTCATGTCTTTGGGAAAAGCCGCAATTTACAAACACATTCCTGTTTATTACCCCGACAATGTCGGCTCCGTTGCGGGGATCGTCGGCCTGATTGGCGGTCTGGGCGGGTTCTTCCTGCCGATATGCTTCGGCATCCTGAATGATCTCACCAATGTCTGGACGAGCTGCTTCATGCTGCTGTTTGTTCTGGTCCTGACGGCGCTGAGCTGGATGCATTTTGCGATCCGCCGTATGGAAAGGAAAAAACATCCTGCCTTGCGTGAACCGGCCTATCTGCCGGAACTGGGTGATTTGAAACAGGGTTAGAGGAGAATATCATGGCCAAGGTTCTGACTGCGTGGAATCCCGAAGATGTTGCCGTTTGGGAAAGTGGGGCTAAAAATGTCGCCAGACGCAATCTCTGGATTTCGGTTCCGGCACTGTTTCTGGCCTTTGCTGTCTGGATGGTATGGAGCGTCGTCGTCGTCAATTTGCCAAAGGCGGGGTTTGATTTTACTACGGAACAGTTATTCTGGCTGACGGCGTTGCCGGGGTTGTCCGGCGCAACGTTGCGGATTTTTTACTCTTTTATGGTTCCTGTTTTCGGCGGTCGGCGCTGGACGGCGATCAGTACGGCGTCTTTGCTGATTCCTGCGCTGGGTATCGGTTTTTCAGTTCAAAATCCTGATACGCCGTATACCGTGTTTTTGCTGCTTGCGCTGTTATGCGGTTTCGGCGGTGGAAATTTTGCCTCGAGCATGTCGAACATCACATATTTTTATCCCAAAAAGGAAAAGGGAAACGCTCTGGCCCTGAATGCCGGGTTGGGAAATCTCGGAGTCAGTGCCGTCCAGTTTCTGGTGCCTATCGTCATCACCATGGGCCTGTTCGGTATGGCAGGCGGTGCGCCGCAAGTCATAGACGGAAAATCCGTATGGATTCAAAATGCTGGATTTTTCTGGGTGCCCTTCATCGTTCTGTCGACAATAACCGCATGGTTCTGGATGAACGATATCGCGGACGCCAAGGCGTCTTTTAAAAGCCAGATGGTTATTTTCAAGCGCAAGCACAACTGGATCATGTGTATTCTGTATGTTGGTACATTTGGTTCTTTTATCGGTTTTTCTGCCGGGTTTCCGTTGCTGGCGAAGACCCAGTTCCCGGAAATCAATTCCTTGCAACTCGCCTTTATCGGTCCGCTTGTCGGGGCATTGACCCGGGCGGGGAGCGGATGGATTTCTGACAGGTTCGGCGGTGGTCGTGTAACGCTGTGGGTTTTCGTCGTATTGATGATCGGTGCGCTGGGGGTCCTCTATTTCCTTGTCAACAAGGATCAGCCGCATGCATTTTACGGCTTTTTTGCGATGTTCATTCTTCTCTTCGCGGCGACCGGGGTGGGGAATGCATCGACCTTTCAGATGATCCCCGTCATCTGCCGGACGGAACGGAAAAAATCCATGCACGGACAGAGCGAAGACGATGTCCGCAAGGCCGGGGAGCGGGAGGCCGCAGCGATCATTGGTTTCAGTTCTGCTATCGGCGCATATGGGGCGTTCTTCATCCCGAAAAGCTACGGGACGGCGATTGCCCTGACCGGTACGCCGAATGCGGCGTTGCTGATCTTTTTTGCGTATTACGGAATATGTCTGGTGCTGACATGGTGGTATTACACCCGGAAAAAGGCGGAAATTCACTGCTAAAAGGGCCGCCACATGATTCAAATCAAGTAGCACCTTTTTCCCCTGTGCCAGAATGACGGCCAGATTCTCAGGAGCGAAGTAAAACATGAGCTATTTTCTCGATCGGTTGATGTTCTTTAAGTACCGGAATCAGGATTTTTCGGATGGCCACGGTGTGACCAGTTCCGAAAACCGGAAATGGGAAGATGCCTACCGGGGGCGTTGGGCGCATGACAAGATCGTGCGTTCAACGCATGGCGTGAACTGTACCGGCTCATGTTCATGGAAAATTTACGTCAAAAACGGCCTGATTACCTGGGAAACGCAGCAGACGGATTATCCGCGCACACGCCCTGATATGCCCAACCACGAACCGCGTGGCTGCTCGCGCGGTGCCAGCTATAGCTGGTACATCTACAGCGCCAATCGTCTGAAATATCCGATGATCCGGAAGCGTTTGCTGAAATTATGGCGGGAGGCCAAGGCGCAATACGGTGACCCCGTTCACGCTTGGGCGTCAATTCAGGCTGACGATGTGAAGCGGCGGGAATACCAGAAGGTTCGCGGTCAGGGCGGTTTTGTGCGCGCCGACTGGGACGAGGTTAATGAAATCGTTGCCGCCGCCAATATTTACACGATTAAAAAACACGGCCCCGACCGCATTATCGGGTTTTCTCCCATCCCGGCTATGTCGATGGTATCTTACGCGGCGGGGACGCGGTATCTGTCCCTTCTGGGCGGGACATGTATGAGTTTTTATGACTGGTACTGCGATTTGCCGCCTTCCAGTCCGCAAACCTGGGGCGAACAGACTGATGTGCCGGAAAGCGCGGACTGGTATAATTCCGGTTTCATTATGATGTGGGGGTCGAACGTGCCGCAGACGCGCACCCCCGATGCCCATTTCATGACCGAAGTGCGTTACAAGGGGACTCAGATTGTCACCGTCACGCCCGATTATTCCGAAGCGTCGAAATTCGGCGATATATGGCTGAACCCGAAGCAGGGAACAGATGCCGCGATGGGCATGGCGATGGGCCATGTCATCCTGAAGGAATTCCACATCGACCGTCAGTGTGATTATTTCGATGATTACTGCCGTACTTACACCGACATGCCGTTTTTGGTTATGCTGGATGAAAAAGACGGTAAGTACATTCCTGGTCGCATGGTGCGGGCATCGGATTTTACAGACGGGCTGGGGCAGGCGAATAACCCCGACTGGAAAACTGTTGCCTTCGATGAGAACAGCGGCGCAATCGTCGCGCCGAAGGGATCCGCCGGTTACCGCTGGGGCGAAGACGGAAAATGGAATATCGCGCCGGATGAAAATATCAGGTTGCAAAAAACGCTGATTGAAAAACCGGACGATGTTTTACCTGTCGCGTTTCCGTATTTTGGCCATATCGAACATCAGTATTTCCAGCACAGCAAGCATGAGGCATTGCAGATTCGCAATGTTCCGGTTCGTAAACTGAAACTGAAGGACGGTGAAGTGGCCGTCGCAACCGTATTTGATCTTCTCTGTGCGAATTACGGTATAGATCGCGGTCTCGGCGGCGGAAATGTGGCGTCGTCTTATGACGATGAAGTGCCATACACACCGGCATGGCAGGAAAAAATAACCGGCGTGCCGCGCGATCAGGTTATTCGTGTTGCCCGTGCCTTTGCCGATAATGCTGAAAAAACGCAAGGGCGGTCGATGATTATCATTGGTGCTGCGATGAACCATTGGTACCACATGGATATGAATTATCGCGCCTGCATCAACATGCTGGTCTTTACAGGCTGCATCGGAAAATCGGGCGGCGGCTGGGCGCATTATGTCGGTCAGGAAAAACTTCGCCCGCAAACGGGGTGGACGCCTCTGGCTTTTGCGCTCGACTGGGCCCGCCCGCCGCGCCAGCAAAACAGCACATCGTTCTTCTATGCGCATACGGATCAATGGCGCTATGAAAATCTGAAGCCGGATGAATTATTGGCGGATTATGCCGACAAGTCGCGCTGGAAGGGTAATCTGATTGACTGCAATATCCGTGCTGAACGCATGGGATGGCTGCCTTCCGCGCCGCAGTTGCAGACCAATCCTCTTACCGTCGTGCATGAGGCCGTGGCACAGGAAAAAGACCCGGTTGCTTATGTTGTTGAAAATTTAAAAAGTGGAAAATTACGTCTGTCCTGCGAAGATCCGGATCATCCGGATAACTGGCCGCGCAATATGTTTGTCTGGCGTTCCAATATTCTGGGGTCTTCTGGCAAGGGGCATGAATATTTCCTGAAACATCTGCTCGGGACCCAGCACGGCGTACAGGGCAAGGATCTTGGCGCGGAAGGTGCGGTTGAAAGTACTGAAGTCGTCTGGCACGACAAGGGACCGGAAGGGAAGCTTGATCTTCTCGTTACACTTGATTTTCGCATGTCAACGACCTGTCTTTATTCCGATATCGTTTTGCCGACAGCAAGCTGGTATGAAAAAAACGATATGAATACTTCCGACATGCATCCCTTCATCCATCCCTTGTCTCAGGCTGTCGCTCCGGTCTGGCAGAGCCGGACAGACTGGGATATTTATAAAGGTCTGGCGAAGAAATTCTCCGAACTTGTTCCCGGTCATCTGGGCATCGAAAAGGATCTGGTAACGAACCCGATCATGCACGATTCTCCCGGCGAACTGGCGCAGCCTCTGGATGTCAAAGACTGGAAAAAAGGCGAATGTGACGCCATCCCCGGTGTCACTATGCCTTCAATGAAGGTTGTCGAGCGTGATTACCCCAATGTTTATAAACGATTTACGTCACTTGGCCCGTTGATGGAAAAAATCGGCAATGGTGGCAAGGGGATTGCGTGGAATACCCAGCATGAAGTCGATTTCCTGAAAAAACTCAATGGCCAGTGCGACGGATTGGCGAAGATCGATACGGATATCGACGCTTGCGAAGTTATTCTTTCGCTGGCGCCGGAAACCAATGGCGAAGTCGCGGTCAAGGCATGGGCGGCGCTCAATAAAATTACCGGGCGCGACCACAGGCATCTTGCCTTGCCGAAGGAAGATGAAAAAATTCGCTTCCGCGATATTCAGGCCCAACCACGGAAAATTATTTCTTCGCCAACATGGAGCGGCATTGAATCAGAACATGTCAGCTACACGGCAGGGTACACCAATGTTCATGAATATATCCCGTGGCGCACACTGACCGGGCGTCAGCAACTTTATCAGGATCACCCGTGGATGCGCGATTTCGGTGAATCACTGGTGGTTTACAAACCGCCGATCAATACCGGGACCGTTTTGGCGATGCTGGGTGAGCGAAGCAACGGCAATACCCCTATTGCCCTCAATTTTATCACGCCGCACCAGAAATGGGGCATCCATTCGACCTATACGGACAATTTGCACATGTTGACGTTGTCACGTGGCGGTCCGATCGTATGGATGAGTGAAGTCGATGCGAAAAAGGTTGGTATCAAGGATAATGACTGGATCGAGGCTTATAACGCCAATGGTGCGCTTGTGGCGCGGGCTGTGGTCAGCCAGCGCGTGATGGAAGGCATGGTTTTGATGTATCACGCGCAGGAAAAAATCGTCAATGTTCCGGGTAGTGAGATTACCGGGGCCCGTGGCGGGATTCACAACTCCGTAACGCGGGCGACCGTCAAGCCGACGCATATGATTGGCGGCTATGTCCAGCTTGCCTATGGTTTCAACTATTACGGAACGGTCGGGTCAAATCGTGATGAATTCGTGGTCGTGAGGAAGATGGCAAAAGTCGACTGGATGGATGGGGAGGCTGCGTAATGAAAGTCAGAGCGCAAATCGGTAAAGTCCTGAACCTCGATAAATGCATCGGGTGTCACACCTGTTCCGTAACCTGTAAAAATGTCTGGACCTCTCGCGAAGGTATGGAATACGCATGGTTCAATAACGTCGAAACCAAACCCGGCATTGGTTATCCGAAAGAATGGGAAAACCAGAAAAAATGGAATGGCGGCTGGGAACGCAAGAAAAACGGCAAAATTCAACCGAAAATCGGCGGGCGCTGGCGTGTTCTGGCGAATATATTCGCCAATCCGGATATGCCGGAAATCGACGATTATTATGAACCCTTTACCTTTGATTACGATCATTTGCACACCGCGCCGGAATCAAAAACCCCCCCGGTGGCAAGGCCGCGTTCATTGATAACCGGCGAGCGTATGGAAAAAATCGAATGGGGTCCAAACTGGGAAGAAATCCTCGGGACGGAATTTGACCGCCGCAAGAAAGATTACAATTTTCAAAATATTGAAAAGGAAATTTACGGGCAATTTGAAAATACATTCATGATGTATCTGCCGCGACTGTGCGAACATTGCCTTAACCCGACTTGCGTTGCGGCCTGCCCTTCGGGGTCTATTTATAAGCGTGAAGAAGACGGCATTGTCCTGATCGATCAGGATAAATGTCGGGGCTGGCGCATGTGCATATCCGGTTGTCCGTACAAGAAGATTTATTATAACTGGAAAAGCGGAAAGGCAGAAAAATGCACCTTCTGTTATCCACGCATCGAAGCGGGTGAGCCGACCGTATGCTCTGAAACCTGTGTTGGCCGTATCCGTTATCTGGGCGTGATGCTCTATGATGCTGATCGCATCGAAGAGGCGGCCAGTGTTGATGATGTCGAAGACCTGTATCAGGCGCAGCTTGATATATTCCTCGATCCGAACGATCCGGATGTGATCGCACAGGCGCGCAAGGACGGTATTCCCGACAACTGGATGGAAGCGGCGCGCCGCTCTCCGGTTTACAAGATGGCGATGGAATGGAAAGTGGCGTTTCCGCTGCACCCGGAATATCGTACTTTGCCGATGGTCTGGTATATCCCGCCACTAAGTCCCCTCAAAGCTGCTGCCGAGGCTGGAAAAGTGCCGATGTTGGAAAACGGGATCATGCCGGATATTGAATCTTTGCGCATTCCGGTCAAATACCTTGCAAACCTTTTGACGGGCGGCAAGGAGGCACCGGTGGTTCTGGGGTTGAAACGGATGATCGCCATGCGTCACTACATGCGCAGTAAATTCGTCGAAGGGGAGGACAATCAAGCGGTTCTTGATGATGTCGGCCTGACCAAAACGTTGGTCGAAGATATGTATCAGATCATGGCGATTGCCAATTATGAAGACCGCTTTGTCATTCCGACCGGACATCGTGAGGAAACGCTTGACGCCTTCGGTGAATCTGGTGGATGCGGATTTTCTTTCGGTAATGGTTGTTCATCGCACAGCAACAGTACGGTTGATATGTTCCAGTCGCAAAAGGCCGGGCGTGGGCGGTCAGGGTCAAAGAAGGATAATCGCGTTAATACGCTTTTTACCAAATCCTACGCCGCAGAAGAAAACCCGCATAACCATGGCGGCGGATGCAGTAGTGGCGGTTGCGGTAGCAAGGGTGGATGCGGTAGCGGTACTGGTGGAGGATGCGGATGAAAACTCCTGTGACTGGACAAACCCTGCGCGTTCTGGGCTTTCTAATGACATATCCGGAATCTGAAATGTTTGCGGCAATAGAGGATATTCGCGCAATTATCGGGAAAGAGGAATGGCTGTCGAAAAAAACGCGCGCTCAAATCGACGATTTCCTTGCCGGAATGGCGGAGGATAACATTCTTGATCTTCAGGAGGAGTACGTTGCGCTCTTTGATCGCACGCCTTCATTGTCGTTGCATCTGTTTGAACACGTTCATGGCGATTCCCGTGATCGCGGGCAGGCGATGCTTGATCTGGATATGCTCTATCGCGCAGCCGGTCTGAATAATATATCAGAACATACGCCGGATTTTTTGCCGCTGTTTCTTGAATATCTTTCGCTCCTGCCGATAGATCAGGCGCAGGAAAATCTTGACGGGGCGATTGATGTTGTGGCCGCCATCGGTGAACGTTTGAAAAAACGTCAAAGTCGTTATGCCGTCCTGTTCGACTCGTTGCAGGAAGCGGCCCTGACAAGGCCGGATAAAGACAAGCTTAAGGCCGCTATGGCGGCAGACCCAGGATTTTTGCCGGATGCAGACCGGATGGACGCCGCCTGGGAGGAACAGTTTGCGCTGGCACCCCCGCAGGTCGGGCAGGGCGGATGTCCGCGTGCGGAGGATATGCTGGCGCGGATGATGGCGACGGATGATAAAATGGAGGTTAATTCCTGATGTCCAGTTTTGATTTTTTTCTGTTCCAGATATTCCCCTATATCAGCCTGTCGGTCCTGATTTTAGGCAGTATCATCCGTTTTGACCGCGACCCATATACATGGCGCAGTAAATCATCGCAAATTTTACGAAAAAAACAGCTTTTCTGGGGAAGCATACTTTTTCATGCCGGAATTCTGGTTGTTCTGGCCGGTCATGTGGTCGGGCTCATGACGCCGATTTCTGTTTTTGAATTCTTTCATATTTCCCACGGATTCAAGCAGGTCATGGCAATGCTCGTCGGCGGGGTCGCTGGTGTTTTCTGTCTTGTCGGGTTGCTGATGCTGTTGCATCGGCGGTTATTTGATCCGCGCATCCGGTCCAACAGCTCTTTTACAGACATCATGGTTCTTGTTCTCTTGCTGGCGCAGCTTCTCCTTGGTCTCGGCGGAATTCCAATATCAATGCAGCATCTTGATGGTCATGAGATGGTAAAATTCATGAATTGGGTTCAGCATATTATAACCTTCCGGGGCGGTGCAGCGGAATTTGTAAGTGATGTTCATATCATTTTCAAGATGCACCTTGTTCTGGGGATGTTGATTTTTCTGATATGGCCGTTCACGCGCCTTGTTCATGTCTGGAGCGCGCCGGTGTTTTATATTTTCCGCCGCCAGTACCAAATTGTCCGCCGCAGGGAAACATGATGATCGAAGCACCGGGTATTACCGTCAATGGCATTAAAATAACGCCTGAACAAATCAGTTCTGAGGTGCAGTATCATCCGGCGCAAAACTTGATTGATGCAAAATACAAAGCCATGCAGGCGCTCGTCATCCGCGAATTGCTGATCCAGAAAGCGGTTAATCTGGGACTGTGCGATGCAAGCAAAATCCGCGATACTCCGGACGATGCCATTGACAAATTGCTTGAACAGGAAATTTCCGTACCGGAGCCGACGCAGGAAGAATGCGAGCGTTACTATTCAAATAATATGAAGCGTTTCTACACATCGCCGCTTTTCGAGGCTTCGCATATCCTGTATCTGGCCCCGCCGGAAGATGAAGACGCGCAGAACCGGGCTCGCAACAGGGCCGAAAAAGCGTTGAGCAGCATTCGTTCCGATCCGGATATGTTTGAAGTTATTGCCAGAAGCGAATCCGCGTGTCCGTCATCGAAACTGGGCGGAGATCTTGGCCAGATCAGCAAAGGCCAAACTCTCCCTGCGTTCGAGGCGGCCTTGTTCGCGATGCGAGAAGGCGATATTTCTGCAGAGCCCGTACAGACAGAGGTTGGCTATCATATCATCCGGTTGCATCGGCGGACGGACGGGCAGTTATTGCCTTTTAATTCCGTCGCCCAATGGGTTGGCGAACATCTGAAAAAAGAAAGCTGGCAGCGCGCATTTACCCAATACGTCCAGATTCTTGCCGGGCAGGCGAAAATCAGCGGTTTCCGTCTGCATGGCGTCGATACGCCGCTGGTTCAATAACGCGAAGGAATATCCGCCATGACAGTGCTTTCCGAAACGGGAATTTTAAACCATTCCTTCTGGGGCAGGGGGTTTCGCCCGTTTTTCTTCGGCGGTGCGATTTACGCGATTCTTGGCATTCTGCTCTGGACGGGCATGTATGCCGGATACAATTTTCTGCCGGAAATTTTCTCCGATACGGTGGCATGGCATGCACATGAAATGATTTACGGGTTTGCTATGGCAATTGTTGCCGGATTTTTGCTGACTGCTGTGGCAAACTGGACTGGCGGCGCACCGGTGCGCCAGATTCAACTGATGATCCTGTGCGGTTTGTGGGGGATCGGTCGTCTGGCTCTTAATGTCGCTGGATTTCCAGGATGGTTCATGTTTGCCGCAGAACTGTCCTTCATTCCGGCGCTGGCTGTTAGTCTGGCCCTGCCGCTGGTTAAAAGCCGGAATACCAGAAATTTTGTTTTTCTTGGCATTCTCGGCGCGTTGTGGCTGTGCGATGTGTTTTTCATGATAACGCAGGAACGCATGCCGCTTTATATCGCGCTTGTTTTCGTTTTGGTCATGGTTTCCCTGATTGGAGGGCGGATTATCCCGGCTTTTACCGTCGGGGCGTTGCGGCGCAAGGGGATTAACGTGCAAATCCATGACCAGCACACGATGGATATTGTCGCTGTTGTGTCTTTGGTCGCGGTTGCCGTGGCTTTACTGGCGACCGGAATTGAATCTACGATTTTTTCCGGGGCCTGTTTTGTCTCATCCTTCATTCATCTGGTCCGTATGCGCCGCTATCACACGGGACGCTCTTTCGGCGATCCTATGATCTGGATTCTTCATGCCGGGTATGGGTGGCTGGTGGTCGGTTTGTTTCTTGCCGGACTATCCACCTTCGGCATCGGGATTTTCCCTGCGGCCTTGCATGCAATTACGGTCGGTTCCATCGGAAGCCTGACATTAGGCATGATGACTCGCGTTACCCTTGGTCATACGGGGCGCGATCTTTCCAGCAACAATCTGACGACACTATCTTTCCTGCTGATGCAGATGGCGGCCGTTCTGCGGGTTTTTGGCCCTGTGTTTCTGCCCGAACATTATACGTTATGGGTGGTGTCGTCCGGCATTGTCTGGTCGGTATGTTTTACGCTGTATTTTTTTGTGTATGCCCCGATGCTATGGTCGCCGCGTCCGGACAGGCAAGCGGCCTGATTAAAATCCGGGTATCGGCGGCGGGGCGGGAATAACGGAAAAAAAGATTCCGTGCAGGTAAAAGAATATCGCATAAATCAGCAATCCCCCTGCAACGCCTGCGAAATCGCGTTCTCCGAAGGAAAAGCACCCATGCCATAATGCTCTGCCGCAGAACGGAATGCCCGGCGCATGCGCGGAGAGATTGCGCCATTTCTCAATTCCAAAAATGCGCTGGCGTTTTCTATCGATCATTTTTATACCGGCAAGGGAAAACAAGGCAAAAATCAGAAACATGAATGCCACAGGAAATTCTCCGTTGGGAAAAATATGTGAAGCCGACCATAGAAAAAACCCCCACAGAACAGGATGGCGCGTTACCGCAACAATCATTGGCGGGCGTTCAGGATAAAACCCTTTTTCGCGCGGCATGATAGATAACGGGTTTTGTATCACAAATCCGGAAACCAGAAAGACACAGGCCAGCGGCATCAATATGTTGGGAATCCAGTAAAGCGCATGCAGCCACGGCCACAATGCGATGCGGGGGGCTTGGATCGCCGTATAAATCAACCACGACAACAGGGCAACGCTTAAGGAGGAGTAGGCCGAAATGTATACTTTTTCGCCTGCGCGGCGAACGATATACCCGCGCAATCCGGTCCTGCCGATCATGTGCGACCCGATAAAAACAAGCATGGCGATCCAGAACTGCATCATGGTTTTATTCTCAGGCTTCGTCAAGGTTGAACTTTTTATTTTTTTAAATCAACAAATCATGAGCCTAGCAGGGGCTGTTTCGTTCTTCAAAATCACAAAACGCAGCCAGTTTTTCAATATCGTCTATTGCCGCCACGCGCCCTTTCAGGGCTACGCCGTGCGGCTCCAATTTTTTAAATGCGCGCGAAAACGTTTCCGGCTGTATATTCAGGCGACGCGCAATAAGGGATTTATCATAGGGAAGTGCCACTTCAACATTTCTGCTTTTTCCCGGCGGGCACAGGCGCAGGAGGAATGTGCCTATTCGTTGCGGCGCCTCCCGGACGGTGAGTTGTTCGATCTGTTGAATCAGGTAACGCTGTTTGGCAGAAATCGCGCCAAGGATGGACAGGGCAAATTCACTGTCGGCGCGAATCATTTCAACAAAAAGGCTGCGTGGAATTTCAAGGACATGCGTGTCTTCCACGGCCTGTGCATTGACGGGATAGCGTTGCATCGGTCCGAACACGGCGGCTTCGGCAAAGGTTTCGCCGGGGGCAAAAACATTGATAATGGATTCTTCGCCCTCGCGCGTCATGCGATAAAGCTTTATCCATCCGTCAATGATGAAGAAGAACGCCGCCGCCGGATCGCCCATGGCAAAAAGCTCCTCACCCTTTGCATAATGCTTCGCCGGGCATCTGGCGGTAAAATGCGCCAGTTGTTCATCAGGCATCCCGGTAAAAAGTGGAGCCTTTTTCAATGTGTTAGCAATATTCATCGGGTCGAGATTCCGCTTGATTTGGATCAAATGCCCCAAGGCGGGAGCACCTTACAATAGAGCCAATCACAGGGCCTGAGAAGGCCAAAACTCCGAGCTGCATTGCCTAAGTTTCTGACCCGGAATCGAAGGGGCGGGGATATGGTTTTGCAGCCGGGGTCGCGGTGGAAACGCCACGGCCTCCCGTGTTGGAAAGGAGCTACAATGGAAGACGATTCCCTCATTGAGGACCGTTTTGGACGGTGCTTCCCGTATTTGCGTTTGTCGGTGACGGATGTATGCAATTTCAGTTGTACCTATTGCCTGCCGGACGGTTACCGTAAAACGCACGAGGATACGTTTTTGACGCTTCCTGAAATCAGGAATCTGGTCACGGCTTTTGCCGCGATGGGGACATGGAAGATCCGCCTGACCGGGGGTGAGCCTACCGTGCGTCCGGATTTCGTCGATGTTGCCAGAACGATTTCTGCCATCCCGGGGATACGGCGTATGGCATTTACCACCAATGGCTACAGATTGCCGGAACGGGCGCAGAGTTTTTTTGATGCCGGGTTGCGGGCCATCAATGTCAGCATCGATTCTCTCGATCCGCGAAAATTTCATGAAATCACCGGGCATGATCGGCTGTGTGAAGTGATAGACGGTGTTGGAGCGGCGTTGAGTGCCGGTTTTGAAAGCGTCAAGATCAATACAGTCTTGCTCAAGGGCCTGAATGACGATGAGCTGGACGGGTTTTTATCGTTTGTCGAGGGCAGGCCTGTTTCGCTTCGCTTCATTGAGCTGATGCAGACCGGGGATAGCCTTGCTTTCTTTCGTAAACATCATGTCCCGGCGACGGTCATCCGGAACAAGCTTGCCTTGCGCGGGTGGGTTTTGCAGGAACGTGAAAATGGCGCAGGCCCGGCGGTTGAATATGCGCATCCTGATTATGCCGGTCGGATCGGACTGATTGCTCCCTATGCGAAGGATTTTTGCTCCACATGTAACCGTTTGCGTGTTTCCGCGCATGGAGCGCTGCATTTGTGCCTGTTTGGTGCCGGTGGGCACGATTTGCGCCCCTTGCTTCAGGACGAAGATCAGCAAGAGGAATTAAAAGAAAGCATTATGAATTTGATGCGCTTCAAACGTCAAACACATTTCCTGCATGACGGAAACACCGGAACGCGCCAGCATCTGGCATCTATAGGAGGATAGAAAAATGATGGTCAATGATAAAAAGGTAATCGAATTCCCTTCCTGCGATGGGGTGCAGTTCCGGATGATTGATGTCGGACGCAAGCGCGTAACGCGCCGTCGTGCCGTAGCGGAAGGTGTGATTGTAGTCGGGGCTGCGGCCTTTGAAAAAATCAGGGAAAAATCTCTCCCCAAGGGGGATGTTCTGGCGCTGGCCGAGGTTGCGGGCATTATGGGGGCGAAGAAAACCCCGGAAACATTGCTGATGTGCCATTCCCTGCCGCTCGATCAGGTCAGTATCCATTGCGTTCCGGAGGCTCCCGATACGGTGCGTGTTTACGCGCAAGTGACCGCTCATGCCAAGACCGGGGTAGAGATGGAAGCGATTATGGCTGTACAGGCTGCGTTGGCGACCATCTGGGATCTGGTCAAGGGAACGGAGCCCAATTTGACCATCGGCAATATCCGCCTTCTCGTCAAGGAAGGCGGGAAAAGCGGCCTTTGGTGCAATCCGGACGGTATTCCGGAATGGCTTGCGGCACAGATTCCGCCGCAAAAGAGGATGCAGGATATTCCTGTGGCAATCCTTGTCATGAGCGATCGTGCCGCATCCGGGGTTTATGACGATAAATCCGGCGCGCTTCTGTCGGAAATGTTGAAGACGGACGGGGCGGAAATTGTCAAATATTGTGTAATCCCGGATGAATTCGAAACGATTTCCGATACGATGCACCGTATTTATGAGCAGGCGCATCCGAAGCTGATCGTCATGTCCGGGGGGACAGGACCAGGGCCGCGCGATGTCACGCCAGAGGTGATGGGGGTTGTCTGCGATCGTATCCTCGAAGGGTTTGGTGAAATGCTGCGTCATGAAAGCGCGGCCTATACCGATACCGCATGGTTGTCGCGGATGTCGGCTGGAATGATGAACGAGACTCTCGTTATTGCCTTGCCGGGCAGCCCGAAGGCGGTGCGGGAATGCTGGGAAATTCTGGCGCCGTTCATGGCGCGTGCCCTGAAAATGATTTCGAGTCAGGGGTTTGAAACAATTAGCGGAGATCAAAAATGACTGACATCACGATTACCATGCGTCTTTATGGCGCATTCAGGTCCTATCAGGACTGCGTCTCTCTGAGCGTTCCTGCGGGAAGCCCGGTTGCCGCAATCAGGGAGGCCCTTTGCCGGGCGCTGGGTCCGCAGGCCCGTGATCTGGTTATGGATTCTGTTTTTGCTAATGATACAACCATCTTGCCATCCGGGTTTGTCATTGATGCGGATTCCACCCTGTCTGTCCTGCCTCCGGTTTGCGGAGGTTGAGAGATGACGCACGATCATATCAGCGCATGTATCTCCAGAGAGCCTCTTGATATCGCCAAAGCCTGCGCGACCGTATCTGATCCCGGCCACGGCGCGATTGACATGTTTGTCGGCGTTGTCCGCAATCATCATCAGGGAAAGCCTGTCAGCGGAATAACATATGATGTTCATGAACCTCTTTGCGCGGAGGAACTTCTGAAAATATGCCGTGAAGCTGAAGGAATCTGGCCGCAATCACGGTATTACGTTGCGCATTATCACGGGTATCTCGATGTCGGTGGAATAAGCGTTCTGATTGCCGTCAGCGCTCCGCACCGAGAGGAAACCTTCGAAGCCTGCCGCTATGTCATCGAGGAAATCAAGAAGCGCGCCCCGGTCTGGAAGAAAGAGCATTACCTTGACGGGGATAGCGCGTGGCTCCCCGGTCATTCCCTCGTTACCGGAGACGATGAGCAGGTTGTCTGTTGCGGAAAGTGCAGGGCGCATGGATAACACCGCAGGAATCGTTCTTGCCGGAGGACGTTCATCCCGCATGGGAACCAGCAAGGCTTTGTTGTGTTATAAAAATATGCCGCTGGTGGAACACATGCAAAATCTGTTGCGGCAGGCTGGATTGACGGATGTCTACATCAGTGGCGATGTGCCGGGATATGCCTGTATTCATGATGCGGTGCGTCATGACGGGCCGGGCCGGGCGATGTATGATCTATTGCGGCGTTTTGGTGGCGCGTATGATCGGCTTTTGTTCACGCCTGTTGATATGCCACTTCTCCGCCCGGATATTCTGGCCGGATTGCTGGAACAGGCAGGGAGTGTTTATTATGAAGGCTATCCTCTGCCAGCCTGCCTGGAAACGGACGGACCTGAAATATCCGGCGAATTTTCTTCTGTGCGTGAGTTGTTAACGCGCAGGGTGGCCCGGACGGTTCCTGCCCCTGCGTTGTCTGCGTATATGATAAACATCAATACACAACAGGAATGGAAAGACATAGCATCATGAATCTTCGTATCTCTGAAAACAGTTTCCGCTTCCGTATCACGCCGCAAGACCTTGATATGCTCCTGCGCGGCCAAGATGTCGATCAGCGCGTGTGCATTGGCGCGCATTGCTTCACATATCGTATTTCGCCTGTGGCGCCGGAAAAGCATATGACGCTGGAAATGGCGGTTGCCGGATTCTGTCTGTTTGTGCCGCGTGTGACGCTTGAGGAACTGCGCGATCTGGGGCGGTCGAAAAACGGCGTATCGGTGGTTCAGGGTGGCGTTGATGTTTCCCTGCAACTTGATATTAAAATGCAGATGAAACAGGTTGCCTGATTAGGTTCTGTTGACATCCAACGCATCCTGGTCTTCACCCATTTGTTGGGCCACCGGCTGAGAGAAAATCCAGCCTCTGTTTGCATCCCTGGCTAGCCAGGGATGCAGTTTCTGCAAATTCGGCGGGGGTTTTGTTGCCGATCGCAGAATGAGGGCGGGCCGTGTTATACTCTCGTCGCCAGCTCTCGATTTTCAGTCTAGCATCGTTCAGGTTTAAAAACCAGCTTGCGTTCAGACACTCCTGCCGGAAGCGACTGTTGAAGCTTTCTATGAAAGCATTGTCCGTTGGCTTGCCAGGCCGGGAAAAGTCGAGCGTCACGCCATGTGACCAAGCCCACAGATCCAGCTCCTTCGATATAAATTCAGGGCCGTTATCAACACGGATGGTTCTTGGACAACCATATTCCGCAACGGCTTGATCAAGTGTTGGGTCGCCATTTGATGAGTCTCTTCAAACATCCTCTGTAGGGCTTGTCTTTTTTCTTCGCTCAAAGGGCCGTTTCTTGAGAGGCGTTCTTTGTGCATCTCAAGTCTGTCTTTGAAATACTCGGTTAATTTATCCCGTAAAAATTCGTAATCCATGTTCAAGGTCGCCAAAATTCGTAAATAGTCTTCCGCAAAAATAAACAGTGATCGCGCCAAGCGCAACGCTTCTTGAGGGCAGCGGGTTTGTAATGACAGCTTCACATCACGCGCTTTGCCTTGTGGATGCAGGGAAGGCGGGATAGGGAAGCGGAAATAATAAATGTTGTGTCTGGATAAGGTCAGGTAAGCCGGATTTAACATGCCAAATGTCTCACTGGTATGGCTCACCAGCAAAACCGGCATCTAAGGCATTGATTTATCAGAAAATGGCGGAGACGGAGGGAGTATCTGCCAGTTTCTAAAAGTGCCTGAAACGCTAGGCTTGGCTGTATAAGCCGGGTTTCTCTGTCTCACCTAAATGTCTCACATGCCGAGTCGTGGTGTCAATATGGCTAATTCGGGCCGTAGAGACTCGCTGGTGAGTCCTTGCCGCTTCCCGGTGTTTGCCCTACCCCAAGCCTCAGACCGCATTGTACGGCCTTCTATGAGTCAAACAGGGGCTATGCCGGGTAATAGGCGGTTTGCCTTGGTCTATGAAGGCTGGCCTTTGGGTTCCCAAGGGATACCCGGCAAGATGGCCCTATGGGGGAAATTTTCGGCTCCTTGGTGTTCTGCGCCCTCACGAAAAATTGCGCCGTTTTTCTGATCTGGGTATTAGCGGTTCTGGGCAGCCCATTCCGCAGACCACCGCTCGGCCTGTTCAATGACTGTCCGTACAGCGTCATCCTGCAAGTCAGGCGGATAGCCGTATTTCTTGAGGATACGCTTGACCAGAACCCTGATCTTGGCCCGTGCGCTGTCGCGCTTTTGCCAGTCAACGGAGATATTGTCCTTGATCGACTTCATAAGGTCGTGGGCAATAATCTTGAGCTTGTCATCCCCCATGACCTCGATTGCGCTTTCATTTTCAGCCAGAGCGTCATAGAAGGCGATCTCTTCGGGTGACAATCCTTCTTCTTCGCCCCGTTCCCGTGCAGCGCGAATGTCCTTGGCGATCTTGATAAGCTCTTCCAAGACCTGCGCCGTGGTCAGGGCATTATTATGATAGCGCGTAATGGCATCTTCCAGCCGTTCGGAGAAGGCGCGTGATTGCACCACGTTTGTTTTGCCTGTAGATTTTATCTCGCCATTCAGCAGCTTCCGCAGGGCTTCAAGCGCAAGGTTCTTTTTGTCCATATCCTGTAGTTCGGCAAGGAACTCATCGGACAGGATGGAAATGTCTGGCGATTTAATTCCTGCCGCGCCCAGAATGTCGATGATCTCTGTCGATACCACGGCACGACTGACAATCTGCTGAATGCCAGCCTCGATCTCAGCCGGAGACTTTCTCGTTCCATCCGCCGTGGACTTTGACAATGCGGCCCGTACCGCTTGGAAGAAACCAACTTCATCGCGGATCGACCGCGCATAATCGCTTGCCGCACCCAGAGCAAAAGCCCTGCCCAGTGCCAGAACCGCGTCATGGTAGCGGCGGCGTATCTGCTTCTTGCGATCTTCTGATTTGGCTTCCTGCGCTTCCTTATGCAGGAGCGTCAGTATCCAGTCCATTGCCCCAGCCATTGCCTGCAAGCGTTGTTGCGGTGTGCCGGATACGCCAAGGCTGTAATCAAAGCCGTGATACATGCCCCGCACAATCTCATAGCATTTCTGGAGTGCTTCAACGGCTTCCTCTTCACTAATGCCCGTTTTGTCCCTGTCACCTTCGGAGTAATCCTGTAAGGCAGATTTAAGATTATGCGCCACGCCGATATAATCAACAATCAAACCACCGGGCTTGTCCTTGAACACGCGGTTAACCCGCGCAATGGCTTGCATGAGGCCATGTCCCTTCATGGGCTTGTCGATATACATGGTGTGCATACAGGGTGCATCAAAGCCCGTCAGCCACATATCGCGCACCAGAACCAGCTTCAATTCATCATCGGGGTTCTTGGCCCGTTTCGCCAGAAGATCACGCCGCGTTTTGCCGCTGCCCTTGCCGATATGAAGCTGCCAGTCTTCGGGATCGGAAGCCGAACCCGTCATCACAACTTTGACCATGCCCTTTTTGTCATCATCGCTGTGCCAGTCAGGACGCAGGGCGATAATCTCTTTATACAAGGCAACACAGATACGGCGGCTCATGCAAACGAACATGGCCTTGCCGGGATAGCCAGCCAGCCGCGCCTCAAGATGATCGACCATATCCTTTGCAATCAGCTTTACCCGCTTCTCAGCCCCGGCCAAGGCTTCAACCCGTGACCAGCGGCTTAACGCCTGTTGCGTTTCCCTGTCTTCCTGATCCTCGGTCAGTTCCTCAATTTCGGTATCGATATTCGGTTTTTCGTCCTCGTCCAGATCAAGACGGGCAAGGCGGCTTTCGTAATAGATTGGGACTGTGGCCTCGTCCTCAACGGCGCGGTGAATGTCATAGATATCGATATAATCCCCGAAGACTGCGGGGGTGTTCACGTCCGTACCCTCAATCGGCGTTCCGGTAAATCCTATATAGGAGGCATTGGGCAAGGCATCGCGCAGGTATTTAGCAAAACCATAGGTCTTCTCACCTGTATTCGGATTGACCTTGGCCTTGAACCCGTATTGTGTCCTGTGCGCTTCGTCGGCAATCACGATGACATTGTGCCTGTCTGTCAGAAGCGGAACTTCTTCCTGATCCTTGGCCGGGAAAAACTTCTGGATCGTGGCAAAGATAACGCCCCCGGAGTTCACCGCCAGCAGTTCTTGCAACTGTTCCCGGCTCTCGGCTTGGCGGGGTTT
The DNA here is from genome assembly GCA_964400125.1 of uncultured Micavibrio sp. GTDB lineage: Bacteria > Pseudomonadota > Alphaproteobacteria > Micavibrionales > Micavibrionaceae > Micavibrio. The sequence goes on along the minus strand of CAYNSR010000001.1, from coordinate 60,538 downwards.
CTGATTGAGCAGTTCCTTGCAGTTCGAGAATGTCCCGAACAACTGGTCATCAAGATCGTTTCGGTCGGTAATGATAACGAGCGTAGGGTTTTCCATTGCCGGGTGCTGTATTACCCGTCCGGCATAGAAGGTCATTAACAGGCTCTTGCCGGAGCCTTGCGTGTGCCAGATCACCCCGGCCTTGCGATCCCCTCCGGCCTTCGATGCCGCAACCGTGCTTTCAACGGCTTTCTGGACGGCGAAGAACTGGTGATACCCGGCAATCTTCTTGATGATCTTTGCCCCGTCATCCTCAAAGACGGTATAGCCCCGGATCAATTCGGGCAGGTTGCGCTTGGCGAACAGCCCCTTAATCAGCGTTTCAAGTTCCGGCGTTCCCTTGGGCGATATGGTTTCTCCGTCCGTAGTCCGCCAGTGCATGAAGCGGTCCTTGTCAGCGGTAAGCGATCCGTACCGTGCCTCCATCCCGTCCGATACGGCAATCAAACCATTGGTGCGGAACAGGGACGGTATCTGGCTCTTGTATGTTTGTGTCTGGTGGAAAGCACGATCAATCGTGGCCTCGGCATCCGCAGCGTTCTTGAGTTCAATCACGGCAACAGGGATGCCGTTGATAAATAGCACAATATCCGGCCTCCGGTCATAGCCGCCTTCGATTACCGTATATTGGTTGACCGCCAGAAATTCGTTATGCTCCGGGTGCTCAAAGTCTATCAGCCATGCCTTCTCGCCGCTGATCGTTCCATCATCCCGCATAATCTCGACATTAACGCCATCGACCAGAAGGCGGTGCAAGCGGCGGTTCTCTTCGATCAAGGAAGGCGTTTCGGACAGATAAATCTTGCGGGTTACATCATCATAGAGATTGTCAGGTAAACCGGGATTGATCGAGCGCAGGGCGCGTGTCAGGCGATCTTGCAATACCACATCGCCATAGCTGGCCCGTTCCGGCTTCACGCCTTCCGGCCCCATATCCGGCCCATGCGCGATCTCATAGCCCAGTTCCCTAAGCCATTCCAGCGCGGCATCTTCAACATGCTCTTCCCGAAAGCCGCCATAGCGGGGTTGTGGTTGCGTATATTGAATGTCAGTTTCGGTTATTTTCATACCATATGCCGCCTGTCCTGCCGACCCAGTGTAGTGTCAACAAAACTTCTATGGGCTTCAAATCGCTTCTCGCGCCTAGTACGGATTGCCTCGAAATTTGCCTTTAGCTCTGCAACCGGATCCCAATTATTATAGGTTTTCCTTTTTATGCAGTACTTTTTTGACAGGTCTTCTGCAAGCGCATAAGCCGCTAACCCGAATTGTGCATACCAATAGGCGCGTTCATCAAACCAGTCTTCAAAATTGGGCGGCTTTGCAACAACCTTAGCGGCGCGAATGATTTTATCAGCTCCTTCGACATCCGCTGGAAAGGAAATGATTTTATACATCATCTCATGGTCAATGCTCTTCCAGTCAATATCATCGGGATAAACAGGAGGGCCAAGTGTTTTTACCTGTGGTTCCAGATATCCTTCCGGGGTACGCATCCCATAATTTAGCCCATTGTCTCTCACCACAGCAGCGCAATCCTCAACATATTTATCAAGAACGCAAGCAACACGAATAGCAAGGTATCTTGCGTTTCTCTCTAGCTCCTTTTTGTTCACCCAGACTGTCTGGAACCAAGTAATACCGGAGCCAATTAAAACGCCAGCAAGACCGAAAATTGCTTCCATCACCCCACAGCCTCCTTTCGGACAGGCACGACATTACCAATGCGGAGTTCGCCGGATATAAGTTTCGGAAGTAGGCTGTCTCGCAATCCCGAGAGGTACTTATTTTGAAATACGTTATTCACAATTTGCTGATAGATTGGTCTTGCAGCATCTTCGAAGAGCGTAAGCACTTCCCCATTTGGAACAATGACCGGGATCGGTCTAAAGTTTGATTTGCTTATCTCCTGAAAAGTTGACCCATTTGCACGGCTTTTGATCTTCTCCATATTTTCTAGCAGCCACGGCCATATATAAATATTTGGAAGTCCCTTGTTGGGTATCAGGGCGACATAGCCTTGATTTATCGCCACTGGTATTTCCGCTATTGCTATGTAACCGATAGGCGCACGAGATGATAGAAGGACTGTCCCTTCTGGTAACAACCCAGACGATATTTTCTCCAGCCCTGCCTGAGTTATTTTTCGCTCCGTGTCAATAAGAACGGGATGAGACAGGGAAGATAAATCTTTTGGACTTGTCCAGCTAATATCACCATCCCAATAGGTTGCCTCTTTCGTGCTGGGCGTTGACCCGCCACAAACTGTTGCTTCTTCACCGATGGTGGATAAGCCCCACCCCTCCGGCAAGCCATCGTCATTGAAGGCGGCGGGGAAGAGGGCGGCGGTGGTGGCATCCATGCCTTCGGGTTTGCGGCCTTCGGCCTTGGCATGGACAGGATCAAAGTCCACAAACCAACTCTTGAACAACGCCCTTGCCATCGCCTCCAGCGTTTCATTCATCCGCTGGTTTAACTCAAGTTTATCGTCAATACTACCAAGTAAATCCTCACATGCTATTTGCTCACGAACACTGGGTAATAGTATGTCAAGGTTCTGTAAGTCTGAGACGTTTAGATAGGGCAGCGCACTACCCGAAGCTATAGTGTTAAAATCCAAAGTCTTAAGTAGAAAATACAGGTATCTAGGCGTAATCTTATTAGTGTCTGGCGTAGCCGACATCATATTGTTATCTAGTATTGTTGGTCTGGTCAGGAGGCGTCTTCTATTTGTAGTCAGGGCAACGCCAATCTTAGCAAATGCCGTGGCTCCTTTTGGATGCAGCTTAGCAGCAAGCCCCTTTCTTTGAGTTTCTGAAATGAAGTTATTGGCACGGTTAATAAATATCTCATTACCCGAAAGGTTCATGTCACTGACTTTGATAAATGGATGATCGCCATAAACTTGCCCTTGATACTCAGGCTTAAAGGCTGACCCGGCTGTAAACTTGCATACCGTTCCTAATTTTGTTCGTAACCACTCGCTCATTCCGCCGCCTCAGCAGTTTCAAGGACACGGACGGTATTGTACTGCACTTGATAGCCGAGGAAACAGGCCAGGTTGATAAGAGTTAATGCGCTAAGTTCAGAGATTGTAACCGTATCGTGGGCCAGTAGGTTGCGGACGGATTTTGCCAGATACCGCAAGCCTTCAATAAACCCGGTTTCTACGCCGTTTATATGCGCCTTCGTAATGTCTTTAAAATGCAAGATTTTCTCCTTGACGAATACGGTATCTATCAAGCGCGTACCGTCTTGTTCGTTATAGCCGCTGACATTGCGAATGATCTGGAACAAATGCTTGCAAGCCTCTTCCGCAGCCTGTGCATGGTGTCCGTCATCAAAGAGCTTCCTGATCTTCGGGACGATCCCGGCATCGTACTGGATTTCATCAAGCCGGGACGGTGTAACAGCCTTGAGGTGGGAGAACTCTTCGGCTTCCTTGGGCAAGTGTGTTTCCGGCGCGTCCTCGTTCAGCTTCCATATCAGCCACAGAATACCCAACGCCACCGCGCCAACCGCCATTACCTTGACAGTGCCTTCGGATATTTGAATGTTAACGCCTGTGTTCATAACTTATTTCCCTCTGCATCGAATATATCGATCTCGAGATAGCCACTGTCTATGGCATTGCTAAAGAAACGCTTGAAAAAATCTAGCCTTCTTTGCTCTTCGCTACTCTGTATGTATGCAATTTTCAAAATGATCTTATGGTGATAAATCTTGTCGGAAATATCTTTGATAATTCGTAAATAGCGATAAATCCTATCAGAAAAGAATGGTGAAAGGTGAGTACGAGTGATAATAAAATATCTGCGTTTTCGCTCCTGATAGGAGCCATCAAAAAGCAAGTGGTCTATGTCTGCAATCGGGTCGCGTTCTTCCAGATGCAGTTTAACCTCACGTCTAAAGCTGGGATGAGTGTATGTATTAAGGACTCTTTCTTCTAATATCCGCTTCTCAGCAAAATTTATCCGGAGTGCTTTTCTTGTTTCTTGTTCAGAGGACGCACCTGTACCACTTGCTTGAGCTTCCCTCATGTCCTGAATTTTTTCTTTTGTAATCTCCATCTTCGATGCCGGGGCAATGTCTTGCTCTATTGATCGCCGGGATATCTTAACCCCCATATACTCGACTACGTCGAACCTTGATATGATTGGAATGGCTATCAATATGAGAAAGCATCCTATAAGGACATAGGGGTCCTTTACGTCAATGTTCCAGTTTTTCAGTGCAAACGAAAATACAAGGCCGAAAGCCAGCAAAAGCAATATGCTATTGATATTTTTCGTTGCCGTCTTCATAACGGAACAAGTGCGATCTCTTAGTGCGCTGCAAGCCCTCTTAAAGCACATACCCCACCTTCTCTAAATTTTCTCTAATCTTCTGTTCCAATTCATTAGACTGCTCGAACTGTTCGGCAAGTTGCGCGGTCAGGCGTTGCATTTTGTCCTCGAAGGCTTCACCGTCGTCTTCTTCATCCGCTGCGCCGACATAGCGGCCCGGTGTCAGGATATATGTATTTGAGGAAGATGAGGCCAAGGGCAATATGCTTGTAATCGGCAGGGGACACGCCGGAGCGCATCTTGTCTGCCGCCTCAAACAGCTTGGCTTCATAGCCCAGAGAAGCCCCGTTATCAGCCTTGCCATTGGTTTTCGCCTTGGCCATGAATCGATTCCCCCGAAACCGCAATTATTGTGTGGATAGAATAGGATATGCGTCCTTGAGATGAAAGCTAAAATTGCAGATTACGGGAACCTGTGGATAATTATGGAATGTCGGTAATGGGCGATTAAAGAGATAGATTCACAGGGCGTATAGTCAGTGCCTATTATGGGTGGGTTGCCGTATTTTCCATTTTAAGACTCGCTGAGAGTCCTCTGGGCTTCTGGCTAGGGTAAGGTGGCCCGAAACCCAGACCGCACTGTACGGGCTTCTATGGACTCAGGAGAGTCATTCTAAGCTGTAGGCTTCTTTCCGGCCCTCGCACGGTAGGGCTACGCAACCTCGTTCTGCTCTACCGGGATAGCCAGAGCATGAGAGGCCAGCAAGCCCTCAACCCGGCCAGCCAGCGTGGATGATCCTGCCGGGACAAGCACCCGCTGAATGACCGCTTGAGGGTCAATCGGAACCAGCCGGGGAGAGCCTATTCGGTCGCCAATGACCATGTTACCGACAATCCGCAATTCATCCTCCCATGAGAAGCCAGCCCTGCGCTTGAAGAAGAAGGGTTCGGCGGAATGACTTTTGGGTATCGTCTGGTTTTCGTCAATGTATCTTACCGAGACAAACAGGAACTCAGGCCCAACGGCATGTCTTAATCTTCCTACGGAACTTTCAATCGCTATGGCTTCTTCCCCACGGTCGTAGGTTTCCCACATTTGGCTTGAGCATGTTTGCGCTTTCGTCCAGCAGCTTATGACAGTTGCCTTGGCGTTGTGTTCTTCGCCAATCGTCTTTGCTATTCTGGCTGTCTTCCGTTCGTTATCGGAGAACTGCCATCCGTATAACTGGTTATCCCAATTCGCATGATCCTGTTTGGTGTAACGTCCTTCCAGATTATCGTCGAAGTCGGAAGCCGGAGAGAAGTACAAGGATCGACTTTCGATTAACTGATTAAATCTGCTAAACGGCATAATCCGCTTTAGTATTAAATCGGAATTATCAATTTCGTAATGACGGAGTGAGGATAACGGCATTCTTCATTCGCATTGATTACATCTGTTTAATCCATGCGGTCGCTTCGCTCCGGCATGGTCTATATCATGCGTATCTTACGGACTCATTGCTAAATTGTAATTGGTAATCGGATTTACCAATCAGTTTTTAATCGGAAGGTAGATTTGCGTCTTATCTTCATGCTTGGCGGAGCGATAGCGAAGCCGCATGGCTTATAAGATTATAATACTGTTATAGATTGAACTAATCTTGATGAAACGGATACCTGCCGATTGAGGTCGTTATTATATTATTATAAAGGAAGGGAGTTACGGGCGGTATCTTACTAAGTAACTGGCGGATTAACTTTATTGAAGCTTAATCAATAGGTTGGCCACATGCTCCGAATTGACCGATAATCGGGCTTCTGAGGGCTTCCAGTCCGAGCCTAGCTATCCGCCATAAACGCGCTGTATGACGCTCCAGCGAGTCAGGAATGACGGATTAGCTTTCAAGGAGTATCGGAGCAAACCAGCTGACGGTAGTTTTCTTCGATCAGCTTTTCCTCTGTTCCCTCGGCAACCTGAGAAGCGGGCATATTGGAAATTTTGGATTTAGCCTCCTGTTGCAAACGATCCCACTGCTTCCCGTATTCACTGACAACATTTAGCTTCCGGTCACGCCGTAGCTGCTCATACTCTTTGTCCACCGCCTCCAGCCAATTCTGGCCATGCAGTTGCCAACGGGAGTATTGATCCTCGTAGATCAGCTTGAAGTCTTCCGGCTCATTCAGGCGAAAGGTAACATCGACATAGGGCAGTTCGCATTTGGCGGTAGAATCATTCACGCTGGCTGCTTGCTGCCACCATGAACCGTTCCTCTTTTCGTCCTCGCATCGCGGAGACAGGAAATTGCCGCTTTGGATTTTGATTGAATAATCAATTTGACTGGGGCTGCTACCATCCGGCGCGGGATAATAATAGCCAGAAGCAAGCTGCTCCCGTTCCGCAACCGTCAGGGTTCCTGCCTTCTTCTTTCGCTCCAAAGCCTCTTTCCAAATCCGGCCTTGCTCAATCGTCTTCCTGTCTTCGGGAGCAAAACGATCTATGAGCGACAACATAAAATCTTCACGCTTTGCCTTACCAGTCGCCGGGATGCATCGCCAAGCATCGACGATCTGCTGAGCTACCATCTCCCGGTACGCTTCTTTTGACTCAAATGCTTCGGCTTTCAGAGGATTGAAGGGTGTTAAGGTCAGGGCGATTAAAAGCAAAACTCTTCCTACAAATCTCATGGCTTCTTTCTCCCGTTAAGCAAACGGCCACCAATCTTGCGACTGGTGACCGGGAGTTAGTAAGCCGCTATTACACGACCGCGACGACCTTTAGACCGAAGCCTTGGACATACGCCGCCGCCTCCCGGCCATAAGGTCGAGAAGCGGCGTGATGACGGACACGCCATCCGGTAATAGTGGGGTTACTAAGCCCCGGAACTTCACAACGAAGTTCTGCCAGCAAGTTAAGGAAACCGCTGGAGTCCGTCAATGTTTATTGTCCGATAAGGAGTTAGGGGAATTGAACCTTCTCTATGGCTTCCTTGAGGTTCTTCGGCCCGTAACCCTGCTTGAAATACACCTTCTGGCCTTGGCCTTCGCGCTCGTGACCGATAATGCTATTGGCCATTTCCTCTGATACGCCAGCGTTACGCAGCTTTGCGCTGATCGTATGCCGGAAGCAATGGAAAACGACATTCTTTTTCTTAATGCCAAGGTGAGGCAGGAAAGTTTCGTTTACCCACCGGCCCAATGACCTGCCATATCCTTCATCATTGGGATCGTAATTCAGCGTAGGGAACAGGCGATGGTGTCCTGCTTTCCTGATCTTTTCAACATACTCCAGAAAGTCATGCTGGATGAGGTCAGAGTGGACAGGAACAACCCTGTCGGCGTTCTTGGTTTTCAGTTTCTTTATCGTGCCGTAATTGCTGTTCCGGTTAATGTCGAAGCAAAGCACACCATCAATTTCGCGTATGTCATCCAGTTCCAGCGGGGCTATTTCGTTACGCCTTGCGCCTGTATAAATCGCTATCAGCGTTCCCCATTTATGATGATCTGTTTTAACGATCCCGCTCTTGTTATCAAGCAGTTCGTCGAACATGGCTTTGATCTCTTCGGGAGAGAAGGGATCACGCACGGCCTCATCCGAAACGCGAATGTCTTTTTGCAAGTCCTGAAAATGGTTGCGTCCAAGATCGTCGTATTTCCGCGCTGCCCATTCGTAGAAAGAGCCATAGCGGGATACGTATTTCTTGACCGTTTTCAAATCCATGCGTGGATGGCCTTCTTCATCCAGTTCCATGAGTTCTTCAATGGTCAGGTCTTGATATTGCTTTTTGGAGCGGGGATTTTTGGGAATGTTCGATAGCATGTGAACGATGGCCTCCGCATCCTGCTTGATAAGGTACAGGCCGGTATCCTTGCCCAGATAGTCGAGGATCAAGTTCAATTCGGCACGGTAGGCTTTTGCCGTTTTGTTGGCCCAGTTGCGCTTCGTTATGCCGTTCTCGATATATTCTTCTATCGCATCCGCCAAGAGAACCTTTGGCCGTTGCGGAGCAAATTGCAGCGGATGCGGCGAGGATACCCCCAAAGGAAGACGATCCAAGCTGGCGTTGAAGTCGAGAACCTGTTGGCCGTATTCACGCCAGCCTTTCAGGTATTCCGTGCGGAAGGTTTCAAAGCTATCCGTGCCGGGTTCTATGGGCAGGGCAAGGCGTTTAATTGCCTTTGCTATATCCTCGTCTGTGCCGAACCACTCGAAGTCTCGCTCCTCCAGTGCTTGCACGGCCATTTCCTGCGTATTCTGTACGGCTTGGAGTTCAAGTATCTTTAGCTGGCCGTTCTTATGTATCTGCTGCTGCCTCTTTGCCAAGAGGGTATTGAAATGCTCAACAAGGACGCTTCTTATTTCGTGGTATTCCATCATATTAACTATCGGATTTTGAATAACTGTATCCGCAAAAGTAACCAGTGACCGCGCCAAGCGCAACGCTTCTTGCGGATCACGGGTTTTTAATGACAGCTTCACATCCCGCGCTTTGCCTTGCGGATGCAGGGAAGGCGGGATAGGAAAGCGGAAATAATAAATGTTATGTCTGGATAAGGTCAGGTAAGCCGGATTTAACATGCCAAATGTCTCACTGGTATGGCTCACCAGCAAAACCGGCATCTAAGGCATTGATTTATCAGAAAATGGCGGAGACGGAGGGATTCGAACCCTCGATACGGTTACCCGTATGACGATTTAGCAAACCGTTGCCTTCAGCCACTCGGCCACGTCTCCCCAAAGCTGGGTACTGGTAGTAGGGTCGTTTCCCGGTGGCGGCTATCCGCCGGGTCAGGGTATTCAGGTATCAGTTTTCCGGTGCGTGTTCAACAGATTATGCCGTGGGGGGCGTAAAATCCTGACGTTTTCATAATGTTATTGCAGCGCGGGGTCAGTCGATAAAGTTTTTATCCTTGAGGCGCTTGCCGGTGCCGAAATCCTCCGCCACGGCCAGCAGGAAACCGAGCAGCAAAACAACAATGCCGAGTGTGGCCAGCAGTTTGATAAAAAGCGCCCACTGGAAAAGCTGCCCCCAGATTTGCAGGGTGATAAGGGCGCTGGCCATGATCGACAGGGCAACCAGACCGAAGAGAAGCCATTTGCGGCGGCTGGCCGGGAGATCGTAATCGACCGCGATCAGGAATGAGACCTGCGTGCCGAGGACGATGAGTGTTCCCATCACCTTGATGAAAGCATCCCATTGCAACACATCCAGCCACATCTGGGCCAGCCCGAATATGGCGGCCAGAATGCCCATGGTGCAAAGGGACAGGAAAAGTATTTTTGTGCGGATCATGTCAGACGGGGCGCTCCATGACGGTAAGGAAGGCTTCGCGTTTGAAAAACAGCAATTCACGGCGCAGTTCGCGTTCCATGGTGATAACTTTCCAGCCTTCGGCCGCGTTCTTGTTCAGGAAATCGGAATAACGCTCCGGGTCCACCCGCGATCCGCCGAGGAAAATCGACCCAAGCAACGGCTCGCGGTAAATTGCCACCTTGTATTCGTATTTTTGGGACATGCGCAATAATTCCGTTTTTTGTCGTTGCGTACGCGCTGAAGTTTATGCGTCCAGTTTGCTTTTCAAGAGGGCGTTCACCATATCGGGATTCGCCTTGCCCTGCGATTTTTTCATCACCTGGCCGACGAAGAATCCGAAAAGCTTGTCCTTGCCGCCCCTGTAGGCTGCGACGTTGTCGGGGTTTTCGGCAATCACCTCATCAACGATTTTTTCAATCGCGCCGGAATCAGTGACCTGTTTCAGGCCCTTGGTTTCGATGATGGTGCCGGCGTCCTGGCCCGTTGCATACATTTCGGCAAAGACATCCTTGGCGATTTTGCCGCTGATGGTGTTGTCGGTAATGCGTTCGATCAACTGGCCGAGCTGCGCCGCGCTGACCGGGCTTTCGGAGAGAGTTTTTCCGTCCTTGTTGAGGATGCCGAGCAATTCGTTGATGACCCAGTTAGCGGAAATCTTCGGATCGCGGCCTTCGGCGACGGTTTCATAATAGGCGGCGCGGCTGCGCTCCGCGATCAGGACGGACGCATCATAGGCGGAAAGGCCGTAGGCCTTCATAAAGCGGTGTTTTTTCTGGTCTGGCAGTTCCGGCAGGGTTTGCTTGATCGATTCCACCCAGTCGCTTTTCAGGATCACCGGCAAAAGATCGGGATCAGGGAAATAGCGGTAATCGTGTGCATCTTCCTTGGAGCGCATGGATCGCGTTTCGCCTTTGGCCGGGTCCCACAGGCGGGTTTCCTGATGGATCGTGCCGCCGCTCTCCAGAATTTCGAGCTGGCGGCGGGCTTCGTAATCGATTGCCATCTGCACGGCCTTGATCGAATTCACGTTCTTTATTTCGCAGCGTGTGCCGAGCGTTTCTTCGCCAAGGCGGCGCAGGGATAAATTGACATCGGCGCGCATCGATCCTTCGTCCATGTTGCCGTCGCAGGTTTCGAGATAGCGCAGGATCATGCGCAGCTTTGCCAGATAGGCGCAGGCTTCGTCGGCGTCGCGAATATCTGGCTCGGAGACAATCTCCATCAGGGCAGAGCCTGAGCGGTTCAAATCGACATAGGATTTGGTCGGGTGCTGGTCATGAATCGATTTCCCTGCATCCTGTTCCAGATGCAGGCGGGTGATGCCGATGATCTTGACGGAGCCGTCCGGCAGGTCGATTTCAATTTCGCCCTTGCCGACAATCGGGTGCATGTATTGTGAAATCTGATAACCCTGCGGCAGGTCGGGGTAGAAATAGTTTTTCCGTTCGAACACGGAATGCATGTTGATCGCCGCATTCAGGCCCAGCCCGGTGCGTACGGCCTGTTCGACGCATTTTTCATTCAGCACGGGAAGCATTCCGGGCATGGCGGCGTCGACCAGACTGACGCGGGTATTGGGCGCGCCGCCGAAATCCGACGGAGCCCCGGAAAACAGCTTGGAATTCGCGGTAATCTGCGCATGGACTTCCATGCCGATGACAATTTCCCAATCGCCTGTTTCACCTTTTAAAATATGTGGCATGGATAGATTCCTCGTGTTCCTTAAGGGGTATCGCGCAAGCATTCATAGAGATTGGCGTAAGCTTTTTGACGGAACATCTGGTCGTTCAGCATATGCTCCATCGGGTCGGTTACATCGGGAATGTGTTTCAGCAGGCGCGTGACCATCTGCGGGCCGTCCGCTGCGATCACGTTCGCCGAACGCATGGCGGTGCAGCGGCACAGCCGGGCCGTATCGCGCAGCAGAAATTCCTTCACATGCCGATCATTCGTGCATTCCTGATAAAGCACATCTTCAATCGGAGCCTGCATGCACGGCCCGTAGACCTGCGTCAGCATTTTATTGTATTCAACCCGACCGGGGCCGGGAGTTTTGTTCATGGCGACGGCTTCTTCCAAAGACATGATCTCCATGAATTTGGCGGCAGAACAACTGCACAGGGAATCCTGCGCGCTGTCGCTCATGCGCGGATCGTCCCGCGAGATACAATTTTGATAATAGGCATTTGCAACGCCCCGGCTGATTTCCGTCTGTCCGTATGCCGATACTTCCGCCCCGGCCAGCAGGGCCGTGAACACGATCAGGAACAAGGCAGCGCAGCGGAACATTTTGCCCATCATGCGGCCTTTTTCATCAGCATTTGCGGCAGGGTGGTAAACCGGGCGGCGGTTTCGACAAAATGGCCGACGCGCAGAACGGTTTCTTCATCCCAGGGACGCCCGATGATTTGCAGGCCGAGCGGCAGGCCCATGCTGTCAAGCCCGGCTGGAACCGACATGCCCGGCAGCCCGGCGAGAGAAGCCGGAATGGTAAAAACATCATTCAGGTACATCTTTACCGGATCGTCTTCGTTTTCACCGATGGCAAAGGCCGCAGACGGCGCAGTCGGGGACAGGAGAACATCGCATTTCTCATAGGCCTTCGTGAAATCTTCGGCGATCAGGCGGCGGATTTTTTGCGCCTTGGTGTAATACGCATCGTAATAGCCCGAAGACAGGACATAGGTGCCGATCATGATGCGGCGTTTGACTTCATCGCCGAAGCCTTGGGCCCGCGTGTTCTCGTACATCTCCGTCAGCGTTTCGCCATCGACGCGCAGGCCGTAGCGTATGCCGTCATAGCGCGCAAGGTTCGATGAACATTCTGCCGGGGCCAGAATGTAGTAAACGGGCAGGGCGTATTTCGAGTGCGGCAGACTGATATCGACAATTTCCGCCCCTCCGGCGCGCAGCCAGTCCTTGCCCTGTTCCCAAAGTTTCGAAATTTCCGCAGGCAGACCGTCAACATTGTATTCCTTCGGGATGCCCACGCGCAGGCCCCTGATATCGCCCGTCAGGGCCCCGGTGTATTGCGGCACGGGCTTGTCGGCGCAGGTGGAGTCTTTCGGGTCGTACCCGGCCATGGATTGCAGCATGAGGGCGCAATCTTCGACCGTGCGGGCAAACGGCCCGGCCTGATCCAGCGACGAGGCGAAGGCAATAATGCCCCAGCGCGAACAGCGTCCATAGGTCGGTTTCAGACCGGTAATGCCGCAAAAACTTGCAGGCTGGCGGATGGAGCCGCCGGTATCGGTTCCGGTCGCGCCCATGGCGGCGCGGGCTGCGACAAGGGCGGACGACCCGCCGGACGACCCGCCGGGGACGAGATCGGCATTGTCGCCGTTATTGCGTTTCCACGGGCTGATGACATTGCCGAACGCGGAGGTCGTGTTGGATGACCCCATGGCGAATTCGTCAAGACTGGTTTTTCCCAGCATGATGGCGCCATCGCGGAACAAATTGGCGCTGACCGTGGAGTCGTAAGCTGGCACGAAGTTTTCAAGAATTTTGCTGGATGCCGTGGTGCGTACGCCCTTGGTGCAATACAGGTCCTTGATCGCGAGGGGGATGCCCTCCAGCAATCCGGCTTCGCCTTTCGCCCGGCGCGCATCGGATTGCGCGGCTTGTTCCAGCGCGATTTCCGGCGTTTCTGTGACATAGGCATTTAGGTGACGTGATTCCGCAGTCGCCTTGATATGCGCTTCGGTCAGATCCTTCGCCGAAAATTCTTTTTTCTTCAGGCCATCAAGGGCTTGCGCGATTGTCATGTGGGTAAGGTTTGTCATGATGCTCAGTTATTCCATTACTTTCGGGACAACGAAGAAACCTTCGAGGGTTTCCGGGGCGTTGGCGAGGATGTCTTGCTGGATGTTGCTGTCGGTCACAACATCTTCGCGCAGTTTCAGGTCGATATTGACCACGTTGGCGAGGGGTTCGACGTTGCTGGTGTCGACCTCGTTCATCTGTTCGACCCATTTCAGGATTCCGCTAAGTTGCGCGGCGAATTTGTCCTGCTCGGCATCGGTGATGGCCAGACGCGCGAGGGTTGCGACTTTTTTGACGGTTGCCTTGTCCATGGTCCTTGATTTTCCTTGATTTTGACTTGGTTTTTTTATCATTCCGCCTAGAATGGTGCAATGCCTATCGGACTTCTCAGGGACATTTCATCACTTTGCCCGCAAGGAAAGCGTTTGCTTGGCCTTGATCTGGGCACAAAGACGATCGGTCTGGCACTTTCTGACGGCAATCACAGCATCGCCACACCGTTGCGGACCGTCAGGCGGAAGAAATTTACGCTCGATATTCAGGATATGAAACGCGAGATCACCGATTTTCAGGTCGGGGGATATATATTGGGATATCCTCTGAACATGGACGGAACGGCGGGTCCGCGCTGTGAATCCGTACGGCATTTTGCCGATGAGATGCGCCGCCACCCCGAAATTTTCGGAGCGGACCCATGGATTGCCCTGTGGGACGAGCGTTTATCCACAGCCTCGGTGGAGGATTTTCTGATCGAAACTGTGGATATGCCAAGAACAAAGCGCAAACAGATAATCGACGCACTAGCCGCCCAACATATCCTGCAAGGGGCGCTGGACTATATGGCGGTGGTTGATCCTGCGTAGCGCGATGGGTCCTGAGCCTAATTGGGTTGCAAGATACATCCCTGCGGCAGGATTACTTCGGCGCGTCGGCCATCCTTGTCGATGATCTTTGTTTCAAGGCGCCTGCAATCTCCCTCGACAACGAGCGTTGTCACTGGTTCGGTCACTGTTGGGGCAGGGGATTCCGGTGGCGTCGTCTCAAAGTGATGGGCGGTGAATGCGGCGGCAGCCACGCCGGTCAGTCCTCCGGCTATGAGCATCGCGCCTGTTTTTATATCTTTCGCAAAAACAGCAACGGCGGTGCCACTGGTAGTACCAGCAATAGTCACAACCTCAGAAATACCGCCGCCAGAAACCGCGACGATAGCACCAGTAACAGCAGCAAAAGCGACACCCATGGTGAACGGAGCAACGTAATCCGATTTGGACATTTGCAAAACCTTTCTTCTTTTTTACCGTTTTCTTGTTCTCTCCCACCCCTAGCACGACCTGTTTTGTATTTCCAGAAAAATTAACGAGCCTCCGTCATCCCCTGGCTTGTCCAGAGGGTTTATATTGAATATTGACGAATTGGATCAATGGATTGCCGGGACAAGCCGGGCAATGACGAAATACGGGTTTTTCAGCAGCCTGCTATAGCCTTTGGCGGAGAAGGAAGGCGTGGGCATTTTTAAACTGACTTTGATTCATACCGCATCAGGGTATGCGCATTTTTTTTCATCCAACCATGCCCGGCGGCGTAATCGGCGGAGAGGTTTTCGCATAGCGCCCAGAAACGGGTTTTGTGGTTCATATGGACAAGGTGTGCCACTTCGTGGGCGACGACGTAATCCAGAGATTCGTAAGGGGCCAAAATCAGGCGCCACGAGAAAGACAAGGTTCCGTCGGGCGAACAACTGCCCCAGCGGCTGGTGGTATCGCGGATCTGGATTCCGGTGATGGCGCGGTCGATGGTAGCGGCCTTTTCACGCGCAAGGCGGTCGATTTCCACACGGGCGGTATTTTTCAGGAAGCGGATGATCCGCGCTGCCGGGTCGTCCTTGTTGGTATGGACGATCAGGGCGTCGTCGGTCAGGTGGATGGCGGTGCGCTTTAGTCCGGGATCGTATGTGACATGAATGATCCGTTCGCGGCCCAGCACGGGAATGCTTACGCCGTTTTCAAACCGGATGACTGGTTTGATGTCGCCCGCGTGGTTGTTGATCCATTCCTGATATTGTCGGGCAAAATCGAGCGCCTTTTTCAGGCTGGCGCGTTTTGGCACCACCAGATGGATCGCACCACTTCTGGAATCAAGCCGCAGGGCAAGGCGTCTGGCACGGGTGCTGACACGAAAGCGCAGAGTAGGGTGAATGGCTTCTAACTCCTGCGCGAAGGGTTCGAGCGCGGCAATCGTTTTCGGCGGCAGGGTGCGGGGCAGTCCCATTGCGGTTGTTTTCCGTTACGAACATTGACCGCCCTTGAGATAGCGCGTGGCCGTCGCGGGGTCAATGGTGAGCCGGGGGTGGTTTTTTGTCAGGGAGCGATGCCATGTTTCCGGTTGTGCCCGGCATTTTGCGTATAAAGACGCGCCAGATCCGGGCTGGCCATGGCGGGTGTCCACCGTGCGGGCAGTTTCACCGTATCGTGCGGAGCCAGATCGTAAATGATCCCCTTTTCCAGCGCCGATTTTCGGACGAACCCGGCAAAACGGGGCAGGATGTTCGCCCGCCATGTCGGCCCCTGAAAAACATCGTAATGGCCGGAATTGGGCTCAAGATAATGGTATTTCTTTTCCCCGGGCAGGTTGTGGCACATAAAATGCGCGGCCATGGTCTGGCCCGGCGCGGTTGTTGTATCCTTGCCGCCTTCGATGGTCAGCAGGGGGATGTCGGTAATATGCGCGGTATCAACCCGCCGATTGTTGAAGGTCAGCAGGCCCAGAGGCAGGCTGTGGGTTTTAAAAACATGCCGGATCGTGTCGCGGTAATACGGGCCGTGCAAATCCATGGTGGTCAGGGATTCCTGATCGTGCTTTCCGGCCAGAAGCATGGCGATTTTTGTCAGTGATCCGGGTAAAACCTGTCGTCCATAGCCGGCATGGGGGGTGGCGACCCGTTCCATCATGTTGCGTTCGATCCATTCCATCGAATGATCGCGGGCAAAGCGGGAGACGGGTGTTTCCGCCGCCCTCACATCAAGCGGCCCGGCCAGATATGTCGTGCTGAGGAGTGGGGATGTTTTCATGTTCCTGCTGGACAAGGCGGCAATGGCCATCAGCGGCACAGTGGATTGCGACAGGCTCAGCGCGTGGATATCCGGTCCGGTGGCGGTGATAAATTCTTCGCAATGGGCGATGTAGTCTTCAAGGAAAAAATCGCCATGCCGCGACGCAACGTCACGGGCATTGTGCCAGTCCACAATATAAACATCGTGAAACGGAAGGAGGTCGCGCACGGTTTCCCGCATAAGGGTGGCATAATGGCCGGACATGGGCGTGAAGATCAGAATCTTGGGGTCACGGCGCTCGATGTCGCGTTTGAAATGAATCAGTGCGCCAAAGGGCTTGTCGACCAGTTTTTCTTCCCTGACGGCAACGGTCCGGTCACCGATCTTGACGCGGTCGATTCCGAATGCGGGTTTCGCATGCGCAGTGCCGATGCCAGCCATCAGGCCCATCATGGCCAGCGTGTTGAAATAAGACCGCAAGGCCTGAGTCGTTTCCCTGTAGTAATGAAACATTTTTTATTTCCCTGTTCGTTGCGGTGATTATACCACCGGAATTTTACAGGGAACAGGGGCGGGCAGGACTCAGGCCATTTCTTCTGCGTTATGGAACCCGGATTTGCTGTCGTTTTGGGTGCTATTTCCGGCTTTGGCTCCTGTTTTGCGGTTTCTTTTCCTGACCGCTTCGATGCTGTGGATGGCGGGGTCGTATTGCGGCGGGGCCAGATCGGGGATCAGCGCGAGATCGGTTGCCGGAACGGGGTCGCGCGCACGGTCGTGTTTGCGGATGAAGTGGCGCACACGCGGCATGATCTGGCTGCGCCAGCGGCTTCCGTTGAAGATGCCGTAATGGCCGACATTTTCCTGAAACTGGTGGAACTGTTTTTCCGCAGGCAGTCCGGTGCTGATGATATGCGCGGCGGTCGTTTGACCATGCGCAGAAATATCATCAAGCTCGCCTTCGACGGTCAGGAGCGCCGTGCGCCGGATTGCCGCCGGGTTGACCGCGTGAATTTTGCCTGTGGCGGGGTCCGTCCATTTCATTTTTCCGCGTGGCAGGGTGAAGGTCTGGAATACGGTTTCGACCGTTTGCAGGTAAAACTCTGCGGTGATATCCATCACGGCAAGATATTCATTATAAAACTTGCGGTGGCTTTCTGCTGAATCCCCGTCGCCTTTGACCAGATGGCCGAAAAACTTGACGGTCGATCCGACATGGCGGTCGAGGTTCATCGACATAAAGCCCGATAGCTGGATAAACCCAGGGTAAACATGACGATGCGCCCCCGGATAATAAAACGGGACAACGGCAATCACCATGCGTTCAAACCAGCTTAAGGGGCGCTGTTCGGCCATCTCCGTGACGGCGGTTTTTGAAACGCGCGCATCGATGGGGCCGCCCATTAATGTCATGCTGCGCGGGGTGTTCGGATCGTCTTCCGCCTCCATCAGGGCAATTGCGGCATAGACCGGGACGGCGGGCTGGCACACCGCGATCACATGCGTGTCGGGGCCGAGCAGAGTCATGAATTCGCGCAGATAGGCAATGTAATCATCGAGATCGAATTTACCATCACTCAAGGGGACCTGCCGTGCGTCGATCCAGTCGGTGATATACACATCATGGTGCGGCAGGAGTGCTTCGACCGTGCCGCGCAGCAATGTGGCGAAATGTCCGGACATGGGGGCTACGATCAACACCTTCGGATCGTTGCGTTTGATCTGGCGGTGAAAATGGACCAGATCGCAAAACGGTTTTTGTAAAACAATCTGCTCTTCCACCGCGACCGGTTTGCCGCCGATGGTGGTTTCGTGAAGGTTGAAATCGGGTTCGTTAAATTTGCGCGTGGCGCGTTCAAACACCTCGGCCCCGGCGGCAATGCTGCGGCCCATTTTGGTAAAGGCCAGCGGGTTGGATGGATTGGCATAGACAGACCGTGTCATCTCCGCCGCGATCCGCGCCGGAGTCATGAGGGCATGCTGGAGGTCGTATAGGTGATATAACAATGTGTTAGCCCCTGTATTAGAATCTACTGAATTAATTATAGCGCAAAACATGAAGGAATTGTGCAATACAGCAGAATAATATCCCAAAGATATACATCGGTGGAGCGTTATTGTTTTAACGCATTGTTTTTAAATATATTTTTGGAGGGCTGTGTGAGTGCCTCTCCCGGTTTGTATTGCGCTGTGTTAAGGTTTGCCATGATCGATTCCTACACTGCATTGCAAGACCTGCTGTTCAGCCCGGAGCGCGTTCCGCTGGCGATGGCGGCGATTTTGCTGACTGGGATTGCCGGAATGATAACCGGGCCATTCGCCGGAAATGCCAATCCATTGTTCTGGGTTCTGGTGGATAAAACAATCGGCGTGGCAGGGGGGCGTCTCGACCGGGTGCAGCGGAAGGCGGGCGATCTGATGTTTCGCGGTCTGGTTCTGACGATGGTTGCGGTGGTTGTCTTCTATATCATCGGCGGGGAACTGGAAGTTTTGACCCGGCGCTTCCCCTTTGGCGGCGCGAGTGAAATCATTCTCCTGAGTTTTGTTCTGACGTCCGGAACGGTCTGGTTTGCGCTGTTGCAGCTTTTCTTCGCGATGAAAGAGAAGAAAATCAGCAAAAACGCCTATTACACCATCGCCAGAACGACCCGCACCGATCTTTCGGGAAGCGACCCTTACACCATCACCCGCATCGGCATGGCTATGGCGGCGCGTAGTATGGACAAGGGCATTGTGGCCCCGGTGCTGTGGTATCTGATCGCCGGATTGCCGGGGGCTTATATTTATGCGGGGCTGGCGGTGCTGGGCTGGCGCTTTGGCAAGGATGGGTTCACCAAGGGGTTTGGTCGGGTGCCGCTGGTGTTGGAACAGCTCATGGGGTTTATTCCCAACGGCCTTGCCGGGGTTTTGATGGCCGGGGCCGGGTTGCTGACCCCGACAGGTGGCATGACCCGCGCCTTTGCCGGGTTGATGCGCAAGGAGGGAAAAACGCCTTACACCGAAGGGGGTGTGCCGGTGACAGCCATGGCCAATTCCTTGAATGTCGCGCTGGGTGGTCCGGCTGCCGATGTGGATGGAAGCGCCCTGAAACGGAGCTGGGTCGGCCCGGAAGGGGCCACAGCCCAACTTGACGCCGGGCATTTGCAGCGGGCGCTCTATATCAGCCTGATGGCGCATCTGCTGTTTCTGGCCGGGCTGGGCGCGAGTTTGCTGTTTGCGCCTAATTAAGGTTACGTCGAATTAAGAATTAAGGTTACAGTATACTTAATTATTATCCCCAATGTAGATCACAAAGCGCTTACGTACAGAATAATTAAGTATACTGTAACCTTAATTCTTAATTCGACGTAACCTTAATGCAATTATCGTTTTTGCCGCGTTCTTTCCCCCTGAAATGCTTGACTTGGCCGCTTTTGTTCGATTATTGTCCGCATCTGTTTACAAAACCCTTGAGAAGAATACAGGATTTATCATGACCCTTCGTTGTTCGGTCACCGGAAAAGTGGCGATGGTTGGAAATAATGTTTCCCACGCCAACAACAGAACAAAACGCCGCTTCCTGCCGAGCGTGAAAACCACGCGGCTGTTTAGTGAAGCGCTGGGCCGCATGGTTCCCGTGAAGGTATCCGTTCGTGGTTTGCGTTCCGTGGAACACAAGGGCGGTCTGGATGCATGGTTGCTGGGCACGGCACCGACCCGCTTGTGCGAGTCCCTTTTGCCGTTGCGCGAACAGATCAAGGCAAAGACCAAGGATTCACCGTTGGTCAAGGCGAAATTCCGCAAAGGCCTGTCAGCCCGTGCGCTGAAAATGGCTGCGGTGAAGAAAGCCGCGAAGTAAAACGGTATCATGTCCGATTTTTATCAAACCCCCGTTATTGCGGGGGTTTGTTATTTTTGCACTGAAGTTTGTATAATTCCGGCGAAATGTTTATAAAGCGCGGGTAGCAATCAGGAGATTAAAAATTATGCGACGTTTGGAAGATATCATCAATTGTGCGGAGGCTCCTTTTTTTCAATGGGAACCGGTGATCGGCAAGAAATTGTCCGAAGGCAAGAAGCATGAGGATATGCTGACCCATTTTTCTATTGCCGTTGCTATTGCGCTGAAACAGGCAGTCGCGCGGAAAGTGACCGGGATTATCGCAGATGAAGCCCGGATGGAAATTCATAGTGCATGGCTGTTGCCGTCAGTCAAACAGTTCACGCATTTGACTGTTCGCGGCAAGTTTGAGATGGCGGCACATGATTCGCTGCGGGTTGCGCGGATTGAGGGGAGCCCCCGTGTTGATCGCGTTCGCGTGACAACCGATGCGGATTCTATCAAACCAAAAAGTCAGGATGCTGTGGTTGCTAATATGATCCTCGGGTGCCTTGCAACGGCGGAGGATCATAGCAACCTGCACAAGATGTTGACTTTTGTTGCAACACTGCTGAAACCGGATGGTCAATTGATTGTCGTTCGCCCAAATCCGGAAGGCGGGGCCTTTTCGACTTATAAATGCACGACACCGGCCTGCGACCTTAAGGGCGGAGACAATTATGATTTTATCGTCAATGGCCAAGAAGATCACGGCGAAATGAAAAATCTATACACACCGGATGATTTTATACGGAAAGAAATGGATGCAGCCGGGTTTGATATGGGTGAAACGAAGGGTATTCATGACACCAAGAACATGGCAGGAAAGCCGCCATTCCTGATGAATATATGCTCATTGAAACGCTGATCCATGCTGACTTACCCCGGATTTTCTTTTGATATCGTTCACCGTGATCCGTCCAGCCGTGCGCGTCTGGGGAAACTCACAACGCCGCACGGCACGATTGAGACGCCGAATTATATTTTCTGCGGCACCAAGGGCGCGATTAAAAACCTGTCGCCGTGGCAGATGCGGGAAGCGAAGGCGGATATTATTCTTGGCAATACCTACCACCTGATGATCCAGCCCGGCGCGGAGCTGGTCGAGAAAATGGGTGGCCTGCATGCGTTCAATAAATGGGATGGACCCATGATGACGGATAGCGGCGGGTTCCAGATTTTTGCTATGGGGCATGGTTCCGTTGCCGACGAGATCAAGGGCCGTAATAAAAGTCGCGAAAAAAGCCTGCTGGATATTACGGAAGAAGGGGCGCGGTTTAAATCCTACTGGAACGGCGAAGACCTTTTATTATCGCCGGAAAAATCTATCGATGTGCAGCGCAAGCTGGGAGCGGATCTGATTTATCAATTCGATGAATGCACGGCCTATCATGTGGATCGTGCCTATACGGAAGAATCGATGTATCGCAGCCATCGCTGGGGCGAACGGTCTTTGGCGGAATTCGAACGTGGGCATGACGGCAGGCAGGCGCTCTACGGCATTGTGCAGGGCGGGGTTTATAATGACCTGCGTAATGAAAGCTGCGCGTGGACACGGGATAAGCCGTTTTTCGGTACGGCGATTGGCGGATGCCTTGGCGGTTCGACCGAGGAGTTCTATGAAATTACAGGTTGGTGCATGCCGCAGATCCATCAGGAACGGCCCGTTCACCTGTTGGGCATCGGAGCCATTCCCGATATTTTCAATTGTGTGCGCATGGGGATCGATACGTTCGATTGTGTATCGCCCACGCGCATTGCCCGGCACGGATGGGCCTTGGCGAAGGGGGTTCCGGGGAACCGCCTCAACCTGCGCAATGCCCGCTTCCGCGACGATCCGGAGCCTCTGGACGCGGAGTCGGACCTGCAATATTCCCGCGAATTTTCCCGTGCCTATATCCACCATTTAATCAAGGTCAGTGAATTGCTGGCCTTGCAGATCGTGGCGCAACACAATGTGTCGGTCATCACCCGGTTAATGCGCGAGGTGCGGGCCGCCATTCGTGCGGGAACGCTTGATGCGCTGGAAAAAGAATGGATTGTTGATTAGGATATATTGACATATAGCCCCCATTAACCTTTCCGACAGAATTCCCCTATATTATTTGGGATGGAGATTTGTCTTTATGCCCCTGACCTATGACCAAGATTCCCGGCTGAAAGCGCTCTTGCCCGTTCTGGACGAACATGGCGAGTGGCTGGGGCGTGTGATGCGCCAGATTTTCTATCCGGAAACCAATCAGGACCCGGATATGCTGGTTGCGCCGGAAAGTTTTCAGAGCTGGATCAGGGATTCGGCACAAGATGAAATTCTTCCGCAGGACATGCTGGACCAATTGCGCCGCATGCACGGGGATATGGCCGGTATGGCGGCGCAACTGGTCTATGATTCCGTCAGTGCCCAGTACAAACCCGATATTCAGAAATTCGATGCCTTCATGGTCCTCTACGATGAATTTATCGCGCATGTGCGCCGCATTGAACGCGATATGGCGATGACGGATAGCGGTTTCGACATTCTGACCGGGCTGCGCAGCCGTCAGATGCTGATGAAGGATCTGGAGCGGGAGATGGAGCGCCGTTCGCGTCGCGGGCGGCCATTCTGTCTGGCGCTGGCGCGGATTGACCATTATGCGGAAATCAAAGCGAACCTGCCGCAATCGGATTACGAGGCGATTATCGGCGCTGTCGGCGATATTATCAAACTGTGTATGCGGTCTTTCGATGATGCCTATCGCCTCGGCAGCGGTGAATTCCTGATGTGCCTGAAACAGGCGGATATGACCGGAGGGACGGCGGGGCTGGGGCGGTTGCGTAAACTGCTGGAGGAAAAAGCGCCTTATTATACCCTGAACGGGCAGGAAATGCGCCTGACCATGTCGTCCTGTGTCGCCGAGCCGCAGCCCGGAGATAATTTCGACAGCCTGATGGCGAATATGCGCACCGACCTTGACCGTTTTGGCGGCAATGCCGAAACGGCGCTGGAATATCTGGAGCTCAGCCCGCTGGAACGTTTCGTCAGCACTATGGACGAAGAAAGCAAGAAGTCGCATTAACAGGCCGCTGAGAAACTCCTCTGAAAATATATTACGCTGCTTTCTAAAAACACTTACAGGATACTTTTGATCTCATATGATATCTGCGCGCACTTTACCCCAGCCTAAAACGCCGCATGTCCCGTCATCGCCCGCCCCAGTATCAGCGCGTGAATATCATGCGTGCCCTCATAGGTATTGACGGCTTCGAGGTTCATGACATGGCGGATGACGCCGTATTCGTCTGATATCCCGTTCCCACCCAGCATGTCGCGTGCGACCCGTGCGATATCCAGCGCCTTGCCGCAATTGTTTCGTTTCATGAGGGAGATGGCCTCCGGCGCGGCGCGGCCTTCTTCGCGTAATGTGCCGAGCCGATGTGCGCCGAGCAGGCCGAGGGTGATTTCCGTCTGCATATCGGCTAGTTTTTTCTGGATCAGTTGCTGCGCCGCCAGCGGCTTGCCGAACAAAATGCGGTCCAGCGTATATTGCCGCGCCGTGTGCCAGCAAAACTCCGCCGCACCCATCGCGCCCCAGCATATCCCGTAGCGTGCCGAATTGAGGCAGGAGAAGGGGCCTTTCAGGCCCTTTACATTCAAGATCATATCGTCCGTCACCGCAACATCATCCATGCCAATGCCGCCGGTCACGGAAGCGCGAAGGGAGAATTTCCCGTCTATTTTCGCCGCGCTCAGGCCTTTCATACCCTTTTCCAGCACCACGCCGACGATTTCGTCATCGTCGTTTTTCGCCCAGACGACAAAGACATCCGCGATGGGGGAATTGGTAATCCATTGCTTGGCGCCGGACAGAACATAGCCTGATCCATTTTTCCGCAATCTCGTGCGCATCGAAGACGGGTCCGATCCGCCATCCGGCTCGGTCAGGCCGAAGCAGCCGACAAGTTCCCCGCTTGCCAGTTTTGGCAGGTATTTATCCTTCAGCACCTCTGACCCGAACGTATAAATCGGGTACATCACCAGTGACGACTGCACCGACATGGCGGAACGATAGCCGGAATCGACCCGCTCCACCTCACGCGCCACCAGCCCGTAAGCCACCTGCGAAACGCCAGCGCAGCCATAGCCGTGCAGCATCGGTCCGAGCAGGCCGAGTGCGCCCATTTCTTGCATAATCTCGATATCAAATCTTTCGTGCCGGTTTGCTTCGAGGATGCGCGGCATCAGTTTTGCCTGACAATAATCCCGCGCCGTATCCCGGACCATGCGTTCTTCTTCGGTCAGTAACTCTTCGAGGAGGAGGGGGTCTTCCCACTGGAATTGCGGGCGGAGGGGTTTTTGCGTCATTTTTGTTTCTGCTACCATGTTAAAATCCCTTGTTTATTGTCATCCCGAGCGAAGTCGAGGAATTTGACCCGCTTTATGCATTGCAGATCCCTCGACTTCGCTCGGGATGACAGGCTATATATAGTATTGATAAATGTAGACTCGAGCAATGACAGACCGCCCCCTTAAAAACCGCGAAATTATCTTTGAACTCCGCCAGATCGGCGCAATCGTCCGGGTTTCCGCCATGGATACCCAAACCATGACCGAAATCACAATTCAGGGCCCCGTTAGCGCAGGGGAGATGGCGCTCAAGGCCAATGCCCTGAAAAAACTGGAATATGTGATGAAGAAGAAGGGATTGATCTAGGGGCCGTTCGACCTCTATATTTGCGCATGACACAAAAAATCACTCTGGCCATTTCCAGCGACCATGCGGGTTTCGACCTGAAAGAAGCCCTGAAAACGCATTTTGCCGATCGGGTGGACTGGGTTGATCTGGGGACGGATACAAAAGACTCCGTTAATTATGCCGAGTACGGCAAGGCCGTGGGGGATGCTCTTGTCTCCGGCAAGGTGGAGCAGGGGATTGTTATCTGCGGGTCCGGGATCGGGATTTCAATTGCGGCTAACCGGAACCGGGCTGTGCGGGCGGCCTTGTGTACCGATGTGACAATGGCGCGGGCGGCGCGTCTTCATAACGATGCAAATGTTCTGGCGCTTGGCGCACGGATCATCGGGTTTCAGGTTGCAGTGGATTGTGTCGAGGCCTTTATCACAACAGAATTTGAAGGCGGGCGTCATGTGGCGCGGGTTGAATCGTTAAGTCAGTGTTGAAATTTTTTTAGAGGAAAAACAAATGACTGTAGCAGCAAGGACGCAGGATAACGCAATGGATGCCGATTACGATAAGTTTTTTAATGAAGATCTGGCCGCCCGCGACCCGGAAGTCCTGTCCTGCATCCGGAAGGAGCTGTCGCGGCAGCAGGATTCGATCGAACTGATCGCCAGTGAAAACATCGTCTCCCGTGCCGTGATGGAGGCACAAGGGTCTGTTCTGACCAACAAATACGCCGAAGGTTATCCCGGCAAGCGTTATTACGGCGGTTGCGAATACGTCGATATCGCCGAGGAACTGGCGGTTGAACGCGCCAAAAAACTCTTCGGCGCCACCTATGTCAATGTGCAACCCCATTCCGGATCGCAGGCCAATCAAGCGGTGTATTTCGCCCTGCTGAGCCCCGGCGACAAGGTTTTGGGGATGCGTCTGGATCATGGCGGCCACCTGACCCACGGCATGAAACTGAATCAGTCCGGGAAATGGTTTGATTTTGCCCATTATGGCGTGTCCGATGTCGATCAGCGGATTGATTTTGATGAGGTGCGCAAGCTGGCCCATGACCACCAGCCGAAACTGATCGTCTGCGGGGCTTCGGCGTATTCCCGTGCGATTGACTGGGCAAAATTTCGCGAGATCGCGGATGAAGTCGGGGCGTTGCTGTTTGTCGATATGGCGCATTATGCCGGGTTGATCGCCGCGGGAGAATATCCCAGCCCGATGAATCACGCGCATGTCGTCACCACCACGACGCACAAGACCCTGCGCGGTCCACGCGGCGGGATGATCCTGTCCAATCACGAAGAAACAGCGGCACTGCTGAACCGCGCCGTGTTCCCGGGCATTCAGGGTGGGCCGCTGATGCATGTGATTGCGGCCAAGGCCGTTGCCTTTGGTGAGGCCTTGGAGCCGGGGTTCAAGGCATACGCAAGGCAGATCATCGCCAACGCCAGAGTTCTGGCGCAAACGATGATCGATAACGGATACCAGATTGTCTCCGGCGGGACGGACAGCCATGTGATGCTTGTCGATTTGCGGCCTAAAAAACTGACCGGAAATGTTGCTGAAAAGGCGCTGGAACGGGCGGGGCTGACCTGCAACAAAAACGGCATCCCCTATGACCCTGAAAAACCGATGGTGACGTCGGGCATTCGCCTCGGTACACCGGCCGGGACGACACGCGGGTTCAGGGAAGCGGAGTTCGCGGAGATCGGCAATATGATCGCCCGCGTGCTGGATGGCCTCGCCGCGAACGGAGAGGCGGGGAATGCCGCGATTGAAAAAGCCGTACGCGCCGAGGTGGACGTATTGTGTAAAAAATTCCCGATATACCGATAGGTTGCCATGCACTGCCCGTTTTGCGGTTCCGACGATACGCAGGTGAAGGATTCGCGTCCGGCGGAGGATAATTCCGCCATTCGCCGCCGCCGCGTCTGCACCGAATGCGGGGCGCGTTTTACGACATTTGAACGGGTGCAATTGCGCGATATGAATGTCATCAAATCCGATGATCGCCGTCAGGTTTTCGACCGCGACAAGGTCATGAATTCGATGCAGATCGCCTTGCGCAAACGCCCGGTCGAGGCCGAACAGATTGACAAGGCCGTCAATTCCATCGTGCGCCAGCTCGAAAGCATGGGGGAGCCGGAAATTCCGTCTTCGCAGATTGGTGAACTGGTGATGCGGGCCTTGGCGCGGCTGGATCAGGTCGGCTATATCCGCTACGCCTCTGTCTACAAGGATTTCTGCCAGCCGCAGGATTTCAATGAATTTCTCGAAGAGCTGAAAGAATTGCAGGGGCAGAAAGCGCAAGGCACGGAATGACGGACGCGGTTTTTACAGATAATCGCAAAGATGGCCGTTTCGAATATCATACCGGAGGCCTGATGGCGTATGCCGCCTATCGTCTGGATGGTTCCGTCCTGACGATTTCTTATGTCGAGGCCCCGCCCGCCCTGCGCGGCACGGGGGCCGCCGGACAATTGATGCAAAAGGTGATGGAGACGGCGCGGGACAAGGGGTACACGGTTGTGCCTGTTTGCTCCTATGCCGCCGCGTGGATTCGCCGGAGCGGTGCGTTTCAGGATCTGGTGGCCTGAGCGGGAAACAAAACAATGGAATTCTGCCCGCGAAATCGCTATGGTCCGCGCCATGAGTAACACTGGAAAATCAAAGCAGCCTCAAGGGTCGAAAATCGCCCGTGCATCTGCTGCGCGGTTGGCGGCGGCGCAGGCCGTCTACCAGATCATGACCAACGATCAGGACGCCGAAACCGTTATCAACGAATATCGGCTTTACCGCCTCGGCAAACCTGTCGATGATGTGGAAATGGTTACGCCGGATGGTGTGCTGTTTCAGGCAATTGTCGCGGGCGTTTATGACCGGATGAACCTGCTGATGGGGATGATCGCCGATGCGACGGCCAAAGGGGGCAAGACTACCCCGGCGGAGCCGTTATTGCTGGCCATCATGCTGTGCGGTGCGTGGGAATTGCTGACGAATCAGGATGTCGATGCGCCGCTGGTCCTGTCCGATTACCTCAATGTCACCCATGCGTTTTATGAACAGGGCGAGGCAAAATTCGTGAACGGCGTCCTCGAAGCCGTAAAAAACACGACCCGTTCCAGCGCGTGATGGCCGGAAAACGCCCGTTTCCGCCCCAAATATCACATGCAAATTAGCTAAAATTGAATATTAATCTAACCTAATGTTTAGGTTTCTCTTCTAGTATATTAGGAGGGGCAGGGGAAAAAATCTTCCGCCGGGGTCGGATTTCAGGGGCATTATGAAGATAGCGATTGTCGCGGTTGTGGCGCTTTTGTTGCTTGGAGGAGCCGGGGCAGGGGCCTATTTCTACTTCAAGCAGCCCGCCGAAGCCTCCTATGGTGCCTCCGGGGAACACGCCGAGGGCACGAAGGAAAAACACAAAAAAGGCGGCCACGCGGCCCCGAGCGTTTTTGTCCAGCTTGACCCCGTTATTTTACCGATCATCGACAAAAGCGGCGTGACCCAGACGGTCAGTCTGGTGATTGTCATTGAAACTGCGGATGATGCCAGCAAGGCGGAAATCCTCAAACTGGCCCCGCGCCTGAAGGACGCCTTCATTCAGGACATGTATGGCGTACTGAATCAGGAAGTGATGGTGCGCGGTGGCGTCATTCAGGTCACGGCGCTAAAAACCCGCCTCCACAAAATCAGCAACCGCGTTCTGGGCGAAGGCACGGCCAAGGATGTTTTGTTGCAGGTTGTTCAGCAAAGGCCGTTGTAAACATCTTCCCCTGCTGAGAATCCTGTAATTTCGAAAATTTTGGTTACAGTATACTTAATTATATTCAGCTCAGGCAGATGTCCCAGTCAACGAGAGAAATATAATTAAGTATACTGTAACCAAAATTTTCGAAATTACAGAATTCTTGCTAAATCACGATCAGGTTCGGGGGGCGGGTGTTGATTTGTTCGACGAGGACGTCGGCAAAACGCTCGATGCGCGCGGCGATGGAGTTGTTCTGGTTGTGGCGATCGACCAGAACAACATGCAGTTTGCGCACGGAATGGTTGCGATCCTGATAAAGTGCCCGGAAATCAGTGTCGCAGGTCAATATGCCGCGAAATTCCTGTGCAGCGGCAAAGTCACAAATGGTGCTGTCGATTTGACTGCGGGGAATGTCGCGATATTGATCCGCCAGATGCAGGCAGGCCAGTCCTTCGGCATCAACATGGCTGGACATGCCGAACAACGCCGATACTCTGGGCAGTAGGCAATAAGGCGTATTTTCATCCAGAAGCAGCCCCTTTGGCCCCGGCGGCAGGGAAGACGGGTTGGCCGCATCCGCCCCGAACCGCACCAGCCAGGCCCGCGCCGCACTGATTTCCTTGCGCTCGATCCCCTTGTGCCGGGCGAACAGCAGCACATCGGGGTAGCCATCTCTGATATCATCCAGAACCGACTGCAATGGTGTCATGCTCCGCCCCAGCACCATCTCGCCGGTGTCAACGACCCTCGAAACCAGCGCAAATGCGTGTTTCAGCCTGATCTTGTCGCCTCTGTTCTTTTGTCCCATGGAAGGGAGTAAACACCCTGGTCTAGTGCTATGTCAAATATTTTATCGAGGCATTAAGGCATTATGAAAAAATTAAATAATCCGGGAAGGGGTGTCGACGGGGCAGTTAAGGCCTTGCGCTAAGGCGAATTATTGTGCAATTTCATGCCGCTTAAGTGAAACCAATACGAATAAACGGGGCTTTAAAGAAAATGATCGAAATCTATCTCATGGTTGTGTGCTGCGGGGTTCTGGCCCTGATTTACGGCGCCTACGCGACGCGCAAGGTTATGGCGACCAGCGCAGGGAACGAGCGGATGCAATCTATTG
Organism: uncultured Micavibrio sp.; assembly: GCA_964400125.1. Lineage (GTDB taxonomy): Bacteria > Pseudomonadota > Alphaproteobacteria > Micavibrionales > Micavibrionaceae > Micavibrio. Next base: position 30,719 of record CAYNSR010000001.1, on the reverse strand, counting down.
CCGCCGCCATTCAGGAAGGTGCTGCCGCTTACCTGAACCGTCAGTATAAAACGATTGGCATGGTCGGCGTTGTCGTCACCGTCTTGCTGGCCGCGCTGCTGGGCTGGCATGTGGCGATTGGTTTCGTGCTTGGTGCGGCGCTTTCTGCCGCCGCCGGGTATATCGGCATGAATGTCTCGGTGCGCGCCAATGTGCGTACCGCACAGGCCGCGACCGAAAGCCTCGACAAGGCGCTTGGCGTTTCCTTCCTCGCCGGGGCGACGACCGGGATGCTGGTTGTCGGTCTCGGGTTGCTCGGGGTGATGGGTTATTTCATGGTTCTTGAGGTCTTCGCCTCCAACCTGCGGGAGACGCTGGAGGGGTTGGTCGGTCTCGGTTTCGGTGCTTCGCTGATTTCGATTTTTGCTCGTCTCGGCGGCGGGATTTTTACCAAGGGCGCTGACGTCGGTGCCGATCTCGTCGGCAAGGTCGAGGCCGGAATCCCCGAGGATGACCCGCGTAACCCGGCTGTTATTGCTGATAACGTCGGCGATAACGTTGGTGATTGTGCCGGTATGGCTGCCGATTTGTTCGAAACCTACGCGGTGACGATTGTTGCAACCATGCTGATCGCCTATAGCGTGTTTGATCCGTCAGCGACGAAGATGATGATGCTCCTGCCGCTGATGATCTGCGCGCTTTGCATTGTGTCGTCGATTATCGGTACGTTCTTCGTGCGCCTGAAACCGGGGAGCACAAATATCATGGGTGCCCTGTATCGCGGCCTGATCTATACGGGTCTGTTTTCAGTGCTGTTTATCGGCGCGCTGCTGGTCAAGTTTGATGCTTTCCTTCCGGAAATCAAACTGGCTGACGGCTCCTTGATGACCAATCTGGATCTGCTGTGGTGTGCGGTTACGGGTCTTGGCGTGACGGGCCTTCTGGTCTGGATCACCGAATATTACACATCGACCGCGTTCCGCCCGGTCCGTGAGGTCGCGAAAGCGTCTGAAACGGGTCACGGCACCAACGTCATTCAGGGTCTGGCTGTTTCCATGGAAGCAACCGCCCTGCCGGTCGTCGTGATCTGCGCCGGGATTTTCATCGCCTTCAGCCTTGCCGGACTGTACGGGATTGCGATTGCCGCAACCACCATGCTGTCGCTGGCCGGGATGATCGTGGCGCTGGATGCCTATGGCCCGGTGACCGATAACGCTGGTGGTATCGCCGAAATGTCCAACCTACCGAAGGACGTCCGCGTGACGACCGATGCGCTGGATGCTGTCGGTAACACCACCAAGGCCGTGACCAAGGGCTATGCCATCGGTTCCGCCGGTCTGGCGGCACTGGTGCTGTTCGCCGGTTACACGGAGGAAATCAAGCATTACCTGCCGCAATTTGCAGACATCGAATTTTCGCTGACGAACCCGTTCGTCGTGATCGGTCTGTTTATTGGCGGGATGCTGCCTTACCTGTTCGGTGCCATGTCCATGACCGCTGTTGGTCGCGCGGCGGGCAGCGTCGTGGTTGAGGTGCGCCGTCAGTTCCGCGAAATCCCCGGCATCATGGAAGGCACAAGCAAGCCGCAATACGGCGTGGCTGTCGATTTGCTGACCAAGGCCGCAATCAAGGAAATGATGGTTCCGTCCCTCCTGCCTGTGGCGACCCCGTTCGTACTGTTCGGTGTTGTTTACTGGATCACCGGCGACATGCTCCCGGCCTTCCAGACGCTCGGCGCGATGCTGATGGGGACGATTGTGACGGGCCTCTTCGTGGCGATTTCCATGACCTCCGGTGGCGGTGCGTGGGATAACGCGAAGAAGTACATCGAAGAAGGCAACCACGGCGGCAAAGGTTCGGAGGCTCACAAGGCCGCCGTCACCGGCGACACCGTCGGCGATCCGTACAAGGACACCGCCGGCCCCGCCGTCAACCCGCTGATCAAAATCGCCAACATCGTTGCCATTTTGCTGGTCGCGATTGTGGCGAAGATGATTGCCGGGTAATTTCGGCCTGAATTAAGATTTTAAAAAGCCCCTCGGAAGAGGGGCTTTTTTTGTTGCAATGAGGATAAAAAAGCAATATTGACATAATATTAAAACTTAAGAAGAGAGGTAAAAATGAAACTTTCAATGTTGGCGGCTATAGCTATGGCGGGTAGTTTGGTTGCTTGTGGAGGCAAAGCCCCCGAAGCAACCATGAAGGATGTTGAAGACAACAAAGTGGACGCGGTGCAGAAGATCGACCGACACAACAACGCTGTTGAATTTACACCCCAAACAAACCCGAATAAACAATGTATCGCTATTCTTCCATCAAGGAGGTCCAGTCGTTATGCGGGTGGTGTAACCTGTTGGGATAAACCTGCACCTTAGTGTCTATTTCAAAACTCCATCCCCCGCGTCATTCCCCGAATTTTTGCTTGCAAAAATTCTAGGGGAATCCATGAGTATCAATATCTTATGGATTGCCTTAGAATTTTCCTTGCAGAAAATTCAGGCAATGACGGTGCAATTCATGAGTTTTGAAACAGCCTCTTGGCTTTAAAAGAAACCCCTCGTAAGAGGGGCTTTTTTCTCGTCATATTTTTCCGCATTTATGTAGCATACCAAGAATAGAAAACGCCCGGCGAGAAGGCGGTGTTTCAAACCTGACCGCTTCCGTTTTTCCTTGCAAAGGGAAATCCCGGAATATATTATCCATAATATCTAAGGCTGGAGAGTCACGATGGTGTGTCGTGCTGATAAGGAAAAGGGTGATTTCACAGGCTTGGCGGTCAGGGTATGCCTGCTGACGGCCTGTTTTGCGGCTGTGGATATGCGCCCCTTGCCCCTTGCCGAAGCGGCCTCCGGACCGGCGAGTCGTAACTTATTCTGCACCGCCGGGGCACCGCCGCAGCGAACCACGCCCTTGCGGGACCTGTCCCCACCGGAATCCGGTATGCCCCGAAGGGATGAATTTTTTCCTCTACCGTAAATCCAGAATCGCCTATGTAGCCTTTTTGTCATCCCCGGCTTGACCGGGGATCCAGAAATACCCATCATATGCTGGTGTTATTCCCCTGGATCCCCGGTCAAGCCGGGGATGACAGGGGGTTATAGCCGAGGGCTGAATGGGAAAGCATCTGGTCGTTTTTTTCTATGCCTTTATGCCCCGTCCGTTTAAAACACCCCCATGACCGAAGCTGCAACCGTAACCATCACCATCGATTCCATCGGCGCCAAGGGCGACGGCGTGGGGCGTCTGCCTGATGGACGGCGTGTGTTTGTGTCCGGTGTTTTGCCGGGGGAAACGGTTGCGGTCGCTCTGGGCGCTGCCCGTGATGATGGTCTGGCAGGAAGGTTGGAGCGTGTCCTAACGCCTTCGGAAAATCGTATCGCCCCCGCTTGTCGCCATTTTGGCACCTGCGGCGGTTGTGTTTTGCAGCATATGAACGGGCAGGGCTATAGCGCCTTCAAAATGGATCAGGTGCAAAAAACTCTTGAGCGCGCCGGGCTTGATCTCCCCGAAATCGACGGCCCCCATATCAGCCCGCCGGGCGCGCGCCGCCGTGTCACCATGGCGGCGTACCGTGCCGGACAACGGCTGGTCATCGGGTTCAATGAATCGCGCAGCAACAAAATCGTCCCGTTGTCGGAATGCCCCGTGATCGCGCCGCGTTTCCTAACCGTCCTTCCGGCGTTGCATCAGGCCTTGTTGCAGGTGCTGGAAGACAGGCAGGGTATGGATATCAGCATGATGGAATCCGGCGGCGCGATTGACGTCGTCCTGCGTCCATGGACAAAATTCAAACCGGCGGGAAAACGAAAGGCCGGGGACAGCCGCATTCCGCTGCATATCCTCGAAACCCTGTCTGCCTTCGCGGAACAGGCCGATATCGCCCGCCTGTCATGGCAAAACAGCGCCACGGACGAGGCCGATCTCACTCCCGTTCTGTGGCGCAAACCCTTTACTGTCAATTTTTCCGGTACTGTCGTCACGCCGTCGCCGGGGGCGTTCCTGCAAGCAACGAAACAGGGAGAGGCGGCGTTGGTCCGCGCCGTTACCGCCACGCTCACGCCGCCATTGCGCGTGGCCGATCTCTATGCCGGATGCGGCACGTTTACATTCGCGTTGTCTGCCGCCGGGCACAAGGTCCATGCGGTGGAGGGGTTCGCGCCCGCGCTTCAGGCCTTGCGCGATGCCATGCCGGGGCGGCCCGTGACGGCAGAAAAGCGCGATCTGGCCCGTGATCCGCTCGGTGAAAAGGAACTGAAAAATTTCGATGCCGTCGTCCTTGATCCGCCGCGTATCGGAGCAAAAGAACAAATCGCCGCGATTGCATGGTCGGATATCGCTCAGGTCGTTTATGTGTCGTGCAGCCCGGCCAGTTTCGCCCGTGATGGGGCGGTCTTGTCCGATGCCGGATTTACGCTGGAAAAACTGACCGTTATCGACCAGTTTCTGTGGACCCCGCATGTCGAGCTGGTCGGGGTGTTCAAACGCTAATGTTAACGACTATAAATTATAAAAATTTATTGACATAATGCTATACGGTTTATATAGTACGGCTGTTCCGAGATATTTAGAGGGTTAATGCGATGGCAATACAATCAGGAAATTCGATCTCTTATTTGAGAGCCGCTTTCTTTTCAACCTTTGTGCTATGGGATATTTTGCTACTCACATACCCGTAGCTCCTCTCAGACCTGACCCAGGGCCTCCGTTGGAAATGGGCAAGACCTATGAAATCACATCAATCCAACTCCCCTTTGAAACAGGACGTCGATTTGTTGAAGTCAGAGATGATTCAGGTAAGTTGATGTGGAGCATAGACGGTGGTCATCTAAAAAATACAATGTCATTGAGGTGAAAGGCTAGGGGCTGCCCTTCGTCGAACCTGCAGCATTGAACTTCCCAAGATTGCCAAAGAACTGTTGCATCACGGTCATTTCATTGCCTGATGTTTTGGTCTTGTCGCGTTCAAACGGGATGGCCTCGCGGTTGCCGCCGACGTCCTTGATGGTTTCGACGGTGCCGTTTTCGTCAAAATCAATCATGACGATACGTTCATCCGTGACCTTGGGGTCCAGAATGCCTTTTTTCTCGGTGGTCTGGCCGATGTAATACCAGATGTTTTCGTCAAAGGGGTCCTGCGTCGTGGGGGAGCCCATGGCCCGCAGGACGTCGCCCTTGGTGGTAACGCCCGGTTCGATGGTGACCATCTGGTAGTCCTTGACGAAGTTGCCGCGTGCATTGACGGTCGGGGCGCAGCCATGCAGCATTGTGCCGGACAGGATAATCGTGGTTAACAGCAATTTTTTCATGGTCATTCCCGGGGTTGATCCTCTATAAATCAGGATTAATTCATAGTTTGGGAAGGATAAAAAAGCAATGCTGCTCTGGTTTCGTAAACCCCCGGCACATCAAAGGGAACAGGCGGAACGGCTTTATGCCGCAATCGTGGCACAGGCGCGTCAGCCCGTATTCTACCGCGAGCGGGGGGTTCCTGATACGGTTGATGGGCGTTTCGACATGATCCTCCTCCACAGCTTCATGGTCATGCTGCGCCTGCGCGATGACGACACGGCGGGTGGCGGCCAGTCATTGTTGCAAACCCTGTACGACATCATGTTCGTCGATATGGATCATGCCATTCGTGAAATCGGTGTCGGCGATTTAAGCGTCGGACGCCATATTCGCCGCATGATGAAGGCTTTTAACGGTCGCATGGCGGCCTACGAAAATGCGCTCGACGATCAGGAAGCAATGAAGGACGTCTTGCGCCGGAATGTTTACGGCACCGTTGCCGATGTTGATCCCGCCGCGCTGGAATCGATGGCGGCCTATGTCCGGACGACCTGCGCGAGGATTCGTGAAATGCCGCTCGAAATGCTCACCGTAGGCGGTCATATGCCGTGGGATGACATGGAACAGCAAAAGGCCGCATAAACAAGGGGTTTTAGGCAATGGCAAAGCGGAAATCACCGGAAGGCGGGTTTGGCGGCTGGTCCTTCCTGATCGATCAGGACGAGATCGGCGCGAGCCAGCCCTATCACAGGAAGCTTGCCGCAACGGAAAGCGAATGCAAGGCCATTGCCGAACGCCTGAACATTCCGGCGATCCAGTCTTTGTCCGCAGACGTCACGTTAAACCGCGTTCCCGGGAACAGGGCCGTGGTGCATGTGGAGGGGATGCTCAAGGCCGGAATCACGCAAAACTGTGTCGTCACCGGCGCGCCGGTGAAATCCCATGTCGAGGAAGAATTCGAAGCTTGGTACGCCGACCCGTCCAGTTTCGCCTCATTGGCAAAAGCCAGACACGAACGCACCGCCAGAGGCAGCGATGTCGAAATCCCCGTTTTGGAAGAACACGACGATCCAGAGCCGATGACGGATGGCAAGATTGATCTCGGCGATCTGGTCACGCAATATCTGTCCTTGGGGATTGATCCCTATCCCCGCGTTCCCGGAGCCGCCTGGGGAGCAGGGGAAAAAGACGCCACCCCCGAACCGCCCTCAGAACTCCGCAAAAACCCGTTCGAGGTTTTGAAGGACTGGAAGGCTTAGGAGTAATTAAGGTTACAGTATACTTAATTATTTCGCACATAAATGCTTTATATAATCTACATTGAGGATAATAATTAAGTATACTGTAACCTTAATTGTTCCTAATTCTATCCTTAATTCCTTCATATTATTTGCTTGCGCCGCCCCGGAATTTCCATTACAAACCATGCATCTTAAGCGTTTAGAGGTCCTAAAATGGCAGTACCAAAGAAGAAAACCAGTTCGTCCAAGCGCAACATGCGCCGGTCGCATCATGCGTTGAACGCAACCAACTGGGTTGAGGACACATCCTCGGGCGAGCCGAAGCGCCGTCACCATATCGACCTGAAAACCGGCATGTATCGCGGGAAGCAGGTTACGGAGCCACGCGACTAGTCGTCTCGGGGGCAAAATCCACAGGGTCTCGGAAATGTTGTCAGCGGGGGGTTTGTTCTCCCCGTTTTTCATGTCTATAATCCGCGCATTCTTACACTTGCAGGGTCACGCATTTGCCATACCACCAAACAATCGCGCTGGATGCCATGGGCGGGGATTTTGGCCCGGAGGTCGTCGTTCCCGGTGCTGCGCTGGCGTTGAAGGAATTGGCGGGGGCCAAATTCATCCTGTTTGGCGATGAACGCCGCATCAATCCCGTTCTTGCCGCTCACCCTGATCTGGCGGCGGTATCCGTCGTCCGGCACACGGAGAAAATGATCGGCAACGATGAAAAGCCATCCACCGCCATTCGTTCCGGCAAGGATTCGAGCATGCGCCTTGCCATCGAGGCCGTCCGCAGCGGGGATGCCGATTGCATTGTCTCCGGCGGCAATACGGGCGCGTTGATGGCGATGTCGAAATTGCTCCTGAAGAGCCTGCCGGGGATTGACCGTCCGGCGTTGGCCAGTATTTTCCCGACCATGAAGGGGCAGACGACCGTTTTGGATCTCGGGGCCAACATTATCTGCGATGCGGAAATACTGGTGCAATTCGCCTTGCTTGGCACGGTGTACGCCCGAGTCGTCCTCGGCGTGCAGAACCCGACCGTGGGGCTGCTGAATATCGGGTCCGAGGAAATGAAGGGCCATGACCAGTTGCGGGCCGCCGCGGCGATCCTGTCCAGCATCGAATTGCCGGGCCGTTACCATGGATTCATCGAGGGCAATGATATCCCCTACGGGACGGTTGATGTCGTTGTTACAGACGGTTTTACCGGGAATGTGACGCTGAAGGTGGTGGAAGGCGTCAGCAAGCTCTTCAGCCAGTTCACCCGCGAGGCGTTGCAATCCGGCCTGTTGTCGCGCCTTGGGGCGATGCTCGCTTATCCAGCGTTAAAGAAACTGAAAAAACGCATGGACCCGCGCCTTTACAATGGTGGTATGTTTCTGGGGCTTGGCGGGATTTGTGTCAAAAGCCATGGCGGTTCTGATGCTGTCGGTTTTGCCAACGCCATCAAGGTTGCGGCCAATCTGGTCGAACACGGGTTTAACAAGCGGGTCGCCCATGAAATTGAAAGCCTGATGAATCAGGAATCATTTATTTCCAGCCTCAGCGCACAGACAAATACATGAGTGATTTTTCCATGACCGTTCGCACCACAATTCGCGCCTGCGGCGCGTATCTTCCTGAAAAGATACTGACCAACAAGGATATGGAGTCGATCGTCGATACTACGGATGAGTGGATCGCCCAGCGCACCGGTATCCGCCAGCGCCATGTCGCCGCCGCCCATGAAACCGCCGCCGATATGGCGATTGCCGCCGCCCGCAAGGCGTTGGAATCCTCCGGCCTGACGGGCGCGGATATTGACGGCGTGATTGTTGCGACATCGACGCCGGACACAACCTTCCCGTCCGTAGCGGTGAAGGTTCAGGCTGCGCTGGGCGTCAAAGGCGGCCCGTCTTTCGATGTGCAGGCCGTCTGTGCCGGGTTTGTTTATGCGCTCACCGTTTGCGACAGCCTGATAAGGACCGGCGCGGCAAAACGCCTGTTGCTGGTTGGGGCAGAAAAAATGACATCCATCCTCAACTGGGAAGACCGCACCACTTGCGTTTTATTTGGCGACGGGGCAGGGGCGGTCGTGCTGGAGGCGGTCGCGGGCAACGGCACGATTGAAGACCGGGGCGTTTTGTCTTCGCATCTCCATGCCGATGGGCACCTGAAGGATATTCTCTATGTCGATGGCGGCGTCAGTTCGACGGGCACCAGCGGCCATATCGTCATGGAAGGCAAAGATGTCTTCCGTCATGCGGTCAGTGCCATGTCCGATGTGGTTGACGAAGTTTTAGCCCATAACAACGTCGGTGCCGACCAGATCGACTGGATCGTTCCGCATCAGGCCAACATCCGGATTATAGAATCGACCGGGAAAAAACTCGGCATCCCGATGGAACGGGTCGTGGTCACGGTCGATCATCACGGCAACACCTCCGCCGCGTCGATTCCCCTCGCGCTGGCCGAGGCCGTCGGCGACGGGCGGATCAAAAGGGGCGATCTTTTGCTGCTCGAAGCTTTGGGCGGCGGGTTGGTCTGGGGGGCGGCGCTGGTGCGATTCTAGGCGGAAATCGGCCATTATTCCCCGCGCAACCGTAATTTAAGAAAATCCTGTTACCCTTTGAATTGAATCGCTTTTTCGCCATCTCCTGTTGACGGGGGAGGCAAAATGGGGTTAGGCTTTTACTATTCCAATCAGGACACGACAGACGAGGTGCGCGCATGACCAATCGTACAATCACACGGGCTGATCTGGCCGAATCTGTATACGAACAGGTGGGCTTGTCCCGCAATGAATCATCCGATCTGGTCGAACTGGTGCTGGAGGAAGTCTCCCGCGCCCTGATCTCCGGGCGCAACGTCAAAATCTCGTCCTTCGGCAGCTTTTCAATTCGTGAAAAGGGCGAACGCATTGGCCGCAATCCCAAAACCGGGGTTGAGGTGCCGATTTCGCCGCGCAAGGTTTTGGTGTTCCGGGCCTCGCATGTCCTGAAAGACCGGATTAACAAGGGCGAATAGACGACTGATCTCCTGACCGGGGACCGCGTAAAACCACAAAAACGGGAAGAGAAAAATGACCGGACTGAACCCGAAACAGGCGCACGACATCGATAAAAATGTTGATGAAACCTTAATGACCGAATCCGATCCCATCTCCGGCAAGAAAGCCCCCGGTGCCTTCCGGACCATCAGCGAAGTGGCCGATGAACTGGATGTCCAGCAACATGTCCTGCGTTTTTGGGAAACAAAATTCAGTCAGGTGCGCCCGTTGAAACGGGGCGGTGGCCGTCGTTACTATCGCCCGGAAGATGTCGCGCTGTTGAAAAAGATCCACACGCTGCTTTACACCGAAGGCTACACTATCAAGGGTGTGCAGAAGCTCCTGAAAACGCAAGGCCGGGCCGGGCTGGTTGCCGATAGCGGCGCTGCCGCCGCCGTCAAGACCCAGCCACCCGCCAATGAACAGGCCGTGCAGCGTCTCCCGACGCCGCAGCCCACAATTGCCACCGCTGCCGCCATCACAACCGCAACCTATGCCGCTGCGCCGCGCCCGCCGGTGGAGCTGACCGACAAGCAGCGCTCCATCCTGCAGGCGATGCTGGGCGACCTACGCGATTTGCGCAATATGATCAGCCCCGAAAGCAGCAAGGGCGAAGAATAAAGAACAGGTTTGCCTTTTTCCTCAAGGGCAGGTATACGAGTTGCAGCGATAAATTTCGCTTCTTTTCCGGTGTCGGAGTGTGGCGCAGCCCGGTAGCGCACTTGCATGGGGTGCAAGGGGTCGCAGGTTCAAATCCTGTCACTCCGACCAGTTTTCTCTCAATAGCCTCAAGGGGTTATCACCGGGAGAAGAAATCAAAAAATAGTAGTGACAACGACTTGCTGCAATCTTGCTGCAACGAGGTCGTTAAATCATGGCTACAATCCTTAAACGAGGCGGGAAATATCAAGTCCTGATACGGCGCAAAGGCTTTGCTGCCACCTGCCGGACATTCCATCAAAAGGCCGATGCCGATGAATGGGCAAGGCATATGGAGATCAAGGCCGACAGGCGGGATTTACCCACGCCTGTAAAGGTTCTGGATAGCCACAGGGTCAGGGACATCATTGAACGCTACAGGGACGAGATAACCGTTAAGAAGCGAAGTGCTGATACGGAAACTTACCTGCTTAATGCCTTCCTGCGACAACCCATAGCCAATCTGACATTGGCGCAAATTACCTCAGCGCATTTCAGCACATACAGGGATAAGCGACTCAAGGAAGTGAAGCCCGGAACAGTGAACCGGGAATTATCCATTATTAAACACGCCTTTGATGTAGCGGGGCGGGAGTGGGACATACCGCTGAGAGTGAACCCGCTGGCTAAGATAAAAAAATTGAAAGCCAACAATGCCAGAACCCGCCGAATGACGGGAGATGAATACAAGATATTAGAGGAAGCTGCTGTTAAGAGCCGCAATACGCAGATCATGCCGCTTATACGGTTCGCCGTTGCTACCGGGATGAGGCGTGGAGAGATTATGCGCCTTCGGTGGGATGCAATCAGCTTCGATGCAAGAACGCTTCATATTCCCGTTACGAAGAATGGCCATGCCCGGACAATCCCGCTATCCCGCGAAGCTATCGCTGTTCTAAGTGAAATGCAGAACCGGGAGGATGAAGACAGGGAGGATGGCAGGGATGAGAGCTATGTGTTTCCCTTCTCAGACAACGCTGCGAAGCTGGCATGGCAACGACTGGTAAAGAGAGCGAAGATTGAAGACCTGCACTTCCATGATCTCAGGCACGAAGCCATAAGCCGCTTCTTCGAGCGTGGCCTGTCAGTGCCGGAAGTAGCCTTGATCTCAGGCCATAGGGATTACCGGATGCTATTCCGCTATACGCACTTAAAGGCGGAGGATGTAGCACAAAAGTTAATATGACTGCTACTTAGTATGAAGATTGATTGTTGACGGTTTCCAGCCGTTTCCTTAACGTGCTGGTTAGAACTTCAAGAGAAGTTCCGGGGCGTTGTAACCCCTTTTGCGCGGCCTCTAGCATCGGGCCGTTACCGATTGATGCCTTCTCAGCTTTGGCTGGGGAGGCAGCGGAATACAATAGCGCAAGCAAATACGCTGCGCCGTTCGCAAGACGGTTACAAACTCCCCGGTCACCAGCGAGGTCTATTGGCAATCATAACTAATTGAAAACAAACATCTAAATGGCCCTAAAATATCCTGTGCAGAACTTGTGCAGGATATTTTTACATGGGGGTGCAAAAACGGCCTCGATAGCGTGGAATAAAACAGCCTATTATGGCTGATAATCCGGCTCGTGATTCGGTGATGGTTTATCTGCGTTGCTGACGGTGGCGCGATTGAACGCAGCAGACATTTTCGCGCTTTTGGGTGTGTCTTCGGGGTAAGGTTCGGCTTTAAATTCCGGCGGCACTTCCTCCCGGATTGTTGCCGCTTCTTCCCTGACTTTCTCACGCACATATTCGGTTGTTGTGAATTTCTCCGGCGGCTTGTTCTGGCTTACGCTATTGAACGCGCTTCGCAAGGGCGAAGATTCTTTGTCCAATTGCGGCGTGGGATGTGGTTGTTTCCTGTTTGCCAGCTCCCTTTCTATATGTTCCTGCAAACCGCGTGTTTTTTCTGATGCGGGGATGAACCAATCTTTGCGCTCCGGGCTTGGCGGGGCCGTAACGGGAATATTTTCTGGCCGTTGTGCCGTTTCCTGTGGTTTTAATAGCGGGATAGCGCTTTGTTTATTGATCGGCTCGGCTATGCGGATTGTTCCTTTCGATGGCTTGAATATCTCTGGTACGCCCTCGCGCAGCAATTCGGCTTTCAGCTTAAGTTTTGTCGAGAACTCTAAATCAGTGATCGTTTTTGTTTTTGCGCTTTCCGTGAATTTAACGGTTGAATTTTCTGCCAGCGTCTTATCTATCGAATCCACAAACGATTTATATTTTCTGTAGCTGGTTTGGCTTTCTTCCAGCATGGAAAGACGGGTTTTCATTTCTCTAATTTGTTCGTGAATCCCTGTTCTGTAAGACCGTCCATAACGAAAATTCTGTCGTACGATACGCGCTTGCGATTCCTGTTCTGACAGGCGCAAGGCTTCACGGTTCAGTACACGGGTAAATAAAAGCTCTTTTGAAAACCGGACAATTTCAACAATGGATTTTTTAATGATGCTGGGAAGGCTGGTCTTTGTATAGATGTTTTCAAACTGCCGGACTCGTTTGTCCAGACGCGTCATTTCCTGCTCGATGGTTTTGATTTGTTCGGCTAACGGCAATGCGGGCCATTTGCTACGCTCGGCGTTCACATGCTTGATTTCTTCTACTAGCTCGGCGCGGGTCTGCCCTTGGTCGATGGATTTATAATCAATATCCCGTTTCTGGCTGGTGGTTTCTTTTTCTGCTGTAGCTTCTTTGGCGGTTGCTGGCGCAGGGCCGCTATCGCCGGAACCGCCGCCCTGCTTGCCGCTTTTTTCGCCGGATTTTCCTTCTTCCTCGTCGTCGTCCTTGTCGCCTTCGTCTTCATCCTCCTTATCGGTCTTTTTCTTAGCGGCTTTGCCTTCCGGCCCGATATGGATTTGGGGAATACGGTCTATGCCCTGATCGTCCAGCGTCCGGCGGTCGATTTTGGCATGGGTCAGGCCCGCTTGCTCCAAGGCATCATTGGCAAGCGTTTCCCAGATGGTGCGGATTAACTCGACCTCCTGCGGGCCTTGCGCCTTGTCGTCAAGGATACGGGTTTTCTTGCCAAGCCCGTCCTTGGTGATTTCACGGGTGGTAAACAGCAAATGGGCGTGATGGTTGCGCGGATCATGTCCATCCCCGGCAACGGGGCTATGCAGGGACGTATCAACGGCCACGTTGTACCGTTCCACCAGCCACAGGGCCATATCGCGGGTTAAGGCTTCGCGGGCCGGGGCTGGCAATTCATGCGGCAGGGCCAGAATAATCTCCCGCGCCACGCGGGAATTTTTTCGGGTTTCCGCCGCCTCGACCGCGTTCCACAAGGCGACGCGGTCGCGGGTGGTTTCAGGGGCTTGCGGTGGTGTGAGGATGAACGAGGCCACAACGCCCTTGCGGTTGTGGTAGCGGTGCGTAAAGCCCCGCCGTTCATCATGCAGCACCGCCCCGGCGCGGTACGCAGCGGCGGCCACGGCGGAGTGGCCGTCAGACCGTGAAAACACCCGCAATGAACAATGATAAATCGCCAAGGCTGTCAGGTCTTTCCCTCAATGGGCGATTTATTGTTGTTCAAAAAGTGTTGTTGTTTCGCCCGGCTTCCAAAAATTACCGGGCGGAAAACAACACAGGGGACAGCGGCAAGCTGGCCCCAAGGCCCGGCAGGGCCGCAAAAGCACTCCGGCGAAGCCGGGCAAACGCAGTTTGCGTAAGTGCGCTCTTAAGCCCTTACTTTCAGGATAGCCGATAAAATTTAAGGATTATTTTACGGAAATAGCTGAGCCGCTAAGCCCTTACTTTTACGGACTATAAGCTGATTCTTATGGTTGGCAATGGGCATGATTGCATGAATTTTCAATGAAATTACTTGCAGTATTGTCCGATTTTCGATAGTCTGGAAAGAGAGGAAAAATGCCATGAACGCCGTTGAGCAATTCAAAGACTATTTCCAGCCGGGGGCGGTTTACCGCCGCGCCGATCTCGAACAATGGTCAAATGCCGTTGACCGCCATTTGCGCCAGCTTACGGAAGACGGCGTTTTAATGAAGCTGTCCGGCGGGCTGTATTACTGCCCCCAAATGACCGCCTTCGGGCCAGCCCCCGCCGATGATGAAACACTGGTGCGGGCGTTCCTGAAAGATGATCGCTTTTTACTGACTTCCCCGAACCTGTATAACGCTTTGGGGCTGGGAACGACCCAGCTTTATAACGAAACGGTTGTTTATAACCACAAGCGGCATGGTCGCTTTAAGCTGGGCGGGCGGACATTCCGCTTTGCGGTGAAACCGTATTTTCCCCGCAAGCCCACCCCGGAATTTTTGCTGGTCGATGTAGTCAATAACCTCGACCAGCTTGCAGAAGACCGGGAACGGGTCTTGGAACAGGTTAAAAACAAGGTCGTTTCGATGGATAAACGCGCTCTGGCTGATGCCGTCCGCGAATATGGCGGGGCGCGGGCGAGGAAATTCTTTGCCAAGTTCCTGATGGGCGATAGATTACAGTATGTCCACTGACGGATTCTTGCATAACCATCCTGATTTCCCCGCCCTCATTCGCATTGTGGCGGGGGAGATGGATATTGCCCCGGCTCTGGTCGAAAAAGACTATTGGATTATGCACTGTCTTTACGGGCTGCAAAAACTTGGACTGCGGTTTGAGTTGAAGGGTGGAACGTCCCTTTCCAAAGGCTTCGGGCTGATACACCGTTTTTCCGAAGATATAGACATTCGGATTGAACCGCCCGCCGGGATGGAGATAAAAACGGGCCGCAATCACGACAAACCGGAACATTGCGAAGGCCGGAAAAGATTTTATGACTGGCTGGCCGGAACCATCAGACTTGACGGCATCCATGATGTTCAGCGCGACACCGCGTTTGACGATGCAAAATATCGAAGCGGTGGAATCCGGCTCCATTATCAAATCATCGGTGAAAAGATTGATGGTCTGAAAGACGGGATTTTACTGGAAGTCGGGTTTGACGATATAACGCCAAACTTCCCGAAAACTATCAGTTCATGGGCCTATGATTACGCGGTCGGCAAAGTGCAGATTACGGATAACTGCGCCGTGGATGTTTCCTGCTATCATCCCGGCTATACGCTGGTTGAAAAACTGCAAACCATATCCACCAAATACCGCCAGCAGCAGGAAACGGAAAAGTTCCCCGTTAATTTCATGCGGCATTATTATGATGTTTATTGCCTGTTACAGGACGCAGACACGGTCAAATTCATCGGCACACCGGAATATCTGGCACATAAGGAAAAGCGATTCCGTGCGGCGGATAACTCGGTTATTGCACAGAATGAAGCGTTCTTGCTGACAGATAAAGAAACGCGGGATTTTTATAAATCGGCCTATGAGTCCACCCGCGCCCTGTATTACCAAGCGCAGCCGGATTTTGATGAGATTTTGGTCTTGTTTCAAAAATTCATGGACAAAATCTAAAACGCAAATCTAATCATAAACATCTTTGCTATCGGCGTAATCCACAACGCCAGATACCCGTTGTTGTTGCGGTCTTTCCGGATAATCAAATGCACTTGGCAAAGCAACTTCCGGCCCTTCGCCATAGGGAACAGAAAGGCCGTAAGCGATTGTGAACCGTGAAAACTCATTTTCTCCAAGATCAAAATCGTTAGGCGGCATTACATTTAAAAGTGCATAAGGGGGAATCCCCGCATTGTTATGGCCAAAATCCCGATAAGTTTCTTTTATTGAGTTCCTATACCATTGATGATTTGCGCCATATCCGCCGAGAAATACAATAAGGGGACGCATATCTCGCTCTCTTAGATTTCCCAATCTTCTCCGAAAAGTGTCATCTTGAATTAAATCAAGTTGCCAGTTACGCCCATCCTTTTGCTTCGCCGTGATAACAACGTACCCGACAAGTTGCTGCAATTTCTGTTTTAAGTTACCCGGCTGCTTCTGAAAAATCTCAAGGCCGATAGATTCAACCTTTCCTGAATAAAAGTCTATATATCGAGAGCCATCGTCATTCCGGTACTTGAAAGCAACCCCATCAACAGTTCCGCCGCCAATGTCAAAGAAAACATAAAAGCCGGGGGCGGCGCTTCGGGAAATAACGAAAGAATGTACGGCGGCAGCAATTTCTGGAACGGCATGAAAATCCGTATCATCAGGATTGATAATTTTTTTCTCTTCTTCGTAGAGCCTCGTAATCTGCTCAAGCTGTTCCGGAAGAATCCCTTTTATATTCCATCTCCACGCTACTGCGAGGACTTCCTCAAACACCGAAAGAGCCGGGGAATCGTAATGTTCCACCGGAACGCCAATATTTGCAGACCAGAAAATTCGACGATTTCTAAGCCTGCTGGCCTCGGCACTTTGCAAATACAAACAGGACTCCCTTAAAACATTTGCAAGAAACCATGCGGATAGGGCGCGGCAAGTGTTGTCCTGCGCTAAATCAATCCCTTGTATGGTGGGCAATTTGTCATCAATGGGAACGCCCGCAAGGCGCATTTTCAGGTATTTTATGTCATAACAATCTGATGGAGCCGGATGATGCCCCATATAAAGCGTCCCTTTAGGCGAAACCCTTATAAGCGAAGGAATAATGGCGGTATCTTTAAATTTTATAATGCCGGACTGTTCTGTGCCAGCATCCCGAAAGCAAGTTTTTGTGTAGCTTGTACCAAAATCAATCCCGATATTTATTGCAATCGGGTTGCTTGGCGATTCCTGCTGATCTGTGTCAGATATAGGCAATGTCGCTTTGCGCGCGATTCTATCCCGCAACTGAAGCAGTAAACTTTTCCAATCCTCTGCCATAATCTATTCAACCCGTATAATGCCAGCGGCCAACGTCGATGTTGTCGGGTCAACTTGCCGGAAGCCATGTATCTTTGTAAGTTTTTCACTTAACTGCTCTTCCTCGCGCCGTATCAAGCCTTCCGTCATTGGCACAAGGCGCTCTTGCCCGTCCCGCACAAAGCGTTGCAATCTTTCCCTAAGTTCCCCAGTGCGCCGCTCTGTATATTTTTTGGCGCTTGTTTCCTGTTGATTGCAACGCACGGTGTTTTCAGCTTCAAACTCTTCGCATTTCTCTGAAAACCGTGAATCCATATAGTTATCGCAAACCTTGGCAAGATCACGAATAATTCCAAGATCGCCCAAACTGTTATAGGCATTTGGCAACGCTTCACCATGCCTTGCCGCCCGTATAATGAAATCCTCGGCCTCTGTGTCGGAAAGGGGATTTTCGGCTCCCAACATAATTGCGCTAAAAGTTAGTTCATTTTCCTGTTTTAGCCCTTTGAAAGACCAGCGCTGAATACAGAACACATAATCTCCCGGCTTAATGCCCGATGATTCCTTTATCCGCATCGCGGAAACTGGATAAATTCTCTCTATATCGTTTTGATAAGCCTCCTTAATCCATTGAATAATTGGGTGCATCGTGTCGATAAATTCAGATTGGCTTGGAATCTGTGATGATTTTCGCGGGTCAAAAACGCACAAAATCGGGCGTGGCGATTGATGAATCCGCGTATGTGTTGCCGGTTTTTCCCTTGCTATGAATAGCCCCAGCTTTTGCCGCGCTTCTTCTGACAGAAGGATATGCCGATTGTTTGTATCATCCGCAGGATCAATTTTTGTGCCGGGATAATATTTAGCAAAAAAATCCTCGACGAAAGAGATCAATTCATCAGAACTAAGCCAGCGCCCATGATCGCGGCTGTCTTGGATATTCTGCATGATGTAATCAGAGAATCCCACAAGATTAACCGCTTCTGATTCAAGCCGCTTTTGCTCCGCGTGTCTGTTGGCAAGCGCCATTGCAGAATCTTCCGCGTTTTTCAAACGCTCTTCATCGGAAAGATCAGGATTCAGAAATTCTTTAACGATCTCTTCTGTCATCTCCCCCATAATGTCTTCCAGATCACCTATGCTTTCGCGGAAAACATTGATGCGATCATACAGGCGCATGACAATGCGATCTTCGATGGTATTGGCAACTTTTAGATTGACGATGGATATTCTTTTTGATTTTTGACCAAGCCTGTCTAAACGGCCTATACGCTGCTCGACGCGCATAGGATTCCACGGCAGATCGTAATTGACAAGAAATCTGCAAAACTGAAGGTCTATACCCTCGCTTCCCACTTCCGAAGAAAGAAGAATGGATGGGCCATCAGGGTTGGAAAAACTGTCAATAATTTGATCTTTCTCATTGCCGCTATCCCCATGCAATAATATGGCATGAACACCATCGCTTTTAAGCCGTCTATGGAGATATTTCAGCGTACCTTTAAAGAAAGCAAAAATAACAAATTTCTCTTTTGGATTTTTTTCCAGTTCATCAATTAAGAATGTGCGAAGTTTATTATATTTGCTATCTACTTTCTCTAAGGAAGCAATATCCTGACAAGGGGGCGTGAAATCGGAAGCCAGCTCAGAATCAAAACTTTCCTCATCTCCTATTTCTTCAAGTAAGCCGAGGTCTTCTGAAAGAAGATCATGCAAAATTCCTTTTTCATTCCAGCTTTCCATTGCGCCGACAATAGAACTTGCCATTTGGCGCTGCCTGGCCAGAAGAGAGAAGAGATAAACGCCTGATTTTCCTTCCGCCTGTTGGCGAATATGTCTGCTAACCGTGTCATAAACAGATTTCTCTTCAGGAGAGAAATTTATTTCTAATGTCTGTGGGCTGCGCTCCACGCGGTTTTCCATGACTTCTCGCTTACGGCTTCGGCTCATATATTGAGAGAGAAGCGACCGCCCTTCCAGCAATCTTAAAGATTCGACGCGGTGAGCCTGAGTCAAAGAAGGAAAGCCCAACATTCCTTGAATCTTGGCAAGAACAGGGTCATTGCGGAAATACTCGGATACCAGCGCGTTATGAAGTGCATTTTTCGCCGCCTCTGCATCAGGTGGCTGCTGCCAAAGCGCCCTTTGCGCTTTTACAATATGGGCATTGGAACGAGTCAGGCCATCGAAAATTTGGGAATCATAAAAAACATCGGGGTCAAGAAGCCTCATCAATTGGTAGAGGTTTTCGCTACCAAGTTGAATGGGGGTTGCTGTCAATAAAATAAGATTCTGGGCAGCATCACGCAGCAATCGGCCAATCCTGTTATTACCCGTTGATGGATTACGCAGATAATGGGCTTCATCTATAATTACTTGGTCAAAAAGAGCAAAATCGGCAGTAGCCGGATGCTCATCCAGATGCCGCGCCAACTGTGCCCTAATAGCGCTGTTTTTAGGATTTTCGTAGTCGCTGGGCGCACGAATGGATTCCAAGCTGACAATATAAACAAAAGCATCCTGTGTACGGTGTTGAGCAATGTCCTGTAACCGGGAAAGAAGGGCTGATGGGGATATAATTTCAGCTCCGATATTGAAGCGGTTACGAAGATCGCGCCGCCATTTTTCGCGTAGCATGGCCGGACATACGATCAAAAGGCGTCTGGCTCCGTGTCGCGCCTGTACCTCTTTCCAAACATATGTGGCTTCGATAGTTTTACCAAGGCCAACTTCATCTGCAATTAAAATCCGCCCTGCCGGAGATTCGATAAAATTCAGTACGGGCTTAAACTGGTGCGGATAAAAATCCGTATTACTGGACTCCATTGAATAGAAAATGTTAGTAAGGTCGCCTTTGATTTTTTCAAAGATAAGAACGCGCCGTAAATCCGCCGGGTTGCCAAACCGCCCCATATCAAGAAGAGAAAATGGATCATGGCTTGAAGCTACACGCTCCACAACCTCGATATTTTTGTATTGTTTATCGTTCGGGCCAAATTCTATCTCAACCAAAACTCGGCTTCCAGCTTTTTTGGTTTGTCCTGTCGTGACTCCTTGCCGCCCCGGATTGTCGCGCAAACATACCCGAATGCCGGGCGTTCCCTGCAAAAGATCAGTCCCTTCACTTTTCTCCAAAGCGGTTGTCATCAATTCTCACATTCATTGTGGGCGTATTTAGGAAATTAAGAAAAATTCAGGGATTCGGCAACTACAAAATATCATTTTAACTCATTGTTCTTTTATGCTTTTACTTCGTTTTCTCCTCATTCGCCCTTTTTGTTCGGGGCCATGCCTCCGATTCAATCGCGCCAGCGGCGCATCGGATGGATGGCAGGAAAGAACGGGCGGCTGGTGCAGCGAACTCGCGGCCCTGTTTCAGCCACCCATGAAGAATGATTATTTCTTACCCTTTGGATTCTTGCGCCGTTCGGGGCCGGGGCGGGCCGCCCCAGCTTTCCCGCTCTGGCTATTATCCGGTTTGTTGTCGTCTTCCGGCAAGGATTCCCAGCTTCCCATACCATGCAACACGCGGTCGGCGTGTTTGACTGTGTTCACATGGCCGTAATGTTGCTCGATCATTTCAACAGAGGTTCCCATCTGCTGCGCCAGAAAATAAACGTCCACGCCTTCACCAAGGCGGAATGTCGCATAGGTATGACGGAAACAATAAGTCGAGCGTGGAATTCCTGACGGGCCATCGCGCAATTTCGCTTCTGTTAAAAGTTGCGTTACCAGTTCGGCATAAAGGGATTTGGTTGCTTTCCCTACTTTGGTCGTAAATACCGGGTCATCCGGCCCGGTAGATTTGGACATGGCTTTCACCCGGTCGAGATATTCCCCGACACTCGGCGGGGCGACAAGCTGCCTTGATTTACCCTTGCCCCGCACAGACAGGATAATAAGATCGCGCCCGTCCTTGTCTTTCCCTTTGGATATATCCCGCCAGCGCAAATTCTTGGCTTCCGGCGGGCGCATCCCGGTATTGCACATGATAAGCACGAAATTATAAGTCATGGTGCGATACCATATACTTGAATCTTTCGTTGCCGCCTTGACCCATGCGCGGCCCCGCGTGTGCAAGGCGCGGTATTCCTCAATAGAAAACGCATCCCGGCGCATCAGCTTGAATTGCGGCCTTCCTTCAAACCGCTTGTCTGCCGTGATGTAGCGTTTCTTGATGGCAAAATCCATGATGGCACGGAAAATCATCATTTCAAATTTTACCGTGGCATCACTGACCTGATCGCGGAATTGACCTTTCCCGTGTTCGCGCCGCCATGCGGGATAATTGGCCCATCGGTCTTGACCGATCATACTGATTTGAATGTTTCCTACATAGGGGTCTAAATGGTTATTGATGGAAGATTTTAGCTTTCTGACGCGCTCATGTCCGATTTCACCCATCTTTGCGCGTAGGTTTTGGGATTCAATGTATTCTTTGGACACATCACTAAAAGGCTTATCGAATATCGGGACTTCGTGCTTTATCCGAAACCGTACATCTGCATCATAATCATAGGCGCGGTCGCGGGCTTCATTGATATTGGAAGTCTTGAGGGAAATGGTTTTATAGCGGTCTGCCTTGGGAAGTTTGATACGGCAATAGAAATTCTTATGCTCCACATCACCCCGGCGGAAGATAATCAGGCCGGGTTTCAGTTCCTCTTTGTCGATGATAAAGGCCATGCCCCTTGTCCTTTTTGTGCAGATTCCGTGCAGCTTTCAGCCGTAAGTCCTTGATCTGTCGTGGCTGTGCATACTATGTGCAGATCATTATATAATAAAATAGTAAATAAAAACAGAAAGATAGGATGACTCTGTCATCCCAGAGAAAGCTGGTGGCCGTTTTACTTTAGGGGGGAAGTATTATGGCTGCACATGTTAAATACAAAGTCGCTTTCGCAGTATTGTTAGTTGCTATTGCATTATCAACCATCGGCATAATCATATCTAAAGGGCCGCGTAAAGACCCTGCCTTAGCGCAATTAACAAAACAAATTGAAAGTAATATCGCTGCTCAGAATGAACAGTCCGCTTCTATGAACTTTATCGGCGGTCCGACAGGCGATGACAATTTACGAGCTATAAATGAGGCAAAAGCCAAGGGAGAGAAAATAATCGTCACTAACTTCATTATTATTTTAGTCACCTGCCTTGATTTTCCTACCCTAATAACTTTAATTGGAGCCAGCCGTGCTAGGACCAAGAAGGTGCTATTCCTTCTTGCCCTTATTGCCGCAATGGTAGGGGAGTTAGTCGTGATGTTCACGCACCCCGCTTATGCAGCTTTGTCATTCTTTCCTCATAGGGTTGTGGGTCAAATTATAGTCGCTCTTGGCTCATATTTATTATTCTGTAAATATGAAGAGGCTCGAAATCGTTCAAAAAAAGGCGCAGTCACTTTAAGGCAAAACCGTAGAAAATAAGGTTTTCAGCTAATCTGCCTCATACATAGTAAGAATGGACCGCAAAGGTCAGTAGGTTAAAGAACCGCTTCAAAAAGGCCGTGATTGGACAGCTTGCTCAGCGATTAACGGAGTGGTACATTTGTGTAGTGAAATCCTAAATATATACTTCGTATATATAGGGATTATATGCCGTAATATGCCATTATATTATAAGAAAGAAGCCTTACTGTGACAACATCTGCTAACGGGAGCAAGAAAACAGGCAGAAATCTTGGCAACCAGCAAAAGGCATATCAAGATACCGCTGATGTAATGGCTCGGGTTCAAGCTGCTATGGACAAGGCGGCGAAAGTAGCAGGGAAAGAAGAATATGAACGCTTGCAAAAATCCAATCCTGAATTGGCCGGTAAAAAAATTCACTTCTTGGCTGGTAATCGCTGTCTTCCATCCGCAGACATTCCCTTCACTGAGGTATATCTAAAAATCGTGGATGCTATGCTATCCAAGGGAGGCTTAGATAAAACCCAAAAAGCAATTACTGAGGAGATTGGCGAAAATTTTTTTCCGAACAGGGGAAAAATCAATCAAAATGTATGGACAAGAATTTTAGAGCCATGGGCGGTAAAAAACATCATGGTTAGAATAACTGGGAACATGGCAAAACCAGTAGATGTTACTAGATGTGCTACACTTTCAGAAATTAGACGGAATTTGAAAGTACATCAGTCTGATGGAGACGCTGTTTTCCAATATAGCGGCAAAATCTTGGTTAATAAAAAGATGGTGCTGGTTGGCAAAGCCAGTTATTCGATAATGAAGCGCAGAAATGCCGATGCCATTGAAGTGCCCATTAAAGACGGTACTGGCAAGACACAATGGATACGTATGGACGCTTTGCTGGCTTTACTTAGCAATCTCAAAAAGACCGCTGAGTAGCCCCATTATCAAAGCCAGACTAAATGGTAGTAATTTGAAAGTGCAATTCTCTCTCCGAGGACGAGCAACCTATAGCTTTTAGAAAAAAGTATTGGGGGGGCTGATAGCACTATAAGAACGAGCATGTAAATAAAGGTACTATCTGGTGGGCGTGACGGTTGATGTGTATGTAAACTATCTATCTGATTTGCACTTTAGATGGGAGTTACTTTAATGGCTGACCACGTTTCGTCAGAAAAACGCAGTCAAATTATGTCTGCTATTAAAAGTAAAGATACTGGACCCGAATACATAATAAGAAAACTATTGTATGCAGCTGGTTATCGCTACAGGCTTCATGTAAAGAATTTACCCGGAAAACCTGATATCGTTCTCAGAAAATATAAGGCCGTTATATTCGTTCATGGCTGTTTTTGGCATGGACATGGGTGTTACCGATCAAAGAGTTTGCCCAAAACCAGAGAAAAATTTTGGGAAAACAAAGTGCTTGCCAACAAAAAAAGAGACGAAAAGGTGGTAAACGAATTAATATCACAGGGCTGGCGTGTGTGTTTGATATGGGAATGTGCCCTAAAAGGAAGGTTAAAGGTAGAGCCTCAAAATCTTTTAGCTAATTTGGAAACGTGGTTGTTGGATAATGCTGAGTTAATAAATTTAAGTTCAACCGACAGAAATATCTAATTTACAGAGGCCGGAATGTCACAAACAGATCATATCAACGTAATGCCCACTAAGCGTTTCTTTGTAGATATGCTTACGCGGGATATTCCGCTGGAACAGGCAATCTTGGATCTTGTTGATAACTGTATCGATGGTGCAGAGCGTATTAAAGCCAAGAGTTCGGACCTAAAGCCATACTGGATAGAAATTAAATTTAACGAAAATGAATTTTATATAGCGGATAATTGCGGCGGGTTTGGAACTCAAATTGCGCGTGAATATGCATTTCGCTTTGGTCGGCCCGATAAACATCCTACTACTACACACTCGATCGGACAATTTGGCGTAGGAATGAAGCGTGCCTTATTTAAGTTCGGAACAAAATTCGCTGTGAAATCTGCAACCGATAAAGAAGCATGGGCAATAGATATTGATGTAAATAAATGGGTTAAAAACACGGATTGGTTTTTCCCATGGTCTAACTTCAAATCAAAAAAAATCTCACTAACAAATCCCGGTACAGAAATTATTGTAACAGATTTAAGACCTGAAATCGCCGATAAGTTTGGAACTGAAAAGCTCACAACCACAATAGTTCAGCTTATCAAATCTAAGCATAGACAATTTATTTCTGAGGGACTTTCTATTAGTGTTAACGGTAATTACGTCGACGCCACAAGTTTATATTTACTGGAAAGTAGTTCAAAGTTACGTCCGGGTGTATTTAACAAAACGTTTAAAGATAAAGGACAAGCGGATGTAAAGGTGCGTATTGTAGTTGCTGCTGCTTCATCGTCTCCTAGAGAGGCTGGGTGGTATATCATCGGTAATGGAAGGGTAATTCTTGAAGCCGATAGGCAAGACAAAACCGGATGGGGTTTGTTAGAGAACGGCGAAGGGAAGTTGCTTGCGCCCCGGTATCACAACCAATATGCAAGATTTAGAGGTATCGTCAGCTTTGATTCGGATGATTCGGCAAGAATACCGTGGAATACCACGAAGGATGATATTGACGCGGATAATCCTATTTGGCAAAGCACTCTCAGTAAAATGGTTGAAATGATGAGACCTGTAATAACTTTCTTGAATGAATTGGACGCTGATATTGACGAGCGCGGATCAAAACACAGCCTTATGTTGGATGTTGTAGATAAAGCAAAGCCTGTAAAAGCAGAGCAGTTTTCTAAAAATGCAGATTTTAAAGCTCCAAGTAAGCAACAGTTTGCAGCTTCGCAAAAGATGGTCAAAATACAGTATTCAAGACCCACAAAAAATGTTGAATTTTTAATGAGCGAATTTGGACTGTCCTCCGCAAGTGCTGTGGGAGAGAAAACATTTGATCTTACTTTTGCGCGTCAAAAAAAATAGAGAGCTCTGATAAGCTAATGCCTTCCAGCTATAGAAAAATTGATTATGCACTGCGCCCTGCAAAGCATACAGAGCGCAGGATGCTTTGCGATATTTATCGAAAATTTTCTAGTTTTAATAAGCTATCAAAATATACGTACGTAGGATTTGGCGGAATTGCTTTTAGTGATTTCATTTTATTTCATAAATCTCTGGGTATTTCAGATATGATTTCTATTGAGGAAGACCCGCGTGAGCAAAAGCGATTGGATTTCAATAAGCCCTTTAACGCGATTAAAATTATTTGTAAACATTCGTCTTTGGTGCTCCCTTCGTTGCAATGGGAAAGGCCACACATCATTTGGCTTGATTATGACGATCCTTTAGTTCCTGAAATGTTTGCTGATATTTCTACTGTGGCCAATCATGCACTTTCAGGGACTGCTTTTACTTTTAGCTTTCAGTGTCAGAGGGCTCCCGAGACTGAACCGCCTGACGGTATTTCTTCCATTGATGCTTTTATATCAAATTTTGGTAGAGATCGTGTGCCTCTAGCAACAACTGAGCAGGATTTATTTTCGTGGAAGTATGGCAACTTAGGCCAGCGGATGCTTTTGGCGGAAATTGAAGCTAATTTAGCAAATCGTAACGCTCGATTAAATGCTGATGAAAAGCTCAGCTTTAAAAAGATTTGCTCTATACAATATAATGATAATGCAAACATGCATACAGTAGTAGGGATGTTTGTTTCACAAAAAGACGAAGGGGTATTCGCAGCTTGTGAATTTCAAGATTTAAATTTTCTTACTAGAGATAGAATGATAAAGATAGAAGTTCCCCCCTTAACTCTACGAGAGATAAGAAGTCTAGAGCGTCAGCTTCCTTTGAATATGGGTGGTACGTTGGATAGGGGGGCTATTCCAGATAGCGAAGCAAAGAAATTTCAGAAACTTTATACATACTTGCCTAACTTCTCGGTGTTGGAAAACTGACAAAGTTATTTAAGCTACTTTTTTTAAATGACCGATTTTTGTTCGGGTTTTTATAAAGTTTAAGATTGTGCTTGATAAGTAGGGAGATACGCTATTCCCTATCATTCGAAAGCTATGCCACTTCGTTGGATGAAATACAAACCAATCAGGAAACCCTTGAAGCCTCGCGGCCTCTCTGACCGTAATAACCCGACCTTGATCGGGGTGAAGGGGCCGTACGGCCTGATAGCTTCCTTTATCGCTTCCCGTTCCAGCCCTAAGTGTCGGGCATTGGCCGTTCCAATCAAGTTTATATGCTCTACTAATTGGGTCAGTGCTACCACATTCAAGTAAGCTGTATCTTTTTGCAATTTCTTTGGCATGTACAGTATTCATTAATCCGGAGACATAGCCATCCTCTAGCTTTTGTACCGCCTCTTTCCAGCCGCAGCCTTTGGGAGGATTTTCTTTTGCCTTTAAGGCATAGTCGCTTATTTTTCTTCGACCGTCATATCTTTTCCAGCCCCAATCGCCATCATCGCAATTCAGAGGTAGTGGCAAATCTCCAATCGCTTCGCTTACAGTGACCAGACGATCTAGATGTAGTCCAACTATATCTTTATCACTAAAAGGTTCAAATTCTTTCTGTTTATAGCCGATTACAATTACACGTTGGCGTTTCGTTGCGGCCCCCAAACCTCCTGCGTCTACCTTAATTGGTCCAATAATTACGTATTGCTCAGACATAATTTTGAGATGTTTCTCAAGTTTATCTCTCATTGGACCAGCCAAAAGTCCTGGGACATTTTCCATGACAAAAAAAGATGGTTGTATGAATTTTATTTGTTTAAAATAGTGACCAATAAGTTCATTCCTTGGGTCGTTCTCATCTCGCTTTCCCATCATGCTAAAGCCTTGGCAAGGCGGACCTCCTATAATCCCATGCACTTTTTGATTGTCGCAAGCATCGAGTAACTGTTGGCCTGTTGTCTTGGACAAATCCAGATGCTTTAAATTTGCATTTGGAAAATTAAGGGCGTGTGCAGAGGAAAGGGTCTTATCCATGTCAACGGAAAGTACGCTTTTATATCCCGCAAGATAAGCTCCGAGACTAAAGCCTCCACAGCCACAGAAGAGATCGATAATGTGGTTTTGTTCTAAGTTCATAAGAAGAGAATATACTTAAAAGGTTATTATGTCGATCGCGGTTTTTAGAGTTATGGCCCCATCTGAAAATTACCATAACGAAGTCAAAAAAGTAGCATAAATTTTTATTGAGGCAATCAATAGCGCAAAGCCGGAAAGTCCCCCCATGTGCCGCAGTGTTCTCTTTCTCTCTTTGGAGATATAGGCCAGCCGAATATGCAGGGTCATAACAGGGATAGCCCCGCCTTGGACTCCGAAGGGGTGATGGAGTCGATGAAGGCTATGGCCGCTATCCAAAACCACTGCTAAAGAACAGGCCATCCAGAGGGCTTAGAAATGGGAATTGAACATAGCGTTATTTTCCATTCTAATCTAACTCACACATAATATATCCCGCCTCGGATTTTGATACCGAACTCCCCATTTTTAGCCCTGCCGGAATATCTTGCTGCAATCCTGCTGCACTTGCTGCACTAACCTCAACCATTTTTTATTGCTGCCCGAGAATGTCCTGTGCTATAGAGGATGAAAGAGTGAGTTGTTTTCACTACGTTTTTTGCATGTAAGAGCAGCCCGGTACAGCCGAACCGAAGGTGAGGCGAACACAGCGCACTTGCATGGGGTGCAAGGGGTCGCAGGTTCAAATCCTGTCACTCCGACCAGTTTTATCTAAGTCAGATCAATGACTTAGGGTAAAGCCTCAAATCCAAAAAGCAGTGATGAAAACAGCTTGATGCAACAATGATGCACAGGCTGCTCGATCATGGCTACATTTGTTAAGCGCGGGGACAAGTATTTCGTCCAGATACGGCGTAAGGGTTTTGCTACCGTATGCCGAACATTTCACAAAAAGGCCGATGCCGAGGAATGGGCGCGGTTTATGGAGATCAAGGCCGAAAGGGGCGATTTACCTACCCCGGTTAAGGTTCTGGATGGAACGCTACCGGGATGAAGTGACGGTTAAGCAAGCTTTACCTCTTATCGATGGGTTCTAGGCATATGCCGTCCTTGCGGACAAAGGCTACGATTCCGATGAAATCGTGAACGCGATTACCGCATCCGGCGCACAGGCCGTCATACCACCGCGTTCAAACCGCAAGACACCAAGAGATTGCGATTATGCCCTTTACGCCGAACGCCACCGCATCGAATGTTACTTCAGCAGGCTCAAAAACTATCGCGGCATCGCCACGCGCTACTGCAAACGCGCCAGAAATTTCGCTTCTCTCATCTATCTCGCCGCTGCCGTCCAGTGGTTGCTGTAATTGTCAACACGCCCTAGCCCTGTTTTTCCGGCCATATCGCGTAGCCGCCTTTGAGGCTGTAAAGATCGCTGAATCCTGCGTTCAGCAGAATTTCTGCGGCTACGCGGCTGCGCATGCCGTGCTGGCAGTAGAGGACGCATGCGCTTTTGCGGTGCGGACTGAAAATCTCCGGATCGTGTTTCAGGGCAGAGAGGGGAATATGAATGGCGCCATCGATATGTCCGTGATCCCATTCGTTCCGTTCCCGTACATCGATGATCGTTATGCCCGTCATGGTAAGTATATCGCTGCATCCCACTTCGCGCACTGTACCGATCGCGCAGACGGGTGATGCGTAATGCGGTACGATTTCGTGTGCCGGGCGGGAACAGACCGGGCAATCGTCGCGGCGGGGGATGGCAAGGCGTTGTGTTTCCATTGTTCTGGAATCAACGATCCACAAAAATCCGCGCAAGGTATAAAGCGTATCGCCTCCGACGATTGTTTTAATGGTTTCCATCGCCTGTACTGTGCCGACGATCCCCGCCAGTGCACCGACAACGCCGGACTCCGCGCAATTCAGGACCACGCCTTGCGGCGGCTGGGGAAACAGGCAGCGATAGCAGGGCCCGTGCGCCGCGTCGAAAACGGAAACCTGCCCGTCGAATCCCTGAATGGCCCCGTATATCACGGGTTTTTGCAACTTTACAGCCATATCGTTTATCAGGTATTTCGTCGCGAAATTGTCCGTTCCATCGACGATGATGTCATAATTTGAAAATAACCCGGCAATGTTGAGGTCTGTCAGTTCCGTGTCATAGGCGTGAATGGCAATATCGGGGTTCAGCGCCGCAAGGCGACCCTGTGCAGTCTGCGCCTTTGATTTTCCTGTATCATCCATCCTAAAAAGTATCTGCCGATGCAGATTGGTGACATCGACGCGGTCATGATCGACAATACCGATCGTCCCGATCCCGGCCCCTGCCAGATATTGCAAAACCGGGCAACCCAACCCGCCCGCACCGACCACCAGTACATGTGCCGCCGCAAGGCGGGCTTGCCCCTCTTCCCCGATTTCCTGCAGGATCGCCTGACGATGATAGCGGTGGTGCATGTTGTTCATCTTGTGGACCGATAAATCTCGTCGAAGCTAAAATTTTTCTGAAGGAAAAATTTAGCGGAGGCGGATGGCGGAGGGAGAAGAAAGCCAAATTTTAAGCTATTGATTTGACTTCAATTCTTTCCGCATCCGCATCAACTGATACAGTTTTATGTACCAGATTTGACTGCCAGGTCAAATTATACCTGACAAAATCTTCCCCATAAGCGCAGGGGGTAAGACGTACCGTCCTTATATACAGGCGGTTCCCTTGTGGGAGATTTGAAGAAAGGCAAATACGTCTACTACCGGGCTATCGGCGCAAAGGGCATTCCCTACGTCAAGGAAGAGGAACTGGAACGGCAGTTTGGTGAAGCCCTTAAAAATCTGCGCTTTGACGATGATGTTCTGGACTGGGTTTGCCAAGCCCTGAAAGAAAGCCACATAGACAAGCGGCAATACCATGAAGATACCCTTAGCCGGTTGCAGGGCGAGTACAAACGGCTGGAAACGCGCATAGACGGCATGTATGTGGATAAGCTGGATGGAAAGATTTCTGAAATCTTCTTTGAAGAGAAGGCCAGGGCATGGCGGGAAGAACAGAAAAAGATACTGGCCAAAATGGAATCCCCGCAAAACGCCAGCCAGACCTATATCGAAGAGGGCATTCAATTACTCGAACTGGCTCAAAACGCCGGTTTTCTATTCGTGAAGCAATTCGCGCATGAAAAACGCCGCCTTCTGAACTTTCTGGTATCGAACTGCATATGGAAGGATGGTTTGCTAACCGTGAAATTCAAACAACCTTTTGATGTGCTTTCTGAATTTGTATCTGACTTAAACAGTGCAGAAGTGCCAGCAGACGCAAATAACGCCGGATTTGAAAAATGGCTCCCTGAGCAGGATTCGAACCTGCGACCAATCGATTAACAGTCGATTGCTC